>CBDIDQ010000001.1:0-373652 GCA_965277695.1 Alteromonadaceae bacterium
TTTAATCATTACTTTATTAAAAGTAAACTCAACGGCAACGTGCTCGATATTGAAGGGGCAAACACCGCGCCAAGAACTCGCATCATCAGTTATCCACAAAAAACCAGTGGCACCAACAATCAAGTGTGGGTGCTCAATTCTGGCGCACAGTCCGGTTATTTTTTCATCACCAGTGAACTCAATGGTAACGTTCTTGATATTGAAGGGGCGAGCACCGCCCCGAGAACTCAAATTATCAGTTATCCGCGAAAAACCAGTGGCACCAATAATCAAGAGTGGATGTTAGTGCCAGAAAACGGCCCCTCACCGAAGAAACAAGCTTTTGCCTGAATGTTCGAGTCATTAACAGTAGTAATCAACGGTAGTACCTAAATAGTACAAACAACAAAAAAGGATACTAAAATGAATACGCAAACTCCATTAACATGGAATTTATTACCCAACTCACCAGTTGCCAGTTCGCGCACTGATGATATTTGGTTCTTTAACGAACAGGTCGGTTGGTTGGTCAACAGCAGTGGTTATGTTTGTAAAACGACGGATGGTGGTGACTGCTGGGCACCCAAGTTTTATCTGTGTCCCAGCTCTCAAGGTAAACCCTACCTGCGTTGTATGGGCTGGGGTAGCGAGCAGGTTGGCTGGTTCGGTTCAGTGACGGGTATCAGCGATGCGGTCGCTCATGGCGATCCGAACCGTTATCTCAACACTTTATTGCATCACACCACCGATGGCGGTGAAAACTGGGCAGCAGTCACTAACTTGCCTCAGGGCACCTCGGCAGGCATTTGTGGTTTTTATGCGGTCAATGAGCAAGTGGCTTATGGCTCGGGCACCAATGATCCAGGATTGCCAGGTCCTACAGTGATCAAAACCACTGATGGTGGCGCAAACTGGACTTTAATTGACATGAAGGAACATGCCGACAATCTCATCGACATTTACTTTTTCGATGAAGACAACGGTATTGTGGTTGGTGGTAAAAATGCTGACCACTGCCCGACTTGTGTGCCGGGTTATCCTCGTCCACGTTTAAGTAAATATGAACAATTACGTCCGGTGGTATTAAGAACCAGTGATGGTGGCGCAAGCTGGACTAATGTTGCAGCCGAGACTCAGGGGTTAAAATGTGGCGAATGGGGTTGGAAAATCAACTTCATCAACGAACAATTTGGCTTTATCAGCCTTGAAAACTTCGTCAGTGCGGCAATCCTCAAAACCACCGATGGTGGGGATACATGGACCCGTCATGATGTCAAAGATCAATGTGGCAATATCATCAATGAAGATCTTGAAGGCATTGGTTTTATCAATGAAAATCAAGGTTGGGTTGGTGGTTGGGGTAAAGACTTCAATGGTCTAATGAACTGTTACAGCGAAGACGGCGGCATTACTTGGATCAGCGAAGATCATAACAATGACGTTGCTCACAGTGATCCCCGTATTGCGATAAACCGCTATCGCTTTATTGGCAACCCGGTCACTGCTGGTTACTGTTCTGGTAAACAAGTCTACAAGCTGCAAATCGGCTGTGCTTCCGGTAAAAAACAAGCGTTTGCTGGTCAGCAGTCAGACGCCCGTTTGGAGCCTTGTAATGCAGGCAACAATACCAGCAATAACAGCCCTGTCGACAACGCCAGCAAACGAGCCTTTGCCGAACCCGCCGCGCTGGTTTTGCCCGAACACGATTTTGATTTGAGCTATCAAAAACGAGATGATGGCAGCCTAGAAATCAGCTATACCTTGCCTGAGGAAAGTGATAATGTTTTTCTTGGCTTGTGGAACCAGTTTGCGTTTTACGTCAAAACCTTGGTCAGTGGTGCACAAAACAAAGGTCGCCAAACCATCGTCTGGGACGGCAAAGATGAGCAAGGCAATCCGGTTGGCGAAGGGGTTTATATTTGCCGTATGTCAACTAATGGCGAGCAAGGTGCCAGCGGGATGGTGCAACTGGAAGGATAACTCACTTGCACTTAACAGCTAACAGTTAGCACTTAACAGCTAACAATGAAGGCGGGTTATTCGTAACCCGCCTTTTCACAATACATCAATAAGATAATAACAAGACAAGAGGATACTAAATGACAAAACTTGCCAACGTGTTGATTTACCACTGGGAAGGCTGGAAGGGGTTTTTAATCAGCCATCTGGTTGCTGATTATTGTCACCTTGAGGCGAAAATCAACGATACCATTGCCGACCTCGAACCTTCACTGACCCCTGATATTCAAGCTGTATTATTGCAAATCAACCTCACTCACGCTGAACAATTTCCGACACAACGTCAACAACTGATCAAAGACTTGCAAGCCAAGGGACTGTTGGTACTCAATCATAATATCGCCGATATCAGCAAATCCAACCTGCATCGAATGCTTGAAGACGCAGGGCTTGAGTCAGCCAAAGCCTCGCCCGAAGGCGAGCCTAACGAAATGCTATTTATAAAATCCGATCTCAATTGGGGTGGTGAACTGGAACGTCGCCAAAGTGCCGAATTACAACAAATGCTTGATATTGACCCGCAAGCGCCAATCAAAACCCACAGCCAATATTACCGTGCCCAGCGTAAAACCTTGAGTGCTGATATTTGGCAGAACCGCTCGGTAACCATCGAACGTTTCATCGATAATCCTGACGAATCTTTTTACCGGGTTTACGCCTTTGGTGATGCTATTGTGGTGGTCAAAGCCCATGCGCCAGAGCTAATCAAAAAAATCAACGGTGATGCCCGAGATTATAACTACTTTTATCAACGCGAAGGCATCATGAAGGGTAAAACCGATTTACCGCCTAAGCTGCAAACCACCATCAGAAAATTCATGCAATATGAACAATTTCAACACAGTGGTCTGAGTTATTTCTGCCTCGATATCGTCCATGATCTCAACGACTTTTATATCATCGACCTCAACCTGACCCCATACGCCGGAATGGATGAGCAAACCACCGCCGCCACCGAGTTTTTATGTCAAGGAGCGCAACACTATCTTAGAAGAAAGCTTAAAAAACAGGCTTAAAAAATGACCCGTGCATAAATGCACTATCTACGAAACGCCGGCGGGCACCAAGACTCCGCCCCGATAAAATCCCAGCTGCTAATGTCGTTCCTGTGTTAACGAACATATAATCAAGAAAAATCAATATAAAAAATATGACAAAAAGGAAACGCAATGAAAAATAATAAAAGACTCACAACCTACCTGATTTTTTTACTCACCCTATCACCCAGCGCCTTTGCCAAGCAGACTGTACTCAACCCCGTAGATGGTGTTGGTTTGCATCAAATCATGCTTGAAATCAGTGCTTATCGAACCTGTATGGATGATGCTCAAAAAACAGCAAAAAGAGGAAAGAACGCTTATAACACCGCGCAATCTCAGCAATGCGACCATTCATACACCGCCCTTTCACAGCTAATGGATAAACAATCACTCAAGCAGATTGATCAATTGAGCTGGCAAAGATGGCGTAAACAAAGCATCGGTGCTGGATTTACTGTTGAACGGGTGTTGAAACATCCAACTTCGTTAATCAGCGGGGTGAAAAAATGAAATCATTTTACCGCTTACTTTTTACCTTACTATTAACGCTTTTTGCCATCTCGGCCAATGCAACCACTGGTTTAACCGGTCCAACATCATCGACCACTGGTAATTATACCATTGCTTCTGTGAGTAACGCCTGTGGGCAATCAGCGGTTAAGTACCATTTAATTGAAAACAATAAGACAATCCTAACCAGTTGTGCGATATCGAAATCATTCACCAACAAACCATCAGGCAGTTATATTTACAAATTAAAAGAATGCGAGTATGACAGCGAGTTTGGCAGAGAGTTTTGCCTCACTGGTTCATCTCACACAGTGGTCGTTTCCACTGGCGGTGGCACCAACCCTAACGGTGATAATGAGGTTCGCTTGGGTCATTATGATAACGATGGGCGACTCGATATTTTTGTCGACTCAACTGTCAGCAATTCGTATGTTTTACGGCAATTGAGCAACAAAAGCTTCCAGTTGATAACGGGTTTAAATTCGAGTCAAATCAGTGCGTTTTCTCATTGGACGTTAGCGACCGGAATATTAGTGCATTTAAGTGATTTTAATGCCGATGGCACGGATGACTTAATGTTGCTCAGCGTATCCAGTTACGTTGCTGGTGCTTATGATCAAATCGTTAGCTCACAATATACTGGCAATCCTTATAGCCATCCGGTTTCTGTCAGTGCGATGACACCAGCCAAACAACAATTCTTGGTTGAAACCTTCGGTTTATCGCAAGACCCTGATTATTTGCTGCGCACCATGATAGAACAAGGGGCCTATTCTTTTATCTCTCATGGATTTGGCTTCGGATATTTTAATACCGCTTACTTACAAATCTTTCAAATGGGCCATAACGGTAGTCTATATGTGAACCTGAATGATAATCCTTATGACAGCACCAGCGCACCTTCGAACTGTGCCATTTATAATTGCCTGTTTGACTTCAGCACAGGACAATGGCAAATGTACGTCTATGCTGAGGTCATTGAAACCATTTTTGATTATTCAATTTTCAACACCCAAACCGTGGTGTTAGCCAATGAAATGGATAAGGTTGAAGCGGGTACTTCTACAATTGATAATTTGCTCAACGTGATTGAAGGCGTTGTCGGCGCGGTATCTTGCAACGGCATTGAACCGAATCAGGTAGATGTCTTTGATTCGGTGCATAATTTCAGTTACTTTAAGACTAATACTTGTACCTTTGCAGTGCTGGCGAGGCATCTTAATAGTTTCAGCATTAGAGAGATTATTAATGAAGGGAATAAGCGGATTCAGTTTAGGGCGCGTAAAATACGGCAAGAGTGGTGGAAGCCGTTTTATCATGCCGTCATCAGTAATAGTGCAAAAGATCGGTGGTTAAGTGGCTTTCCAGACGAAATAAATCAAACGATATTATTTGGTTACTCTAATCATCTGTTAGACCACCCTGACTTGACTCTGATTACTGGTTTCATCACTGCAATTCAAGATCCAGAAACCGTTTTTGATCAGTTATTTCAGGCGGTCACTTTTTATGATGATGGATTGAGTTACAAACCGAATCCGCTGCCATTGACATCATCGTATAATTCAAATAGTTTTGCTCAGGGATTAGTTAATTTAGTTGGCACAGTGACACCCATAGCGCCTTTAGGTGCGCCGGGTATGAGTGATACTGTTGATATTTCAATTAATTCACTTAGATTTCCAGGACTGTTTAAACCAGTACCAAAGAGCGAATTTGGATTTTAAGGTTTAATAATGGAGTTATGATGAAACCCATATTGTTGATATTACTAATTATAGGTGTCATTTACTATGATTACTGGGAAGATATACATGATCGAGATGACTGGGAACAACTGCAACTCTACAGTATTGTCCTTAAAGGAAACTCATGGCAGTCGCTAAACATTCAGCTACCACCAAAAGTTGATACTGGTTATCGTGTTACGGAATATAAAATTGCAATTCCACATCGTTATCAACTTAAACGTAAACAATATATTATTGATATTGAAGTCAACCCCAATGACCACAGTTGGCCGATAAACTTACAAATGACCACGTTACGTAAACCTGATTTACAGGCGCTAAAAGTAGCATCAAGCTGGTTGGGCAATTGCGGTAAAACGGGGGCATGGGAGCCAGAAGCAAAACGCTTTTCTTCCTGGGGAAGTGGTTATTTTACTAAGCCCAAGGCAATCGGTTTTTTGTGGTATCCAGGAACGGGTTACTGCACCGAAGGGATCCCCGAAACCGCAGAACATGCTTCGTCTTTTCCCATTCAACTTAAAATATTTGATGGTTCAGATTTAATTGGCGAAGAACAAATTGATTTTGAGATCTTTGAAAACGGCATTATGAAGTATATTGTTATGCCTTAATTTGGCACAATTCATTAACAGCAACTCCTAATTTATGCCACTAACCCATTGACCGATAAAATCCCAGCTGCTAATGTCGTTCCTGTGTTAACGAACATATAATCAAGAAAAACCAATATAAAAAAATGACAAAAAGGAAACGCAATGAAAAATAATATGTAACCATTCAGCGTAATTGATAATTCTGTGGATAAGTTTGAGCACGAGCTTTTTTATCCACAAAAGGTGGGCATCGCTGCGCTGTAGCGACAGCCCGGTCTATAAATGTCACTCCGTGACACCACCCAAAAGACTCAAATATCAACTAGTTGCGATAACCTTTGGGGTTACAGTCTTTTTGGGTGGTGCAGAGCGCCAGCGATGCCCACCGAAAGGATTGTTTATCCACAAGCTGAATAGTTACAATAATAAAAGACTCACAACCTACCTGATTTTTTTTACTCACCCTATCACCCACCCCTTTTGCTAAGCAGACTGATCATTTGAGTTGGCTCAAATGGCGTAAACCAAGCATTGGTGCCGGATTTACTGTTGAACGGGTATTGAAACATCCAACTTCGTTAAGGTCATTACGATAATGATGGGCAACTCGATATTTTTGTCGACTCGACTGTCAGCAATCGGTATGTTTTGCGGCAATTGAGCAACAAAAACTTTCAGTTGATAACAGGTCTAAATTCGAGTCAAATCAGTGCGTTTTCTCATTGGACATTAGCGACCGGAATAGTGGTGCATTTAAGTGATTTTAATGCCGATGGCACAGATGACCTGATACTGCTCGGCGTATCCAGTTACGTTGCTGGTGCTTATGATCAAATCGTTAGCTCACAATATACTGGCAGTCCTTATAGCCATCCGGTTTCTGTCAGTGCGATGACACCAGCCAAACAACAGTTCTTGGTTGAAACCTTGGGTTTATCGCAAGACCCCGATTATTTGCTCCGCACCATGATACAACAAGGGGCCTATTCTTTTATCTCTCATGGATTTGGCTTCGGATATTTTAATACCGCTTACTTACAAATCTTCCAAATGGGGCATAATGGTAGTCTTTATGTTGACCTGAATGATAACCCTTATGACAGCACCAGCGCACCTTCGAACTGTGCCATTTATAATTGCCTGTTTGACTTCAGCACAGGACAATGGCAAATGTACGTCTATGCTGAGGTCATTGAAACTATTTTTGATTATTCAATTTTCAACACCCAAACCGTGGTGTTAGCCAATGAAATGGATAAAGTTGAAGCGGGTAGCTCAACAATTGATAATTTGCTCGACGTGATTGAAGGTGTTGTCGGCGCGGTATCTACGACAAGTTATCCACAAGCTGAATAGTTACGAGACATTCGTATTTTACAGACCCCAAAGCAATCGGTTTTACGTGGGATCGCGGTAATCTCTATTGCACTGAAGATACGCCTAAAACAATTGAACATGCTTCGTTATTTCCTATTTTACTTAAAATATATGATGGCTCAGCATTAATCGGCGAAGAACAAATCGATTTTGAAATCTTTGGCAATGGCATTATGACGTATCCTAGTGTGTCTTAGTCTCACAACAGTCAGTCTTGATATCACAAACTCACTCGACACACTTTTACCCTGTTTGGTTAATGTCTCTTTTTTCGTCGCTGAATTTAAAATTATTCTTACCGCTGGTTTTAACCGCATACATCAGGGTATCACCGGCTTTAACCAGCGTCTCAGGGTCGGTGCCATCATCCGGATACATCGCCACACCAATGCTGGCTCCGACAGTCACAGTACAGCTAGATAATACAAACGGCTCTCTCGCTTGACTGATGATTTTCTCACAGATAAAAGCGGCTTCTTCTCGATGATGTAAACTGGTCAGCAAAATAACAAACTCATCACCGCCGCAACGGGCAACCGTGTCTGTTTTACGAATACGGTTATCAAAGCGTTCGGCTATCTGGATCAACAACTCATCACCAATGTCGTGGCCATAAGTATCATTCACCGCTTTGAAACCATCTAAATCAATAAATAACAGCGCCAATAATTCCTGATGTCTGGCATGGTTAGCAATCGAGGTATTCAACCTGTCACGTAATAACCCTCGATTAGGCAGGCCAGTCAATTCATCATGAGTAGCCATATGTTGCATCTTAAGCTCCATCTCTCGCCTCAGACGCACCTCGGCTTTCAAATGCCGATTCCACAGCAATACCAACACCAAAATCACAATGGCTAAACCGCCAAACTGCAACACTTTCTGTTTATCAATGCCTGACTCAATCTTGATTTCAAACCAGGTTTCAAGGATCGCTTTTTTCTCATCAGCAGTGATGGTGGCAATTACCTTGTTTAAAATGCCCACCAACGGCCGCCAATCATCCCTCACCCCAATACGCTCCATCGCCGGCGCAATGTCCTCTACCAGACTAAAACGCAAATCACGATACTCTCCTTCCTTCAACTCACTAGCAGCAGCCACCATACCATCAATAAACGCATCGGCCTTACCCTGCCTGACCGCCGCAAAACCAGATTGACTATCTTTGACAATCTGCAATAACGTTTGCGGAAAGTGCTGATGCAAATAAGGAATAAGCTGATAACCTTTCACCACCGCCAACCGCTTGCCTTTCAATTGCGCCACACTATTAACCGTACTGTTGACCGACGGCAAAATCAAAGCCCAGTGCGAGGGCCAATAGCCCTCAGTAAAGGTGGCAAAGTTTTTGCGATCGACGGTCTTTTCCATGCTCGCGATCATATCAATATTCTTGTTTTGTAACGCCTTGAGCAACTGTGACCACTGATTAAACAATGTCACCTCAATCGACACGTTAGCTCGTTTTTCAATGATCTTCATCAAATCAGCAGTCACCCCAATCAACTCCCCCTGATCATCAATAAACTCAATCGGAGCCCAATGACGTAACGCCCCCAAGCGGATCACCGGATGCCGCAACAACCAATGTTTCTCGGCACGAGTCAAATCAACCTTGCTTTGCGCCGTAGCAAAATAAGGCGAATCGGAGTGCTCAATCCAGCCATTTTCCATCTCAGCCAAACTGCTAATCGGCACCTGACTAAAACCACTTTTAATTTGACTGATTAAGGTCTTGTTTTCCTTGGGCACCAGCGAATATACCCGACTTTCAAAACTCAGGTCCGCCACCGCATTAAAACGATTTTGCAAACTACGCTTGATCAAATAAACATTGGTGATCTCTTGAGCAGCAACAAAACCGTCGATGTCTAGACTCAAACTGGCCTCAATCATCGCTTCACGCGAATTAAAAAACACCAGCTCTACGGTATCAAACTGTTTAAGTAGCGCCTCTTTGGCCGGATTTGAATTGAGGATCCCCAATCGAGCATTGGCCAAATCGCCCTCAACCATCGGGCTAGCACGCTCTGCCAGCGGATAATACACTTTAGAAAAAAACGAATAGATATGATGGGCATGAGCGAACAAATTAGCATTAACCGCATCGTCAGCATAAGCGGCATGAACGTCGGCTTTGTTGTCTATCAGGTTTTGCATCGACAACTGAGTATTATCAGTGAGAAAAACAATTTTTTGCTGAGTGACTTGCGCCCATTTTCGCCAGATATCCACAAACAAACCAATCGGTTCACCTTTGGCCGAAACCGACATATAAGGGGCCATATCAATTGGCAAGGCAATCACAATCGCTTCACTTTCACCACCTGCCCCCAACCAATGGCGCTCCAGTTGTTTGATATCATCAGGGGGGACTTTATCCAGCCCTCGCTGAATTTGCCGTTCCAATGCTGGATTTTGCAAATTAACTGCGTAACTTAAATCAAACGCCTGATCGGTGATTTTCTTATATAACGGAAACGACTGAGACAAACGATTAAAATCCGGGTGAGAAGCGCGAATTCGGCTCAATCCAGTAAACACCTTCACTTCACCCGCCAACGCAGCCTGATACAAATGATTAGCACTGGGGTAAGTTTTCAAATTAATCCCCGGTAGATGTTTCATCAAACCAGCAATATGGCTCGACCCCTCTACAATCCCCACCACATAAGGCTTTAAATCTGCCAGTGCATTAATCCCATTTAACTGCTGGTGAATAAAAATATTGGTCCGTGCAGAAATCAATGCCTGACCGAGCAAAAACGTTTTCATTCGAGCTTGAGTGACAGCCATACCGGCATGAAAATCGACTTGCCCAGTTTGCAATTCGACTAACGATTTTGACCAAGGAAACAACCTGAATTCGACGGTATAAGCATTTTTTTCTGCCCACAAGCGCCAGATATCCACCAGTAAACCTTCAGCTTCAGCGTCGGCATTTGCGTATTGATAAGGATAAGAATTTTGCCCCACAGCAATAACAAAATGGGTTTTGTCATTGGCTTGTGCCGGGGCGGCAAACAGGCGGTGGCTAAGCAGAGCTAAAGCCGGCAGGGCTAAAACCAGCAGGCAAAACAACAAAAACCTCTGGCCGATGCGATTGTAAGCGATAAGTTTCAAAGTTGACCCTGTTGGTTTTGTTCACTGTTATTAAGGTTAGCACTATTAGCATAATTAACGCTAACTGATAACACTATTGCGTTTTTATTGTGCTTTTATTGTGCTTTATTGTGATTTAACTGCCTAACCGTAGTAATTATGCCTGCTTATGCCCCGGCTGCGGCAACACTTATCCAGCGATTAAATTATTAATCTGCCAAACGCCATTGAAAAACTTGGCTGACAAGTCAGAATGGCTTTAGTAGGCTGTTAAACCCTCACTAAACTCACTATTTAAGCAGTTTGAGCGATAAAATCAGCAGAACGGCCTTTTTTAACTAATAAGTCAATTGTAACAGCGCTGAAAAGGGCATGGATCGGGCAAATTGGCGGTTGTTAGCAGAAGGCTTAAAAAGCGCTTAAAAAATTAGCCAAAATGACCAAAACAGCACTTTACTTTTATCATGATTATGCTAATGCCAAAAGCTGTGCACAGCACAATCGCCACAAATTGTGACTGAGCAATTTTTATACTCAAATGTAGGCAGCGTGTTAAATAAAACCTTAAGCTCTTGTTTTAAAGCCATTTAAAAAAACTTCTTCAATTTGTAACGGATTCTATTGACAACCATTTTACTGGCCTGCGACCATCCATCAAACTTTCACCCACAGAGTTATCCACAGAAATAGTGGATAACCATCTGCAAGGGTTGTTCTATAAGGCGGTGCTTAAATGTGGATAAAAAACGAGCATTATAGCCGCGCTCAAATTTGAAATTACAAGCATTATTTAAATTTTATTTTTAGCCGCTGTTTTAAGCCTTTTAAGCCATGCAAGACCCGCTTGAGCGCTGACAGCGTTGTTTTTCTGTTGATAAAGGGCTATTTCTTTGATTTTATGTCTTTTTGAACGAAAAACGGATAAACAATAAACGAACGGCAATTAAATGACATTAAATCCACAAACAGTGTTGACACATGACGGCCGAGCCATTAACATCTCGCTCCGTTAAAAAGTAGTCTTTTCCCCAGTAGCTCAGTTGGTTAGAGCGACGGACTGTTAATCCGCAGGTCGTAAGTTCAAATCTTACCTGGGGAGCCACTTTTTAACATTTTTGCTGGTTTTATTGTAAAGCAAAGACGAAAGCAAACGCTTCCCCAGTAGCTCAGTTGGTTAGAGCGACGGACTGTTAATCCGCAGGTCGTAAGTTCAAATCTTACCTGGGGAGCCACTTTTGTTAATGTTTTAGTTCAATCGCCAAAAGATGTAAAAAAGGCACAAAAAAGTTATTTTTAAAAACGCTTCCCCAGTAGCTCAGTTGGTTAGAGCGACGGACTGTTAATCCGCAGGTCGTAAGTTCAAATCTTACCTGGGGAGCCACTTTAAAATCGCTTATGCAATAAAAAGCAGTTAAAAAGCAGTTAAAAAGCAGTAAAGAAGAAAAGCAGTAAGTACAAAGTAAAGCATACGCTTCCCCAGTAGCTCAGTTGGTTAGAGCGACGGACTGTTAATCCGCAGGTCGTAAGTTCAAATCTTACCTGGGGAGCCACTTTACTTATATTTCAATACTTATATTTCAATTGACAGCCCAGCTAAACTTCATTACTCGATAGATTCCTTGTTATATATTACCCCGTTATCTGGCAATCTTACGCTATTGACATTTCATAACGATTTTCACTATACATCTTATTCAGTTTTAGCTTATATTTTAACTCTCCCTCAATCCCTTCAATCAGGCAGCATAAAAATAATCCGCTATGAATATAATAAAAAGTTTTTTAGTGAAACAACTGATTTTGTCCATTGTGCTACTGGGCATTTTATTATCGCTAGTCATCGTCAGCTTTGGTGCTTACCTCAATACTGCACAACAAGAAAAAGCCCAAGTGATCAAACAACTGGTGACCAATAATGTCAGCCATGAAGCCAAATTACTGGCCCGACAGTTACGTCAGGCTTACCCGTTACTGAACATTAATATTCAACAGCTTGACGGAGCCAACGTTTATCAGTCACCTGCATCAACCGAACCTGATGCCTTGAGTTATCCACTGCTGTTAGCCCTAGATCAAATTCCCCCAAGCGTTGAAGTGGTCAATCAAGATCACAATGTCAAATTACAGTTTCAAGTTAATCTCAGCAATGAACTGGCCTTTTTTGACACCCTGATGTTAACCATCCTGTTGATTGAATTGCTGCTGGCCGTTATTTCCCTGTGGTTAGTCAAGCAAGGGCTACACAGCACCTTTGGCAAGGTCTCAGCGCACTTATCCCAACGCATCGCTGCGTTTGTTAACCGTCCGGCGCAAGGGCCTGAGTTTAGCTGGCAGAGCATTCCTGAGAGTTTCAGCAATGTCGTCGCCGAGGTAAAAAAGATGGCGACTGCGGTTGACTTGCAAATGAGCGAATTAAAAGACTCCAGTGAGCAGCTTAAAACCGAAGCATTCACCGACGACCTTACCGGTCTACCCAATCGCAACCGCTTTGTACAATATTTTGAAGAACATCTGCGCGAAGAAGACAGCCTTAAATTTGGTGCACTGGCGATCATACGCTGCACCGAGTTACAAAGTATCAATCAAACCCGGGGTTATCAGGAAGGGGATAAATACGTCACCGATGTCATGGGGTTAATCAAATCCAGTGCAGACAGCTACGACAAGCAACAAACCTACCGCCTCAATGGCGCTGATTTTGCCTGTGTTTTGCCTAATATCACGCTGAAAAAAGCCGAAGAATTTGCCCAAAGCCTGACGGTTAAATTTAACGAACATCAACGGCTGGCTGAAATTGACTCAGTGGCTTATACCGGCGTTATCACTTATCAGCCCGGTAAACAACTGGGTGAAATTTTGGCGTTAGCCGATACCGCCATCAGCATCGCCCAAACCAAACAGTCTAACGCTTGGCACTCACAAAAAGAGTCCGATATTCTCGATAATAATAGCGCCTCTTATGGTAACCAAAACTGGCGTCAGGTAATTGATGACGTCATTGCCAATAATCGTGTCTCCCTGATGCACCAGTTAATCCAACCCAGCAGTCGTGGCAACAAAGCTTATTCGGAAGTACTGACCCGATTTAAAACCAGTGAACAACAAATACTGCCCACCGCCTCATTTTTGGCGATGGCAGAGAAACTCGACAAAATCGTGCAAATAGATCGGATGATTGTTGAATCAACCTTGCAGCAAATCAAAAATCAAAATCTCAGTGAGCAATTTTTTGGCATTAACGTCACCCCCAGAACCGTGCATGACGAACAATTTATGATTTGGCTCGAACGACGGCTGATCAAAGATCCGGCCATCGCCGCCAAACTGGTGTTTGAAGTGTCAGAATATGGCTTGCAGCAAAACATCAAAGCCAGTAAACGTTTTATCGACATGGTGCACCGGGTCGGTGGCCGGGTGACGGTTGAGCGCTTTGGTGTTGGTTTGACCTCGTTTAAATTCTTCCGCGACCTCAAACCTGACTTCATCAAAATGGACGGCACCTACACCCGGGGCATCGATGAAGACAAAAACAACCAATACTTCATGCGCCTAATGGTTGATTTGGCTCATCGTATTGGCGTCGGGGTATTCGCTGAGGGGGTCGAAACCCAAGAAGAAAAGCATGTATTGGAACAATTATTTATTGATGGCACCCAAGGATATTATATTGGCAAACCGGTGCCGTTTTAATTATTTATATTTAGCTTTTGACCTTCTCCGTGCCTCCGTGCCTCCGTGTCTGAGTGGTCTAAATGCTTTTGATTTTAAAGAACAAAGCGCTCCAAATGCCCTGAAAAGCCCAGCGGCTATGCAGCAGCGTTAAAACCGTACTTCAGGGTATAGTGTTCTGTTCTTTTTTTTCACCACGGAGACACGGAGGCACGGAGGAAAAGCAAGGTCAAAAACGAAAGACCTTAAAGCGATTAACCTTTTACCTTTTACCTTTAAAGAATGTGGGGCAAAACATTAATTGATTAACCCCACGAATTGCAGGTTGTTAAAAAGCGCATAAAATTAGATAATGCGCGGCTACTTCAACCTGCTTTGATAGCGACCAGCCACACTGATGAAAAGGGCCACCAAATGACTGAAATGCTGCTATTACTGGTGAGTACCATCCTAGTCAATAACTTTGTCTTGGTAAAATTCCTCGGCCTGTGTCCTTTTATGGGGGTTTCAGGTAAGCTCGAAACGGCCCTTGGCATGTCATTGGCCACCACTTTTGTGTTAACCCTAGCGTCTGTTTGCAGCTACCTTATCAATCATTTCTTGCTGCAACCGTTTGAACTCGAATACTTACGTACCTTATCTTTTATCTTAGTGATCGCCGTTGTGGTGCAATTCACTGAGATGTTCGTGCATAAAACCAGTCCTTCTTTGTATCGCCTATTAGGTATTTTTCTGCCACTGATCACCACCAACTGTGCAGTTTTAGGTGTCGCTTTATTAAATGTCAAAGCCGATTATGGCCTAGTTGGTTCCGCCGTTTATGGTTTTGGTGCTGCGGTGGGTTTCTCATTTGTGCTTATTTTATTCTCAGCCATGCGTGAACGCATGTCACTGGCTGATATTCCAGCTCCGTTCAAAGGCGCTTCTATTGCGATGATCACTGCGGGTTTAATGTCGCTGGCGTTTATGGGATTCACTGGGCTGCTAAAGGTATAAACGGTTAAATATGAGTTTTCTTACTGCGGTTATTTTGTTGTGTATTTTGGGTTTGCTGTTTGGTGTTGTGCTCGGTTATGCGGCCATCAAATACAAAGTAGAGTCTGATCCGATTGTTGAACAGCTCGATGCCTTATTGCCACAGACCCAATGTGGTCAGTGCGGTTATCCCGGTTGTCGGCCTTATGCTGATGCCATTGCCAATGGCGATAAAATCAACAAGTGCCCGCCCGGCGGTCAAGCCACGGTGCAGCATATTGCTGATCTGATGGGCGTTGAAGCCATCCCTCTTGATGAAGAACAGCAAGAAAAAGTGCCGGAAAAAACCGTCGCTTATATTCGTGAAGACGAATGTATTGGTTGTACCAAATGTATTCAGGCGTGTCCGGTGGATGCCATTATGGGTGCATCTAAGATGATGCATACCATCATTGCTAACGAATGTACCGGTTGTGACCTATGTGTAGAGCCTTGCCCGGTGGACTGTATTGACATGGTGCCGATTGTCCAGTCGACTGCCAACTGGAAGTGGGACCTGAACAGCGTCTCACAAACAATAGCCATCAAAACGATTGAGTAAGAAAAAGCTGTGGAAACTTTGTTTGAAAAAGTGCAAAATGGGCACATATGGCCTTTAACGGGTGGCGTACACCCTGATAGTCACAAGGCCATCACCAGCAATCAACCGATTGCGACCCTGCCGTTGCCTGAAACCTTAATTGTGCCGCTGAAACAGCATATTGGTGTGGCTGGTGAACTATTGGTCAGCGAAGGCGATCATGTTTTAAAGGGTCAGCCATTGACGACCCCGGCCAAAGGTTTATCTTTACCGGTTCATGCGCCGAGTTCTGGTCAAGTGATTAAAATTGACAACCATCCTATCGCCCATCCATCGGGCATGGCAGAGCCTTGTATTTTCATTAAAACCGATGGCAAAGAACAATGGGTGCAACGACTACCGATTTCTCATTATGCTGATGAAACCCCAGAATTTTTGATTGAAAAAATCAAAACGGCGGGTATTTCTGGCATGGGTGGCGCGGGTTTTCCGGCGTATATCAAATCAGCCACTCAGAAAAAAATCAATTACCTGATCATCAACTCAACCGAGTGTGAGCCTTATATCACCGCTGATGATGCGCTGATCCGACAAAATGCCAGTGCGATTATTCAGGGGATTGATATTGTCGCCAGTATCGTTCGGCCTGAAATGATTTTAATTGGCATTGAAGACGACAAACCCAAAGCGATTGCGGCACTGAAAACTGCCACTGAGCACCGGGATGACATACACATTCGGGTATTTCCAGCCAAATATCCTTCTGGTGGTGAAAAACAACTGATCAACATCTTAACTGGCCAACAGGTACCGAGCAGTGGACTACCGTTGGACATTGGTATTATGGTGCATAACATAGGCACGTTGCACGCCATATACAAAGCCATCTTGCTGGATGAACCATTGATTTCACGCATCGTTACCGTCACCGGTGGTGCCTTGAACAAACCGCAAAACCTTGAAGTATTAACTGGCACTCCGGTACAAGAGTTGCTGCAATATTGCCGTTTCAATCCGAGCAAAAAGCAGCGCATCATCATGGGCGGCCCAATGATGGGATTCACGCTGGCGACCACAGCGGTGCCGATCGTTAAAATCAGCAACTGTATATTGGCTCCGGGCCAAGGTGAATTGCCATCGCCGGAAGATGAAATGGCCTGTATTCGCTGTAGTGCTTGTGCTGATGCCTGTCCGGTTTCTTTATTGCCGCAACAACTGTTCTGGTACACCAAAGCCAAAGAACACGCCAAAGCCGAAGAATACAACTTAAAAGACTGCATCGAATGTGGTGCTTGCGCCTATGTTTGTCCTAGTGAAATTCCACTAGTGCAATATTACCGGGTGGCCAAAGCCGAAATCAAAGCTGAGCAGATTGAGAAAATACAAGCCGATAAAGCCAAAGAACGCTTTGAAGCCCGCAGCCAACGGTTAGAGCGAGATGCGCAAGAGCGCGAAGAGAAACAACGTGTTGCCGCTGAAAAACGCAAAGCTGCGCTGGCTAAGTCAGGCAATAAAAACGCCGTCGCCGATGCGCTGGCCCGAGTCAAAGCGAAAAAAGCCGCGCAACAAACACAGGCTGGGCCAGAGGCTGAATCGCAAACAGACAACACAGAGGTTACCGCTGAGGTTGCAGACCAACCGATAGAACAAGCAAAGCCAGCAGATAAACCCGACAAGAAAAAAGCTGCCGTTGCCGCAGCACTAGCTCGTGCCAAAGCGAAAAAGGCCGCTCAACAGGTAGAAGTTGAAATAAAAGCAACGCCAGAAGCTGATGAAAAAGTTGAGGCTGAAGCTGGGACCAAGCCAGCAGAAGCTGGGACCAAGCCAGCAGAAGCTGCGCCCGACAAGAAAAAAGCCGCCGTTGCCGCAGCCATCGCTCGTGCCAAAGCCAAGAAAGCCGCTCAACAAGCAGAATCAGAACCACAAGTTGCAGTAAAAGCTGAAGAAAAGCCAGAGACAGAGACAGAGACAGAGACAGAGACAGAGACAGAGACAGAGACAGAGGCGACTCCTGAACCAACCTCAGCCGAGCATGAAGCCGCAGAAAAAGCCGAAAAGAAAAAAGCCGCTGTTGCCGCAGCCGTCGCTCGTGCCAAAGCGAAAAAACTCGCCAAAGCCCAACAAGCTGAAACCGCTGAGCCTGAAACCGCTGAGCCTGAAACCGCTGAGCCACAAACCACTGAGCCTGAGCCCGAAGTACTCGCAGAGCCTGAATCCGAAGCACCAGTAGAACCTGAGATAGCAGCCGAACCCGAAGCACTCACTGCTGACGAAAAACGAGCCCAGCAGAAAAAAGCCGCGATAGCCAAAGCCATTGCCCGCGCCAAAGCCAAGAAGAATGCCAAATGACCTTTAAAATCGCCAGTTCGCCTCATCATCACTCTCAGAAGAAGACCCCGGTGCTTATGCGCTCGGTGATTTATGCCTGTATTCCCGGTATTGCCGCGCAGTATTACTTTTTTGGTTTTGGCAATCTCATCCACATTTTTCTTGCCTGTGTCACCGCCTTATTCGCCGAGGCATTAGTGTTATCGCTCAGAGAACAGCCTATTCGCAAAAGCCTAATGGACAGCAGCGCCTTACTAACAGCGGTATTATTAGGCATTTGTTTACCCGCCTTTGCACCTTGGTGGATCACCGTGCTCGGCACCGCCTTTGCCATCATCGTAGTTAAACAACTATATGGCGGTTTAGGCTCTAATCCATTTAACCCAGCCATGGCGGGTTATGTGATGTTACTGGTTTCTTTTCCACTCCAAATGACCATGTGGAGTCCACCAATGACTCTGATGGCGCAAGATATTAGCTTTTTTGATTCGTTATCAGTGATTTTCACCGGGTTCAGCAGTGAGGGTTACAGCATCAATCAATTACGGATGAACATTGACGGCATCACCATGGCGACCCCGCTTGATACCTTAAAAACCGATTTGGGCCGGGGCATCACTGCCACTGAAAGTTTAACCAAACCGGTGTTTAGCAGCCAAGGTGGCATTGGCTGGGAATATATCAATTTAGGGTTCTTTTTTGGTGGGGTTTACCTGCTATATATTCGCTCGATCAAATGGCAAATTCCTTTGAGTACCTTACTCAGTCTGGCGGTTTTTTCTACCATTGGCATGTTAGCCAGTCCTGATCAAGCGGCGACTTCGATGTTTCATATGATCAGTGGCGGCACCATGCTGGCAGCTTTCTTTATTGCTACCGACCCGGTATCTGCCTCGACCACCGATAAAGGCCGCTTAATTTATGGCTTTATCATTGGCGCTTTAGTTTATATTATTCGCACTTGGGGTGGTTATCCTGATGCCTTTGCCTTTGCGGTATTGCTCGGCAACATGGCGGTGCCCTTGATTGATCAGCTCACCCAACCAGCTGTTTATGGTCATGCAGACAAAAAGAAAACCGGGGATAAGCAATGAAACAATCGATTCAAGACAATGGCTTATCGTTGGCGGGTTATGCTGCCGTATGTACTTTACTGGTAGCTGTGGTGCATATGCTCACCAAAGAAACCATCATTGAACAAGAGCAAAAAATCTTGCTACAAACCCTCAACGCGGTTTTGCCGTCAAACCTGTATGACAATGAATTGACTAATAATTGTGTGCTGGTGACCGACAAAGAACATCTTGGCAACGACAAACCGCACCAGCTTTATCGTGCTTATAAAGACGGAAAGCCAGTAGCGGCGATTATCGAAACCACCGCACCGGATGGCTACACTGGCAGCATTCAGCTAATGGCGGCTTATTTGCTTGATGGTACCGTCACCGGCGTTCAAGTATTAAAACATCAGGAAACCCCGGGACTTGGTGATAAAATAGACGAACGTAAAAGCGATTGGATCAAAGGTTTTGCTGGTTTTAGGGTCGAAGACGAAAATGACAAGCGTTGGGCGGTAAAAAAAGACGATGGTATGTTTGACCAATTTACCGGAGCCACCATTACCCCTCGGGCGGTGGTCAAATCGGTGAAGAAAACCGCATTGTATTTTACTGGCTATCAAAACGAAATATTCACCACCACAGCCTCGTGTAACCCAGATGCGCAGACCAACGCAGCAGCAACACAGGAACACATCACAGGAGCAGAGCAATGAGTGAAATCAAATCAGTGAT
Source organism: Alteromonadaceae bacterium (assembly GCA_965277695.1). Lineage (GTDB taxonomy): Bacteria > Pseudomonadota > Gammaproteobacteria > Enterobacterales > Alteromonadaceae > JABSOG01. Next base: position 19,720 of record CBDIDQ010000001.1, read on the forward strand.
CGTCGATGGGTTGTGGAAAAACAACCCAGTATTAGTGCAGCTATTGGGCTTGTGTCCACTGCTGGCGGTTACCTCCACCGTGACCAATGCCTTGGGTTTGAGCATCGCGACCTTAGTGGTATTGGTGGCCTCAAACGTCACCATCTCGTTTATTCGTAACTGGGTGCGCAAAGAAATCCGCATCCCAATATTTGTAATGATCATCGCCTCGTTTGTTACCGCCATTGAACTATTGATGAACGCCTACTCTTACAGCCTATATTTATCGCTGGGAATATTCATTCCATTGATTGTCACCAACTGTGCCATCATCGGTCGTGCCGAAGCCTTTGCCTCCCGCAACAACGTCAAACTGGCGGCACTAGATGGTTTAATGATGGGTTTTGGTTTCACCTTGGTATTAGTCACACTCGGCAGTGTTCGTGAAATACTCGGTCAAGGCACCTTATTTGATGGTGCAGAGCTATTACTCGGCAATTGGGCCAGCAGTTTAAAAATCACCTTATTTGCCAGCGACACCCACTTTTTGCTAGCGATTTTACCGCCGGGCGCGTTTTTCACCATGGGATTTTTCATTGCGGTAAAAAATATTGTCGACCAGCGTATGAACGAAAAAACCAAAAAAGACCAACCTACTAAGGGCATTGAGCGCGTGCGGATCACTAAGGTGGCAAGTTAAGGTGGTAAGCTAATTTGGAAAAACGCGAATGAATTCGCGTCTACGGCGTAGACGAGGTTTCAACCTCGTAAATGTTGAGAGAAAACGGTAACCTTAATTTTCTTTATATAGTCACAGACCAATTAACAGTGAATCATTAACAATTAAGAGCAAAATCAGCAGATATATGAACAAAGAAAAACGTTTTGAAATACTGTCGCGTTTACGCGATAACAACCCCCATCCGACTACTGAGCTTGAATTTAACTCACCCTTTGAATTGCTGATAGCGGTTTTGCTATCAGCCCAAGCGACAGATGTCAGTGTTAATAAAGCCACCGCCAAGCTCTATCCAGTGGCCAATACGCCACAAAAAATCCTTGATTTAGGGCTCGATACCCTCAAGTCCTATATCAAAACCATTGGTTTATTCAACACCAAAGCCGTCAACACCCTCAAAACCTGTCAAATGCTAGTTGAGCTGCATGGCGGCGAAGTGCCTGAGGACAGAGAAGCATTAGAAGCCCTACCCGGCGTTGGTCGTAAAACCGCTAACGTAGTACTCAACACCGCCTTTGGCTGGCCGACAATCGCCGTAGACACCCATATCTACCGGGTCTCCAACCGCACCAAGCTGGCGATGGGCAAAACCGTTGATAATGTTGAGCAAAAGTTGCTTAAAGTAGTCCCCAGTGAGTTTAAAGTCGACGTCCACCACTGGCTGATTTTACATGGACGTTATACCTGCGTCGCCCGCAAGCCACGCTGTGGCTCATGTATTATTGAGGATTTGTGTGAGTTTAAAGAGAAAATTGAGGAATAGTCAGAGGAATAGTCATAAGTTAGGCATGACTATTTAACAAAACCAGCGCACCAATCAGCCAGTTTTTGCACATCAATGGTGGCAATGCCATTCTTTATCGACAGAACTTTTTGATAGGGCTTGTCAAAACTTAAGTTGTCAAAGGCAATAAAAGGGACTTAATACCCCCCCCCTATCCACTTCCCTTATTTTCTTGGACACTGTTCTTATTTAGTATTCATATATGAGACAGGCCAAGTCAATCTATTTTTCGGTCTATTAAAACGCAAAAAGCCAACAGCTTACGCTGTTGGCTTTTTATGCAATGTGCAGTGCATTCAACCGGTTTTTGGCCCGGCAAATACCTATCAGCACCTGTTTCAACTTTCAATGTCAGCCCAACAGTAGTTCAACGCTCGGTCAATTGACTGTATAGGTTTTACACGCCAGCTGCTGTAAAACAATGCGCTGGGTTAATTGCTGGTGGATGCGGGTGCCTGAAATACACCGGCTAAACTTGAGGATTTCCTTCACTTTTTTGAACTCATTATGCGACACATCTAACTGATCACAACAACTGGAACAAATCAGTCGATAGGCTTTTTTCATGGGTAGGGCGCGAATATTATAAAAACCCAGCCATTTAGTCACTTTTCCCATCTCCCACTTAGTATTTTTACAACAATCGTAACAATACCAATCACATACTCCCCCCATTATATCGGCGGTTTTTTGCCAATTAAATAATAATGCCATTTTAAACCCCCTTTTCTACTGCTTTCATTTGGTCTTACATGATACAGCAAGCCATTCCACAGTGACTCCTGTAAATTCCGCGTAATTTTACCACCTTATGAAGAAAAATCAAGCAGTTAAAAAAGACACAAAGCATAAGGGCATGTATTATGCATTAATAAAAGTACAGAAACTGGTAACTGTACCGCTACAGATTAACCCTAGCAAATAATCAATACTTGGGCTTATTTACTTGATTTTAGTGCACAAAATAAGGGCTTATTGCATTATTGATGCTTTTCTCTCCTATAAATTACCGATGATATATTACGAAAAAAAATCTGCAATTAAATTGCAAAACTTGACTATACAGACAGCACCTGGCACTTAATCAGATAAAAGTGCGATCACTTTCGTGACAAAATAGGCATATAAAATCAACATTGGTGAATAAGCAGTCAATTGAAAATAACCAATTGTAACGGCTTAACAACAAAAAAAGACGTAAAGCCGTTTTTCGCCTATGCTATAGCGTCAAACTCAGCTATCAACCTGACTATTAACCTTACTATCAACAAACCATCAACAAATAGATGAATTAACAAAAGTGAACGCCATGTCAAAACCTGTCAACACCAAGCCATTAGAAGCCAATCAGATAACCACCATTATGGGTTATGATGCTGATCAACGTTTTAAATACCTGCTCAAAGAAGTCGTCGCCAATAACACCATTTGGATCCTCACCGATACCGATGGCTGCGTGATGCTCAATACCGAAGACGAAGATTGTGTGCCTGTTTGGCCAAACCAGGAATTCGCCCAAGCTTGGGCAACAGGTGAATGGGCCGACTGTAAAGCCGAAGAGATAACTCTGGCCAAATGGCACAGTCACTGGACTCAAGGGCTCGAAGACGACGAATTGGCGATTGTGATCTTTCCCAACGACAATGAAGAAGGTTTGGTGGTGTTCCCCGATGAGCTGGATTTTGAGCTTAAACGAGTAGCCAATAAACGACGATAACGGCTATTACCACTATAACCAAAAGAACGATCATTACCAAAATACCGATGACAAAACCTTCGCAGCTTGAACATGCCTTATTGGCTATTGCACTGGATTTAAGTACCAGCTTGCCTCGTGGCACCCATTACCAGCGTTTGATTGCCGCAATCAATCAGGTCTTGCCCTGCGAGGCTTGCGCTTTGCTGGTACTCAAAGACGGTGTACTTACACCTGTGGCGATTGACGGACTAGCTCCAGAAGTTATGCATATGAACTTTATTCCTGAGCAACATCCTAGGCTCAATGCGATTCTCGCTTCGCACAAACCAATACGATTTGCCGCCAACACCACACTGGCTGATCCTTTTGACGGCTTGTTACTGACCGATCCTCACCGCAAGCTCGATGTTCATGCCTGTATGGGTTGCAGCCTTTATGTTGAAGATAATCTGGTTGGTGTGCTGACACTGGATTCACTGGATAAAGACGCTTTTAATACTATCGACAATATCACTGTCGCCACCTTTGCCGCACTGGCTGCGGCAACATTGCGCAATGCCTCAATGTTGCAAGCCCTTGAGTTACAATCGGAGCGAGACCGCAGCATTGCCAAACAAATGATGCAGCAAGCTTTTAGCCAAAAGACCGAATTACTTGGCCAAAGCGCAGCCATGGCTGCGCTTCGCACCGAAATACAAATGGTGGCGATCTCCGATTTATCTGTGCTGATCACAGGAGAAACTGGCACTGGCAAAGAATTAGTAGCCAAATCTGTACATGCGCAATCCAGTCGGGCCGACAAACCGCTGGTTCATATCAACTGCGCCGCCTTACCCGAATCAGTAGCAGAAAGTGAACTGTTTGGCCACGTCAAAGGCGCGTTTACCGATGCCACCAGCGACCGGGCAGGCAAGTTTGAACTAGCCGACGGCGGCTCGTTATTTCTCGATGAAATTGGCGAATTACCCTTGAGCTTGCAAGCCAAATTGCTGCGAGCTCTACAGCAGGGAGACATTCAGCGAGTCGGCTCAGACAGTGAACTCACTGTTGATGTCAGGATCATTGCAGCAACCAACCGAGATTTGGCCAAAGCCGTCAAAAAAGGTCAATTCCGTCAGGACCTTTACCATCGCCTGTGTGTTTATCCGATCAACGTACCGCCGCTACGTGAACGACTCAGCGACATCCCAGCCTTGTGTGGGCTATTTATTCAAGACGCCAAACGCAAACTGGGCATTCACCAGCTAGGACTTAGCCCGGATGCCATGGCTCAGTTAAGCCAATACGACTGGCCCGGCAACGTCAGAGAGCTTGAACATATGCTATTAAGAAGCAGCCTCAAAGCTACCAGAAGAAACCCTGAACACGCCCTCATCAACAATGCCGACCTAGACCTAACCACAAAACCCGTCAACGAGCATTCCGCTTTGAGCGCTGAAACCAGCCAAAGCATCAACAACCAGCCTTTTAACCAACAAGTCGACGAATACCAACGCCAGATCATAAAACAAGCGCTCGAACAAAATGACGGCGTATGGGCTAGAGCTGCCGCACAATTGCAAATGAACCGTAGCAATTTACACCGTCTAGCCAAACGACTGGGGTTATTACAATGATGTGTCATATCGACAACACCAAAGTCAATATGACAACATGATGCGTTATCTAATCGATAACAAACAATTCTAACCTTTAAATAACACCATATAAATCAACATCTTAATTATTGGCATTGTCTTTGCTCTATAGCAGGCAGACAAGTTTAACAACAAAATTAAGGGTAATTATATGATGAAAGAACGGAGTATTTGGCTGGCGTTGCTGGTCGTTTGTATCATTTCATTTGGCATTCTCGGATCGCTCGGTAGCGATATCTACCAATCTGCACCGCCTATTCCTGATCAGGTCATCAGTGAATCCGGCAAAGTACTTTATACCAAGCAAGATATTGAACGAGGTCAATTAGCTTGGCGATCGATGGGTGGCCATCAAACGGGATCTATCTGGGGTCATGGTAGCTTATTGGCACCCGATTGGAATGCCGACTGGTTGCACCGCGAAGCCGAGGCACTACTGGATATCTTTGCCCAGCAACAATATGGTCGTGATCATGCCGATTTATCAAAACCGCAACAAGCAGGTATTGAAGTCACAATGCGAAATCTTATTCGCAAAAACACTTTTGACCCGGTTACAAAAACGCTAACCCTCTCAAGAGAACGCGAATCTGTATTAGCAAACTTGCAACTGCACTATAGTCGGGTGTTTGGTGATTATCCCGGTTATCAGCCGCTGCGTGAGCAGTACGCGATCAAAGAAAACGCCATTCCTTCAGCAAAAAATCGTCACCTGCTCAGTGGTTTCTTGTTTTGGAGCACTTGGTCGACGGTAACCGACCGTCCGGGAGAAAGCATCAGCTATACCAGCAACTGGCCTTATGATCCATTAGTCGGCAACACGCCGAGTTCAGGTATTTTGGGCTGGTCGATATTCAGTATTGTCTTACTCATCGGCGGCATTGGTGCATTGGTGTGGTATCACGCCGGATTGCAACATCAATCATTGCCCAAAATCCCCAGCGCAGATCCACTGAACCAACTCAAGCTCACCCCATCACAAAAGGCCACGGGTAAATACTTCCTCGTCGCTGTGGCATTATTTGGCTTACAAATTCTGCTCGGTGGCCTTACTGCACATTACGCAGTAGAAGGTCAGGAGTTTTACGGCATTCCATTGTCCGACATACTGCCCTATGCCGTCACCCGTACATGGCATACTCAATTGGCCGTTTTTTGGATCGCCACCGCTTGGTTAGGCACCGGGTTATTCATCGCACCGGCCCTTTCGACTAGAGGGTCTGGTAAAGAGCCGAAATTCCAGCGTTTTGGCGTTAACCTGCTGTTTGTGGCTTTAGTTGTTGTCGTGCTCGGTTCAATGATTGGCGAATGGATGGGTGTACAACAACTCTTTGACTTAGATACCAACTACTGGATGGGACATCAAGGTTATGAATATATTGATTTGGGGCGTTTCTGGCAAATTTCATTACTGCTTGGCCTGAGTATTTGGCTGATCCTAATGACCCGGGCCATTTTACCTGCATTGAAAGAAGATCATGATCATCGCCCGGTAGTGATGGTGTTATTTCTATCATCAATCGCCATCGGGCTATTTTATGGTGTTGGCCTATTCGCTGGCAAACACACTCACTTAGCGATGGCCGAATACTGGCGTTGGTGGGTGGTACACTTATGGGTTGAAGGTTTCTTCGAGACTTTCGCCACAGCTGTGGTATCACTGATGTTTGTACGCCTTGGTCTGGTTCGCGCTAAATCAGCAAACAGCGCCGTGCTATTCACCACAGTTATATTCCTCACAGGTGGTATTTTGGGCACTTTGCATCACTTATATTTCACTGGCACACCGACATCAGTCATTGCTTGGGGCGCGTCTTTCTCTGCACTTGAAGTAGTTCCTTTGTCATTGATTGGTTTTGAAGCATGGGAGACCTGGAGAATGCAAAAAGCCAGCCCTTGGATGATGGCTTATCGTTGGCCGATCATGTTCTTTGTCGCTTGTGCCTTTTGGAATCTGGTGGGTGCTGGCATGTTTGGTTTTTTGATCAACCCACCTATCTCGCTTTATTATGTTCAAGGTCTGAACACCACAGCATTACATAGTCACACCGCATTTATGGGCGTCTATGGCATGTTGGGTATTGGTTTGATGTTATTTTGCAGCCGTTTGCTGGCAGGTAAATTCTGGAATGACAGATTGCTCCCCACCACCTTCTGGACATTAAACGGCGGACTAGCGTTAATGGCTGGCATGTCTTTGGCTCCAGCCGGTGCATTGCAATTTGGCGCAGTGATGGAAAAAGGTTATTGGTATGCCCGCTCACCAGAGGTCATTCACAGCGCCATGATGGAACAACTGGTTTGGCTGCGAGTCCCAGGAGACATTCTCTTTAGTATTGGTGGTGGGTTGCTATTGGTCTTTATGTTGAGGTTAGCCTATAACAGCATTCGTGGTAGCCGTCAGGCTGCTGTGCCATTAACTGCTGAGCCAATAAATAGCTGAGCCAATAAATAGCTGAGGCGGTGTAATTTAATCCTCGCTTGGTTTTTTGCTTAGTTTTCTGCTTAACTTTCTGCTTAACTATCCCCCGTTGGTCGGGGGATAAATTTTTAATCAACTACTTTAAAATTTTCACCCCCATATTTAGCTGAGGGTAGCAAGTGGTGTTATCACCTGTATTGATCCTGACCGTTTTGCCCGTTGTCATAGCAGCAAGCAAGCCACTGTAAATTTCAGGAAATACATCAGATGACTTTGGAATGGTGATCCACTCACAGCCGGCTCCCGGTGAAAACTGAACCTCAATACCCGCTGGTGAAGTGCGAACATTAATCGCCTCAATTTTCCCCTGCGTTACTTCGAGGGCATAAGAGGCATTGCTCATCGCGCCAAATAAAGGGGCAAACAAAAGAACCCTAGCTAACTTTTTCATTACATCTCTCCATTCAATTGAAAACACGCTACACCTGACAACCTCGATTTAAATGGTAGCCAGAGCGCGCCAATTTATTACAACTTTCACACTTGTTACCTTGTTGATAGGTAACTGATCAGACAAACCTTCACGACTAATCGGCTATTTTTTTAACATATTCATGGCTTAAATACAAATCACTCGTTCATTGCCACGAAACAGACAGGAGGATATCAAAGCGCAAACGAGAAACTTAAAAGGGGATTTATTATTTTTTAATAATTACAATATTCAGGGACTGTGAATAAGTGATATATACAGTGCTATGTACATCTAGATTAAATGTTTAAAGGCAGTATCAACAGCCCCAAACCCCAATAACCCGCCTCTGATACTCCAACTCTTGTTGCCAAATTTTATCATCCCACGAGGTTTTTGGATCACGATTAAAAATGACTAAATGTGCTTCTGATGCACCAATTTTATCGGCATAATCTGCGGTTTGTTGCAGTCCTTTTTCAATCGTAGTGTCCAACGCATTACGCAAGATCTTTAGTTCAATGACAATACGTTGCACATCACCATAAAAACCTTTATCGGTTGTGGGCCACTCAACAATCAAGTCTGTTCGCTTGCGCCCCAAGGCATACTCCCGATTAATTCTCCCTCCTCCATTAATTATGCGCTGCAAAAAAGCCTGCATCAGCAGCTGTGGCCCCGCCTCTTTATAGTCAAAGCGTTCCAACCAAACCTCTGAATTTTCACGGAAAAATTGCCTAAAAGCGCTGAGCAGTTTTGGCATATCAATATGATTATTGCTGTCGAGGTACCAAGCTTGGTCTTGTTCAATAGCCATTTGACTACCATAAGACAACTCTCTGGGGATCACTTCCTGATAAATCTTGTTGGCAATGGTTAATGCTCCATTGCGAGCACGCTTGACTAAACCAAGGTCAACCACATATTCAACATCATCAGGATTCATTTGGTGGTGGCTTTCGCCGTGTAGCATCGGTGCAATTACCGAGTGTACTCGCGGCTCTTTGAGCTTATTGCTCAATTGGTGCAAGTGTGTGGTGCGAGCATAAATCAGTTTTTCACGCGCGGTATAATATTCTTCGAGACCAATGGTTTTGCTTCGATCTCTACTCCCTTTTTCTTCCCAAACCATTTGGTGGCCCAGCGCATTCACCAACCAAGGTTGTCCCTGACAGTCTTGCCAAAGCGGTTCAAAAATATCAGGAGAAAATTGCTGACCAGTAACATCAGTATGTTGCTGATAAAGGTTTTGAACTTCTGATTGATTAAAATTACCCATTGCTAATGACTTTGCTTTAATATTAAAGGCACTACCGCCTGTGATAACCTCACCACCAGTATGAATCCGATAATCCTGAATATCTCTGATACCGCACAACACAATACTTTGTGGAAAACTCGCAGGGCGTTGGGCATAACCAGACCTGATTTGCCGTAATAGTGAAATTAACGTGTCCCCGACCAAAGCATCCACCTCATCGAGAAACAATATACAAGGCTTATCAGTACTCATACTCCAATGAGTAAGTAATTGAGTTAAACGACTTTTTGGGTTTACTGCGCGTCCGGTCTGTTCTAACCATTGCGTCAAAGCGGTAGATTTAAGGTGCACCATGGCATCATGAGCAATGGACTCACAAACTGTTTCAATACCTTCATTGGTGTCATTACGAGCTGCCTGCGCCCCTTCTATATTGGCATACAACACCTCATAATCATCCGCTTGGTTAAGCGTTTGCATCATACTTAACAAAGTACTGGTTTTGCCAGTTTGGCGAGGTGCGTGGAGTACAAAATACTTTTTGGCCTTAATCAAGAATTGAACTTCTTCCCAATCAAGACGATGCAGAGGATCAATATGATAATGATCATCAATGATGATAGGGCCTTCGGTATTGAAGAAGCGATCCATTTGAAATCCTAAATACTGGCCAATCAGGCCTTCAGTGAATCGCTTGATTATATCTGATCTAAAACAACAAAAACCTGCTCTGCGAAAATATAGCTGTCATTCTTAAGATATTCTGGCAACCAGAGAACCATTTATGTGCACATCAATAACAAAGAAAAAACACAAAGAATTGTATTTATTATTAACACTTGAATTCACAAGCTTTTAACGACAACCAATTCCGGTAACGCAGGTATGATTGGTTACATTCGGAAGACCTCCACCACAAGCATCAGTAGGGGGTGGACTACAAAATTCAGCGGAAAATTTACACCAATCAGTTTCTAGCGTATAGCATGGATCACTTTCCCCATATCCACCGACTACATTAGGCGTCATATTTGCTGGCAACACTTGTGCGTCTTTAAAAAGGTTTTTTTAGTTTCATTTTAATAACCATATTGTCTATTGAATTAAGCACTGAGACTGCGTGTGCGCAATTACGTTAACAAATTGATTACAAAGGTTCAAGACAACAACATAATCTCATACAGTAACTTTTCAATACTCTGCCTAGCATCCATAACAGCCAACAACTCAACTTGTTTATTGTCCTCATCAACTTTAAAAAACAGAATATTGTGTTGATCAACAGACCATTGTCGATACTCCTGAATGCCCAAATCCAGCAAACGTTCACTAATTGGCACAATATAGGGATTAACGGTCAATGTAGTTGAAATAGCTGTCTTTATTGAAGCAACTTGTTGGATACAAAACTCATTGCCGTACTTTCGGCGCAAGAATCTTTTCAGTTTGTTGAGTGATTGCTTAAACTCAACAGACGCTTGCATTTTGTAAGGACTACTCAAATGCTTCATCCAAACTTAATGGATTCTCTTTTAATGATTTTTCAGACAATTTAAGCAGCTTTAATAAAGCAAGAGATTCTCTTTGATATTCGTAATCTTCGATACTTTGGATAACAAACGCCGCTTTGCCATCTTTGGTTATCACCAACGCATCGTCCAACTCTAGGTGATTGGCATTTTCTTTGAGGTAGGAAATGGTTTCCGTATGCATAAAAGCACCATATAAGGCTGAATTCAGGTTTTCAGTTTAACAAATATTCTGGTTCATGTAAGGAATTGGACAACAAAAACGCTGCTAAACCACGACTTGACGAAACTAAAATCTGAAATTCGTCAACAATGTGTCCCTAGCGGGAAAGCTGTTACTCAGCGAGTCACACAAACCTTTATTTTTCCAAAGATCATCGCCATTGCTCTTAACCCGCCATCTGATTATGGTTATACTACCTCCGACTTATAGCGCCACACGTAGACACAAAAAAGGTGCTCATTGGCATATCTAATTTTATAACACCAAACGGCGAACTGTTTTCACTATGACAAATCAACAAAAAACCATCTACTGGCACGATTATGAGACCGACTGATTTATAAGGGCTGTAGAGGTGGATTTTGATTTATGTACACTGGTATGTACACACTATCCCACAATGAAAAAAGGGACGGTCATAGGTTGTTGCAGACTAGAATTAATACAAACTTCATTTACTTTGACATATTTTAGGTCGTAGTTACGCTATCAATCCGATTGTTCCGATTTAAGCTCAGTAAAGTCAACAAATTCTTTACCAATACCCGTTCCAACACTATTTGTTCCTCCCGCGTCATGAAACCTAGCAATTCGTATTAACCCTGATCGATTAAGATCTGTAATAACCAAATCAATTAATGGACTTTGAGCGCGAATCTTAGGATACATTTCATTCCAAACGTTCGTTAAACTCCCATAGTGTTTAACACTATTAAAATTACTAGTATTAATATTTGTCTTTGTGTTTAATCGTTCAATATATTCCTCAGGCTTAACCAAAAAATGCAGCACTTTAAAATGCATGGGTGTCATACCATCAATAAGATTGATAAAAATCAACTTTTTGGATTCATCAATATCTATTTTTAAAACTGAATTTTTGACTGCATTACTTAATACTTTTAACTTTTCAGCATGATGAGTACGAACAGCTATATTTGATGCTTGAAGATACGCCGAAATAAATAACTCATGTTGTGACAATTTTTCTGGTGTTAACTCTTTCATTTGCTCGTTGATTTCAGCTACTACGCTCTCAAGCTCAATTAACCAAGCTTCCTTACGTTTGTCTATCGGAGAGGAAAATACTGTCTCATATAATGTTGCCAGCGCTCCGCCAACGAAAGGAACAACACTTAAACCAGCTTTGGTTGCACCATGAGTGTAATCCTTCCAACCTTTATCTTGTGGTAATTTTTTCATTTTGTCCTCTTATTATAAATTCTAATAATTAAAACTGAGTATGGATTCAGCCAGCACCATTATAAAATCCGGTTCATTATCTATTATTTTCACTCAATCACCAACCTTTGAGCCACTTCAAAGCCTTCATGGCCGCTATAGCCTAGCAAAGTCAGCGCTCAATCTGACTGTATAATCTGGCAAAAATAAAAAATAGCTAGGTGATCTTATATAACCTTTTGATATTACGATATAAAATTAATTAAAAGCGCCAATCAGTCCTTCAAAAACCATGTATAAATTACCCTTTAATCAATATAAAACATACAATAAGCACAATCCAAAGTACGATTATTACCCTTTATTAGTTGCCATTAAAACGTGAAAAAATAAAACAGGCTGGTAAAATATTCCGCTCGTCACACTTGGTGAAAACCCAAATAACATACACATCGCAGCAGAGGAAAAAGTTAATAGTGAAAGCAGGAATAGTTTCAAAGTCAGCAGACGCCATAGTGTTTATCAGTGCCATATACTTTGGCATTCAATTTTATATGAGTAACAGTTATTTCTTTGATTTGATTGGTCTGGCAGGTGTCGCTTATATAGCATTGAGAAAACCAGATATAAACACCATCACCCTAATTTTAGTTCTATTAGTGACAATGCTAACGCCAGCCGTATTTATCTATAGTGCTGCCAGCCTGAACAATTATTGGCTCCATTCCTTATTACTCATCATTAACGTTGCAGGTGTTATCCTGATTTGGATGCGTCCCTTTCTATTGCTGAAATATGGGCCACTATGCATTAAGCAAAATAAAAATATAGCAGTCACTCGTCAGGATTGGGCTTTAGGCTATCTTTTTACCTTTCAAGGTTTGTGGCAATTAGTGCTATTGATTGAGCATGTGATACGTCACCTTGATGATATTGGGCTTGATGGGTTATTTGGTGACTGGACGCCAATGCACTTTTACAGCATCTATGAGGTTGGTCAGTTTGGCTTTTCAATCTTTACCTTGATGATCTTATATTTTCTGACTTTTGATAAAAGTAAAGAGACGCCAAATGCACGGCTGGGTGCTTGACTAAAAATAAAGCGTGTAAAAGATCAATAAAATGTTAAAATCTCGGCCTCAAAAACAAATAACACAATGATGAGTATGAGCTTATGAAAGACACTGGTTATTATGATATTTGCAGGTTGCTTAAAGATGTGCGGGTAAGAAGTGGCTGCACACAACAGCAGGTTGCGAACCGATTAAAGATTGACCTTACTACATGGCAGGAATTTGAATCAGGCAAAGAAGCCATTCCCTTTAAAAAACTTATGTCTGCGTGTATTTATTGCAATATGCTTTGCAGCTTCTTAATGATTGTACCAACGGGATTGCTACCCCATAGCCTGAAAAGCCAAGCGCGTTTAGTTAAAACAGGGTTTAAAGAAAGACTATGAATAGCTTAATCATAAAAAAATGGGCTATGGCGTTGTTGTTGTTATCGACCCCAGCGTTAGCCACAGAAACCGAAGAACCGCCAAAAGAGCCCAGTACAATTGAAGTGCTCCTTGAAATGCTGACCCCCGGTGGCACACACCATGGCCCACCATAGAAAGTTGTTAATCAATTACAAGCAACAAAACGAGCAAAGCCGATAGTGAATACAAGAATAGTTTTGAAGTTAGCCGATGCCATGGTATTTATTACCGCCATATACCTTGGCGTTCAATTCTACATTAGTAACAGTTATTTCTTTGATTTTATCGGTTTGGCTGTAGTCGCTTACATTGCCCTAAGAAAGCCAGATATAAACACCATCACCCTTATTGCGATTCTAATGGCAACAGTTTTGACCCCTGTCGTATTTATCTATAGCGCCACCAGCCTGAACAATTATTGGCTTCATTCGCTATTGTTAATCATTAACATTGCTGGTGTGGTTTTGATTTGGATGCGCCCTTTCCTGCTGCTCAAATATGGCCCTTTGTTTATCAGGCAAAATAAAAACATCGCCGTCACCCGGCAGGATTGGGCTTTGGGCTATCTATTTACCTTTCAGGCACTGTGGCAACTGGTGCTGTTTATTGAGCATCTGATTCGGCACCTTGACGATATTGGGCTTGATGGGTTATTTGGTAACTGGACACCAATGCACTTTTACAACGTCTATGAAGTTGGCCAGTTTGGGTTTTCGATTCTCACGTTGATGATCTTGTACTTCCTGACTTTTGATAAAAGTAAAGAGACCTCAAAAGCACGAATTGACAATTAATCCGGTATTTATCAATTTATGAATTAAAAAGTTACCTCTTTATACTAAAATATATCTAATATATGGTAAGTTACCCGGCATAAATTTTGAATTGAAAACGAAAAATGAATAAGCAAAACGAAAAAGGCTCTGAGATACTAAGTTTAATTATTGGTGGTTTGGTTTTAGTGCTCATTTACTATACTTTTGGTAACAATGACGATGAAACGGCATTAAGCGAAATAACAAGTTCGTACGCCGACTTTACTGCCAACCATAAAAATATTGACTTGCTCCGCGTATTCGAAACCACACCAAACAATTATGTTGTTGAACTCAAAGTTGACGGTACGGTGGAAGTAACCAAAGAATCCAATACAAAAGAGAAAAATATTGTATTAACCCGTAGATGGTCACGCCTCGTATGCACTAACGAAGTGTCCACAATATATAAAAAATACGAAATAGGATTTTTTACTGTTAAGCAAATCGATCAATTTGGTGAACAGAAATCCATCGCTATTTGTAGCTGAACAAGATTTGTGACATACAACTACTTATCCACTGCCCCAAAAATACTTTGTATTCATTTCAGGCTTGCAAGAAAGTTTATGAATAAACCCCCTCGTGTAAAGCACTTTGATAGCTAATGAAATCAAGTGGTTAATTCAATTTCATTCTGCTCTCGAATATTTATTGATAGTTAAAGTCATAACCTCTTTGTCATAATCAATATTTAAAATAGAGATTTGATAGTCATTGCCTGACGCTGAATATTCAAGGTTATACCCTGCCAAAACAACTTGTGTGAAGGCCGCACTGCCTTTTGGTGTAACAGTCAGCCTTGCCAGCGATTCGTCATAAACGATGGTAAATTTAACACTCAAGCTCACTTGGTATTCTTCAAAATATTTTGATGATAAGTGCTTAATATTTACAGGTCCAACATGTTCGGTAGGCTTCGGCGTTAATTGAGCAGGCTGGGGAGATTTTTCAATTGTTGGAGAGCTTTCTACCTTTTGCGTCTGTTGTTTTGTCGGGCAGTCATCTAATCCAACCAAACACCTGATTTCACGCTCTGCTACTTGGGCTATTATCGCCACTATAGCTAACACAGCTGTAATAACAGCTATTACATTTGCAAATTTTAGTTTTCCCATTTTCAAATAATCATCGTTTTCATTTTTTATTAATTTAAGTGATGGCCTTTACTACCTTTCCACAGCAACATTTCTAAATTGAACCTTTTTTTCACTACCAACATAAATAAGTATTTCTAAAATGGACATCAATTTTGTTTTTACATCTATTTTATAATTAATACTTGCTTTTAAAGGAATTTTTTCTGGCATCATTACATGCTTCGTTTTTACAACGTCAGCAGAACTCCCAAGTTGAGCGCCATTTGAAAAAAACTCGTCTCCGAACTCATTTATTATTCTCGATCTATTATTTAAGCTGCCATAAATGGCTAAAGCTTGATCCTTTTGTAAATTTTGAACGATCAAATGACATTTCAGACTACTTCCAGTAGCCTTACATTGCTTTAACCTGAATTCAATGCCTGAGACCTCTTTGACTAAATCAGTATTACCTTGAAGGTTCTTTCTTTGAGCCATTTTCTTAGTGACTGAAGATTGAGAAGTTGACATTATGGCTGTTGAAATATCTCTCGAAAGTAGTTCTTCAATCCCTTTAGTTTTTGCAATATTGCCACGAACAGAGCTGATGATATCGGCTGTAGTTGTATCAAGTACTTTGACACTAATTCTGACCTTTTCTCCAAACGGTGTTAACGTACCCGTAATTAAGGCATCAACACCTGAAATTTTACCAAGCTTCCTAGCCGTTTCTGGATTAATAATTCCACTAGCCGATAACTTATGTTCTTTGATGATTGCTTTTAGATGAGTCCTATCGATAATCCGGAAACCCTTTGCTGAGTCTGCAAGTGATACAGACATCTCCTCCGAAATAAATCGCCCCAGTTCAGTAACGTTACCTTGTAAATCAGTGAAATCTACAACGGCTAATTTTTTCTTTTTTTGCTCCGCAATTTTGATTGCCATTTTAGCAGATAGCTTGTTGATTTCTTCTTCATATGCAAAACCTTGCATTGGTAAAGCCAAAACAAGCATTAACGTCAATTGTTGATATAGACCAAGTTTTTTATACAAATTAAATTGTTTCATTATTATTTTATCCATATGTTTATCAGTTAAAAAGAAGCTTACCCTAATATGATTGTTATAGTCTAGTAGTCAAAATAAGTAGGGCCGTTTAAATTTACGTGTCCCTGCGAGGAAACCCGTTACCCAACGGGTCACACAAACATTTATTTCCCATGGATTAGCCTCAACCCCCTTAACCCGCTGTCGGTTTGTGGTATATACTGTCGCGGCTTTAATTAAGCTGGTCGATAACACCGAGGTTACGCGTGGGCATGAAAAGCTTGCCCACCCTACGACGCAAATGGTCTACCCGACATATCGAATTTTTGAATACTTATTTGAATACCAAACGGCGAACTGTTTTCACTATGACAAATCAACAAAAAACCATCTACTGGCACGATTATGAAACTTGGGGAGCCAAACCCAAAAAGGATCGGCCTTCGCAGTTTGCTGGCATTCGCACCGACTTGGATTTGAATATTATCGGTGAGCCTTTGGTAATTTATTGTCAGTTGGCCGATGATTACTTGCCTCACCCGGAGGCTGCGCTGATCACTGGCATCAAGCCACAGGTCACTCAGCGTGAAGGTTATATTGAGGCGGAGTTTATCGCCAAAATTCATCAACAGTTCTCTACTCCTAATACCTGTGTTGCCGGATACAATAATATTCGTTTTGATGATGAAGTGACCCGCTATGCTTTTTTTCGTAATTTCTATGACCCTTATGCCCGTGAATGGCAAGATGGTAATTCTCGCTGGGATATCATCGATATGGTCCGTGCTTGTTATGCTTTACGCCCTGAGGGCATTAATTGGCCACTGCGTGAAGATGGCAAACCGAGCTTTAAGCTTGAAGACTTGACCAAGGCCAATGGTATCGGTCATGAGAACGCTCATGATGCGCTGTCTGATGTCATCGCTACCATTGAAGTCGCCAAATTGATTAAAAACCACCAACCAAAACTGTATGATTTTTTGTTTAAACTGCGCAATAAACGTGAAGTCGCTGATTTGATTGATGTGTTAAAAATGACCCCGATTATGCATGTCTCGTCGATGTTTTCTGCCGAGCATGGTTGCACCAGCTGGGTATCGCCAATTGCTTATCATCCAGATAATAAAAATGCAGTGATTTGCTATGATTTGATGCGCGACCCAACGCCTTTACTGAGCCTCACCGCTGAACAAATCCGGGAAAAAATGTATACCAAAACCGAAGATTTGGCAGAAGGCGAAGAGCGTATTGGACTAAAAAATATCCACATCAATAAGTGTCCGGTTGTAGCCCCAGCTAAAACCTTAATTCCAGAAAACGCCGCCCGCTTGAATATCCCCAGAGAAAGGTGTTTACAGCACTTCGATATCCTCAGGAAAAACCCTGAGCTGCGAGAAAAAATCACTGAGGTGTTCGCCCACCGCGAGACCATAGCACCGGAGTCTAACCCTGATTATGGCTTGTATTCCGGCGGCTTTGCCTCCCGAGGCGATAAGGCCAAGTTTGATATTATCCACCAATGTTTACCCGAGAATCTGGCTGCACTGGAATTGATTTTTGATGATCCCCGTTTCACTGAGTTATTTTTTCGCTACAAAGCACGAAACTATCCGTTCAGTCTAACTGAGCAAGAACAAATAAAATGGCAAAATTATCGTAAAGAAAAGCTGATGGATGGGGTTGATTCACCCAATCTGACAATGCAGGAATTTACCATTGAGCTAGAAAACCTCGCCCATGAACACGCCGAGGACACAGAAAAGACGGCTATTTTAAAATCGCTTTACGAGTATATGCAGCAGATGTAGCAAATGTAGCACCAGATAAAATCAACAGCCTGTAAACTGGCAAACTCGGCATCTTAGTGTAGTATTAATGGCATCCTTAACTTGTCATGACACTGTAGGTCCACGTTGAAAAAACTTGCCGCTTTTGCTGCACTGTTACTGCTTGCAGGCATCTCTTTAACTTTGTATCTGCCTGATTATCAACCAAAAGTGGCTGGAGATAAGGTTAATTACCAAATTGATCAAGACTCTCTGAAAACCCCGCTACTAATGGCCGATACCCTGTTAACTACCTTTGAAGAACAAGACACTCAGTACGGTTTGCAACTAGGGTTATTCAGTCAGTTGCAACAGGCCATCACTCAAGCCAACAAAATGGCATTGGCTGACTTGAGCGATAGTGATCCACTGATTTTCAAAGCCACCGATCATCAACGTTTTTGGTATCTGCTGGTACTGGGTCCGTTTGATAGTAAAAACCAGTCCACCCAGCAAAGTCTGCGATTGCAACAAAGCAACAGTATTGAAGCCAAAGTCATGCGTTGGCCGATTGCCAAAGATGAAACCAGTGAAGACACCACCACGGAGCCAAATTCATGAACTATAAACCGCCACGACGTGATTATAAGCAGATGGTGCGCATTGTTCGCGATAAGCCCAATTCAAGCATCAGTTACAAGATGGGTAATGCTTATGGCGAAAAACACTCTGCATTTGGTTTTGACAACGCTGACGGTACTCAAGTCCGCATTCGCACCCTTAATGAAATGAATATCGCCAGTACCTCGCCACGCCGCCCAGAAGACCCAGCAATGAATGGCTTTTTACCCACCCGCGAAAGTTCGATTCTCTATCATGATTTAAACGACTCCACCCAACGTTATCTCAGCGGACAAGGCGGTGCCCAGGCCACCCGTCGCGGTGACGGCAGCCCGGGCACCAAATTAAGAACAGAATTAGGTAAAGATGCATTTGAACAAAAAATACTGACTCAAGCCGCGTTTACCCCAGCCCAGACACACACCACAGGCGAGCAAGACGGCAAGAAAGATCAAGGGAAAGACGGGCAAAAAACGCCGCAAAATAATTTCACCGCGTTTAAATCATAGCGAGCTTATAATTAAGACGCAATTAGCACACAATCAACACCTTAAATTGACAAGGCACTAAAGTCACCCCAACCATGTTGAATATCAAACCATTTTGCCCGGTCATCGACAGCATTTTGGTTGCCGGAAAAATCGTCTTAAACACTTTAACGCTACCAAAAATATGGTATGAAGGACCAATGATCAAATTCGATAGCAGACCGAGCAATAAACCCGGCTCATCGCCAGTTGTCGTAGGCACAATGGTGGCTAAATTTTGGTCAATCATGCAAGTGGTAAACTGGTTATAAATACTCGGAATAGCCATACTCCTGAAACCAAAATTAGGATATGGCAGCGGCACGACAACAATCCCCACCAGCGTTTTACAAACATCAGGAAAAGCAAAATCTATCCCCGTGGGACTTTGGCAATTAGCAAAAACCATCGCAGTTACTCTCTTAATTGTTAATTGTTAATTGTTAATTGTTAATTGTTAATTGTTAATTGTTAATTGTTAATTGTTAATTGTTAATTGTTAATCAGCCCATATTAATCCGCTTACCATCAATACGAACATCTTCTTCGGCGGTGATCACTTGTTGTTTCGCATTGAGTCGCAACAAACCTTTGGCGGTTAATGAAAACTGCCCTACTTGTTGGATCAGGTGTTCGGTCTGTTGGATCATCGAATTCGCTGCCGCCACCACATAATTTTTGCCCATCACTGCAATGCGGTTTAACGACACTAATTCGAGCTGGTTAAAAGCGGTCAATTTCAACTCGGGAGCCACCATTTGCAGTGGCACACTGGATTCAATCAACACCTCAGCCTGTGGCTCAGCTCGCGCCAATAGTTGAGTAATATAATAGCGATCATCCATTTCAATGAAGCAGACTTTATCGCCCTTGCGAGGTTTAACCAACAAGCTCGCGGCACAGTTTGCGACAAATAAACCGTCAATGATCCAGCTTTGCAACACCTCATCAAATCCGGTCAGTTCGCCGCCGTAATTAACGCTAACAGGCGCAGGTTTGACCGTCGGGGTCAATTTCACACAAGTATTCATGGGGTCACTCCAAAAGTTTCTAATTTTTTATCAACAGCAGCTTGGTCTTCGTCAGTCGCCAGTATTTGGCTCTCGTCGGTGCCTTTGTAGCTGCAATCTTGATCGTCAACAGCATGAAAATTGGTGCGAAAGAAAGTCGCCGCATCAAAAAGACAATCGCTAAGTTTGCCATAAGCCAGATTGGCAAAACTCAAATCGGTATGAGAAAAATCAACGGTGTCGGCGTTAATGCCTTTAAGCCAAGATTTGGCTAACGCACAGTGGCTAAAGCTGCTATCAGACACCACCGCATCCTGAAAAATCGCGCCATTGAGTATCGCGTTATCAAACTGGCAATGGTCAATTTTGCTCTCTATGAATAACGTCTGGCTCATTTGCGAGGCAGAAAAATCCACTTGCGACAGCACACTTTTAGAAAAGTTCGATGCACTCAATTCACAACCCGCCAGCTGAGTGCCAATAAACACGCTTTCAATACAAGTGCACTGCTGAAATACCGTACCGCTCAAATTCAAGCCACTGAAATCACATTCAAGCAACAGCACTTGGGCAAACCCACAACTATCAAGAGTGATAGTGGTAAAGTCTGTTTTCATCCAAGCAATATTGTGAAAAGAGCAAGTGACAAAAGTGGTGTCGGTGGTATCAAGACTCAGCAAGTTAGCGGTATGAAACTGACATTCATTAAAATGGGCTTTGGCAAAATTACATTGGCTAAAATTAGACGAGGCAATACTCACCTCTTGCCATTGACTACCAGTCAAATCACAAGTTGCTACCGTGGTCATGTCGCAATCACTTTGCCACAGACAAGCAACCAGCTTAGATTCGATAAAATTGGTTTGGCGCAGGGTATTGCCCACCAGCGACACTCGGCTAAAGTCACATTCGGTAAACATCACCTGAGTCAAATCACATTGGTTGAATTGGCAATCAGTGAAATTGCAGTTTAAAAATACCGCGCCCGCCCACTGGGCTTGATTGAAAATAGCGCCAGAAAAGTCGATATCCATGACTGGCTCTTTAAGCAGGATTTTATTGCTGACGACATCACTCATTGTTGGCACCGCTCAAATTTAACCGCCGATACGTCAGTTTGATACATCTGACTATGGCGCAAATCCACCTCGTTAAACTGGCTTTTGCGCAGCTTGCTTTGATTAAATAAAGCTTGCTGACAATCGCTGTGATCAAATACCGCCAATGCCATGGTGCACTGGTCAAACAAGGCGTCGCTCAGCTTGCCCCCAGTCAAATTAGTTTCACCAAAATCACATTCTTTAAACGCTGAAGCCCGAGTATCACAGTCACTTAAATTCAAACCCCTGAAACCACAGGTTTTCCACGACCCCGCCGACAAGTCAGCACCGCTAAAATCGCCTTCATTACTAAACTGCACGGTATCAGCTGTAGTACCGCAAAAGTTGCAGCCTTTAGCGGTGGTTTTAAGCATCATTAAGCGCGATAAATTAACTTGTTGCCAATTGGCATGACTCAGCTGGGCTTCAATGAAAATACTGTTGCTGATATTGCCGTGCTGACAATCGCTATATTCAAAATTACATTGGATAAACTGACAAGATTCACACTGCACATGTTGTAAAGTACTGTGATTAAAATCGACCTCAATACCTTGCACTTTATTCAGTGTCGCCCCAGTGAGATCACAACTAATAAACTCAGCATTGTTGACCAGCGCAGCAGTTAAATTAGCCTGATTAAAACGCGCTTTTTTGCAACGGCAATGGGCCAGATTAGCCTGGGTTAAATTACTATTGACAAAAACCGCATAATGCAATGTCGCCTCGGTCATTACTGCCCCTTCCAACCGACAGTCAGTAAAATTACAGCCAGACAAATCTGCCCGCTCCAGCATAATGTCACGCAAGTCCTGACCGCTAAAATCCATCCCAGATAAATCCGCTCCAGCCAAATCCCGTCCAGCCAATGACACACCAGAATCCAACAGCGCTATCGCCCAAGAACGTAATTGCGCCGCACCATGTTCAGGTAAAGGTAGATCAAATACGGTATTCACTGGGCTCTGTTGACGTGACTGCCGACGATTAACCAGCAACTGTTGATTGGCCTGACGAATTTGATTGATTTTCTCGACGTCAATAGCCATCGGCGGTAATTTGCCAATCCACTCAAGTTGATCGGCTTCACCCGGATCAGGCAAGTCAGTCGCCAATACATAAATCACCTGTTTGACTCTGGCTTGCATACTGTCGAAAGACTCAACCGCCTCAGGTTGCTCCCCTTGTTCAGCAATTAACGCATTCACTGCCTGTTGCTGTTTGGCCATTTCAAGTGTCAACTCAGCCTGCGCTTGATCAATACGTTTTTGCGCATTCTCAAGATAAGGGGCTAAATCAATATCACCCGCGTCAATCAAGGCTTGCGGCATCGGCGGAAAATCCTCGTCATCGACAAATTCAGGCAATTCAATATCGGCCAACTCGGGATTATCGGCTTTAAGCGCGGCAATTCGAGCTTGGTTATATTGTTGGATTTTTTGCTGCTGCTCGGCTTTTGCTTGTGCGTATAAAGCTTCGACTTCAATCACTTGAGCGGCGGTTTTTTGTGGCATCAACTGCGATTCGTTTAACAGATGAGCGGCTCCCGTCGTCGGGTCCAGCCGCAAACTCATGACTTTTTCGAAATAATCTATTGGCCTTGGCACATCGCTAGCCCCTTCCAGCGCCATCAGCATTTTCTTCACTTCTAAACCATCAGAATCAGCCACTTTGGCCACACCGCGATGAATAGCCACGCCTAGCTCCAGCTCGGGCAAAAACCAAACCGTATCAATCACGGTTTCCAGCTCACTGAACTGCTCTTGTCCGTCAATCAGCTGAGCAATAAACACCCGTGCTCTGACATCAGGCAATTGCCCTTTAATCAGCGGCAGCTCCGGATGCATTCCCTTAATTTCGTAGCTGTCGCCTGGCTGGAAAAAGCCGTCGATTTGTTGATCCGCAGCCCCGGCATTAAACAGTTTGGTATTGGTATTATGGGGGAAAGCCGGATGAACATTGTCAGCCCAAGCTTGATCATAAGTGCCCTGATAGCGACTGCGTTGAGGCCAAGTAATGTCCAGCGGCGCAAAGCTGGCGGCGCTGCGCGGACTTTTGTCGGCACTGGTACTTTCGTTGTTGGCGTAAATATTAGCCAGATGATATAAACCGGTATCCGGGTCTTGTTGCTTGGGGTTGATCACCCCTTTGCCCTGAGGGTTTTCAGGATAACCCACACCACCATAGGTCCGAGCATAATCCAGTGGCATTGAAGTAAACGGCTCAGCATCACTGGCGCTGCTAAAAAATCCGCCATCCCAAGTTCTATCACCTATCACTTGCAGTTGCTTTTTCACTGCTGCCAAACTGATCGCCACTGTTGTTTTAGGCTGCTTCCCTGAGGTGTAGGCGTTACCGACAGCTAGTATTTCGCCATTGGTTTTGGCAAACCCCATATCAAGCATTGTGCCTGCTGGCAGAGCAGTCGCCAAACGTGGCCATTGGGTGTTGTCGGTCAGTAATTCGTTATCACCACCGAGCTTAAAAAAGCTCAACGCCGCGACGGTAAAGTTGTTTCCTTCAAAGCCATAGGTTTTGTTGATAATACCCAACCGCATCGGCTTGATGATTTGCATTGTCATATCACAGACCTTATCCCGGACAATATTTTCGCTTCGAGAGTTTTCAGTTCGGCTTCAACTTGGGTCACGGTACGTACGGTCACCGGACCAGTATAAAGCTCAGCTTTCACCCCGGCGCATACTTCACTATTAACAAATACACCAACGTTATTGACCAAATTGATATTAGCTCCCAAGCGGGCAGACAGCGATAAATCAACACCCGTCGTCGCGCTCAGTGACAAATTAGCCGCCATCGCCAAATTGATATTGCTCTTGGCTCCCACCGTGATATCAATGCCACTGGCCACTGAAACATTGGTATTGATCGAACTAGTCGCACCCACCATAGTATTGATATTACTGTTCGCCCCCACCGTGGTGTTGATATTGCTGCTGTTACCAACCGTGGTGGATATATTAGAGGCATTACCCGTGACCGTATTGGTGTTATCGGTATTGCCGTTGGTGGTGGAGGTCGATTTTGAATTGCCAGTGTGAGTATTGGTATTGGTGGTTTTACCTGTGATAGTCGACGTACTGGTGGTGTCCCCAGTGGTTGTCGAGGTACTTGTAGTATTGCCCGTTTGTTCATTAACGCTGATAACGGTACCAACAGTTTTGGAGTTGGAATAAACCGTCGCGGTGCTGTCATAGGTCGATACTGGCGCAACCCCGGTGCCACTGAGATTAATGGTTTTACCGGTAATATGGCTTTGGTTATAACTCGACCCATCAGGTAAAGCGTCACTAATGGTAATAATTGATTGTTCAGGAATTTTGCCACTGACAAAACTCGGCGCAACCTCATCTATCACATCAGTAAAGGTGCCCATGTAAGATACGTTGACGCTTTTATTGATTTTCGAATAACTCTGGCTGGCATTGGTAAAACTGACATTATAATTTTGCGTACTGTGACTTTCGCTGAAATTACACCCTGCCGACACGCTGGCGTTAGACAAACCATCTTCACCATCATCACTCACCGAGAAGCTAAAAGAACTGCCTTTGTTGTAACTGGCATTGCAATAATCTGTCGATAACACCCCGGGATTATCATAGGCATCTTCAACAATGTTGATAGCTTGAGGCAAATCCACTGACGAGTCGCTACCATAGCGAATGCTGATACCATCGCCATAACTGGTGGAATAATTACTGCCCCATGAAGTATTGGCAGTCCACGAGTTATTCCGCCGTTTAGGGTCTGCCGGTTGGATAGTTTTTTGTCCGTGCGAACCCATCACCTGCTGAATGATCGGCAACTCACTTTCGTTGCTGTCTCTGGTCACTAGCACCATCGCCCCCACCTCAGGTACCGTTTGCGAACCCTGCGACAAACTCACCCAGTGGGTTGTGCTGTTATCGGTATCAGTGGCAAATCGCACCACACAACCCATTTCTCGCTGCGATACATCATCAAAAGTCACCGAGGAAATTTGTGGCTGAAAGTTAGCCTTTTCACGATAACGCCAGCCTTTAGGCACCGCTGTTTCAAGCACTTGGGCCAACACACTACCCTGTTGTGTCACCTGCATATCAAAAGGCGTGATCAACGTTTCTTTATAAGTATCTTCCTCTTCGACATCCACTTCTGTCGCCTCAATGGTGCCGGTATAACTTTCCTTATCAGTGGCCTTATGGGTTATTTTGGTCACCACAAACGTTTTGCCACTAAACTGGGCAGGCATCCGACCCGTTGATTCCAAATCAGTGGTCACTGGCTGATCCAACTCAAAGGTATAACCCGGGCTTAACAGCGGCGAGGTAGAAACCCCGGTTAACGTACCTTCTTCGGTCGCCAGCTGTTGCCTGACTTTGGTATATTCCCCTTCAGTTTCACTCAGATTGGTACCATAGGCGTAACACCGATGGCGTTGATAATCAATCGGATTATCAGTGTCGCTTTCTTCTTTATCGTAACTGATAAACCCGGCCACCGAGTTTTGTTCCCACTGAGCTTCGGTGCGGGTCAAAATCATTTTCACCGTTTGTTGCACCATTTTGACCTGGTATTGCAGATTTAAAAACAAGTCATCCTGCTGCATTCCCAGCGGTTTGATCTCGTTGTAGCTATAACGCAACTTTAACGCTTCACCGTCGCAACCGGGAATATCCACTTCTTGCAAGCTGGTGGTTTTGTTAGAAAAGACCATCGTCAACTTGCTTTGCTCATGAATAAAATAAAAGTGAATGGTGGCTTTGGCTAATACTCGCTGCAAAAAGGCATAATCGGACTCCCCCGCCTGTAACCAATCTTGCACCCGATTGACGGTCTGACCATCGAGTTTAAATTCAAGGGCAAAATTGGCGTTATAGTTGAGGGTTTCTGGTGCCAGCAAAGCGGTGATCAGCTGTTCAATGGTTTTTTCTTTATAGATATAATAACGATTGCGCAAGGTCAGCAAAAACAAAGGAGGTTGCATTGCCAGTTGGTATTCTCCAGGTGCGCCGTGAGTTACAGAGGTGATGATGCCGCCAAAAAAGCGTGAGGGCGTGGCATCTTCCCATGACGGATCACTATCGAGCGGTGCTTCGGTAAAGCGGTCTTGATCATAAGCCATGGCAACGCGCAAATGCGCCCACTTGCCAATTAAATCACGCCCCATGCCTTGCGCCAGCTCGTCGGTGCTGGTGCCGGAGAAATATAATGCAGAATCCAACTCATCGGCACTGGCCGGATTATCTTCATTAGCCCTGAGTTCAATATTAAAGTGATAAAGCTGCGAAACACTTTCTTCACCCTGAATCGACACCACCCGCAAATAATCGTCGTCCAGCGCATCAAGCGAACTGCCAAATTCAATGTTGATCGCCAACGGCCGAGTTTGTCGCCGCTCCGGCTCAATCGCCATTACATCCAGTTGCTGTGTCATTGAGTATCAGTCGCCTTTAAAGATGCGGTTTGCAATACGCTCAAATGAGCATGATTGATGCCAATTACTCAATAGCGACTTTTAAAGGGCTGTAGCGCTGTGGCTGTGATTTCTGGGTAGGATTTCACCCGCTTAGTGGGTGTTTTGCTGGTCTTTGCTTTATTCGCTGCATAGGGATCGCTACGTTCAATCTTGGCAACCTGTTAAAGAGGCCAGTCAGTTTCAAATTTTATTTCATGGCGGATCCCAAGCAAGCGTCACATGAATCTTATGATTGATTAATCGGTTTTAAAATGAACATTACACTCTCAATTGCAACAACATACCCTTCTCCTTGATCACTTAGCAACACAGAATCAAGCGTATTGGCAGTTGAATACCAGTCACCATCTTTACAAACAAATTCTTCAAATTCAAACGGTGAAATATTAATGTTTTTCTTTGAAAGGTGATCATAAACCTTGTCAGAACTGACACAGCAGATTTTATCTGTTGGTCACTCTGCTTGAAGAATCCAAGCCTAAATCAGCACCTTGGCCATAAACAGGCAGATATCGCTTGCTACCGTAAAATAACACGGATTTTATTATTATTTCCCAACTTACTTGCAGCAAATCATAAAGAACCTCTTCATTTTCTTCTAAATTAACCAACAGTAATTTGGTAGTCGGCATAGCGTTATTTAAAAACTGAACATAGTTTCTCATTAATTCGTCTATATCTGTTTTTATCATCGTACGGTGTGCTCTTCTATAAATATTATGATACGTGTACAGACATAATCTCAAATTCGAAGTCTTGATTTTTCTCGTAAACGCGTACAGACAATGCTAAATCGCTTAACCCTTCTTCAACAGTAAATAAATCAATAAGAGCATCCCAATAACTGCCTACCCACTGGCAAACTGAAGTTTCCCATGTGGCATGAGGTAAACTTGTTAATTGACAGCCATATTCCTCAATATTTTTTTTTATTCTACCACCATCTTGTTTTGAAACTGCAACAACCTTTGCAACACCATTTAACAACTCAAAATCATCTGTTTTAATCGCTTCTACAATGGCACCTATAGTACTCCTCCAAACTGTTGGAATTGCCTTTTGGTTTTCCTCATCTTTATAAGCCAACACTATCTCGATCATTTTTCCTCCTCCGAATGAAGATCTTTATGGCATGTCACACATACCTCTGCATGGTTTTCTGAGACTGTTTGTCCACCGTCCGCATGACGTTTTACATGATGTCCCACAGAGTTTGAAGCGTCTATATCTGTACCACACCCATTAGCACATTTATCACCTTGCTCAGCACGTTTCGTTTGACGCTCTGACGGTGTGAATAAGCGTTTTGGATCTCTTTGTGACTTAGGCACTGAACCTGGTCCAATAGGCGGTTTAGGTAGTTTTCTAGCCAGTAAGTCATTCGTGCCAATAGGGGATAAGAGATTAAATACGGCTTCCACTTTCTCAATGCCACTGGCATGGGGATCTGCAAGTGTAGAAGCTGAGTCCATCACATCTTCGATGAATTCCTTACCAGCCTTCTTTGGGTTTCCTCTATGTTTTGCTAGTTTACGCCTGCATTTATTAATTTTCCTATTCGTCCATCCGGATCAGTATATTTATAAGGATTATTATTGGCATACACATAACGATTAAAGCTATGTACATCCCGAAACCCAATCGGATCGTTATTCATAAACCGACCCAACACCGGATCCATATAGCGTTGCTGCATATAGCTCAAACCCAAGTCGGTATCAAACTTGTGTCCGGTGAATCCCACGTCATCCTTAGGTGCTTCGATGGTTTCGCCGAAGGGGCGGTAGTGCTGACGGCTGTCTGTGCTGCTGACTGGCATAATGCCGTATTTGGCAATGAGCTTTTTGCCTAAATGGATGTAGTTAATACCGTTGCCATTCACTTCTCTATAAAGCATTTGACCGCTGAGCGTATAAAAACTGTAGCTGGTGCCTTTGCTATCAATGGTTTTTACTCGGCGGTTGTGACCGTCATAAACATAGCTGTTGTTGCTGGAATTGTTGCCGGAATCGGTGAGTTGATTGGCGCGATTAAAGCTGAATGTTCGAGTGCCATTGTTGGTGATATTGCCCAAACCATCATAGGTTAATGTGCTGCTGCCGATACCAGTGCCACCGACGGTGCTGGTTAGGCGGTCGAGACCATCATATGACAAGGTGGTCAGACTAAATGTTGCGTTAGTGCCATCAACAATACTGCTGATGTTCAATTGGTTATCGTAGTCGTAACTCAGGTTCATGGCGGTGACTGTCGTTGAAGCATCGGTGATATTTGACGGCAATTGACGGTCATTTAACGTCATTTTATGCACGATGCCATTGCCGAAAGTAAAGCTTTTTAGCAGTCCATTGGGATGATAGGTTGCGTCGGTGGCATAGCTTTGACCGGTCCAAACCGCTTGGGTTGGCTCGCCAAAGGCGTTGGGCGCATAGGTGATGACATCGCCGTCAGGGTATGTGGTGTCGCTTAAATCGCCTTGTTTGTTGTATCCGTATTTCACATTCAGCGATTTACCGTCGAGTGCCAGTGTTTCGCTGGTGATGGCGTTAAGGCTGTTGTAACTGTACGTTTGCGTTGTGACCCCTGCGCTGAGTGTGGTCAGGTTGCCTTGGTTATCCCGCGTGTACGTGACGTCTGGCGTATTGTTTATAATAGAATCTGAGTAATCTGTTTTTGATAAATCACCCAAATTGTCATAGCTAAAGCTGACTTTATTACTGGACTCTTTACTAGGTTCTGAGAGACACGTCTCGCTGTCGGCAACGCCTTGTGCCAGCCACAACACTTCACCAAGGGCATTACGGCTATAAGCCGTATTGCCAACGTCTTTTCGCTTCACCAGACAAAGCTGTTTATTGGCATCATAAAGATGATATTGGATTTGGCTGACAGTGCCATCACCCGCTTTATTCGGGCCTGACTGGGTGACGCTATCAACTATACCCAAGACATTGACGGCCAAAGTGGTGATGACACTTTCTGGCGAGACGATTTTGGTCGCTTGGTCATAGGCGGGTGAACCAAATGCCTGATAGGTCGTGGTGGTACTGTTGCCATTGGCATTTTTCACCGTACGGGTGTTGCCTGCGCCATAAGTGACGGTTTCACTGCCGCCGCCACTGATAGTGGTGATATGCGGGCGTTGCAGGGCGTCGTAAGTTTGTATGATGCCTTTGGTTTCGCCTGTTTTGTCGCTGTGATAAGCGCTAAAGGTGAGCTGGCTATTGCTGTCATAAGCGAACTGTTGGTAACGGCTGGTACTGTTGGCGATATCAGTTGATTGAACCTGTATCAGTCGTAATAGATTATCGAAAGTTTCTGTTTTGCTAAGCGTCGCCCCCGTTTCGTCGCAAGCGGTTTTAGCGGTATTTAACTGACAGGACTGGGTGATTCTGATCGGTTGAGTGCTGGCATTGGTACTCCAGCTAAACAGCAAGTCTTGAAAGTCACCAGGCAAATTAATGCTTTGCACTCGGTCCAAATCATCATAGGAATAACTGGTTGTGTTGCCATTGAGGTCGGTTTCACTGCTGAGCAACCCCCGCTTATTCACCGTGCGGCTCAATGTCATCGTGCCTGTATCGTCGTCACGCTGTGGCAGCGTAGTCGTTTGGGCGGTACCGTGTTTGTATGACGAAAATTCTTGATAACGCTCGCCGTCGGCATTGAATTCGATGCGCTTGACGTTACCGTCGTTATGGAAACTTTTATATTCGCTCACCCAGCGACCAAATTGGCTGGTTTTGGCCGGTAACCATTGCTTGGTAAAACGATTATCCGTAGCGGTGATTTGCTGGTAGGTGGTGGCATTCACCTCGGTAAAGGTTTCGTCGTCGGCACTGATAGTCGTGGTGGTCGGCAGGTTAAGCACCCAGTTTGCGGTGTCATGTTTATAGCCATATTTAGTGTGACGGACATCGCTATCAAAAGAATGGCTTTCTTTGATTTTAGTCACCGCATCGTAAGCGTTAAAGCTGATATTTTCAGTGGTATAGCTGTCGCTACCCAAGGTGATGATGGTTTTTTTTAACAATGACTTACTGTGTATTCGATCCCAGTTGACTTTGGTATCGGTGCGGGTTGAGGTTAAACAACCGGAAAATAAACAAGCATATCCGGGCAAGGTTTTGTGTTCGTATTCGTAAGTTCTTGTAAGTAATGCCGCGCCACCCGCTTTATCAAAAATGGCTTCTTTTAGTAAATCGCCACTGCTGTTATCGGCAATTTGGCCGTAGGTATATTGATGAATGTTATCGTTTGAGGTGACTTGAACTGTACGGGTTTTATTAATAGCAGAGACCAATGCGCCGTCTTGTGTGGTTTCAAAACCGTCGATAATCGCGTAATCCCAGCGGTAAACTTCGTCAGTTGTTAAGCTGATTGTTTTGCTTTGTACCATCGAAATCGCGTTTCTGGCATAACGCAGGTTCGACGGGTGATGAGGTGAGTTTGTAGTGGTGGGCACCAAGCAGGTATGCCACCACCATGGGTCATCGTAGGGCGGCTCTAAATCGAATATTCGATTTTGGCAGACCGTGCGGTCCGTAGGAGCGAGCTCCAGCTCGCGATGGAATTCATTTCTAATTTCGTGATGAACAATAAGGAGAGTTGGTGGTGACTGGTGGGTCACGGTCGTTGCACTCCCTTATCACGAGCTGGAGCTCGTTCCTACAAGCTTTTAATCCCATAAATTCGCGGGATACCAAAAATAACGGCGTTGTGCTGGTCAAAATAGCCGAGACCAAAAACATCATGGTTGATCAATTTTGCCTGATGTTTGACGCGCACAGGCAAGCTGGAGTTGCCGGGAATATTCAATTCAAGCAGTGAAAAGGTGCCCGTTTGGGTCAAGGGGTCAATTTGCTCACCAAAGAGTGACATCGCTGACAGCGGTTTTTCGTCGAGTAAAAAACGGGCTTGTCTGGCGGTTAGATCGTCTTGTTGTAGCAAGGTGCTGTCAGCGGCGGGCGCTGGGTTTTGCTCGATCTGTGCTTCTGATATAGCTGAAAATAACAAGGTAACCAGCAGCATAGCGGTTAATGAATTGAGCAAGCGTGACATAAATTCTCTGTGTTGTTTTTATTGGGTATTAAAGATGCGGGATAATACAGGAAAAAAAGGAATTTTCAACATTAAAAATATTGACCTTTAGGGTTGGTCATTAAATTTTTAAAGACGTTAAAGCTTCTCGGTCTGGCGGCAAAGCCTTTGCTGACGCCCCGGTTATCAGTATTTGAAAAATCAATGAATGATCCGCCTTTATTGACTTTGGCACTAAAACTCATCGGTGACTGACTATTGCCTGGTAGTTGCCCTGGTAGTTGGCCTGGCAGCTGATCGCCCATAGGCAAGGAAACCGAACGCTTGGGATCATTACCTGGCAACACTTCTTTGGCTTGACGCGGGTTTTCACTTTCTTGCTGCATTCGCTCGCTTAAGCGAAGATTCAAATCCTCAGTTAATGATTGATGCACATTACTGCGACCCACCGCTTCAAAACCTAATTCCATCCCGCTAAAGGAGGTTCTAGAACGAGGTTTGTGGATCACCACAGCCTGACTGTCAGACTCCCGTTCTGAACCTTGTTGGATCGACTCTTTGGGTTGACGAGATTTTAATAATGACGATAAAAACGCAGTGATTTTAGGGATGAAACGCCCACCTGTTTTGCCGCGCTCACTCGCCGGATCACTATTGTTCTGTTGCTCTTTGCTGCCAAAACTAAGTTTGGCTAATAAAGCAGCAAAAGGCTTGGGCTTAAAGGGATTTTTAAATCGATTATTGGTTCGCAGTTTCTCAGCCTCTTCAAGGCTCAGTGAAAACGCATTAGCACGAGGTCGTCCCGGCGGCAGCTCTTCTTCTGTTTCCTCAGGATGACGCTTGGCCAGCTTAGACAACAAAAATGATGCTGGCTTCGATAATTTATGATCTAAATGAGGATTGGCCTCAGGCCCCACAGCATTGCTTCGTTCTCGCCCCGGAGGTTCGTTCTGCTCACTAGTATTAAATAACGAATCTTCTTGGCTCTCAGGCTCAGGTGGGTGCCTTTTGCCTAGTATCGACATCAATAAGGAAGCGGGTTTAGATAACTTGTGATCAAGATGCGGATTGGCCTCAGGTCCCACCGCATTAGAACGGGCACGTCCTTGCGGTTTGCCCTGCTCATCCCGGGGTTGCTCTCTATCGTTTTTTTCAGGCGGATGACGCCTACTCAACACCGAGAGCAATTTCGACAACGGCTTTGAGGCGGTATGTTCAGGCTTAGCAATGGATTTGGCCGCAGCTTCTGGTCCTACCGCATTAGAACCGGGGCTGCCAATCACTGAACTGTCCTTGAAGCTGGAAAAAGACTCGGGTAGCAAATGACCCCCGGGTTTATTTTGACCGCCGGGTGGGTTATTTTGCCCCCCAACCTTAGGCTGCGAAGCACTCAGGGCTGACGAGACCTCAGACAAGCTACTGCCTTGCTTGACGGGTGATGATGGCGGATTTTCAGGCAACGCAACAAACTCAATGCAATGAACAATTAACGCTGTTAAGGCATTTTATGTGCCAAGCATTTAACCGACAAGCATTTAACCGACAAGCATTTAACCGACAATATCCAGTTCAATGGTAGTACAACCTTTATCACAGCGAATACCCGATGGTTTATCCACCAGCTTTTTACCCGGCACCAGCTTTTTACCCGGCACCAGCAGTTTCAAAGGCTGCTGGCACACCGGGCACAACACGGTTTTGCCTCGACAGACGTTTTTAATCACATTACGCTGCTGGTGAAAAGATTTAGCCGTTGCCTTATTTAAGGTCGAAAAGTTTAGCGTAGAAAAGTCGGCCTGAGTCATTAATTCAGTCCGCTTGTTTGATGAATTGTTTGATGAATTGTTTGGCTGACCGTGTGACTTTCACCCGCAGCAACAGTCACCAGATTATCAAACGCATTAGCGGTTTCGACACAGATAAAATTCAAATAGCCGCTATCACTGACATCCGGCATACTGTGCGCTTTATCTATCCATGGGTTCCAGACAATCGTGCTGTTACTGCCCGATTTGGCAATGCGAACAGTACTTCGCTTTTCATCATCAAGCAGCAAGCAAGTATCTTGAGTATTAAAATAAATCCGGTCGACTTCCTGATCAATGGTGATATCACCTGCCTGAGTGCGTTTAGTTCGGCCACCAACAGTATCAAGATAACTCACACCATCAAGCCCTTGGAGTGAACTGCGATTGGTATCTGCTACCGCAAAATAGCTGTGTAACGCTTCACTGAGCTGCAACTCACTGGCATCAATATTACGGGTGGTTAACGACACAGTGAGCTTTTCACCAACCACCACTTTATATCGCAGCGCAAATTTGAATGGCCATAAAGCCAACGTGGCATCGCTGTGGTTTAAAGCAAAGGTCAATTCGGTCGCACCATCATCATTAGTCTGAACACTCTCAACCTGCCAATCCACCAACCGGGCAAAACCATGAGCCCCTTTGCTGCTATCGCTTGGATGTGCGCCAAACCATGGCCAACAGATAGGAATGCCACCACGAATCGACTTACCTGCAACAAACATCACCGCCGGACTTAACCACAGCAAATCGTCTTGTCCTTGGGGAATAAAAGAAGTGACATGAGCCCCGTGAAGATAGATTTCACAACGGGCAAAGGCATTGTTGATCAGTACTTTTGTGAACCCTTGTTCGCCTTCGACAAACTGCACCTGATCTGATGAAAACTGTTGATTTAACTTTAATTGGGTAACCATAATAACGTCACTTTACTTTAGATTTTTAGCGCTCTGATGCGGTGCATTGTAATCAAGTGGCGGGCATTATTGAAGCATTTAAACCTCCACCACATCAACCAACCCCATCGCTTTAATTAACCGTTGTAATTCTTCGCCTATTTTCGGCAAAGCTTTGACTGACGAAGCTTTATCCTCATCCCCGCCGAGATAAAAATACATTTCGTTTTGATAGGGTTCAGCCAGTTTGAAAGGTAGTGATTCAAAGCCGATTTTCTTCATTGCGTGGTGCGAAGCGATATTATCTTCATATGCTTTGGCGTAACAACTCGTCATACCCAGTTTTTGTTGACCAAATTGCAGCAATAATTTGACCGCTCGTGGGCCAAAACCCAACCCCTGAAAATCTGCGCCCAACCAGTAATAAAAGAAACCAACCCCTTGATGCACTTCTAAAAATACCGAACCGATAAAACCCCATTTGCGATGATTAACGGCCAATAAAGTTTTGTGTTGGTTGGTTTGATTACTGGCCAGCCAGTCGAACCATTTGTCATCGGAGTCAAACACTGGCAAATTACATAAGCGAGCAATTTGTGGATCATGGTAAACCCAGCTAAAACTGCTCAAATGCTGCTCTTCAATAGGCAACAACTGAATATCATCGTCCACCAAATCTCGCAACTGCGGCGGAAAACGAGCAATATCCTGATCAATTTGATAGTGAAAATCACGTAATGGATTGTCTTGTGACAACCGGGTTTCAATAGATTGTAACCATTGCTCAGCTTCGCTGAGCAGCCCCATTTGCCAATATGCCACTGACAATTGCAAATATTCGACCGTCTGCGCTTCATCCAATAGCTCACTTGAAACGCGATCATTCAGCGAAGTCAATAATTGGTGCAATTCGATAATAAAACCCCAATCACACAGCTGATAAGCCACCAGACGCATCAACGGCAAACAACGCTGTACGCTTTTATAATCTAAGTTGGCTGAGCTGAAACTAATCGTGGTTAAATCACTGTCCAGGGTCTTTTCTTGAGGTCTAATATTGATATTGATCCAGTCCCGCAAGGCCACCATCCAGTAACGACGCTGTTGCGGGTCGATATTGCCCTGTGACAGCAAGGTCAATTGCCGCTCCCAATCTTTAGCCGTAGCCTCAGACCAGTCTGGCACTTGAGCAGCACCAGCGGTTTGACTATCTCGAAGTTGTTTTTCGCTGAGTTGTTGTGATATAACTGACATATCTAATTTCTACCTCATTGCTATCAAGTACTGTAATATCACCAACAATGGTGACACCACAGACATTTTGCGCCATTCTAACCTACTTATTCATCGAACCCTCGGGTAAATGTCATACCAAACCACCAACAGCTGAAATTTTAACCACGACTTGGCACTAAAACCGTTTAAAGGTATCATGGGATGCCATAGCATACCAGACGCTCCGTTATTGTCCACACAAATTTCACTCAAAATAGCCGAAAAATGCGACCACCACAAAATAGGCGTAAAGTCCGCTGGTACATTACGCCGCTATACTGCTAGAATCCCAGCCACTAAAGAATAAACCGATAATACGAGAGCTGATCAGATGGGCAGAAGTTTTGAAAACCGTAAGGCATCCATGGCAAAAACCCAAGGTGCCAAAACCAAAGTATATTCCAAATACGGTAAAGAAATTTACGTATGCGCCAAAAATGGCGGTATCGATCCCGATGGCAATCTGTCATTACGCCGCTTAATTGAAAAAGCCAAAAAAGACCAAGTGCCTGCCCACGTCATCGAACGGGCAATGGATAAAGCCAAAGGCGGCGGCGGCGAAGATTATACCACCGCCCGCTATGAAGGTTTTGGCCCAGGCGGCACCATGGTGATTGTTGATTGTCTTACTGACAACAATAACCGCACCATCAAAGACGTTCGCTTATGCTTCACCAAAACAGACGCCAAAATAGGCGCTCAAGGCTCCGCCGCCCACATGTTCGATCATGTCGCCGTGTTTGTATTTAAACATGATGATGAAGACGCGGTGCTCGAAGCACTATTGATGGCTGACGCTGATGTCAACGACGTTGAAAACGAGAACGGCATGATCACCGTCTATGCTCCTCACACTGAGTTCTACAAAGCCAAAACAGCGCTAACCGACGCCTTTGGCGATATTGAATTTGAAGTAGAAGAAATCACTTTCGAACCCCAGACCATGACACTAGTCAGCGGTGATGATGTAGCAACGTTCGAAAAATTCATTGCCATGCTAGATGATTGTGATGATGTTCAAGAAGTCTATCATAACGCTGAATTTGAAGCCTGATAGGCCAATAACAAAACACCAGCCGTGTGTTTGTTGCACGGCTAAAAGCGATAAGCGCAGTGATCTGCGCTCGCCTTCAACCGTTTAATAAGTCTTGGCTTTCTCTTCACCGTAAAGCACCTTGGTGCCTTCAATCATATAGTCAGAAAACACCACTGGCTCATACTTGGGTGAGCCATCGGTGCAAAACCCGGGAATAGTTTCAATCAGCGTATCATCATTAACTACTTTGAAAAATGCCATTGAGCGACGCTTTTTATCCACTAATAATGCCCGGTGCATAGTCGATACCCATGCATCATTAGTCCATCGCTTCATTAATTCGCCGATATTAACAATGAAATGATCTAACTCACTGGTTTCAGCCACTACCCAGTCACCCTCACGAGTCTGCACTTCTAAACCGCCACAGGTATCAGTCAACAAGGTCAGCAATGAACCATCAACATGCGCAGCCAAACCTTCATTAGTATCAGCAGCCTCAGCCGTGGCCGGATAACCATGAAAACGCAAAAAATCATAACTATTGTTAATTTTGGTTACAAAAAAGTCTTCAGGCAAATTCGCCGCAATAGCAAAAAGCTCAGCCAACAAGTCTGACAATTCAAGGCAAGCGGTATAATAATTTTTCATATGCTGTCTGAGAGAGTCAGCCAGCTGTTGGTCGGCCAAATTAAAAGGTAAGGTTTTGTTATCATCCAAAATCCACACCCCCATACTGAACTTTTCAACCAAATCACCAGGCATATTCGGATTACCCATCAGAGCATTGGCGTTCTCCTCCTGCAAAGCACTGTAACCATTGCGCTGATGACCGCAAAGGTGATCGTCTGTACGACAGTTGTTTTTGTCTTCTAGCGGCAAAGCAAAAAAGCGTTCCAAACACTCATAAGCATCAGTAATCATCTGCTTGTTAATACCATGCCCTTTAATGGTAAAAAAGCCGGTTTCCCGACAAGCCTGACCAATTTCGTCAGCCACTTTTTGCCGACCTTCTGGGCCACCATTTAATGCAGGTGCCATATCTATCAATGGGATTTTAATCATTGCTCTACCTTCCACATAATAATAATTTTATCGTCCGACTCCGCTGTTCTGCGACTGCTTTGCTCAAAAATCGGCCACAACAACCGTAACTATAGTTGCAGGACATAAACAGAGCAAGATTGTTGAAGAAAATGCTTGACATGGGAACAAAAAAGTGCTTTGAGGTATTTCTTACCCACACAAGTTAACCGCCAGCGCAACGAATGCCGCAATAAGATAGCAGCGACACAGAGTCTTTACTCGGGGAAATGGATGACAGTGAGCGGCAAGCGCACACTCACTGTGGCAGAGCCTAGTAGGTGTTAACTTTCCAGCGGCGGCACATCACGCCCAATACGCTGATAGAACTCGCTCACAAACGCTTCTAGTCGATTATCTTCGATAGCATCACGTAGGCTCTGCATCAAC
This sequence comes from Alteromonadaceae bacterium, assembly GCA_965277695.1. Classification (GTDB taxonomy): domain Bacteria; phylum Pseudomonadota; class Gammaproteobacteria; order Enterobacterales; family Alteromonadaceae; genus JABSOG01. The sequence continues at coordinate 58,105 of CBDIDQ010000001.1, forward strand.
CGTTGATAATGGCGCAGGTTATGAATGGTATTTAAACGCGCTCCCAAAATCTCATTACATCTATCCAAATGGTGCAAATAAGATTTAGAGTAATTTTTACAGGTATAACAATCACAATGCTCATCCAAAGGCCCGATATCGGTTTTATGCTTGGCATTGCGGATTTTAATAATACCGTTAGTCACAAACAAATGGCCATTACGGGCATTTCGTGTCGGCATCACACAATCAAACATATCAATACCCCGGCGAACCGCTTCAACGATATCTTCGGGCTTACCAACCCCCATCAAATAACGCGGCTTGTCTTCAGGTATTTTATCAGTGGTATGATTGAGAATGTTGATCATATCTTCTTTTGGCTCACCCACCGACAAGCCACCAATAGCATAACCATCAAAACCAATGCGCTCCAAGCCAGCTAACGACAAATCACGTAATTCAGGATACATCCCGCCCTGCACAATACCGAACAAAGCCGATGGATTATCACCATGCTCATCTTTACTGCGCTGAGCCCAGCGCAAAGACAGTTCCATCGATGTTTTGGCTTCCTGACGAGTCGCCGGATAAGGCGTACATTCGTCAAATATCATCACCACATCAGAGCCTAAGTCACGCTGAACCTGCATCGAACGCTCAGGCGTCAACATAATCTTGTCACCATTAATCGGCGAACGAAACTCCACACCCCTCTCAGTTATTTTTCTCAACTCTCCCAGCGAAAAAACCTGAAAACCACCGGAATCAGTCAAAATCGGCTTATCCCAATGCATAAAATCATGTAAATCACCATGCATTTTGATGACCTCAGTGCCCGGTCGTAACATCAAATGAAAGGTGTTACCCAAGCAAATATGTGCGCCGCTTTCCTTGGTTTCTTCCGGTGTCATCCCCTTTACCGTACCATAAGTACCAACAGGCATAAAGGCGGGGGTTTCAACCACACCACGGTCAAAAGTCAGACTGCCACGACGGGCCTTGCCATTGGTATTTTTTAATTCAAATTTCATGCTTTTCTACTTTCCTACAAATCTGTCTATCTATTTATTCAACAACGTTTAGTCAAAAACATCGCATCGCCATAACTGAAAAAGCGATATTTTTCGGCGATCGCATTGGCATAAGCGTTTTTAATATTATCCATGCCACAAAATGCCGATACCAACATCAGCAAGGTGGATTCTGGTAAATGAAAATTGGTGATCATCGCATCAATGATGAAAAAGCCTTTACCGGGATAGATAAAGATATCACTGTCACCATAAAATGGCGTGATAAGCTCACCTTGTGCCTGAGCCTTTAAAGCCGCACTTTCTATCGAACGTACCGAGGTAGTACCAACCGCAATCACCCGTCCACCATTGGCTTTGGTTCGTTTGACCGCCGCAACAACCGATTCAGGCACTTCGATATATTCAGAGTGCATCACATGTTCAGCAATGGTCTCAACCCTTACAGGCTGAAAGGTCCCGGCACCGACATGTAATGTCACAAATGCCATATCAATCCCTTTGTCTTTGAGCGCCGCCATCAAGCTGTCATCAAAATGCAAACCCGCAGTCGGTGCGGCAACTGCACCGGGGACCTCGCCGTAAACCGTTTGATAGCGATCTCTGTCGGCCTGATTATCTGGTCTGTCGATATATGGCGGTAATGGCATATGACCAATTTTATCCAAAATATCGAGAACTTTATTATCGCCGCTGAATTTCAATTCAAATAGTGAACCATCACGGCGCACCATTTCACATTCAGCCTCACCTTCAAGCATCATCACAGTGCCAATTTTTGGTGCTTTGCTGGCGCGAACATGTGCCAATACCCGGTGTTCATCCAGTACCCTTTCGACTAGCACTTCAACTTTCCCACCACTGCTTTTTTGCCCAAACATCCGCGCTGGGATCACCTTGGTATTGTTAAAAATAAGTAAATCCCCTGGCCCAATAAAATCAATCACTTGATTAAATTGATGATGAGAGAGCGCCCCATCGTTGCCATCAAGCTTGAGCAAGCGGCTGTCGGTACGTTGGGCTTTGGGAAATCGGGCAATAAGTTCGTCGGGCAAATCAAATCGGAAGTCAGCAACCAGCATGGTTAAAATGTATTCAAAAGGTAAAAATTAGCGCCTAGTCTATTAACATGAGTGATTAATATCAAGCTTCTGCACAGCAAATACTTGAGTCTTTTGATAATTATGATTAAGCTAACTGTAATCTGCCTGAGGAACGGCATGAACCACAAAAAACTTAATTATCCAGGAATAGACCATTCATGAATGAAGCGCTCACTTTGCTGCTGGTATCTCCTTCACTGGAGAGACGTAAAAAAGTAGAGAAAATAATCAATAAGGCACAGGTTTTTACAGTGGTTTCAACCAGTAGTAGCAGTGAAGCCATTAAAGTGTTAAAAACCCAGTGCATCCATTTCATAGTGTCTGAAATCGATATCGGCAGTGTCGATGGTTGGCGTCTTTCCAGAATGGTTCGTTCCAGCATCTACATGACCAAACCAGATGTTCCTTTCGTACTTATTACCTCTACTTACTGTGAGCGCATTGCCGAAACTACCGGCCGGGTGTTTGGCATTGATGCAGTAGTTCCTTATGAAAAACTGGAATTACTGTCCTCAGCCTTATCCAATGCTTTCTCTTCAGATATACAGCGGACAGAAAAATTACCAATCTTGGTTATTGAAGATACCGAGGATACCGCTGATCTGGTGAAACGAATTTTACGCCGCAGCTTTGAAACCGACATCGCCTACAACGGCAAAGACGGTATTGCCCTGTTCAGGGAAAACAAATATTCAATTATTCTACTCGACGTGATGCTACCAGGCATGAACGGCTATGAAGTACTTGAAGTATTACTCGCCGAACGACCATCACAAACCGTTGTAGTGATGACCGCTCACGGTAATATGGATATGGCTGAAGAATTGATGATGATTGGCGCAGCCGATTATATTCAAAAACCTTTCCATGCCGAGCAATTACGCAAAGTCTGTGAGATCGCCGCACAACGTCAAGACTTCATGGTCAGTAACGAACAATTTGCCGAGAAAGTCCGGGCACTTGAAATGAGCGAAGACAGCTATCGCTCACTCTCTCAAGCCCATAGCAAATTACTCAATCATTTGAGTACGGTCATTTTAGAACTCGACAAAGAAGGCAATATCCACTTTCTCAATCAGGCATGGCAGGCATTAACTGGTTACTCTGTCGCCGACTCACTCGGTGAACCATTCAGCCGCTACATTTGCCCTTCTCACGAAGAAAGAGAAGGCGTCTTTATTGATACTGTCGAAGACATGTACAAAGGGCGTATTGAAAGTTGTACCCTTGAATTCAAATTACTCCACGAAAGCGACAAAGATATTTGGGTTGAAGGCCGTTTTGATATTACCAAAGGCCAAGAAGAAATTTTTGGTATTACAGCCACAATTGACAATATCACTGGACGCAAAGAAGCTGAGCTGCGATTACAGCACTTAGCCTTACACGACACCCTAACCGGTCTGCATAACCGTTATTTCTTTGATGGCGAGCTAAACCGCATCGCGTCGTTATGCCATCGCAATAACTCTATTCACTGCTTGTTGTATATTGATCTTGATCACTTCAAGGTCATTAACGACACTCAAGGTCATCAACAAGGTGACATGGTGTTAAAAGAGGTCGCCAATACTTTAAGTCGTCGATTACGAGAATCTGACTTGTTATGTCGCATTGGTGGTGATGAATTTGCCGTATTATTATTTGACACTGACATTGATACTGCTTCAGGCATCGCCCAAGAAGTCTGCAATAAAATCGTTCAGGGTCATTATCAATTTGACGACCGAATTTACAAAATCAGTTGTAGCATTGGTATTACCCAGATTGATGGTCGTTCCAAGGATGCTCACGAATACCTTAAACAAGCAGACATCGCGTTATATGTCGCTAAGAAACGCGGTAGAAACCTGATCCATTGCTATTCTCATGAAGATAAAGAAAGCGAAGATTTCAAAAACAGTGTTGAATGGGCTCACAAGCTCCAAGAAGCCATTATCAATGACAACATTGTAATGCACTTCCAACCTATTATTGATATCCGCACTGAGCGAGTGAAGTACTTTGAAGCCCTCGTTAGGCTGACACTTGACGGTAATATGATTTTCCCCGGACAATTTATTCCGGCACTCGAACGAGCTGAGGATATTCATTTACTCGATCACCAAGTTGTCTCCAAAACCATCTGGATGCTCAAAGAGTACCCTTGTCTGAAAAAAGTAGCGATTAACTTGTCAGCACAAGCGTTCAGCGATGAACGTTTATTGCCAATTATTGAGTCTAAACTAGAAAAACATGATGTTTCTCCACAACGGATCATATTTGAGTTAACCGAATCGGCCAGTTTGACCAATTTGGCAGCCACCCAACGGATGATCTCTCGTCTGACCGAAATCGGGTGTGCCTTTTCTATTGATGATTTTGGCACCGGTTTCAGTACTTTTGCCTACTTAAAAGAATTACCTGCTGACAGCGTTAAGATCGATGGTTCATTTGTTAAAGACATGCTCAACGACCCGATTGATTTGGCACTAGTCAAAGCAATTAAAGAAGTTGCCCATTCACTGGACAAAAAATCAGTCGCCGAATTTGTCGAAAATAAAGCCATACTCGAAAAGCTAAAAGAAATTGGTGTCGATTATGCGCAGGGTTATTACATCAGCAAACCGTTACCAATTGACCAAATAATAGAAACCTATGGCAGCGGAAACGGTGAACAAAAAGCCTTTCAATAACCCCCTCCCCGGTTAAATTATCCGGTTAAACTGACAGAAAAATCGTCTTTGGCTTACAAAGAAAAGAGACATTGACGATTTCCCATAAAATAAATTGCCTTTATGACGTTTATTTTTAGGTAAATGAATCGACACAATAACCAAGCCCACACAAAAATACCGAATATAACTTTATTCAATTAAAACATAGACTTATGCAAAGTAAATCCTCCAGACAGTTAATTTGCAAAAAAAATTTCAATAAAAAGATAAAAAAAATCGTCCCCCTATCAACTTTTTTGTGTTAGTCAAGTCACAAAATTAACATTTCATTCACATCTTTCCCGGCTGATCAGACTAGCTTTCTGACTGGTTAATATTTATACTTTAAATTCTTCTCTAGCTGAACCTGTGCATTTACCTAAACGAAAGTAAAGGGACTTGACGGGTTTATTTTTTAAATCGGACACACGGAAGCCATCAATAAGAAGCAATGGAACGTCGCATTAAATATAACAATTTGTGGGGTAGTAAAAAATGGGTATGACTGAATCACCTATCATTGAAGGAGAACTTCAGGCAGCTGAGGTTTACACGACAGCCGACTTAATCGTCGAGTATTTATATCATTTGGGTGTAGAATTTGTCTTTGGCGTCCCTGGTGGGGCGATAGAACCACTTTATAATGCACTGGCACGTAGTGCCCGCAAAGGCGGCCCAAGGGCTGTTGTTGCAAGACATGAATCGGGTGCTGCTTTTATGGCTGATGGTTATGCCAGAGAAACAGGTAAACTCGGTGTCGTTTGCGCAACCACAGGACCAGGCTCAACCAATCTTATTACCGGCGTCGCCAGCGCACTGGCCGACAACGTTCCTTTGTTAGTTATCACCGCACAAACACCACTGCCAAAATTCGGCAAAGGTGCCCTCCAAGACTCTTCCTGCGCCGCTATTGATACCGTTGGTATGTTCCGCCACTGTACACGCTTCAATACACTAGTAAGCCATTCGGAACAGCTAGAAAGCAAGCTGATTTCAGCCTTAATGGCCACTCACCGGATCCCCAAAGGCCCCGTTCATATCAGTATTCCATCAGATATTTTACGACTACCTTCCGAGAGCAAACCTCATGTAAGACCCGAGGCGTTATTACATGACTTCACTCTCAAAGACAAAGCGGCATTAGACAAGCTCAATGATGAATTGGGCAAAGTCGATAAAATCGTTTTGTTCCTTGGTGATGGTTGCGGTACTGCCGCTGAAGAAATTATGCGCTTTGCCGAGCTGGTCAACGCGCCTTTTGCTACAGGTCCCATGGGCAAACGTTGGGTCGACGAAACCCACCCGTTATATCGGGGCGTCTTCGGCTTTGCTGGCCATGAGGATGCACAGGAGCTGTTCAGAAATGAAGAAGTCGAGTTGGTGCTAGCCATAGGTGCCTCACTCGGTGAAATTGGCACCGGTGGCTGGGCCGACACCTTGCTAAACGAAAGAATGATCCACATTGATTCATCAGTAGAACATTTTACCCGCTCTCCGATGGCAAAATTACATGTTTGCGGTCACTTAAAAGCGGTTTTCAACAAGTTAATCGACAACGTTCAGCAGGCAAGAAACTGGGGTCGAACTTGGAATGGTATTAAACTAAAAGACCATTCTGATCTAAACCCTTTCGGTGGCAAATTTGCTATTGATGACTTACCAGCAACTCGTTGTGATTTGGCCCCCGTCAAACCACAACGCCTATTCGCTCATCTGGCTAAAATCTTACCTCAGGGCACCCGAACCTTCTTTGAAGCGGGTAACTCTTGGGCTTGGGGCACACATTATTATCAGCGCCCAGAGTCTGATGGCAGCTATCGTATTGCGATGGGTTTTGGTTCCATGGGTTGGGCGATTGGTGCTGCTATCGGCTCCGCACTGGCTTGCAGAAACAACCCCACCGTTTGCTTTACTGGTGATGGCAGTTATTTGATGAGTGGTCAAGAAATAACCACTGCTGCGCAAGAAAAACTCCCTGTGGTATACATTGTGCTCAACGATGCCGCGTTGGGCATGGTAATGCATGGACAACGGCTGGGCGGTGCAGAACAAATTGGTTTTAAACTCAATACAATCAATTATGCTGCCATGGCAGAAGCCATGGGCATTCAAGGCATTGTGGTCGAAACACCGCAAGAATTGGATGCGATTGATTTTGACCAATTGTTTGCAAAGGACGGCCCTACCCTGATCGACGTCCGTATTGATGCCGAACAGGTACCGCCGATGGGCTCACGGGTTAAAGATTTGGCCCAGGATGAATCAGCAACACCAGGCGGATAAATAGTCCTGCCAGTCAACCGAATAGTGGTCATTGTCATACTGTAAATATTTGTTTCAGCTGCAATGGCCACCAGCCCTGCCAAACCATATTTTTCCTCCTTATACACAAGGTGAAACTATGAGCAAAGCGATAAACCAAAATACCACCACAGACAAAAATTTCGGTTACGCCAAAAAAACCTCAACAGCGATCTGGTATGAAAAACCTTCAGACAATAACCCCTACGTTGCTCAAGAGCGTCGGCTGCATGGCTATAACATGCTTGAGCTATGCCAAAACAGTAGCTTTGCCGAAGTTTTCTTGTTGCTGTTTAAAGGTGAGCTACCAACGCCTCAACAATCGACTTTATTTGATAATATGATGATCGCATTTATCAGCCCTGGTGTTCGCCACCCAGCGACTAGGGCAGCCATGACAGCTGGCATCAGTAAAACCAATACACCACACCTGCTACCTGTCGGATTAATGGTGCTCGGTGGAGAACAAAGTGGCTCCGCCGATGTTGAACAAACCATGCATTTCATTAAACAACACCAACACACTGAGGTGTCGAGTTTTATCAACCAAAACCCAATGACAAAACCCCATGATGACGGGCAAGACTGGCTCCCCTACCCCGGTATCGGCTCAACCTACGGCAGCAAAGATTTGATAACCGATGAGCTGGCTAACCATTTTTCGAATTTTGCAGCTACAGCTCAAGCTTTTAATTGGGTCACACAACTCATCGAGAAAATTAACCAGCCTCAAATTAGCTGGCTGTCGACAGGTTTATTTGCTGCCCTACTGCTGGACTTGGGGATCCCGCCTAGAGAAGGCGGCACCCTGTTTCAATTAATCAGTGCTCCCGGTCTGGCAGCCCATGCTTTGGAACAAACCCATAAACCCATTTCTTCAATGCCTTTTTTGGATGATGATCAATATGTCCTCAAGTAACGCTTCAACCCATATCGCTACTAATACCTTAGCAACTGATATCACCTTTTGGGATAAAAAAAGGAATAAAATTGAAACGACAGTCGGTAAATGGATTGGTGGTGAAGAAGTCACCTGCTATGGCCATAAAATCATTGAAGATTTAATTGGCAATATTTCTTACGTGCAAATGCTGATTTTAAGTGCCACTGGCCGCTTGGTTGACAAAAGAGTCGCCCAGTGGATAGAGGGCAACCTCATTGGCCTGAGCTATCCTGATGCCCGAATATGGTGTAATCAAATTGGTTCACTGGCTGGTACCAGCAAAACCTCGATAGCAGCCGCAACCATAGCAGGAAGTCTGGCAGCTGATTCACGAGCATATGGTTGCCAAACCAACAAAGTGGCGATCCAATTTATCAAACAGGCATTATCAGATCATAAAAATGGCCAATCAATCGCAGATATTATCAAGCATAGTAAACACAAAAATAACAAACCGGATATTTCAGGTTTCGCCCGACCCGTCAATAGAACAGATGAACGTATTGCGCCTTATGAAAAAATGCGCAAAGCGTTGGGCTTTGACATTGGTGAGCATCTGGCATTGGCCTTTAGACTCGATGATTATCTGGCATCAAACAATGGATTAGGCATGAATTCGGGGGGATATGCTTCAGCTTTTCTCGCCGATCAGGGGTTCAGCGCCGATGAAGTCTATCACATAAAGTCACTTTCAGTTGCCAGTGGTGTGATGGCCTGTGCCATCGACAACGAAAAAAAAGGGCCGAATACATTTTTACCACTTCAATGTGAAGACATTGAATATGTGGGTCATCCACCTAGAACACTAGACTAAAACACTTAACCAAAAAGTAGGGGTAAGCTATGTGTGGTATTTTATCCGTTTATTCAGCGGGCTCAGACATTAATGAAAGCAAAATTAAAAATGGACTGGAAACATTACATCACAGGGGACCCGATCACAGCGGTTACTGGCTATCAGCCGAAAAAACCGTCGTTCTTGGCCATACCAGATTAAGTATTATTGATTTGAGTACTGGTGATCAACCTTTATCAAACAGTGATAATACGCTGCACTTAGTCGTCAATGGTGAATTTTACGACTTCGAAAAAATCAGGACCGATTTACAAGCTAAAGGCTATCAATTCAAGACTGGATCCGACAGTGAAATAGCACTTTATTTATACGAAGAGTATGGCACCGCCTGCCTTCAATACTTACGGGGTGAGTTCGCCTTTACCCTGTGGGACGAAAACAATAAAACGCTTTTTGCCGCCCGCGACCGCTTTGGCATTAATCCACTTTTTTATGCCGAGTATCAGGGTAAGCTATACTTGGCCTCAGAAATCAAAGCACTGCTAGCCGCTGGCGTACCTGCAACCTGGGATACCAGCGCTTACCTCAACCGCTCTTTTTTCTATGGTGACAACACGCTATTTAAAGGTATCCAACAAATTCCGCCCGGTCATTTCCTACTGGCGACTGAATCGGGTATCAAGCTCAGCAAATACTGGGATTTTAATTACCCGGTAGATGCCGACATCAAAGAGTGTCCTGAAAGTGAATCAATAGAAAGCCTGCGTGAAAGCCTGCTCGAAGCCACAGAAACCCGTTTACGCGCGGACGTGCCAGTCGGTGTTTATCTCAGTGGTGGAGTAGACTCATGTGCCATACTAGGCATGACATCACATTTAAGAGAGCAACCTATAGATGCCTTTACTTTGTCTTTTTCAGACAAAGATTACGACGAAGCCACCATTGCACAGAAAATGGCAAAACACACCAATGCCAAGCACCATATTATTCCTATAACGCAAGAACAACTGGCAGACAATTTTTCAGCGGCCATAAAGCACGGCGAAACCTTTAGCATGAATGCTCATAACGCAGCAAAATTTGTTCTCAGCAAAGAAGTCCGTAAAAGTGGTATTGTAGTGGTGTTAACTGGTGAAGGTGCTGATGAAGTATTTGGTGGCTATGCCGGATTTAGGAATGACTTGCTCAACCATACCAGTAACCAAACCAACAAAAACCAGCAATTGAGTCAATTAAAAAGTGGTAACAAGGTCTCTGCCGGATTGCATATCGCCAGTGGTCAAGTAGAAGGTGTCGAGTTCATAAAGAAACATCTTGGATTTGAACCCAGCTGGCTAATGCCCATGGCTCAAATGTTTACTCAATTAACCGAATTATTTGACGATAACAGCCTAGATAAATTAGGTCGGGGCCATCCGATTAAACACTTTATCAATCAGTTAGACTTCAATCAGATAAAAGGGCTCAACCCGGTTCATGCTTCAATGTATATGCTATCCAAAGCCGCTTTGCCCAATTATATTCTCAGTAACCTCAGTGACAGAATGGAAATGGCAAACTCACTGGAAGGACGCCTGCCATTTCTCGATCATAAAGTCATTGAAAAAGTAGTCAAAATGCCGGTTAATTTGAAAATAAAAGCAGGCGTAGAAAAGTACATTTTACGTGAAGCCGTCAGACCCTTTGTGATTGACGAAGTATACAAACGAGAAAAACATCCGTTTTTGGCACCGCCCAGTGTGATCTTACCCGAGGAAAAGCTCTACCAATTGGTTCAGGATACTTTGCGTAGTTCACTTTTGGATGACTTGCCCTTTTTCAATAAACAAAAAGTCATTGCCTATCTGGACAATTCCACTAAACAACCCCAAGAGAAATGGCCCGCTGTTGAAGCGATATTATTGGAAGTATTGAGTTTGTGCCTGTTGCAACAGCATTATAAATTAGCAGCATAGTCACATAGTCAACTAAATTGACAAAGTGCCCCTCTTCTTGATGGGGTTACTTTGGTATTTGCACCAGCCGCTTTAAAACGTCTTTTGTATTCCAACAAAAACCGACGTACCAGCCTGTGGCAAATCATTCGGAATACCGACGCCGCCACTGGCCTCTGATGGACCTAAACTAGGTTCTCTGATATCTTCATCAAAAGCATTATTAACCTTTACCTGAAGATCAACCCCTTCAAAAATCTCATGGTAATTTAACACAAAGCCAACACTGGTATAAGAACCCGTTGCGCTCCTGCTATCAAGATGGTTCCTCTCTTGTTTACCGATATGCCAGATTTCAGTATTCAAGGTAACAGAATCGGTTACAGACCAGATTAGCTGAGCATAGTATTGATTATTTGGTGCCCCTCCCAAGTCATCTTTACCGACGATCTCTCTTTTTTCCGTATTCTGATAAGCGTAGTTCGCCAATAAATTCAATGAGTCAGTTATTCTGTAATTCAGTTCAAACTCCAAACCACGACCCGTAAGCTCACCACTGTTTTGTGCAGTTGCAGTGCCGCCCGGATCAGGAAAAAAATCAATTAAATCTTCAGCCTTAAAATAATAAAGATTTAAATCAATATGAATTTGTGGTGAGAATTGATAGTTAAAAGCCACTTCGTAGGTATCAATAGTCTCTGGTTCTACATCTGGATTACCCAATCCGACCGGATTGTTAACAATAAGCGTTTCACCAATAGAAGGTGCCCTAAAAGCGCGGCCATAAAGGAACTTGGTACTCAAATTACGATTTGTCGCCCAAACAAGCGCCAAACGAGGGTTTACTGTCGAGCCAAAATCTGAGTAGTCATCATAACGCAAACCAGCGGTAAGCTCCCAATCTGGAGCCACTTGTATTTCGTCCTGAATAAAAGCAAAATAGCTGTGCCTGTCAGCTTCTGGTAGGAACACCTCAGCGGTGTCTGAAACATCCACCAATTCACCCAAATAAACCCCATTACGAAAGTTTTTGGTCTCCAGCACCCGATAAAGATCCTCATTACGATAACCCCCACCAAAAGTCAGTGTATTCTTGGACAAACCGGTATAAGTCAGATGCCCTTTAGCCATTTCGTTTTTTTCAAACCACTCCGGATTACCACTAAAGGGCACTGGAAATGCACCAAAAAAGGCACCCGCAGGAAAAAGATGCAATTGCCCCATATTCGTTTCATTGGTTCTGTAACTCGACAGGCGTAAATCGGCCTTCCAATCGTCATTTATCTGCTTTAAATAATTAAGGTTAATCAATACCCTGTCAGTACCGAGTTTACCATGTGGATCCAGTGCTTTGGCAACACCTTGTCCGGTGCCGATATCTTCCATATTTTGATAACCAAACTTCAGTGTAAACCCGCCATACGATAAATCAGCTCTCATATCGTATCCTTTGTAACCCACATTGACGCTGCCAGGTGCTAAAGAGATAGCCGGAAAATCAGGATCTGGCCCGTTACCATCAATGTTACTCTGATTATCCGAATCAATAATCTCATCATGACCATCAGTATCTGTTAGCTCCACAGTCAAAGCCACCTTAAGTTCACCAAACTCAAAAGCGGATTGCGCCCAAAGGTCAGTGGAATTAAAACTGCCTCCTCTTACGCCTATTTCTGTTTTTTCGATATCAGAAAACTCCTTGGTGATCACATTAATGACACCAGCAAAAGCATCTGCACCGTGCAATGCAGAACCCGGTCCCCTAATCACCTCAATTCGAGCAATAGCAGTCACTGGAAATGCCCCCCAGACAGTGTGGCGATCACCACGCACGACACTAGATATAGGTGTACCATTGACCAGCATTAACGTTTGGGGGTTATATTGTGAAGAAATACCACGGATAGTAAATTTGGGGGCCATCAACTCGGAGTTATGGGCAGAATGTAGTCCGGGAACGGTTGCTAGCACTTCGCTTAGGGTTCTATAACCCATTTGTTTGATTTTTTTAGCGGTAATAACAGAAGCAACAGATGGAGCCTTGGCCAACAATTTTTTGGTGCCAGTTGAAAGGCTAACAAAATCATCATCTCCATAAAAGCCTTCAAACTCCTCCTCATCACTCTCTTCGTAACTTTCATCATCACCATAACCATCATCATTAATTTCATTAACGACAGCGTAGGTGTGTAATGGCAGTAACACCGTTACTAACAAAGGCCAAACTTTCATTTTGTCACCCGTTTTTATTCAAATGTTTTTTAAGGTAAAGTGTTTACTTATTGTAACCGTTTGTTGAAATAACAATTAATACTTCAATTAAAACAATAAGTTCACTTTCACCTCTCACTAATATTCAAGTGTAGTATTATTACTTGTATCAGCAAGAAAAACCGTCATTAAATTACAAATGAGTCTTAAAAATAACTTTTTTAAAGACATCATTCATCGGCTTAAACGATGATTATTCTTTATCCAGTACAAATCGAATTTCCACCATCAACCATCAAAGTATGTCCAGTGACAAACCCGGTCTTATCAGAGCATAACCACATCACCGACTGCGCAATATCTTCTTGGCTTCCCAATCGTCCAACTGGCGTATTGGCGATAATTTCTGTTTTTATCTGCTCATTATCCAATAAGTGAGCATTCGCTTCTGTTGGTATCCAACCAGGGCATATCGCATTCACTCTAATGCCTTTATCGGCATATTCTAGAGCTGCCGCTCGGGTTAAACCAATTAGCCCATGTTTACTCGCAATATAAGGTGCAAGTCCAATTTTACTGGCCCCAACAGCCCATAATGAACCCATATTAACAATATTGCCGCCACCAGTTTTTAGCATCGCGGGGATCTGATACTTTAAACACAACCAAACTCCCTTGAGATTGATATCCATTACGCTATCCCAATCATCCTCGGACAAATCAGCCAAAGCCGAGATTTGACCACCAATGCCGGCATTATTGAAAGCACAATCCAGTCGACCAAACTTGCCAATCGTCGTTTCTACAAGTCGCTCTACATCAGCTGCGACCGTCACATCGGTTTTAACAAAAACAGCATCTGCCCCACCCATCTGTGCAATAACAGCATCACCTTGAGCTTGTCTCCTGCCTGCCAATACCACTTTTGCACCGGCTTTGGCAAACTCAATAGCCGTTCGTTTTCCTATGCCTGAGGTTGCACCTGTCACTATAACCACTTGATCTTTAAAATTTTGCACTTTCACTCACCCAACCTTTTTGTATTAACCAACAGCTGAACCTAGCACAACGGCACAGCCAATACACAGTCAAACTCACGATAATGATTCACTATCAGTAGCAGCAGTGGTAGCAGAGTTTTGCAACGGCACTTTGACAAAAAATGTCGATCCTTCGCCCAACTTACTAGCCACACCAATTTCAGCATCAAGCAACTCACAAAAGCGTTTACAAATCGCCAAACCCAACCCAGTTCCCTGAAACTGTCTCGACTGACTACCATCAACCTGTTGAAACTCTTCAAAAATGCTGGCAACGTGAGATTCTTCAATACCGATACCACTATCAATCACCGAAAAAATAATATGCTGTTCAGTCAGTGTAGTATCGAAAGTAACAGTTCCTTTATTTGTGAATTTACAAGCATTAGTCAATAAGTTCACCAACACTTGCTCCAATTTTTCTCTATCGACAAAAATTTCCAAAGCCAAATCTGCGCCTACCATTACCAACTCATTATGATTTTTTGCCACCAACGGCAAGACTGTTTCCCTAACATTAGCAACAATAATGTTAGCGCTGATCAGCTCTGGATTGACATCCATTTTGCCCGCTTCAACCTTAGCAAAATCCAGTACACTATTAATCAACACCAACAGCCGTCTAGAGTTATTCGTGACCTTTTCAAGGTCTTCCTGTAATTCAATTAACCCTTCCATTTCTAGCTCTTCTTGAACCAAATCGACATAACCGATAATGGCTTGGATCGGGGTTCGCAGCTCATGGGTCATATTTGCCAAGAATTCAGATTTATGGCGATTGGCGGTTAACGCTGTGTCCCTTGCCTCAATCAGCTCTCTGGTGCGTATCTCAACCTCAGCTTCAAGCTGGTCACGATGCAAGCGTAACTCTTCATCTTGCGCATCAAGCACTTCCATCATGCTATTGTAGGCATGGGCCATTCTTTGCACTTCTTTAGGACCGCCAACATCAGCCCTTAAATGATCACCGGTTTTTTCCGCATCCAGCATCACCTGTGCTAAATTCAACAACGGCTGAGTTAATCGGGATAAGCCATAATTTGCGACTATAGTAAAAATCAGCACAGCAACAAGACCAACAATCAAGGCATAACTAACGATGAGTTGATTAGCTTTAGCCAGCGTGTTTTTCGACATTTTTACCACGCTGTACCCCACCAATATTTTTTCACCCTCTTCTTCATTTTCAAACTCATCTCCACTATCGTCCAGATCAACAAAAATGATCGGCGCAGCAAAAACCCAAGAAGTTTCATCTTCACTCAGCAACTGTGACTCGGTAACTTGGCTTAGTCGCTCAATTTCAATGGCAACTTCAAAATCGCCCTTCTGCGCTAATATTTTGCCCGACAACATGATAATTTTACCACCAGTGACCTCAGGAAATTGACGAACCTGATCAATAACCTCTGCGGCTGTATCAGCACTTTCTCCAAGCACCGCCCTCAAACTTTGCTCCGATAGTCCAGTTGTAACCTGTACACCATTATCCGTCATATACCCCTTGGCCATACCACTGACCAACCAGGCAATTAATAATGTAGTGACCAATGAAAAGATCAACGAACCCAGCGCAGTGAAAATCACTAACTGATTCCTGAAACTCGGCTGATTTGGCATAAACAATTGATTTTTAACCATAATAATACTTACTTAGTCGGAAAAATAATATCAAACCGTCCCTTCTCCTGCGCCGTATACTCTAATCCTAAGTGTGACGCTGTACGTATATTAACTGCTAATTTGACTTCTTTAATTGGCCTGAAAACCGACTGACCAGTGCCTTTAACGATACTTTTGACCATTTTCACCAGTTCTACGCCTAACTCCTCGTAATTGGGAACCAATGAGAATAATACGCCTCTTTGGGCATGAGTTGGCCTACTGGAAAACACCACCAAATGACGCTCCCACTGGGCATCCAATAACAAATTCAACGACAGTTTATTACCAGTTTTACGGTCCATTGGCACCCAAAATGCATCCCTAACTTTTTTGGCAGACTTAATCAGCACCTCGTATTGCTTAACCGCCGCCGGAGTTCCCTTGACCGGATAAGCCATTAATTTCATGCCAAGCTCAGCGGCAGTTACTTTGGCCAAATCAATCAACCATTGGTTATACGGACTATAAACAACATGGATTTGCTCGACACCAGGGGCTAATTGCTTTAGATAATTGAACATCACACGAGGATCGGCGGCTTCACTGATGCCTGAAAAGCTGTCGGGACGAATGGATTTAGAAACTGAAACGACGGGTACTTGGCCTTTGAGTGATCTGGCTACTTTAAATCCACGCCCAGAGAGGGTGATCACCATATCAGGCTTTTGTTTTTGTATTTCGGTAATGACATTGGCAACTTTGAATTTTCTGGGCACTCTAACCAACTCAAGTTCCCCGTCAAACTCGTTTTCAATACCATCGATAATGGTATCGAAAATTTGATTATAAGGCTTACCGACTTTTGGATAGACAACAGAGAGCGTAGCTGCCCATGATGGAGCAACCATTAATAAAAACAAACACAAAAATAATCTTTGACTGGTTCTGCTCACCAATAAATAACCTTAATAAGTTTCTCCCATCTAAACACAGCCTTCAGTGACCGGAACTATACCATTAATAGACGATAGGCATAAGTTAAAATTTTCGTCCCTAATCAGTAATTTAGCCAGATGCTCAGGATAGACCAAGGAATTAAAACGGTTATAGGTGAGTATAAGCAATAGTGGCAGGAATGGCAGATAACGGCGGGGAATAATGGTCAATTTCGGTCAAAAAAACAGGCAAACCATCCATGGCACCAACAACATCCTGATAACTAAACCTTATATTTAAACCTTATATTTAAAAGTAATAAGGATTGCCCGCTTTGAGTAAAGCAGCGGGCGTTTTATCTTCCATTACGCATGAAATAATATCTTTTTTATTGAACGAATAGATTTTTTTCACATTATCAATAGCTTCGCCGCGTTTAGCATGACTCATATCGACAATAAAAGTGACCTGCTCGTTTTTCGCCAATTGCCTTAGCCCAGCCCCATAGTCACACAATGTTTCGACAATGCTGTTTTCCAACTTGAGATAATATTGTTGCCGTGCCTGTTTGACTTGTTCGGCTCTTTTCGAGCGCTTTTGTTTTAACGATTGTTCTTCCTTTTTCGCTCTTTGTTTTAATTCGTCGTTTTTCTGCTTCATCTTAACTGACTCTTTTTTCAGCATCGTCAATTGCTCTTTAAGCTCTTTGGCACGTTCCTTCTCGGCATGGCGGGCTTCAAACTCCAGGTCTCGCTGGCGACGCGCATAATTACGCATTTCATGCGCCAGTTCCCGTTGTTCATCCCTCAATTCCCGAGCATATTCCGAACGCTCTCGCATCGAATTCATAGCATCTTCATAAACCGCCATTGAACGATTAACCACCGTTTCTACGTTCTCTTCAAAATCTTCATCAAATTCACCTGAGAACACCATAGGCTCAATCGGCGCTATCGGTTCAATGGGGTCAATCGGTGCAACCTGAAAATCAAAATCAAAGTCATGGCCTTGCTGACGAAACAAATGACTAAAACCACGGCCACTGCTCACCTCAAAAACAATCCCTTGTGACTTAAGGTAAACCCCTTCAACCTTAACTGATGAACGACGTCGGCCTTTACCTTCATCCAACGAAGATTCAATAATATTGCCCATAATGCCAATTTGCTTTTTTAACTTGGCATAAGGCTGTTTACTCTGATCAGTCTGGGCTGCCTGAGCGACAGTGGCCACAACGGCTAACGCTAATGTACTTAATAACCACTTCTTCATGTTACTTTTCCTCTTTATTACTCAATTGATTACTTAATCGACGCATTCGTCGACTGTTGATTAATGTTATAAATAATGTTTTTAAACTGTTGTTGCTGCAAATTGATATCATCACTACGCTGCACTTTTAGAAAACTCACCAATTCATTCATCTCTTCCTGACGCTCAGTGCGACTAGAAGTCACCAAATAACTGGCTAGTTGAGTGATATCTTCTCGTTGCTGGGTCTGAATATCATCGACATAATTGGCCATAATAATTTGCTGATCCCGACCAAAGGCTTTGAGCTTTTCATCCATCACCGTCTGCATTTGTTGCGAACGATCACCGGCAAATGTCAATAACATACCATTATCAGTGAAATGAATTTCAACCCTGAACAACACCATTAAAATAGCGGCGACAGACATCGCCATAGACAATGCCGGAGACACCTTTAACCAAGCAAACCACTCAGACTGCTTTTTCTCAAAAGCCGCTCCCCTGTCCCACTCAGGCACAGGCTGCTGTTCAAAACACGCCGCCTGATGTTGTAACCACAAGCTCGTCTCATAGTGCTCATTGATTTGCTCGTCTTGCTGGAACTGCTGTTTTTGCTGAGGATCAGCCGCTTCACCATCTAACCAACGTTCGAAAGCTGCTTTTTCATCTGAGTTGTTAGTTGACATTTGCCACCTCCAAAACCTGTTTCATCTTACCCAAACCCGCATATAATCTGGATTTAACCGTATTGGTTGAAATCCCCAATTGTCTAGCAATATCTTCAAAGGTTAAATGTTGAAAAAATTTCATTTCTATCACTGCTCGCTGGTTAACCGGTAGCTCGCTCATGGCTTCAACGACCTGTGCCCCCTGTTGCCCGGCAACTACCGATAATTCGGGGCAATCTTCACCAGCTTCATTAAATGCTTCCGGCACACTATCCAAATCCACCGTATGTTTGCGCTTGCGATAAAACTCGATACAACGATAATGAGCGATTTTCAACAACCAGCTTTTAAACGCGCTATCACCTCTGAACGTGCTCAGACTGCGAAAAACCGCCAAAAAAGTATCCTGCATCAAGTCCATGGCATCATCCGGATTGCTGACCATACGTAAGGCATAATTAAACACTAGCTTCTCATATCGTTTGACCAATTTAAGCCAAGCCGAACGATTGCCACTAATTGCCTTGGCAATTAACTTGTCATCACTTTGATTAAACACTCATTATCCAATTTATCCGTGGGTTATAAACCGTCTGCTATTAAAGTAGGAGGGAGCTGGGAAAAAGTTTAAATTTTTTTATTTATTTTTTAAAAGCGGCTATTAGAGGATTGGAAAATAACTCGACTCGCCAGTATGCAAGCTTTTGAGTTTGCTTTTAATTATTCATTTCACCAAGCGCTATGCCTGACATTTGGCTTTAACAGCCACTTTAATGATCTCAGCCAGCTGTTGATAGGTATCGACACAACGACTGCTACTACGCCAAATTACGCCTATATTACGGTGGGCAGGCGCATCAGACAGTCTCACCAATAAGTCAGTGCCATTCAGAATATCGCTGTTAATCGCCATTTGCGGCAAAAAAGTCACCCCTTGATGAGCGTCAACCATTTGCACCAGAGTTTGCACACTAGTGGCCAAAAAAGGATTTATTTTGCTAACATCAATCAAATTACACAAGGTTTGAGTATGTTCAGCCAAACAATGATCCTGCTGTAATAGAAAGATACTTTGCGCTGGTAATTGTGCAACATCACTAGTGAGATACTGCTGACCAAGCTGTTGATGAACCACCAGATTCAACCGATCCTCAGCCAATACCAATTGACTAAAACCTTCGGTGCTATACGGTAACGCCAAAATCACCATATCAACCTCCCCGGCAGCCAAGGCAGCAACCAGATTCTCTGAGGTATCTTCTTTTAACATTAACTGTAAATCCGGATAAGCTCGGGCACAATCCCGAGCAACCTGGCTCAACACAAAAGGCGCAATGGTAGGAATACACCCTAACACCACAATGCCAGCCATTGGTTGACTTTGACTGCGGGTGTACTGCAATAAATCAGCCCCAGACTGCACCAATGCTTTGGCATCAATCACCACCTGTTCGCCTAAAGCAGTAAAAATAAACGACTTATGACTACGCTCCAACAACTGACACTGCATCAAAGCTTCAAGCTGTTGTATTGCCGCACTAAGGGTTGACTGGCTGATAAAGCAGGCTTGCGCCGCTTTGCCAAAATGCTGATGTTTGTGTAAAGCGATGAGATACTGAAGTTGACGTAAATTAGGTAGGTTAAGCATATAAACACCGTAGGCGGGGCTTGAGCCGCGCAAAGAGCCAGAGCGAGCGTAACCTCGCACCGATATAAAACCCCAAAAGCGCGGCTCAAGCCCCGCCTACGATTAATGCCTTTAAGAGAATATACCCTTAAGCATAAAGAAGAACATAATGGACAGTGCAGCACCAATTGGCAAAGTGATCACCCAGGAGACAACGATATTACGTACCACACCCAGATTAATCGCCGCAATACCCCGAGCCATACCGACACCTAACACCGCACCGACTAGCGTTTGTGTGGTTGATATAGGCAGCCCAGTACCAGAGGCAATAACCACAGTCGAAGCAGCTGCTAATTCGGCAGCAAAACCACGACTCGGGGTTAAATGGGTGATCCCCTGACCAATGGTTGCCATAACCTTACGGCCAAACAGAGCCAAACCAGCCACGATACCCAAACCACCCAAAGGTAAAATCCACCACACCAATTCGGCCTTTTTGGCTATCTCACCATTGTTCTCAACCAAACTCACTACCGCAGCCAAAGGACCAATCGCATTAGCGACGTCATTTGAACCATGAGCAAATGCCATGCAACAAGCAGTAATAATCATTAATACCGCAAACACACTCTCAACGTTTTGATACTGAGTATGATGATCAACCCGCTCATCTAGTTTCAAACGAGATATCGCAATCGCACCAGCAACAGCAACACCAACAGCAACGGCGATAGACAACAAATACCCTTCAGTCACACCTACTTCAAGACCAACATGCTTCAAGCCCTTCTTGATAGTCACCAAAGATAACACAAAACCGGCCAAAGCCATATAAATAGGCACATAGCGTTTAGCGTTTTTCAATGGGCTCTCGGTATCAAAAATTAATCGCTGAGCGCTCATAAAAATAAAATAAGCCAACACCCCAGATAATAGCGGTGTCACAATCCAACTACCGACGATACCAAGCACTTTACCCCAATTAACCGCATCAACACCAACACCGACCACAGCAAATCCGACAATCGCACCAACAATTGAATGAGTAGTCGACACTGGCCATCCCAGATAAGAAGCAATAACCAACCAAATACCGGCGGCTAATAGTGCTGAGGTCATCCCATAAACCAATATTTCAGGCTGGCCGACAAAAGGTGCAGAATCAATGATCCCTTTACGAATAGTTGAAGTTACTTCACCACCAGCCAAATAGGCCCCGGCAAACTCAAAAATCATCGCGATAAAAATCGCCTGTTTTATTGTCAACGCTTTAGAACCAACCGATGTGCCCATAGCATTGGCAACATCGTTTGCGCCAATCCCCCAGGCCATCAGAAAACCCACAACCGCAGCGATAATCACTAGGGTCGGGCCATAATTTACAATAACGTCCATTAGTTTATCCTGTAGGTAGAGTTAGCGAGCTAACATAATTTCAAGACGGGCACCAACACGTTCAGCCAAATCGGCCAAATCGCCAACCCAATCAATAATGTCATAAAGAAACATCACATTAATTGGATCCAGTTCTTTTTCCAGACGACGTAACGCCCGGCGAAGCTTAACCTGCATTTTATCGGTATCATCTTCGATGCTATCAATTTCCTTAATTAACTTCTCAACCAGAACCACCTCACGGCCCCGAAAGCCAGATTCCAACAAATCATCAAATTCGTTAATTGCTATACTCGCCTGTCCAGTTGCGTCAATACAACGGGAGATATACGCTCTGAAATCTTTTTGGATCGTCTTGGGAAAATCCATTTCACGACCTATGATCCGCCCAGCAATATCCTTTGCCCGGTTAGCTATTTTGTCCTGCTGGGTTACCAACTCCAATAAATCGGTACGTTCAACAGGTAAAAATAACCCCCTTGGTAATTGCAGACGAATTTGTCTTTTCAATTTGTCTGCTTTTCTTTCTGCTCTGGAGATCGATTTACGAACCTTCTCCGCTTCCTCCCAATCTTTGGCGAAAACCGCATCAAAAAATAAATTTAATTGCTCGCTGGCACTGTGAACCAAACGAATATGTTCTTCGATAGGTTTTAACGGTGACTTGGCAAAAACACTTAAAAAAGTATTAGTGGGCATAATTTTTGTAACCTTAAAGTTAGCCAAATAAATTAACGCTGCGTAGTTTACAAAAAAAACCCCGCAATAAATAGCTTTATTAAAGTCCCTGAAACCCCGCTTATTCAAACAACTGTTTAAGACCAAAAAACAACAAAAATCATCAATAAAATCAACTTTGCTTTACCTCAGGTCTGTAACAGCAAATATTTTGGCGATCCACTGGACAGCACAGCTCTCGCAGTTAATACTTGCTGGCATTAATAACCACGTTTTAGGGGATAAATTAACAAATATGAAACAATTAGTTTTAACTATTGTCGATAAAGACAAAACCGGATTGGTTGAATCCATTTCAAATGTTGTGATGGCGCATAAAGGAAATTGGCTAGCCAGTGACCTAGTTCATTTGGGCGGCTATTTTGCTGGCATTATACAAGTGGGGATCCCCGAGACACAATTGGGATCATTACGCATAGAAATGGCAAAATTAAAAGGGGTCACTATCGAAGATGATGAATACACTGAAACGGAGAATACCGATCAACTTAATTTCATCATTACTGGCAATGACCGACCAGGCATCGTTAACGAGTTGTCATCCATCATCACCCACAAGGGTGCCAATATCATCCACTTCACCAGCAAACAACAAAGTGCACCTAACTGGGGCGTTCCTCTGTTTAATGCTGTCGCCACAGTTGAATTACCCAATACTATTGATAAACATGTTGTCATTGAAGCGTTAGAATCATTAGCCAGTGATTTAATCGTCGATGTTGAAGGATAGAAAATAATGAGGGTCCCGTTAAGGACCCTTTAGTTGAGTGTGAAAAGTGTGTTACTGCTGGTGAGTGATATGATTGTTATGTAGTGTGAATAAAATATTCGTTTGTGATTGTTATAAAAAGCTGTTGTTACTTAAACATTGTTACTTAAAAAGTGTTACTAAATAATTATTTAAATAAACCAATGCTTCTATCTTCGTTAGCTTCTCGCCAACCTCCTAACCAATTAGACCGTGCATCTGGACCCTGATAAGGGCAAAATTCTTTCGACTTTCCTGCTACTCCTGCTTTATAACCTTGTGAATGCGCGCGTTCTAATTTATCCCGTTTTTGTCTTTTCATAGGCACCTTCTGAATGCTAAAACTTAAAATGTTCATCCGGGCACATTAACTACGCCCGGTATATAAGTGATAGTAACGAAACGTCCCAAGATCAACCGACAAAGCAAAAAAAATGTAAATTAAATTTCAAGTGTTCCCCAAGCTGATGAAATTACTATACATTTTTTTTAACAAAACTCATCTGACCAGCTTGCGACGAGTAAATAATCCAAATAAGAACAGCAACCCGTACCAGCCCATAGAAGCCCCTTGACGCTCAGGTGCATCAACACTCACCGGATCACAATCATCAACTTCACCACCAGCAATCGGCACCAACTTAACCGCTCTAGGCACTTCTTCTGTCAACGCTGTGCCATCAGTGTCAGTCATGATAACGCCTTTGGCATCTCTTTTATCAACGATTAGCAATGCCGTGGCAGCGATAACACCAGCGTCATTAATATCTCTGGCTTCGACCAAGGTATAAGGTGAATCACAGGCAGTGAAATCATTCAAATTACTCAAAGTGCTGGTATTAATATCATAAGTAAAAGCCACTTCTCTTCTGACATTACCAAAACTACTATCGATTTGTGCTTTACCAACAATAATACCCGCATTATTAACCGCATAAGCTTCTGAAGCCGAAGAGGTAAAAAAGTTCTCTGGATACACTACAGTGTCGGTATTGCCATCATAATGGAAAAACTGACTGGTACTAAGCGAGCTAAGTACTTTTCTCGAAAATCCAACGACAATATTATTATCATTGATATCAAATGATTTACCTTCGAAATATTCATCCGGGTCAGTGATACGCGTCATCGTCTCACCATTGTGATAAGTGGCGAATTGGCGGGTAGCGGCAGTGTTGCTGACATCGCCAAGAAAATCATCAGAATAGCCTGCTACATGACCTTGTTCATTAACACCAGTAGCAAAGCTTTTATGGGTGCGATTATCACCTTCTAGTGGTGTGAAAGATAAACCTAGGTCCAAAGTTTCAACAATTTCTAGCGCATCGTTGATTTTCCAGCGAAAAGCCCTGACTTCATACATATTAAACGCCGTAGCAGCCAGTGAGGCGTACAAATTCACTATACACACATCTAACGCTACTGGATCAGTGACATCAACACAGGTCGCTTCAAAGCCATCCACTGCCGTTTGCGTCAAATTAGCAGCGGCATAACCCACCACATAATTACTGTTACTGATATCGGTTAAATAAGATTCACCGCCATAGTCACTCACCATTGATGGTATAGCAACTCGCTGATCACCTTTGGCTATCACACCAACGCCATTGAGTCCGGCTCTTTGCCAATAAGTAATGGTCGATGGCTCTGGTGTTGCATCTGTTGGCTCAGGGGTAAAATCTTTTTTCTGATAAAGGCCAGTAGTCGTGGCTACGGATATACCGTTATCATTAATTGCATTATATAAATCGACGGTATTACGGGTTTTGCTATTTAAACCAGTATCAAACTCATCGAAAAAAGCCACTTCTGAAGTACCTGTGGCATCATTGATAAAAGCGCTTTGGTCACCGACTTTTTGGGTTAACAAACTCGCACTACCGGCCAAAAACAAGCGGATGAAATCCAAAGATTCGGCATTAATATCGCCATTTTGAATATCATCAATATTGACGTTGACAAAATCATCCGGTGCCGTCAATTTTGCTGAGGCAATCGCCAACCCCAAAGACACGTAATTCAAGTTATCCAAATCGACAGGGAAATTAAAATGATTTCTCGCCACCCCTATCACTTCATCGTTATTATTCACGCCCGTAGCAAAGCTATGGCGAGTAAGGTCATTGCCAGCCAATTCGACAATTTGATACTTCGCCGCCATGCCATAAAATGGTGTTAATCCCATCGCACTGGCGATTAACGAATACTTCAAAATCTTCATCACTTTTTACCTAATCTGTTTTGCTTTATTTAAGACAATTCTTCGAGTTCTTCCCAGCGGGAGAATGCAGCGTCGAGCTTCGACTCGGCATTACTTACATTGACACTTCAAAATTTCATCTGTTGTTCTCAATTTAAGACAATTCTTCGAGTTCTTCCCAGCGGGAGAATGCAGCGTCGAGCTTCGACTCGGCATTACTTACATTGACACTTCAAAATTTCATCTGTTGTTCTCAATTTAAGACAATTCTTCGAGTTCTTCCCAGCGGGAGAATGCAGCGTCGAGCTTCGACTCGGCATTACTTACATTGACACTTCAAAATTTCATCTGTTGTTCTCAATTTAAGACAATTCTTCGAGTTCTTCCCAGCGGGAGAATGCAGCGTCGAGCTTCGACTCGGCATTACTTAATTGGTTCAATATATCTTGAGTTTGCTGCTGTGACTTTTTAAAGAAATCACTATGGTTAACCTGAGCCTGCAAAGTATTCACCTCAGCTTCAAGGGTTTCGAGCAAGGCGGGTAGCCCGTCGAGTTCATGTTGCAGCTTAAACGACAGTTTTTTTGTCGGCTTAGCTTGTGTCGGCTTAGTTTGAACCGAAGCCTTGGCAGATGCATCCGCTTTAACTGGCGATTTTGCTTGCAGTTTTTTCTCTTGGGCTAACCTGAGATCAGTAAAGCGTTTATATTCATCAAAGCCACCAACAATCTCTTCGACATGACCATTGCCTTCAAACGCATAAATACTGGTCACCGTGTTATTGATGAAGGCCCGGTCATGACTGACCGTCAGCACAGTACCTTGATAATTAGCAACGATCTCTTCGAGCAGCTCCAAAGTTTCAATATCCAAGTCATTGGTTGGCTCATCGAGAATCAACACATTGCTCGGTTTAAGAAAGAGTTTGGCCAATAACAGCCGATTCTTTTCACCACCAGATAGCGCACTAACCGGCGTTCTTGCCCTTGCCGGGCTGAACAGAAAATCTTGCAGATAGCCCAACACATGACGAGGACGACCATCAACGGTCACTTCTTCTTTCCCTTCACCGACATTATCCTGAACAGATTTGCTTTCATCCAATGCCAAACGATACTGATCAAAATAGGCAATTTCGAGATTAACCCCCTGCTTGACGACGCCGCCAGTTGGCGTCAAATCGCCCAGCAACAGCTTAATGAGCGTGGTTTTACCCACCCCATTAGGACCAACCAAACCAATACGATCACCGCGCATCACCAAGGTAGAAAAGTTTTTGACTAATGCTTTATCGCCAAAAGCAAAATCAGCGTGTTTGCTTTCAAACACCAACTTACCTGAGCGGGCCGCTTTGCCGACCGAAATATCCGCAGTACCGACGGTATTCACCCTCGCTTTATGCTCATCTCGCAACGCTTTTAACGCTCTTACGCGACCTTCATTACGGGTTCGACGGGCTTTAACCCCCTGTCTTATCCAAGCTTCTTCTTCAGCTAAACGTTTGTCAAACAACGCATTTTGTTGTGCTTCGACCTGCAAAGCCTCTTCTTTACTAATCAGATACTTGGCATAATCGCCGGGGAAGCTAGAAATTTGCCCCCGATCCAAATCAACAATACGGGTAGCCAAACGATGGATAAACGCCCGGTCATGAGAAATAAACAACACTGCGCCATTAAACTCTTTCAAAAACGATTCGAGCCACTCAATAGCACTGACATCCAAGTGATTCGTCGGTTCGTCGAGCAACAACAAATCTGGTGAACGCACCAATGCCCTAGCCAGAGCGACTTTGCGCAGCCAGCCACCGGAGAGATTACTTAAATTCACATCGCCATCGAGTTCAAGGCGTGACATCACCAAATTAATTTGGGTGTCAAACTGCCAAGCATTAGCATCATCAAGCTGACTTTGTAATTTCGCCATTTTATTCAAATTGCTATCACTGGGATCTTCGGCGACCACGTGACTAATATCATGAAAACCAGTCAATAGTTCGGCCACTTCTGGCACACCTGCGGCGATATAATCATACACAGTGGCAGAAATATTCTTCGGTGGATCCTGCTCCAAGCGGGCTATTTTAATCCCACCAACCCGATTAATTTCGCCGCTATCGAGTGGAATAATGCCCTCGATAACCTGCATCAAGGTTGACTTGCCAGCCCCATTACGGCCGACGATACACACCCGCTCGCCACCGCTGATTTTAAACTCGGCTCGGTCTAGTAATGGTGTCATACCATAACTGAGTTGAGCATCAACAATTCTCACCAAATCCATTACTTTGTTACCTCTAGAGAAGATTTTAAAAAGCCGATCAGCTGTTCGACGTCAAAAGGCCAACCCAACTCTGCTGCGGTTTCGATATTTTTGACCACCGGAATTCTTATCCCATAAGCTTCAACCAACTGATCGTCATCGACGATATCAACCGTTTTGACCAAACCCAATTGATCAATCTGAGTCAACATTTCAACGACTTGCTCACATAGGTGGCAGCCATTGGTACTGTATAAAACAAAGCCTTCTTTTTTTTCTTTACTATTCAACGGTCAACATCCAACAATTATGAATTTTTTGGTTACGCTGAAAATCAAAAGGGATAGTCGCAGCAGTAATATTTTCAAATTTGAGACCAGCTTCGGTCAATGCCGCTTGGTCTATTTTAAAGCGGCGATGATTATTAGAAAAAACAATCACCCCATCGTTATTCAGCCGTTGCTTAAGTGATTTTAACAATTCGCCATGATCTCTTAATACGTCAAAAGTGTTGTCCATTCGCTTCGAATTTGAAAACGTCGGTGGATCAATAAAAATCACATCGAAGGTTTCAGCGGATGAGGTGATCCAACTTAAACAATCTGCCTGAACAAATTGATACTGGTCGCCTTTGAGCCCATTCAACTCAAAATTCTTTCTTGCCCAATCAAGATAGGTTTTTGACATATCAACCGTAGTTACCGCAGTTGCCCCACCGAGTGCCGCATGAACCGAAGCGGTGCCAGTATAGGCAAACAAATTCAACACCGATTTCCCCGGACTCAACTGACCGATTTTCTGACGGGTCAAGCGATGATCCAAAAACAACCCGGTATCGAGATAATCATGCAAATTAACCGACAAATTCACCCCGTATTCCTGAACAACAAGGGTCTCATTGGCCTTAGCCATCGGCTGATATTGTTTTGAACCTTTCTTCTTTTCACGGACTTTCAGCGCGATATCGGCCAAAGGCACATTAAGCACCTTTGGCGTCGCCAGCATGATATCAGCTAAACGCTGTCTGGCAATGCTTTCATCAACGGTTTTTGGTGCGGCATATTCATAAACCACCACTTTGTCGTCGTAACGGTCAATAGCCACGTTATACTCTGGGATATCGGCGTCATAAATGCGAAAACAATTCACTTTTTCGCGCTTAGCTAACGAGCGATATTTCTTATCATTTTTCTTCAAACGATTAGCAAACGATTCACTCTCAGTAAAATTGAAAATAGCGCCTGCCTGTACGTTCTGCTGGTCATTAATTTCGCACTGTCTTGGCGTCAAATCATATAGATATAACAAGCAGTTAAGTGGACCATTTTTAAACTTGTAAGCTTTCTTTTTGGCCAATCGCAACTGTTTAGTAGGAGAAATATCCTGAGTGAAAAAAGCCACCTTCCAATCGCAAAACTGCTGTTTTAACACGGTGCCGAAACCCGCGTATAAATGTGCCATTTCAGTCATTTCACCCATTCTCTCACCGTAAGGTGGATTACAGACAATAAAGCCTTCGCCGGGCTGACTCTTTTTCAATGCTGTCGCATCGGTTTTACTAAACTCAATCAAACCAGCCATCTCTGCCAATTCGGCATTGGCACGGGCGGTATGTACCATTCGTTGATCAGCATCGCTGCCTTTAACATTCAGTCCTTCAACCGGTTTCTCAGCATCTCGGGCCGCGCGAATTTGGCGATTAAACTCATCTTCATCAAAATCCAGATGACGTTCACAGGCAAATTGCTGACGCCATAATCCCGGAGCCATGTTATTGGCCAGCATCACCGCTTCAATCAGTAAAGTGCCCGAACCGCAGAAGGGATCTAACAGTGGTTTAGTCGGATCGTCAAGCCAACCACTGCGGCTAATAATTGCAGCTGCAAGATTTTCTTTTAATGGTGCTATGCCCTGCTTCTCTCGATAGCCTCTTTGGTGTAATGACGGGCCAGAGAAATCAATGTAAAGCGCCGCAGTACGGGTTCTCAAGCGGACCTGGATACACACATCAGGTTGATATTTATCGACATTTGGACGCTCACCATAATTATCGACAAAATAGTCTGCTACGGCGTCTTTGACCTTTAATCCGCCGAACTGGGTATTATTGATAAAATCATTGCTACCGACAAAATCAATAGAGAAGGTTTTGGTCATATCGAGATAGCTTTTCCACTCCACCGATTTGGCAGCGCGATATAGGCCATCGGCGTCTTCGACCTCAAAATCATTGATTTTTTGCAGAATTCTTGTAGAAAAACGTGACCATAGGCAAATTTTATAGGCAGTTGCCTGTTCAGCTGAAAAGCTCACTGAGTGAACGGACTGTTTAACTTCAGTTGCCCCGAGGTTGACCAACTCATCAAATAATAGATTTTCGATGCCTTCGGAAGTGAGTGCTATAAATTGTGCCATAAACCCTTAACCAGTATGTAATTGTTAATTTATCGGGGTTTGGTGGCAAAATGACCATCAAAGCGATAAAAACAGCAGTATTGTAAAAAAAACGGATTATAACAGGAAAATGACGATTAATATCACTTATTTATAGATATGACTTGCAAAGCCCGCCGAGGCTCTATATTATTCGCCCCGCTCAAACGGACGCGGGATGGAGCAGTTTGGTAGCTCGTCGGGCTCATAACCCGAAGGTCGTAGGTTCAAATCCTGCTCCCGCAACCATTTTTTAAGTTTTCCATGTGAAAATGATGGTATTTCCATATACCACAATCTTAAGAGAGCCGTTTAAGTAGTTAGCATGTTAGCGTAGAGAAGCAAAAAAAATCAGTCGCGGGATGGAGCAGTTTGGTAGCTCGTCGGGCTCATAACCCGAAGGTCGTTGGTTCAAATCCAGCTCCCGCAACCACTTTTTATTGGTCTTAATCTGATATACTAAAGCAACAGAAATAACCCAGTCGCGGGATGGAGCAGTTTGGTAGCTCGTCGGGCTCATAACCCGAAGGTCGTTGGTTCAAATCCAGCTCCCGCAACCATTTTTATACGAATCAATAAGTTAAGTCGCTTGTAGTGTGCATTTCATGCACAAATCCCTATTTTCTCATAATTATATCTATCATCATCCTTTCCCCAAACACAATCTATCCACAAACTCAATAAGTTACCAAATATTTTTATTAATCCGTTATATTAACGTCTAAATCATACAGCCGCAATATACCAAAATTTATTTTAACCCGACCGTTATTATCCTTAAAAAAGTAACCTGTCCCCTGTGTTCCTTATGATCTATTTACGTCTTGACAACGCTGTCAAACATAAGTACCCTTCACGGCACCTTTGATTTTATAGTCAAATAAAATGAATAATAATTCAAGGGCAACGATAAATAACAAGTGAGATCACGGCACGGTTATTAGCAATAAAAACGTATCATATTTGGAATAAAAAATGAAAAAAGCACTAATCTTAAACACTGTTTTGTTTGGTTCACTAGCCTTAGGATCGGTAGCAGTGGCTGCTGACTTGTGGCGCACCGTTTCAGTGACGGTATCTGGGGTTGCTAGCTGGAGTGTATGTGATAAGGCAGAGAGCAATCTACGCAGTCAATACAGTGACGTAACCACTGTCAACATCAGCCATAACTACGACCAGTACACAAACACTTTGTATTGTACTGCGACTGGTCAAACCCAACTTTAATCTTACTTGGACGACTTCTAAAAAATAGCAGAATATGCGAACTCAAATCGTCGATTATGCAAATCGTTAGATTTGCAGCAACCCTAAAATCGGCGAGATGACAATAACAACCACAGGAAGAAAAAGAATGAAAACAAATAGAATGAAAAAAGCCTTACTCATCATGGGACTGGGTGCAGGCTTAGCGGCACCAGCATATGCAAACGTCAATCCCTATCAATGCCATGCTTGGGTAAACCAATGTTACAGCGGTGATGACTATGCTTGTCGCAGTGTAACCTACTGGTGCGGAAAATTTGGCATCCACCTATAAGGAATATTGACCCTCTATTATCTTCACTAGTGCTCGGTATTCATTACCATCAAACTTTTGGCGCCATTAATTAAAACAAGCTAAATGACCATGGAAAGTCAGGGGTCAGTTGTTCAAAAAGGCTTTTACAGTTAACGAGCAATCCCCTGCCGCTTGCCAATCCAAGATGGCATAATTATACTGCCCTATCGGCTCACCGCTACCCAATTCGATTTGTCTGTGTCCGGTGTCTATCAACGCCCAAAAGAGCACTACTGCTTGTACTCCATCACTTAAATCCCCTCAACTTTAGTTCATCACTGTATTACAAACCCATCTAATTATGCATTTTCGCAGTAAACTATTTATTGTGCACAATTAGTAGTATAGGCTTGAAGTAACTTAAGAGGGCATTGTTATGACAGACCACCACGGCAAAAATGTTGACTCCGGCGATTTATATACACCAGCAATCCTTATCGACCATACGGGTGTGCAGCAGATCATCAGCATATTTGATCTAATACCTGATACGTTATTTTGGATAAAGGATACAGACAGTCGCATGGTTCATGTTAATGCACCATTGCAGCAACATTTGGGCGTCAGCGACAACAAACAGGTGATTGGTTTAACCGATTTTAATTTCGCCCCCAAACACATCGCAAAACAGTTTGTTACCGATGACAAAAAGGTCATGAGCGGCGTCATTATCACCAATCGGCTTGAAATAAATATCACCAACAAGGGTGAATTCGGCTGGTATCTCACCTCAAAAAAACCACTGTATGACGACAATCAGAACATCGTCGGCACCTATGGCATTTCTCGCCAGCTGGAGCAGGTCACCATGGTGTTACCGGGGATGGCTGCGATAAAAGGCCCGGTGGATTACATCAAAGAGCACTATATGCTTGATTTCAATACCAACACACTGGCCGAAATTGCACACATGTCGGTAAGTACACTGGAAAGACGATTCAAAAAGTGCATCAATAAAACGCCAAAACAGTTTATTAATGAGGTGCGGCTAGAAAACGCCCGTCGCTTACTAATCGAAACCGACCTGCCGATAGCAGTGATATGCAACGAAAGCGGCTTTGCCAACCACAGTTATTTCAGTCGAAAATTCGCACAGATGTTTGATGATATCCCCTCAGTTTTTCGCCGCAATCACCAAAAGCATCATAAGAAAATCACTTAAACAACCACGATTAAACAACCCTCACCTACAAAAAATAGGCATCTAAATGCAAAAATGACGAAAAATTGGCATAAATAGGCTTTTATATTGCACACAATAAAAATTCACCAGTCATAATCTTAACCTGTGTTTTACACACAGTTTACCTTTAGTTTGCATCAACCCATGCGAGCAGGTAAAAATCTAACAGTAGTAACAATAACAAAACAAAATACAGGAATTAAACACCAATGAAAGCAAATATCCCCACCATAATACCCGCAGGATTAATACTGGCTCCGCCAGTCATTAATGCGGCACATAATACTCGCTTAGCTGGGAGGTCGAAATGAAACACCTCTCATCAAGATTATCCAAAGTACTTTTTGGTTCTTTAGCACTTTTTTCACACAATGCATTCAGTGCCGACTTGCCAGATATGTGTGCAACACAAGGTGTGTCAACGTCAATCACTGACGGCACACCAATCTGTTTTACCAACAACGGCAGTGCCTTTTTAAGTCTCGGTGGTGCAGATTCACACAGCAGCGTTGCTATTACCACCGGACACGGTACTGGTGATGTCAGCTTGTATGTTGATCAAGGCCGCTGGCCGAGCACAGCCTCAAACAGCAACGCTTATAAATCATTAACAGCTGGTACCAACACCGAGTGCGTGGTGATTAGTAATCCCAGCCAATATTGGTTGATGATCGCCGCAACTGGCACCCGTGATAAAGTGTCTATGGTCGTTGATTATGGTGCGACCTCTTGTCGCACTGTTGCTGGCGGTGGCGGTGGCGGCACAAACACTGGCCCGGTCAGTGCACCGAGTAATCTTGCTGGCAACTCTACTAGCAACTCAGTGAATTTAACTTGGCGCGATAACTCAAACAACGAAGATAATTTCGTGGTTCAACGCTCAAGCTCAGGGTCTGGTTGGGCAACCATTGCAACGCTTGATGCCAATACCACCAGTTACACCGATTCAAGCTTAGCGGCAGATACCAGCTATCACTACACCATGAATGCTAAAAATAGTACTAATACCTCTGGCTGGAGTTCAACTATCACAGTGAAAACTCTAACATCTGGTACACCGGATCCTACGGACCCAACTGATCCAGGTAACACTGGTGAATTGGCTGACTTATGTAGAACAGGTTCACCAACTACAGTAACTTCGTTAACCGACGGTGTGCCTGTATGTGTTCCTGCGGCAGCACAAGGTCACGGGTTTAGTGTCAGTACTTGGAACGAAAATGTGACCAGTATCGCCTTTAGTTCTGCCTATGGACAAGGCAATTTAACTTTGGCCGCTAGTGCTAATGGTTGGCCTAAAGCCGGTGACGACAGTGTGCGTTCATCTCACGTTGGTAATACTGAATGTGTTATTTTGACCAGTCCTAAAAATGGTTGGAACAATGTGCGGTTGGAAGGACTATTTAAAGGGGCAAGTGTTGTTGCTGACTTTAATAAAACCAGCTGTCGTGTTACCCCCGGGGCTACTGACCCAGGTAATGACGGTTATGATCACAATGGTGTTCACGTATTGGTTTACCCTTTTAGATTCCCTGATCAAGATTTAGAATTTACCACAGCGCAAATCAATGCAGAAATGCAAAAAACTAAAGACTACTTTACTGAGCAGTCTTACGGTAAATTCAATTTCACTTGGGAAGTCAAATCTAAGATCACCATGCCAAACAACCACGCTCATTACAATAATGACAAAACGAAATGGAATCCAGGTTACAAAGAGCAACTAGTTAATGCTGGTGTTGATCCAAACTTTCCGGGTGACGCCACCATTATCATGGTAACGGCACCGCAAATTGGCACCGTCGCGACCAACTACATCAATTCGCAAGCAGGTCCACCATTAATGGAGATCTACACTTACAAAGCGGGTACTATCGCTCATGAAACCGGTCATGCATTGGGTCTACATCACTCCATGTCAATTGAAGGTGGCAGCAGAACTTTGAATGGTAATTCAAATGATACGGTCACTAACTACGGCAACGTCTTTGGATTGATGGGCATGGGTGCGCATTCGCTTGAAGAAATGAACTTAATGTATAAAGCTTATTTTAACAACTGGATCAGCAACTCTGATGTACCAACCATTACGTCATCAGGCAAATACCGTATTTACACCTTCAATCACGGTACTGCTGCCGGTCATAATGCACCGGGCAATATTGGACTTAAAATTAAATCAGGCGACGGCGACAAGACCTTTTGGGTTGAGTATCGTACAATGCAGAAGAGCGAAATCGACACCACGCCTTCAAATCAGCTGCGTACACCACTGCTACAAAATGGTATTGTGATCAACTTGCAAAACTACATGGATAGTAATGCTGCCCCTTGGTATAACCATAATTCATTATTATTAGACAGCACCCCGAACTCTCGCAGTTCAAGCTGGGCGCTGGAAGACTTTAATGATGCACCATTGCAGATTAATCAAACGTTCAACGACCCTTGGAATGGATTTAGCATTTATCCAACCGCTAAAGGTGGTACGTTAGGCACTGCTAATGCTTGGATTGAAGTTCAGGTTACGATTAATTAAACCTTTAACATTAATAACACTAAACGCCACGATAGTTTTCGTGGCGTTTTATTGGGCGTCGAGTTTAATCAAGAAACCCGTAATATTGGTGATTATATTGAGCAAAAAGGGTTCAAGTGTTAATTGGTTGTTTTTTAGGAAAATAGTCTGGCTTGTGGCTTCATAACAACCGGGTTAAAATACCCACATCAACTCTCCCTCAGACATTTAGTGATGAAATTTTTAGACATTCGCACCGACTTTGCCTTTAAAAAAGTCTTTGGTAGCAAAGAAAGCAAACCCCGCCTAATTTCATTTTTAAATGCAGTCCTCGACTTTGATGATGACGCTCAAATCACCGACCTGACGATCATCGATCCGTATAATATCCCCAAACTAAAAGGCATGAAAGACACCTACGTTGATGTTAAAGCCGAGCTGACCGATAAAACCACTGTTATTATCGAAATGCAGATGCTCAATCATCCGGGGTTTGAAAAACGGGTTTTATACAATGCGGCCAAAAACTACTCAATGCAATTGGTTAAGGGCCAGCGTTATGATTTGTTAAAACCAGTGATTGCCTTAAACATTGTCAATTTTAATATGTTTGATGAGAGCAATGAGATGATCAGTGCCTACAAACTGCTGGATAAAAAAAACTTCACCCACTATAACGATGATATTGAACTGGTTTTTATTGAACTGAACAAATTCACCAAAACTAAAGATCAATGTCAGGATATTCAGGATGACTGGATTTACTTTGTCAAAAATGCCGGTGATATGAGTGACATTCCCGATAACGTATCTTCGTCAGTTCAAAGTGCTTATGAAGTGAGTAACGAAGCGGGTATGACCAAAGAAGAACTGGAGATCCAATATAAGAAAAGAGAGTGGATCGCGATACAGCTCGGTTCTTTAGAGATGGCTGAACAAAAGGGCAAAACAGAAGGCATAGAGATTGGTGAAGCCAACAAGGCCAAGGCTGTGGCGATTAAGCTTTTCTTAGTCGGTATGACGGATGATAAAGCAGTCGCGGATATCTCAGGATTGTCTGTTGATGAAGTGGCTAGGCTCAGAGCGGTACAGAAGAAAAGCTAATGTCAGCTATTTGCTATCTATTGCTCGTCCATAGGGTCATGCTGGTTTTGTTACATAGTAACCACAGTCCTTAGGTTGGCTCAAACCGAGCAACAGTGTTTTAAGCATTTAAACACAAAAAAGCCATCGAGTTTTTTCGATGGCCTTTATTTTCTCAGTTAAAATCGCGCTAGCATCACCTCAATCAAACAGTAATTCCTGTCAATTCCAACCCCCTAAAACTGAAAATGCTCAGCATCCATTGCCATCAAACTTTTCGCACCATTGCTTAAACAAGCTAAATGGCCATGAGCTTTGGGCAAAAGACGTGCAAAATAAAAATCCGCTGTTTGCAGTTTAGCTTGGTAGAAGTCTTGCTCATCAGCTTGTTCACCTCCTTGCTCATCAATGGCCACTTGTGCAGTTTTTGCCATTTTAAGCCACATATAAGCAAGGGTGATGTAACCAGACAGCATCAGGTAGTCGACAGATGCGGCACCTACTTCATCGGGGT
Organism: Alteromonadaceae bacterium; assembly: GCA_965277695.1. Classification (GTDB taxonomy): domain Bacteria; phylum Pseudomonadota; class Gammaproteobacteria; order Enterobacterales; family Alteromonadaceae; genus JABSOG01. The sequence continues at coordinate 94,872 of CBDIDQ010000001.1, forward strand.
TTGTTGCCGCTTTCATCGCGATGTTTTGCGTCGCTTGTTGCCATAACCCAGTGTATTCGAGCAAAGTCGCACAGTGTGGCGAAATCTTACTGGTTTGATTGGCATGACAAAATTCATTGATTTCATCAGTAAAGTCCTGCAAAAAAGCGCCTTTATTGCCCAGTACTTTACGACCCATTAAGTCCAAAGCCTGAATGCCTGTAGTGCCTTCATACAAACAACATATTTTGGTGTCGCGAAGCAGCTGCTCCATGCCCCACTCTTTAATGAAGCCATGACCACCGAGCACCTGAATACCATAACTGGTACAATCAACCGCCATTTCAGTCAAAAACGCCTTGGCAATCGGGGTCAATAACGCCAGCCGATTATTAGCTGCTTGTTTATCTTCGGCTGTTTTTCCTGCATGAGCGATATCAACCAATTGCGCCAGACTCGCCACCAGCGCTCGTCCGCCTTCAGCGAATGATTTTTGCGTTAATAACATCCGTCTGACGTCTGGATGAACAATGATCGGATCCGCCGGACCATCCGGATTTTTAATGCCGCTCAATGAGCGCATTTGCAATCGATCTTTAGCATAAGCGAGTGCCCCCTGAAAGGCCGCTTCTGAGGCCGCAACTCCTTCGTTGGCAACCCCTAATCGCGCAGCATTCATGAACGTGAACATCGCAGGTAAACCGCGATTTTTTTCACCGATTAGATAGCCTTTGGCATCATCAAAATTAATCACACAAGTGGCATTAGCGTTGATACCCATTTTATGTTCGATAGAACCACAACTCACGCCATTTTTATCGCCGATAGTGCCATCACTATTAACATTAAACTTGGGCACGATGAATAACGAAATGCCTTTAGTGCCTGCCGGTGAATCTGGCATTCTGGCGATCACCAAGTGAACAATATTGTCTGACAAGTCGTGCTCACCCGCTGAAATAAAGATTTTGCTACCATTTAATAAATAGCTGCCATCCGGGTTGAGTTCGGCTTTAGTGCGCAATAAGCCCAAATCAGTACCACAATGAGCCTCAGTTAAACACATGGTGCCGGTCCATGAGCCGTCAACCAGATGTGGCATAAACAGATTTTTTTGCTCGTCGGTACCATGGTGTTCAAGGGTCGACATACAGCCGTGGCTCAAACCCGGATACATAGCAAAACTGTGATTGGCTGATGAGAGCATTTCAGTAATGGTCGAATTAAGAGAGTGCGGCAAACCCTGACCACCAAACGTCGGATCTTGAGATAAGGTTGGCCAACCACCTTCGATATATTGTTGATAAGCGGCTTTAAAACCATCGGGTGTGGTCACTTTACCATCTTGCCAATGACAGCCTTGTTGATCACCAATCTGGTTGATCGGCGCAATCACTTGCTCAGTAAATTTACCCGCTTCCGCCAAAATAGCGTTAACCATGTCTTCACTGGCTTCGTCATAACCTAGTGCCTGATAATGCGAGTCGCAATCAAGCAATTGTTGCATAACAAATTTGTGATCTCGTTGTGGCGCTTTATATTCGAACATACTTACCTCTTTTATAACTTGTTTCTTTATAACCGTTTTTATACCCAGTCGGGTTATGCCGCAATACCATTGAAAAATATATGGTAAAAATCTGGAGCGTCTTTGCTAACAATTTGCCTGTCCATAGCAGTATTCATATCTGGAATTAATTCGATGGCACCGGCGATGATGTTTTCAGCGACCTGCAAATTGGTCTGCCTGATACTTTTATCCGCTATACCCTGTTTAATAATTTCGCCAAACTGGTCTCTGATCTGACGTGTTGCCTTTTGTATTTCATGCCTTTTTTCTTGCGAAAAAGACCACATGGTGGCGTAACGGATCAAAGGTCCCTGCTCACCCACTTGAATATCAAACAATCTTTGCACTGACCAGGCTAATTTGTCGATGCCTGAACGGTCTGACTCAGCGGCTTGTTCAAGCACCGCTTGCTCAATGTTAATGGTGCGTTCAAAGCACTTGGATAATAAGTCATCTTTGCTTTTTATATGATAATAAAAAGCCCCTTTTGTCACGCCTAGTGACTGAGCCAACTCATCCAAAGAAGTGCCTTTAAATCCTTTTTGATTAAAGAACATCGTGCCAACACGAAAAAACGCTTCTTGTTTTTTCCGGTTGAGTTCTTTTTTGTCAAACCCAGCTGGGGCCGCAGCGGCTTGATCAAAAGTATTGTTTTTAAATTCAAACTGCGGTTGAGCATGGTTTAAACCAAACTTAATCACGCTCAACCACTGTTCAAAGGCGTTTTCTCTATCGTTTTTATCAACATCAAAAAGCCATACTGGTAACCAAAATAGCGTTCCCCAAACTGCACTAGCAGTTTTAGCGGCAACAACATTTTGCATACTGCCATCACTCTGGCCGACTTCGATTAGCTGAGTCACTTGAACAACAAAGTTTCGATAATATGTCAATATTTCTTTTTGATGCTTTACTGACAAGGTGGCGATTTCTGTTAAGCCTGCCAAATAACCTCTGTGACCATTAATAATGCCATTCCAACAATCGAAGTTTTGACGAAATAATGACTCCAATTTATCCAGCGCTGAACCTTCTTGAGCAACAGCGTTATCTACCATTTGCTGCATTTCTGTACAAGTATTGAGATAACACAGATAAACCAATTGCTCTTTGGTTTTCACGTAATAGTAGAGACTGGTTTTGGTTAATTGCAGCTTATCGGCGATTTGAGCCAGTGTTGTGCCACGTGTACCCTGAATATTAAAGAGCTTAGAAGCAACAGACAAAATGGTTTGATACTTTTGATCATGTTGACTGGTTTTGCTAAATGCAGCGCTTATTTGATTAGGATCATGTGGTTTAATCGCAGTCATCGTATCAGTGTAAGCCTCAGTCTAAAATTATACTCAAAGTTCAATTTCGCTTTAAAATATCAGCCATCAATGCTCAACTCAAGGTTTTTATTATTTATTTCACTGGCCAAAAATACTTGAAAGTTGCTTAAACATACTATAAGTTCAAATCCCTTATTGATAGAAATCGTTGCAGCGCATGACGATGAACAGGCAATTTTTATGAAAATCAATGCTCGCGATTTAAGCGATTATGTCGGTAAAGAAACCGGGGTATCCGGCTGGTTTACCATCACTCAGGCGCAAATAGACCAATTTGGTGAGGCGACGCATGATCAACAATTCATTCATGTTGATCCACAAAGGGCAAAAACCACAGCTTTTGGCAGCACCATCGCCCATGGTTTTTTGTCGTTATCGTTATTGTCGGCAGTGGCATATCAGGCCGCGATCACGCTTGAAAATACGCTAATGGGGTTAAACTACGGTTTTGAAAAAATCCGCTTTCTCCAACCGGTAAAGGTCAATAGTAGAGTTCGCGGGCGCATGGTGCTTGATAATGTGATTGAAAAACACCCGGGACAATTTTTACATACTTGGACCGTCACCATCGAAATAGAAGATGAAGAAAAACCCGCACTCATTGCAAACTGGCTCACCATGACCATCACTGATTCATCACAATAACAAAACAATTACATTCAACAATCGAGGTTTATATGTCGGTACGATATGACGGTCAAGTGGCCATAGTTACCGGAGCGGGTGCTGGTTTAGGCCGCTCTCATGCACTCGCTTTAGCCGCTCGCGGTGCCAAAGTAGTGGTCAATGACTTAGCTGCCAAAGATGGTACTTTTTCTGAGGGGGCGCTATCAACAGTCAAAGAAATTGAAGCCGCTGGCGGTGAAGCCATAGCCAACGATGCCAATGTTGCCAACATGGAACAAGTGCAAACCATGGTGGCACAAACCATACAAAAATGGGGTCGTATTGACATTTTAGTTAACAATGCTGGCATTTTACGGGATAAATCATTCGGCAAAATGAGCATTGAAGATTTTCAACTGGTGCTTGATGTGCATTTAAGCGGCTCAGTTAATTGTACCAAAGCGGTTTGGGATATCATGAAAAACCAAAAGTATGGCCGCATTGCCATGACGACATCATCGTCAGGTCTTTACGGCAGCTTTGGTCAGGCTAACTATGGCGCAGCGAAAATGGCCGTGGTGGGTTTTATGAATACCCTTTGTATTGAAGGTGAGAAACACGGGATCAAGGTTAACTGTTTGTCACCGACAGCTCGTACCGCAATGACCGAAGATTTGGTTGCAGATAAACGCATCCTTGAACTGATGACGGTTGAGTCAGTGACCATGGGATTATTGGCGTTAGTGGCCAAAGACTCACCAAACCGTTCAATCCTCGGTTGTGGTGCTGGCGGTTATGCAAGAGTATCTATTAAAGAAACTGACGGCATTTATCTCACGCCTGAACAGCAAACCCCTGAAAACATTCTGGCTCAATGGAGCGACATTGAAGATGAAAGTCATGCCAAAGAATTAAAAGCCGGTTGGATGCAAACCAATAAATATGTCGGCAAAGCCGCTGCTTCACTGGGCATTGACTTAAGCGCGAAATAATCAATAACAAGCCCCACTACCGTAGCGTGCATTCCATGCACGAAATTCGTTATGTGGCGAGGTTGAAACCTCGGCTACGGTAGAGCAGGCGCAAAATAAACAAGAATGATTTATCTCTCTTTGCACACCAAAGCACACCGAGGAAAACTAAAAAGTCGAAGAGCCACATATAAACAGCCAGCTGCTCAACAATCTCTGAATAACTCAATTTAACACCACCTGAATTTGTCTAACCTAAGAAGTTGCCCTTTAATTTGGAATATCACCGTTGCCATTGCCTATGAGATTTGCTTGTAGCCCAATCAACAGCTGACGCAGATCAACCGGGTTGGTTATCTCATCGGTTGCTATTGCCGCATCGGTTTTTTTCTTTCACCGACACGTCCTTTTGCTCTTTGCTGAGCTTGTCGACAACCAGTGATATCTTTAAATTGTTGCGTTCTTGCCCCGTCAGCAAAACGCCATGATCCAACTCGATTTATGCCGCAGTTGTTTCGACTTCGGCATTGATTTGTTCTAATGCCTCACCAGCATGAACAGCTGTAGTAGTAACAAATGCGGCCAACACAATCAGGCCGACCAGGGTGCGTTAATAAATTTTTTCATTGAATTTTCCGAATAAATAAGATGAAGGTTTTTGTTGCTAGTGTCCCTCGGGCAGATAAGCCCGATGGGATTAAAGTCCATTACGATTAATTTAACAAAATATTTACATTGTAGAAATATAACGTTAACTTAAATCTCATTTGGTAACGGTAGTTCTGAGGTGGTAACACAATATGACAAGGTTTAGTGATCGAATTAAAAATTGAGCACACTAATCGCAAGTAACGCACGTTCAACCGCGACCTTTTACAACGACCTTTTACAACGAATGAACTGAGGCAGATTTAAAAATTCGTGCGCCCAGCACACCCTACGATCACAAATTCTCCCCAATAAAATCAACCACCACACCGGCCAAAACCTCACCCTGATCTTCCTGCAAAAAATGACCGCCGTTAACGATAGTCGTATGCTTTTGTCCCTTTGTACCGGGGATTAATTTCTGCATCAGTTTATCGCCGCCTGCGGTGATCGGATCTGAATCGCTAAACGCGGTTAAAAAGGTTTTTTGCCATTGTGACAAAACTTTCCACGCCGCACGATTTTTTTCAGCCGCCGGATCGTCTGGGGTGATAGGCACTAGCAAAGGAAACTGCCGGGCACCAGCTTTGTATTTTTCTTGCGGATAAGGCGCATCATAAGCGGCGATCACTGCCAACGACAATTCGCTGGTTGTGCCACGCTTGATAATATCACCAGCAGGAAACTCAGGTACTTGTTGGGAGTAGATTTGCCAGTTTTTAAAGGCTTCAGCGGGCGCATGATCACCAGTAGGTAACATGGTATTAGCTGCAACAATAGCAGCAAAGCGCTCAGTACGCTCGGCTGCCAAACGTAAACCAATTAGTCCACCCCAATCCTGACACACCAAGGTAATTTGTTCTAATCCCAGTTGTTCAACCACTGAACCCATCCAATCAACGTGACGCTGATAAGTATAATCCGCACACTCCGAGGGCTTGTCTGAGCGGCCAAAACCAATCAGATCAGGGGCTATCACCCGATGGCCTGCCTCAACCAGTATTGGGATCATCTTACGATACAAAAAGCTCCAAGACGGCTCGCCATGCATCAATAATACCGGGGCAGCATCTTTTGGCCCTTCGTCCAGATAATGAACGCGTAATTCTCCGCCTTCATCATCGTCAACCATCAAGTAATTCGGCGAAAACCCGTAGCCAGGTAAGTTGTCAAAACAACTGTCATCAGTGCGTAAAAAATCCATCATGCTCTCTATTTATTCGGACCCGGAAAAAAGATATTAGTGGTTTGTTGATAGGTTTTATATTCCGGCCGTTTTTGCACCGAGTAATATTCGGCAGGCACTGCCCCGGTGTAATAAACCAAGGTGGTGTACATCAATTTAGAAGCGAATAATAATCCCGCACCTAATAATCCCCAAATAATCAGTGACTCTTGCTGATACAACGCCAACCATGAAGGAATAGCGGCGATCACCAAGCCATTCCACACCATCCACTCGGCAAAATAATTAGGATGACGACTGTATTTCCACAAGCCGACATTACACACTTTATTTTTCTCGCCTAATGTTTTCATCTGTTTCAAAAAGTTAAGTTTTTGCATGTCAGCAACAGATTCCAGCGCAAATGCCCCTAGCCACATCGCCAGACCAATAACCTCGAATATCGAAATAGTCGCAGTTGGATTAGCCGCAATAATAAAAGCCGGGAACGCCAGAAAAGAGGCATTCGCCAAACCTTGCAAGATAGCTTCGACTTGCATCACTAAAGGCGTATTAGTTTTACCGGCTTTTTGCCAGCGCCGCTTTTGATATTCATAACGGGCAAATTCCTTTTTTAACAGGCCCAATCGCCACATTTTTAACGCGCCAAACCCCATGCGACCACCAGCAAAAATATAAGCGATGCTAACAACCGCAACACGAATCGCGTCGCCCTCGCCATAAAACCAGCTAAACACACCAATTAACACTAACCCCCAAGGCCAGCCAATATCGACATATGACATTCGACCGGTTCGCCATGTCGGCAAGCAAACCACCAGCGCAAACAACAACAGTTGTAAAAGGCCGTTAGTTAAACTGATTGCCTGTAAACTCACTGTGCTGAGCAATAACGCCCAACCAGCAATAAAGGGCAGTAAGGGAGAAAAATACTTCATTAAATTCAGCCTAATTCAATGCCCGCAATTCTTTACGCAACACTTTACCCACATTGGTTTTGGGCAATTCATCAATAAATTCAACTTCTTTGGGGATTTTATAATTGGTTAAATATTGACGACCATGTTCTTTGATTGAATTTTCAGTCACTGGGTTTGCGGTTGAATGTGGGTCTTTTCGCACGATAAATATTTTGACTTTTTCACCGCTGATTTCACAAGCAATCCCAATAGCAGCAGCTTCAAGCACCCCATCATGCATCATCATCACTTCTTCTATTTCATTAGGAAAAACATTAAAGCCAGAAACAATGATCATGTCTTTTTTACGGTCAACGATTTTGAAGAAACCCTGATCGTCCATGGTAGCAATATCACCTGTCGCCAGCCAACCATCCTTTAATACTTCATCAGTGGCGTCTTGACGGTTGTAATAACCGCTCATCACTTGCGGTCCTTTCACCCACATTTCACCGGGTTCCCCTAGTGCTACATCCTCACCATTATCACCCACTAAACGAATGTCAGTCGACGCCGCTGGCAAACCAATTGAACCATTAAAAGCTTCTTGATTATACGGACTCAATGTCACCATCGGTGCACATTCGGTTAAACCATAACCTTCTAACAATCGATTACCCGTCACTTTTTGCCACCGCTCTGCCACCGGACGCTGTACAGACATGCCGCCACCCAATGAAACTTTCATCGTACTAAAATCAATTTTGTCAAAATCTGGGGTATTCAATAAACCATTAAAGAGGGTATTCACACCAGTGATAGCAGTAAAAGGATATTTCGACAGTTCTTTAACAAACCCTTTCATATCACGAGGATTAGTGATCAGTAAGTTACTGCCGCCATAGGCAATAAAACACAGGCAGTTCGACGTTAAGGCAAAAATATGATAAAGCGGTAAAGCAGTGACCATCAGCTCTTTGCCATTTTCAAACACCGGTTTGGTCATTGCTCTGGATTGTTCCATGTTGGCTATCATATTACGATGGCTCAACATCACCCCTTTTGACGGCCCGGTTGTACCACCGGTATATTGTAAAAAGGCCAAGTCTTGCCCGGTGATAGCTACCGGGGTAAACGATAATTGCGATCCAATCGTCAGTGTGTCGTTAAATTTGACGCTATTGGCGAATTGAAACGGCGGCACTAGCTTTTTAATATGTTTGATCACGGCATTAATTAACGCCCCTTTGAATTTGCTCAAACGATCACCTAAACGGGTCACTATCACTTTAGCAATATCGGTTTGATCAATCACCGCTTCGAGAATATGAGCATAGTTTTCAATGATGAGGATCGCCTGAGCACCAGAGTCTTTTAACTGATGTTCTAACTCTCTAGCGGTATAAAGTGGATTGACATTCACCACCGTCAGCCCGGCCTTTAATGCGCCAAAAAGTGCGATAGGATATTGCAATAGGTTGGGGATCATAATGGCAAACTTGTCGCCTTTGACTAATCCTAAATCTTGTTGTAAATAAGCGGCAAAGTCTAACGCTTGCTGCTCTAACTCTTTATAGGACATGGTTGCGCCCATATTGATAAACGCGGTATTGAATTGGTATTTACGCGTATATTTGTCGAACATTTCAACAATGGAGCCATATTTGTCCGGATCGATTTCAAATGGCACGCCTGGTGGATAGCTTTTTTCAAGCCAGATTTTTTCCATCACCTTTCCTCATTCTCATGTCTTTGTTATTTATGTGGCCTAAAAGCGAACATTCACGCTATTTAACCATGCTAAACGCAACTATTAAATTAAACCAATGAATAACACTTATAAACAACTATTCGTTTTAAGAATGAAAGAAGTGATTAAAAACTCAAGGGGATAATTGCTTTATTCGTCGTCATCCAGTGTCGATTTTAGCGCGATGATTTGTGCAACGGTTAAGCCAGTCATCTCGGCCACTTTCTCGTCACTCATTTCTTTGGCCCGTAAAAGGTTCAGTGCAACCAACTCAATGCCTTTAACTTCACCTCTGGCTTCACCTCTGGCTTCACCTCTGGCTTCACCTTTTTTTTCAGCTAAGGATAAGGCACTGATTTGTATACTGATCCATTCTTTGTGCTTATACTGCATCTCCAGCTCTTCTTTACTCATACTCGCCTCATTTGACACTTCATAAGCGGATTGCACGAGTGTTGGCAGATTCTCGGGGATGATGGTCAGATCTCCTGCATTCTTAAGAAAAAAGATCCAATCATCTTGAATACCCTGACACTCATCCAAGGTCTTGGTGAATTTTTTCAGTTCGATAAAAATTAACTCAATATCATCGCTATAAGTGGTTAAGTGCTTTTTGTTGATTAACTTAAAGATGTTGATCAAATCATCATTATCATCAAACATTTCAAAGTTAACAATGGACAGAGCAATAACAGGTTTCAATAGGTGAAATTTCTCACCTTTATCCAACTGCACCGAGTAGTTTTTGGCGGCATTGTATAATACCCGCTTTTCAAAGCCTTCATGGCTAAGCACCTGCATTTCGATGATCACCGTAGTTTCATCATTTAGCACAGCCTTAACATCAACAAAGCTATCTTTCATGCCTTTTAATTGGGGGATATTATATGGATCGACGATTTCAAGGTCAGTGACCAAACAACCGTCATTAAACTCAATGACTGAATTTAAAAATGAGATCAAGCGAGGTTTGCTGTCTTTGCTGCCAAAGACTTTTTTAAAAGCGAAATCAGTGCGAATATCTAAAAACTTCATAACCCAATGCCAAATACTGAACTTTATGTGAGTATTTTAACTCAGCACTGCTGACAAAGCGATAAAGGACATCAAAGTCATTATCAGATATGACTCACTTTAGGCATACCTTAACTGCTGAGCCTGCTGTAGATGCTGCATTTCGGCGAGACTAAACTGACGATCATTCATCACTTTGATCACTTCAAATTGAGTCATGGCGCGACTCTCGTTGAGTTGTAATTCACTATCGAGCAGCATCTTTAATGAGGCACGTTCGCCCTGTTCGACTGTGAGAAACTGGGCACAACCAAACTCGGTATACAGCAAGCAAGTCGCTTCATCGGGCAGATTGTTAACCTGATCGGTCAAATTGGTTTTAAAAAACCAACTTTTTGGCATGGTAGGTTTATAGAAACGATGGGCGGCGGTAGCATTGAGGGCAATTTGCACGACTTCAGGGGTAGTCCACTGCTGCAAATCAGTTAACGCAGCCACTACCTGCTGGTAATAAGCCGCGTCATTAATACAAAAAGAGTTGTCGTTTAAGACCTCATCCGTAAGCTGTTTATGCTCAAAAGCAGTGGTAAACGCCATTGATGCGTCGATATCCAAAAATAATTGGTTATTAGACTGATTTAACTGCCATTGCCACTGTTCGGTAGGTTGTAACATACGATTCACTTTTTCTTTTTGATCATTTTGCCGCTGATCAAATTATATGGTGAAAAGCGGTCGCGTGAGTCAGATTTTTTAAAACATTTTGAGCTGAAAAATGACAGTTCAATGACAAATAATTATAACGCCAATGATAGCGCTCATTTTTACCGCGCACTTAGAACACTTTACAACATCTTGACGATCTTGTTGATCAAACCCGGACCATGATAGATAAAGCCAGTGTATACCTGAACCAAAGCCGCACCCGCTTTAAGACTATCTTGTGCCGCATCACCACTGTCGATACCGCCAACGCCAATCACAGGAATATCTTTACCGAGGATATTAGTAAGCTGATCAACCACATAGAGGCTCTTTTTCTGCACTGGACGACCACTGAGACCACCGGCTTCATCGGCATGAGGTAATCCAGCAACGTCACTACGATCCAAGGTAGTGTTAGTGGCGATCACCCCATCAATTTGGTTTTTAATCAAACTGTCAGCAATCTCTTGGATCTCAGCCAAATTCAGATCAGGTGCTATCTTCACCAGTAACGGCACCTTCTTATTATGCTGTGCCGCTAATAACTGTTGCTCTGCCTTAAGGCTGCTCAACAGGTCGTCAAGGGCATCACCATATTGTAACTCCCTCAGCCCCGGGGTATTCGGAGAAGAGATGTTCACGGTGATATAGGAGGCATATTGATAGACCTTTCTCATACAATGAATGTAGTCATCCTTGCCATTTTCATTGGCAGTATCTTTGTTCTTTCCAATGTTAATGCCCAAAATACCATCAAACTTGGCTTTTTTGACATTTTCAACTAATTGGTCCACGCCGTCATTGTTAAAACCCATACGGTTGATAATGCCCTCAGCTTGTGGCAAACGAAACAAACGCGGCTTAGGATTACCCACTTGTGGCCTCGGCGTTACCGTACCCACTTCAATAAAACCAAACCCCATCGCCGCAAACGCATCAATACAAGCACCGTTTTTATCCAGCCCCGCCGCTAAACCCACCGGGTTGGGAAAGATCAAACCAAACACTTCAACTGGCTTGTCCACCCGCTTTTGCTGCCACATCAACTTCAACGGGCTATTACCAAAACGACTGAGATTATTAATGGTTAAATCGTGTGTCAGTTCAGCATCCATTTTGAACAACACATTTCTTAGCAGACTATACATGGGGAGTTTCTCGTTATTTTACTTTGAAAAAAAGTTCAGGGTGTAAACACAAATAAACCTGACATAGGAATAGACCTTTGTCAGGTTTTTGATTTTGCTCTGCTCTGCTCTTAACTGTTAACTGTTAACTGTTAACTGTTAACTGTTAATTGTTAATTACATCAGCCTAATTCAGCGGGTCACAATTATGACTCAACAACATCAACTCACGCAAGGCCACCGAGAACTTAGCAAACTCATGACTTTGTGACGTCTTGAACTCGGCCAAAATATGACGCCAGCGTTCAAGTATCGCATCATGCTCAACCAACCACTTATCAACACTCTTACCGGCATTGCACTCACTACCACAAGAACGCAGTACCACAGCCGTTAGTGCTCGTTGCTGCCAATCTAACTCTTCACGATAAGACGCCCGAGCCAGTGCTTGCCAATGATTAGTCACAGGTTGATTGGTGATCTGCTCCAAGAACCAATGCAAATCCAATTGTGCCCCCAAATTAAAGTAAATCGCCGATACCTGGGTGATTTCGTTCGGATCGTTGGCGGCAATTTGGGCAATATCCAATGCCGAGAAAATCGTACTCAACAAGCTGATCCGCGATGCAATATGCGCTGGCACACCTTCACGAGTCAAACCTAATTCTACCGATACCAGTTGATCATTCTCAGCATCCACCAAATAGGTTTCAATGTTGGCTGACAAATCATCAAACGTCGCACGGTAGTAAGTAATCGTTTGTTCGATATCTAGTGATTTGTCTCTGTGTCGCAAGAACCAACGCGTGGCACGACGAACAGTCCGACGCAATTGGAATAACATTTCAGTTTGCACGATAGCCGGAATTTTATTATCCAGCGCGGCAATTTCATCCCAATATTTTGGCAATTCAAACACTTCACGCGCCATCACATAACAAGTGGCAATTTCACCAATCGACGCACCCGTTTCATCAAGCATTCGATGAGCAAAGTTCAAACCCATATCATTGATAATATCATTGGCCAATTTGGTGGCGATGATCTCAGCTCGCAACGGATGCTCAGCCATCTTGTCACTAAATCGGTCGCGTAATACTTGCGGAAAAAAGCCAATCAGCAAACGATTGAAATAAGCATTGTCGGTGATCTCGGGGATCACCAACCACTCTTTAAGCACCATTTTGCCATAAGACACTAGCACTGAAATTTCAGGCCGAGTCAACCCGGTACCCGATGAACGGCGATCAGATAGCTCTTCATCAGAAGGTAAAAACTCTAATTCACGGTTTAACTTGCCGTCTTTTTCCAGCGCATGGATAAAGCGCAAATGCTCTTTAAGATGCGAAATAGCCCGAGCATGAGTAATTGAAATCGAGTGAGTTTGACGATAACAATCAAGCAATACCATTTCAGACACTTCATCGGTCATATCAAACAACAACTGATCCCGTTGCTTACGGGTCAAGTCGCCGTCATCAACCAATTGATTAAGCAAGATTTTGATATTAACTTCATTATCCGAGCAATCCACCCCACCGACATTATCAACAAAATCAGTATTGATACGTCCGCCATGACTGGCATACTCTACCCGTCCGAGTTGGGTTAAACCAAGATTACCGCCTTCACCAAATATTTTCGCGTTCAACTCGGTGCCGTTAATACGCAAGGCATCATTCGCCCGGTCACCGACCTCAGCATCAGTCTCGCCGCTACCTTTAACGTAAGTCCCAATACCACCATTCCAAACCAAATCAACCTTCATTTTTAATAAGGCGCGGATCAGTTCATTTGGCGTCATAGTTGATTTGCTGGTATCAACCAAACGTTTGATTTCAGGCGTCAATTCAATCGATTTGGCACTACGCAAGAAGATACCACCACCAGTTGACATCAAGCTTTTATCGTAATCTTCCCAAGACGAGCGTGGCAGCTCAAATAAACGCTGACGTTCAACAAAACTTTTCGCGGCATCCGGGTTCGGATCGATGAAAATATGCATATGGTTAAATGCCACTTGCAACTGGGTATGTTGTGACAATAACATGCCATTACCAAACACATCCCCAGCCATATCACCAATCGCCAAACAAGTGAATTCAGTGCTCTGACAATCAACCCCTAGCTCTCTGAAATGACGCTTAACCGATTCCCACGCCCCTTTAGCGGTGATCCCCATCTTCTTATGGTCATAACCCACACTACCACCAGAAGCAAAGGCATCGCCGAGCCAAAAACCATATTCTTGTGCAATACCATTGGCAATATCAGAGAAAGTCGCGGTGCCTTTATCAGCAGCAACAACCAGATAAATATCATCTTCATCACGACGCACCACATCTTTTGGTGGAATAACCACACCATTTTTGATGTTATCAGTGATATCCAACAAGCCACGTATAAAGGTACGGTAACAGGCTTTGCCTTCTTCAAAGAAAGCATCACGACCTCCAGTGGTAGGCAGTTCCTTACAGACAAACCCCCCTTTGGCACCCACCGGGACAATGACGGTATTTTTAACTTGCTGAGCTTTAACCAAACCCAGTACTTCGGTTCTGAAATCTTCTCGTCGGTCAGACCAGCGCAAACCACCACGAGCAACTTTGCCGCCACGTAAATGCACCCCTTCAACTCTAGGTGAATAAACAAATATTTCAAACTTCGGCAAAGGTAACGGCATTTCGGGGATCAGCTCAGGCAATACCTTAAACGAGATATAAGGTTTATTTCTGACCGTTTTCATCCAGCTGATAGTAGTTGGTTCTTTGCGTCGCTGAGATCATCTCGATATAACGGCGAATGATGCGATCATCATCAAGATTGGCGACCAATTCGAGCTGATCAGATAATTCTTCATGGCACTTTTCAACCGCACTGCCATCTTGCTCTAACGATGGATCAAACATGTTTTTAAACAGCGACACCAACAATCCAGAAATATACGGATAATTGGCAAAAATATTGGCAATATAATTCTGTGAAAAAGTCCCGCCGATTTGACGCAAATATCTGGCATAAGCTCGGATAATTGACGCTTCTCTACCAGTCAAATTAGCGCCCAAAATCAGTCGGTTAAAGCCGTCATCTTCTAAGTTATCTTGCCATACCTGAGAAAACGCTTCTTGAAAACGCAATTGCGCCGCTTCAAAACCTTTATCCAGCGCATTGTCATGCAGCATGGTGAAATCCAGCACCCACTTTTCTTCGCCATCAGAAGTCGTCACCTGATAAGGCGTTTCACCAATAACTCGCAAACCAAAATTCTCAAGAATAGGCAAAACATCAGACAAATGGATCAGCTCGTCTTTGTGGAACAGGTTCATTCGCACAATTTTACTGCTCGACTCTTCTTCTTGCGGTTTGTAAAACAACATCGCCAGCTTATTGTCGTCACTCAATGACTCCAGTCGCTGGATGTCCACCACAGCGTTAACTGGCAACATCACTTCTTTATAACTTTGTGGAAAGCCGTTGCCATAACGACTGACCAATTCATTACCCTTGGTTTCACCATAAGCCCCCAGTAATGCCGAGCTAAGTTTATCTTCCCAAGTGGTCGCCGCTTCAATCAAGTTTTGTTCTATATTTTTCAAATCAACGTCCGCAATTGAATTTTTAACCCTGACAATATAATGGGTTCTGGCAAGAATAGATTCAGAGAAAAAGGTGGTAAATTCGACAGTTTCATCACTGCCAAAGGCTTTACCCAATACCTTTTGGGTATCTCGGCGCAAACGAGTGGTATAACGTTCACGCGGCACATAAACCATACAAGAGATAAACCGACCAAAGATGTCATTTCTAACAAACAATCGTGTCACATCACGCTCTTGCATTTGCAAAACACCCACCGCCGTATTAGCCAATTCATCTTCACTGGCTTGGATCAGTTCATCACGAGGATAGGTTTCAAGAATATTAATCATCGCTTTATAAGCATGAGAGCCTTTAACAAAACCACTGGCGGTCATGACTCGGGCTAACTTACTTTTCACCATCGGAATATCAACCGCACTGTCATTGTAAAAACTGGCAGAATAAAGCCCAATGAAGCGATCTTCACCAACCACTTTACCTTTTTTGTCAAAGCGTTTGATACCGATGTAATCGATATAGGCCGGGCGATGCACCCGTGATTTTGAATTGGTTTTAGTCAGCATCAGCAAACTATCGCTAAGTGCCGCCCGACGAGCTGAGGTCGGAAAGGAAGAATACAACTTGGGTTTATTATGTTTTGAATTTTTCATCAAACCCAGGCTACTTTCTGGATCACCTTCAATCTTATAATCGCCCTTGATTGGCACCACATTATAACGACGGTAACCCATCAGGGTAAAATTGTCATCGGCTAACCATTTGAGAAAGTCAATCGACTGATCAACATCATCAATATTGTTTGGCTTGGGCAAAGACGGCATTTCATCAATAATCGACAACAGTTTTTGTCGAATCGGTTGCCAGTCATCAACCACCCCGCATACATCATCAATCACTGATTCTAATTCAGACGAAATAGCACTCAGTTCAGTTTGGCCCCGCTGTCTATCCACTTCAATTAAAAATACCGTTTGTCGAGGACTATTGGCATCATTGATATTATCAACAAACTCAATGATTTCATCTTTGTCGTCACGAACGATAGTGAGTGGGCAGTGTAGCAATAAATGAGAAGAAATACCGAGCTTGGTCAGCGCCATTCTCACCGAATCAACCAAAAACGGCATATCCCTGACGATGATCTCAATAATGGTATGACTCGACTCCCAACCGTTACGGGACAACTCCGGGTTATATACTCGAACAACCGTACCGCTCATCGGTTGTTGATTCAATGAATGCCATAAACTCAGCGCAGCACCATAAAGGTTGCTGTCATGGCGATTAACCAAATCATCTTTGGCCATATCCTGATAGAGTTTCTTGGCGAAAATCTCGACCAGCGGTGTCTGCTGACCTTTGACTTTATTGCGGATAAGTTTACTTACGTTTTCTAAAAGCACCGAAGACTGACCATTGCCAAATGCCATCGTCTATTCCTTTTATTGATCGAACAGATAGTTAAATCAGTCAATTAGTTTCCGATTAAACCTGTTCTTGAGAGTGGATCACAGAATGAATGTAGGCAGTTTATTCACTATTGCTGCACATTTCGAGCAAAATATTTATATTTTTCAATAGACAAAACACCCAGTAACAATCTGTTACCGGGTTTATGCAATAGAGCCTGATAGAACAAGCGATTAGACCGAGAAATCTGCGTATTTATGCAGATCCCGTTTGGCAGCTTAATTTATGTTTTTGTGCTTGTTGGGAGAGATTGTTGGGGATTGTTAAATGATTGCCAAACGGTTTGATGGGCTTTCAGGTAATTGGAGCGCTCTGTTCTTTAAAAGAAAAAGCATTTCACCACGGAGGCGAAGCGGAACCGAGCACATACTTGCTGCTCGCAGTTCGCTGAGGTGAGTACAGGATGTACGATATTGCAGGGCTTCATGGATGAAAGTATGCGACAAACCAAGATGATGTTGTCTTTTAGGTCGCCGGGCTTTTCAGGTAATTGGAGCGCTTCGTTCTTTAAAAGAAAAAGCATTTCACCACGGAGACACGGAGATACGGAGATACGGAGAAAAGCAAAAGACCTTAAAAAAACAATAAACGCTTTTGATTTTAAACTTCTCCGTGCCTCCATGTCTCCGTGGTAGGTTTTTGGGGTTTTTAAAGAACAAAGCGCTCCAGAAACCCACAAAAGCCCATCGCCCCCTATAACAATCAAATCACCCCTTATAACACCACATCATCAAACTATTTTGCCGAAGGTTTATTATTTGGCCACAGCAAAGCGCAAATAGCTGGCAGCACAATAATCGCACCCAACATATTCACGACAAACATGAAGGTCAGCAAGATGCCCATATCCATTTGGAATTTCAACGCTGAGAATACCCAAGTACTGACACCAATCGCCAAGGTCACACCGGTAAACAACACCGCACTGCCCCGCTCTCTCAATGCTTGTAAATAAGCGTCTTTAATTGGCATTCCCTGAGCAATCAACGGACTCATATTAGCCAAGAAATAAATCCCGTAATCGACACCAATACCTACACCCAAAGCAATAACAGGCAAGGTCGATACGGTTAAACCAATTTGCAAATACACCATCAGTGATTGCGCCATGGTCGATACCAGATACAGCGGTAACACTACCGATAAGGTTGCCTTGATTGAACGGAATGAAATCAGGCACAACACAACCACCGCACCATAGACATACCACATCATCGGTGTCTGCGCCTCAGCCACCGCTTCATTGGTTGCCGCCATCACGCCAACGGCACCCGAGGCCAGTTTGAACTTGATTTCATCGGTTTCCATTTCAGCAGCAATGACTTTTGCACCAACAATCACGCGGTCAATGGTTTCGGCTTTATGATCTTCTAAGAACAACACAATCGGCATCACACTACAATCGGCGTTCAGCAACCCCGTACTAGTTTCAACCCGAGCAGATGCCTGTACTAACGACTGAGCATTACGCGGTAAAATACGCCAGTTAACATTGCCTTCATTGAAACCAGCATTAACCCGTTTTGCCACTGACGGCAAACTAATAGCAGATTGCACCCCTTCAATATTTTCTAGACGCCACTGGAACTGATCAATGGTGTCCATCACATCATGATAAGTACAAGCATCAGCCTTGGTTTCAACCAACACCTTGAGGATATCTGAGGTAATAGCATAACGCTCAGTGATCAACGCCGTATCCATGTTATAACGAGAGTTTTCATGCAACGCTGGCGCTCCTGCATGTAACGCACCAATACGCATTTTGCTACTATGATTGGCCGCCAACACATACAACACAACCGCTGACAGTACCACCACAATCGCCACAGACGGCTTGGCAAAATTAGACATTTTCTGCCAACACGCTTCAGCAAACAGATTAGGCCGTGACATTTTTTCAACATAACGGGGTTTAAACCGAATGAAAGACGCCAACACCGGCAACAAAATCAGGTTAGTTAAAATCACCACCGCCACACCGATACTCGCGGTAATAGCCAGTTCGCGGATAATACCAATATCAATAGCCAATAAAGTCAAAAAGCCAATGGTGTCTGACAGCAGCGCCACGATACCGGGGATCAGCAAGGCACCAACACAACTTTGTGCTGCCACTTTACCATTCATTCCCTCGGCGACCTTTTTACTCAGCGCATTGATCATCTGCACCCCATGGCTAACGCCAATGGCAAAGACCAAAAACGGTAGCAGAATCGACATCGGATCAATACTGAAACCCAACACCGACAACAAACCGATTTGCCACACCACTGCGACAATCGAACACATGATCGGCAATAACGTCAACAATACTGACTTACAGAAGAACCACACCAAAATAGTGGTAATAACAATCGCAATGGCAAAGAAAACCACCACCCCTTTAGCGCCATCTGCAACATCACCAACCATTTTCGAAAAGCCAATGATATGAATCGAAGTCGCCTCGGTTTCAAACTTGCCACGCACTTCTTTTTCTAGCTGAGCCGCAAACGCCAAGGTATCGAGTTTTTCACCGGTATCTGGATTAATTTCTAGAATTTGCGTCGACACCATGGCACAAGAATAATCACTCGCAATCATCCGCCCAACAATACCAGCTTTTTCAATATTGCTTTTAACAATAGCCAGACCACGTTCATTAGCGGCAAAGTCAGCCGGAATAACCGGCCCGCCAGCAAAACCATCTTCTACCACTTCGACAAAACGTACACTGGGCGAAAACAGTGATTTTACCAGTGTCCGGTTAACCCCGGGGATAAAATACAATTGATCATGAACACCCTTTAAGGTGTCAAAAAACGTTTCATTAAAAATATCGCCTTTAGCATCACATACCGAAATCAATACACTGTTAGCCCCACCAAAATTCTTTTGGTGTTTTAAATAGGTTTTCATGTATTCATGATTCAACGGAACGTTTTTTTCAAATGATGCACCAAGCTTAATCTCCGTCGATTTATAACCGAGAAAAATCGTGGTCAAAGCAAAGAACAAAATCAATGGGATACGGTGGCGAAAGATCACCAATTCAATCAGAGAAACCAGTTTTGAAAGATTCATAAAATTACCACTGCCCGCCTTGAATGACCTTAATGCCAACTTCGCTGGATAAAATCAGCTGATTGTTGAAGAAAATACCGCCGGTGATCGCCTTGCCATCACTTTGACTGTGAGAGACAAAAGACCCACCGCCATCGTTACTGGTATAAAACAACCCAGAATTACCCAGCAATATCATTTTACTGCCAGCATAGAAAATCCGATTAATTGAAGTTGTTCCCGGTAAATCAAGCTTGCGCCAGTCAGACGCTTTACTAGCTGCCGCCGCTTTATCTTTGCCGATAAAGTCGCTGCTATAAAAAATATTGCCTCTTAATCCGCCAACAAACAAACCGCCAGTGCCACCATTATCAATAGCAAAAAAAGAACCATTATAAAACGACTCAGTTTTTTCAAAGTGCTGACCAAAATCAACACTTTTCGCCACCATGCCCGTTTCGCCAACCAGATAAAGCACTGAGTCCAATACCGCTAAACGATTAAAATGTGGCAAGATTGTTGAGGTTTCGTCTTTATACCCAGCCGGGTCGGTTTCTTTGATTTCATTGATGTATTGCAAATCATCTGGATGCAGCAACTCACCGTGAAACTCCGACAGCCAGTTTTTACCACCATCGACAGTGCGATAAAACATCCCGTAAGCGCCAAAAGCGATACCATTATTGGCATCTTTAAAATGCACACCAAATAACGGCTTATCTATTTCAGGGGAGTATTGCTGGATTTGCCAACTATGACCGGCATCTTTTGTTGCCAGAATAGTTGCGTCATGACCAACTGCCCAGCCCAGTTGACCATTGAGAAAAAACACATCGGTCAACAAAACATTGACCGGCACTTTGGCCTGTTGCCAAGTTGTTCCGTCAGCAGAATAGACGATATGCCCGCGATCACCCACTGCCACTATGTTATTGTCAACATTAACAATATCAGTCAGCAGAGATTTAGCCGCCAAAGGGGTCATAAAAGCAGGAGTTGGTTTACCATCAGTATCAGCATTTGCCATTAAAGGCGTTAATAGCAGTACGGTTAATGTGGCTGTTTTTATCGCTGTTTCTAAAGAAAGTGTACAACAACGTTTGATTATTTTATTCATGCAGTGATCTTGAAAGGTTAAACCGGTGAATTGGGCGTCGCTTGGTATCCCTCAAGCGTCAGCAGTAAAATGTCGAGCTGTGATGTCTTCAGCAAAGCGGTCCATACTAGAGGGCTAAATTAGAAAAGTGAATCTAAATCGTCTCTAAAAACCAAACGGCCAGCAATTGCTGGCCGTTTGAGTGTCACAGCTAAGCGCCACGACTAAACATTGCGCTTAACGTCGACCTTCGCGTCGTAGTGCTGCCGGGGTGAAATCCCGATCCTTAAACGCTTGCGAGAAATCATACATCGACTCTTCATTATCTAGGCCGATGGCCAAATAACGACGAGAGTTGAAATCATGATAGACGTCAAGCGTACTCCAATGCGTAGGTACTTCGTAGTAGTTCAGACCATAGGCCGCCGCCATGCGGAACAACTCATTACGGTTGTCATACATATCGGTGATTTGAATTTGCCAGCTGTCTTCATCAATATAAAATACCCGCTTGCCATAAATATGACGAGTACCCTCTTTCAACGTCGCTTCAACTTCCCAAACCCGATGTTTTTCCCAGCGAACATGCTCAGGGTTAATGTGACCAGGTTTTAGAATATCTTCATACTTTAACGCATCACTGTGCAATTTATAACTGTTGTAAGGTACATACAGCTCTTTTTTGCCTTTCAATGTCCAGTTATAACGGTTTGGTGAACCATTAAACATATCGAAATCATCAGTGGTTCTCAAACCATCCGACGCTGTACCCGGGGCATCATAAGCCACATTAGGTGCACGACGAACACGCCGCTGACCAGTGTTATAAGTCCAGGCTTGACGTGGCGTCTTGATCTGATCCATGGTTTCATGAACCAACAAAGCGGTGCCTGCCAAACGTGCTGGCACTGTTACTTTTTGTTTGAACTTAAACAAAATATTCTCTTTGCTCAGCGCATCAGGCGTCGCATCGGCTTGAGAGTATTTCAACAACATCTGTTCATCAAAACCAATCATGGTATAGCCGCCTGAGGCCGTAGGTGCTGCCTGCCCGCCCCATCGCTTGGCGTTAACGCCGCGATAACGCAGGTTATGGTTCCAGATAGCTTCCAGACCATTTTTTGGAATTGGGAAAGGAATACCAATCGCTGCACCGGTAATACCGTTGCCGCCCGCCAGTAATTCTGCCGTCGCCGCATGTTTCTTGGTGGCATCATAAACCGATTGTGGATAAGATGCCGAACGGCGGCTTTGATAAACATTCATGGTATAAGTGTCAGGGTAAGTATCAAACATCTTGATTTGGCCCGGTGACAAAAACGCCGCATATTCGCCAACATTGGCTTTGCTAATAGTAAACAGTATTTTATCGTCGGCAAACGGATCAGGGTGATGATCACCAGGCTTGTAACCAGCCGGTGGTGTCACAATGCCATTATTCCACGCTGGAATACTGCCATCAGCGTTACCTGCTTTTTCACCACCCATTGGTGTTAGCGTGGTACCAAGCGTCGCCACTTCTGCCGTTGATAGCTTAGCAGTTGCCACTGACGAAGTGATCGCCAGTGTCAATGCTGACGCGATCAGGGTATATTTTTTCATGTAAACCTCTAGGTTTAATAATCGGGGTTAAATGCTCATGTTTTAAATGCAC
Source organism: Alteromonadaceae bacterium (assembly GCA_965277695.1). Taxonomy (GTDB): domain Bacteria; phylum Pseudomonadota; class Gammaproteobacteria; order Enterobacterales; family Alteromonadaceae; genus JABSOG01. Next base: position 117,526 of record CBDIDQ010000001.1, read on the forward strand.
TGGGTTAAATCATGTTCATCCAGAAACATAAACTCCGGCGCTGCCGAGCGTTTACTACAAGCTGGATGAATTCATTAACTTATTAATAAGTCTTACCGCTAATGCGGCATAGCGCTCGTGCTGCCATTTGGCAGCGCGAAAAATATTTTCGAACGAGCACTAAATCGAATACGATACGCTAAATGAAACGTAATCACGATCAGCAAAATTATTACTGTTTCCTTGTCCGCCCCAGAAACGATTATACGAGACGTCGGCAGCCCAACGACTTTGATAATCAAAACTCAGGGTTAGACCCAGCGATTTACGATCTTCAACAAATAAAAATATCGGATCCGGCGTGATACCATTAACATCATGGGAAAAAACCACACGTGGAGACATATTAATGCCCGCAAACACATTATTGTAATCAGCTTTGGCGATCAAACGATAACCCCAAGCGCTTTTACTGGCAAATGGTGTGGTTTCAGCACCGTTTTCAAGGAAAGTCTGGATCCCCTCACGGCCAACCAAAGGACCACTTCGACCAGTACCCGGGCTATTTAAACGTAGCACTGATGGGTCTGGCATATCGTCAATAACCGTGGCACCGAATTCGGCTAATAACACCAGATTATCAGTGCCCCAAGTTGGACCAACTAAATGAGTCAATGTCAACTGTGCCTGAGTGGTATCACTAAGAATGTAACCTCTGGCATATTCGCCCGGAGGTGGTGCTGTTAGCTGAGAGATCCCCGCCAATTCTTCGCGGAAAATCCCATCTGGTACACCTTCGGCAGACAACTGTTGTGGCATTCCGGCGAACAAAACTTCGACATCATCCACTTGTAAAGGCTCATCCTGACGGAAGCTCACCTCACCAGCCACCGCCGTATTGCCAACCGAAGTATTAAAACTCAGACCAAATAACTTGATATCTTCCGGATACTCAACCAGCACCTTGGAGTAAGCTTCCAGATTTTTGATATTGTCGATATCAATGGTATTAGTGGCCAAATAGGCCAAATCACGGCCTATTGCAGCACCGGTAAAGTTTGACGCCACACCAGAGAACAACGGTCGATTACTGTGGTAGTTCATATAATACACAGAGAATTCAGTGTCATTGAGTTCAGGAGAGAAATAACTCAATTTCAAGCCGTATTGACCGCTATCGCTGGCTTCTCTTTCACCGTCGCCACCTTTTAACCGCAAAGTCGCTTTACGAGGGAATGAACCGACATACAAACCCGCCAGTGTCGCCTGCCCTTCGGGCGTTGACGCATCAATCCCCAATGCCGCAGCAGTCGGATAGAAGTTATTGATATCATTAAGAATAGAGGCTAAATCAGTTTCTGGTGCACCACCAAACCCTAACTGAACCGTATTGAGATAACCGCCCTCACCAGCAAAATCATTGGTCGAAAAATAACTGCCCGGTGGTGGTAATAAGGTTTCTTGCCACTTGTACTGATAATAAACCTCAGCATTTAACTGATCAGTAATACCTAACGATGCCCATACCATACCCACTGGCACAAAAGCTTCTTTAAGCTCTGCACCCGGGGCTCTGAGCCGAGCAATATCAACCGGGTTGTTATTGATACCATGAGAAATCAAGGTACTTTCACCCCAACTCAATACCTGATCACCAATACGAACAGATAAAGGGTTCATACCGTCATTGAGATCAAAGTCGGCATAAACAAAGGCATCAAGTAAACGTATATCACTACAGACCAAATCTTTGGATTTTGAATCTTGACAAGGATCAGCACTGGCACCGCTAATTGGTCGTTTATACGGTCGACTTTCATCCATCATTTCAAAATCATAAAAATAAGTGAAACGGGTAAAGAAACCCCAGTTATCTTTGCTGATCTCAAATTCGTGCGTACCTTTAAAAATTTTTGAAAAGGTATCACCTGGATCATAATTAAGGTTACCCGCATCGCCGTTACTTGAATAGCCGCCAGTATCGAAGGCATTCCAGACTTGTGATGAACTCGGATAAGAAAGTGGAATGGCAGTGTGAATCACTGGATTGTAACCTAACCAGTTGAAGCGTGGATCAGTGGCCTTACCGATTAAATTATAATCACGGTCTTCGACTCGCCAGCTAGCACCGACTGCGAATGTTGAATCGAAGGTCACATCAAAGCCACCTAGTTCAAACTTTGCCGCTGACGCGGATGACATTGATAACGCTAATATCGCCGTAGCGACACCCAGCGCAATGGGTTTTTTGGTAAACATACCGGACCCTTTGTTCATATTATTATCTCCCCCTATCTCCATACAGGTATTACTTAAATGAGCTTTAGATTAGCTTTCAATTTGTTTTATTTGTTTTATATGTCTTTGTAGCAAGTTTTAACCACATGCTATACAACAGTAACAGAACGGTTTCAGAACAAGCAGGGCTGAATAATTACATCATTCATACTCTTTCGCAAGGTCTTAAAAAGATCACAGATTTAACTTATGCTCTTAATTTTACAACCGTTTTTTTTTCAATCGAAATCAGTTTAGAACACAAGTTTAAACTTTACCAGCAAGACATCTTACCAGTTGACGATAAAACATTGAAATAAAACAAAATAAAACCCCGCCAATCTAACGGCCAAGTTACAAACAGATGTTTGAAGTAATTACTCTAACTTGACAACTGATTAATCGTTGAGCAAGCGAAAAAATAGCGTGTTTTGAAGCTTCTTGCTCTTTCACTACCGCTATACGGTCCTATGGGCTGTTTAGGTATCTGGAGCGCTCCAGTGACTTGAAAAGCCCGCCAAACCCTTAAGACATCCACGATGTTCATCCCTAAGGTCTAATTAACCACAAGCCGAATAGTTTGTTTGTTCTAGGTTTGTTGCTGTGATATTTTAACGTTCGCTCAATATAATCCCAATACAATCCCAATACGGCCAACCACTGGGCCAATTAACGATAATAAAACCGGAGTTTTAAGTGCAAGATTCAGTCAATTTCTTAAATGGTATCATTTGGAGTCCCGCATTAATTTACCTTTGCCTCGGGGCTGGCTTATTTTTCTCAATACTGACCCGATTTGTCCAGGTACGCTTATTTCGCGAAATGTGGCGACTACTGTTTTCCGGCAAGAGTTCAGATTCTGGCATCTCCTCATTTCAAGCGTTATCAGTGTCGTTATCAGGTCGTGTCGGTACTGGTAATATTGCTGGGGTTGCAGCGGCCATTGGTTTTGGTGGACCCGGTGCAGTATTCTGGATGTGGGTTGTGGCGTTTTTAGGCGCGTCCACCGCTTATATCGAATCAACACTGGCACAAATCTACAAAGAAAAAGTCGATGGTCAATATCGTGGCGGACCGGCTTATTATATTGAAAAAGCCATGGGGCAAAAATGGTATGCCATCATCTTCGCCATTGCCACCATTATTGCTACAGGTTTATTACTCCCCACCGTACAATCAAACAGTATTGGTAATGCGGTTGAAATGGCTTATGGCACAGGGCCAATGATTGACACCGTATTTGGTGCATTAAGCTCAGCTAAATTAATCACCGCTTCGGTTATCGTGGTTATTCTTGGTTTTATCATTTTTGGTGGGGTTAAACGTATTGCCGCTTTCACTCAGGTGGTAGTGCCGTTTATGGCATTGGCTTATATCATCGTTGCCATCATTATCATGGTATTGAATTACAACCTTATCCCTGAGATTTTCGGCTTAATCATCGGTGATGCCTTCAGCCCTATGGCGGGCTTCGGTGCTGCTATCGGTTGGGGGGTTAAACGCGGTATTTACTCTAACGAAGCCGGTCAAGGTACTGGTCCTCATGCTGCTGCCGCAGCCGAAGTAGAACACCCAGCACAACAGGGTTTAGTACAAGCATTCTCAGTATACATTGATACCTTATTTGTCTGCTCAGCAACCGCCTTTATGATACTGATCACCGGTGCTTATAATGTTCACCCAGAGGGTGCTGCCATCATCATCCAAAATGTCGATCCGTCGTTGATTATCAACAGTCCGGCTTTCGCCCAAACCGCCGTTGAAAGCGCCTTCCCAGGTCTGGGTAAACCCTTCATCGCCATCGCACTATTCTTCTTCTCATTCACCACCTTGTTAGCGTATTACTACATTGCCGAAACCAATGTGACTTATATCAAACGCACCGTCAACTTGCCCGGCATGACCACCTTGTTAAAAATTGGTATTATGTCAGCGACCTTCTATGGTGGTGTCAAAGCCGCTGATTTAGCTTGGGGTTTAGGTGATATCGGCGTCGGTTTGATGGCATGGTTGAACATCATTGGCATCTTAATCATCTTCTTCATGGCCAAACCGGCCATCAAGGCATTGAAAGATTATGAAGCCCAACGGGCACAAGGCGTAGAAAAATATAGCTTCGATCCAAAAGCGTTAGGCATTGAACATGCGACCTTCTGGGAAAATGGCAAAGCCAATGAAGCAGCCAATAAAAAAGCAGTAAAATAAGCAAAAACGCAGGCTGGTGCATCTTGCACCAGCCAGTTAAACCGCAATAAATCAAACCCCCGCCAAGCAAATACAAAAACACCGCTTACTAACGCTTACACAGTCTTACTTAAGATGACAGTAAATGAGCCGAATGCCTTGTAAGATAGCTCGCATCATCAATACCAGCTATTTTCAAAAGGATAATTCAATGTCTAATACAAAAAAACTATTACCGCTATCGCTGTTAGCCCTGTTGTTGCCGCAAGCCAGTATGGCCGAAAGCTATCTGTATTTAACCAACAACACGGAACAAACGCTTTATTTAGATATCAACCAAAGCGGCGCACCGCTAGTCAAAGGTGAACACTGGTGGCAACACGCCACTAAAGTAGAGCCATTAGCCACAGTTAAAGTGCTTGAGATGAACCGTGACAGCGGCATCAAGTGGGGCAAAACCTATGATTTTGATACCAAAGTCACCACCACCAGCGGCGCTGTATTTAATCTCAAACAACAACTCACAGGCACCTGGAACTTTAGTGATTTATCACAGGCGGCCAACCATACCGCTTACTTTGATGATCGAGATATCCACAAAACCAGCCTAAACGTTAGCGGACAAACCGCCACCTTAGCATTTAAAGCAGAAGCTGCCCGAGCCAACGGTGACGACCTGTATTATGTTATTCAACCACAACACAATGAACCTGCTCCAACTACGGCCAACCAATTAAATGTTTTATCGTATAACGTTTGGGCCTTGTTACCCGGCTTAGTTTCCCGAAGTGTCAGTGAACGACTGAAATTATTAGTCGATAAAGTCAACGGTTATGACGTTATCGTGTTGTCTGAACTATTTGATAATGCCGCCAGAGAGACTTTTTTACAGGCGTTGAAACCACAATATCCCTACCAAACCCAAGTCGTCGACCGCTGGGGAGCCATTGAAGATGGTGGAGTATTGATTGTCAGTCGTTGGCCGATTGATACTGAAAAACAAATCACTTACGACCAATGTGATGGCGATGATTGCAGTGCAGCGAAAGGCGTAATGTATGCAGCAATCAATAAATCTGGCACTAAGTACCACGTTTTTGGCAGCCATACTCAGGCATGGAGCAAAGCTGAAAACCAAGCAACCCGAGCTTCGCAGTTTACTGAAATGAAAGCTTTTATTGATAATCAGTCAATTGCCGCTAATGAGGCGGTGATCATCGCAGGTGATTTGAATGTTGACCGGATTAATTTTCCGACCGAATACCAAGCGATGTTAAACACCCTATCAGCCCAAGAAGTTGACCGTAATGGCGGTTATCTCTATACCGCCGATGGCCGAGTCAATGCATGGACCGATGGAACCCCCGAAGTGCTTGATTATGTCTTGTACTCCACAGCCCATAAAGTACCGCAAAATGCCAGTGCTAAGGTTGTCACCCCCAGAAGTATCGACGAATCGGTATTTACCAAATATGACCTATCTGATCACTTCGCTATCAGCGGCAAGCTGACTTTTTGATCTGTTACAAACCCTTACACAAGATGACACAAGCTGACACAAGCTTACTCAAGATGACAGTAAATTACCCCAGTGGCTTGTAAGATAGCTAGCAATATAATTTAAGCAATAAAATCTAAACAAAATAATTTAAACAGTAAAATAAACGAGGTCACATGATGAAATTAACACCAGTATTAGTCGCTATGCTCGCAGGATTAGCAGCCAACACCGCAACAGCACAGTCTGTTACGTCCACTGCCGATTGGGTCAGTCAGGTTTATCAAGGACGCGGTGATACCACTTTGCGCCAAATGGTTATTCCTGGCAGCCATGACTCAGCGACTTATAATATCAATTCTGGCTCTGATTTAGCGCCTGATGCCAATGGCATATTCAATATCGCCAAAGAAGCTGCTGCTGAATGGGGCAAAACCCAGTCTTATGATATTACCACCATGCTTAACATGGGGATCCGCCATTTTGATTTACGGATTAAAAAGCATGAAGGTGAGTTTGTTAACGTACACGGTCTAGTTGGTATGAAGGTCATTGATGTCTTGTCGCAAGTCAAAGCCTTTGCCGATGCCCATCCTCAAGAGCCGGTTATTCTAGAAGTGGCTAAAACCCCTGACAGTGTAGATATGCCAGCGTTGCTCAATATGTTTGATCAATATGTTGGCAACCGCAAACCAGACAATAACATCTCAGCTGCACAACTCACCCTCAACCAAATGTGGGCGGCAGACGGCAATGATGGCAAGAACAATAACGTTGTAGTGATTTGGGCTTCTTCCAGTGCCGACGGCAAAGCTCGCGGCTATTATGGCGGTGAACAACTCGAAGGCACATGGGCCGACACTGAAAGTTCTGGCGATTTACATCATCGGCTATTAAATGGCTGGGTCAGAGATGGCCGGGTATATAAAGGACTGAAAAATGCACCTACTGACAAATTGTTTTATAGTGCATTCACTTTCACCCCCAAAGACAGCACGGTAATTGCTGATGCCATCAATCCATTTGGCGACATTAGCTTACTTAGTTGGACCCGCGACTGGATGCGATCTTATTTAGGTGAGTGGGTACCGGGTTGGGCAGCGTCAGGTTACCGTCCTAATATTATGACGGCTGATTTTTTCGAATATACAGCGATGATCCCACAAGCGATTAAACTCAATACCGTGGCACCATCAGCGCCAGCTGGTCTGCTACAGGTCGCCACAGCCCCCGGTTATGACGCAAGCTGGAATGACGATGATTCTGGTGCTGACAGAGACGGTGCAATTTGGAAACCTAAATCGACCGCTGGCTTTAGACCGTTAGCTTATATTCCAACCGCTTCATGGAGTTTTGATCACAACATCGAGTTACTGTTAGTTAAAACTGACCAGCCCGGAGTTGTTGCTCCACTAGGTTATAACTGGGTCTATAATGACAATGATTCCGGTGCCAAGGTTGATCTGAGCATATGGCGACCGATAGCACCAGCAGGATATGTCTGCCTCGGGGATGTCACCAGCAACAACTATGGTATTGCCCCATCAACGGATTTAATTCGCTGTGTCCATCAAAGTTATGTTGAACAAGCCCCTAGCGTTGTCTTTAAATGGAATGACAAGGGTTCAGGGGGTAAATATGACGGCTCATTTTGGGATAGCTATAACCCCAATGGTTCGACCCACAATATCGGGGCTTTACGCGGCAACCGCAGTCATAGTCAACCAAATAGCGGTTTATTCCAGCTGTTAAGCAAAAGCAAAACCCAGTACGTTAGCCTTTAAAAGCGCCGAAAAAGCGCCGAAAAAGCGTGGTAATAGTTAGGTTGTAGCCGGGTTGTCGCTTAGGCTACAATCTGGCTATTCATATCGAATGACCTCAGCGGTGGTTTGATGTTCAATCTTAGGACTTAAAAGATTGTCTAGCGGCCATGATCGTTGAATTTGATTATTGACCCAAGCCAACAGATTAACACTCAGGTAATCAGCCAAAATCTCAATTCCCCCATCACTCTTCTTCGTGATAAGTTCATACCTAATGCCATATTCAAGTTCCTTAGTTAACAATTTGACCAATTCCTTAATAATATTCGGATTGCTACTCATCGGTATTGCGGGTTTGGCTATTTGTATCAACCAATCCAGCGTAACACCAGTGTCAAAATGACATTGAAAAATATGTTCCATCGGTATACGACCGACATTTTCCCACTCATTTACCGCCCTAGTAGAAAGGCCCAATTGCTCGGCTAACTCACTGATATCGTTCGACCGATAAGCTTTTAACATCCGATCCACTATCGAACGAATAATGATATGACGCTCCCGCAACGGTATGCTTTGAAAATTCGTTCGGCTCATCATTTGATTCTCTTCACCATAGTTTTGTTTTAATTAAATGGTCATTGCTCAGCATAATAACCGTAGTAGCAATAGGTTTTATGCGTTTCAGTACAGTTTTTTACCCTTTTATTTATCTTTTATTTTTATTGACTCAACCACAGCTTTGGTATAATCATTTAACATTGAAGTAGCCAAGGTTGTGATTATATGACACACATTATTGATCAATCCCATTCCATTTCATACAAAAATATCTTTTACTATTTCAACCGTAGCATTTTATTGCAAAAAAAACACCTATTAGTCATATACACTATAAATTCAGGATAAAACAGAGATTATTTAACTATCGTCATTGATTTTATGAAGGTCCAGTGAAGAGGAGGAAAATAGTGTTGGGTAATTGATGGTATTGATATCAGAGAATTGATCACCTCAGTATAAAAGCTGGGCAGCAGCGTAAACGATTGTTATCATTTCTAGACGTCAATCAATTAAGCGGTATTATGCGTTATTCAATTACCCAGCTGAGCCTGCTTTATATCATCATGTGGATAATGCCACTATCAGGCTCAGCACAAGTACAAGCACTGATCCCCGCTGCCAGCCAATGGCATTATTATGATAAAGTCACCGCGCCGAATAAAAACTGGCACAAACCACCCACCGATCATCGCTTATGGCAGCGTTCATGGCAAAGCGGATTTGCCCAATTCGGTTACGGTGAAGGGGATGAAACCACAGTGACATCCTTTGGCAAAGACTCAACAGACAAACCTCTTAGCCAATACTTTGTCAAAACCTTTACAGTCTCAGATATCACTCAAATCGATGCGTTGAAATTGCACCTTTTAATCGATGATGGTGCCATTGTGTACCTCAATGGCCAAGAAGTATTTCGCCTACACGTACCAGCAAACCCCGCTGATCCACAGCAAAATCTGGCCGCCAATCATTCCCTAGCCGCCAATGATTCCTTAATAGAAAGCATATGGATCGAAACACCACTCGATAAATCAGCGCTAAAACAAGGAGAGAATTTTATTGCAGTTGAAGTTCACCAAATTGCCGCCGACAGCTCAGACTTAAGCTTTGATTTAGCGCTTATTTACAGCCCATTACAGCAGATACCACTAGGTGAAAATATCCAGCCAACCCAATTAACCGCCAATCAAGCGGTGAGTCTATCAATGACCGAAACAAAAACATTCAGCCAACAATACACCATAGTGCTCGACGAAGGTGTGACCGAATTGAACATTAACACATCAGGTGGCAGCGGCGACGCAGACTTATACGTCGGCATTAATAAATCGCCAACGCTAAGCCAATACACTCATCGCTCTGCCCACCGAGGAAATAACGAAACCCTGAGCTATCAATCACCAGCCGCTGGCACCTACTATATCAGGCTATATTCGTATCGAGCATTTGCTAATACCCAATTAAAAGTTCAATTATCTAACGATTAAAAACACTAAAACTTGACATCAACAGACCATATATCCCCCACCAACTGGCTATGCTGACTGGCAGTAAAATGATACATGTGCTTTTGAGGACGACTAGTTAAGTCCAAAGTAGGCAAACTAGTCAGTTTTTGCCGCTCTCCAGTATTAAAATCAAGCCGCCATAACTGGGTGTGCGAATAATCATTGAGTCGCGTTAAATAGTATAAAAACAAGTCATCAACAAACCAATTCTGCGCCAATTTTAACGGGTATCCAGCCACTGTCCCTTTGCTCAACGCTCCTTTACCCAACGCTCCTTTACTCAACAGCAAGGGGGTATCTTGCCAATCATATAACCAAATATCTGTGGTTTGGCTATTGATAAACGCCAATCGACGTTTATCAGGCGTGAGCCTAGCTTGATAAACATCCAAACCGGTTAATTTATCCGCCTGTTTTAAATTCAAATCATATTGCCACAACTGCCACTGTTTTTGTCCTTGTTGCGCTTGACTAAAAAGCAGCGATTGATTGCTTTGCCAGTCAATCAGATTAATCGCTTGTTGTCCCATTGATTGTTTTTGCAATACCTGACTATCTAGCTGATACAACAATAAAAAATAATCGGCGGCAGTTTTACTGATAGCCGCCAGTGTTTTACCATCCGGTGACCAACGCAGATCATCAAAACAATCAGACCAAAAGACATCTGTAGATCACTTCTTGACAAATAGGGGAAATTCACCTGTACTTCCTCTTGAGACACTAATGGCGTTAGTCAAGTGGGTGGCCAAATATCATGAACGAGTCATTGCCGACAGTTCATCCCCTTCAGGAAGTTCCAGTTTTATGGGACCAGCTCCCGCTTTCTCAGCAAAAGCACCTTGTGGCCATATTGGCACAATTGACGAAGCAACAACTTCAGACACCCCGGACCAGGCAGGGGAAGAACGATGAGTAATGCAATAGAAACATCTGGAGCACCACACAGATCCAACAAAATCACTTCGGATCACCTGAACCGACAAGCCATTGTCTATGTACGTCAGTCAACATTGCATCAAGTTGAAAACAATCAGGAGTCAACCCGCTTACAATATGCACTGAGGGACAAGGCCTGTCAACTGGGCTGGCCCAAAGAACGCATCGTCGTTATTGATGAAGACCTTGGGCATTCAGGCGGTTCCACAGAAGACCGCTTCGGCTTCCAGCACCTGGTCGCCGAAGTCTGCCTGGGTCATTGTGGCATCGTATTGAGTCTGGAAATATCACGGCTGGCACGCTCTTGCAGTGACTGGTATCAGCTGCTGGAAAATTGTGCCAGGTTCGCTACACTCATTTGTGATCAGGATGGCATTTATGATCCGGCGACATACAATGATCGACTCTTACTGGGGTTAAAAGGCACAATGTCGGAAGCCGAGTTACATATCATAAAACAGCGGATGTCTGAGGGAAAGCGGGCCAAGGCACTCAGGGGGGAATTAGGTCTGAGAGTACCCATAGGCTACATTCGCCGCCCCTCGGGAGAGGTCATCAAAGACCCTGACGAACAGGCTCAACTGGTGATTGAAAGCGTTTTTGAGACTTTTGAACGTAAGCGCTCGATCAATAGTGTGTTCAGGTATCTGGTTGAACAGGATATCCGGATGCCATACCGCCTGATCAGTGGACCTGGCAAAGGTGAACTGGAGTGGCGACGTGCTAAGAAGGGGAGCCTCAGGAACCTGTTCCATAATCCAATTTATGCCGGTGCATATGCCTGGGGACGTTCTCACACCGATCCACGCAAAAAAATCCCAGGTCACCCCGGTAGCGGGCGAACAGTGCCATCCGTTGAAAACTGTGAAGTGTTGCTAAAAGACCGGTTGCCGGCTTACATTAGTTGGGCTCAATTTGAACTAAACCAGAAACAATTGGAGGACAACACAGTGACAGCAAAAGGCGCAACTCGTAAGGGGTCCTCCTTATTGTCGGGGTTACTCACCTGCGGGCATTGTGGTCATACAATGAGAACTGGCTATACCAATAATGGTCGGTTATTACGCTATATCTGCAATTATGAGATGACGCAATATGAGGGCGTCATCTGTCAATCCCTGGCAGGAAAAGCGCTGGATGATTATATTGCGCAATGGGTGCTTAAGGCGCTGGAACCGGCGGCTTTGGAAGTCAGTCTGGCAGTGGCCAATGACCTTGAAGCTGAGCAAAAGCAGTTGCAAAAGCACTGGGCGCAGCGGTTGGAGCGAGCTGGTATAGAAAGCGAACGGATGTATCGTCAGTACAATGCGGTAGAACCAGAGAACCGGCTGGTAGCACGCACATTGGAGAAGCAGTGGGAAGAGGCATTGGCATCAGAAGAAAAATTAAAACAGGAATATGAACGTTATATGGCCAAACAGCCCGGGTTGGCCAGCCCACAAGAGCGGGCAAAAATTGAGGCGCTGGCACAGGATATTCCGGGGCTGTGGCGGGCAGATACAACCACGGCAAGCGACAGACAACAGATAGTCCGACAGTTGATAGAGCGAATTATCGTGACAGTGGAAGGGAAAACAGAGCAGGTCGAACTTGAGATGCATTGGACAGGCGGGCATCAAACACAAGTGACAATGCAGCGTTCGGTGGCGAGCCTGGAACAGTTGAGCATTTACCCGGCTTTAAAGCAGCGAGTCAAAGCACTCCATAGCGAACAGATGCGAACTGTGGACATCGCCAGAACGCTGAATGATGAAGGGTGGTGCTCTGCCAGGCAAGGCAGTCCCTACAACGCTCATATTGTCAGGCGCTTACTGGCACGAATGGGTCTGAGCACGGGGCCTTCGCAGCAACAGCGTGCAGCCCAGGTCGAGCGTGAAGCCGGTGAATGGACGATGAGTGAGTTAAGCGGTAAACTGGACATTCCGACAGCAACACTGCATCGCTGGCTCAAATCAGGTCAGCTCAAAGGTAGACTGACCATGGCCAGAGGAAGCAAACTCTGGCTGGTGCAGGCAGACAGGGCGGAACTCGCCCGTCTGCGTCAATTAAAGAAACGTTAAACGAATCGAAATGCGATCTCAGGAGGCATTATGCGCCATTCACTAATATAATCGGCGGTGGTCGACTTTAACGGGGATAACCGATTGCCACTGCGCAGCCAAATTTGAAACTGACCACTGCGATCAGACACAAACGCCAAATTGTAACCACTTTTACTGATGCTGCCTTCATCATCTCTGGTTTGCGATTGCGTCAGTAAGTGACCCGCCTTACTCTTAACCTTATTCCCGGCTAACGCATAAGTGGCGATTTGCGCACTGTGATTAATCTGACTGAAAACCAACCGCTGTGTGGGTTGATGGTAAGCCATAAAAGCCGGTTTCACATCGACATTATCCACCGAAAGCGCTTTAAAAGGACTAGACAATGATACTTTAATCAAGCCACTATCAAGCGACAGCAACAGCTCATCTGCTGTTAACCAAACATAGCTGAGTATGCGCGAATAATTACTACTGATACGCCGACTATTGCCTTGTAAATCAGTGATAAACAGCGCCTGCTCATATCGGGCAAAATGGCGGATAAACGCAAGGTGTTTACCATCAGGCGAAAACAAAGCTTGCTGGTCTTCAATACCTGCTCCTGCATCGGTTAATATTCGAGACTGTTTCAATTGGCGCTGAACCGTGAAGATCACCGTTTTGCCACTGATTGGATGAACATCACTATAAGCCAATAAATCCTGTTTCGGGTGCCAACTTAAGCCCTGCCCGGGGCGTTTAAGCGATAACAAACTGACGAGTGTTTGCTTATTCTCGGCTAAGCTAAAAATAACCAACTCATGCTGACTTGAGCCTGAGTCACTTTCTCGCTGCCCAATGGCAGCGACAGTATCATCATCATCGCCAAATACCGGATAACTATAATGACGCCCCTGCTCACTCAGCACAATAGCCCCTAATGGTGCGTTTTTGAGCATCATCAACTGGTTAGGCAAACCCTGATTTTTAGCGATATAAACCATGCTCTCACCACTTGGCGACAAGGCTGGCATAATGTTTTGTCGCTGGTCATAAGTAATACGCTGTAAATTGTCGAGTGTTACCCGCTGTAGATTAACATGGTTAAAAAACAAAATGATTAACAGCGATAATACCAATATTGCCGTCGTCACCATAAACCACGATGATCTTGATTGACTTTTATTGGCTGAGGGTTTGGCTGGGGGTTTGGCTGAGGGTTTGGCTAGTTGTCGCTGTGCCAACACCTGATGTTGATTAATTCTCGGGTCAACCAACACAGTCACCGGGGCAATCAAGCGGTAACCCTGATTTCTGATAGTGGCAATATATTGGGGGTTATTAGAAAGATCACCAAGCGCACGTCTAATATTCGACATCACCCGATTCAAGGCATCGGCTGTCACTATTTGATTGGGCCAAAACTGAGCAAAGAGTTCATCCCTGGTCACGACACAATCGGCATGGACGGCTAAATAGTGCAAAATCGCCATCGCCTTGGGCTCAAGATGAACCTTTTTTCCCTCCTCTTGACCTTCCTCTTGACCTTCCTCTTGACCCTCCTCTTGACCCTCCTCTTGCCCCTCCTCTTGCCTCTCCTCTGCATGTTGGAATAATAAATTTTGATGACTGTCAACGCGCCAATCACCAAGCTGGAACAGCGTCGTATTGGGCTGGGCATCTGGTTTAGCGGTTACTTTAATGATGATCTCTTTTTATGGCTTTAAAGGTAATGGCTTTAAAGGTAAATGATAATATGGCTCAATTGAGCCATATTATCATAGCGCTATTGTGATACTAGTCGTTAACGACAGCCAGCAGTATCAAAATCAACCACAATTGACGCACCACCGCTGGAGTTTATCACCTTTAAATAACCCCAATGATTCGATTGGCTGGTCAGATAAATACATTCCGCATTAGCAGCCAAACCAGAAGTCGCATCAACATTAGTCTCATTTGGCCAAGTGTCATTGCTATATTCAAGATCAAGATTACCAGTGCCATGCGCGGTGGTTATCGCCATACTGCTGTGTTCATCCACTGCGGGGATCGTCAGCGAAATGCTATCATCATTGGCCAAACACAAAACTTCGCCGTCATTTAATCGACCTCTGCTCACTGGCTGCTGGGTTGCACAAGCATCCGGCAGCGTTGTTACAGGTGGAATAACGGAGTAGTTGCCGACCAAATTAACCCCGGCAAAATCAGCAAAACCCAACGCCATCACATGGTAAATACCGACCTGAGCCGCACTGATAGTACAAAGCTCATTGTTACCACCCTTGTAAGGGCGGCAGTCATAAATATCCTTAGTCGGTGTGGCGGCAAAACGAACATATAAATCGGCGTCGCCAGAACCACCATTAATGGCAAAACTCAGATCATCAGCATGTTCTGGAACCGCCATGATGTAATGCAATTCTTCACCTTTTGCCGCTGTAATCGTCTCACTCACGCCATTTTTCAACACCCTTTTACTGTTATCGTGAGTGATACTAAAGTGATCAATCACTGTCCCTTTTGGACTGATCACATTAACTTTCATCGTATCGCCTGCAATATCCAATACCATCGAACCACGACCACCATACATATAATCTGAAGGATGGCGATCACCCGCCGCTATCTGGGATGCCGTCACTTTTTTTGCTGAACTTTCACCACCACCACTGCCCGCACCATGAGTAATATACACAGTACCGCTATATGCTGCCGCTGATATTTTTTGATAAGCGCCATCACCATCGACACGCCCATCGCCAGTATTGAGGTTATGAGTGGCCTGATCATAGCTATCAGATGAACCATAGTGATTGCTGATCAGCGTAGTGCGAGTATAAAAGTGATTATGTCCGGCCATCACCAAATCTACCCCATGCTTTTCTAAGATAGGCAGAAAGTTTTCACGCATTCTGATCAAATCTCTCTCGGTGTCTGAATCATGACCGCCCTTACCATAAGGCGCATGATGAAATATCGCCAGCCGCCAATCGGCATTAGTGTTAGCCAAATCATCTTCTAGCCATTCATCCATCGGCCCAGACAATTGGTTATGAAGCGCATCCGCAGAATTTAATACCACCACATGAACGTTGCCATAATCAAACGAATAATAAGCCTTATGGCCAGAAGGCGCACCGCCAGCTTCAGCATTGGTGGGGGTACTAAACAAATCGTAAAAACCGCCGGTTTGGGTCGCCACTTTGGCAGTGCGGTTATCATGATTACCCATCGCTGGCCATAAAGGGGATTGTTTCAGTAAATCGGGGTATTGATTAAAAATAGCATTTTGATACTGCGCGATAGTACCGTCATCATAAGCATTGTCGCCCAGCATCAGCCAAAAATCAGTGTATTGATTTTTATTAAAAGTGTTAAAACCTTCAAGCACATATTGTTGATCGAGTGTTGTCGGATCGGTGCCCGCTCTACCCGGATCACCCACCACCCAAATTCTGGTCGCACTCGCCTGACCAGGCAAGGGTGAAGTTTCAAAAAACGTATCAGTATCATTACCTGCCAATACCGCCGTGCTGGTGCCTACGGAATAATAGTACCGGGTCAAAGCAGATAACCCGGTCAAGGTGACGACATGCTGTGTCTTAGGCGTCGCATCACTGACATTTTGATTGAGTGCATTAACGGCACCACCAAATTTAACCAGACTTGAGGTTGGCGTATCAGTATTCCAGCGGATGATCATACTGTCATTGGTCCCCAACTGAATATAGGGTCCTCGGGTGATAGTCGCCCCCAGTGATGCAAAACTACACAGTAGTAGTAATGCACCATATAACTGGGTTATGTGTTTAAGGGGATTATTCATTATTGTGCTCCTGTTTAAATAGAGCAGTAGTTATAAAATATTTGTGAATAATTTAATAATGATGTTACATAAGGTAAGCTGATGAAAACTGATGTTACAGCTAACTCATTGATTTATATGACGAATAATACATCTCATTTTAGCACAAAGATATCAACAGAAAACCTTAAAATGGACCTTTGTTTTTTTGAGGCACTTAGCATAAAATGAAAATGTTAATACCATCCCTTAAAATGACCAACTCAAACGCCCTTGTTTTACTCATGCTTAAAAGTATCCAAATAAAGTTTCTCAACCTTAGTTCTCGCCCAGGGGGTTTTTCGCAAAAACTTAAGGCTTGATTTAATACTCGGGTCAAGATTAAAACAGCGAATATCAACCCACTGCCCCATCTCTTGCCAACCGAGTTCGTCAACCAGCTTAATCAGAATTTGCTCTAGGGTAATGCCGTGTAATGGATTATTGACTTGTTTAGGGTCTGGTTTCGATGCTGCTGTCATTGCTTCGCTCTGTGTTTATTTAATTTCGAATGGTTAATTGCTAATGCGGTTAATTGCTAATGCAGTTAATTGCTAAAGCGGTTAATTGCTAATGCGGTTAATTGCTAAAGCAGTTAATGGTTAACTTCTGCCCACTTATTGACATAAACCTTTAAGGTCTCAACATCGCGGTTGATCTCCTGATGAAAATCCATTAACTGTTTCTCTAAAAACTCCCACTTCGGATCCTCGGTTTTCTCAAATTCCTTGGCCCGCAACTGAATAATATGCAAACCTACAGAGCCCGCTGCGCCTTTGAGTTTATGTGCTGAGGACTGAAACTCTTCAAGGTTATGCACCACAGTGCTTTCAACCATTTTATTCAAATAGCTCGGCAACAACTGTTCAAATAATTCAATACTTTGCTTAAATGCTGGGGCACCTAGGGTTTCGAGATAATCCTTCAAGGTTTGCTCATCTAGCACCGGTGGTGCCATCATCGCTGGTTTTGGCGTCGGCAAAGCTTTGCCTGAATCAGCGGTTACTGGTTTTTGTTCAAACAACTCAGCCAGCATTTTATCCAACTTTTGAGTGTTAATTGGCTTAGCCAACGCCCCTTGGATATTGATACCCCGTAACTGCTCTTCAGCCTTGCCAACATTGGCGGTCAACGCCACCACCACCAAATCGTCTAGGCGCTCATCAGCGCGAATAACCCGGGCAATTTCATCGCCATTCATATCAGGCAGTTTCATGTCCAGCAACACCAAATCAATATCATCTTCGGTGTCAATCAATGCCAATGCCTCTTCGCCATCCTCAGCCCAAATCACTTCATGACCACGCTGCTCCAGCAAGCTCTTGGCAATTCTGGCATTAAGCGGCACATCTTCAACCAACAATACATTCAAATGACGAATTTCATACACCTGTTCCTCAGGCTTCTCACTGATCTCTACTGGCAACTTAACCATAAAGCGACTGCCTTTATCCAGCTCACTATGAACCACAACCGTACCATCCATCTTCTCTACCAACGCTTTGGATACTGCCAAACCAATACCCGAGCCCAACGCATTCAAGCCTTTGTTATCGCCGCCTTTATAATAGAGATTAAAAATATTTTCGATGTCTTCTTTAGGAATGCCAATACCGGTATCTTGCACAGTAAAACCAATGGTGTGAACGCCCTCATCATTAACAAATGAATCCATGGTAAAACCAACCGAACCAGTCGGGGTAAACTTCACTGCATTGTTAATCAAATTCCATAACACTTGACGCACCCGCGTCGGGTCAACCATGGCGTAAATATCAACATCGCCATTAATAGTGAAATCAAAAGTCAACCCTTTTTGCTCGGCAATAAGACAACCAAAATTGAGCGTATCGGTGGCAAAATCATGAAGGTAGACTGACTCTCGAACGATATCCACCTCGTTACGATCCACCTTGTCTAAGTCGATAATATCGTTAAAGATATTACCCAAGGTTTCAGCACTACTAAAGACCGTTCTGGCACAGCTGCGTTGTTGTTCGTCTAGTGAAGATTCGAGTAAAATACGGGTCAAACCAACAATCCCGTTCAGCGGTGTTCTTAATTCATGGCTCAAAGTCGCAATAAAGTTACCTTTATCCTGATAAGCTTTTTCCAACGCCTGCTCAGCCAATTTACGCGCGGTAATATCACGACCAAAACCCAATAAACCAATGTAATTGCCATTAGAATCATAAAATGGCACTTTGCGCATTTCAAACCACAAAATATTACCATCAGCCATCTCGTATTCAACATCTAAGGTTAACGCCGATTGCTTCGCTGAGACTTCCTGATCGGTTAAAATCGCCGACGGTGCCTGACTCGACGAATAAATATCACTGGCATATTTACCAATCAATTCACTGGCTGGCTTGCCAACAATCACCTCAAACATCTTATTACAGCCAGCAAATCGGCCAGCGACATCGCGGTAATAAAATAAATCCGGCGAACTATCAACAATAGAGCGCAATAACAAACTTTGCTCTTCTAGCTCCTGCTGGGCTTTTTTACGGCTGATGATCTCTTTGCGTAATTCATCTACTGCACTGCGCTTAGCCTGAAAAGCCTTTTTACGCTCTTCAATTTCATAATTGAGGCGACGAATGTTCTCTTTAAAACTCTCGTTGAGCAAAATCTCCTGAGCGGCGCTACCTTTTAAGTCAGCAATAGATTTTTCTAGATGGGTGACCAGATTAATCAAACCATAGATAAACACCGGCGATACAATCGAGGCATAAATCACCGTCCCCATCACATCATGTAATGAAAGTTCACCGGTGAGCACAAAGTGGTAGCCCGCAGAAATGATAATCGAACTGACAATCACCATCAGATAAATAAAAGAGCTAGCGTTTAAGCCGCCCCATCGATGGATCAGATTAGAGAATGTTTTGGCCCAAGGGCTAATTGTGGTATTTGACATAGTTTATATTATAAGTCGTTTAACAACGCTGCCTTAGGTTAATAGGTTAGAGGTTAAAAATGCGGATGCTTTCGAGTCTACCGCAAACCAGCGGTTTTATTAACTCCCCGAGACAAAAACCTTGGTTTGAGAATAAAAAATCGACAAATCAGCAGCTTACCCCCTAATGATGAACATTGACAAAATCCCTTGTTTGGCTATTTTACCCCGCGAAAATGCTTTTTTATCTAAATAATTCATTTTAATAATATCAACTTGGATCAAGTTTAGTATAAAATAGCCGCCTTTAATTTTTTTTGATGGCTGGGGTTTGTTTTCAGCTATTTTCAAACGGCTTTTTAGGCTTTAAACAGCCAGCCAAGCGGAGATTTAATGGTTACAGTCATGCCGGATATAGCCCATCACACCACAGCGCAAACTGAGGGTGTTTTAGATTGGGTTGGAATGAGCAATATTGAGTTACCTTTGATGTTGGCATCAAAAGAAGAAGGGCAAAAAGCGGTGCAAACCCGTGCTGAAGCCTTTGTTGACTTACACGACCCCAAAGCCAAGGGCATTCACATGTCACGGCTGTATTTGTTGCTTGACGAACTGTCCTGCGAAGGTACATTAAGCCCGTCAACACTTAAGCAATTGCTATTGGATTTTATCTCCAGTCACGAAGAGCTTAGTAACAAAGCCCAGGTCAAATTCGATTTTGATTTTGATTTACGGCGAAAATCACTGCTATCCAATAAAGCAGGCTGGAAAGCCTATCCTATCGTGCTGCTCGGTGAGCTGAGAAACGGCGAGGTTAGCATCACATTAACCGTCAAAGTGCCTTACTCATCCACCTGCCCGTGCTCAGCTGCACTGGCACGACAATTGATTCAAGATTCCTTTGCCGCCAAATTTGCCGACACCGAAGTACTCGACAAAAACGCCATCCATCAATGGCTTGGCACCTCTGAGGGCATAGTCGCCACACCACACAGTCAACGCTCTATCGCTGAGGTTAAAGTCAAATTGAACCCGGCAATCGGCGAATTTCCGATCAAGGAATTAATCGACCGTATCGAAGACACTTTGCAAACGCCAGTACAGGCTGCGGTAAAAAGAATTGATGAACAAGAGTTTGCCCGCCTCAACGGTCAAAACCCAATGTTCTGTGAAGACGCCGCCAGACGCTTACAACACACCCTTAACTTGCATCACGAGTACACCGACTTCTGGCTTAGAGTGAATCATTATGAATCGCTGCACGCCCACGATGCGGTGAGCGTGTCAACCAAAGGCATCGCTGGCGGGTTTAGACCGTAAATACGAATTTAAACGTAGACGCGAATTCATTCGCGTAGGAAGCCTAAGCGACCGTAGACCATCGGGGTCGCACCAAACCTACAAAGAAATCGCCACCACTGGTTTAGCATCGGCTTTGTTGTTGAATTTAACATTACACAACAACAACCGGTGCTCGACAATCCCATGTTGTTCAACCAAATAAGCCTTGGCTGCCAGTTGGCGGGTATTAGCTAATTCAATCAAACCCTGTCTTTGCTCATCGGTCAGCCCAGCTAATGTTATCGCAGGTTTCACCGCAGCTGCTTTGTCGTTCTCTGCCGCAACAAGCACTGGCACTGCCGCAACAGGCGCAGGCACTGGCTCAACAATAAAGTCCTGCAAGCTGGCATTGGCGCATAACACCAAATCAACTTTAGTCTTTTTGCCTAACACCTGACCGACTTTATCCAGTTGTGCTTTACCATCGGCACTAAGTGAACTATCGCTATTGGCAAAATCAACCGACTTGAACCGCAGTGCCGTCGCCAAATTTACCAAGCCACCAGCAATCGACAACACACTCAATGGTGAATAGTTATAAAGTACGGCGGTTTTTAAAGCCTTGAATGTCACCGTTGAGATCACGCTCGACAGCGCAAAGTCGGGTTTGTTCAAATCACCTTTAATTGGAATGTCTAAGGCAATATTGTCATCAGAATCACGCAACAAGTTCAACGCCAGTGGGATCGGCACACCCAATTCATTATTGACTGGTGACTTCTCATGGGCTTGCAATTTCGCCAACTCGAATTTTTTCAGTAGCAACTTAAACTCGCTGTCCATCTGGTTGTTGACCACCTTAATATCAAAATCAATATCCAATTGACCCTGATCGATACGATGGGCAATATGCCGTGCACTGTAATCTGAATAATGGGTGGTATCCAAATGTCCCAGCTTACCAACCAAATCCATCGATACATCGCCAGACTGAGGCAACAAGGTACCTTTAAGTGCCAAGGTGCCAGCCTGTTCAATCAAGGTCGAGAAATCAACTTGCGCGGGTTGACTATCTGGCTTAAGCGCAGCGCCCAGTATCAACGGATGAATATCGACTTTTAACGCTGACAATTGATGAGTTTGTGGCGTTGTCAGGGTGTTATCAATCACCGTCACCTTATTACTGTCAGTCAACGCAAAGCGTTTAATGGTGATGGCTTTTGCTGGTTGTTGATCTTTTGCTGGTTCTTTTTCAACTGGCTCAGATGTTGTGCTGGCAAGCAACCAATTACTCAGGTTGACGCCTTGCTGTGGGTGATAACTCACTAAACCATCAAAACCACTAGCGAGGACTTCACCAATATCAATCGCCTCAGCTTTTCCTTCACCGACCAGCACCGTATCAACCGTCAATTTAGCCAAATTCAGCAAGGGTTTTCGCGCTGCGGCTTTGGCGGTTAAATCAGGTAACAAACCTAACTGGTCTAACGTAATACCAGCAATTTGTTGCCGAGTTTTACTGACATCGGCAGCATCAACGCTCAACTGTGCAAGTTGCACCGCCGGATAATATTGACTGTCATTTGCCTGTTGCCAAAGCTGCGTACCAGCAATCATCAGCTGCTCAACCACAGCCTGTGAGTCAGTGATATTCACCGACAAGCCGGCTGTTTTCAGCTGTTTCACATCAGCTAGTGGGTGAACACTCACTTCGCCTTTACGTTGCTTAACACAGGTTTGCACAACCGCTAAGTGTTGTATCTCAAGCTGCTCTTGAGTACCTGAAACGGTTTTAACCGACACTTGACCGACGGTCGCCAAGTTTTGATTATGGCTGTCTAATTCAGTGTGTTTAACCTCAATGCCATCAATGCTCAGACCATTCAAATCACCACCGTCAGCTGAACCCTTGAGGTCTTGCAACGTCAGCTTAGCCACTTTGGCGTCGGCACCGAGATTATCTTTACCATTGGTATGTTGCAGCGCTACCGTATCAATAAATAACTGACTCAACTGTACTGTGGTGGCAGCGTCGTTTAACTGAGCGTTTAATTGAGAAAGAACGAATTTATTCACTTGGACAGCGGCATTTATGCTGCTTGAATTATCCTGATGTTGCACTGCGACACCATCAATAATCAACCCTGTCACATCAGCCGTTTGATCGCTTATTACAGCAGCCGACTCAAGCGATAACTGTTGCACTGAGGCTGCTGATTTAGCTTGTGCATCGGCGTTAATGGCATCCAGTTCAATACCAGTAACAACCAATTGATTAATATCAGCCTTGTCTTTACTGCCAACCACACTGCCAAGGCTCAAACTGGCCACATTAACCTTATTGTGTGACTTATCTGCGACTCCCTGTTGCACCAGCCAAAGGTTTTTCAGGCCCAGCTTTTTCAAGCCCAGCAGTTTAACATCAGCATTCAAAGCAGCCAAATCAATGGTGGTTTTATCCATCGTCACCGCAGTTAAACCAGCACCAAGATATGCAAGCTGTTGACCCTCTTCGCCAGCAAATAGCTGCATGTTATCCACGATAAGTGACTGCCAACCCAGTTGTTGATCAGCTAAGCGGATCGCCTTAACCGACAAGTCATCCAGCACCAGCCAGTCATTTGTTGACTGATGACTTAACCTCAGGGCTTTAATCGCGATATCACCGCTTAGCAATACTTTGTCTGGACCGTTGAGTTGCAACTGAGTATTCAACGCCACTTGCTGCCATTTAAGACAGTTATCAATCAGTTGCTGGTCGGCTTTGATCGGCAACGCCACATCAACATATTGATGGCTCAAGTCTTTATAACAAATGGTGAAATCGGCCAAATTGACCGCACCGAGCTGAATTTGCCAATCAGAAGGCGCTTGCTCAACAGCTGCTGGGGCGTCTTCATCCACAGCCAACAATTTGACTAAATCAATCGGACCAATTTGCTGAGGATTGAGCTTATCGCCGACAATATCCAGTTTCACCGACTCGACAGTCACCGCATTGACCACAACCAGCTGATCGAATAACGGTTGCCAACCCCAATCCACTTTCAGACTGCCGATGCTCAACTGCTGCCCGGTTTGGTTAACCGCACTGAATTGGTCAATCTCAAGGGTGCTCTGCCATAAATTCAGCCGTAAATCGGCCACACTCACCTCAGCCCCTTGTTTTTCAAACCAATAAACCAAGGCCCAACGGGTAAGATAAGAGTTAATAACAATTAAAGTGACAATGAAAATGAAGATAACAAGCAAGCTGGTGATCAGGCGATCAGGGCGTTTAAACTGAGGGATTGGCATTATTTATTTCCTGGGCCTTTGGAGTCTTTGGAGCCCTTTGTTCTTTAAAATCAAAAACGTTTGCACCACAGAGGTCACAGAGCCGCTTCGGCGAAAATCAAAAGCAATAGGTTTGTTTTTGATTTTCGCTGTATTCTCTGTGCCTCTGTGGTGAATAAAAAGAACTTGACGACAAACGTCGATAAATCACCGCATTTTACGGACGTAAAACTTCGTCGCCATTAAGATAAGGGCGCAACACTTCTGGTATACGAATAGAACCATCGGCGTTTTGATTTTGCTCAAGCAAAGGAATAAGCGCACGAGTGGTGATACCAGTACCATTCACCGTATGAACAAACGCCGGTTTAGTACCACCGGATTTATGACGGATTTTCAAACGACGTGCCTGATATTCAGTACAGTTACTACAGCTAGTCAATTCACCCCAGCCCCAAGCGTCATCTTTGCCACGGCCTAACATCCAGCCTTCGACATCATATTTCTTAAACGCAGGTGCGCCCAAATCGCCAGCACAAATGCGGATCACTCTGAAATGAATGCCTAACTGTTTAAAGATATTCAGTTCAAAATCCAAAATCGTTTGCAGTGCATCAGCAGAATCTTCCGGCGTAGTGACACTGACCAACTCAACTTTATGGAACATTTTATTACGATACAAACCAGCATCACGACGACCAGAAGCCCCTTCTCTTCTGAAACAAGGGGTCATCGCCACCAAATTGATCGGTAACTCTTTACTATCAAGAATTTCATTGGCGAATTGACCAACCAAGGCAATCTCAGCGGTACCCGCCATATAAAGGTCATCGCTGGCCAATGAGAAAATCTCGGAGCCATCATCATCACGACGAGGGTTAAAGCCTAATCCTTGAAAAATATCAGGACGAGCGAGTAAAGGCACACTCACTGGGGTAAAACCAATGTTATAAGCTTGGTCTTGAGTAAAACGTAAAACTGCGGTTTCTAAACGGGCCATTGCGCCTTTTAATAGTGGAAAACCCGCACCGGCAACCCGAGTCGCGGCATCAAAATCCATACCTAGGGCATTACCTAGCGCAATATGGTCTTGAGGTTCAAAATCGAATTCAGGTAAGCTGCCGAACTGTTCCAGCTCAACATTTTCTTCGTCGGTATGGCCGAATGGCGTATCTTCATCGTAGGTATTAGGAATGGTCATGATCAATGCTTGAAAATCGACCTGAATTTGGTTCATCAAGCCATCGAGAATGGCGGATTCTTTTTTCAGCAATTTGCCTTCTTCAATCAGCGCCATTTTATCTGCTGGTGCGGCTTTTTTCACCTGTGAAGCCATCTGATTACTTTTAGCTCGTACGCTTTCCAACTCAGCGGTTAATTTGCGTCTTTGCTGATCTAATGCCAGCAATTGACTGACATCAACGGTCAGTCCTCGTTGCTTGCAGATCTCTTGCACTTCTTTGGCATTTTTGCGGATAAAATCGATGTTGAGCATAGTGTTTAATATTCCATTCCCACCCGTTTAACGCTGTTCAAGCCTGTCACAGTGGCGGGTTTATTGTTGTCAGTAAATTGTTGAGTAAAAAAGCTGGCGCTAATGCTACCATAATCCATTTATTATTTGAAACTGTGCTTTCGCAATCAACCAACAACCGTGCGCCCCGCTTGCCCCGCCATTCTGCCACGCAAAACCAAGCCCATCGACAACAACAAAATCGTCGCCTGAGCGCCAACCGCCTGCCAGCTCGAACTGATGCCAATCCAGCCCAGTTCAAGCTCAATCGGCAACGGCGATATCGCTATGAATGAGGCTTCTTGCAGTGCCTGCACCGCTTTGCCGATCAATACAAATGACAACCCCAACAATAAATAAGTGGTGATCGAAAAGAATCGGGCAATCGGCAATTTAACTGAATACTTCACCAACAACCACGCCAGCAGCGATAACAACCCCACTGCCGCCGCAAAACCGCCAACAATATGACCATATTGTGCGCTAGCCGCCTGCGTCAACAACGACTGATAAAACAACACCGTTTCAAACACTTCACGATAAACCGCGATAAAGGCCAGCAAACTGATCCCCCATAACGTGCCTGTTTTTAAACTGGCATTGATATTCTGTTGAATATACTGCTGCCACTGCACCGCATTGGTTTTGTTATGTAACCAAAAACCGACATAAAACAGCACCATTGCCGCCAGCAAAGCCGCCACACCTTCCATCACCTCGCGGCTCGCACCACTGATAGTGATCAGGTACTCGGCCACCCACCAAGTCGCGCCCCCGGCCATCAAGGCAGTCACCCAACCAAAGTGAACAAACTTCAACGCATCACGCCGCTGGGTTTTGAGCAACACCGTCACCAATGCCAGCACGACTAATAGGGCCTCTAACCCTTCACGTAATAAAATAATGAAACTGGCAGTAAACAAAGCCCCAGCTGATAATGAGGTTTCTTTAAGCAAACGTTCCGCTCGGGCCAATTGTTGCAATGAAACCGCCATCACATTCTCAACCGAGCGATGATTATCCGGCTGTGCCAACACCCGGCGTAAGCGCATCAAGCTGGCTTCCAAATCTTTGCGTAATTCAACATTCACCGCATCGAGATTATTTTCAACCAGTTCAAAACCATCTAAATAAGCGCTCACAGCCAAACTCTTGGCTTTAACCAAATCGTCCTCAAGATAAGCCTGATGCGCCTGTTGTAAACGCTGACGAGTAAAAACCAACGGCTGATCTTGATCAATAAATAATGGTCGAGGATCGGCCCGCAGCTGTTCAATCTGCGCCTGTAAGCCCGCAGGTAAATCATCGGCCAGTATTTTCGGACTGAAATTAACCAACTGCGGCAAAGTCACCACCGGGGCTTGCGCTGACACTTTTCCTAGCGATAACGGCTCTGACGACTGAAACGCCAAACCACCCACATAAAAAGCCAACGACCATTTTTGCTGCGCCGACAACTGCTCAAACCCAGGCATCGCTGTGCCCCCAATGCCATTAGCAATAGCATCATACAAACCTAAAATTGAACGATTAATAGCACGATTTTTATCGGTGAAGTCAGTGGGTGAAGGGGTTAAATTTGCCCCAGCAATGCCATTGCCCTGCCCTGATTCGCCGTGGCATCCGGCGCATGACTGATTGAACATATTTTGACTTTGCGTCTGACTCAATAATGTCGTAGGCAATGAAGATTGCGGCACCAACTCAAGTAAGGTTTTTCTCAGCGCTGCCGTTTGCGCCTGCACCGTCGCCAAATTATGTTTATTGGCAACCGCTAACTGTAGCGTTCGCGCCTGTTCACTAATAACCCGATCACGACTCAAGCGCGTCAATAACACACTTTTATCGACAATCAATTGGGCAAATTCGACCATTTCAAGATACTCACCCTGATCGGCAACCTCACCATTAACCACTGCCTCAGCGTAATCGACCCCAATATATTCAGCCAATTGCATCAATTGTCGCACCTGCACCGAATAAGTATCAGGCGTTTGCGCCGCAACACCGACACTGCAAAACCCGATGATGATCAGCCAAAACCCGCGCAACCAGCGAGCTGACTGTGGTGTGGTGGTGATATTCTCTGTTGTCAAATTAGCCATTATCCTCAGCCTCTGAAATTAACGTTATTATTTTAGATAAATGTTCTTATTGTGATCGTGCTTTAAAGCTGTGCCTTATGACTATGCCTTATGACTATGCCTTATAACTATGCCTAACAAAACCATAAATACGAATCATTCTCATTTGTATTAATCTGATAGTAACATAGCCAAAAATAAACACCAAGACAAATAAAGTGGCTTTTTGTAGCGCTTAATTTCCTTTACTATCAACATGTTAGTAGTATGTTGGTAATGTATTAACAGATTAATAGGCTTAGCCAAACTACTGTAATTTAATACAGTGGAATTCTAACAGCTTTCTGCCAATGATCAAACAATCAAAAACAACAAAATAATGTAATTAACATAGCCATTACTAACAGGAGCAGCCTATTATTATGATGTTGCTCAATAGTGTGTTAACGCATAACCACGACCTATAAACAGGAGACGAAGATGCCCGGATTACTACCAGATGTTGATGATGGAGGTTTGCTCGAATATTCAGTGGTTTATACTGATCGTGCACTTAACCACATGTCACAATCTTTTGGGGGGGTAATGAACGATATTTCTGCCCTGCTCAAACAAGCTTATCACGCCGAAGCAGTAGCCGTTATTCCCGGCAGCGGTAGCTTTGCCATGGAGGGTGTCGCCAGACAATTTGCCACCAATAAACGCTGTATGGTCATTCGCAATGGCTGGTTCAGTTTTCGCTGGACTGAAATATTCAGCGCCTGTGACATCCCCTCAATTGAGGTAGTATTAAAAGCCCGTCCTGTTGACGACAGCCCGCAAGCCCCCTTTATACCCATTCCGGTTGAAGAAGTAGTTGCCAAAATTGATGAACAACGCCCTGAAGTGATTTTCGCTCCTCATGTTGAAACCGCTTCCGGGATTATTTTACCTGACGACTACATTCAGACCATCGCCGATGCCATACACAAAATTGGTGGTTTGTTTGTACTCGATTGTATTGCCTCAGGCACTTTGTGGGTTGATATGAAAGCCCTCGGTGTTGATATTCTGATCAGTGCGCCACAAAAAGGCTGGAGTGCGCCCGCCTGTTGCGGACTGGTGATGTTCAGCCCATTAGCGCTGGAAAAAATGGCCTCAACCACCAGCACCAGCTTTGTTTGTGATTTGCGTAAATGGCTAGAGATCATGCAAGCCTATGAAAACGGCGGTCATGCCTATCACACCACCATGCCAACCTGCGCCTTGAAAAGCCTCGCCGCTGCAATGCATGAAAACAAAGATTACGGTTTTGACAAAATCAAACAGCAACAGCAACAACTCGGTGATCAAATCAGAGCATTACTGGCAGAAAAAGGCATAAAAAGCGTCGCCGCCCCAGGTTTTGCCGCACCGAGTGTGGTGGTCAGCTACACCAGTGACAGTGACATTCAAAACGGACAAAAGTTTGTCGAAAAAGGCATGCAAATCGCCGCCGGAGTCCCCTTGCGTTGCGATGAACC
Organism: Alteromonadaceae bacterium; assembly: GCA_965277695.1. GTDB lineage: Bacteria > Pseudomonadota > Gammaproteobacteria > Enterobacterales > Alteromonadaceae > JABSOG01. The sequence continues at coordinate 146,670 of CBDIDQ010000001.1, forward strand.
AGAAGATTTTAAAACCTTCCGCTTGGGCTTGTTTGGATTAGACAAACTGCAAAACATTGATCGCACCATTGCTAATCTTGATGCGGTGCTTGAGCAGGTTATCAGCGATGATTAAGCGCCCGGGACTAACATCAATTCCCCCGGCGAAACCACTTTTTTACCAGCCTTAATCGCTTTATCAAACAAAACAATCAAACGCTCGCGCTCAGGGTGTTTGACTGTCCCGGAGGTTTTGGGCTGGCGGATCGCTTCCGGACAAAGCTGATAACGCAGGTGAAATAAATACTGCAATACATTGGCGATGCCACCACCCAAGCGAATATGATTCTCAGGGTTAATAGGTCCTTTTATATGAATGTGCACAAAAGGATGAAGTAACATATAGTCAATAACGTCTCCTAATTGCGCAGTAGTATATTCTGCCTTTGCACCCGATTGCTGTGCAGCAGTAAACAAATAAGGCGTGATAAAATTTTGCTGCTTTAAAGCATGGGCTTCATGACGCAGAATGAGTTCGTCATTGCGCTGGGCAACACTATTAATCGTCACAGAAAAATCGTCCAGCGCATCAATCGTGATCTCACACGTCATATCAAATTCATTCACCTCTAGCATCAACGGCGATCTTGGATTTTGACAAGGAGAATGCTCAACGCCCCAAAATTGCTGAAAACTGTGCACACAAGCAGTGATCCAACGATTCATCAAAGCTGTATCAGTAACTTCAAACGCCAACTTCATTATCTCTTGATATAAAAAAGTCTTGATTAAATCATCCGTCAACATATCCTTCACAGCAGCTCTCCTTTATGCTGACTCAGGTAGTCAGCCACAATTTTTAACTCCATAATTTGTTGCTCACAGGCTTTATCATTAAAACTGGTCAAATATTCAATATCAGCGGTTATATCTGCCACAGACAGGCTCGCCAATAAAGTGTCATGCAAAGAATAAACCTCAAAAAGTTGTCGTAATTGCACTAAACCGGGCAAAATCGCCTTTAATTGACCATCACTGAGCCACCAAAGAATTTGATGATGCAAAAAACAATCTCGTTTGGATTCAAGCAGTACCAATTCTTCAACAGGCCAGTCAGCAGCAAATTCAACTGACAAAATATCAATAGGATGTTCATGCTGATCAAGCTCACAAAGAATATTATCTATCACCTCTGTGACCGACTTACCTGACTCATAATCAATCTCAAAATGGCGATACGACTGGTGTTCAAAAGTATTCGATTTTGCCAGTAAATAAGCTCTGGCAGCATCACTCATCAATTTATCTCTATACACAATAAACGCCCGATCTGGCCGATTCTTGTTTAATAAAGAGGCTGACATCTCATCAAAAACCGCAACCAGATTGGTATCAACAAACTCGTCAATTTCACTGAACAAAGCGTCAAAACCCAGTCGTCGACTATGCTCACTGGAATCATCGAAACTGAGCCCGGTTGGACTTATGCCAAGCGCTTCGGCATATTTTTTCAATGCAGACTGCATGTATTCCGCGCCTGTCGATTGCCCGGAAAAAACACCTTGTACAATCGGATTGACAATAGCTGCTCTCTTATCACTATCAATGTCGTTACCAAGAAAAACCCAATTACCATAGACAGCCTTTAACGCTGTAGAAGCATCGCCCGGGCGAGAGATCATCGCTGATAACAAAAAGTGATCGTTTGCCACGGCATTAATCAATTCAGTTTCTGGACGCTCGGAAAATGAAAAATAATCAACCGATGTTTGCTTGACAGCTTTAGCAATTGCTCCCTGTTCAGTTAAACTGCGGTCTTTCTTCTCACGTAAATAATGCATCAAAAGACGCACTGCCTGACGAGGATTACCACCACTAAATTCGGCCAAAATGCTGACATTGTTTTGATGCTTACCCGCATAAACCCCCAATCTGGCTAAAAGCAATTTCACTATAGCGCTATGCTCAACGCTGGGCAGCAGTAAAGTGTTCATTGAACTAAACTGACATTCAGCAGCATAAAAATGGATCGCATTGATTTCATACAAGGTTTTAGCATCTTGCAGCTTTTCTAACACCGCTTTGAGCACAAAAAAAGCAGGACTTCCGGCCGGAAACTTATCAATACCAGAAGCAACAATCAGAGGAAACCGCCCACTGCCCTGCTTAAAATCCTCAATCAAAGCCGTAATCGCGGTCAAAAAATAAGGCGTATTTTTAGCGTCATTAATGATACCAACAACCAAACTTTTTTCTCTAAACCCTTTCAGACTCTTTTTTGACGGATTCAAACGCTGGTGAAGTATTTGCCAGTGAGATGCCAAACTCGATGCACTCATTTCATCAATCAGTGTGCCATCAAACTCGATTAACAAATCATCAATTAAAGTACTACTGTCAATAAAGGCTAAATGATTGGTCAAAATGGCTTCAATCAAACCGGCTAAGGTAATGGCAATAAAATCCCCTAAACTCGGGTTACTGGCGTCTTCATCAAAATTCAACCAAACGTCAGGCTCAACAGTGGCTGTAGATACCACCTTGTTCAGTAAAGTGCTTTTACCACTACCGATTTGGCCACCGAGTGCCAAAGCACTTTGATCATTCCCGTCACAGAGCCAGTCGTTCAGTTGTTGGGCTTGCGTGGGATACAAGTCAGCATACAAAATGTCGAATTCCGCTTCATCAGCTAAGGGAATGCCTTCATCAATATTAATCCCGTTTACATTACGCTTCATGCCTGAACCCCGCTTTTCGCTATCGACGACTTTGCCGCCGCATATTTTCGACCACTTGAGCAAAATCAGTGACCTCATCAGCCTTGGTGGTTTGCTGCCATTCACGCCAAAAATCAATCGTCGCACTTAATGGTTTTAAGGTGGGTGGGGTGATTTTAATTCGGGAAGGTAATAATACCGCATCACCCACCACCAGTGCTTCACCAATATCCATGATAGGCAATACTTCAAGAAAACTGTCCAGGCTTTCCGGCAACAGCTTTCTCACCGTATTTTGATCATCTGCATTGGTTAGTCGCAGTGCAATCACGTTGTTACACTGACTCAACACCGTCGCGCTGACATCCGATGGTCGCTGGCTGACAATTAATAATGACACCCCATATTTTCGCCCTTCTTTGGCGATTTTCTCAAACGCTTCAACCGCTCGTTTTTCCACCGGATTGACTTCACCACGCGGCAAATAAAGATGCGCTTCATCACACACCAAAGCGATAGGCTTACGCTGCGCCTGCACGGTCCAAAACTGAATCTGGTAAATAAGACGAGCCACCAGCGCAATAATAACCGGCAGAATATCCGCTGGTACCTCAGAAAAATCAATCACCTTTATCTGACCTGCCGACTTATCGCCATCAGCCACAAATCCCATCAACCGAGTAACCAACAACCCCAATGCACTATAGTCATGGGCTTCATCAGGTGCCTGAAACAAAAAGCCATAACGTTTATCATTCACACGACTTTGTACTCGGGCCAAAAGACGGCTGAACTGACCATAAAACGGCCCCTGTTTCATACCACGCGCCCCTTGCTTCATCTCTTCATTAAGTGCTGTTATCCCATCAACAACGTTATCCAATGAAAAAGGCACCGGACTATCGAGGGTAAATGACTCAAGCACCTCTTTTTTACCCGCCTGTTGCAGCGCCGCTTTCTTTTCACTGATCACTGCATTTTGAAAAGCCATCACTTGGTTGTGTGCGGTAAATTCACTGCTGTCAACAAACAAAGTTTGCAGTTCATCGGCATTGAGTAACCAATAAGGCAAAAATAATAAAGCATCATCCACCTTGCCCAATTCATCAGGACCCGGAATACGCAGCTGCCGAGCATAATCCAATGATTTATATTCGCCGTGTAAGTCAAACACCACCAGATTCGCCGATGGCAATTTGGCACTGTGCTCCAATATCGACGCTACAGTCCATGATTTACCCGATCCAGTACTACCCAGCACCGCCGCATGACGCTGAAACAGCTTATTGCCATCCAAAAAAGCTTTGGCTTTGCCATCCAACTGATAAATACCCAGCTCCAGCGCTTCGCCCTGTGCTGATTGTTGTGACAATAACCCCATAAAACTTTCGAGATGATGTGCTTTGAGTACATAACAATCGCGATCTATATCAGGTAACACATCCAACGACCGAGAAAATTGATATTCTCCTTTAAGTGGATTGAATTTAACATTGCCCATTAAGGTTAATTTAACCGTATTCACCGTTATTTCAGCACTGGCATTTTCGTCCAAAGAACCAAGGTTTTGTAAGTCGTCATTATCGTCTTCTGATAAAAAAGGCACTGGTGATTTTATCACTCGGTCAATTAACCCCACAATCCAGCTGCTAGTGCCTTCACTGCCAGGAATAACCACCAACTGCCCCACTCTGGCTTTACGCAAATTATCAGCATCATCCACATGGACGGAGACTTTACGGGTGTCGACTTCTCTGACGTGGCCTAACTGATTATTGACATCATCAATGGTGTCAAAGAAAGTATCAAAAAGAGACATTTCAAACTCCTAAAATAGCGCTGGCGAATTGATCAAAATGCCATAGTTGTTGGTTATCCAAATACAACCAATCATCGTATTGGGCATTATAAATTCGCGTAAATTCGTTTTTTTCTTGTTTGCAGACAATCCACAGGTTGGGACTTTTTTTCGCCCACTCCAGTGTTTGTTCATTACAACTACGAGTGATCACCAAAGCTGCACATTGTTGTGTTTGTAATTTTTCGCGAAAGCTGTCATTGACCAAATGTTTGTCGTTAAAACCAAATCCCAAAAACAAAAAAGCCGAATGCGCTTTCACCGCCGCCCGGTAAGCATCCAGTGAGTTACTGTTTTCATGCAATTTTTCAAATTTTGCGCTGCCCGGCGTAACCATAAACCGTGAAATGCCTTTAGGGGGTTTATCAATCCAGCCATCACATTCAACAATACTATTGTTTAACTCAAAGGTATTTAAAGAACCGTGAGGTTTATACAAGCGAAGGTGTTTTTCAAGATGAAACGAAGACTTAATACCACGACCCACCGATTTATTGCTGCGAACAACAACACTGCGTTGAGCCTTTTTCCAATCCAATTGACGGCAAAAACCGCCAACAAAACCAGTAAGATAGGGGATATTCATTTTGCCTAGCGCATACTCAGCCAACAAATCATAATTGGGCGTTGCCACATGCAAACTCTGGCCTGACGACAGTGATTTAAACAGACGTTGAAAGAGTTTTTCTGCTGGCCATGTTTGATGACCACTTAACAAATCTGCGGCATATTCACTGTCAACCTGCCTGACACACTCAGCAGTAAAATTAACAATACGCTGCACCAAATCATCATCTTGGATCTGATTCATTGCCGCTTCAAAATCACAACTGCCTTGCTCTAATTGCGCTAAAACACTATTCCATTGCTGCTGCTGTACTGGCGCTAATCCAATCAGTGACGCTTTCAAATATGCCTGTAAAGCCTCCATACCAAAGCGCTGATCCAGTGCACAAGAAACCCCTGTGGCAAATAGTACAAAGGGCTTCTCCTCAAAGAAGTTCCCCAACGCCTCGTAGGCGATTTCTTTTGTCAGCTTTGCCATATGGCCCTGTCTTAATACTGCAATAATAGATGATGGATTCTATCACGAAGTTTCCTGACTATTCGACTTTCAATGCAATCACAACTCTTTCACCATAAAATATTTACAACCCGTCTTCGGATAACCTGCTTGCACCCATTGCACCTGATAACCCTTTTTTTCGTAAAACGGCCTTGCCTGATAATTCAGCGTATCAAGCAGGCACCTTTTACAGCCCCGCTGTTTAGCCACCGTTTCAAGCTGAGCCAGCAACTTGCTACCAATATTTTGACCGCGTAAAACATCTGACACCCACAAGGTATCCAATAACAACCAATCGCCAAAGGTCCGGGCAGCAGCCCCGGCAATCACTTCACCCTCGTCATTTTTAATTTGCAATGCCAGTGGATTGCGCTGATGAATGTTTTCGTGTTCTTTCCAGTGTTGCCAGTTAAATTCGGCGATTTTATTACTGAGAAAGTCAATTAACTCTTGATCTGGATCGTCCAGTTGTTCAATGTTCATGGTATATTCCTTGGTCTGTTGAGCTAAAAAACTTGGCGTGAATATTGACATGGCAGTGCAGCAATGTAAAACAAGTTATTGTGCACAATAATCAATCATGTTAGGCTAACGCTCACTTAACCTTTGTTTAACTGATAGCCAAGCTGATGAATTTTATTGACAAACACACCATAGAAAAGCACTTTGACTTTAATGAATTGATCAGCCGTTTAAGGCTGGCTTTTGCCGACTCCAGTGTTGAAGTGCCAATGCGGCATCACCATGATTACCCTAACCCGCCAGAATCTGAAGACTCAACATTATTGCTGATGCCGGCATGGGATCCAGGTAAAGATTTAGGGGTTAAAATTGTCACCGTATCGCCTAATAACGGTCAATTTCAAATGCCATCGATTCAGGGACTCTACCTGTTATTTGACGCTCATAAAGGCGATTGCAAATCTTTACTTGATGCCAAATCACTTACCGCTTTTCGCACTGCTGCCACCTCAGCACTAGCGTCTAGCTTCTTATCACGACCCGACAGTCACTCATTATTTATGATTGGCACCGGCGCGTTATCATCAATGCTGATTAAAGCCCACGCCAGCGTCAGACCAATTAAAGAAGTGTTTATTTGGGGCCGTTCAGTTGAGAAAGCTCAAGCGGTGAAAGACCAGCTTTGTGATCAGCCATTTACCGTGACTGTGGTTGATTCTATTGAAGCGGGCATTCAACAAGCCGACATTATCAGCTGTGCTACCTTAAGCAAAACCGCATTAATTCAGGGTGAATGGTTAAAGCCCGGCCAGCATCTCGATATGGTTGGTGCATATAAACCGGATATGCGTGAAGCGGATGACAAATGCCTATTACGTAGCAGCATTTTTGTTGACCATTACGCTGGTGCGCTCAAAGAAACCGGTGATATCGTCATTCCTATTCGTCAGGGCGTAATGCAAAGAAGTGATATTAATGCCGACTTATTTGAACTGTGCAAAGACCAACACCCGGGTCGTCAAACCGCCGAGGAGATCACCTTTTTCAAATCCGTTGGCCATGCACTCGAAGACTTAGTAGCTGCGACATTAATCGCCGAGCGAGTTGCCACAGATCAATTGCAGGAATAAAAATGTCAACTTCATTCTATCAGCGTTTCGCCTCACCCACGGCTTATAAACTGCCGCCGGGATGCGAGACAATCAAAGCCATCGACATGCATACCGGTGGCGAGCCGTTAAGGGTGATCACCGAAGGTTACCCGACCATCGAAGCCACCTCGTTACTCGATTATCGCCGTCAATTAAAGCAAGATCACGACAGCTTTCGCACCACCTTAATGTTTGAACCTAGAGGTCATGCAGACATGTATGGCTGCCTGATATTACCGCCGTTCAATGCCGATGCCGATTGCAGCGTCATCTTCATGCACAACGAAGGATACAGCACTATGTGCGGCCATGCAGTCATTGCTATCATGACGCTAGCGATGCAAATGCATTGGGTTGATATTATCGATAATACCTCCTCCATGACCATCGAAGCCCCTTGCGGTTTAATCCGTGCTCGCGGCGTCAGTGAAGACGGCAAAATCACCGCTTCTTTTGAATGTGTACCGTCTTTTGTTGCTCAACTCAATCAAACCGTCACCATCGACAGCCTCAACCAAACCATCAATTATGACCTCGCATATGGCGGCGCATTTTATGCTTACGTTGATGCCAAACAACTGGATTTGAAATTAACCCCAGACAACAACCAGCAATTAATCGCCCTCGGACGAGAAATAAAACACGCAGTCATCGCCAGCAATAATCACATTGAACACCCATTTGAGCCGGAATTAAGCAATCTCTACGGCACTATCTTTATCGGTGAATCGCTTTTGGCAGAAACAGGCATAAAAGCCGACAGCCGTAATGTGTGTGTATTTGCTGATGGCGAAGTCGACCGTTCACCCACAGGCTCCGGCGTATCAGGTCGCATGGCTATTCATTACGCTAAAAACGAAATCGGCATTGCCGAGCCAATGCAAATTGAAAGCATCATCGGCTCACAATTTAGCGCACAAGTGGTCAGAACCGAACAATATGCCGAGTATACAGCGGTGATCCCACAAGTCAGTGGCGATGCTTTTATTTGTGGGTTCAATGAATTTGTTATTCAGCCTGATGATCGTTTGAAGCGGGGGTTTTTGTTGCGTTGAATGATTGCTGTAAGCAGGTTTGACAGATACGGAATATCTCCGTAAACTAAAATTTTATTGTCAAAAAATTTGCGTAATGTGTGGAGGCAAACACCATGGCTATTTCTAGTGAAATTCAACGTTATGAAATCCAGTGGGACCAAGAAACTCACCGACTAGCAGAGCAAGCCGCAGCGGCGGGTGGTTATGGTAGTATCAAAGCATTGTTAACCCAATTGGTCAGACAACATGCACCCGAGGTGTTGGCTGAACATCAAAAAATCCGCTTAACCAACCAACAATTTGATGAATTCTGTCGTTTATGTGAAATAGCGATTGAGCCAAGCGACAAGATCAAAGCAGCGGCAAAAGCATTGGATGAAGAAGGTTTCAGATTCAATGTTAATCAATGAAATTGTTCGATTGGATAAAAATTGTCACAACGTTAAATCTTTTGACTGTGGCATCCCTTCGGTCAGCCAATTTCTTCGTCGTTATGCAATAAAAAAATATGACGCTCAACTTTAGTAATACCTTTGTACTGGCCTATGATCCCCCCGACCATACCCCTGCAAAAAAACAAAATATTGCCGGATTTTACACCCTAGCCATTTCAACTGTAGAAGCTCACAGTATTCCTGTTGAGCAAAAATTGCCTCGCTACCCGGCACCCGTGGTGCTATTAGCCCAATTTGGCATTGACTTATCAGTTCAGGGCCAAGGGCTAGGCAAGAAGTTGTTAATAAGAGCATTACGCCATGCTTACAGTATTTGTGGTAATGAGCAGGGGCTTCCAGCTGTAGGTTTGGTGCTCGATGTTATAGACAGCAAAGCGTTATCGTTTTATCAGTCTTTTGATTTTTTCGTGCCCTTCCCAGATGATCCCATGCGCCTGTTTTTGCCTGTTCAAGCACTGGCAAAAATCTAAGAGTCAGGTTCGTTGTATCACAAAAGTATTCAAATAGGATACATTACTATTGACTGTTGTTCGTTCCTCACACATTTTATTTTAACCAACTGTAACATGTCGTTTAAAACGGCGTTAGGAATAAAACATGTACAAAGAACATCCTACTTTTATCCAACCTGATGACGAAGAAGTGAAAGTATGGAGATACATGGATTTTACAAAGTTAATATCGCTAATTGATTCGCGAAGACTTTTCTTCACGAGAGCCGATAAATTTAACGACCCATTCGAAGGCTCTTACCCGAAAATAAATGTTCGGGCGAGACAACAACTCCCAAGCAAAATGACAAAAGACATGTCAGCTGAAGCAAAAGAACAGTTGACGGAGTTACTCCGGAAATCTGGCGAAACAAATAAGCATTGGCCAAGGTATACTGCTATTAATTGTTGGCACATGAATAACCATGAATCAGCAGCTATGTGGCATCTTTACCTTAAGAGTGACGAAGGCGTAGCTATTCAATCTACTTACTCAAAACTCAAGAAGAGCCTGACGGATGAAGCTGAAACATTTTTAGGAATTGTAAGATATATAGATTACGACACTGAGTTTTTAGATTCAGGCAATCTTCTTTCTCCATTCGTGCACAAGAGGAAGAGCTTTGAGCATGAGAGAGAAGTTAGGGCTGTTAGTTCAAAATGGCCTGTTGGTGAAGAAGGTTTTGATTTTAGTATAGATTCTATGGATGCTGGAATTGAGATAAAAACTGATTTAGAGGTGTTAATTGAAAAAATATATGTCGCTCCAAATTCTCCTGCATGGTTTCCTGAGCTTGTTCGTTCAGTTGTAAATAGGTATGGATATAATTTTGAAGTTGTGTATTCAAGACTTAATGATAGTCCGTTATTCTGACACACCCCTCAAGGAGCTGCACACGAATAAATTACTAGCCCAACCGCTTGCTTAGGCTAATGTATGAGCAATATACTATCAACAAAGATGGAAACAAATCCCAATTACGCTGAGTTAATTGAAACTTGACGATCTCAAAATCCGAGACTATATAAGGTAAAATAACCAGGAGATAATAATGGAAATGTTTAACGTCGATTCAAGTAATGTCGAAGCCGTTGGTTACGATGAAGATAGCGCAACGCTGCAAGTGACATTTAACAACAGCATAAGTTACCAATATTTCGATGTTCCTGAACACCTGTTTCACGAATTACGTGATGCCGGATCGGTTGGTCAGTATTTACATCAGCATATCAAAGGTACATATCGATTTTCAAAAGTATAAATAACAAGATCAAAACAAAAGGTTTGCACCGCAGTGCTCTGCTAAGGATCATCGCAGCGTCGAACCGTCGTGATACCACGTTGACTACAAAAGCCTGTAATATCAAATGATGGCAATAACCTTTAGGCGACAGTCTTTTGGGTGTGACAGAGCTCCAGCGATGCCCACCAAAGGGCAGTTTATCCACAAGCTGAATAGATTTTTGATACTCTTGCCAGGATCTGATTAAAAAATTAAATTTTTGACTTTTATTAAACCAGCTGCCAGTATCAATGGTGTCGAATTCGTAACAACGAATGACAATAATTAACATTGAAATAAAAAGTGGAAATAACAATGAAATTAAAGTTAAACAAAAAGAAGCTTAAGAATTTATCTCAAGACACTAAAATGTTACCAGAACAGATGACACCGATGGTAGCTGGTGGCCGCCCAATGCCAACCGACCTTGTCATGTGTCCTCCAAGCGGCGAAATTGCATGTGAAGACCCTTGCTAACAAAAAGTATCTGAACTAAAAACGGGGCTTCAATCAAAATGTCGCCCCTCACTAGACTAATCCCTCTCTATTACAACAAGCTATCTCACACCACTAATACAACAAACTAATCGGAATATCACAACGGCCAATCGCCGGACTAAAAGTATGCCGCGTGGTCTTATACGGCAGCACTTTTCCACTGGTTTTTAACGCCAGAATATCCTTCACTTGCAGTTTAAAGTTATCCCGCCAAAAGCCTAATTCGACCCGCTCATCAACATACTCCAGCTTAATGCACGGCACATACTTCAATGACAATCGCTTGGCGGCATTGAGTCGGTGATGACCATCCATAATCAGCCCAGTATGCTTTTCGATGATAATGGGATCAGTCCATACCGCCTGCGCCCGAATCTTTTCCAGCAAGCTGCTCACCCGATTATTATCATGTTCTTCTGTGCGCCGCACGTTAAGCACTGACACTAATTCAACCTTATAATCACTGCTGGTTTGCCACGTTTTCATCTTGAATCCTTTTGATTTTACTGTTAATTTCGCGAAACCTTATTACCAGTCATATTTAACATTAACACCCATCACCCGGGGTTGACCGACCAAGGCTGAAAAGTCATTCGTTGCCGTGGTATTACCCGGGCTAGCACCAAATTCTAACCCGTGGATCACCGTCTCATCCGTCAGGTTATTAACAAATAACGCCACTTCCCAATGGTCGCTGTAAACGCCAACCCGAAGATTCACCAAGGTATAATCCGGACGCAGAGGCGCTTCACCTTCACCAAAACCCGATAAAGATTCATCAACATAATGAGCTGATGAAAAAACAAACCCGCCCAAGTCATCGGTTAAATCAAAGTTATACTCAAATTCAAGGTTCCAGGTGTTTTCGGGCACATCAAACAAATTCATGCCGCTAGAAATCCCCCTAGCCTGCAAATTGACGTCATTACTGCCCTCAAATACCGCATCGGTGTAGGCATAACCCGCTGTTACTTTAAGCGCCTCTACCGGATAAAAAGTCGTTTCCAGTTCAAAGCCATTAATTTCCACCTCGCCAACATTATCAGTGAACACTGCAACACCAGAATCAGGCCCGCAATCTTGTTGCACACTCAACTGATAATCTTGCCAATCGGTTTTATAAGCCGAAGCAAATACCTGCCAACGACCCTCAGCTAGACTCAATTTGGTGCCCAATTCAATGGTTTGCGTTTCATCACTTTCAAACGGATCGGGGTTTTGCGGAATATCAAACTGCTCACGCGCCTCAGGGCTACAAACCGCATCAACAATCGGTGCGTTGATGCCACCAGAGCGAAAACCTTCGGCATAGCTCAGATAAATATTTTGCGAATCACTTGGGGTATAAGACACAACCGCCTTAGGACTAAAACCGGATTCATCCGTATCCGCCGCAAAACCAAAGTCCTGAGAGCCCCTAACCGCACCACCTACGCCATATTGCAAACGGCTTTCATCCTGATCAATCGAAAAATAACGCCCACCAATCGACAGCTTAAACTGCTCATTGAGTTGATAACCCAACTGACCAAAAATGGCAATCTCCTGCTCATCAAAATCGGTCTCGGCTTCACGTACAATCGGGTCAACCGCTGCACCATAGCTTTCAACCACGGTCCTGTCAGCCCGGGTCAAGGTCGAGACATCCTTGTAAAAACCACCAATAACATAATCCAGCGGCCCTTTATCGGTCGAAACCGCTCGAATTTCTTGGGTAAACTGAGTGATATCAGACAAATTATACAAACCTACTGCAAAACGTTTATCTTCATTAGGCGCTGGTTTTGGAAAATCATGCTCAATGCCACCATTGCTAAACGGCGATAAATCAAACACCCCGTTAACCTCTCGGTCCATATAAGACGTGGCTGAAACGATAGATACCCCCCACGAGTCCGATAAGTCCAGCTGGGCTTCGAAACTGTAAATGGCCGTTTCATCGTCGGTAAAGGTGTCCATATATTTGTGCACTTTGCGCACTTCTGCCGACTCACTAAAGGTCAAATCGACAGTAGGACGTTGTTGGTCGGCATGTTGATCTTGATAAAAAACACTGCTGGTCAAGGTCAATAAATCGGTGGGTTGAATGACAAATGTGGCACGAATAGAATCGCTGCGCACGTCGTTAATGTCTTTGATCAGATTGTCTTCATTGGCAAAAACATCGTTAGTATCCGGACGAATATCATCGATGAAACCACCCTGATCATCAAACCGTGCGGCAATGCGCAGCGCCCCATTAATCGACTGCAACGGGATATTCACCATTGAGGTAACGGTATTATTATTTTCGCCATTTTCAGTGGTTGAAACCGTCATGCCAACATTGGCGTCAAAGTGATCTAAATCCGCTCGGTTGGTTTTAATTCGGATCGCCCCACCGGTAGACGACGAACCAAATAGCGCCCCCTGCGGACCCCGTAAGACTTCAACAGACTGTACATCAAACAGCTGCGGGTCGACCTGTGCGACGCCAAATGAAGTGCGTATTTGCAACGGTGTTTCATCAAGATACACCCCAGTGGTCGGCGACTGATTAACCGTCACCTGACCGACACCACGGATAAAATAACGAGCACCACCCACCCCGGTTTTAGCCATAGTCAAGCCAGGAATAGCGGCAGCAAATTGTGAAAAATCATTCACGCCTAACTTATCAATCTGATCGGCACTGATATTGGTGATACTAATAGGCACATCTTGCAACCGCTCCGTGCGTTTTTGTGCAGTCACCATAATCGTCTCAATCGACGACTCTTCTTCTGCCAACGTCGGCAAGGCACTAAAACCTGTTGCGATCATTGCCAGTGCAATCGGGCTTAACTTATTTTTTTTGTACATGTTCAATCCTCTCATTGAGTGCGGTTAAATAAACGACAGCAAAACCACAAACAAGTATAACTTATTATTAATTAGGGAATTGTGACGAAGCAATCATAAAATACCATAAATAATAACAGCAGTATTTTTAGATGACGCATTCTAACAGCACTAAAATCCGCTGGCCTGTGACAAATTGTCACATTGTGGCCCCATTTCGCTAGTGGTAGATTGCCAACCCGGTTTTGTTTGGCTTGTTTTGGTTATTAGGAGATTTATAAAATGTAAATATCACTTAACTGGTGACTGAACAAAAATACGCAGCACTACGGACAAAATCTAATTTAAATAACAAGTTTATATTGATTACACTTGACAACAAGGATTTAAAATGGACACAATATTAAGTACCTCAGGAAATACTCCGCTGATCAAACTACAAAACCTGTTTGGTCAACATCATGCAGAAGTCTGTTTGAAAATAGAACGTACCAATCCGGCTGGCAGCATTAAAGACCGTCCGGCTCACTACATTATCGAAAAAGCCGAAACCGAAGGTTTACTCAAACCTGGTGGCACTATCATCGAATCATCTTCTGGCAATTTTGGCATTTCTTGTGCCATGGTGGCCGCCGCCAAGGGTTATCATGCGATCATTTTGGTCGACCCAAAAGTCACCCCAACCAACAAAGCCTTGCTCGACGTTTATGGCGCAGAAGTGATAGTGGTTCATGAAAAAGACGACAGCGGTTCGTATCATAAAACCCGTATTGCGCTAGCCAATAAATTACACCGAGAGATTGATAACTCGTTTCGCCCAGACCAGTGTTTCAACAGTGATAACAGCGAAGCCCACTACCGCCATACCGCGCCAGAATTGCTACGCCAATGTGACGGCCAACTCGATGTGTTAATTTTAGCGGTCAGTACTGGCGGTCAAATTGGCGGGTTTGTACGCTACTTTCAACAGCACAGCCCAAACACTTGGATCATCGCCATTGATGCTGTGGGCTCCACGGTTTTTGGCGGCAAAGCGCATGGTTATTTGTTACCGGGTATGGGACTCAGCTGGACACCAGTGAATATCAATAACCTCGCGGCATTGCACAGTGTGTACAAAGTGCCTGACGAAGATGCTTTTTTAATGTGTCGTCTACTGGCTAAAAATGAAGGCGTATTGGTTGGCGGCTCAACGGGTGCAGCGATGAACGTGGCAATGAAAATGGCTGAGATTCTCGACGCTGACAAACGCATCGCCTGTATCGCATCTGACAGTGGCGAGCGCTATCTCGACACCATTTATAGTGACGAATGGTTACAAAGCAATCAGCTCATCACTGAGATATCGGTAGATAGCCTCAGAGAGCGGGCGATTAATTTGCAACCATACAGCACCGATCCAGCTGACACCGCCAACTACAAACCCGAGTTGGCGATTGAACTGGATTCTCCTTTCGCCCACCAGTCTAGTGGGGTATAAGCGGTGACTGCTAGTAACGCGACCACTAACAACAGCACCGACAATCCCTACTCGCCCACCGCGTTAAGGGTTTACGGTGTCACCATATTGTTCTATTCCGTGGTATACATGGTATTGATGATACTGCCGTTTTACGCCTTATCTCAGGGTGAAAACAACACCAGTATCGGCGCGATTATGGGCGTCACCATGTTGGCTTCGATGTTCGCTAGGCCCTTCGCAGGCAGGCTGATTGACAAATATGGCACTAATCGGGTGTTCGTTTATGCGCTGGTCGTATTTGCCTTTTCGCTGCTGGGTTACTTCACCGATTCACTGGTGGTTTACTGGCTAGTGCGATTGGTACAAGGTGTTGTCGCCGCATGTTTTTCAACAGCAATGGAGATCATAACGATTGATTTGTTGAGCAAACGTTTACGTGCTCAGGGCATTTCGTTGTACTCACTGGCGACGATGATCCCCACCACCTTTGGACCGGCACTGACCCTATATTTAAAAGACACCATGAGTTTTCAAAGCTTGTTTTTGGTCTTTTTCATCCTTGGATTAGTCAACATCCTGTTTGCCTTAAAACTCAGCAATAAAACCAAAGCCTTGAACCTCAACTCACAGCGTAGCAGCAGTGGTTCAATAAAAGCCTTTTTACAACATCGGCAGTTATTGTTGCCAACGGCGATCATGTTGCTGGCATCTGTCGCCAACGGGGCCAACTTTGTGTTTTTACCGCTGTATTTGGAGCAGATCGGATCCGCTCATGCACCGACTTATTTTCTGGTGCAAATGATCACCTTGGTGATAGTCCGGTTCAGTGGCAGCAAACTGATCCCCTCTGACGGTTCATTGTCAGCGAGCTTCATGCTGTTACTCAGCCTAACCGTGAGTTTTGGCGCTTTTGCGCTGTATTTCTCAGCGGGTTTGCCGTGGTTAATCGCCGCAGGTATTGCCAACGGTATCGGCTTCGCCTTACTGTATCCGGCGTTGCTCACTTACATCTCGTTTATCGTCGAAAACAAAGCCAGAGGTTTTTATATTGGATTGTTCATCGGCGCGGCAGATTTAGGTTTTGCGCTGGGCTCATTGGTGATGGGACCTGTCGCAGATGTGTGGTCAATTCATACTATCTTTATGCTCTGTCTGGTCAGCACAACCTTGACAATTCCTTTGTGTATGCTGTGTTTCTCAGGGGCTGAACAGAAGTCTGGTTTGGTGGATGCAGGGGAGTAAAGGCTCAAAAGAAAGCCCGTTTACTATCAATATTGGACTCTGGTCAAACAAGGTAACAGTTTAATGATGCTTTTTGTAGGAGAGCCGTCCCGGCGCGATTGTTGACGAAGGCAACACTGCTGTGTCTTTGACACAGATCGCGGCGAGGACGCCCCTCCTACATTTGGGCAGCGTAATTGCAACCCTAAATGACGCGATGTAAAAATGTTTCCGCTGAAATGCTTTTTGGTAAATTAGTATTTCGATTATCAATATCGTTAATAATAGACAATAACAAATCGTTCAAATTGGACTCAACAAACAGTTGTATTTAGCTTGATGTATATTTTGATTGAGTGATGATGCGCATCGCGCTACACTTAAACCATGATTAAATCCTTCAAACATAAAGGTCTGAGAAAATACTTCGAAACAGGCAGTATTTCAGGCATTCAAGCAAAACATCAACGAAAATTACGTATGCAACTTGTCGCGATAGATACCGCTAAGCAGATTGAAGATATCAATTTGCCCGGCTATAAATTACATCCTTTGAAGGGGGATCGTGATGGGGTTTGGTCTGTAACGGTCAATGGCAACTGGCGGATCACCTTTGAATTCATTGATGGCAATGCTTACATACTCAATTACGAGGACTATCACTAATGACCATGCATAATCCCCCACATCCAGGTGAGTTTATTTATGAGGTGTACCTTGAGCCCTCAGGTTTAAGTTGTCGCTATCTGGCCAAGCAATTGGATGTCGCCTCTTCTACCCTAAATCGTGTTCTTAAAGGGCAAAGTGCTGTTTCACCTGAAATGGCACTGCGTTTATCCAAAGCATTAGGCAGAACACCAGAAAGTTGGTTGACCATGCAAGATAATTACGACCTTTGGCATACCAAAAAGAGCCTAAATTTAGCAAATGTCCATGTTGTTAACTTTGTAGTGGCGTAAGTAAAAAACGTGCAGACCAGTTGTTTAAAAAGATTCTTCAAACTTATTTGTAGCAAAGTAGCAGCCCGCTATTTTTCGTTTTTATATTGGCGTTATGCCATCAGGAGAAATTGTGAATTTATCACATTTGAAAGATAAAAATTTTTGGATGAAGGGTGCCAGTATCCTAATGTGGTCATTTCATCTTTCCGTCTATGTTTGGTTGTTTTCTTATCTTCAAGGATCTCAAAGTCATCTCCATAAATTTACAGGGGTCGCGGCCTCCGTATTAGTAGGGGGCATAGGCTTTACGAGCATTACCAATTTATATAACACTAAACGTACTGAATTTAACCCTAAATATTTTTACTCTGCACTATCTATATTTGTATTGTTTGGTTGTGGTGCTTGGGCGTTGTGGATCTATAAAATAGCAAATGGCCCTCAATTTGAAAGCGTTACCAGTTTCACTGCTGGTTTATGTTTTTTCTATCTTATTTGCATATTCGTTACACCAACATACATGCTTAGCCAAAAATAATTGTGATAACCTTTGAGGAAATGGAAGCATAACACTCAAACCTCACTTTGGCGGTGTCCAATCACGCTCACCGTCGATATGACCTTTGTCTAACTCCTGCTTCATCACATCACCAAGCACCTCCTCAAGCTGAATAAACAAACGACGATAATCGGTGAATTCATTGTTACCTGAACTGTTTTTCCAAGCCTGATAAAGCTGCTCTTTATGGGCCACTTCAGTGTCAACAAAGGTCTCTTTGAGCCGTTCAGCTCGTAGTGGATGAAAGCCCAAATCAATTAACGCCTGAGCGCCCATTTCTAAGGCCGAATGATAGGTTTCTGGCACAATGTGATCGGCACCAGCCGCTTTTAATTGAAATAAATGTCGTCTGTCATAGGCCCGAACCAGCAGCCCTACCTGAGGATAGGTTTGCTTCATAAACTTGACCAAATCAAGAGAGCGCTCTTTATCGTCAATCGCAATCACCAGCAACCTGGCCTCTTCGATACCTGCGGTATGTAGCAATCCCGGTCGGGTCGCATCGCCAAAAAAACTTTTAATTTTCAGTTGGCGCATGATTTCAACCTGTCTGGCCTCGTGATCAAGTACCACAGTTTTCACTCCATTAGCCCTTAACAAACGGTTGATGATCTGACCAAATCGACCGATACCTGCGATGATCACTGTGCCCTGTTCATCAATTTCGTCGGCATCACGCGGGTTTTCAGCCTGCTCAAATTTGGGCAAAATAAAGCGTTCAAAAACAATAAACAAACCCGGGGTTAAAAACATTGATAGTGCCACCACCAAAGATAAGGTTTGGGTCAACGCCAACGGTAACACATGATTCTGTGCACTGTAGTTGAGCAACACAAAACCAAACTCTCCCGCTTGTGCCAGACTCAAGGCAAATAACCAGCGATCACTATTATTCACTTTAAAAACCACCGCCAACAGATACAACACAGTGGCTTTAATCAACATCACGGCAAAGGTAATACTCAATACCATCACCAAATTGGCAGATAAAATATCAAAGTTGATACCGGCACCAACAGTGATAAAAAACAGTCCTAGCAGCAAGCCCTTAAACGGCTCTATATTCGATTCCAATTCATGACGAAATTCACTACTAGCCAAGACCACACCCGCCAAAAACGTGCCTAATGCAGGCGACAGACCAATCAAACTCATTAACGCGGCAATGCCAATCACCAGCATCAGCGCTGTGGTGGTAAAGATTTCTCGCAGCCCGCTATCGGCAACATAACGAAATAGCGGTCGACTTAAATAGTGCCCGACGACAACCACAGCAGCAATGGCAGAAACCACCACCAAAGCATAAACCCAGCCTGATAAATCAGCGACCAGACTCAGTTCTTCATGATGTTCAGCGCCATTACCTGCCACTAATTTGGCTTGTTCAACAAGTTCAGGTAGCGCCATTAATGGAATAAGGGCCAACATCGGGATCACCGCAATATCCTGAAACAGCAGCGCAGAAAAAGCCGTACGACCGCCCTCGGTTTTTGACAATCCCTTTTCACTAAAGGTCTGCAACACAATAGCAGTAGAAGAGAGTGAAAAAATCAAACCTATGGTCAACGCCACGCTCCAGATTTGATCAAACGCCATAGCGATAGCCATCACCGCCGCAACCGTCAAACCAACCTGTAACCCGCCCAGACCAATCAGTCGATGACGCATATCCCATAACACCCGAGGCTCCAACTCCAAACCAACCAGAAACAACATCATCACCACACCAAATTCAGCATAGTGTTGAATAGTGGCGGTCTCCTGCCCCACCAAGCCAATCACCGGGCCAATGATCACCCCCGCAATCAAATAGCCCAACACTGACCCGAGTCCAAGCCGCTTGGCAATCGGCACTGCAATAACCGCAGCGCCAAGGTAAATAAATGCCTGAATAAAATATGCTGTCATAGGTTATTTAGAAATCACGGGTAGGCTGAATAATTGCCATTAATTCTATCTTAACGGCTTGAGTTTACAAGGGAAAAGGTGAAGGAGGGGCGAGACGCCTCTCCTTAGTGGTCAAGAGTTATAAAGTGTAGCGTAAACAACATTAACGCCAGGATTGCCCCGCCGCTTGTTGCTCAAATGCTTCAATTTGTGGCAGAAAGGTTTCGCTGACACCGATAAAATCCAGCCCGCTGAGCAAACGTTGTTTTATCGATGGATCAATCTCAAAGCTAATTGCCTGATCGCCTGCAATAACTTGCTGGTTTTGTAAATCAATTGAAAAACTCACCGCCTCAGTCGCAGTTGCCTGCACAAACAACTGTTCAATCTGCTCTGCTGACAAAACCACTGGCAGCATTTGGTTATTGATGCAATTGTTGAAAAAGATATCGGCAAAAGAACTGGCGATGATCACATTAAAACCATATTGCTGTAATGCCCAAGGCGCATGTTCACGACTCGACCCACAACCAAAATTCTCTCTGGTCAGCAAGATGCTGGCACCGCTATAACGGCTTTCATTCAGCACAAACGCTGGATTTGGCTGGTCTTCGGCCAAATAACGCCAATCAAAAAATAGCGCCTCGGCAAAACCATCACGACTGACCGAGGTCAGAAATTGCTTCGGAATGATTTGATCGGTATCGACGTTATTGATATCTAACGGGGCCACTTTTCCCTGATGAAAAAACGGACTGTTTACTGGTTGTGATGCTTGCTGACTCATGCGCTGACCTCCGAAACGTCACAAAAATGACCGTGAATAGCGGCCAAAGCAGCCATTGCCGGACTGACTAAATGGGTGCGTCCGCCCTTGCCTTGTCGGCCTTCAAAATTACGGTTACTGGTTGACGCACAACGCTCACCTTCACCTATGCGATCATCATTCATCGCCAAACACATCGAGCAACCCGGCTCACGCCATTCAAAACCGGCGTTTTTAAAGATAGTATCCAAACCTTCGGCTTTGGCCTGATCTCTAACCTTAACAGAACCCGGCACAACCAAGGCTCTCATGCCTTGTGTCACGGTTTTGCCATCAACCAATGACGCGGCACTACGCAAATCTTCAATCCGGCTGTTGGTGCATGAACCAATAAATACGGTATCGACTTTAATCTCGGTCAATTTTTGGCCGACTTGCAAGCCCATGTATTTAATCGCTTTTTTAATCGCATCGGCTTTGATTAAATTGGTTTCTTGCTGTGGATCCGGCACATAGCCATCAATCGGCAATACCTGCTCTGGGCTGGTACCCCAAGTCATTTGCGGACGAATATCAGCCGCATCCAAGCTTACCGTCAAATCAAAAATGGCGTCATCATCAGAATACAAACTCTGCCAATAGGCTTTTGCCGTGGCAAAATCATCCCCTTTAGGTGCGTACTCTCGTTCGCATATGTAATCAAAGGTGGTTTGGTCCGGGGCAATAATACCGGCTTTAGCGCCCATCTCGATGCTCATATTACACAGGGTCATGCGTCCTTCCATAGTCAAATCACGAATAGCCGAACCACAAAACTCAGCCACATAACCGGTGCCACCAGCTGTGCCCATTTTGCCAATCACTGCCAAAGCAATATCTTTGGCGGTAATGCCAGCACCTACTTTACCATTGACTTCAATTTTCAGGGTTTTTGACACTTTTTGCTGCAAGGTTTGCGTCGCCAACACATGCTCAACCTCTGATGTGCCAATGCCAAATGCCAGTGCACCAAATGCACCATGAGTCGAGGTATGCGAGTCACCACAAACAATGGTGTGACCCGGCAAAGTGATGCCCAGCTCAGGACCAATCACATGCACTATGCCTTGATTTGGGTGGGCTAAATCAAACAAGGGTACGCCAAAATCTGCGCAGTTTTGCGCCAACGCTTTGAGCTGTTTTTGCGCGACTGGGCTTGCAGCCGCCATGGTGCGAGATTTAGTTGAGGTATTGTGATCCATTGTCGCAAAGGTTTTATCAGCACGGCGAACCGTGCGGTTTTTCTCCCGTAGGCCAGAAAATGCCTGCGGTGAAGTCACTTCATGCACTAAGTGACGGTCGATATAAATCAATGCAGTTTGTGGATTGATCTGGCTAATATGGTGTGCCTGCCAGATTTTTTGGTATAACGTTTGAGCCATTATAAGTTCCTGTATCTTTATCGGTCTTGCCAGCTTAGGCGATTTGACTAGCGATAGCATCACCGACTGTTTTAGTCGAATAGTGCTCGCCATTTTGGCTGATATCACAGGTCACTATGCCTTGATCAATCACTTGTTTTACCGCGTTTTCTACCGCATCAGCAGCCTCAGACTGACCCAGGCTATAACGCAGCATCAAAGCAGCACTAAGAATTTGCGCAATCGGATTGGCAATGCCTTGTCCGGCGATATCTGGCGCACTGCCACCAGCAGGTTCAAACAAACCAAACTGATCTTGATTCAAACTGGCTGACGGTAATAACCCCATGGAGCCGGTGATCATGGCGCATTCATCTGACAAAATATCGCCAAACAAGTTATCACAAAGCAACACATCAAATTGCGCCGGGTCTTTAACCAACTGCATGGCGGCGTTATCAACATACAAGTATTCCAACTCCACTTGTGGATAATCCTGCGCCACTTCGGTGACCACTTCGCGCCATAAAATACTGCTAGCCAATACATTGGCTTTATCAATCGAAGTGACTTTTTTACTGCGTTTTAACGCACTTTCAAAAGCAATTTTGGCAATACGGCTAATTTCAGCCCGGCTATATTTTTGCGTATCAAATGCGAACTCTTGTTCACCTTCGCCACTACGGCCTTTTTCTCCAAAATAAATACCACCGGTCAGCTCTCTGATACACAAAATATCAAAACCTTTAGCTGAAATGTCGGCTCTTAGTGGTGAAGCACTGGCTAAGCTCGGTTGTAAGCTGGCTGGGCGCATATTACAAAACAAACCAAAGTGCTTGCGTAAAGGCAATAATGACGCTCGCTCTGGCTGTTCATTGGCTGGCAAGTTTTGCCATTTTGGACCACCAACTGAACCAAATAAAATCGCTTCACTTTGCTGACAAGTTTTCATTGTCGTCTCTGGCAACGCTTCGCCATGATTATCAATAGCAATGCCACCGACATCCGCATAGCTCAATTGCAGTTCAAAACCAAACTTTTGCTGAACTTTATCCAGCACTTTAACGGCTTCCGCCATCACTTCAGGACCGATGCCATCACCGGGTAATACTGCAATTTTGTAGTTGTTCAAGGTCTTACTCCCAATTGGTCATTTATCGCGAGCCGGGGCTCGCTCCTACGGTATTCAGTTAAACGGCTGCAACGGCCAACTGCTGTTTTTTACCTTCAATTTGTTTCGCCCGGTGCGCCAAATTCAACACATGCACATAAGCTCTGACTGAGGCTTCAACGATGTCTGTTGACAATCCGGCACCATGATAAGGTTTGTCTTTATATTTGGCGATAATATCCACCTGACCTAGGGCATTCGCCCCTTCCCCTTTGGATTCCAAATTGTATTCTGTCACTTCAATGGTTTTTTCGGTGATCGCATTCATTGCTCGGTAAGCGGCATCAACCGAGCCGTTACCGCTGGCGGATTCTGAGACTTTTTTGCCATCAATAATCAAACCAATAGTTGCTGATATCACGGTGTCTGAATTGATTTTAATAAAGTCAATTTCATATTTGCGAGTCCCTTGCTCATTCAAAGCGTTAAAATACAACAAGGCTTCTAGGTCATAGTCATACACTTTGCCTTTTTGATCAGCCAGTGCCAAAAAGCTGGTATAAATTTCGTTCAGGTTATAGTCACCCTCTTCGTAACCCATGCTCTGTAAACGATGTTGAATAACATGTCGGCCTGAGCGCGAGGTCAAATTCAACTCACTCTTGCGAATACCGATGGTTTCTGGCGACATGATTTCATAAGTACTGGCATCTTTAAGCATTCCATCTTGGTGGATGCCCGAGCTATGAGCAAAGGCGTTTTGGCCAACCACCGCTTTATTCGGTTGCACTGGCATATGGCAAACTTGGCTGACCAAACGAGAGGTGCGATAAATTTCGTCGGTTTTGATTTGCGTGTGCAATTTAAAGTGATCTTGACGCGTAGCCAAAATCATCGCCACTTCTTCCAACGCGCAATTTCCCGCACGTTCGCCAATACCATTGACGGTACATTCAATTTGACGCGCACCCGCAGCAACCGCAGCAATACTATTAGCAACCGCAAGACCCAAGTCATTATGACAGTGCACCGACAATCTGGCCTTGTCGATATTTGGCACACTATTGCAGATTGACGCAATCAAGGTCGCGTACTCACCCGGTGTGGTATAGCCCACGGTGTCGGGAATATTAATCGTGGTGGCACCGGCGTTAATCGCTCGCTCAATGATCCAAAACAAATCATCCGCTGGTGTTCTTACGGCGTCTTCACAAGAGAATTCGATATCATCAGTATATTTGCTGGCACGTTTGATCGCATTCACCGCCATTTCGCTGGCACGGAATAACGGCATGTTTAATTTTTGCTGCAAATGAATCGGTGAGGTGGCAATAAAGGTATGAATACGGCGTTGTTCAGCCTGTTGTAATGCCTGCCCGCAGGCATCAATGTCGCCCGTCACCGCACGTGCTAAACCACAAATGACCGGGCCTTTCACTTCTTTGGCGATGGTCGAAACAGCAGCAAAATCCCCCGGCGAAGAGACCGGAAACCCCACTTCCATCACATCGACATTCAATCGAGCAATAGCATGAGCCACCTGTATTTTATCTGCCTGAGACAAACTGGCACTTAATGCCTGATCGCCATCTCTCAAAGTGGTATCAAAAATCCAAACTTTGTCGTTGGTCGCCCTTTCATTGGTAGTCATAGTTTTATTCTCTTTAAAAATTAATTTTTATTACTGTCACTGTAAAGTGGTCAATGCAAAACGGTCAAAACGCTGGGCAAAAAATGCGAGGGCTTAAAACGAAAAACCCCGCGACTTGTTGCGCGGGGTTCTGAAATTGTGTTATTTATCGTCTATATAGACGCTACAAAATCATCTGCCCGCGTTCCCGAGGAGGAGCGTGAGCGCTGAGAGAGAAATTGATGAAATCATATGTAAAGTCATTGTTACTATCTGCTCTTTTGTCTAAAAATAATAATAAGGACATGTATGCCATGTCGTTGTCTGTTTATAGATATAACACCTTCTTTTTAGTCAAGCAAGCGACTTTTTAAATTAAATTCAAGTTCCTTTTAAACTTTAATGACAACGCTGTCCTGCATAAGTAATCAAATTCTATTCACCGTTAACCTACCCAGTGTTGCCTTGACCGCACTTTGGTTGCAATTCACTCAAATATAGTTCAATTACTCGACAAACAATCAAAGTCATTGAATTTTCTAGGTTAAAATAATGACCAAATGGTCAAGAAAATCGCAGAAAGACAGCTAAAAAACGCTCATTTTAAGCTAAATATTTTTTACAGATTATTCATCAACATCCAGCTTGATGGTTTTATCAACGATAAGCCACTTAAGCCCGTATTTAGTGCTGCTCGGTATTTTAATGTTGGCTGTAAATGTAATATATAAATTAAAATAACGTTAAATATTTAATTTTCATCCGCTTTAATTAAGCACTCAAAAGCCCTATTCACTAACGAATTAGCACTAGCAGTATCAGCTCATTAGCCCGCAGAGCTAGGGCAGTAGGATAAAAACCCAATAATTAATCGAGCTTTGTTGGGAGGTTTCTCAGATATTGGTCGAAATAAGTGAATAGTGAATGAATAAAAATTCAGTGAGTGAATGTTAATTTTAGCAACATTTTTAGAGCATAAAATTAACCATTATTCTTGCGGTTCAGGTTGTTAATTTTAGTCACGCCGATTAATTTCAAGGCCAAGTTACGACAGGCCCGTAAAACCGGATAACACCAATTTGCTCGTTTTTGTGAACTGAACAACCATACATTGAAACGATTCCATAACCCTGAACGACTTGAAAAAAGCGCTAGCGCATGAATAGCATCCGCACCGTAATAAAGTACTTCGCCGACTTTGAATACCATGCCCTGATCGATGTCTAATCCTGCGGCGGTGATCTCTTTCATCACCTCACTGTCTTGCCTCGCATCGACCAAAACCAGTTCACCGACCGACTCACGAATACGCACCAACTGACAGTAGTTTTCGCAAAATGGGCAGTTTTTATCATAAACCAGCAGAAGTTGTTTAACGGCTACTTTATCAACATCAGTCAAAGGCTTTTTCTCTTGTAATAACTCATGTAATAACTCAGCGTAATTACTGATTTTTTGATCAAATAGTAGAACCAGCTACAACTCAGCAGTTAAGGATTTTCCCAAAAATAAAATTCGATTAAACCCTTGATTTATCTTCAAAATACCCATCAAGCTTATCTAAAATAGCCAAGCCTTTTTCAGTATCGCCTGATACGGCCAGCGCTCTGAATCGAACTTCGGTGTCAAATTCGGCCAATGCCTGAGTCGATAATTCTTCCAACAATTTGTTGAGACTAATTTTTTTATAAGCGGCGAGGGCTTTTAAACGGTTATGTTTATCGTCTGGTAATCTGAGTGTTAATGTGGTCATGGTTAATGGCTCCGTAATAATTGTTCCGGCTGACAAACGTCAAAGCTGTCGAAGCTGTCGAAGCATAATTGTGCGTTGGTTAAATCTTTAATGTTGTTTGTTACGATAATTTCTGCATTACCAGCAATAGCTAGTTCGACGAGAAAATTATCGTTTTCATCCCTGAGATTTGGCCGCCAAAGGTAATGTATTGATACCCAATGGCAAACACTATAAAAAGCCTTTAGTTACTCATCAGTTTCTTGATGACTTAACGGACAAAGCTTCCTGATTTGTGCCCTTGAAGTGACATCTTCATATTCAAGCAATAATGTATTGCTCATCAATGGTTGATAACGCCCCTGGAGACATTGACGTAATAATTCACGACTGGGACCTTTTGAACCGATAAGTGCACTAATTAGTATACTGGTACCAACAACAATTTTTTTCATAATAATAATGGTTGCATATATGCAACCATATGGCAGGTTTGAAACTCAATTCAAATCCGCCGCATACAGCTTCAAATACTCCATCGGCACTATTTCTAGGGCTTTCATATGGGTTCGGGTTAAATGCACTCTTGGGGCGATGCCATCTCTATGGGCTTCGAGCCAGCGGGCGGCGCATAGACACCAGCTTTGACCGGGTTTTAAGCCAGGAAAGCCAAACTCGGGCACTGGAGTTGATAGGTCATTGCCTCTGGAGCGGGAGTACGCTAGAAAATCCGCTGAAATTTCAATGCACACAGTGTGAGAGCCGACGTCTTCATCACAAGTGTTACATTTACCGTCGCGAAAAAAGCCGGTTACCGGGTCATCGCCACAGCTCACTAGGGGTTCGCCTAATACGTTAACTGATTCATCCATTTTCATCATTGGGTCTCGCACTTATCTGTTGTTATAAACTGATATAAACTGATATAAACTGTTATAAACGGTTATAAATCGCTTTCATTCTCATCAACTCTAGATGTGGTGGTTTGATTAAGATATTGCAAGGCTTCGACATAAGTTTCATAAACCTCTGAAGGGTTTTGACCGAGCCATAATAAATCATAACCCGGACATTTGGCCGCCGCAATATTCCAAACATTAGGGCTGATGTGGATCATGCCTTTGGGCCGTTCCCAGTCAATAAAGGATGCGCCTAAATAGGGCGGCTCTTTGAATAAGCCCAATTTAAAGTCGACATTCGGATAGCTTTGTTGTTGTTTTTTGAAGAAATCCCGCCACTTTTGCACGCATGCTCTGACTAGTTCAGGTGCCGCCTGATTGGTACTTAAGGTCAGTTGTTCATAATAATCTGGGTCGGGCATAAACACCCAAAAACGTTTGAGTTGCTTGGACAGTTTAATTTTATCGTTTTCAACAGCAGTAATAAAACGCTCACCAGTATACTGAATAAAGGCGATGTGCTTGGCTTTGGCGATCCTATCACTGAAATCTCCAGCCACTTTCTTTGGTAGTGATGTTAATCCCACCACCATAAGGTGTTTGGCCTCTGGGTCCTCATTTGAGCAATACGTCTGTTCTGGTTCGAGTGTTAATTTATATACTTGTATTTGTAGGTCATGCTTGGCAAAAACCTCGATGGGACCTACAAACTCCGCTGTCAAGGCTTCACAAAACGGTGGCTCAGTGCAAACGGTTGTCTCTTCTCCCACGTATTCTCTGAATGCATCTGCTGACAGTAAGGTTTGTTTTGCTCTGGCGGCATCCATCACCCTTTGGCTGTAGTTGATGGTGTTACCACAAATATTGAGCGAGCCATTAATATCTTTGATTAACTCGACCACGCCAACATGAATGCCAATTCTCAATTCAACAGAAGTGCTCAATAGAGACTGACTTTCGGCCCATTTGTGCAAAGTTAACGCCAACTGAAAAATGGTGCTGCGGTTCCATGTACGCTCACTATTATGCAAAAATGCCAACGCAATGCCATCACCGGTTGGCAAGGCAATCACATTAGGCTCTGGTGGCTCGGGGTTGAGTAAATCATCTATTTGATCAGCGACTTGTTCGGTTAATGAGTTAACCAATCGCTTCTGTTCATCGGTGGGTTTTAAAGAAAACCCAACAATATCAGTAAATATTATGGTGGCTGCGGACATCGGTTTTCACTCCATGCATTTGTTGTTAATCGGCATCGACCCAATAACAGTAGCATACCGTCACTAAATATGAATATCCTGACGAGAATAGGACGTGACACGCTGGAGAGCAACTTTAACGCTGCTGCACAGCCATTGGGCTTTTCAGGTCATTTGGAGCGCTTCGTTCTTTAAAAGCAAAGGCATTTCACCACGGAGACACGGGGGTACGGAGAAGAGCAAAAACAGAAAAAACAATGTTTAAGGGTTTTGATTTTGACCTTGCTTTTACTCCGTATCTCCGTGTCTCCGTGGTAGTCTGTTTTTTATTTTTTAAGGAACGAAGCGCTCCAGTAACCCTGATAAGCCCAACTTGCCACGTAACGATAGTGTTTACATGCTCATTCGATATATTGTAGGGCTTTATGGGCTAAATTGGAGAATACAGAGCAGAGCAAACGTGACCCCGACGCTACTCTGGTAATACGGCCAACGTTCGGGCGATCTCATCAACAATCGGTTTGTTTTTGAACAAAATAGACGAAATATGACCGCCGCTGATCAATTTCACCGTCGAATGCGGCCAGTGGTCAACAAATCGTTGCGACAAATGCAGTGGAATATAGGTATCATTTTTGGCATTGATGATGCTACAAATACTCTGTGCCGGCACCGGAAAATTAGTAATATCGCCAATTTCCAGCAACTTGCCTAACTTGGTTCGGGCATAATGTTCCTCTTGCTTACTGCCCCCTGACGATAACGCTTGCCAGTCACACACCACACTTAAATAACCAAAAGAATATTGTTCAGCCACAGAAGACGGGGCTAAACCGGGGATCACCGCCAGCGGGTTGTCAATTTGCGTCGCCACCAACGACACCGCTTGCCCGCCCATGCTCAAACCAGTCAACCCAACCCGATTTTGACCATTAACAAACCAGTGATTAGCTAAGGCTTTACACTCTTCAATGGCAGTGTAAAACATCAACAAAAAGTCGCTAACGGTCGAGACAAAGTGTTTATTTTGCCCATTACGCCGCCTGCTGCCATAAAAAGGATTTTCTAAAATCAGTGTTGAAATACCTTGTTTAGCCAGCGGCTCAGCTAGGGCTTTAATGCGTCGCTCATAACCTTCTTCGCCAGAGCCGGGCATTGAAAGGCACACCGGTGTGCTATAAATCGAAGCAACATTGGCCGGGGTGATCAAACAACCCCGAGCCGTTTTAATCTCGTCAGGCAAGCCCGGCACCGGACTTAAAAACGCATAGTCATAACGGCGTATTGCCGGATTATTCTCAACCTCAACAGTAGAGAAAGCCGGCGAAATACTCGCCGGTTTGGTGAACGATTGACTGTCTTTTTGTACCTGGGCGATCAACTCGTCATCACCCCAACCATCACTGAACAATTTACCCTTGCTGGTTTGCAGATACAACCAATCTACCCACTGCCAAGGATGAGTGAGTACTTGCTTACTTGCTGCTTTGGGTTTAACTCTGTTCATAGCTTTGCTCCTGAGCAACAGCCAGCTCGACTTCAGAAAACCTCAGCAGCTTTTTGCGTTTTTCATCCCACAACGCCAGGTTCATATTTTTCGCGCTCTGCCACATGGTCAGCGGTTCAACTTGGCGAAAATACTCGGTTTCGTTGAAACAACGATTGATATTGTGCGACGGAATACGCGGCTGATAGTGATGCACATGATGAATACAAATATTGTTAGTGAACCATCTCAACACCATAGGCAACTGATAATAAGAACTACCAATCATCGCCGCATCGTCAAATTGCCACTGTTTGTTTTGCTCCCAATAAGCATCTTCATATTGATGCTGAACATAAAAAATCCAAGTGCCCGCCCATGAGGTGAATGCTAATACCGGAATATGAACATAGAGCACCGCTTCAAACCCAAGCAAGGCACCCGAGCATAACAATGCCAATGCAATGGCTACACTAGTCAACCAAGTCCCACGACGTTCTACTAGCCAATTTTTTGGTGCATCCAGAGGAAAGCGTTTGAGGATAAAAAACAACAGGAGTGGCGCGACAACGAAAAGAAAATAAGGGTTACGATAAACCTTATAAAAGAACTGTTGGGTCTTACTCAAGGCGTCAAATTCAGCAACAGTGAGGGTGTTAACATTACCCGGCCCTCTTTTGTCAAGATTGCCTGAGGTCGCATGATGAATGTTATGAAATCGCTTCCACTCATCATAAGGTACAATGGTCAATACGCTGCAAAATCGCCCCAACCAATCGTTATATTGGCGTTTATTAAACAGTGCCGAATGGCCACAGTCGTGCTGAATAATGAATATTCTCACCAAAAAAGCCGACGCCAACAGCGCACACAACAAGGTCAACCCGTAGTTAACACTCAGGGCCTGATAGGCCAGAAACCACAACATAAAGAAAGGTATAAACGAACTAGTCAGCAACAGCCAATTCTGTGCCGCCGTACTTTGATAAGTCTTTCTTAACCCATGACGAGACGGTTTTTCAATCATTATCACCTCTACTTCACGTTAATATCTTTTTGGTCACGCAGGTCTTTAACCTCATCAGGCATTTCTGGTGACGGGTCTGTCACCCCCAGTGCTTTAGCCGCTTCACCAACTGCAACTCGGCCTTGTGGACCAACAAACAAACCTTTGATATACACCACAGCAACCAGCTTGCCGTTACGCTCAAAGCGATGTTCAAAGTAACCCCACTTTTCGTCCCAACATAATAATTTGCTAGTTAATTCATACTCTTGCCATACTGTTAAACCTTTAACATAACGAGCATTAACACTAGCCACAATCGGCTTCCATTTGCGTTCGATCATGATTTTCAAAAAACCGGTTCTGGCCATGTAATCGACCCGACCCAAATCAGCAATCGATAAATAGCGGCCATTATTGACGTGCATATTCATGTCCAAATCATTAGGCAATATCCGCCCTTTGATTTTGGTGGTGGCCAACAAGTGGGCCTTAGGACGAAATTTGGCAGTGATCAATAACCAAAATAAACGCAGATATAAATTCATTTTTTACTCCAATAGAAGTTAGCGCGACTAAAGTCCCGCCTACAATAAACACATTTTCAGACAGTAGTATCACGTCGATGATAAGGAACAGCGTTGGTCAGACGATAAATGACATATTCAACCCGTCGCCAAAAATTCACTTTATCGAGGATCGGATTCCAGTGCCCAGTGATGGCACAATAATGACTCCAATAACCTTCATGATGCTTTTCGTGTAATTTCGGTGAAATGAGTACATTCCAGTCTTGCAGCTTTTTAATTGCCGCTGGCAAGTCATCTCGGTGAGCCCATTGATGAATAGTGGCGCTATAAGCACCAAATACCACAAAGAAGATAAAAAACCAGATCAGGTTTGGCGACTCAAGGGTAAACATCAACAAAGCCATCACCACACCCACTGGCAACGCGTTATTGTTAGATTTTAAAATACCGTGTTTGAGCATCAGTTCAGGATCAACATGATGACCCCGGAAGGTTTTCACTAAACCACCCAGCCGTTGGTGATCATAATCCCAATATTTATCCAGTGCCCAATGCACCACACCCACCGCAAAATCCACTGCCTCAACGGCCAAAATAAACAGTATCAACAACACGCCCAAATCAGGCCGTGGAGTTTTCCACATTAACGTTACTGCCAACAACCAAAATACCACAGTCATTGCAATATCAAATTTTTTACCGGCACCCGGAATGATATCATTAGCCATAAGTTCTTCTTTCCTATTGGTTTACATTTGATTCATTTCATAAATTGAAACCATAACCAAGCACAGCCAATAGCTGTACCTTGCTCTGGTCGGATGAGTACTATACACGATTTTTCGACGATTGAAATGTTAAATTTGTTACGAAGGTTAAAGAATAATGAAATATTTACGTCGCTAAATCCCCGCCATATATCGCTAATTCCCGGCTACGCCGCTGCTCATCAGTATCTCTGAGGGCGACAACTTGACGAATTTTATCACTATAGGCCGATGGTAAATTAGCCTCTTCGGTGCCAGTCACCACATGGGTTTTATACCAATCATAAGGATTTATATCAGGAGATGTATTGATGGCAATATAAACAAAAACGTCAAGCGATGAGCCGTTAGCATCCCACACTGTCATGGTTTCTTTGCGATAAGCGACACCGAGTGATTCTGCGTGATCTAAATCGACAATCTGTGACGGATCAATGTCATAAACCACCCCTAACACTTTACCGCCCAGCAGTTCACCGCCCAGCAGTTCATCGTCTTGGCTGGTCGGCATAATATTACATTTGCCTGAGCCGTCCTGCCCTTTGTAGTTAAAGCATAAAGTGTGATCTGGCAAGCAAAAAGTGCCCAGTGATACCGCGCTCGGGCAGCGGTGTTGTATGCGTTTGGCCGACATATTCGAGCCATAAGCAAAATATAACATAATGTTCCTTAATCAGCTGGTGGCACCCACGGCTTGCGTAGGTTTTGTGGTTGGGCTTTTCTCATACTCGGCTGTTCAGGATCTAAACCATGCCTAGCCAGCTTGTATTTGAGTACACTTTCAAATTGTTCCTGAGTTGCTTCCGCGCCAAAGTTTTTACGGGTACTTCTGATGGCTTTTTCGATGATCATACTACGGGCATTACCGTGACTACTTTGCTGATGGGCCGTTGGATCCTGAGGTTTAACCACATAATTTGGTGTCTCACTGGTAAATACACCGGGTCTCACCCGACCCATACCGCCTGGTGCTTCATCAATGACATCAACGTTCTGAACTAGCGCATCACCGATGGTTTCACGACGCTCACGTGTATTCTCACTGCCTTTCAAATAAAATACTGAGGTATCGGCACGGTCGTGGATCCCCTTAGGGGCAGTCACTTTGCCACTTCTACCAACATCATCCGATAATAACTCATGCACATTTTTATTGAGCTGAACATAAGAATCCTTAGTTGCAGCCACGCTCAAACGCCCGCCTTTACTGCTTCGACCACCCCGATTATTAGGTTGATGGTAAGTAAATCCACCACTAACATGACTTTGTAACAACGGCTCGTCTTCGACTTTATCTGCCGACCATACTCTTTTATCACCATATTGATCTTTCACCTGAGTGTGCCAATCTCCTTTAGCCGTTTCTTCAACCACATGCTGCTGCAAAGTCGATACGCTGTTCATCCGCTCCAATGGTGAAAGCGGCTGTTGCCCCACGGCCCCAGTTTGCTTGGCGTAATGCTGATAAATAAAGTCGCGAGCATTAGAGCGTTTATTCAAAGTATTTTGTGAGCGGCCGACATTACCAATCAATTTTTTAAATTTGCTCCAGTTACCCCGGGCCTTAAACGCATTGCTACGGTCATCACCACGCACAGTATTCGCCCAACTTTTTAGGCTGTCCCAACTACCATCATTACCACCTTGCATCGCTCACTCCACACAATCAATTTCATTAGTATCAGCAACAAAGCAATTTAAATGCCACATAACCAACCCTCAACCTTTATTTCAAGCCATTGATTTAATTCAAATTAAATTCATTTAACTGGGTCATTATAGACCCGAAGTGGGTGATAATTTTCCGGTTTTATCCAGCTGGTAAGCATCCAAGTCATTGGCCAAAAACAAAGTGCCATTATAATACTGCTTGGCTTCTGCTTCGATATCTCTGATTGATGGCGAAGCACCACGGGCATAGGCATATCTGGGGCTGAAATGGGTTAAGACCAATTGGCTGATTTGCGCTTTTTCGGCATATTGTGCCACCGTTTTGGCACTACTGTGTTGCGGTCCGGCACCGACTTTTTCGGCAATATCAGCAGTATAGGTGGATTCGTGAATGACCACATCGGGCTTGACGCTCACGTTAGCCAATAATTCAGGCTGATCATTATCACCACCCACCAGCAGCACTCTTGGCTGACGATTGGTAATAACAAAGTCTTTCGACAACAGCAGCTGACCATCCGCCAAAGTCACATCCTCTCCTTGTTGCAATTGACCCCACACCGGGCTGGCTGGTATCCCCAGCGCCTTGAGCTTGTCGATATTCAGCGAGTGTTCGATATTATTCTCAATAAAATGATAACCATGACAAGCCACTCGATGGGATAAGGTGACCGGGGAGACAATATAATCGTAAAAATCCAACGGCTCGGTGAGGGTGGCAACGTCAATGAATTCAAGTTCAAAGTCCAGCCATAAACGACTGGTTTGTTGGATAGTATTGATCATGGTTGCCAACTCCTGCGGACCAACAATGGTGAGTTTTTCTGTCCGTCCAGCCATGGTCGCACTGCCAAGCAATCCGGGTAAACCATAACAATGGTCGCCATGCATATGGGTAATAAATATCGCCCGCAGTTTGCTGATAGATAAGGGCGTATGCATTAATTGATGTTGTGTGCCCTCGCCACAATCGACCAAATACCAACGTTTGTTGCTTTTGCCTTTTAACGCCAATGCGGTCAAATTACGCTGTTTGGTGGGGGTTCCTGATGAAGTGCCAAGAAAGATAAATTCCATAATGATCGCTCGTTTTAGGTCAATGACGCTGATACGCCTACTCTACGTGGGCTGGTTTATCAGTCAATCTCTGCTAGGGTTTAATTATATTCTTCGTTCAATATTTGCACATTGTGTCTCGATTTAAGTTGTTCTCTAGCGTTTTTATCGGTTTACTTTTAACCAGTTTTCTTTTCCCGGTCATAGCACACGCCGCAAAGCCACGCAGCTATCGCATCGGTGTCGAAAATATTGATTACTACCCGCATTTTGCTTTTGGCTATCGAGACAATAGTTTCGCCAAAGAGGTGCTTGAATGTTTTTTCAACAGCCAAAATCTTACAGTGACTTTTGTCCCTTTACCACTTAAACGCTTTAACCAATGGTACATCGAAAATAATATTGATTTTAAATATCCAGATAACGAAGATTGGCGTCGAGATGAAACCGTCAAACTGCCAGTCATCTACTCCACCGAAGTGATCAAATTAACCGCAGGAGCAACAGTACCGTTTAAACTGATGGGCCGACCACGAAATCAAATCAAACGACTCGGTACAGTTTTAGGCTTCCACCCGACAATGTGGTCAGACCGAATTGAATCGAAACAAACTATCATGCTCAGCGACCCCAATGTGTTGTCTGTGGTCAAAATGAATATAAACGGGATTGTCGATGTGATTAACCTCGATTATTCGGTGATCCACTATCATCTAAAGCAAATGAAGCGACCAAAAGCCTTGATAATGGACAGCACCCTGCCACACCGAGCCTATGGGTTTCACCTGTCGACCCTCAAACATCCGCAGATAATCAGCCAATTTAATCATTTTTATCAGCAAAACCAGACTTTCATCGAAGCGATGAAACACAAGTATCAGATTATTGATGATCCGTTTGATCTTGATAGTTTTTGAAATGGCTGCGCCATTTATCGCGGCGGTGGTCCGACACATCGGACGCCCCTCCTACAAAACCTCCAACAACACCTCCAACAACACTTCAATCGGGTGTTTAGGTTTCACCCCTTCAAGTCGTCCCACTTGAGAGCGACAAGAAAAACCGGTCACCACCAGCTTGTCTTTATCAATTTTTTCAATCGGCTGCCGCCAGCTCATCTCATAAATGCCTTTGGAGTTTTCGAGGTTTTTAGCTTCATGGCCATAAGTGCCTGCCATGCCGCAACAGCCAGTGCTGACCATGTTGAGCGTCAAACCGAATTGCTTAAAGATGGCTACCCATTCACTTTGAGAGTTCGGCAAAGCGGTTTTCTCTGTGCAATGACCAAACAAGTAATAATCGGCATTTTCCACCAACTTGCCGACTTCTTTGCCAGCCTCTTTACCAGCCTCTTTACCAGCCTCTTTACCAGCATAGGCGACATTAACCAGCCATTCGTGTACTAGCTTGACTTCGAAGTCTCCGCGCTTATCACCTAAAACCTGTTTATATTCATCGCGATAGCACAACACCAAAGAGGCATCGATGCCCACCATGGGGATGTCCAATTTGGCAATTTGATTCAAGAACTCGGCGGTTTTACTCGCGGTTTTGCCAAAACGGTTGAGAAAGCCTTTCACATGTTGAGGTTTGCCATTGGGTTTATAAGGCAATAAAACCGCCTGATAGCCAATTTTTGTCACAAACTGCAATAAAGCCTCAATTAACTGGGCCTCATAATAGCTAGTGAAGGGGTCTTGAACGACAATAACGGTTTTGGCTTTATCAGCCGTTGAAAGGCGGTTAAGTTGATCATAATCAAACGCATACTGACTTTGTACGCGCTGTTTTAAGCTTGGCTGTGACAAAAGTGGCGTATCAACATAACCAATAGTTTGTTTAATCGCCTTGTTCACCAAAGGCATTTTCAACGCTGTGTTGATCAAACCCGGGGCTTTTGCCATCCAAGGTGCTAAACCTTCAATAGTGGCAACAAAGTAATCTTTTACCGGGCGAGTATAACGGTCGTAATAGAGATTCAAAAATCGCGCTCTGAACTCAGGCACATCCACTTTCACCGGACATTGACTCGAACAGGCTTTACACGCCAAACACGTATCCATGGCTTCAAATACCTGCACCGAAAAATCATCTGCTTTGCTGGCAGCATGACTATTGCTGAACTTTTCGAACCATGAACTGCCCTCGCCTTTATTGATACGCTTTTCTTCATCAACAATATTGATATTCTGGCTGCTCATCAACCGCATCCATTCTCGCATCAAACCAGCCCGACCTTTTGGCGAGAAACGCCTGTCTTTGCTGACTTTATAAGACGGACACATCGGTGAAGTCGCGTCGTAATTAAAACACAAACCATTGCCATTACAGTTCATTGGCACTTCAAGGCTTTCTTTGACCTGAATAGGAATTTGGCGATCATAAGTGCCACGTTTATCACCATCTACCGACACCAGTTGGTGATCACTTTGATAAGGTGTACAGATTTTACCCGGGTTCATGCGATTATTTGGATCAAACGCGGCTTTAACCTTTTGCAGCTCAGCAAACAGCTCATCGCCAAAAAACGCCGGACCATATTCACTGCGATAACCCCGACCGTGCTCACCCCACATCAAACCGTTATATTTAGCGGTCAGTGCCACCACTTGATCAGATATCTGTCGTAACAACACTTCTTGTTGTGGATCACACAAATCCAACGCCGGACGCACATGCAAAACCCCGGCATCAACATGACCAAACATGCCATAGTCGAGCTGGTGCTCATCCAACAACTGGCGAAATTCCATAATATAATCAGCCAAATGCTCCGGTGCCACAGCGGTATCTTCGGCAAAGGCTTGAGGCTTTTTGCTCCCAGCGGTATTACCTAGCAAGCCTACCGACTTTTTACGCATCGCATAAATTTTGCCAATCGCAGCGGCATCATAGGTGACCTGATAACCAATCACCCCTGCCTCTCCATTGCTAACCAGCTGATCTAATCGCGCCGACAAATCATTCACTTGCTGTTTTAACGTCGCCTCATCTTCACTGTTAAACTCAACAATATTAAGGCCATCAATGGTTTTGCCCGGCACCGATTCAATATATTCAGACACCGAATACCAAACAATATCCTGTTTTGCCAAGTTCAATACATTGCTGTCAACGGTTTCAACCGAAGTCGCTTTGGCTGCGACCAAAAACGGTGAGTTACGCAACGCCGATTCAAAGCTGTCATATTTGATATTCAACAAGGCTTTATTGGCAGACAGTGGGGTAATATTGAGTTTGGCTTCGGTGACAAATGCCAGCGAGCCTTCGGACCCGGCAATTACTCGTGATAAGTCAAACTCAGATAAATCGTGGTTAAACACATGTTCGAGGTCGTAACCAGTTAAAAAGCGGTTTAAGCGCGGGTATTTGGCCAAAATCTGCTGGCGTTTATTGCGAGCGGTCTCAATCACCTGACGGTAAATACCACCAGCGGCGGTTTGCTCAGTAGCCAGTTGTTCGGCGTCGGCAATCGGCTGTTTGCCAGTGTGCAGTACGCTGCCATCAATCAATACGCTGGTTAGGCCCAAAATGTGATCACTGGTTTTACCGTAAACCAAAGACCCCTGCCCTGAGGCATCAGTGCTGACCATACCGCCAATCGTTGCCCGATTGCTAGTGGATAAGTCTGGGGCAAAAAAGAAGCCGTAAGGGCGTAAAAAGTCATTTAACTGGTCTTTTATCACCCCGGTTTGCACTTTAACCCAACGTTCTTCAACATTGATGTCGATAATCTCCCGCATGTGTCGCGACAAATCAATCACCACACCAGGGGTTAACGACTGCCCATTGGTGCCAGTACCGCCACCACGCGGACTAAACGTCATGGTTTTAAATTCATCCTGGTGACCAAGCTGGGTTAACAATACAATGTCATCAACACTTTTAGGGAATAATACCGCCTGCGGCAACTGCTGATAAACACTATTATCGGTAGATACCGTGAGTCGGCTGGCGTAGGATTGTTCAACATCACCGCTAAAACCTCCAGAAGCGGCAGATTGGGAAAGTTGTGATAAATAACGGCTAACAACGGGATCGAGGCTCTGATGGTAATTGACAACAGGGATCATGACAAAAACTGCACTGATAAAAGAAGAATTGGGTTGCTGATTGTATCATTCTAGCTCGCCATGTCGATGAACAATTGCAATATTAGCCATCTGAACGGCTAGAGATTGTTGCTTTATCTGCTCTATCCTTTGATGCTTTGTCAATAAATCGTGCAATAACCAACATCAGTATCAGGCAGAATATCGGCTCAGCCAGCAACAGCATATAGTAGCTGGCCAGTGCTTTTCCCGGCCATGGAAACGACCAGATAATGCCAAGATTGAGCAGATAGATTGTAATAAATTTTATCCGATGCCGACCACTCCATATCGCCAAAACCAGCAAAACAACCAGTTGGACAGCCCCACCAAGATAATAGAAAACGGGCAGAGGATCCCCCGACGCCAAAGCAAAGGGTGTATAACTTGCCAACATCGACAAGCCAATTTTGATCATGCGACGTAAATCCATGGTTCAGATTTAACTTTGTAAACCCGCATCAAACGCAGGCAGGTTTTCGATGTTATGCAACCAAGATTGCGCCGAGCGACACCAAGTTTGAACCGACGGAACCAGTTCATTTCGCTGTTCGATTGAGCCGACACGGATGTTATAAATTCGAGCCTCATCACCTACCGATGTGGCATAAATCGCGGTGCCACAGTTTTGACAAAAACCTTGCGCTCGTTGATTGCCACTGTCAGCGGTTTTTATATATTCTTTTGCCTGCCCTTTAGTAAACGTCAGTCCAGCGGGCGCTGATTTAACCACTGTTCTAAAGGCACTGGCAGATAGGGTTTGGCAATCTGAACAGTGACAAATGTAAACTTTTTCAGGGTCAATTTTGGCTGTATAGGCGAGTTCGCCGCAATGACAGCCACCAGTGATATTCATGTTAATTCCTTTAGCGCTTTGAGCGCGATTGTAATAGGTGATAATTGGATGTGAAGTAACCCAACAGGGTAATGTGGAGTAGAGATCTAAACAACTAAAAACTTCGCTTCATATCCCGATAGAAATTTTCATGGCTACCGAGATTGATCAACTCTAAAACAATAGCGCCATCCTCATCACTATAACCAAGCAAGGTCAACTGATTAACCATTTTAAACTTGTACACTCGCAGATAAGCTAAATCCCCCTTTTTCTGTTCAGCTTTCTGTTCATCGGCCTGTGGCTCATTCATTAATATCTTGATCGCCTTATCCAAATCGTTTTTTTGATTTTTGTGCAGCTTCTTTACTGCTTTTTTAAAGGTTGGCGTTTGTAAAACCGTGGTAATTTTAGTCAAAACTATAACTCTCTAATTTACCCGCATCTCTCTCGGC
Source organism: Alteromonadaceae bacterium (assembly GCA_965277695.1). Taxonomy (GTDB): domain Bacteria; phylum Pseudomonadota; class Gammaproteobacteria; order Enterobacterales; family Alteromonadaceae; genus JABSOG01. The sequence continues at coordinate 187,191 of CBDIDQ010000001.1, forward strand.
TTTGGCAATAATCGCTTGTTTGACAAATTCGTAAGGTAAGTCTGGGTTGTCCTCCATCATTTCACCGATTTTAGCCCAATGCTCAATCTGCTTGGGCATAGTGCGATTTAACGCTTTGCCGATAATGCCGGCTTTTTCAATTAACTCACTATCTAAACGAACACTGGCTGTACTCATCGTTCATTTCCTCATTTTTTACGACTGACCACAGCGTAGCATTACGCCTCAAGTGTAGCAAGTTGCCACATGCAAACGTCGTTGAGTTATTGCTACCAAATCATGTCAATTTTCTCAATGAACCATTGTTATTGACACCATCATGGCAAAAACTTACCTCTGAGTACCAGTACAGCGTCGAAATTTTTCCGATAAGGAAAATAATTTACAAAACAAGAATCTAATAAATAGGTTCACAACTCAATGTTGTTTGCTTTTGTGGCTAAGTTACATCCTTTATTTAATAATAAAACATAATTGATTCAATAATTAAGGTAACTCTACTAACAATCATTACCATCGATGATCAATCTGGCACTGAACCTGCTCTATTGCTGTCAACAAACGACACTTGAACTACCCCAGTCATTTGATGCCGGTAGTGAATTAACCATTGAATTTAGCGAAAACTCCGAATTTGGCGGTGATAGCCATACAACCTTTAAAGTGTAAACTTTATTACTACAGCCTTTACCACTACAACCCTTAATAATAGGAAAACAACATGAAATCATTGAAAATCTTAGCACTTGCTGGCGCATTACTGACAACATCAGCAACGGCGACGACTTATTCTACCACTATTAATATCGTCGATTTAGCTGGCAATCTGACTTGGGTTGAAACAGCCGGGATGCAGTTTCCTACCTTGTTGCTTGATGGCTTGACAGTTACTGGTCATGATTGTCGAACTGATCAGACTCATCCGACATGGAATGAACTCTGCCCAGGCAATAGAGACAACGTATCCAATTCAGAATTCTCTGTTTCAGGATTGCCCGGCGCAGAGGTAGGCATTCAATTGGATATCACACCGCAAATCAAAGAAGGCATTCAATTTGGTGCTTTTCACACCGCAAATTCTCTCATTCTGGATGCGACTGGTGATGCCACTCACAGTGTTGCTGGTAAACTAGTTTTAGTGGACCGATCTGCTATTGTTAACAACAGCATCACCTTCACCTTTGACTTAGAATTCACCGCTCAATAACCGCTAAAACGGGCGACACATGGTTATACCCATCACTATATAGCTGTGCTCGCCCAAACCAACACTAAGGGTTACCACTACCTAACGTGTCAATTTTTTGCCTAGAACACCTTTATTGCAGCCATCATGGCAAAAACTTACCTCTGAGTACCAGTACAGTGTCAAAAATTTGCCGCACAGGCAAATAATTCACAAAATAAGAACCTGATTTATAGGTTAACATTCGCTATCGACCAATTTTCAACCTAGTTAGATCCTCTATTTCATAAAAAAACACAATAAAATCAACTGTTAATGAAATAACTGAATAAATTTAGGTTTCCGTTTTGGAATCTGGCACCGAACCTGCTCTATTGTCGTCAACAGCTAATAACAAGCAGCTAACTAATAGAGAGTATGACATGCGAAAATTGATAACACTGCCCCTACTTATCGCAGGTGCCTTTGCCACCTTGATGCCAGTGACTGCAACAGCTGGCACACTGTCGGTGAGTGAACCGCGTATTTTGATGACCAGTGACAACAAACGTGATGAATTTAAGGTCTTTAACACCTCTAGTGAGATACAAACTTTACGTATCAGCTTGATAGACAAACAAATGGATGAAAGCGGTGGGATTAAAACCGTCGAAAACTCAGCTTCTTCGGCTGCCGACTATTTACGAGTCGGTCCTCGGGTAGGCAAAAACATCAACCCTAAAGGGTTTCAAAAGTTTCGCGTTCGCGCTAAGTTAAAGAAGATGCCAGTCGGTGAATATCGTAGCCATTTGTTGGTCGAATCAATGAACCCGCCCAAGGAAGAAACCAAAGCCGGTATTCATATCAAACCCAATATCAAATACTCAATCCCTATCATTGTTCGCAATGGTGAGTTGAATGCACAAGTGGCTATTAGCAATGCCAGAATGACCGAAAACACCTTAGAAAATGGCGAGAAACAAAACCTATTGGCCTTTGATATGAGCCGCGAAGGTGACCGCTCAGTTTATGGCGACTTTAGCCTTTATCAGTTGCAAGATGGTAACAAGACACTGCTTAAAACCTTGGTAGGACAAGCCATTTATACCGATGTCAATAAACGACAATTTACCATTGAACTACCCCAGTCACTTGATCTCGGTAGCGAATTAACCATTGAATTTATCGAAAACCCCGAGTTTGGCGGTGATAGCCATACTCAAACAACCATTAAAGTGTAAGCTTTATTACTACAACCCTTACTAAAACAACAACCTTAATATCAAAAATAGGAAAACAATAATGAAATCATTTAAAATCTTAGCGCTTGCTGGTGCCTTAGTCTCGTCTAGTGTATTGATGAGCCCATCTGCCACGGCTATTATTTATTCAACAACCGTTAGCGTTACTGATCTCACCACTTCTTTATCTTGGAGTGAGACCCAAGGGATGCAATTTCCGGGTCTTATCCTTGATGGCGCAACCAATGCTAACGATTATTGCCATACTGGTAATAACAATTCGAGCAGTAATTCACTATGCCCAGGTGATCGAGATGGTGTATCTAACTCAACGTTCTCGCTGACAGGTACTCCACGAGGCACAGTTCTGCCTAATTTAGACAGAACACCGCAAATCGTTGAAGGTATTGAATTTATCCCTTCAAACGTATCAAGTACTGTTACTTTGGATATTAATGGCAATGGTAACCATTACGTTAGCGGTAGATTACAACTCAAAGATCGCTCTGCGGTTGTCAGTAACAGTCTTACCTTCACCTATGACCTGGAATTGACCGCTCAATAACCAGTGACAATGGGCGACACATGAGAATAACAATAACAATGTGTTCGCCCACACCATCAGCAAGGACCATTTAATCCATGACCGCCTTTAAAATCCTGCTACCTGCCGGTGCCATACTGACGACAGGCATCATGCTCACCTCAATTGTGACTGCCACTACCTACACCACTACCGTCAATATTGACTATCAAGTTCGCACCCTGTCGTGGGAGCAAAAAACCCCAATGCAGTTTGCCACTGTGGTATTTAATGACGATACTGCCAATGGTCAGATTTGCCATACTGATAGCAATAAAAAACAACATAATACTTTATGTCCGGGTGCACGAAGCACGGCAAAAAACGCCGATTATGAAATCAAAGGCATCCCTAATGCCACTGTGTTGGTTAACCTCAGCACCGCTGCCAGCACCGTTGAAGGGGTTGAGTTTCAACCCTTGTTGATTGGCGAAAACGAGCTAAAGCTCGATAAAAAAGGCAAAGCCCGCTACGATATTGGCGGCCAATTAACCCTGATTGATGGTTCACAAACCACCAGTCAATCACTGACGTTTAGTTATGAGCTGGAATTTACCGCTCAGTAGTCTGTGGTTATGGCTGTTGCTGTGTCTGTTGCCAGCTGCAATGGCTGCCGAGCCCGAAGTAAAACCTGAGCTAAAAAGTGAAGAAATAGAATATGATCTGCTGTTTCTTGATGCCTTTCTTGATAAATCCCCGTTAGCTAATCCGCTGGAAATCGTCACAGCCGATTTTGAACATTTTTATTTGCCTCTCGAAGATTTGACCGAACAACTTGAACTGGCGCTAGTGGTTGACCCTGAAACCTATCACGTGGGCGGCTGGTTTATCACTGAAAACAACCCAGTAACACTTAATTTTACCACTAACAAATACCGTATTGGCGATAAAAGCGGCGTCATCAATCCCGGTGAATGGCTGATAGAAGATGACATGCTGTACTTGCGCGACGATGCCCTGCTCAACTGGTTCGGTTTGACTAGCGAAATCAAAACCAACACCCTTAAAGTTAATTTTACCTCCGAACAACCACTGCCTGCTCAGGCCAAATTGGCTCGACAACAAATGCGCAAATTATTTGATATGCGTCAGGGCAAAACCTTAAATGCCAATGCCATTGATGACCGCTATCAATGGTTTACCCTACCGCTATTAGATATGAATTCGCAACTCGATTGGCAAGACAAACAAGGCGAAATCACCACTAGTAACCGTTATTCGATCAATGGTAGCGGCGATATCGGCCAACATGCCAGCGAATTTTCTTATAACAAAAATGCCAGTGATCAACAGCTGCGACTGAAACTGCACAAGCAAATCAACGTCAATCAGCGTGATTGGTATTATGAATTTGGCGATATTAACGGCATTGGCAATGAACTCAGTGGTGGCGGTGGCATGGGCCGAGGATTTGCTTTTCGCAACAGTCGCAATGGTAACCAGCGTTTTAACAGCCATCGCTTTGAAGGTAATGCTCAGCCCGGATGGGAAGCTGAACTCTATCGTAATGGCAGCCTGATTAAATACCTCGAAGTGGGCGATGAGGGTTACTACTTGTTTGACGAAATCCCGGTTTTACTGGGTAAAAATGACTTTAAAATCGTGCTGTATGGTCCTCAGGGTAAGCAAAAAATCATTGAAGAGAGCTTCACCGGTCATCAGCTTGATCAAGCCGCCGGACAATGGACCCCGAGCTTTTCATTTAATCAACCAAAACAACGGTTACTGCCTCTGGGTTTCGAACAACAGCATAACTTTAATCTTAACAGTCAGTTGAGCTACGGTATCAGCGACAAACTTCAAGCCAGTGTGGGCTGGAACCGAATTCAGGGTGATAGCAGCGCTCACCAATATCTCAATAGCGCCCTGACCGGGGTGTGGCAAAACACCGTGTTTAATCTGGCCGCGTCTTTAGAGCCAGACAGTAACCAGTTGAGTTATAAAGCCGATTTTCAAGCTGAAATATGGCAGCACAACTGGAATGTCAGTTTTCAGCAATTCGACGATCTACAAGGTAAAACCGGTAAAGGCGTTGATTTCAGTATGCAAGGCAGTCAGTCGCTGTTAAGTGAGCAAGACAGTTATTCGCTTTCGCTCAATCACTTTAACGGAGCAGAGGGTCAATCACTGGGTTTTAATGCCCAACACAGCGCCAACTTTGATGGCTTAAGCTTGAATAACCGTTGGGAGGTGCAAAAAACTGATCAAGGCGGTGATGCCAGCGGCAACATCGGCATCAGCAGCCGCTTTGGTGCCCATCAGCTTCGCCTCGAAAGCCAGTATCGACTGTGGCCTGAGCGCCAAATTGAGACCGTGAGCTCTAGCTATAGCCGCCGCTTTAAATCGACCTTTTTGCAGTTGCGCAGCAATATTCGTGAAGATTCACAGCGCTCGGATATCAGCGCTCAACTGAGTTGGAGTTTTAATAATTTTCGTTTGGGCACCCGAGTGCAAATTGACAAACAACACAATGTTAGCGCCTCCCTAACATTTTCTATGGGGCTGGGGGTTTTACCTAAAGGTTTTCATTACAGTCGAGATACCATTAAGCGCACTGCCACCATTAAAGCCATGGCATTTATGGATAACAACAATAATGGCATATTTGATCAAGACGAAACCCCTTTGTCAGGCATCTCATTCAAGGGCAATGATCAATGGAGAAATCGCAAAACCGATGAAACTGGGGTGGTGTATTTACCCGGTGCCAGAACCACCAACGGCCAATATCTCGAATTTGAGTCAGACTCACTCGATGACCCTTTTTTGGCGGTAGACCAAACCCGTTTTAATGTGCAAACTCATGCCGGTGGCTTAAATGAACTGTATTTTCCGGTCTATCAAACCACTGAGATTGAAGGCGAATTGTTGCTGATAAAAACCGCAGAGGACGACGGAAAAGCCCATCCAGCGGTGCCATTATTGCTGCTTGATCGACTAGGCAACACGGTAAAACGAATTTTAACCGAATATGACGGTTTCTTTATATTTGATGCGGTCAAACCCGGTGAATATCGCATTGTGGTCGAAGATAAATATCTTAAACGTAAAGGTTATCGTTTTGATCAAGCGATTGAGGTCGATGCCAGCGTGATTGATCAAGACAGCGATACCATAGAAGTCGGCACCTTGCTGATTAGAGATATTGAGGTGAATACCCAGTGATTGTATCAGTGAATGCATCAGAGATTGTATCCAATCGTAATAATTGTTTTACAACTCGATACAGACTAATTAATAACCGACTGCTAGACTGACAGCGTTAAAAGATTTTGCGGATGTCCGCTTAAAAACTTGAAAGGTGTCAGTTATGCAAGCAGTTAAACTTATCATTCTCAGCGCAATGCTCAGTTGCCTATCGGCCTGTAACAGCAGTGGAGAATCTACAGCAGCAACACCCGTCGACCCCATAGAGCAGATACCAACACCACCAACATCGCCCACTACACCAGACAAAGAACTTCAGTTACAGCAGATTTTAGACAATGCCATCGCCACTTCGAACACCCCGGGATTAGTGATGGCCATTGCGGATGACCAGCGATCTTGGCTGTTATCTAGCGGGGTAAAAGATGTCGAAGCGACAACCGCAATTGAAGTTGATGATTCACTGCGTATTGCCAGCATGACCAAATTACTGGTCGCCACCGTGGTACTTAAACTGGTCGAAGAAGGCAACCTTGAACTTGACGGTTTAATGGTTGATTACCTTGATAGCCAACTCATTAATGCCATCGCCAATTACGACCAAATCACCGTGCGACAATTGCTTAATATGACCAGTGGTATTGTCGATTACACTGAGGTTGACGCCTTTAACGATGCCATCGACAACGAGCCAACACGTATTTGGCAACATGATGAAGTGTTGTCGTATATCTACGACCTCGATGCTGTATCCAGCCCCGGCAGTGAATGGCACTATTCTAATACCAACTATATCTTGCTGGATTCAATTGTTGCAGCCGTGAGCAACAGCACTTTGGCAGCAGTATTCAAGCGTATTATCTTTACCCCACTGGCGATGGAGTCGAGCTATTTGGAGTTTCGCCAAGACAGTGCGGCAAATGGCACTGAGCTGTCGGTTGAGGGTTATGAAGGCAGTGAAAAGGTAACCGACATTAACGATGGTATCGGCTTTGGTGATGGTGGCGTGGTCTCAACCGTGGCTGATTTAACCCTTTTTCTTGATGCCCTATTCAGGCAAAAGAGCTTGCTCAGTCAAGCCAGCTTGGATGAAATGTTAACCGAGGTGATGGCACAAGAATATGGACTGGGCGCGGAGATCCGCACAACCTCGGCAGGTCCTATTCAAGGTCACAATGGCGCGTCGTCTGGGTTTCAGGGAGAATTGTTGTACTTTCCTGACCAATCCATCACTTATGTGTTGCTGTCTAATCAGGAGGATAGTGATGTTTTAGACAAGGTGATGGCAGAGAGTTTGCTTGTTTTGAAGGACTAGAGAGGGGATTAGGGGGTTTGAGTTAAGTGTGCCTTGCTTTCATCCCCAAAATAGGCGGGCATATACCCCGCCAATCTTCACCACATTAAAGTTGGACATTTGCCCGCTTAGCGGCCACTATTTATAAACGATTTATAAACGTTTGTTTTAAAACTAAGAAGTTGTCGATGCCAGACTCAATTCGCCAGGCTATTGAACAAATTAACCACATTATTCTAGGCAAAGAAAAAGAAACTAAACTCGCCCTTTGTTGCCTATTAGCCAGAGGGCATTTGTTAATTGAAGATTTGCCCGGCATGGGCAAAACCACTTTGTCACACGCTTTAGCCTCAACCTTGGGGTTATCCTATAGTCGGGTACAGTTTACCAGTGATTTGTTGCCTGCTGACATTATTGGTATATCCATTTTCAACCAGCAAGAACATGAATTTACCTTTCATCCGGGTCCAATTTTTAATCAAGTAATACTGGCCGATGAAATCAATCGCGCCAGTCCAAAAACCCAAAGTGCGCTGCTCGAAGCGATGGAAGAAAAACAAGTTAGTGTCGACGGCAATACTCATAAACTGCCTGAGCCGTTTTTTGTTATTGCGACGCAAAACCCGCTGCATCAGTCCGGTACTTTTCCGTTGCCAGAATCCCAATTAGACCGCTTTTTAATGCGTATTACCTTGGGTTTTCCGCACCTAGAAGCTGAAAAACAAATGTTGGATCCGCGCTACCATCAGGAAAAAACCGCCGTCAAACAACTGATTAACGATGCCGCCCTCGAACGCATTCAAGCCAGCGTCGATCAGGTCACCGCCAAAGAGCCGGTGATCGACTATATCTTACGACTAGTGACACTCACCCGGGTTTCAGATGATTACCCCAACCCGCTATCACCTCGGGCCACCATGGCCTTGTTAAGAGCGGCTAAAGCTTGGGCGATCATCGATAACCGCAATTACGTCACCCACGAAGACGTGCAAATTGTATTACCGTCAGTGGTTGAACACCGCCTCAGACCCGAAACTCGTTACCGTAATACCGATCAATACAGTGAACAGCTGATTGAGGCCGTTGACGTATTGCAATAAAGAGGACAGGTGAATGAAAATTAATCGCTGGTTGCGACTATTCTTTGAATTCTGGTTGAAAAAACGCATCCCCCCAAGCCAACAACAAACCCTAGGGCAACGGTCGATTTTTATCTTCCCCAGTCTGTTCGGTTTTGTCTATTTGTTGGTTTGCGTGTTTTTGTTTGTGCTCGGAACCAATTATCAAAACAATCTAATCTTGTTGCTCACTTATGCCCTGCTCGGCTTTTTTGTCACTTCTATTTTGTATAGTTATGCCAACCTCGCTGGGCTGACGTTAAAAAGCGGCCATAACGACCCAGTGTATGTTAACCAAACCAGTCATATTCCGATCTATCTAAGTCATTGCCTTGACCGCAATACTTTGACCTTTTCTTTTCTTCAACAAAGAGAAGCCACTCTTGATCTTGCCGCCGAACAGGATAAAATTTTAGTTCCTTATAAAGCTCCGCAACGGGGGCTGATCAACCCTCAGCGGGTGATGCTTAAAAGCTATTTTCCACTGGGCTTGTTGCGCTGCTGGACCCATGTTGATTTGGCTATCGAAGTACTCGTTTATCCGGCCGCCATCGAAGCTCATGTGCCGTTATTGCAAGTCGATGAGCCAATAGAAGATCAACAAAAAAACAATCCCGATATGGAAGATTTTGCCGGGATCAGGGAGTACATCCAAGGCGAATCCATCAGTCGTATCTCGTGGAAACACGTCGCCCGTAATCAACACAAATTGGTCAGTAAACTGTTCACCAGCAATGAATCCGACCCGATGTGGCTGTCACTAAACCAACTCCACGACAGTGATATCGAAGTTAAACTGTCAAAACTGACCCATGCGGTGGATTATTACAGCAGCCAAAACCTGTTGTTTGGCCTTGATTTGAATAAAACCCGCATTCCACCCGGCATCGGTGAACAACACCGATTAGCTTGCTTGGAGGCGTTGGCATTGTGGTAATAAAGAGCGTAATAAAGAGCGCAATAAAGAGCGTAGGTGAGCATGTCTGAAAGTAAAAAAATTACCCGACTCAGCAACCCGCTAGCCTATTCGTTAATGCTCAGTTATCTGATGTTGGTGCTGGCTTTGCAGTCAAACCTGTTTTTATGGCTGTCTTTGATTGCTATCTTGTTTGTGCTGTGGCGTTTCTTGTTTCAAATTCACAAAACCTCACAACCCACCACCGGCGTGTTAAATATTCTGGCACTGGTCTGTTGTACGCTGATTTTTTACTTTTCGCTGAGCGAAGGCATACTCAGTGGCATGACCAATCTGTTGCTGATTGGCACTGCGATGAAGTTATTGGCCATCAAAACAGCCAGCGGGGTGAAACAATTGTGTCTGGCGATTTATTTCATCATTGCCGCCACGTTTATTTTCAAGCAGGGCTTTGCCTATACCGGTTACGTCTTCACCATTTTTATCATTAATACTTATACCCTGATTGTGGTGCATAGCCCGGCACTGAGTTTTAACCAGCGTATTCGCTATTCGCTGCGCTTTTTTGCCACCAGCTTACCGCTGATTTTATTCTTGTTTATGCTGATGCCAAGGCTCGATCCGCTGTGGAAAATGCCCACCTCCAGCGGCAGTGCTACTGGCTTGTCAGACACCATCAATCCCGGCGATTTCTCCAGTTTGGCCCAGTCCGGCGAGCTGGCTTTTCGGGTGACTTTTGACAGCCCCGTGCCGGCTAAATCCGAGCTTTATTGGCGTACTATGGTGCACGAAGCCTTTGACGGCAAACAGTGGACTATTCACCCTTTTAGAAAAACCAAACAGAATAACCAGTCAGCCAGTCAACCCGACGAAACCATTAAAAACAACCTGATCAGCCGCTATCAGGTGATCACCGAAGCGACCTTTCAGCATTGGTTATATACCCTACATACACCAATATCCCATGATGGCAAGTTGAACTATCATCAAGATCGACTGCTCAGCAGCCGCCGAATTGTCGGGCGAAAATTTCAGTATCAGGTGACAGCCGCAGCCGCCCACCAGCATCAACGCACCCTTTATGATTTTGAAAAAGACATTAATTTAGAGTTGCCAAGCAACACCAACATGCGCTCGCGTGAACTCGCACAACAACTGCGTAAACTCGCTGACAGTGATATGTCCTATGTGCAAAAAGTGCTGACCTACTTCATCAACAATCAGTTCGTTTACACCCTAGAGCCGCCATTATTACCCGTCGACCCGGTAGACAATTTTATCTTCGAAACCCGCGCCGGGTTCTGCTCACACTTTGCCAGCTCATTTGCGGTGATGATGCGAGCTGGCGGCATTCCGGCCCGAATTGTGTCGGGTTATCAGGGCGGCGAGCAATCAACCAACGGTGATTATCTCAGTATCTATCAATATGATGCCCATGCTTGGAATGAAATTTGGCTGGATGACCGAGGTTGGGTTCGTATCGACCCCACCGCCACGGTATCACCAGATAGGATTAATCTGGGCTTACAAGAGGCGATGAAAAATGAACAATCATTTTTGTCAGGAGAGCTGTTCGATTTGGTCAAATACCGCCAGTTTGCGCTAGCGAATTGGTTACGCGATCGACTCAATAACATGAACTTTTATTGGTCTTCTTGGGTGCTTAACTTCGATAGTAAAAAACAATCGAACCTGTTCGAATCGCTCTGGGGTAAACAAGACAGCATCATGTTTGGCTTTTATATCGCGATGATTTTCATCGGTTTTATCGCTTTTGTTTATATGCTCGCCAGAGGTCAGCATTTCAAACACGACAATACCGCACTTTTTTTGCTGCATCAGCAAATGACTGCCGTGGGTCGACGCTTTAATTTCAGCCGTCCGATATCTACCGCACCGCTAACCTTTTTGGCCGAATTTGCCGAGGATCAACCGCAGTTGACGAATGAGATAAATACCCTGTCAAATTATTATAAACGCTGCCTTTATCAACAGTTAAGCGATGAACAGATGAGCAAAATGCTCGCACAAATCAAGCAACTGATTAAACAGCTCAAACGGGCTGCACCACGTTCTTTTATTAAATTAGGATTTAGGTAAGAAGAACCTAGGCATATCAGGAGCCCGCTCCCCGCTCATATTTAAATAAAATGTGCTCAATTACACGGATATAGATGGTAGGACTGTGCAGGAGCAAATTACCAAGAGCCAGAAGAGAAACCCATCGCAATTGGGCAATAAACGATGATTCTTCAAGTGTTTCCGTCCAAATGATGGGTTTCGCTGGGGCTCACCCATCCTACGCTGATATAGTTATGTATATTGAACCAATTCTCAACAAAACGTTGGCAAATCAAAAAGTCAAGCGCCCAAAATAACAAAAGCCCTGAAAACAATCATTTTCAGGGCTCACGCCGAAACGTTAGCTTCGGTATTCAGATACATCATTACCGGACAAGGCCGCGACCACTAAACAAGTTACATAAAGTGGTTATGGAGCGTAAAAAGATAACTCTTTCCTCTGCTTAGACGCTCATTCCCTGCTAAAATCAAGCTAACGCAATTTATTACCCAAAGAAACCATGACAAACATCGCACATCACAACATCATCTTGAATGTTGACTCGTACAAAGCCTCCCATTATTTGCAATACCCGCCACATACCACGGCGATATCGAGTTACATCGAAGCCCGTGGCGGCAAGTATACTCAAGCGGTCTTTTTTGGCCTACAAATGTTCATCAAACAATACCTGCTGACGCCTATTACGCAAGCAGATATTGACGAAGCAAACCTCATCTTTACTGCTCACGGTCTGCCATTTAATCAAGCTGGCTGGCAACATATTCTTGAGCAACACAGCGGTTTACTACCGATTGAAATTCAGGCACTACCCGAGGGCACTGTTATCCCTGTCCGTAACGCTATAGTTCAGGTGATTAATACCGACCCGCAATGTGCTTGGTTAACCAGTTATATCGAAACCGCTTTGTTAAGGGCTATTTGGTATCCAACAACCGTGGCTACTGTGTCTTGGCATTGCCGTCAGGTTATCGCCCGCTTCATGGCGCAAACCGCCGATAACAGTGAAGGTCTCCCGTTCAAATTACATGACTTTGGTGCCCGTGGTGCCACCAGCGAAGAAGCGGCAGCAGTGGGCGGTTTGGCGCATTTGGTCAATTTTCAGGGCACCGATACCATGAGTGCGATTGTCGCGGCACGGCGTTATTATGACGCTGATATGGCGGGGTTTTCGATTCCGGCAGCAGAGCACAGCACCATGACCTGTTGGGGCAAAGACCATGAAGCCGCAGCTTATGCCAATATGATTGCGCGTTTCGCCGGACCGGGCAAAATCGTCGCCGTGGTCAGTGATTCTTATGATTTATGGCACGCCATTGACCATATCTGGGGCGATGAATTGTTGGCTCAAGTACAGTCTTGCGGCGGTACAATCGTGATCAGACCCGACAGCGGCGACCCAGTTGAAATTGTTGTCACCACCATTAAGCGCTTGATGGCCAAATTTGGCAGCAGCGTCAATAGCAAGGGCTATCAAGTATTACCTGATTGCATTCGAGTCATTCAGGGGGACGGCGTATCCCTGAGCTCTATCGAGACCATATTAATCGCCATGGAAGCCAACCAACAAAGCGCAGAGAACATCACCTTTGGTATGGGCGGCGAGTTATTGCAAAAAGTGAATCGAGATACTCTGCAATTTGCGATGAAAGCCTCAGCGGCTAAAGTCGACGGCAAATGGCGAGATATTTTCAAAGCCCCAGTTACCGACCAAGGCAAACACTCAAAAAAAGGTCGCCTAGCAGTGATAAGAGATGACGCTGGGCAATATCAAACCGTGCCCGAACAAAGCCTTGGCAACAAAGAGAATCGTTTGGTCACAGTGTTTAAAGATGGTCGACTTTTGGTTGATGCCTCTCTTGAGGCTATTCGTCAGCAGGCAGCAGCAAATTAATAATTAAAAACAAGATCAATCCCCCATGAAGCCTTTGGCAATCATCTAATATGTGGTGATGTGATTGTTATAGGGGTTGCTGGACTGTTACGGGATTCTGGAGCGCTTCGTTCTTTAAAGGCAAAAGCCTTTTCACCACGGAGACACAGAGGTACGGAGAAAAGCAAAATCCCCCTTCAAAACACTACTTTTTTGGCTTTTCTTTTGACCTTCTCCGTGCCTCCGTGTCTCCGTGGTCGATTTTTAATTTTTCAAGAACAGAGCGCTCCAAATGCCCCGAAAAGCCCATCGGCTGTGCAGCAGCGTGAATTAAAATCACCCTTGAGCAAAAATGCCATCAACAATCGCCTTGGCTTCTTGCTCAATTAAGGCTAAATGCTCATCACCGAGAAAACTCTCTAAATAGATTTTGTAGATGTTTTCAGTGCCTGATGGTCTGGCGGCGAACCAGCCGTTTTCGGTGACCACTTTCAATCCACCAATGCTGTGACCATTGCCCGGGGCATGACTATGCACTGCTAATATTGGCTCGCCCGCTAGCATTGTTGCGGTGATTGATGACTGGCTCAGTGACTTTAATGCCGCTTTTTGTGCCGGAGTCGCCGGAGCATCAATGCGTTTGTAAATCGGCGTACCGTATTTTTTAGTCAATTGCTGATACAGCGCCTCTGGGTCTTTACCTGTGACGGCCAAAATCTCGGCAGCCAGCAAACCCATGATAATGCCGTCTTTATCCGTAGCCCAAACTTCGCCGGTTTTTTTAAGAAAACAACCACCGGCACTTTCATCACCACAAAAACCTAAGCTTTCATTGCTTAAACCATCAACAAACCATTTAAACCCCACCGGCATTTCAACCACCTGACAGTTTAAACCCGCAGCCACTCGATCGATCAATGAACTCGACATCAGGGTTTTGCCAACTTCGACTTTTCCGGCACCCGCTTGCGTCCACAATGGACGATGAGTAAACAAATAATCAATCGCCGCCGCCAGATAATGCTGAGGATTCAACAAGCCTTTTTTGGTGACAATACCGTGGCGGTCATAATCCGGATCATTGCCAATCGCAACATCAAACTTAGCTTTGTGGCCAATCAAACACTGCATCGAATAAGGTGAAGAACAATCCATGCGAATTTTGCCGTCTTTGTCGACGGTCATAAACGAAAACGTTGGGTCGATTTTGTCGTTAACCAACTCAATATCCAGATGATATTTCTCGGCAATCAAGGCCCAGTAATAAATCCCTGAGCCTCCCAGCGGATCGACACCGATTTTGATTTTGGCCTGACTTATCGCCGCCAAATCAATAATAGACCCTAAGTCATCCACATAATCCAGCGCCAGATTTTTACTCAGCACCAATGGTGATTCAATGGCTTGCGCAAAAGCCATGCGCTTAACCCCAACCAAATTCGCCAGTAACAGCGCATTGGCGCGCTGCTGGATCCATCCTGTGACTGTGGTGTCAGCCGGACCGCCATGGGTGCCGTTATACTTAAAACCACCATCTTCTGGCGGGTTATGCGATGGGGTGATCACCGCACCGTCCGCCAACTGGTCAACTTTGCCTTTGTTGTACTGCAAAATAGCGTGAGAGATCACCGGCGTCGGGGTATAACCCCGATCTTGTTGCACGATAATATTCACCCCATTGGCCACCAATACCTCAACCGCCGAACAAAAAGCGGGTTCAGACAAGGCATGAGTGTCCATGCCCAAATAAAACGGCCCGCTGATCCCCGCTTTCAAGCGGTGATCACAAATCGCTTGGGTGATCGCCAACAGGTGGTTTTCGTTGAACGTCAACGCAAATGACGACCCCCGATGACCACTGGTACCAAAGTTCACCTGCTGCTCGGGATACTTATCGACCTGAGGTTTCATCAGATAATAATCACTGATCAGCCGGGGAATATTGGCGAGAAAATGTTGCGGAGCCATTTCCCCCGCTAAAGGATGGATGATCACTTGGCGCTGCTTTTAGCTTTAGCCGCTTTTTCACGGGCTTTTTCAGCTTTGGCTTTTTTGGTTTGTTCTTTTTTAATTTTTTTCGCTTTGGTTTCGTCAGCCTGCTCTAACATATCGCTCAATAGCACGATATCATCTGGTGAATACCCCAACATTTGCGCCGCTGCCGAGAGCATCCATTTTTTGCGCGAAGTATTCGAATTGGTCAATACCCAATAACCGCTGTCACCAATTTCTTTGGGATTGGTGCTGCTGCCAGACGACAACAAGTCATCTTGGGCTTTACCAAAGTACAAGCGATCACGTCCCCTGATATTCACAATCTTGTCAAATTCTGTTGGATGAAATTTTTGCAAGGTCGACAAAATATAAAGGAAGCGACCCACCACCCCTTTTTGCATTTTAATCTCAGTCAAAGATAAAGCATTTAAACGTTCGGAAGGTTGGGGTAAGGTTTGTGAGTCATCACTGGTCACTTGGCTTGCCACCTTGGCTGCGGTCTTGGCTTTTTTAGCCGCAGCGGGTTTAACCGACGCTGTATTTGTGTCGTTAGCGACAGCCATCACTGTTTCAGCTTGATCCTCAGTGGCTGTTTCTACTACAGCACTTTTTATTACAGTACTTTTTATTACAGTACTATTAGGCACTTGATCTGGTTGATCTAATTGTTGATCAAGCGGTGCAAAACCTAACAATCGGCGTAATATATCCGATGCTTCTTCACCAATTTTTTCTGTTTTAGCGGCTATAAACTGATATAGCTCATCATCTACTTCGATAATTTTCATGTATTGCCTTTAATCTAAACCTGCTTTAATCAAAATTCGTCGGGCTACTTTACCAAGAGTACCTTGTTGAGCTGTACCATTGTAAATAGCCCGGTATTATACAAACTTGTTTTCGCTGAACCAATCTCAATCATGGATTTATCTGTCCAATCATTGATTTATCTGTCCTGTCGGTGCAAAATTCACTGAAACGGTTAAACCGAGAAAAGCCATGCAACTGAATTTCCGTCGCCAAGGTCAAAATCAGGGTGAAAATCAAGGAACAAACAACAACCCAGCGGTGGTGTTAATCCACGGCTTGTTGGGCAGTTTGGAAAACCTTAACAGCGTCGCCAAAGCACTAGCCAACCAATTTGATGTGATCAGCATTGATTTACCCAACCATGGCAGCTCACCGCACTGTGATGAAGTCAGCTATCAGCAAATGGCCAGTGATATCGGTCAGTTGATGGACAATCTTGATATTGAAAAATACACCTTGCTCGGCCACTCTATGGGCGGAAAAGTCGCCATGCAATTGGCTATCGACAGTCCCGAGCGCATTGATAAACTCATTGTCGTCGATGTTGCCCCGGTTGCATACAGTGCCAAACATCAAGATATTTTTACCGCACTAGCAGCTATTAAGCTCGATCAACTGACTAACCGCAAAGCCGCTGAGCTGGCGCTGCAACCATTAATTCCTGAAATAGGCATCCGTCAATTTTTGTTGAAAAGTCTAGTCAAACAAGATGAAAAATTTGTTTGGCGTTTTAATCTTCATGGACTGATAAACAATTATGGCAACATCAGTCAGGGCATCAAGGGTAATGGTTCGTTTCTTGGCCAGACGCTGTTTATTAAAGGCGGCAATTCAGATTACCTGAGCAGCGAACACCGAGACACCATCCTCAGTTATTTCCCCAATAGTAAAGCGCGGATCATCAGTGATGCGGGACATTGGGTTCATGCTGAAAAACCAGAGTTATTTAACCGCTTGGTCAATGATTTTTTACAACCAAAAAGACAAAATAATCAAGATTAACCGCTCAATTGGCTAAACCTTATGGTACACTATGCGCCGGATTTTTGTCGGTCACCGTCAACACGGTGATTGCCGCATCGAGTTGCAGCAATAGAGAGTTGGATGAATCGAATGAGTAATAAAGTCGACAGGACCACCATTGACCTGTTCGAAAACGACAAGCGGCCAGGGCGACCAAAAACCAATCCATATCCCAGAGAGTTGCAGCTTAAACACAACAAGCGCAACCAGTTGAAACGAGACAAAGCCAACGGCTTAAAACGGATTGAATTTAAAGTTTCAGGGACTCTGTATGATACGTTGAATGACGTTGCCCGGCGCAAACAAGTCAGCCGTAGTGAGCTGATAGAAAGTATTTTAAGTGAGGCAGTGTCTACTGCAAACGTTTAATTCAAATTAATAAAATGACAGGTATAAAGCATATGGCGAGCGTAGGCATTTTTTATGGTAGTGACACAGGTAATACGGAACATGTAGCCAAGCTGATCCAAAAGGAATTAAGCAAGAATATGTGCGATGTTCATGATATCGCTAACAGTAGCAAGGAAGAAATTGCTGAGTTTGATTTAATTTTATTTGGTATCCCGACCTGGTATTACGGCGAAGCCCAGTGTGATTGGGATGATTTTTTTCCCGAGCTAGAAGAAATTGATTTCACCGACAAACTGGTGGCGATTTTTGGTTGTGGTGATCAAGAAGATTATGCCGAATACTTCCTTGATGCATTAGGTATGGTCAGAGATATTGTTGAAGCCAAGGGCGCGATTATTGTCGGTCACTGGCCGACTGCCAGCTATGAATTTGAAGCTTCAAAAGGTTTGCTTGACGAAAATCATTTCATCGGCTTAGGTATTGATGAAGACCGCCAGCCAGAATTAACTGAATCAAGAGTCAAAGCGTGGTCCAAATTGGTTCACGAAGAAATGTGCTTATCTGAGTTGGAATAGACCTCCCCTAACTCCCCCTTTTATCGATAAAAACAATTATCGATAAAAGGGTTATCAACCACCAGCACGAAATTCATTGGTGCTGATCTTTGTCCTGCTAAAAATCTTACCCTGATGACCCACTAAGGTTGTTGCCGATATAAATTTTCAAGCTTTATTTTGTGATTTTATTTTCATTTGTTGCGGCAATGGTTATATCACTTGCTGGCAGATGGGCATATAATGAGTCACCTATTGAGTGTGATTAATCAAATAAATCCATGCCAGATACCAATCAAGAACTGAAGAATGCCGGATTAAAAGTAACTTTACCCAGAATAAAAATTTTGGAAATATTACAAGATCCCCAGAACCAGCATATCAGCGCCGAAGATATATTTAAGATTTTACTCGAACATAATGATGAAATTGGTCTTGCCACGGTTTACCGTGTACTTAACCAGTTTGATGATGCCAGTATTGTTACCCGTCACCACTTTGAAGGTGGCAAGTCGGTCTTCGAACTGACAGGCAAATCTCACCACGATCATCTGGTTTGTCTTAACTGCGGCAAAGTCATCGAATTTGAAAGTGAAGTCATTGAGCGAATGCAAGATCAGATAGCCACCGAACATGGTCTAACCCTCACCCACCACAGCCTCTATCTTTATGGCGAATGCGAAGATAAAGACCAATGTACTAACAGCAAAAACACCTAACGCCACTTTGCGCCACTTTGCGCCACTTCTGTAAAAATAAAACAAGCACAACTGATTTGTGCTTGTTTTGCGTGGCGATTTAAAATTCTCAAATTGGGCAATCCGGGGCTATACTTCAGTAAACGCTCCCTTTACCATGAATTTTAAAAACCATGAGAAACCTAGTAGTAACGTTATTGAGTTATATCCTGTCCATTATCATACCACTCACCGCTACAACTGCCAGTGCGAGGCAAACAGACAAGCAAATAATACGTTTTGGTGTTTATCAGGCAGATAAAGCATCGACGATGTATCGACGATTTTTACCAATCATTGCTGAGCTTAACCGTCAACTGGCGTTGGTTGATGATCAACGACAAGTCACATTTAAAATATTTTCCAGCTATGCAGAGGGGAACGAGGCACTGATTTCTGGTCAGATTGATTTTATGCGTCTCGGTCCAGCCTCTTATGTCAAAGCCAAACAACGAATGCCAGCCATTCGCTTACTGGCAATGGAACTAGTTAACAATAAACCCCGTTTCAGAGGGGTGATCATAGTACCCCGTCAAAGCTCGATCACCACGTTGGCTCAATTACGAAATAAAAGCTTTGCTTTTGGCAACGCAAACTCAACCATAGGTCGTTATTTATCTCAGGCGATGTTGATCAAAGCCGGTATTTATGCCAAAGACCTCAGTCATTTTGACTACCTCGGTCGTCACGATAAAGTTGCCTATGCCGTTGGGCTCGGTGATTATGATGCTGGTGCGGTGAAAGAGAAAGCCTATTTACATGAAAACAAAAAAGGCACTGTACGCAGTCTTGCTTATATGGATAACATCACACAACCCTGGGTTGTTCGTGCTGGCATACAATCAGCGGTATTCTCCAGGCTGCAAACCAGCCTGATCAATATCAAGGATATTAAGGTACTCAAGCCATTGAAAATATCCGGCTTTGCGTTATCAGACGACGCTATGTATGACTTTGTAAGGCAAGGGATCGAACAAGCGAGTAGCTTTGATCGACAGCAATAATTTGTCATTGGGAGCCGTAATATTATGGTAAGTGCAATAAGCTTCAGGCAGAACCTCCATGCCAAAGTTATTTCAGCTATTAGCCTGGTGTTATTGCTTGGTTCGTTGCTTTCTTGGTTTTATGTCACCCATCAAGAAAAAGAATTATTGCTAGCGGGCGAAAAGCAAGCGATTCAGTCCATTTCCAAAACAGCAGCATCGTTTATTGTTGAAGCCATGTTGATTAAAGATTATCCGGTGATCCAAGACTACATTAGTCAGTTGAGTTCACTTAATCCGTATATTTTATCGATTACCCTGACCCGTAATGACGGCAAAATCATCACAAAAATGGGCCAAGACTTGCTCAATGACCCCGCTTTGGATGGTTACTCGCTAGCGACTGACAGCGTGACTTACGCCATCAAAATCACCCCTTGGGATTCGGCACCCGAACCGCTAGGTGTACTGACCATCAGCAGTTCTTTGACCGAGATTAATCAGGCGATTTACCAGCAAACATTGACTATTGGGGTTATCTGGGCGGGTCTTTACTTAGCCATTGTGCTGAGCCTTTTTTTGATTTTTCGCCACAATGTATTTACCCCACTCGAACAGTTGCAATTAGCGGCTGAAAAAATCAGTCAGGGGGATATGAACTACCAAATTCAGCATCAACATAAAGATCAGTTTGGTGTGGTTATGGACCAGTTTAATGCGATGGTCAGGCAAATCAACGAACGGGAGTCCGCACTGATCGATAGCGAGGCGCAATATCGTGACTTATATGATAATGCGCCGAGTGCTTATGTTTCTGTGGATCCGCATAGTGGTGAAATTATTCACTTTAATCATGCCTTATGTACCATGCTCGGATATGCACCTAATGAATTGATTGAGTTATGTTTAACTGATTTTCCACAGCAGCCGGATATAGCTGAACATCACCAATTAATGAGCCAAATCAAAACAGGAGAAATCATTCACAACAAGAATATTCAGTGGTTACGTAAAGATGGTATGCCGCTATGGTTAAATCTTTCGGCAGTGCCTGTGACTAATGATCAAGCGGAGGTGATTGAGAGTCGCTTTACCCTGACTGACATCACCCCATTAAAAACCGCTCAGCGTCAGGCAGAGCAGGCGAGCGAAGCCAAGACCCTGTTCTTATCGCGGATGAGCCATGAATTAAGAACCCCGATGAATGCCATATTAGGCTTTGCCCAACTAGAAAAATACTCACTTAAAAAGGGTAATTCCGTTAACCTTGAAGCGAGTATTGAACAGATAATCAGTGCTGGCGCACACTTACTGATGTTGATTGAAGATATTCTCGATGTAGTAAAAACAGAGCAACAGCAACTGAATATTGAAATGAAAAGCCTCGACACGCATTTGGCGATCAGTGAATCTATGGCTTTGGTTGAAAGCTTGGCTAGCAGCCATAACATTACCCTTAATTTTCAGCCCTCTCAATTATGTATCGTCGCTGATCGTCGTCGCTTCAAGCAAGTCATCATTAACTTATTAACCAATGCGATAAAATATAACCAGAAAAACGGCAGTGTCACTGTGACTGTTGAGTCCTCAGCAGAGAATTTGGTTGCTATACATGTCACAGATACGGGCGTGGGTATTGCCTATGAAGATAAAGATGAAGTTTTTCATCCTTTCAGTCGGTTAACTTATGCCAACCAGCATGAAATACAAGGCATCGGCATTGGTTTAACTTTGGTGAAATTACTAGTTGAAGAAATGAACGGCAAAATCGACTTTCACAGTACAGTCGGTAAAGGCAGCACATTTACCGTACAATTTGCCAAGGGTAACCCAGTTAATCATGAAGCCGTTTTTGCCGCCCGGCAAACGCCGCAACAGCCCGCAACATCAGCAACAACTGATCACTGCACCGTGTTATATATTGAAGATGATGCCGCCAGCAGAACCATGCTTGAGATCATGCTTAAGCCCTATGCTGGCATCACTTTATTTTGCACACCAACGTCATCAGAAGGCATCAAAACCGCCGAACAATGGCAACCAAATATCCTTTTCATCGACATCAACTTACCGGATATGAACGGTATTGACACCTTAAGGTTGCTACGTAAAAAACCGCAATTTACCGATACTCGCATAGTCGCGATGAGCGCCAACGCCATGCCCGGTATGGTAGAAGCGGCGATGGAAGCAGGCTTTGACCGCTACCTCACCAAACCGGTGGATATCATGCAGGTGATCAATGAAATCAAGGCGTTGGCTGGGAGTTTGTAGGGTGATTAATGGGTTGAATAAAATCAATCGGACGTTTATGCAAATTATGGTAGGCAAAAAACACTGCCTACCCTACCAGGGCCTGTAATAAAAAGGTTGCAATACAAGCTTCACTTAACAAGCCTCAAATTACTTATCCCAGGTATCCCGCAAGCCAATCGTCTGATTAAACACCAAAGCTTCAGGCGTAGAATCAACGCTATCTTTACAGAAATAACCAATCCGTTCGAACTGGAAGACTTTTTCCACTTCGGCGTCAGCCAAGCTTCTTTCAAGATACGCTGTTTTAATTACCACCAATGAATCTGGGTTAATTACCGTATTGAAATCTTCCTCAGCAGCCGGGTTGGGCACGTTGAACAAACGGTCGTATTGACGCACTTCTGCGGTGATGTTGTCTGTTGATGATACCCAGTGGATCACGCCTTTGACCTTACGACCATCGGCTGGTGCTTTGCCTAAAGTATCTTCGTCGTAGCTGCAATAAACGGTAGTGATGTTACCCGCTTCATCTTTGTCAACGCGGTTGGCTTTGATTACGTAGGCGTTTCTTAAGCGCACTTCTTTGTCTAATACCAAGCGTTTGAACTTCTTGTTGGCTGATTCGCGAAAGTCATCTGCTTCGATGAAGATTTCACGACCAAAGGGTAATTCACGGCTGCCCATTTCTTCCTTATTGGGATGATTTGGCGCGACGACGGTTTCTTGTTTATCTTCTGGATAGTTCTCGATAACCAGCTTCAACGGGTCCAGCACAGCCATCGCTCTTGGTGCATTTTCGTTTAAATCTTCACGAATACACGCTTCTAACATGCCGATTTCAATCATGTTATCTTGCTTGGTCACGCCGATACGTTTACTGAATTCACGAATAGCACTCGGGGTATAACCACGTCGACGCAAACCCGCAATGGTCGGCATTCTTGGGTCATTCCAGCCGTTAACGACATTGGTTTCGACCAACAACGCCAGCTTTCTTTTGCTCATCAGAGTGTATTCAAGGTTCAAACGAGAGAATTCAATCTGTTGTGGCGCAACTTCAATGGAGATGTTTTCGAGTACCCAATCATAAGCCCGGCGATTGTCTTGAAATTCCAGTGTACACAAAGAGTGAGTAATGCCTTCGATGGCATCAGAAATACAGTGGGTGAAATCATACATCGGATAGATGCACCATTTATCGCCAGTTTGGTGATGGTCGACAAACTTGATGCGGTAAATTACCGGGTCGCGCATACACATAAACGATGAAGTCATATCAATTTTTGCCCGAAGGCTACATTCGCCTTCTTTGAATTCACCGTTTTTCATTTTTTCAAATAACGCCAAATTCTCTTCAATCGAGGTATCACGACTAGGGCTGTTTTTGCCCGGCTCAGTCAAGGTACCGCGATATTCGCGCATTTCTTCGCCATTCAAAAAGCACACATAAGCCAGACCTTTACTGATAAGTTCAACCGCATAACCATGCAATTGATCGAAGTAATTTGATGAATAACGCACTTCACCATTCCAGTTGAAGCCTAACCAGTTAACGTCATCTTGGATAGAGTGAACAAAATCAATTTCTTCTTTGGCTGGATTGGTATCGTCAAATCGCAAATTACATTTGCCGTCATAATCGGTGGCAATACCAAAGTTTAAACAGATAGATTTGGCATGACCAATATGCAAATAGCCGTTTGGCTCAGGAGGAAACCGGGTCTGCACAGCCTGATGTTTACCCGCTGCCAAGTCTTTGTCGATAATTTGCCGAATAAAATTGCTAGGTGCAGGTGCTGCGTCTGTCATTAGGTGCCTTCCTCAGGATTTATTTTGGCCGAGGATTATAACACTATCTGATAGCTTGACTATAGCAGTGACAGGCGAATGTCAGTCGTTACGCAGTTTGGCAAGCGCCCAGCAACGAATCTCTATCAATATGCAAACGTATCAGTTCTTTTTCATTGCTGCGTTCGTCAGAATCAAACTTGATGCCCAATTGCATTTGACCACGATACACGCGTTGACTACGAATTTCTGCGGGCATTCTAATAATCGGTTTGTGGATGTCGTCACCGAGCAAAAAGTTGACGCTTTTATAGTTGACGTCTTTGGCGTTATTCGGCATATCAAAACAGAAGCGACAACCGCCTAAGGAGACGTCTTTCATTCGGCCATCAAGCACTTCTGCGGCCACTCCGGCACTGCAAATATGGGCACTCATGCAGGTGGATAAACGCGGGTATTTTCTTAATTCACAGCTTTCAACCTGCTTGGGAAAGGACATAAAAATGAAACCATGAGGATGAGTGGTGCAAGATTCAATGTTGCTTTTAAAGGCCAGACATTTGCCATCTTCGCCTTCAAGTAATAAGCGGATCACCACTTGCGCCCCGCCTAACAGAATATTGCCTTGAAAGTGTTTGCGTACATCAACGGGCAATGCAACCAGTAAATAGTTGCCGACTTCATAACCGATAAGGTGAGTAGTAAAACGCAATTTATTAGTGCCGACGACTTGAACAGTCATCTGACAACCCGGCTGTAACCGTTTAATGTATAAAGGTGAGTGTTGTTGAGTTTCGTAATAGGTATAAGCATCCATTATAACCCCCTTGAAGACAGGGAGAATATGGCTTGTTGTCGAAGGGGCAAACTTTCAATCAGCGGCAAATCAAACATAAAATACCTCCTAGAGGTTACTACAATAGCTAAGTTTTGCGTTGATTAAAATATCGGCAGATTATCGAATAGGTTTAATGATTTTTTTGCATGATTATTCACAAGGGCATAAAAAAACGAGAATAAATTCTCGTCTACGTCGTCACAAATGAATTCGTGTACCGTAGACGCGAATTCATTCGCGTACCGTAGACGCGAATTCATTCGCGTACCGTAGACGCGAATTCATTCGCGTAAGGGAGCCTAAGCGACCGTGAACCCCGAGCCACAAAAAAGCCCGCTATCGAAGCGGGCTATCGAAGCGGGCCTATTTTTAAAAAACCAGTCAATTACCAGCCAGTTTTTTCTTTCAGTGCAGCACCGATATCGGCCAAAGAACGCACGGTTTTAACACCTGCGTCTTCAAGCGCAGCAAATTTCTCATCCGCTGTGCCCTTGCCGCCAGCGATGATAGCGCCAGCATGACCCATACGCTTACCTTCTGGTGCAGTTACACCAGCGATGTAAGAAACGACAGGTTTAGTGACATTAGCTTTGATATAAGCAGCCGCTTCTTCTTCGGCAGTACCACCGATTTCACCAATCATGACAATGGCTTCTGTCGCGTCGTCTTTTTCAAACATTTCTAAAATGTCGATGAAGTTTGAACCTGGGATTGGGTCTCCACCAATACCAACGCAAGTCGACTGACCGAAACCCGCATCAGTAGTTTGCTTAACCGCTTCATAAGTCAAAGTACCTGAGCGTGATACGATACCGACTTTACCCGCCAAGTGAATGCTACCTGGCATGATGCCGATTTTACATTCGTCTGGAGTGATAACACCTGGGCAGTTAGGACCAATCATTCGAACTTTTTTGCTGTCGACGTATTCTTTAACAAACAACATATCCAAGGTCGGAATGCCTTCGGTAATACACACAATCAGTTCGATACCGGCGTCAACCGCTTCAACAATCGCGTCTTTACAAAATGGGGCTGGTACGTAAATAACCGTAGCCGTTGCGCCAGTGCCTTTAACCGCATCTTCAACAGTGTTGAAAACTGGCAGACCCAAATGCGTTTGACCGCCTTTGCCCGGGCTTACGCCACCAACCATTTGGGTGCCATAAGCAATCGCTTGCTCAGAATGCAGCGTACCCTGACCACCAGTAAATCCCTGACAGATCACTTTAGTATCTTTATTAATTAAAACGCTCATTATTTACCCTCCGCAGCAGCAACCACTTTTTGTGCAGCATCTGTTAAGGATGTAGCTGCGATAATATCCAAAGTACATTCGCTCAGTGCTTTAGCACCTAGCTCAGCGTTATTACCTTCTAGTCGAACTACAACCGGCACTTTTACGCCCACTTCTTCAACAGCACCGATAATACCTTCGGCAATCATGTCACAACGCACGATACCACCAAAAATGTTAACCAATACCGCTTTGACATTATCGTCAGACAGAATGATTTTGAACGCTTCTGTTACTCGTTCTTTAGTTGCCCCGCCCCCAACATCCAAGAAGTTAGCCGGTGAGCCGCCGTGGAGTTGCACGATATCCATTGTACCCATGGCCAGACCTGCACCATTTACCATACAACCAATATTACCGTCTAATGCCACGTAGTTAAGGTCCCAATGGGCCGCTTGCGCTTCACGAGCATCGTCCTGTGAAGGATCGTGCATTTCTTGCAATTTAGGTTGACGGAACAAAGCGTTACCGTCAGCAACAACTTTGGCATCAAGACAATGCATGTTACCGTCAGTCTTAACCACCAAAGGATTGATTTCGACCAAAGCCAAATCCAAATCAACAAACATTTTCGCCAAACCTAAGAAGATTTGGGTGAACTGTTTGATTTGAACACCTTCAAGACCCAGCTTGAACGCCAAGTTACGGGCTTGTGCGCCTTGCGCACCAACTAGAGGTTCAATCGCTACCGAGTGAATCAACTCAGGGGTTTCATCAGCGACTTTTTCAATGTCCATGCCGCCTTCAGTAGAAGCCATGAACACCACGCGACGCGTACCACGGTCAACAACCGCGCTCAGATACAACTCAGTAGAGATATCAGTACACGATTCAACCAAAATTTTAGTGACCGGCTGACCTTGTTCGTCAGTCTGAAAAGTCACTAGGTTTTTACCTAGCCACTGTTGCGCAAACGCTTTGATTTCATCTTTTTTAGAAACGACTTTAACGCCGCCCGCTTTACCACGTCCACCAGCATGAACCTGACATTTAACAACCCATTGGTCACCACCGATGCGATCGGCAGCTTCCACAGCAGCTTGTGGTGTTTCGCAAGCGAAACCCTCAGATACTGGTAAACCATACTCGGCAAACAAACGTTTACCCTGGTACTCATGCAAATTCATGCGCTTATTTCCATCGTTATTTTATTTAAACGACGGCGTTATTTAATACGCCGCCCACGATTGTTAATTGTTAATTTAGATATCCAGCAATAAACGGGTTGGATCTTCTAGCAACTCTTTAATCGTTACCAGATAACCCACAGACTCTTTACCATCAATCAAACGATGATCATAAGACAAAGCTAGATACATCATTGGCAAAATTTCAACCTTGCCATCAACCGCCATCGGTCGATCTTGGATTTTATGCATACCCAAAATCGCCGCTTGCGGCATATTGATGATAGGCGTCGATAACAATGAACCAAACACCCCACCGTTAGTCACAGTGAAGTTACCACCAGTCATTTCCGCCATGGTCAATTTACCATCACGGCCTTTGATCGCCAGATTGCGAATTTCTTTCTCAATCTCGGCAAAACTCATTTGATCACAATCACGCAATACCGGCGTCACCAAACCACGTGGCGTCGATACCGCTATGCTGATATCAAAGTAGTTGTGATAAACAATATCATCACCATCAATAGAAGCGTTTACCCCAGGATAGCGTTTCAATGCTTCAACCACCGCTTTAACATAAAATGACATAAAGCCTAAACGCGTATCATGGCGCTTTTCAAAAGCCTCTTTATGCTGCTTACGTAGCTCCATGATAGGTTTCATGTTGATTTCGTTGAAGGTGGTCAACATCGCCGTACTTTGCTTCGCTTCTAGTAAACGAGTAGCAATGGTTTTACGCAAACGTGTCATCGGCACACGTTTTTCAGTACGACCACCCGCTTCAACACCAGCAGCAGGCGAAGCCGTCGGTGCAGCAGGTGCCGCAGCAGGTTTAATCGCCGCTTGCTTGATCACGTTTTCAACGTCTTCTTTAGTCACACGTCCACCTTTACCAGTGCCCGCGATCTTATCTGCATTCAAGCCTTTTTCAGCTAATAAACGACGCACCGAAGGACTCAACGCGTCACTTGATTCAGCGTCATCAGCTGGTGCATCAGCCGAACCAGCCGCTGCGGCTGCACCCGCTTCTAAGGTGCCGATTTGTTGTTCAGCGAGGACAGTTGCCCCTTCTTCGGCAGTGATATCTGCAACCACACCACTTTGTTCAGCAACCACTTCAAGTACAACTTTATCGGTTTCGATATCAACAAGGTTTTCACCCCGGGCAACACTTTGCCCTTTAGTCACATGCCAGTTGGCAATCGTCGCATCAGCCACTGACTCAGGCAGCACTGGTACTTTGATAACAATTTGTTTGGTCGCGCCGCCAGCAGCAGGAGCCGCTGGAGCTGGAGCAGAAGCAGCTGCTGCCGGAGCTGGAGCAGCTGCCGCCGGAGCTGAAGCCGCAGCGCCAGCAGCACTGATATTACCAATCAATTGCTCAGCCAATACCGTGGCACCTTCATCTTGTAATATGTCAGCTAATACGCCGTCAGTGGTGGCAACCACTTCCAAAACCACTTTGTCAGTTTCGATGTCGACTAATATCTGATCTCTAGTAACCGCGTCGCCCGCTTTAACATGCCAGGTGGCAATAGTTGCATCAGCAACAGATTCTGGCAATACGGGAACCTTGATTTGTGTTGTCATTTTTGCCTTTTTCCCTTATTTTGATTTGCTTTCTGTAGGTTTGATGGTTAAAGCGTCTTCAACCAGCGCCCGTTGTTCTTTATTGTGTACCGACAAGTAACCGACAGCCGGTGATGCCGAAGCGGCACGACCCGCATAGGTCAAAGTCGCTGGTGTCGGCAGTGATCGCCAGAAATTGTGTTGGCTACAATACCAAGCACCTTGATTTTCTGGCTCTTCTTGGCACCAGACAAAATCCGACACCTGTGGATACTGCGCCAGCATGTCTTCTAATTCCTGATGAGGGAATGGATAAAGCTGTTCAACCCGAATGATCGCAATGTTATCAAGTCCGTCTTTGCGTCGTTTTTCAAGCAAGTCGTAATAAACTTTACCACCACACAAAACCACTCTTTGCACCGCATTTTTGTCGATATCATCCACTTCATCAATGAGGTTATGGAACACCCCAGAAGACATTTCTTCAAAAGTCGATACTGCCAACGGATGACGTAATAACGATTTAGGCGTCATCACCACCAAAGGTCGTCTGAGTGGTCTAATACTCTGACGTCTCAACATGTTAAACACTTGAGCTGGCGTCGTTGGTGTACATACTTGAATATTATGATTGGCACACAATTGTAAATAACGCTCTAACCGCGCCGAGGAATGCTCAGGTCCTTGCCCTTCATAACCATGAGGCAACAGCATGGTTAAACCACACAAACGCTGCCATTTTTGCTCACCAGAGCTGATAAACTGGTCAATCACCACTTGGGCTCCATTGGCAAAATCACCAAATTGGGCTTCCCAAATGCCTAACGTGCCAGGCTCTGTGGTGGCATAACCATACTCAAACGCCAATACCGCTTCTTCTGACAGCGATGAATCAAAAACCTCAAAAGGTCCCTGATCAGGACTGATATGCTGTAACGGTAAATAAGTCGAACCATCCGCCTGATTATGCAGCACTGAATGGCGATGGAAGAAAGTCCCACGACCACTGTCCTGACCCACCAAACGAACATGTCCGCCCGCTTCAACCAAATCGGCATAAGCCAGTGTCTCAGCAAAACCCCAGTCAAGCGGCTTATCGCCTTTAGCCATCAGTTTACGATCATCGTAAGCTTTTTTAACCCGAGAATTGAGTTGATGTGACTCAGGATACTGACTGACACTCTCAGCCAGCATTTTTAAGCGCTCAACCGAAATACTGGCATCATAACCAACATCCCAGTCATGACCAACATAAGGCTTCCAGTCACCAGAATGTTTGGTCACTTCACGCCACTCAGGAGTGACGCATTTGCCACCATCCAACATATCTCGATAATCGCTATCGACCTGAAGGATCTCACCTTGAGAGAAAGTACCTTCTTTTAATAACTGTTCAGCATAAATGGCTTTAGGTACCGGGTGTTTTCTGATTTTCTGATACATCAACGGCTGCGTTGCATTCGGCTCATCCGCTTCGTTATGACCATGACGGCGATAACAAACCAAATCAATCACTACATCACGTTTAAAGGTATTACGATAATCCACCGCAATGCGCGATACCAAAGCCACAGCCTCAGGATCATCACCGTTAACATGGAAAATAGGCGCTTGCACCATTTTAGCTATATCGGTACAATATTCAGTCGAACGTGTATCTTCCTGATCTGAGGTGGTAAAACCAATCTGGTTATTAATCACCACGCGGATCATACCGCCCACTTTAAAAGCACGCACCTGGCTGAGGTTAAAGGTTTCTTGAACCACCCCTTGACCCGCAATAGCCGAATCACCATGAACCGTGATAGCCAATGCTTCATCGCCAGATTCACATTCACGGCGATCTAATCGCGCACGAACAGAGCCCATAACCACCGGGTTGACAATTTCAAGATGAGAAGGATTAAACGCTAACGCGACGTGCATATTGCCGCCCGGCGTGGCGAAATCACAGGAGAATCCCTGATGGTATTTAACATCACCAGAGCCAAGATTAGCATCATGTTTACCAGCAAATTCATCAAACAAGT
Source organism: Alteromonadaceae bacterium (assembly GCA_965277695.1). GTDB lineage: Bacteria > Pseudomonadota > Gammaproteobacteria > Enterobacterales > Alteromonadaceae > JABSOG01. The sequence goes on from CBDIDQ010000001.1 coordinate 217,972, forward strand.
CAGCCGGATTTTTGCCGAGAATATTCACCAACATATTCAATCGACCCCGGTGAGCCATGCCAATCACCATCTCTTTCTGACCCTGACTGCCGGCATGGAGAATGATCTCGCGGATCATCGAAATAAAGCTATCGCCACCTTCCAATGAGAAACGTTTCGCGCCGGGAAACTTAGCACCAACGTATTTTTCAATACCATCGGCTGATGCCAAACTATTATAAATACGGGTCTTTTCGGCTTTACTGAATTTGGGGGTACTTTGCACAGATTCCAATTGCTTCTGGATCCAGCGCTTTTCTTCAGTTGAAGTGATGTGCATATACTCAGCACCAATCGAACCACAGTAGGTTTTTTTCAGCGCCTTATAAATATCGCCAAGACGCATTTTGTCCTGACCCACCGCAAATGAACCGACATTGAATTCAGTATCCAGATCAGCGTCACTCAAATTATGATGCGCTAATTGCAGATCGCTGATAGTTCTACGCTGCCACATACCCAATGGATCCAAATTGGCATTTTGGTGACCACGGAAACGATAGGAGTTGATTAATTGCAGCACTCTGACTTGACTGGCACTGTGAGCATCAGCCTCACTATCCTGAGCCGCAGCCCCTTCGCGATGCTTGTTTTTAGCCAATTGAATAAATTCATCACGAACATCGGAGTGTTTAACTTCAACAACAGCCCCGTTGACCACAGGAAGCTGCTCAAACTGTTCACGCCATTCAGACGGTACCGAGGCGGCATCGTCTAGATAGGATTCATACAACCCCTCGACATAAGCCATGCTTCCACCATCCAGGTGAGAAGAAGCCAGCCATTTTTCTATTACGCTTTGTTGCATTGATTTTTCGCCCTTCTTTTCTAGCGTAAATTACAAAAAACGTTAAACCATTAAAAACTAAACCATTAAAAGCGTTACTGAAACGATTGCCACCGACACAAACAGCTCCCGGTGGCATTACTGGTCAAACTTATCAATTGTTAATTGTTAATTGTTAACTGTTAATTAAAGAGCTGATTACACAGCCCGACTCAAAAGCATTGATTTGATATGACCAATGGCTTTGGTTGGATTTAGATTTTTAGGACATACATTGACACAGTTCATGATCCCGTGACAACGGAATACACTAAAGGCATCATCAAGATCATCAAGTCGAGATTCAGTTGCGGTATCACGACTATCGACCAAAAAGCGATAAGCATGTAACAAACCAGCAGGACCGATGAACTTATCTGGATTCCACCAGAATGACGGACATGAAGTCGAGCAACAAGCACATAAGATACACTCATAAAGTCCATCGAGTTTTTCGCGCTCTTGTGGCATTTGCAGATTTTCTCTAGCAGCCGGTACCCCGTCATTAATCAGATAAGGTCTGACTTTTTCATACTGGGTATAGAACTGACTCATGTCTATCACCAAATCGCGGATCACCGGTAAACCCGGTAACGGTCGAATTTGGATTTTACTTTTACCCTTCAAATCAGATAAAGGAGTAATACAGGCAAGACCATTCTTACCGTTCATATTAATACCATCAGAGCCACACACACCTTCACGGCATGAACGCCGAAATGACAACGTAGTATCCTGCTCTTTAAGCAAGATCAACGCGTCAAGCACCATCATGTCCTGACCTTCTTCAAGCTCAAGATCAAAGTCCTGCATTCTCGGCTTGTTATCCACATCCGGATTGTAACGGTATATTGAAAACGTTATTTTCATGCCAAATGCTCCTTAATAAGTTCTTGCGATAGGCGGGAACGCCTCGCGGAATTTTGGTGCCATATTAACTTCACGTTTGCTCATGCTCTCAGACGACGGATCATAAACCGAATGGCACAACCAATCTCTGTCATCGCGGTCTGGGAAGTCAGAGCGACTATGTGCACCCCGGCTTTCTTTACGATAGTTAGCCGCAACCGCAGTAGCAAAAGCCGTTTCCATCAGGTTATCAAGCTCCAAGCATTCAATTCGCTGGGTATTGAAATCACTACTCTTATCATCCAAACGAGCATGTTTGAGGCGTTCACGAATTTCTTTAAGCTCAGCCAGCCCTTTGGCCATCGCATCGCCTTCACGGAATACACCAAAGTTCAACTGCATACAGTTTTGTAAATCACGACGGATTTGACCAGGATCTTCGCCCTGACCCGGAGTTGAATCTTCCCAACGCTTCATTCGCGCCAGTGACTTGCCAATTTCTTCGTCAGATGCTTCTTTCAACTCACTGTCATCTAGGGTTTTGCCCAAATGTAAACCAACAGCGCGACCAAAGACCACCAAATCAAGCAGTGAGTTACCACCCAAACGGTTAGCACCATGAACAGATACACAAGCGATTTCACCACAGGCAAACAAACCTGGAATGATCATGTCGTTGCCTTCGCTGTCTATACCAACAGCTTGACCATCAACATTAGTTGGCACACCACCCATCATATAGTGACAAGTAGGGATCACTGGGATAGGTTCTTTAGACGTATCAACATGGGCAAAAGTTTTTGCCAACTCACCCACACCAGGTAACTGCTTATCTAGCACGTCTTTACCTAAGTGATCGAGTTTCAGTTTGATATGAGGACCCCAAGGACCATCTGTACAACCACGACCTTCACGAATTTCCGTCATCATTGAACGAGCAACAACATCACGAGAAGCTAAATCTTTGGCATTAGGCGCATAACGTTCCATGAAACGCTCGCCATCTTTATTAAGCAGATAACCACCCTCACCACGACACCCCTCGGTAACCAAAACACCGGCCCCGGCAATACCCGTCGGATGGAACTGCCACATCTCGATGTCTTGCACTGGCACACCAGCGCGTAAGGCCATGCCAACACCGTCACCGGTATTGATAAAGGCATTAGTGGTTGAAGCATAGATACGTCCTGCACCACCAGTGGCCAGAACAACCGCTTTAGATTTAAAGTAAACGATTTCGCCGGTTTCGATGTCAATAGCCGTACAACCGACTACGCCACCGTCTTCATTCTTCACTAGATCCAGCGCATACCACTCACTGAATACTTGGGTTTTATTTTTGACATTTTGTTGATACAACAAATGCAACAGGGCGTGACCTGTTCTGTCAGCAGCCGCTGCGGTACGAGCCGCTTGACCGCCTTTACCAAAGTTCTTTGACTGACCGCCAAAAGGACGTTGATAGATTTTACCATTATCAAAACGGGAGAAAGGCAAGCCCATGGTTTCCAGTTCGATAACTGATTCAGGACCAACTTTACACATGTATTCGATAGCGTCTTGGTCACCGATAAAATCGGAGCCTTTAACCGTATCGTACATATGCTCTTGCCAGTGATCTTCGTGGGCATTGCCAAGTGCGACTGTGATGCCACCTTGCGCAGATACCGTATGTGAACGGGTTGGAAAGACTTTGGATAATAACGCACAAGACTTACCGGACTCGGTGATTTGCAAGGCGGCACGCATACCAGCCCCACCAGCGCCGATAACGACGGCATCAAATTCGCGAACAGAAACAGTCACTTACACACCCCACAAAACAAATAATCCGGCCGCCACATAAGCGAAGGAAACAATACTGACAACAAACTGTAAAACACCACGTGCTCTAGCATTATGAATATAATCCGTGGCCACTTGCCACAAGCCAATCCGGGCGTGAATGGATATGCAACCCAGCGCTAACAGCGTGAATATTTTCATCGCTAGGTTTGAGAACACATCTCGCCATATCTGATAAGTTAAATCTGGGGTGGTCAATAAAAAACCAATGATACAAAGTGAATACGAGGCCAGAATAAGACCCGTCGCACGAAGCGAGATAAAGTCCTGAATTCCGTTCCTCTTCAATGATGCTTGATTTACATCCATAACCAGGCTCCTGCGGCAATAGAAACGATGATCCAAACAACCATGATGAAATTAGCGCTGTTATTACCAGACTCAATTTCTTCGAAGTGGCCCAAATCCATGAACATGTGGCGAATACCAGCGAGTAAATGGTAAGACAACACTACCATTGTGCCCCAGGCGATAAATTTTGCGATAAAGGAGGTCATGATTTCGCTAACATTGTTAAATCCGGCTTCAGAGCTCAGCGATTCAGCCCATGCCCACACGACAAAAGCCATAGCAATGAACATTGCTACGCCGGTGACACGATGGAGGATTGAAGCTTTGGCTGACGCAGGAAATTCGAAGGTTTTAAAATCAACGAGATTGGCTGGTCTTTGTTTTTTCACGGTTTAGATGCCCATTTTTAGCCGTGATGGCTAGGTTGTTGTTATACTCAAACCGCCGTAGAAAAGTTGGCGGTCCCGACACTGTTAGCTCAGTTTAGCCTGTTTTGAATAAAACAGGCGGCACTTTAAACTTGAATTGACTTGAACTGACTAGAACGTCAGCTAAAGTAATAATTCGTTCAGCGGTAAAAACATGCGCTATTATATAGTTGCTGATATCAATTTACAATTTACAATTTTTGTTTATTTCCAGCCACTTGAGGCTATTTTTTAACCAATTAACTAGCATAAATTGATTAATGTCAGGCAATTGGACAAGTATTATTGCATTGTGACTTAATTCCATTGACTTTAGTCCGGTGTTTAGCAGTAAAATAGACAACTGTGCATACGCATTCAATTTGAAATGCAAAAAAAATGCATGACTATTCACAGTTGTTTATAAAGAATACATCATAGATAGTCACAAAAAATCAAAACTAACCAGTCAAAATCAACCAGGAGCAGACCCAATGGCAGATAGAAAGGCAACCGTACATATCGATGGTATGGAGCCATTTGAACTCCCGATCCTTAAAGGCACCATGGGTACCGATGTAATTGATGTCAGGGCGTTAGGTCAACAAGGTTACTTCACTTATGACCCGGGTTTTATGGCTACAGCCTCATGTGAATCCGACATTACCTTTATTGATGGTGCCAAGGGTGTACTATTACACTATGGCTACCCAATTGACCAAATCGCCAGCCAATCAAACTACCTCGAATTGTGTTTTTTATTGCTTGAAGGTAAACTGCCTTCAAAACAAGAATACGTCGCTTTTGAGCGTGATATCACTGAACACACCATGGTTAATGAAAATTTAGCCCGCTTCTTTCAAGGTTTCCAGCATGACGCCCATCCAATGGCGATGTTGTGTGGCGTTGTTGGTGCAATGTCTTCTTTTTATCACTACGATTTGGACATTGATGATGCAGAGCAACGAGTACGCAGTACTCACCGCCTGATCGCCAAATTGCCAACTATCTCAGCAATGGCCTATAAGTACAGTATCGGTCAACCTTTTGTTTACCCTAAAAACAACCTCTCTTATGCCGAAAACTTCCTCAACATGATGTTTTCAGTGCCAGCTGAGGAATACAAAGTTAACCCAATCTTGGCTAAAGCCATGGATCGCATTTTCATTTTACATGCTGATCATGAACAAAACGCCTCAACGTCAACGGTTCGTTTAGCCGGTTCATCTGGTGCTAATCCTTATGCGTGTATCGCGGCGGGTATTGCATCATTGTGGGGACCTGCTCATGGCGGTGCCAACGAAGCCTGTCTTGAAATGCTAAAAGAGATTGGTTCAGTTGACCGCGTTGATGAATATGTCGCCAAAGCGAAAAGCAAAACCGACTCTTTCCGTTTGATGGGCTTTGGACACCGGGTTTACAAAAACCACGATCCACGCGCCACGCTAATGCGTCAAACTTGTCATGAAGTATTATCAGAGCTAAACATCAAAGATCCGCTACTTGATGTCGCCATGGCATTAGAAAAAGTCGCCCTAGAAGACCCATATTTCATCGAGAAGAAACTTTATCCTAACGTCGATTTTTACTCAGGCATCATTTTAAAAGCCATTGGTATTCCAATGAACATGTTCACCGTGGTTTTCGCCATGTCACGAACCGTCGGTTGGATTTCACATTGGGATGAAATGTTAAGTCAAAAAGGTCACAAAATTGGTCGTCCTCGTCAGTTATATACGGGTGCGACCAAACGCGATTATCAGTCTTATGAAGAGCGTTAAGGCTGCGGCTTATAATTAATAGTTAACAATTGATTTTCGTTGTCAAAAACCACCTTTCGGAGCAATTCGACAGGTGGTTTTTTGTTTTTGGTAGTCAAGTGGCGGGCTATGTTATACTCCTCCCTATTACAGCGTTTTTATAAACAGAAGTGGCCAAATCATGAATGAGCGAATTGCAATCAAAGAAATTCAAAAAATTGCCGAAGCCATGCAAAGCTTTAAAGCACATCAGGCTTTGCTGGTGAGTTTTTTACCGCCTTTAACCGCGTTGAACCATTTTTTAAAAAATACCAATAAAACGCTAATTGATGAAAACTTCGGCCTTAGTGAAAACGAAATCACCGAGTTTGAAACCATCGCGCAAATGTTCCACATCCTAAGCTATCACTGCATACACAATAATCCGACGCCAGACACTTTGGCACTTGCGCAAGCCTGTTCTGACATAGAAAATACATGCCTTACTACAGCTCAACACGGCAAAGGATTATTGAATGAAAACGCAGGCCAGTTTTATGCGTCCGAACAAAATCTTGCGGCGGTCACTCAAGCGTCACTAGACGTATTAAAGGCGACCAACACCAAAGAGCCCGTCAATTTTATTGAAATTATATAGCCAGCTTAATGTCTACTGTTCAAGTATTCAGTACATCGTCACTACAAGCCTACCAGGATATTAAAAGCTTAATTCGAGATTTTAAAAAATATAAACAAAACAATATAACTGAATTTGAAACGGTTAAATTTGGTAAAGATGTTTCATACAATCGCCCCTATTCGGCTGTAGCTGCCCAGTTACGCCATGTCCATTTACTCGCAATTGAAAGTAAAGGTACAACAAGCGACCGTTTTCTTGTCTACAGTACAGGCTATTTAAACCCCGACGCCTATGTCGTACTCGCAATCTTTGAACCGAACGCTCATGCGATGAGCCGTAATACATTGCTTATGTCACAAATAGCAGAGCTGGCAGAACAGTTTAGATCTCGCCATTAGGCCAAACCACTTGGCAATATCCACCAAATATTAGTGAAATTGATTGGATCCTCCCCGTTTAAACATCACACTTAACCTTACCTAATACAGTCAATCCCTTGCGATTCACGGCCTGTAACAAATTTTAATGGCTGGCACAGCTTCTGCTATATGTCATCCACTGAAAGTGCATTACACTAAAAATGCGCAGCACAAATGAAACTGTTAAGTTAATAAGCAAGGATACAACCATGATTTCAAGCACTCTTTCAAGCACTCTTTCAAGTTCAAAGAAAGCTCTTTCCAAAAAGACATTGAGCAAACTGGTATTAGCTTCATCCATCGCAGTACTATCATTAAACCTCAGCGGGTGTGGTGAGGCCAATGCCTCAGCCGAACCCAAAGAAGACAAGAAAGTCGAAATAGCCGTAGTGCCTGTCGAAGTCAGTCAATCCATATCCGGTAGTATCTCCTCTCACTATGCCACCACCGCCGTATTAGAAGCCAAAGATGAAGCCCAAGTCGTCAGTAAAGTCGCTGGCATCTTACAATCGGTTTATGTCGAAGAAGGCGATTATGTTGAAGCCGGTCAAATCCTCGCTAAAATCGAACCGCAGCGTTATCAACTCAACCTCAATAAAGCCAAAGCTGAACTGGCTAACGTCAGAACAGAACTGAACCGCATCGAAAAAGTCCACGGTCAAAAACTGGTCAGCGCCGATACTTATGAAAAACTCAAATGGCAGGTCGAATCCACCAAAGCCGCATTAGATATCGCCAAACTAAACCTCAAAGAAACCGAAATCATCGCCCCAATCTCTGGCTTCATTGCTGAACGTTATGTCAAAGTCGGCAACGTAGTGCAACAGTATCAACAAAACAGCATGTTCCATATCGTTGAGCAAAAACAATTACAAGGCATAGTACACTTACCTGAACAACAGTTGCGTCACGTTAAAGTTGGTCAACACACCAGCCTGAAATTAGCCGCCATTGGCGATACCCCGGTTACCGCCGTGATTGAACGCATTAGCCCAGTCGTTAACGCCCAAACTGGCACCTTCAAAGTGACATTGAGTATTCCCAATGAAAACGGCATGTTGAAATCAGGCATGTTTGCCGAGGTCAGCATCCGTTATAGCACCCACGAAAACGCCACGTTAATTCCTCGTAAAGCGCTGATATCTTTAGATAACCAACATACGGTTTACTCAGTTGCCAACGGTAAAGCGACCAAACAGCAAATCCAAATTGGTTTCCAAGAAGGTTCAATGGTTGAAGTCTTAGGTGGTTTAGACGCCAATACTCAAGTGGTAACCGCAGGTCATAACAATCTCAAAGATAATGCCACTATCCAAATCATCAATACCATCTAGGGGTTAATAATTAAGAGCGTAGCGAGGCAGCAGCCTCGCTTACGTCCCACCGAGCACGCCCAACGCAAACCCAATTCAAAAGGCTTGAAGAGTATGAAACTTGTTGATGTCGCTGTCAGTCGACCCGTTACTGTCTGGATGTTTACCTTTGCGGTCACTTTATTTGGCCTGGTATCACTCTCCCGTTTATCCATTAACCTGTTGCCGGACCTGTCGTACCCGACCCTGACTATCCGCACCGATTATGCCGGTGCTGCGCCGTCAGAAGTCGAGCAGTTGGTGAGCAAGCCGATTGAAGAAACCATTGGCACAGTTAAAGGGGTGCGCAAGGTGCATTCAATTTCTAAAGCAGGTCAATCCGACGTGGTGCTGGAATTTGAATGGGGGGTAAAAATGGATTTGGCCAGCCTAGAGGTGCGTGAAAAGCTCGACATCCTGCAAATGCCATTGGATGTAAAAAGCCCGTTATTGCTGAAATTCAATCCCAGCCTCGACCCTATCATGCGACTGGGTTTGCAAAGTAGTGCAGCAGATCGATTGAAATCACAAAGAACCTTCGCCGAAGAGCAAATCAAACGCAAACTCGAATCGTTGCCCGGTGTCGCCTCAGTTAAAATCGGCGGTGGTCTAGAGCAAGAAATTCAGGTGTTGATTGATCCACAAAAAGCCAGTCAGTTGAATATTCCAGTAAGCCAAGTGGTCAATCGTCTGCGCACTGAAAACATCAATCAAGCCGGTGGTAAAGTCGAAGATGGCGCACAAACCTTTTTGGTTCGCACCCTCAATCAATTTCAAACCCTTGACGATATCCGCAACATTTTTATCGCCACCGTTGAAGGCAAAAACATCCGTTTGGCCGATATCGCCATCGTCACCGACTATCATAAAGAGCGTTCTTCCATCACCCGGGTGAACGGCAACGAAGCCATCGAAATCGCTATCTATAAAGAAGGCGACGCCAACACAGTAGAAGTCGCACAGCGCGTTAAAGCCCAACTCGAAGCAATGGAAAAACAACTGCCGAGCCAATACACCTTATCGCTGGTTTATGACCAATCCATCTTCATCGACAACGCGATTTCAGAAGTCAAAAGCGCCGGTATTATCGGTGGTATCCTGGCGATGTTTATTCTCTATTTCTTCCTTAAAAATATCTGGGCAACATTGATCATTTCGATCTCAATTCCGGTATCCATCATTGCCACCTTCAACTTAATGTACGGCAACGACATCAGCTTGAATATCATGAGTTTGGGTGGCATTGCGTTGGCAGTCGGCCTATTGGTAGATAACTCGATTGTGGTGCTAGAGAACATCGCCCGACGAAAAAACAATGGTGAACCTGTGCTGGTTGCCGCAACCAAAGGCACCAAGGAAGTCGCCATGGCAATCACCGCATCAACCTTAACCACGATGGCGGTTTTTTTCCCGCTGGTTTTTGTTGAAGGTATCGCCGGACAACTGTTTAGCGATCAGGCATTAACCGTGACCTTTGCCCTATTAGCATCACTGATTATTGCCATCACCCTTATCCCCATGCTGTCATCAAGAACGACTGCTAATACTAAAGAAGAGGCTGATGAGTTTGTTAAACCCGCGCCTGAAGCCACTAAACCCACGTCAAAAATCGGCCTGTTCTTTTGGTATCTGGCGATGCCGTTCAAGTGGCTGTTATTACTGACATTCCGTTATATTCCATTAGGGCTGACTATTGCCATTTCGTTTATTTTCAAAGGATTAAGTAAAATACTAGGCATCGCATTTAAGCCATTATTGTGGACCTTTGACAAAGTTTACGCTGCCTTTGCCCGTGTTTATGCGGTGATCTTAAAACTGGCTTTATCGCAACGTTTGTTGTTTGTTTCTATCGTCGTTGGTATTTGTGCAAGCGCCACTTTATTGCTGCCAAAATTGGGCATGGAATTAATTCCATCAATGTCACAAGGCGAATTCTTTGTTGAAATCACTTTGCCAGCGGGAACGCCACTTAAGCAAACGGATGAAACCTTACGCAAATTGGCTACTATTGCCAAGCAGGATCCACAAGTCAAAAATAGCTATGCTTTAGCTGGTACTGGCAGCTTAATGAATGCTTCTCCGAGTCAAGGTGGCGATCACTGGGGTCGTTTGAACGTGGTATTAAAAGCGGGTTCAACATTGGCTGACGAACAAATCGTCATCAATGCACTGCGCCAAGCAGTAAGCCAAGTCCCGGGCATTCAAGCCAAGTTTGATAAAGCCGAGCTGTTTAGCTTTAAAACCCCACTGGAGATTGAGCTAACCGGTTACGACTTGACTGCATTAAATCTGTTCGCCAATAAAGTGGTTGAAAAACTACAAAGCAACAATCGTTTTGTCGATGTCAAATCCACCTTACGTAACGGTCACCCTGAGCTGAAAGTCAACTTTGACCATGCCACGCTGGCACAACTGGGGCTAAATGCGTCAGATGTTTCCAAACTGTTATCGAGCCAAATCGGTGGTGATATTGCCACTCAATACACCATCAACGACCGTAAAATTGATATTCTGGTACGTACTCGTGAAGAAGACCGCAACTCAGTCAACGATATCAAATCGATCATCGTCAATCCGGGCAGTGACCGTCCTATTACATTGTCCGCTGTCGCTAAAGTTACCGAATCAATTGGTCCTAGCGAAATCACTCGTATTGGTCAGCAACGTGTGGCGATTGTGTCTTCAAACCTGGCTTATGGCGATTTAAGCCAAGCGGTTATCGACGCCAAAGCGGCCTTGGCTGACATGGATATTCCACTGAATATTCAGGCACGTATTACTGGTCAAAACGAAGAAATGGAAAGCTCGTTTGATTCACTGAAATTCGCCTTGCTGCTCGCGGTCTTTTTGGTCTATATCGTGATGGCGTCACAGTTTGAATCCTTCTTGCATCCATTGTTGATTTTGTTCACTGTGCCTTTGGCTGGTGCTGGTTCTATCTTTGGCCTGTATTTGAGCGGCACCAATATCAGTATCATGGTATTTATCGGCTTAATCATGTTATCGGGCATCGTGGTCAACAACGCCATTGTACTGATAGATCGGATTAACCAATTACGTAGCGAAGGACAAGAGAAAACCAGCGCGATATTTGACGCCGCCAGCTCTCGTTTACGCCCTATCATCATGACCACGCTCACCACCACATTAGGTTTATTGCCGCTGGCTTTTGGTACTGGCGACGGTTCAGAAATCCGTGCACCAATGGCGATCACCGTGATTTACGGCTTGCTGTTTGCCACCGTGTTGACGCTGATATTCATTCCGGTAATTTACAGCCTGTTTGACCAAAAACGCTTTAAATCGGCTGTCGTTGAAACGGACAATCAGACCAAAGTGGCAGCAGGAGCAAGCGCATGAACACTGATAACAACACCGATAACAACACTGATAGCAATAGCAACACAAAAAGTAATAAGTACCAATCCATGGGCGCATCGATGGCGGCATTTGCCATCAAACGCCCGGTAACAACTGCCATGTTTTTCTTATCGATGCTGTTATTAGGCATAGTCTCCAGCCGCCTGTTGCCGCTGGAGAAATGGCCGGGCATTGATATTCCTGAACTTTACGTCAGTGTGCCCTACCCTAACTCGACCCCGGCTGAGGTTGAACGCTTGATCACTCGACCGATAGAAGAAGCCTTAGCGACGATTTCAGGCATCGAACGACTGAATTCCTTCTCACGAGATAGTGGTGCGGAGATCTCCATTCAGTTTAAATGGGATGATAATATCGGTGCTAAGAGTATCGAAGCTCGCGAGAAAATTGATGCCATCCGTCACTTGCTGCCCACCGATGTCGAACGGGTGCTGGTGTATCAATTTAACACCAGTGACATGCCGGTATTCAGGCTGCGAATTTCTAGCGAGCGTGACTTATCGCTGGCTTATGACTTGCTTGACCGTCAGCTCAAACGTCCGGTTGGCCGAGTTAAAGGCGTATCTAAAGTCGAACTCTATGGGGTGAATAAAAGACAAATCGTTATTCGACTAGATTCGGCAAAAATCTCTTCTTTGCGGATAAATACCCAAGAGTTGGCGGCTAAAATGCGTCAATTCAACTTCTCGATGACTGCTGGGCATTTCTTTGCTGACGATAACAAAATCATTGTTAATCCAGTGGGCGAATTTCAGAGTATCGACGAAATTAGCGATCTGATCATCGCCGATAACGTGCGCTTGCGCGACATTGCTGATATTCGACTAGAGCTGCCAGAAACCATTGAAGGTCGTCATCTTGATCAAACATATGCCATCGGCATGGACATTTACAAAGAGTCGAGCACCAACCTAGTTGAAGTTGCCGACCGAGTAATGAAAGTGATCAACGAAGCTAAAGCCAATCCACAGTTCAACGGCATCAACCTGCTGGTGATGGATAATATGGCTGAGGGCGTTACCTCGTCATTATCAGACTTGCTCAGTGCTGGTCTGATTGGCGCAATATTGTCGGTTATCGTGCTATATGGTTTTTTGCGTAACATTGCGACCACTATGATAGTGGTGCTATCGGTTCCCTTTTCAATCTTTATCACCTTGGGTTTGATGTATCTGATGGGTTACAGCCTCAACATTCTGTCGATGATGGGGTTGATGCTGGCGGTAGGTATGTTAGTGGATAACGCGGTGGTGATCACCGAAAGCATCTTCCACGAAAAACAATCAATCAAAGACCCGTTAGAGGCCACCAAAGCCGGGGTATCAAAAGTCAGCTTGGCGGTGATCGCCGGTACTGCTACCACCGCGATAGTTTTTTTGCCGAATATCGTTGGTGAAAAAATCAGCCTGACGATATTTTTGGAGCACGTTGCCATCGCCATCATACTGTCGTTATTTGCCTCCTTGCTGATAGCCCAAACGTTGATCCCCTTGTTGACCACCAAGATCAAACACAAGATCGTCACCAAGCAAAAACCGCCGTCAAAGCTGTTTAACTTCTACGCCAAAACCTTGCATTGGGTGATGGGTCATCAAAAATCCACCTCGGCAATTGCAGCATTATTACTCGCCAGCATCGCCATTCCCATGGGTGCAGTGACCAACGACGAAGACCGTGACAATGGCCGCGACCGCCTACAAATCAATTACAACATCCTCAGCACCTATACCGTTGAAGAAGTCGAAAAAACCGTCTCAGTGCTAGAAAAGTATCTCTACGACCATCAAGACGAATTTTATATTGATTCGGTTTACAGCTATTACAGCACCAACTTTGCTTACTCATCAATTCAGTTCAAAGATGACATTCCGATGACCATGGCGGTATTAAAAGCCAAAATCAAAGAAAACTGGCCGACGTTGGTCAGAGGCAAACCGCAGTTTGGTTTTAATAGCCAAGGCGGCGGTGGCGTCAAAATCAACCTACTCGGCAACTCTACCGACGTACTGATAAAACTAGCAGACGATTTATTGCCTGTATTGGATGCCATTGATGGACTCGACGATTCTACCTCAGACATGAAAGGCGAGAAAAAAGAGCTACAAATCAAAGTTGATCGCACCATGGTTCATCGACTTGGCCTGACTACAGCTGATGTTGCCAACGCCATCTCAACCGCCTTACGAGGCAACAACCTACGCTCATTCAGACATCCAGATTTAGGTGAAATCAGCGTACAGCTAAACTTTGATAAACAAATCAGCCAATCACTGACCGCCCTGAAACAGCTGCCAATTTTACGCATGGACAATCAGGTGTATACGTTAAGCGGGCTGGCACAATTAAAAGTGGTCAACGGCATGGATGACATCACCCGATTGGACCGTCAAACTGGCTTAGCTATTACCGCCAACCTGTCAGAAGACGTAACTTTGGAGCAAGCGAAAAAACGCATCGAAAACGCCCTTGGCAACATTGATTTTCCGCCGGGATACCGCTGGACCTTGGACGGTGGCTTCAAAAAACAAGACCAAGAAATGGCGCTGATGGGCCAAAACATGATGTTAGCCGTCATAATGATCTACATCGTCATGGCCGCCTTGTTTGAATCGCTGGTATTACCAACAGCGGTCATCACTTCATTGATATTTTCTATCGTCGGGGTCTTTTGGGCCTTCATGGTGACAGGTACATCAATGTCAGTCATGGGCATGATTGGTATTTTGATATTAATGGGCATCGTAGTGAACAACGGCATAGTGCTGGTCGACCGGATAAACCAGCTGGTCAACCAAGGCGAAGACATGAAACACGCCATCATCGACGGTTGCCTCAGCCGCGTAAGACCCATAATGATGACGGTCGCCACCACCATCCTCGGCCTATTACCATTAGCCATGGGAGCCACCAAAATTGGCGGCGACGGTCCTCCCTATTCACCCATGGCCATCGCTATCATCGGCGGCCTGACCTTCTCCACTGTTACCAGTTTATATCTGGTGCCGCTGGCCTATGTGTTATTGCTCAAAGCCCGTTATCGGACTCAGCAAATGTTTAAACGCAGCCGGGCGATTGTTGGACGGGTTATTGTGTAGGGGTTTGGCAATTAATAATTAACAATTAAAAACCCACCATCAATTTACCTCGGTGGGTTTTCAGCTGGTTTTTTAAGACTGCTTCTCAGCCCTTGTCAGCCAACGCGGCATATTCATTTTTAAACGCCTTAAACACCAAATGAATTTGAGAGTCGGCAACCACCATGCCAAGGGCTTCCACCAGCTCAGCCTGAGAATTGCAAATATAACGTTGATGGAGATAATTGATGGTTATCGGGTAACCATCAGGATCTTCTTTGTATTTAAATAACTCTTTTTTTACTGTCAATTTGGTTGATTTAATAAATAATAATTTATAACCAGTTGGTTTTTCAGGTCCGAACATTCTAGCTTCTGTCATTCTCCCGGCTTCAAATTCAGCCTCATCAGACAACACTACCTCAATTTCTAAAAACTCAGCAATGGAATGACGAAACCCCTCGAAAGTTTGCGCAATCTCTTCTCTACTCGCCAAAGTCACCTCAGCGGCCTGTGCCCCTTGATCTAGCTGGGCTGCAAAATTTAAATTCATCGTCTTACTCCTCAAGGCTTGTTTATCTCACAAACCACAGGTAAATGGTCAATAATACTGTTTTTATCGTCAATAAGATTAGTAAAGGTTTCAGTTGAAATAACCCCTGTAGCCTCTTCATTTAAATGCCAGTCACTGCTGCCAAGCAAACTGCCTGAGACCATTATCTGATCGTATGAGTGCCAGTTTGCTTATAACGTAATGTGCCTGAACGAAAAATAGTTTGCTCAGCCTGCAAATAATTATACTTTGTCTGGGCGGTAATGGAACGCCAAAAAGGATTATATAAAAACTCTTTTGGGTAACACCGAACCGATTCATGACATTTTATAGCCTGCAAATTTTTGAAAACACTGTCATCATAAGGGTTGTCATTAAAATCCCCCATCACGATAACATCTTCATCGTTTTCCATAAATTCACGGACCGTCATCCGGACTAAATCTCCTGCATTTGTCCTTTTATCCGAACTGTCACCCATAAGCTGACTCGGCCAATGGCATAAAACCAATTTAAAGGACTTGTCATACCGGAGATCTGTAACACTTAACAATTGGCCCGCTTTTATTGTTTGCCCTGTCATTGACCGACTAATTTGGGATAGATATTCCACACTTAATCGAGTCCGGTTAAAAATAACCGCTGTATCAAATCGTGTTCTACCCACTTTAAAAGCCAGATTTATAATTTCAAAATCTAAATCTTCAAAATGAATTTCAAAATAGCGTTCAATGGCATCGCTATCAGCTGCTGAAACTTCACATAGACCAATAAAATGACAGCCTTGTTCAACAATCAAATGATTTAATTGCTCACAAACTGTCTGATAATTAGCCTGAGAATCGCGTGGTTTGGCACTTTTTGCTGCCGGAGAAAGCGATACATTCCACCAAGCGAATTTCAACGAATATAACAACATACTTTTATTTTCTCATTCATGGTGTATCACACTACGAATTATCAAAGCCAAAAGAGACACAAAGATACTTTTTTTACGAACTGCACTTCTATATTTGTGGATTATAAACCTTTTAACTTAATCTGCAAATTGACATATCGCCTATATGCGAGAATATATAAAAATCAAACGACTTCGCAGGAGCAAGAGCCTTAAGATTTAACCAAGCTGAGACAAACCACCCCCCAAACCTCAGCTTGTGGGTAATCAAAGAGCGGCCTCTCACCGGGATAAATGACGTAGCGATTAAAAAAATCCGTCGCACCTTCGCACAAATCGCGCGAGCGGTGCGGCATTCCGAGCCTAAAATCAATGATATTCAGTGGTCATGCTGTCGGCGGATAAGCTCAACTCCTCAATCGCAACCTCGTTGCTAGTAGCGTCAAAATCTGCTGCGGACAGCTCGCATGGGAAGGCATTCAAGATATTCCACGTTATCAGCAATTCACTCCCAGTCTCATCGGTCAAGCTGATGGATATATCTTTCTTAACGATGAGGTTGCCAGATGTAGAGTTCAACCAATCCCATAACGCGCTTCTTGCCGATACAACACCTTGGCTTAACGTAAAGTCGAGATTAGTTTGCTGACCCGGCATTTGAAAACGTCCCCCCATACCATCTTTATAATCAATATTTTCCCGGCCAGATTCCAATCCGGAAACCCGGCTGAATGCCATCACCTCTTCGCCTACAGTCACGCGAAAACGGTAAGTGGAGGTCGTGTATGTTTCTGCCATTTCTTAACTCCTGCCTATCATCAATTAGTTGCTAACACATTAAGTTTATCGAAGATAATCATATAGATAACAGTATATTTGTAAAGATCATACAATATGTTTAAGACAAATATTTTTTTGCTGATACACTGGATATATCTAATGATTAGTGAATAAAAAACCGACAAATGAATATAAAAAATAACGAAATAAAAATTGGTATGAGTAGTTGTTTACTGGGCGAATCCGTGAGATTTGATGCTGGTCATAAAAAGAATCGCTATATTGTTGACGTATTAGCACAGTTTTTCAAATTTGTTTCCTTTTGTCCTGAGGTCAGTATTGGCTTGGGGATCCCCAGACCAACAATTCGACTGATCAAACAAGATGACGTCATTCGTTGTGTCAGTACCAAGGACCCTACCTTAGATTATACCGAGCAACTGGACCAATCTGCCCAAGAGCAAAAACACTGGCACCAACAACTATCAGGTTACATCGTCAAAAAAGACTCACCAAGTTGCGGTATGGAACGGGTCAAAGTTTATAGCAATGATAATCCAACAAAAGAAGGTACTGGATTATACACCCAACGGCTGATGGCTAATTTTCCTTGTTTACCCGTTGAAGAAGAAGGCCGCCTGCTCGACCCCGTGCTTAGAGAAAACTTCATTAAACGCGTTTTTATTTACCATCGCTGGCAAGCATTACAGTCAAACCGACGCACCTGGACCGGTATCAGTAAATTTCATGCTAAGCACAAATATATCTTCATGAGTCACAATCAGAATGAAGCGAAAGCACTGGGAAATTGGTTAGCCAATCAACATGACAGTGAAATCGACCAATTAAGCCATCAATATTTAAGTCAAATGATGGATATCCTAAAAAACAAAGCGACCAGAAAAACACATGCCAATACCTTGACACACATTCAAGGTTACCTTAAAAAACACATTGATAGTATTGACAAACAAGAGCTGACAGAAACCATTGAACAGTATCGATTAGGCTTTCTCCCCTTGATAGTGCCAATTACACTACTAAAACATCATTTCTTACACCATCCACACCAATATATTATCGAATCCTATTATATGCAGCCCCACCCCAGTGAATTAATGTTGTTGAACGGGCTATAACAAACAAAAGAGCAAGAGCGAAGGAAATGGCAAAAATAATCGTCAATGACAAAATGCAACAAGGCTATTGTTATGAATTAACGGCAGCGCAAGGGCAAGATTTTCACCCCGATTTCAATCCCCAGCTGACACCAGCACAAATGTTGCAGTTGGGGGTTTTCGGTGGTAAATACCTGACAGATTGTCAGGATGAATACCCTTCGAGTTGGTTTACCCATGCGAAATTAAGTGCAGCAGCTAAAAATATTGACTTAAATTATTATCGGGTAGATGCATCACAGTCACTTAAATACTGGTGCGCCAAAGGCTGGATCCATCAACAAGACCCAAGAGGTTGGTTTCAATGGTATTGCCGCTATTATCTCGGTCGACGTACAGGGGCAGAGGATTTACGCCAAATAAAACGCTGGCGAGCCATGGTTCGCCATATTGGCGCGATCAAAAAAAATTGTGAACCATGTGACTGGACTTGCAGACCGAAACAGCGTCAAGCATTACTGCATTGGGCCTATGATCCTCGCCAAATTTAAAGACAGCCCACTCAATAGTTATCGCTATCATTTGGGCACCAATCAAACAGGGTAACAATTGATAATCAAAAAACGTGATGGTCCGACACTTCGGTGAATTCGCGTCTACGGCGCACCCGCTCTGCCGTAGACGAGGTTTCAACCTCGTGAATGTTGAGAATAACTGTAACCCTAATTTGCTCTATATGATCAGAGCCATCATTTGATATTTCAAACTTTTGTAAAGTGGTGCCAATTCAATAAGGTTAAAGCTTGGTCTACCAAAACCCAGTTATAAACACGATTTCAATGGACATTGCCCCAGATTACCAGATAATGATCTGTCATCGTAAATAAGGAGAACTCGTCATGCCTGTATCAGCCGTTTATATATTGGTCGTGCTCATTTGGTCCACCACCCCGTTGGGTATTGTTTGGAGCAGCGAGTCAGTTAATCCGATGATGGCGGTGTTATTAAGAATGATCATGGCCGTCGCCTTTGGATGGGTAGCGGTTAAAACGCTGTCTATCAAAGTCCCATGGCACGCCAAAGCGCTGCGTTTATATTGCTATTCTTGCGTAGGTATTTTTGGTGGCCTGCTGTTCGCCTACCTGGCCTCAAGTTATCTCCCTTCAGGGGTAATGTCGTTGGTTTTTGGTCTCGCGCCACTGTTGTCTGGTGTCTTATCGCAAAAAATCCTTAATGAAGACCCACTAAGTTGGGTGCGAAAACTCGCGTTGCTCATTGCCCTAATGGGCTTAGCGATTGTAATGTCTGATAATCTGGCGCTGGGCAACGACAGCCTACCTGGCTTAATCTTCATTTTACTCGGCACCTTCTTTTTCAGCCTCAGTGGCGTATTGGTCAAAAGCATTAAACTCACCATCAACCCAATGGCTACCACAGTTGGCGGCCTGACTGTTGCGCTGCCATTGTTTTTCCTCAGCTGGCTGATACTCGACGGCACAGCGCCGGTTGAGCAATGGCAAGCCCGCTCGCTTTGGGCGATTGTCTATCTCGGCCTCGGTGGTTCATTAATTGGCTTTGTTGCTTACTTTTACGTCTTACAACGTCTGCCGGCCAGTACTGTCGCTATGGTCGCATTGATCACCCCGGTGATTGCGCTGGCTTTGGGCTCAATACTCAACAACGAAACCATTACCATCAATCTGGTAATTGGTGCTGCCTGCGTCACTTCTGGCCTATCGCTGTATAACTGGGGCGAAAAGTGGCTACTTAACAAAAATACCATAGCTGACGAAGCCTGATCATCTTGGTTTTAGTCCCTTATATGCCTTTTCAGCCCCACTTATGCTTGGGGCTGGTGATATTACCGTTGGCTTAGCGCGATATAATTAGGGATGATGACAAAATAACATCACTTGCATGATGTTGCGCAGTAGCCAAAGGAATAATACTTTGCTAATGTGAATACACTTTTGACAGATAAAGTGCAATCAAATCAATGAGTCGTTGTATCAGTCGGCACCTTTATAATTCAATCCTATATTGCCTGGTCGGTTTTATACTCATTCTTAACATTGGTTGTTCAGATAACAAACAAAATGACAACAACAGTCCGACAGCTTTTCCACAATTGCAGTCAGATAATAATACTTTCTCACCCCATTCCATTCAGCCGTTACCACTGCAACCTTTTCAATTAGACGCCAAAATCGTCACTTTAGGTGAACAACTGTTTAATGACGTCAGACTTTCCGGCAACAACACCATCTCCTGTGCTAACTGCCATAATATTGCCCTTGGCGGCGTCGACAGACAAGCATTCTCTATCGGTGTAGCAGGCAGATTAGGTGACATTAATTCACCCACGGTTTTTAATGCCGCTTTCAATTTCAAACAATTTTGGGATGGCAGAGCCAACTCATTAGAAGAACAAATCAATGGTCCGGTCAATAATCCCAAAGAAATGAACAGCAATTGGCCTGAGGTCATTAACAAGCTCAAGCAAGATAAGGCACTGAAAAAACAGTTTACACAACATTATGCCGATGGCATTACCGCCGCCAATATTCGTGATGCCATCGCCACTTATGAGCGTAGCCTGACCACACCTAACGCCCGACTCGATCAATATTTGCGCGGTAACCCAACAATCCTGACCCAAGACGAAATCGAAGGTTTTGAGTTATTCAATAGTCTCGGTTGCAGCTCGTGCCATCAGGGTGTTAATATCGGTGGTAATATGTTTCAATCTTTAGGTATTATGCGTAACTACTTTAAAGACCGAGGACACATCAGCAAAAGTGATTTTGGTCGCTACAATGTCACCGGGCAAGCTCAAGACAAATTTAAATTCAAGGTGCCGAGCTTGCGCAATATCGCACTCACCGCCCCTTATTTTCATGACGGCTCAGCACAAACGCTGCAACAGGCTGTCAACACCATGGCTTATTACCAACTCGGTTTGCGGCTCAGTGAGCGAGAAGTTGAGCTATTGATTAAGTTTCTTAATACGCTAACTGGTGAACCCTTTAATATCAACACGATCAATGGCCTAGATGAATAGACAAACCCGTAGTCATCTCATTTTTATTCCGCTAACAGCCTTATTGCTGATGGTCTCATTATTAGTGGCTAAGACTTCACTTCCACTGAGTACACTGACCATAGCCAACGAAGGGTTTTACCAATTAAAACAACGTGATAACGACATTGAACTGGCGTTGTTAAGGATCCGCAATGGTAGCGTTTTACACTACGATGAGCCACGTATACTCAATCAACATATCAACACTATTTATTATAATCTCACGCTGATATTGGCCGATGCAGACAGGCAAACCCACAATCAATTGGCAGGCTTAAAGCATCAATTAATTGATAAAGAAAACCTTACAGAACAGTTCAAATCTGACTTTGCGATCTTCAAAAACGCCACTACTTATTTGCCAAGGCTTTTTAATCAACTCAGTAAAACGGCCAGCGATACCGACAGGCAACAGCTGATGAAATTACAGGGACTGTTTTTTCATCAGTTTTTAACTGATAAAGAAGATAAAGACTTTTTGGCATACTTTAACCAACTGCATAAACAACAGGTAAATAATGAACAATGGCAAAATCTGTTATTACATATCAGCTATGCTACCGACAAGCAATTGAGCATCAATCAGCTATTAAAGACCATTCAAAACCATCCAGTGCAGACATTAATCAATCATTTTCATAATGACTATGTGCAACGACTGGAGCAACAACTTGAGTCGCAGCAACAGGCTATTTACGCCTCTTATGCGGTGATTTCGTTGTTGCTGCTGTTTTGCCTATGGCTACTGTTAAAATACAGAACGGTCAATGCCAATATGCTTGATCTCAATAGTCATCTTGAAACACGAATAACCCTCGCCACCACCGAAATACGTAAAGAAAAGCAAAAAGTCGAAGCAGCCAGTCAAGCCAAAAGTCAGTTTTTAACTCGCATGTCGCATGAGCTGCGTACGCCGTTAAACGCCATTATCGGCTTTTCTCAACTACAAAAAATGAAATTGGGTGAAAACGCCAGTGATAGTGAAAAACAAAGTAGTGAGCAAATCTTAAACGCCGGACAGCATTTACTTGGCATGATCAACGACATTCTCGATATCGTCAGCCTCGGCGATAACAGTATTAATATTAAAATTGAAAAGTGTCAACTCGGTGAGGCAATCCGGCAAAGTATCCAACGATTAGAAAAGCAGGCGCAAGACCGAGGGATCAGTATAGACTTTGAGCCAACCAACCTTAGCGCAGCCGCTGACACAGTGCGCCTACAACAAGTGCTATTCCATTTGCTCAGCAATGCAGTCAAATACAATGTTATTGGTGGCTCTATCCTTATTACCGTCAGTAAAGGCGAAAATAACGCTGAGGGAGAAGGTAAGGCTGAAAGTGAGCACATCAAAATCAGCATCGAAGACACCGGCTGTGGTATTGCCCAAGATGACCTGACAAACATTTTCGAACCTTTCAGCCGGCTACAATATGCCGATGAAAACGAAGTCCAAGGTGCGGGCATCGGTCTGACATTGGTTAAATTACTGATGCAACAGATGAATGGTACCGTTGGCGTCAATAGCAAACCCGGAGCGGGTTCGACGTTTTGGTTGTTGTTTCCTTTGTAAAAAACTTGATTATGCATATTAAATATGCATATTAAATATGCATAATCAAAGTATAGGATTTGAATTTGCAAAAATTATACGGAGATAAAATATGCGTGATCAAGGAATTGAAATTCAATATGACATCAACAAAGCAGCGTCAAATAAAGATAAGGCGTTTGGAAATAAATAATTCATCAAGATCGCGCCGGATAGGGGGCCGTCTTCAAGGCGTGCCAGAGGGCGCATAGTCAGTCTATGTAACCTCTGGCACAACGCAGAAGACGGTCGCATAGACCAGCGAGGTGATTAATTATTTTTTGGAAGACGCCTAAACACGGGATCACCTTTGATGAAGCGGCAACTGCATTGTTTGATCCATTAGCTCTCGTTAGTAGGAGGGGCGTCCTCGCCGCGATTTGTGCCAAAGGCACAACATGTTTTGAAACGGCTACACCATTTATCGCGGCGATGGTCCGACACTCCTCCTACCATCATTTATACGCTGTGAGACAACCAAAACAGAGGTAAAAAATTATGCGTGAAGAATATGACTTTTCCAATGCCAGCCGGGCAAAAGACGTACCACACTTAGCCAAATTACAAAAGCAGGGCAAAAGCAAAACCCGCATTACCATTATGATTGATAATGAAGTGCTACAGGGTTTTCGCGCCAAAGCAGAGGCTGTCGGCCTTGGTTATCAAACGCTGATTAACAGCGCCCTTAAAGATTCCATCAACACTCAGGCAAGTCAGCCACTTAATGAAGCCACCTTGCGTAAGGTGATCCGCGAAGAATTGAAGAGCTTGTAGAACGAGCACCAACTGGTGATAGGGGCTCATTCCAGCCCCTCTTACTCTAACCCCTTTTTACTCTAACCCCTTTTTATTCCAACCCCTTTTTATTCCAACCCCTTTTACTCCAGCCAAATGGGATCTTGAATCTGCGGCTCCCGATACAATGCCTCGCCAGTTTTCACTTGAAAATTCGGCAGCTTCTGACACAAACCCGGACTATGAGTATGGCCGCATAACACCGTCAAAAAACGGTCCGGATGCTGTGACATCACTTTCAACAAACCATCACCCACCGCTTTACAGCTAAAATGTGGCGCAAAATCCTCATCAGACTCATGACCTTCGTGCCAAGCCGCTTCTCTAAATGGCGGTACGTGCATCACCATGAAAACCTGCTGATAGGTTTTGAACGCTTCAAGTAAATTTTCAGTAAGGTAAGCCGCCGCTTCATCACCCAACGCATTGAGTTTTGCCAATCGCTCAGCCTTGCTCATGCCCGCCAATTCAGTGATCAGCATATAATCATTTAGCATCACACCTGAGCGTTCATAATCACCATTACGGCCATCAGCCCAACTATCGTGACCAATCAGGCAACTACTATCGGTGAGTTTGATAATGCCCGACTGAGGTAAGTAATTTAGCCAAGGCGAATCGGCAGTCAGCTCAGCCATAGCTGTTTTGACCTCAGCAATCGAACCTTTATAGAAATCGTGATTACCAAGAACAAAATAAATCGGGCATTGCAACTGCTGCTCAAGCAGCGTCAAATAGCTACCCACCGTCGGTGCCTCGGCAATATCCCCAGCCAACAGCACCATGTCTGGCTGGTAAGCCAGCACTTGTCTACATAAGTCTTCGATATCATTGGTTGATACAAAATTGAGGTGGATATCGGTGAGCCAGAGTATTTTCATTGTTTTAAGCTGCCTTGTTCTTTAGGGATTGTTCTTTAGAGGATTGTTCTTTAATTGATTTTATTGACGATACACTCACAACGGCAGCGCCAAAAAAGTGCCCCGATTCTGCTTCGTTACTTCGCGCATCAGGGTGCTGAATTTATTGGTCGGCTGGCCTGAAACAAAACCGATGGCGTGGACTCGGGCGATGCGTTCACCAGTTGTTTTGTCGGTATTCAGACGGTTTAAGGATTTAATCACCGGGTCATAAGAGCCGCCGCTGTATTCGTCGCCGAGAATATAAATTGCCAGACTGGCACCGGGTTTGGCGTAGGTTTTTAATGCCACTTCTAATCCTTCTACCGGGCTACTGTTCGAATTGCTATACCAGGTCTTCATAATGTCGAGCACGGTTTTACGCACTTTTGGGCTGTCTTTGATCCACTTGCCTTTATTCGATGAAAGCAGGTAACTGCCCATATCATTCATGATTTGAAAACCTTTGACTTCTGGGTGAATGTCTAAAATTTTATTCATTTCTGACAGCAATCGACTCCAAATTCTGCGCATACTGCCGGAAGTATCGACGATGAAAATCACGTATTCGCTGTCGACGGGAATGCCGCCGACTTCTTCATCTCGCACTTCGCTGGTGCTGTTTCGGGTGGCGGCGCGAACTTGTGAGTCACGGACCAGTGATAAACCTTCGGCACTATCGCTGAGTTTTTCAGTTTTATCCTTTGCTTTTGCCAAGCTGGCTTCGAGCGCTTTTTTCCTCGTATCCTCAGTTTTAGTTTGTGCCTCGGTTTCACTTAATGCCGCGTTGACAGTGCTGAGATCGCTGTTGAGCTTTTCAATATCATCTTCCACTTGGGCAATGTTGCGCAATAACCCAGACATATCTGCCACATCCTGATGTTTGGCCTCATCGCCATTTTTAGCCAACAATACCAGCATCACAATCGCACCGAAAGCGCACGAAATAATATCGAGGAATGACAAACTGAATACCGACAAGCTTTGACGTTGAACTCTCATGGCCATGACCTCGCCGGACTAATCATCAAACCACCAGTGCTGGCACTCCACTGCCAATAGGCATCCGGGGCAAATGGATCGCCTTCGAGCGGTAATAAAATCACGTTAACTTTAACCCCGTTAAGCGGGGCGTTTTTGACCGTGTGGAAAAATAGCAGTTGCCGACATTCGCCAGTAATGGTGGTGGATTTGCCAAAAAATGAGCTGCATTTTCGAAAGGCGCTTAAACCACTGCTGCGCTCGCCCATGGTGGGCAAACCATCAGTGATCACATAAAGATCAGTCATTTGTGGATCCGTTTGGGCAATTGTCTTGATCGCGGTTTGCAAGTTAGTGCCCTCTTGCGGCACCAAGGCATCAATTGCACTGGCTAGATGTTTCATGCCGGTTTTATTGCTAGCAGACACTTTGGATTTAGGCCCGACTAAAGCTGCGGTATCACTGAAACCAACAACCGTTACTTTTGACGTTTGCGGCACTCTGGCCAATAACCACCGCGCCACTCGACGAGTTCGCTGCCATTTTCTCGCCGCTTGTTTTTCGGCATCGGTACCAATTTTACGACGAATAATATCCACCAGCTTTTCATCGGTCATTGATGCACTGTGATCAAGCAAAATGCCAATATGACTGCCTTCGACTTTCAATCCAAGTAAATAGGTTTCTTCGCCTAACCCGCTCATTGCCAGCGTATCTTCGGCTTTGGCTGGTGCTGCGGCGGCAATTGATTTTTCAAGCTCAGCCAATACCGCCACCTGATCATCAAGTGCCCCACCCGCCTGGGCATTGAGCTTTTTCAGGGTTTCAATGCGGCTTTTGATTTGTGCCAACGTCAGCTGTTGGGCCTGCTTTTTCTCATCGGTGGTGGCAATGGCAGTTTTGATATTATCTTGTTGGGCAATCAGCTGAGCCAACTCCGCTTTGAGGCGTTTAACTTCATCAACTGGCTCATCACTGGGTGCATTGAATTTGACCAACATGAAAATCAGGATAACCGCGCCCAAGCCGCACGCCATAACATCCAAAAAGGCCAGATTAAAACCATCTTCTTGACGACGTTGTAACATCCGTTATTCCCGAGCTAATTTAGCTATTAATGCAAATGCTTAAGCAAGTATTTTTCACAATGTTCCTGGGTTTCTACCACCAGACCATCCTGCAACCGCTGCAACTGATGCAACAACGCCATCAAAAAAATACTAATAAACAAAGCCACCAAAGTTGAGTTAAAAGCGACACCCAAACTATCAGTCATACCGGCAATATTGCCCGCTAGCGCATCGTCAGCCTGCGCCAATGCTTGGCCAATACCGCGAACGGTGCCGATAAAGCCAATCGACGGAATAGCCCAAATCAAATAGCGGATCATCGAGTTACCCGCCTCCAAACGCACTGCCAACGCCTCAACACTCGCTTGCATCGCATCAGAAGCATTTTGCACACTTTTGGTATGATCAAAGCGACGAATACAAGTGGCCCAAGTCTGTAACAACGGACGGTCTTTGAATTCACTGTTTTCTAGCTCGTTCAATACCGCTTGCCAATCCATTTCTCCAGTATCTTTTTTGAAGTTTGTCAAAAAGTGATCGGTGAAAAAACCGTTATTACCCGACAGCGGCAACACCTTAGCCCCAATCAAATAGCTGCACCACAACATGGCAATAAAACAGACTTCCTGCTCCATATCTTTGATGATGACAAAAAAGTTTCGCGCCGCCGCTGACCCACCAGACTGCAACGCTGCCGCAGCGGTGGGATGCACATAAAACTCATAAAAAGAATGCACCAGCACAATGCTCGCCACCAACACCCCAAGAGACATCATATTATCGGCAAAATTCCGATGCTGCCGGGGACTGTGTTGTTCTTCGTTCATATTAAATATCCAATGGGAAAGTCGTCGGAGAATTGAGGCTGATAGTCTGCTCAGCCGCAAACGCAATGCCTAAAGTGGCAACCACAATGAGTGCAATTTTGAAAAACCGTTTTAATTTCATGCTATTCGCCTCTTCACTTTCAATTGTTAATTAAAGATACCGCGCAATACGAAAACCAATAGTCGGCGCTTTATCCGCCGATGGCTCCCGGTAAGCTGGTCTTAATTCAGTTAAACGCCCGCTGGCATAACTGCCACCTTTATATAGATGTCCACTGCCACGAGTCGCACCCAGTGGATCTTGCAACACCCCATTGCCTTTGGGCGGAATATTGCTGTAATTGTCATGCACCCATTCGCTCACGTTGCCAGCTAAGTCATGCAACCCTGCCCGATCAACTTTAAAGCTGCCGACAGGGGCTTTGCCCGGATGGCTGTCGTCATAACCCTTGAGGAAAAATACATTTTGAACTTTGCCGCTTTCATCACCTAAATTGGCCACTTCTTTGGGGATGCGGTCTGAATTACCCCACACATATTTGGTCTCAACCGCGCGTTTGGCCCGTCGTGCCAGCCACTCCCATTCCGCTTCGGTGGGCAAACGATAACCCTTCGATTGCGCATTAACCCCCTGATAGCGACCGCCGCTAAGCTGATAAAATACTGGCAAGCCTTCTTTGACGCTTAGCCAGTTACAAAACTCCACCGCTTCGATCCAGCTAATATCAGACACTGGTAAATCGCTTTTACTCTGCCCACTACGGAATTGAGCATATTGGCGCTCAGAAATTTCATGACGACTCACCGCAATCGCCCGAGTAAATTCAACGTTGATCACAAACTCATTACGCCGACGTCCTCGCTCATTGGTTTTAGACCCCATGGTGACTTTATCCGGTTTAAAGTTGGCCATTTCAATGCCCATCTTCGACGCCACTGTCGGTTTACCTTCCTGCCGTCGCGCAGCGTATTCGGTTAAAATATTGACATCAATTAACGTTGCCGATTTGGCGCTCGGTGTCATCTGCTTATCGATAGTACGATAACCGGGCTTTTTAAATTGCACTTTATGCACGATTGCCGGAAAGTTAGCAATAACAGGTGACTGACCCAAAGACTTGCCATTAACGATCACCTCAGCGGTTGGCGTTGACTCCAACACCACTTTACCTATCTCTTGTTTCAGCTTGATGTCGATGGTCTTTTCTTCGCCGGGTTTTAACGTAATCGATTGTTTGTATGGATAAAAACCGGGTTTTTCATACAACACCAAATGAGCCTGATTGGCGGTTAATATAATCTGCTCTGCCACGCTAATTTGCTTGCCATCAAGTAAAAAACTACCACCGGCAGGGCGCAGAGAAAACACCACAAAGGCATCTTTAGGTATCAGTCGATAATCTCGTGTCGCTTCGCCCGCGAGGTTGGTCAATTCAACCGTTTCGGTAGTCACTTTATAACCCGCTTTGGTGACACTCAGCTGATATTCGCCACCCGGACGGGCAATCGATAAAGGCGTAACACCAACATTATCGCCATTTAACGCCACTTGCGCCCCTTGTGGTTTGGAGTCAATGGTGAACTGGCCTTCAATCGGTGTCAGTTGAAACGCCCAGCTTTTTTCTTCGTCATTATCAATCAAGAATTTTTCGGTGTGCGGTTGATGATAGCTGCTATCGAGCTTAATTTTATGCAAACCCGGTTGTAGCTCGGCTTTAAATTGCTGGTCAATCAACATCAATTTACCATCGAGATACCATGCCACCTCGGGTAAATTCAATGCCGTGGTGGCACTGACTCTACCGGGTTTCGGTGCCATAATAATCTCAACCGTGCCATTGCTGGTTTCGGTTAACGCTTCGGTATGGGTAATATAACCCTTTGCCATAGTCTCGAAAGTGGTATCGCTGGTCAGGGCATACAGTTTATTTTCATGAAACAAACCAAACCCTGCAACAATGCTATAAGTGGCTGATTCAGCAGCTCTTTGCGGACCAACCACAATGTTGTAGCCCTTGGCAAACAGCAGCCATAAAGTGATTAAAATCGCCACCGGCAGGATAATAAACCCCACCAACAAGGACATTTTGAGATGTTTTTTCTGCGCTTGTTTAATGCTCTTATCAAATTCGTTCATGGCAAATAACGGTCACTTCCTGGTTAGTAGAATTAGCGGCGATGGTCAGTTCAATGCGGGTGGAGCGATAACCTTTACGACTCCCTTCAAAAACATATTTGCCCGGCGACAACTGTACTTGCCGCTCTTCGGTTTTGCCGACATGACCCAAACCAATCACGGTGATGTCAGTTTTGCCGTCAGAATGCAGTGTCACCTCAATTGAGGCTGAATAGGTTTTTAATTGCGATGTCAGTTGTCCGAGTTTTTCAGTAATACGCGAGCTGTTTTGCGCTACCTCGGTATTATTGTCAATAAATCGACTGACTTTAGCGCCAACATTGGTATCACTTAAGCGTTTCGGACGAGCCAGATAAGCATCAATTTTCTTTTCTAGCGTCACCAATTGCTCAGCCAATATTTGACTTTGTTGCAGTTGGGCGTTGTTTTTGAATTGAGCGTTTAAACTACGGGTTGCACTGAGTACCTCGGTCCAGTCATCTTGTACGATGAGCATTTCAACCTCAACAATCGCCATTTCAAGGGCGGTGCCGGTGGCGGACTTTTTGATTTTATTGCTTAACAGTCGCAACTCTTTGCGTTTGGGATCAATTTTACGGGCCTGATTGTACACATTCATCGCCGATGAAATTTGCCCGTCGGCAACAAATTGCAATCCAGCCGCTATTTTGGCGTTAAAACGCTGATCTTTAATCGTCGCTTTAATGGTATCAATTCGACTGTTTAATGTTTGTCGCAGCGGGTCTAAAGCCAACACTTTTTGTAACAATTGCGCTTCTCGTGGCAAATTATTTTCGACATTAGCCACCTTGCTTTGGGCCAATAACTGTGTAATTTTGGGTAATACGTCAAGACGACGTTTTAATGCCAGCGCATCGCTGTTGGTGGGTTTTATGGTCAAAGCCTCGGTGATATATAAACCCGCCCGGCGATTTTTGTCTTGTTCAAAATAACTGGTTGCTTGAGATAACGACTCGGTAAATGCCTGATCCCAATCATTGACTAACTGTTGAGTTTGCTGAGAAACCTCACTTAACTGTTGTACGGCAACGGTATAATTGCCGACGCCAAACGCATCTAACGCCGCCTGCTTGGCATCAACCAATCGCATTACATTAACTTGATCCCAACTTTTTAGCTCAGGATTGAGTAATTGCGGCTCAACTTGCTGCTCAAAACGTTGTAGATCGCGTTTGAATTGTGCCCGTGCCCGTTCATTTTCGGCAGCCGAAACCAGCGGAATTGTCGGCTGGGGTTCAACCACCGGCTCAGCAGAAAAGTGATTAATCCCGCCAATCGCCACTGTGAGCAACAGCAACATTGCCAGTCCAAATAGGCCGTATTGTAGACGCTTGCGTTGCTCGGCAACGGACGCATCTTTTAATTGTTGATCAAACGCCACTATTTTTTCTCATCAAAGCCTGCTCTCGTCAAAACCTTTTCTCTTCACGACCTTTTCTCTTCACAATCAGGTTATAGGTCTTTTTCAGGGGTGTTTTCTAGCTCATAAATTCGCTGTAAATGGGCTTTCCACTGAATGTATTGCTCTTGAGAGGTGCCTGTCAATTCAACAGATTTGTCTTCTAGCGTCATCACATGAGGGTCCACTTCTAAATCTAGTGATTCGCCCATTTCGTCGATAGTCGCACGATGCACTTTGGCTTCGTCGTTACTGCCAAAACTTTCTTTAATCATGTAAGCACCAGCGATTGCAACTGCCCCAGTAGCCACTTGAGACACCCCCGACAGGTCATGTTTGGCGTTAACTGCTGCCAATACAATCGCCGCCCCGCCGATCAACCCGGCCAATATAGTTTTATTTTCAGCTTCACGGGCAGCAACAATGGCTGGCAGGGTATTTTCTTGCCATTTGTGATAACTAGCATCGGTTTTTACTGCAAAACCTTCATATTGGGTTTGTAGCCTGTCAATAAATAATTGCTCCTGAATACGCAAAGGTTCAATTCGGCTCATCATTGGATCATTCTTGCTTGGTAAGCTATTTAGCGTGACATAACCTTTGCGATCGGTCGACAGATGCTTAGAAAAGGTTTCAGGTGAGAAGCTTTGGGCAAAACGGATATCAGTGATTTGCTTGATATTGTTTTTTTCTTGCTCTTTTTTACCCGTCAACATGTTGAAAATATGGTCGGCAATATCTACAAAGATCGGCTCATAAGGGTCGTTAACTTTGGTCTTTTTATCGCGGAAAAAACCTTCGCTAACCCGGTGTTCAAAGCTTTCTTTATCCCAGCGACGGCCAGTAATATCCACCAGTTCAATGGTAATTTTAACGTCTTCGCTGTTAGATTCGTCGATATGACCCAAAACATACAAGTCTGCGGTAGCTTGCGGGCTCGGTACCACGCTGATATTGCCAAAAGCCTTGGTGTTTTCCAACGCTCTTTTGGTCATCAAGGCAAAACGGTTGGCTTCGGCACGGCGTAATTGTGGCCAGATACTTTTATCTTTTAGCTCGTCGAAGTCCTCAGGAATACCGGGATTGAAGATTGGAATAGCAACGTCAAGGTAAATTTCTGAGTTATACTCATATTGTTTTTTGGTATCGCCTAACGCTTTGGTCGCAGTTGGACCTACTGATGGCCCAACGGCAACTTGGCTTTTACCGGTTGACTGACAACCCGCCAGCACCAAAGTCGCTCCGAGCAGTGCAACACCGACCAATCGGGTGCAGCTTGCTGACGCAGTTACTGACATATTCGTCAGCGTTGTCAGGGTTGAGTGAAATTGACTTTTCATGCTTCTACTTCCTAATTCTCTTTTTACTGGCTATTTCTTTAGGTATTTTCGGTATAAATCCCACAATTTCTGCTTTTTAACCGGGTCTTGTTCTGCCATTGCCGCTGCGCGAATTTGTTGTTGTAACACCGAATCGTTATCCGCAGAGGGAATATCTTTAGGCACAGCACCGCTTTGCGATGTTTGTTGGTCGGGGTTTTGACTCACGGGGTTTTCAAAAGGTTCCAATGCATTTTCGGTGGTGCTTAAACCGCCATTTTCAGATCCAGTTTGTGCTTCTCCAGCAGAGCCAGCACCAGCGCCGCCGCCACCACCGCCGCCACCTGAATTATCTTCGGCAGCCACTTTTTGTACGCAGGCGTCATAACGGTCTACAGAATCATAAAGCGCCTCATCAAGCTCGGCGACTTTCTCAGCTTGAGTCAGGGTATCATCCTCACTGCTATCAATCATAAATGCAGTGCAATCATCAGGCACACCGCCATATTGATCAGCATCACGGTTTTCATGAGCAGCAGCAACGCCAGTGAATGTCATGCACAATACCCCGCCCAAAAACCACCCCAAACCTGCATTTTTTGACCGTTTCATCGACCAGCATCCATTTCAATAAAATGGCGGCCAATATGGCAAATTCAGGTAAAAAATGCAAGTTTGATGTGCAACAATTTATTTCCAGCAAACAAAGCGAAATTGACGGTTAACGCTGTTACCGGGTCGAATGGACTTATCACGGTTACTGGAGCGCTTTGTTCTTTAAAAAAAGACTTATTACCACGGAGGCACGGGGATACGGAGTAAGGTCAAAATCAAAAACAATTGTTACCTCTATTAATGCCTTGAGGTTTTTTGCTTTTCTCCGTGCCTCCGTGTCTCCGTGGTGAAAAAAAGAATAGAACACCACACCCCGAAGAAACGGCATTAACGCTTAACGCTTAACGCTATTACAAAGTACTAACCAGTAATCTATGGCACCCCGTGTCCTTTAGCGGCAACCCATACCCGATACCACTGTTCGTGGTTCAGTGATAATTCAAGGGAAGCCACTGCCGAACGGGTTCGCTCGATGTTGCCGCTGCCGAGAATTGGCAAAGGGTTTGAAGGTAATCGCATCACCCAAGCATAAATTACTTGGTCGATGGAGCTGGCACCGAGTTCTTCGGCTAACTCATTAAGGGTTCTGCCTAACTCGTTATCCTGATCTGCCAGTATTTTACCACCAGCCAAACAGGACCAAGCCATAGGTCGAACGTGCAGTTGTTGAGACTGATCTAAAGTGCCGTCTTCAGTGGCGTCAGTATGCAGCGGATTGATTTCGACCTGATTGGTTACCAACGGGCTATCAAGTCTTGATTGTAACAATAAGAACTGAGATGGGGTAAAGTTAGACACACCAAAATGTTTTACTTTGCCGCTTTTTCGCAGCTCGGCAAACGCTTCGGCGACTTCATCGGCATCCATCAGTAAATCAGGACGATGCAATAACAACACATCAAGGTGGTCGGTATTGAGTCGGGTTAACGATTGTTCTACTGAGGCGATAATTCGCCCTTTACCACTATTATAATGCGCGACTAGGCGATCACTGGCGGCCGGATCTTTAAGATAAATATCGCATTTTGAGATAATTTCGAGTTTATCACGCAAACCCGGATTCCACTTTAATACTTCACCAAATAAACTTTCACACGAAGGTTTGCCATAAACAGCGGCGTGATCGACAGTGGTAATGCCCATCTCGACATGTTGTTTAATAAAGGATAAACGTTGCTGGGAGTTCATATCCCACTCGGCCATTCGCCAATAACCCTGAATAATCCTTGATAATTCTGGCCCGCCGGGGGCCATCAATACTTTTTTAACTTGGCCATCACGGGTAATCGGTATAATGGGGGTAACACTGGTCATTATTTCGCCTCTATTCCATCTGTTAGTTGTTCAAATGATCATGCAACCAAGCTGCGGCTCCAATGAAGGCTGGTTGACGGTGAGTGATTAGTTTAACAGGAATTTCTTTAACCAGTTTGCGCATTTGGCCTTTATTCATAAAACGACCCAAAAACTGACTTTTGGCAATATGAGGCTGAATTTGCGGTAAGATACCACCACCAAGAAAAACCCCGCCTCTGGCACCAAATATCAAGGCTAAATCGCCACAATAACTGCCCAATAAACCCAAAAAGCTGTCAAATGCCGCCACACACAAGGGATCGCTATTATTCAGCGCCTGTTGAGTCACTTCATCCGGGGCATAACCCTTATCTGGCAACTCTTGCAGTTTGGCGTAACAGCGATACAAATTAACCAACCCTCGACCACATAACAAATCTTCGGCAGAAATATGTTGTTGTGTCTGTTTAAGCAATTTAAAGATTTCAAACTCGGCATCACTACTTGGTGCAACCGTAATATGACCACCTTCTGATGCAATCGGATGATAACCACTACTAGTGTGAACCAATGCAGCAACCCCTAAACCAGTGCCCGGCCCAATCACGACTTTAGCGCCATTGACTTCATCAACTCCACCTTTTACGCTGAACAAGCTACTCTCAGCCAGATGCGGCACGCCATAAGCCAACGCGGCAAAATCATTCATCACCAATAAACAGTTAAATCCATAGCGTTTTTTCAGCTGAGTGATAGAGAATTTCCACTGTAAATTGGTCAGCTCAACGATATCGTCATTTACTGGCCCCGCCAGCGCAATACAGGCATTTCTTGGTCGCTCGCCAGTGATGGTTTCAAGATAGGTTTCTAGCGATAACGAAAAGCTATCATAATTGGCCGACAAAAATACCCGGCTCTGATTAATTTCAAACTCCCCTGTTTTGGCATCAAAGCCAGTCACCAAGGCATAACGGGTATGTGTGCCACCAATATCGGCAACCAAATATGGAAAACGGCTTTGTGTACTCATCAATTATCCCCTGCTGTAGTTATTTATTACCAATGAAATGCAATAATATAATGTGCTGGAGGGCAGGCTGTCAAGGCAGCAATGTAAGCGCTTACATTATTATTTTTCCTAAACCCATCTATACTTGCGCTAAACCCAACCTTGAACCAAAACTAATATCAACCTTCGAAGGAAAAAACAATGAGACCAGGCCACCAAACAGACAGCAAGGGTAACGAGCCGATAAATGCCGTTCACCCGTCCGTCATCTCTGCCCATCTTCGGGCGCTAGATGTAGAATTAATTGTTAAAGCCAATAAAGATTTGAGTTACCCGCTTTCAAGCCCGCACAATAACGGCCTTCATGTCATCGTACAAGATAAAAAAGCCGCTGTGATCACCCAGTTCAATACCGCTGATGTCGAGTCTGAAACCGAGCTTATCGCCGCCGTTAATGACTTTTTCAACAGTAATGATCAATACGTGATGATCACCTCAGCCAGTGTCGGTGATACTTTTGCCTATAACACCACAGTCTATAACCAAACAGCCATCGACAATAAAAGCTATGACTGTTGGGATGAGGACTTAGAAACACTGGAAGACCACGCTGATCAGGTGGTCTCAGTAACGTTAAATGATGAACTACGTTGGCAGGTGATGGAGAAGCACTGAAAACAGTGCTTCATTCTCTTTATTACTTATTACCTATTACCTGTTACCTGTTACCTGTTACCTCCGCTGGATCGGATTAACCGCACCAGTCCTAACATCAACAACAAATAATACGACAACGAACCACCGGATGAACCCGAAGAAGTTGTCGGCGCTGGAGTCGGTGTTGTTGGTGCAGGTGTTGTTGGTGTTGGTGTTGGTGTTGGTGTTGTTGGTGTTGTAACTACCATCACTTCAATCGCAAACTCCGCCAAACTAGCCGTCGCATCATGGCTATCAGTGACCGAGATCACCATGCTGGTGTAAGTGCCAACATCAGCCTCTGTAGGTATACCCGTTAACGCCCCTGTAGCACTGTCAAAGGTAGCCCAAGCAGGTTTATTGGTAATACTAAAGGTTAATATATCACCGACATCTTGATCGGTAGCCATTGGTGTAAAGCTATAAGCAGCATCTTGATCAACCGTCGCCGCTGGTGTGCCAGAAATAACAGGTGCATGATTGTTGAACACAGTAACAACCGCAGACTCGCCAGACAAAGACAAATTGCCCGCCGTATCCGTCGCAGCTCCCTCGGCAATCAGCAGCGAAAACTCGCCGTTACCCGCAATACTGCTGACAATAACCGTCGGTGTCGCTGTATCGCCATTAGCCACAGACACCACACCAGTAACATCATTGGTTGTCACTAGAGTAACCATTTCAGCCGTCAGGCTAACCGTATCGGCATCAGTAAACGTCAGGTTAAAAGAAACCGGTCCACTGGCAGTTTGACTCTCAGAAGGTGCGTCGATCACCAAAATTGGCGATATCGCATCAGCAATAACAACCTCAGTCATCCATTCAAGGAGACCATCACTATTGAACATCACTAATTTTACCAGTGGCTTAAAATCGATTGGTGAATAAAAGTGCGCTGCGACTAACAGCTGATAACCGCTGTCACCTTCAATCAGGGTTAATGTTGAAATTTGCTCGATATTTTCAACTATTAAAGTTTGTAAGCCGTTATCGCCAAACATCCAATCTAAACGACCATCGGGCAAATAACGCAAGATTGACAATTGAGAGTCACCCATAGCAGCAACAATCATGTTTTTTTGCGGGTCAAATACCACATTGACATTTTTGAGCGCATAGCCAAGGTCGGTGCTCAACTTGCCACTATCCATACTGGCTAACATACCGTCAATGATTTGCCTGTTTGGCAACATCGCACTGATTGGGGCAACCCCAGTACCATATTGACTAAAACTTTTATCGAACATGGCTGGGGTAGCGAAATTACCCGCTTGTGCGGTTAATACCGAGGCAAAAACCAAACCGCTCAAGCCTTGAATGGCAACTTTTGTTTTTTTCATTACAGTTTTCATGACATCTCCCTTTTTATTATCATTTACTATTAATACGGGTAAAAAGTCTCTCAAACATTATGGACGGCTACTGTTTATTTACAAGTTTATAATAGAGGTAATGTGACAATACTGGTGTTGACTATGTTTTTATCAACAGGCATGGTTCACAAGGTAATTAAAAATACAACAGGTTTAACCAATGAGAAAACTATTCATATTAATTTTAACTGGTTTAGCTTTATTGCAATGGACCAGTATTGCCGAAGCGATGACGCTAAAACAGGCATATCAAAACCATCAAAGTAACGTTCAGATTAAAGGCAAAGGCACGGTTGTTCGTCTGTTAAAAGATGATAATAAAGGTTCTCGCCACCAAAAGTTTATTCTAAAATTGCCATCGGGTCTGACCATTTTAATCGCTCATAATATTGATCTTGCACCGAGAATTAATGCCATTGCGAAAGGTGACACGGTTCAATTTTATGGCGAGTACGAATGGAACAAAAAAGGCGGTGTTATCCATTGGACACATCGGGATCCAAATAAACGTCATCAGCATGGTTGGTTAAAACACAAGGGTAAAACCTATCAATAACTTATCGAACACATCTTCAAAATAGGGCTTTAACATGGCAATAACTGGTGAATGTTTTTGTGGTGAGATCAAATATCAAATTAAGGGTAAGCTGCGTGATGCCAGATCGTGCCATTGCTCTCGTTGTCGTAAAGCCTTTAGCGCTCAAGCATCGGCTTATGCGTTGGTCGATGCTCAAGAATTTGAATGGCTAGCAGGTGAAGCGCTGCTGACCTCTTACAGCAGTAAACAAGGTTTTGGGCTACAGTTTTGTCGTCAATGTGGTTCAACACTTTGCGGCACTTTTAACGGTGTAGTTCATGGGGTCACATTAGGCTGCTTAAATGGTCAACCAGAGGTTGAAATTGGCCAACATATTTATGTCGGTTCCAAAGCGAACTGGGAAATCATGCCTGAGAGTTCTCAGCGCACAATTCAATATATCGAAGGAGCACCAGAAAATGCTTAACAACAAACCTTTTGTTAATTTAGCCCAGCTGAATGACTATGAGCACAGTGACGACGGACCATTTGAAGAACGTTATTCAGCGGTGAGTGATAAAATAGGTGCACAAAAACTGGGTTATAGTGTTTCTGTTGTTCCCCCCGGCAAAAAAGCCAATCCTTTTCATAATCACCGCATCAATGAAGAGATGTTCCTAATCCTCGAAGGTTGCGGCACATTACGCTTTGGCGACGAAGAATATGCTATCAAACAACATGATATTATTGCCTGCCCGCCCGGTGATCGTGATGTAGCTCATCAAATCATCAATACCAGTGATGCCGACATCAAATATCTCTGCCTGAGTACTACTGAACCTTATGATATCTGTGAATATCCTGATTCCAACAAAGTGCTGTCTTACGTGAGCAGTCCAGATAAACCAACATTTAGGCACATGACTAAAGCAGATAATACGGTTGATTATTATGATGGGGAGCAGTGAAAGGCATCACTGGCGATGGGCTCACCAAAGATGAAGCCCATCAACCGCGACTTTCACAAAAGACCTTAAACACTACCGACACTGCACAGTCGCATCCCCAGCAGTATTAGGCAAGATAGCCACATCAGTAAAACTCATGCTCAACTGTCCAGCGGTGCTCAATGCAAACGGGGTAAATATCTGCCCCATCTGAGCGCCTCTCTGATCAAAGCAAGCCAAGTCGATACTCATCGCCTGCCAACTACCAGCAGGCACATTCGCCAGTGCGTTGGTTAAATCAACTTGCGAATCACACTGCTCCTGACACGCCATACCCAAACTCACTGATGCTGACGCCGGGCTATTCACCTTAACTGCAAATGACAAAGTGGCATCGGCTTCAAGATAACTGCGTAAATCCTGTGGAAAGCTGGCAACAAATGACAGCTGACCATTGCCTTTACCATTGAAAGTGACCTTGCGGGCATCTTCTTGTACTTGCTTATCAATAGACTGGATTTTTACCACACTATTGTTTTGCGTACTGCTGATCACCGGCTGTCGCTGTCCATCGTTGCCGATGAAAAGCTGCCAAGGCGCTTTAGTCGCACTTTCAAAAATCACTAGCGATCCCAACCCTTGATGCTGGGTGTCTGTGGCCTCTGATAAGACTCTCGCCAACAGGTTTTTATCACGACTTTCACCGTCCCTTTTATCATTATAATGCAAACCAAATCCATACGGCAACAACGGCTGATAATCCGTATCAAAACGATTCACTGTGGTTTGTTGCGGTGAGGTTGGCCATGAAAATGCCAATTGTCCGCTAAAATCATAATTAACCTGACCGTTAGCTTTACGCAACAATACCTCGGCAACGCCCTGCCCTTCTGAGCCCGGCAACCACGCCGCAACAAAGGCATCAGAAGCATTCAACTCTGGATTAACCCACATCGGACGACCGCTGATAAATACTGACACCACCGGAATACCCGCCGCTTTGAGCTTTCTCAACAGCG
Source organism: Alteromonadaceae bacterium (assembly GCA_965277695.1). Lineage (GTDB taxonomy): Bacteria > Pseudomonadota > Gammaproteobacteria > Enterobacterales > Alteromonadaceae > JABSOG01. The sequence goes on from CBDIDQ010000001.1 coordinate 257,779, forward strand.
CTAAATCGCGCTTGTGTCCGCGTTGATATTCAAGGTTATCAATATCGCCATTGCCTTCGGCATAAGGCTCTTCACCAAATACCACCACAGCGACATCAGGCTTCTCATTGCCTTTATAACTGCCATCAGCACTGAGCGTCACATTACCACCGGCACGCTCAACCGCTTGTTTGAAACCTTGATAAATCGAAGTACCGCCAGGAAAATCGCTATTACTGTTACCAGTGCCCTGCCAAGTTATACTCCAACCGCCAGATTGCTTGCCGATATTATCCGCAGCATCACCGGCTAACAAAATGTTTTGCTTTGGTGATAATGGCAATAAATTACTGTTGTTTTTCAGCAATACCAACGATTCTCGCACTGCTTGTTTTGCCACTTCCCGATGCGCTTTGGCACCAATCAAGGCGGTTTTACCAGACAATGGACGACTGGCAGGACTGGGTTTATCAAACAACCCCGCCCGCATTTTCACTCGTAAAATCCGGCTCACCGCATCGTCAATTCGAGCCTGACTGATCTCACCACTTTTCACTTGCGCGATGGTATTGTGATACAACGGCTTCCAGCTTTGACCGGGTACCATAAAGATATCCAATCCGGCATTCGCCGCTTGAGCACAACTTTCATTACTACAACCTGGCACCTGTCCATGACCATTCCAATCACCCACCACTAGGCCATCAAAACCCATGCGTTGCTTGAGTACATCATTGAGTAAGTACTCACTACCATGGGCTTTTTCGCCCTGCCAACTGTTAAAAGAGGCCATTACGGTTTGTGCACCAGCGGTCAATCCGCCGACATAACCCTGGGCATGAATATCAAACAACTGCTGCTCTGTGGTCAGGTTATCGCCTTGGTCATCACCACCTTTGGTGCCACCATCGCCGATAAAATGCTTCACTGTGCCGATGACATGTTGATCACTTAAAAAGTCATCATTCACCCCTTGCAACCCTTTGACGATTGACGCGGCATAAGCCCGAACAATTTCTGGGTCTTCCGAATAACCTTCATAAGTACGGCCCCAGCGGTCGTCACGCACCACCGCAACTGTCGGGGCAAAAACCCAGTCAATCCCGGTGACCATCACTTCTTTGGCAGTAATATTGGCAATGCTTTCAATCAACTGTGGATTGTTAGCCGCCCCCAATCCGATATTATGCGGAAATAACGTCGCACCAATCACATTGTTGTGACCATGCACCGCATCTGTGCCCCACATAGTAGGAATGGTAGAGCCATCCAACGAGTCATCAATAGATGCCTGATACATACTTTCTGCCAGCTTGATCCAATCGCCCGCCGTCGCGTGTTTATTACGCTGCGGGAACGAACCACCACCGTTAAGATAAGAGCCAAAACCATATTGACGCATATCCGCTACCGAGATATCACCAATCTCTGGTTGGATCATTTGCGCCACTTTTTGCTCAAGGGTCATGTTGTGCAGCAAGGCGATGACGGCTCTTTCAATTTTGTCATCTTTAGTTACTGCACTATTGATTTGTGGCCAAATAGCCGCCGTTTTATTTTGCTTAGCTAATGCCTCGGTTGACGACAAAACTGAGGATTGAGCTGAGGATTGCGCTGACGTTGAAGAATTACAGCCCGCTAATCCGGCAGCAACAGCGACAAACACACAGCTCAAAGCAGAGCGTTTTAATACTTTATTCATCGAATTAACCTGCCTGTGTAGTTGATGTTGACGTTGGATCAGCTGATTTACTGCTAGGCTTGCTGCCCAAAAGACCATAATAAGCAATAAACACATAACATATCAGCGGTAAGAAAAACGACGGTTGAATACCGATGCTATCGGCCAAAACGCCCTGTAATAAAGGAATTAACGCACCACCAACAATCGCTAAACATAAGATGCCCGACGCCTGACTGGTATGTTTGCCCAACCCGGTGATCGCCAAACTAAAGATGGTAGGGAACATAATTGAATTACACAAACCGACCAATAAAATCGCCGCCATCGCCACAGTGCCTGAAGTCATCATGGTAACCGCAATCAAAGCCACTGCCGCCAACGCATTGAAACACAAGGCATAACCAGCCCGAATTTTCTGCATCACCGCCGCGCCAATAAAGCGTCCCACCATGGCACCACCCCAATAATAAGTGATGTATTTAGCCGCCTCTAACTCTTCCATACCAGCAATATCCGCTTCACCAAAGAAGTTAACCAAGAAGCTACCAATTGAGACCTCAGCACCAACATAAACAAAAATGCCCACAGCACCCAACACCAAATGGCGATACTGCCAAGCTGAGCCGTCAATTTCGCCCATTTTAGCGCTCATTTCAGCTTCATCAAAATTCACCACCGGCAGCTTTAAATAAGCAAAAACCGCCGCCAACAGCAAAAATGCGCCAGCCAAGACCAAATAAGGTCCCTGCACCGCTTGTGCTTCTGACTCCAACGACGCACCCGCCGCAGATAAAATCAACAACGCGCCAAAATAAGGCGCAATAGTGGTGCCCAAAGAGTTAAATGCCTGGGTCATAGTCAGTCGTGATGATGCGGTTTTGGCATCGCCCAACGCACTCACATAAGGGTTTGCAGACACCTGTAATAAAGTGATACCCGACGCCAACACAAATAAGGCACCAAGAAAAACCGGATAACTACGTAATGACGCAGCCGGATAAAACATCATGCAACCAATGCCGGCAATCACCAAACCAATCACAATACCTTTTTGATAACCGATACGTCGGGTGATCGCCCCGGCGGGTAATGAAACGATAAAGTACGCGCTAAAAAAGCAAAACTGCACCAGCATCGCTTCGGTATAGCTCAAATCAAATACACCTTTTAAGTGAGGAATGAGAATATCATTCAAACTGGTAATAAAACCCCACATAAAAAATAACGTGGTAAGCGATACCAATGCTGAGCGATATCCTCCCGTTGGTTGTCCTGATCCAGTCATATTGACTGATGGTGCTACTATCGACGATCCCGCCATGATGTCCTCCGGGCTCAGCCCAAAATTAATTATTGTATAGTGCAGACGCTAACTCAGCACTCGGGTTAACCACTGAATTCGTATGCAAGTTTTTTCATCTTTATTACAATGAAACAAATGAAAGCGCTTACATTTATAACACATTTGCTAAAAAGGGCAATCTATTTTACACTGGCTAACGCAACATGTAAGCGCTTACAACCCATTGTGAAAATAAGCAGTGAGAAATAAGCGGTGAAAATAAGTAACAGAATAAGCCGGAAGCCAACTCCGAAGGATAACAGCTCAAAATGAAAATTACCTTACCTCAGCACTCCGCTATGACCAGTCGCGAATTCACCTATGGCGTCGCCACCGCGTCTTTTCAAATCGAAGGCGCAGCCGACCAGCGATTGCCGACCATTTGGGATACCTTTTGTGCCACCCCAGGCAAAATTAAAGATGGTAGTAATGGTGATGTCGCCTGCGATCACCTCAACCGTTGGCAACAAGATGTCGATTTAATTATGTCCTTAGGCGTCGATGCCTACCGCTTTTCTATCGCCTGGGGCCGAGTGATCAACCTCGACGGCTCAATCAATCAAGCCGGTGTTGACTTTTATATCCGCCTGCTCGATAAACTCGAACAACATAAAATCAAAGCCTTTGTCACCTTGTTTCATTGGGATTTACCACAGCACCTGCAAGAGCAAGGCGGCTGGCTAAACCGCCACACCGCTTATCTTTTCGCTGATTATGTCGACCTTATCTCTCAAGCCTTGGGCGACCGAGTACATAGTTATGCCACTTTGAATGAACCATTTTGCAGCGCCTATCTCGGCCACGAAATTGGCATTCACGCCCCGGGATTAGCCAGCAAACAATACGGTAAAAAAGCCGCTCATCATTTATTGCTTGCCCATGGTCTAGCCATGCAGGTACTGCAAAAAAATAGTCCAAACAGCCGTAACGGCATCGTGCTGAACTTCACCCCAGGTTACGCTCACACTGACGATCCCCGAGATATCGCCGCTGCCAAATTGGCCGACGACCATTTTAATCAATGGTATATCAAACCGATTATCGACGGACGTTACCCTGACCTCATCAAGCAACTTCCCCCAGCAGAGCAACCAGATATTGTGGTCGGAGACATGGCAATCATTAATCAACCTCTAGATTATTTAGGGGTTAACTATTACACTCGGGCGGTTTATAAAGCCGATGAAGCCGGACAAGCCGTTGAAGTGCCGCCAGTTGACGTACCACTGACCGATATGGGTTGGGAAGTTTGTCCTCAGGGTTTTACCGAGTTGCTAGTCAGCCTCAACAAAAAATACACCTTACCACCACTTTTTATCACTGAAAATGGTGCGGCGATGGTGGATACATTACGCGAAGGCGAAGTTAACGACATTGAGCGGTTAAAGTATTTTCAATCACATTTGCTCGCCGTACATCAAGCGATGGAACAAGGGGTGAATATACAAGGTTATTTTGCCTGGAGCCTAATGGACAACTTCGAATGGGCTGAGGGTTATGAAAAACGCTTTGGCATTGTGCATGTTGATTATGTCAGCCAGCAAAGAACCATTAAGGCCAGCGGTTATGCTTATCGGGATTTTATTCAGCAACGTTAAAATCAACCGCTTATTCACCACAGAGTCACAGAGAAAAAGCCAAAACAGACGATTTATTTTTTCTCTCACGCTAATACACTGGGTACAGGCAAAACACCATGGCAACATCACAACTTACAGCACAAACAACACTAAGCATCAAAGAAAAAATCGCCTACGGACTGGGCGATACCGCCAGCAACATCATCTTTCAAACCGTGATGTTATTTTTAACCTTCTTTTACACCGATATTTTTGGCCTTTCACCAGCGGTTGTCGGCACCCTGTTTTTAGTCGTGCGTGTTTTTGATGCGGTGACCGACCCACTAATGGGCGCTTTGACGGATCGCACCAATACCCGTTGGGGCAAATTTCGCCCCTATTTACTCTGGTTAGCGGTACCTTTTGGCCTGATCAGCGTATTGGCGTTTACCACCCCGGATTTATCCGACGATGCCAAAGTGATTTATGCCTACGTCACCTACACCTTATTAATGATTGCTTATACCGCCATCAACATCCCCTACTCTGCCCTAGGTGGTGTACTGACAGCCGATCCGCAAGAACGTGTTTCAGTGCAAACTTATCGTTTCATCTTTGGTATGCTTGGTGGTTTACTGGTCACCGCCAGCACCTTACCATTAGTCGAATGGTTTGGTGACGGCGACAAAGCCAAAGGCTATCAACTGACCATGATGGCGATGAGTACACTGGGCGTGATATTGTTTTTACTGTGTTTTGTCGGCACCAAAGAGCGGGTATCGCCACCGCCATCGCAACAATCCAGTTTCAAACAAGATTTAAGCTGCTTATGGAAAAATGACCAATGGCGAATTTTGTGCTTAGCGGCATTTTGTCTGCTGACCGGCATGGTATTACGCTCGACTTTGGCCATTTATTATGTGAAATATTTTCTTGGTCGAGAAGATCTCATCACCACCTTTGTCACCATTGGCATGGCTGGCAACTTGGCTGGTGTCGCATTTGCCCAAGCGCTGGCCAAACGCGTCAACAAAATCAAAGCTTATATCGGATTACAATTAATTGCCGCGCTGATTTGCGTACTGAGCTTTTTTATCAGTGCCGAGCAAGTGACATTAGCCATGATAATGTATTTTTTATGGGGTTTCTTCTTACAAATGGCCACGCCGCTATTATGGGCCAAAATGGCTGACACCGTAGATTATGGTCATTGGAAAACGGGTATTCGCATTACAGGCATGGTTTATTCTGCTATCGTGTTTTTTATTAAAATGGGCTTGGCATTAGGCGGCGCAATGGCTGGCTGGTTACTGGCTTATTATGGTTATCAGGCTGACATCGTGCAAAGCGAAGCAACCCAGCAAGGAATTTTGCTGTCATTCACCTTGTTGCCTGCGATAGGATCGCTGCTGGTTGCTTGGATCATGCGCTGGTATACCTTAGACAATGAGAAAGTTGTTGAAATACAGCAACAATTATTAAGATCGTAGACGAGGTTTCAACCTCGTTCCTAAACAAAAGAGAAGTCAATGGCAACAATTTATCAAGTATCAGAGCTGGCAGGGGTATCATTAGCGACCGTATCGCGGGTGATGAACAAAAACGCCCGGGTGAGCGAAAAAACCACTGCCAAAGTCGAAGCCGCTATGGCTCAGCTCGGTTACCGCCCGAATTCCATTGCCCAATCCTTGGCATCAAACTGCTCAAACAGCGTCGGGGTACTGGTCTCAGAACTACACGGTCCTTTTTATGGCTCAATGATGAGCGGCATCGAAACCGAACTAAGAGCCGCCTCAAAACACGCCATCATCACCGCTGGTCACTCAAATGAGGCAGCCGAAATTGACGGTATCGAATTTTTGATAGGTCGCAGCTGCGACGCACTGATTTTGCACGTCGAAGCGGTCAGTGATGAATACCTCATCGAACTCAGTAAAGGCTCTACCCCAATCATCCTGATCAACCGCCTGATCCCCGAGCTCAAAGATAACTGCATCAGCCTAAACAACGAATTAGGCGGTTACCTCGCCACCAAATCAGTGCTCGAACAAGGTCATAAAAAGCTCGCTTATATCTCCGGTCCGCTATGGAAAACCGATGCCAACGAGCGCTTTGAAGGTTATAAAAGAGCCTTGGCAGAGCATCAAACCCCCTTCGACCCAGCATTAATGTTCGAAGGCGACTTTCAGGACACCGGCGGTTGCAAAGGCATGGCAGCACTGTTAAAACGAGACCAACCATTCACCGCCGTCATCTGTGCCAATGACGAAATGGCCTCAGGTGCCATGGGCATCATCAGAGAACACGGTCTCGACATCCCCAATGACATCTCAGTCATCGGCTTCGATAACGTCACCTTTGCCCGCTACCTTTATCCCAAACTCAGCAGCATCGATTACCCCATCTACGACATGGGCAGAATGTCAGCCAGATGGGTGTTAAAAACCGTCTATAAAAAACCCAATATAGAAATTGAGAATGTTTTTGAGCCTCAACTGGTGATCCGGGACTCAGTGTTGGTGGTGTAGACTATCCTTTGCTGACAAATATTCTCTTAAACCGCTCATTTATATTGAGCTACAATGGTTCAACATAAATATTAAGTGTCGGTTCGGAGCCATTAAATGTCGGTTCAAATACAAATTGAAGCCCGTTTGAAGCACATTCGAAAGGGTATCCCTTTCACCCTAACCGGTTTTTATTCACTAGGCTCAACCGCTGCCGTACAAAAAAGCATGAGTCGTCTGGTACAAAAAGGGGAAATTGTCAGAGTAAGCAGAGGGGTATATGCCCGGCCCAAACCTTTAAAAAGCATCCCAACGATTAAAGCCACTGCTAATGCTGAGCAAATGGCCAAATTATGGGCCAAAGAACATGGCTACAAACTCGCCCCTCAAGGACTTGAAGAAGCCTACAGATTAGGGCTACAAACACAGGCTCCCATCAGAAAAGTATTTTGGACTAATGGTCCCAGCCGTGAATTTGCTATTGGCAATAATAGAGTTCAGGTAAAAACAGTCAGCAACAACCTGCTGCGTTGGCTTAATCGACCTGAGGGGGCATTGCTAAGAGGACTGGTTATCATGGCAAAATATGAAGTAACAGCCGCCATGCTTAAAACAGCCTTTAAACGCCTAGGCATCAGTGAAAACCAAATAAACCCCATACTCAAAAAACTGGCAGACAGCCAAATACTTAAAGCAACCAACAGCCATTTGCATCAATTGGCACAACTGGCGTAGGTAGGGGATTTATCCCCGGGTTTTATTGATGTAAACAAGATGCGTGCATAAATGCACCGCCTACGAATTATTACCCGATATAAGTTCGTAGATAGGTGGTTCGACATTTCGAATTTATCCCCGGGGTTAGTTGATTTAAACAGAATAATTAAAATGAAAAACGTCACTAAAGCAAAAACCATAATAATCGAAAAATCAGCCCAACCATAATAAAGCCATTGACTTTACATCAATTCAACTTAACATTGCTGACAATCGTAGCCAAAAAGCCCTACCTGAGAGCCTGGATGAAAATAAAAGAACTGGTGTTAACCCATTTCAGATGTTTTACGCATTTGCAGGTTACCTTTGAAAAAGACCTGACCGTCATCGTTGCCCCCAATGGTGCGGGAAAAACAGCAATTTTAGAGGGTTTAGCGGTAGCACTAGGTGCCTATTTAACCGCACTACCCCAAACTAGAGGTATTAACTTTAAAACGACTGATTTTGAGGTTTTTGACAATCAACAATCCGCTAAGCAGATGATGGTTAAGGCAACGACGTTTGACGAAATATCATGGGACAGAAAAAAAACCAGTCAATCTCTCGATACTCTCAATGATAAGGCATCCCCTAGCAATGGTGCTGCAACAGGTGAAAAACAACTGCGCAATTATGTCAGTCAGATGATACAGACAAATGACCCGGCGACTATTCGCTTTCCAGTTGTTGCCTACTATTCGACTTCAAGATTCTCTGCCAATACATCCGCTCAAATTCCCTATACTCAACAGAAAGTTGAGTGGTTCGAAGGTTATAGAAATGCGTTAGATGTAAAAATAAACTTTAATCAGTTGGTGTTGCAAATGGCAAGTTTCGAAGATTTAAAACGAAGAGAGCGGGAACGGCTGCAAAGTTTTGACTATAACAGTATTGCACTAATGGCGGTTAAACAGGTCCTTGGAATTATGCTGCCAGACATCACCAACCTAAGGACAAAAATTGACAAGCAAATCATCTTGATCGCCGACTTTAACGATGGCAAAACCACTAAAACGCTTAACATCAGCCAATTAAGTGCTGGCTATCAAGCTTTGCTGGCAGTGGTGCTGGATATTACTTTCCGGCTGATCATATTGAACCGAGAACATTCTGACTGCCTTGAAGGTGAAGGTATAGTGATGATCGATGAAATCGATTTACATTTGCATCCCAAATGGCAGCAACAATTTATCAGTAAGCTACAACAGGCTTTCATCAACATTCAGTTTATTGTCACAACTCATAGCCCACAAGTGCTATCAACAGTAAAGAAAAGCGCCATTCGTGTACTCGGACATAACAGCAAGGGCGAAGATATCGCTTCAATGCCGCTAGCAAACTCCTACGGTGAGCCGAGTAATGACGTTTTACAAGCCATTATGGCCGTAGACCCGCAACCACCGGTGCCCGAAAAGGCAGATTTACAACGATTAACCGCATTAGTCGACCAAGGATATTATGCCAATACCGAAGCGCTAGACTTGCTTAACCAACTGAAACAACAGTTGAGTCCCCAGCACCCGCAAATAGCTCGTATTGAGCGCAGTATCAGAAGGCAAAAGGTTTTGCAGGGATGAGACAAATTAATAACAAACATGAATTAGTACAATTGACCCGAGTCAATGAAACCCCTCCACAGAGCTGGCAAGAAGCAATAAATCGCTGGCAACGATTTGGCCACAAATCACAGGTCAATCAATATCTGCTGGATGAACAATACGGTCTATGCGCTTATTCTGAAATTCGCCCGGATATGGCAGGCATTGGCACTCATATTGAGCATGTCAAACCTAAAAGCCAGTTTCCCGAGCAGACCTTTGATCACAATAACCTAGTCACAAGTGCTTTAAACAGTAATTATTTACTGACTCGCCGAAGAAATTGGCTTGAAGAAATCGACAGCCTGATTGAAGAACATATTGACAAAGATATGTCTTTGCCTGATTTAGCGGCGATCCATCTGGTACCAGTCAATAACAAAATCTATCCCTTTTTCACCTCAACGCGAGCCCGATTTGGTCAATTCGCCGAAGCCGTTCTAACCCAACATGCACCAGCATTATTATGAACCCATGAATGCATCAATAACAAAGGCAATGATATGAACAACATAACAATCAGAACCGCCACACCGGCAGACTTGCCCACCCTGTTAACTTTTGAACAAGGGGTTATCGAAGCTGAACGCCCTTATGACTGCACCTTAAAAGAGAAAGTCACTTATTACGATATCAGCGAATTAATCAGCCAAGACCACGTACAGCTTTTAGTGGCTGAATGTGACGGTCAGCTTATCGCTTCAGGTTACGCCAAAATTCTCGACGCTAAACCCCATCGAAAACACAGCCAATACGCCTATCTTGGATTTATGTATGTTGACCCTGAACATCGCGGTAAAGGGCTTAACAAATTGATTGTTGACGGATTGATGGACTGGAGCCAAAGCCGGGGAATTGATGAAGTTCGATTAGATGTTTACGACGGCAACGGGGCTGCGGTCAGGGCTTATGAAAAAGCCGGATTCAGTAAACATATGGTAGAGATGCGAATGAGCATTAAGAACAGCTAAGAGTGCTACATAAAAAGCTTAGCAAACGCGATACCAGCAGCAAAAACCGCCAACATCAAAGAAAACTCTAACCAACGATTTTTCTTTTTGGTGTGAACCATATCAGCCACCAGTTTATGTGATTCGACCAGCAGCTTATGTAATTCGGCTTGTAATTTATCAGTGCTTGCCAATCTTTCTTTGAGTTCAGCATCAGTCATGATAATCACCTTATGTTTGTGCTAAATTGTCAGTTGAACAGCTTCATTTGAATGTAGCCATTAAATCATACAATAAACAAACAATCAACACGAATATATACTGAACTATCTTCAATCTTATCATGGTTCTATTTTAGTAGGGGATAAATGTCACAAATAGCCACAGATTAACGCTTGATCTAATGGCTATGGTAAATGGCCTTAATTGCTTTTTGCTCAGCCGCAATCAACTGATTGTAGTACTTTGATAGGGCCTCAATGGCCTTATCTTTATCCTCAGCGGTACGATAGCGTTGGTCTTGCAACTGCTTGAATTCAGCGGCTAGTTTGGTTTTTAAACGGTTAATATTGCGTTCATGGTGGGCAATTTTTCTATCTTTGGTTTGTTGCTCAACATATTGCCCTACCGCATCCAGTTCTCGCTCGTGGACACTCTGTGGTTCTTTATTCGCAGGTGCGGGAACGACTTTAACATCAACAGCGGTGGCGGCTTTATCGCAGGGGGTTTGACTATAGATGGTGATACCGTTTGAGTTTTCACATTTATAAATTTTGGCAGCAGCCACAGATAATGACGACAGTAACAAAACCACTGTCATCACAACCTCCAGCCTTAACCATTTCATTTATCTTCACTTATTTTGCTGGCGACGGCCCCTGACTGATCGCGATATTTCGCGTCTTTTTTCAGATTATAAGGGTGTTCGGCGTAACCAGACATCAATTCGAAATTTAACGCACCAATTTTCATTTTCGGCCGTAATGCCAACGGCAATTTACCACTGTTAAAAAACTCCAGCACAATATTGCCAGACCAGCCGGGATCAATTCGATGCGCCGTAGCATGTACCATCAAACCCAATCGAGCCAATGAGGAACGGCCATCGAGCCAGCCAACGATATTGCCAGGCAGAGTGATAGATTCATAAGTGATCGCCAACGCCAACTCACCCGGGTGAAGAAAGAATGGATCCCCATCGTCAATCCAAATTTCATCACTCATGATTGAGTTCATCGCTTCCTGAACTTGTTCTTTTGGCCCACTCAAATCAATATAAGGCGCAACATGATCGTTAAATACCCTGAACTTATTGCCTAACCGAATATCCAGCGTGACGCCGGAGATCATCTCTTTTTTTGGTGCTGGTTCAACGCCAATCAAACCTTCATCAATATACTTAACGATATCTGTATCACACAATCTCATAACGTTTTAATCATCCACTTAATCATCTACGAAGGAAATGTCAGGACCGCCTACAGCGGTATCACTTTGATTTAACTGGTATATATGTTGTGACACCCGCCGGGCAATGGTGCGATATAGTCCGGCCACCTGATTATCTAATGTCACCGTCGGGGTGCCTTTATCACAGTTTTCGCGATTGGCTTTTTCTAGCGGAATTTGCCCCAACAGCCCAGTGTCAAATTTAGCCGCCAATGCCTTCGCACCGTCCTGACCAAAGATATGGTCGATATGACCACACTCGCCACACTGGAAATAACTCATGTTTTCGATAATGCCCAACACCGGAATGTTCACCTTGTTAAACATGCCAACGCCTTTTTCGGCATCAGCCAGCGCAATGTTTTGTGGCGTAGTCACCACTACGGCACCTGTACAAGGGAATTTTTGTGAAATGGTCAATTGAATATCGCCAGTACCCGGTGGCATATCAACCACTAAATAATCGAGTTCACCCCAATTGGTCTCACCAATTAACTGAGACAAGGCAGAGCTTGCCATCGGTCCACGCCACACAGCGGCATCTTCCGGGGCAATCAAAAAACCAATAGAATTGACTTTAACGCCATAACCCACCAACGGCTCCATAATTTTGCCGTCTTTGGACGAAGGTCGTTGTCCCTGCATTCCCAGCATTAACGGAATCGACGGACCATAAATATCCGCATCCAACAGGCCGACTTTAGCGCCTTCCTGATTCAGCGCCAGCGCCAAATTAACCGCAGTGGTTGACTTGCCGACACCACCTTTACCAGAGGCAACTAAAATGATGTTTTTCAGCTGCTTGAAACAGCTCGCTTGCACCAGTTCACAACGGATGGTTACGTTAAACTGATAACCCTCTCCTTGTTGTTTAGCGTGCTGCTTAAAGTGCTGTTCAAAGTGGTTTTGTAGTTCAGTGGCCAAAGAGGCGGCGGCGTAGGGTAAAGTGAGGTTAACAGTAATGTTGTTACCTTGGGTATCGACGCTCAAATCAGTCGCATCAGTGCTCAGACTTGAGTCTTTAAAGGTGTGTAACAGGTCAGAAATTTGTTGCTGCTTTTGTTGCTGCTCTTGTTGCTGCATAGGAGTTTTATCGCTATCTTTTGCTTGCTTTATAAGCACTCTTTATTAGTACTTGGCTGGAACCTGTAAAAATCGACTTTTTGCGACTCTTTTTCGACTTTTTGTCAAATAGGCAGGTGAAATAATGAGGCGAATTATGTAACATCCCTTAGCTTATCTCCAGCTTTTTCTACTGACTCAATTTAACTCTCAATAAATACAGCATAAACAGTCAGGCAATAAACTTTTAACGGGATCTATGTAACCATGACACAACGTAAATTACTCGTCACCAGCGCCTTACCCTACGCCAATGGTTCAATCCATTTAGGCCACTTGCTGGAACATATTCAAACCGACATCTGGACCCGCTTTCACCGCTCTATCGGTAATGAAGTTTACAGTGTTTGTGCCGACGACACCCATGGTACCCCGGTAATGTTAAAGGCCCAAGAATTGGGCATCACCCCAGAACAAATGGTCGAGCAAAGCGGCAAAGAACATCAGCAAGATTTTGTCGATTTTGCGGTTAACTACGATAACTATTATTCGACCCATTCCGCAGAAAACCAAGCCTATGCCAGCTTGATTTACACCCGTCTGAACGACGCCGGTTACATCAAAAAACGCACCATTTCACAATTGTACGATCCAGAAAAACAAATGTTCTTGCCTGACCGTTTCATCAAAGGCACCTGCCCTAAATGTAAAGCAGAAGACCAAAACGGCGACAGCTGTGACGTTTGTAGCGCCACGTACGCTACCACCGAAGTGATCAACCCACGTTCGGTTGTCTCTGGTGCAACTCCGGTATTAAAAGATTCAGAACATTTCTTCTTTGACTTGCCCGCTTTTGAAGGCATGTTAAAAACCTATCTGCGCAGTGGTTCAGTGCAAGAAGAAGTCGCCAACAAACTGGAAGAGTGGTTTGAGCAAGGTTTGCAACAGTGGGATATCAGCCGTGATGCGCCTTATTTTGGCTTTGAAATTCCTGATCAACCGGGTAAATACTTCTACGTTTGGCTTGATGCGCCTATCGGTTACATGGCCAGCTTCAAAAACCTTTGCGACAAGCAAGGCATTGATTTTGATGAATTTTGGCAAGCCGATTCCAGCGCTGAGTTATATCACTTTATCGGTAAAGACATCACTTATTTCCATTGTCTATTCTGGCCTGCGATGCTTGAAGGCGCTGATTTCAGAAAACCGAGCAACGTCTTTGTTCACGGTTTTGTCACCGTCAATGGCGCAAAAATGTCCAAATCCAAAGGCACTTTCATCAAAGCGAGAACCTATCTTGACCATCTTAATCCAGAATACTTACGTTATTACTACGCCGCCAAATTAGGCAGTGGTGTTACTGATATCGATTTGAGTTTTGAAGATTTCACCAACCGAGTCAATTCAGACTTGGTTGGCAAAGTGGTCAACATCGCCAGCCGCTGTGCTAGCTTCATTAGCAAAAAATTCGATGGCAAACTCTCAGCCAACGTTACCAACCAAGCGCTAGCTGACGAATTTATGGCTGCCAGTCCACAAATTGCCGCTGATTTTGAAGCCAGAGAATACAACAAAGCCATTCGCCAAATCATGGCTTTAGCCGACAAAGCCAACCAGTACATTGATGCGCAAGCCCCTTGGGTTACCATCAAAGACCCAGAGCAACAAACCGCTACTCATGAAATCTGCTCATTGGGCATCAACCTGTTCCGCATCCTGATGGTGTATTTGCAACCAGTATTGCCCGTAATGGCGCAACACGCCGAAGCATTTGTTAATGACACTTTCAACTGGAAAAGTGCGCAAACCTTGCTGACCGACCATGCCATCAACAAGTTCAAGCCGTTGATACAACGAGTTGACCCAGCAAAAATCGAAGCCATGGTTGAAGCGTCAAAAGAGAACTTAAAACCAAGCGGTCAAGTGACAGCGACAGAAACCGCCAGCAATCAACTGGCAGACGACCCGATTTCACCAGAAATCACTTTCGACGATTTTGCCAAAGTCGATTTACGTATCGTACGTATCGCCAAAGCCGAACATGTTGATGGTGCGAAGAAATTACTACGTCTTGAATTAGACCTAGGCGGCGAGCAACGTCAAGTCTTCGCGGGGATCAAATCAGCCTATCAGCCAGAAGATTTGGCAGGTAAATTAACCGTGATGGTTGCCAACCTAGCGCCACGAAAAATGCGCTTTGGCATGTCAGAAGGCATGGTATTAGCCGCAGGTCCTGGCGGTAAAGATTTGTTTGTGTTGAATCCAGATGACGGTGCTTTGCCTGGGATGCGGGTGAAATAAAGAACCATTACAATTTATTGATGGGTTCCGTCGAGGCGAAACCCATCATAATCTAACAATTTACGTTTGCTTATGACTAACCACCGCCAACCAAGGCCGCTGTTCCAGCGGCAGGTTATCCGGTCGATAATAATGATCAAGTACAGTAAAACCCGCCGCTGTTAAATAATCCTGCGCCGCATCAAACTCAATAAAATAACCATAACGATCACCTGACCAACCTTCGCCGCTACCTCTGGGATTTGAAGTAAACAAAATCCCGCCGGGACGCAATGCTTGGCACAGTTGCGACAACACTCCGGGCAATGCTTGACTGGGTACATGAAACAATGACGCATTGGCAAAAATGCCGTCAAAGCTTTCAGCGGGCAATGACAAATTTAAAAATTGTTGATGAAGAATCTCACAACCGCTATGTTCGCGAGCCATCTGACAAAACGCTTCACTGCCGTCCAATCCCACCACACGATGGCCCAAACTTTTAAAGTAACTGACATCCCGGCCCGGTCCGCAGCCAAAATCGAGGATATCTAGCACCTTGCCCGCTTCAAACGGGGCTAAAAACGCCTGGGTGTTTTGTCTGACATCATGATCTTTGGTGCCCTGCCAAAAACTGGCGGCATTATTGTCATAATGGCTGATGGTGACTGTTTCGATGTCATCCAGTTGGGTTTGTTTCATGGTGATCCTTTAGTAAGGCTAAATGCGGATATCATAATATCAGTAATAATGCGGTAGCAATAAATTTTCTGCCATAAAAACAAGCAGTAAGCTAGTATTAAAGCTCCTAACCCTATTGTTATTTGAAGTAATGAAATCAGTTAATGCTTTATTATGTTTATTATTAGTCACCTGCTTGCCACTATCGGCTTGCGAATTAGTCGTACGTTTTGGCCATTATCCACCACAATCTTCGCTCGATGAAAACCAACAATGGCAAGGCATGACAGTAGAACAAACCAAAGCCCTACTCAAACAGGCCGATTGTCGCTATAAATTTGTTGAAACACCCTGGGCACGGGCGCTGGATATGCTGGCCAAAGGTCAGATTGACATGATGTCTAGTGTCACCATCACCCCGGAACGACAACAATTTGCTCATTTTATTGGCCCGCAGCGCCAAGAACACATGGTGCTAACCTCTTTGGCTTCCTCGCCCATCACCCTAGAAAAACTCTACCAGCTAAAAACCCGAGGTAAACCCATTGCCATTTTACAAGGCGCTTTTTATGGTGATAAATTCAGTCAATTAGTGGCACGAGACCAACAAACCCATGGAAAAAACAAAGAAAAAGGACCTTCTCACTTTCTCAGACTACCCAATAACCGCGTCAAACTGTCATTGCTACAAAAAGGCCGAGTCAGCGCCATTGTCGAAGAAAAATCCCATGTACTCTACCAGTTAAGAAATAACCCGACACTGAGTAATGTGGCCATTTATCCGGTCACCATCTATACCAACCCAGTGCATATCGCCCTAAGTAAAACCTCAATTGATGCCGCCTTACTGGCCAGACTCCAACAGGCATTTGCCACCCTTAAAGCCAATCAAACCTTCGGCAATATCCACCACAAATTTGCCGGTTATGACAATTAACCCACATCACCCCCAAACCACCATAACAGCGGCGACTGCAATTAACCCCAAGCCCACCACATCTTTGATTTGGGTCTGTTGTTTCAACCATAAAGACCCTATCGCCAAAGTAAAAAACACCTCAATTTGACCCAGCGTTTTGACGTAAGGAACGGCCTGCAACGACATCGCGGTAAACCAGCCAATCGATCCCAAACAACTCGACCCACTCGTCAACAAGGTTAACCTCGGTCTTTGCCAAACCGCCCGTAAAGTTGCTTTATCTTTCAAGCCCAAATAAACCAACAATAACAGCGTTTGCACACCAATCACGATCAACAACACCCAAGCAGCCCGATGAAGAAAAGGCAGCGACAACATCTGGCTCGCCTGACGAACCCACAATGAGGTCAAAGCAAACGCACTACCACAACTCAAACCGATAAATAAGGTTTTGAAAGACGCCCCATTTAACCCTTTAACCTTACTCATATAAAAAATTGCCAAACCACCAAGCAACACCCCAATCCAACCCGTAATACTCAGCTGTGTGCCAAAAAATACCACGCCAAAAACCGCCGCAACCACTGCTTCACTTTTCGCCAGCCCCGCGCCAATGGCATAATTATTGAGCTTAAACAACTGCACCATCAATGCCGTAGCCAATATTTGCATTAACGCCGCACCCACCGCATAAAATAAAAAGGTGACAGTAATATCAGGCAAATCAAGCGGTTGCCAAAGATACAACGCCGCCAAATAGAGCATCACCATCGGCCCTGCCCATAAAAACCGCGCCAGAGTCACGCCCATGACCTTAACATCTTTACTCAAACGGCTTTGAAAAGCGTTCCGCCATGCCTGCATAAAAGCCGCTAAAAAAGTAAAATAAACCCAAACCATAAAACCCGCTCCAATTGTCAGTGCGTAAGGCGCAACACCACCTTGCCCTTGTTCAAATTACCCTCAATATGTTGATGTGCCGCAACCACATCATGCCAATCAAACACCCTGTCAATCACAGCTTTAATCGAACCATCGACTAACGACGAGTAAAAATCGCGCTTAAACTCACTAATTAAGGTGGTTTTATAGCTATCGCTGCGATTGCGCAGGGTCGACGCTTCGATGGTGATACGCTTACCAAGCATTTTAGCGACATCCAGCGACTCAACAAAACGCCCGCCCAGCATCGCCAAAATCACAATTTTGCCATCCAAGGTAAGGCAATTAATATCGCGATTAATATATTGCCCAGCAATACAATCAACCACCAGATTGACCGCCAGCTTTTGCTGTTTAAGCACACTAACAAAATCGTCCTGACGATAATTGATCGCCACATCAGCGCCCAACGCTCGACAAAAAGCCAGCTTCTCGTCACTGCTCGCCGTCACCACCACCGTCGCACCACGAGCTTTAGCCAATTGAATCGCAGCACTGCCAACCCCGCTGGCACCAGCGTGGATCAGCACCACCTGCCCTGCTGCCAACTGACCAATAGTGAACATTGCCTGATAAGCGGTGAGAAAAACCTCAGCAACCGCCGCCCCCTGTGCCACATTCAACTTTGCAGGCAACTCAAACGCATGTTCCGCCCGTAATACACAGTACTGTGCATAAGCACCACCAGCAACCAGACCAAATACTTGTTTGCCGAGCCACTGTTGATTGTCATCGTCGGCACCAACCACTTCGCCACACACTTCAAGGCCAAGTATCGGACTTTCGCCTTTTGGCGGCGGATATTTGCCCTGACGCTGTAACGTATCGGCCCGGTTAACGCCAATAGCCGCCACTTTAATCAACAACTCGCCAGCGCCCAGTGTCGGCTTATCGGTTTGCCCAAAGGTCATCACCGCTGGCTCGCCGAATTCGGCGATGTCTATGAATTTCATGGTATTATTCCTATTTTGGTGGTTCTTTGAGTGTGATGTACGAACTAGACTTTACCACTAAAGCGGGTTAATCTTGGACTAGTTTTTTTGCCATTATAATAAGGTTACCGCTCTATGAGTCAGTCTGTGGTGTTCAAAAATGCTCAGCACTTTGAAGAAATACATGTTATCTCAGATCTTCATCTGGGCGGTGAGGGCAAATTTCAAATATTTAACTCAGGCAAGATACTCTCCAATTATATCAACCATTTATCCGCTTCTAACGCTGATCAACCATCAACCCAAGCATTAGCATTAATAATAAACGGTGACTTCATTGATTTTCTTGCCCATGCCGATACCCAATACCTTGACCCTCAAGGGGCTATTGCCACCTTAAAAAAGATCAAACGGGACCCTGCTTTCTCGGCAGTTTGGCAAGCATTAGCCAAATTCGTCAAAACCCCTTCACGTACTCTGGTCATTGTGCTGGGTAATCACGATTTGGAGCTTGCCCTCCCTTGGGTACAGCAATGGTTGATAAATGATTTGGCTGGGCAAGACGCCACCAATCAAATTATGTTCAGCTGTGAAGGAGCCGGATTTGCCTGCAAGGTCGGTAATAAAAAAGTATTATGTGTTCATGGCAACGAGGTCGACACCGCCAATTTAACCGATTATGAACAATTACGGCAGATCACACGTGATCTAAGCTTTAACAATCATTTCACTCCATGGACGCCAAATATGGGCACCAAATTAGTGATCGACGTGATGAACGAGGTCAAAAGAAAATTCCCTTTTGTTGACTTACTTAAACCAGAAATAAGCGCGGTCATACCGACATTGATCGCCATTGAACCTGATAAATATGATTATATTAACCGTCATGTTCTACCGCTTGGCAGCCGATTCGCCATAGATAAAATCAAAGCCATCAGTGGTTATTTATCTGCTGATGACCCCATTGAATCATCAGATGATGAGGTTGAAGCCGGGCTAAACCAATTACTTACCGCCCACAGCTATCAAGAAAGCGATAAAAAAAACGAATATCAGGCACTTTTGCACGCCACAGAAATACGGCTAGAAGATAACGACAATCCACTGGATTTAATTGGCTCAGATCAACAAGCCGAATACCTTGGTTATTTTAGTGCGTTGATTGACCGAATTCGGAAAAAACCGCCAGAACAAATATTACGTAATGCCCTTGAAGGTTTGCTCAAAGACAAAAGTTTTGACGTTGAAACCGAAGATGGAACGTTTAAAAAACTGGATAAGAAAATCAGTGCGGATATTGATTTTATCATTGCCGGACACACTCATTTTGAACGGGCCTTAAAGCGAGAAAATGGCCGTGGTCATTACTTTAATACTGGCACTTGGATCCGCTTGATAAAATATACTCAAGCGATGTTACGGGACGACCAGGTATTTAGCGCCGTCTATAATGCCCTAAAAATAGCCGATATTAGGGCACTCGACGAAGGGGTTACCGTAAATAATCAGCATTATGCACTGGCTGAAACCAACCCCACGGTGGCTTGTATCAAAACAGAAGATGGCCGTACCACGGGGTTATTACTCAGAATTGGCCACAATGGCCAGGTATCAGACATCATTAAACAATTTTAATCTTGTCATTTTCTTATCTTGTCATTTTCTTATCTTGTCATTTTCTTATCTTGTCATTTTCTTATCTTGTCAATAGATGCTTAGGAGCCACTTATGGCTGATGTTCATACTATCACTTTAGAATTTTTAAGGCATGGTCCGGCGCATAACCAGTTGCTGTCACCACTGACTCGTTACCTTGCCCTATGTGAAAACCATTCGGCACAAACGGCAATCATCCCGTTTGAACATAATCATTTATTGACTCGGCTGCAAAGCCTGAACGACAGAAGTAGTGAAAAATCAAGACAATTAAATGCGGCTGAGTTAGCCCAAACGCTGGCTGAAATTTTACAGCAGGTCCCCGGTTTAGTTGCTGAATTGTGTGACTGTCATGCAGAGGACGATTCGATCAGTCATCTGCAACTGATATTATCGGCATCAGAACTGGCATTATTGCCATTTGAGCTGGCCAATGCGCCCAATGGTTTCCCGGGGGCTGGACAGCCACTAACTTTGCAAACCAGCCTGCCCTTATGTGTGACACGCAAAGTGCGCCGGGTGGTTAATATGGATTTTCAGTGGCCACAAACTCCACGGATCCTTTTCATCGCCGCCAGCCCTAATGGTGTCAATGCGATCCCACTTGAATCTCATTTACTGGCCTTACGCCAGATCATCGACCCTTGGATAGAGCGATTTGACCCGGCCAACGATGAAGCTCGCCATAAACTTATCGAAAAACATCTGGTGGTATTGCCTCAGGCGAGTATCGAAGCCATTATGGAAAAATGCCGTGACGAACATTTTACTCATGTTCATATTTTGGCCCATGGGATAAAAATAAAACAAGGTAATGACAAGCGTTTTGGTCTGGCCCTACATCATCGCAGTGATCCAAGCAAAATAGATCGGGTTGACGGTGTGCAGCTAGCTAATGCTTTGCGTACCAGCAAGCGTTTTCCGGGAGACAAATCAGCCCATCCGTCGATAGTCACGCTGGCCAGTTGTGATAGCGGAAATACAGGTTCGGTGATGGGAGCTGGTGGCAGCATCGCTCACAGTATGCATGGTGCTGATATTCCGTTGGTTATCGCCTCTCAATTTCCCTTATCTTTTGAGGGGTCGGTGATCATGGTGCAAACACTTTATGAAGGCATGTTGTGGGGAGATGACCCTAGAGTGTTGTTGAATAATCTGCGTAAGCAGTTAAAAATACAATTGCCCGACACACATGATTGGGCCAGCATTGTCGCTTATGCGATTTTCCCCTCAGACTTGACTGAGCAGCTAATGAAAATCAGTATCAAACAGACGGATAAGGCCATCAATATTGCGCTGACTCGTGCCGAACATGCGGTCAATCACCAAGAGCTGACGGTAACCTATGACCAATATGGTCAAATTATAAAAACAGCACAATGGCCTAATACCCCACCAAATCAACAACCTACTCGCCTCAGCAAAGCAATCACACAGTTTACCCTAGCCCACAAACGGTTTAAGTACTTACTCTTAAAGCAAAGCGATTTAACATTAAAAGCAGCGAGCATCGAAAAGCGTGTCGCTCAAGTATTCTTTCATGCCGCTGAGACAGAAACGTCAAACAAAGAAACTCGGTCCCAATACAGCCAGCAATCGAATAGTCACTTAAAAGAAGCTTTTCATTTATATCAACAAGCATATGAAGCCGAACCCCAATCAGGCTGGGCCGCATCCCAGTACCTATCCATGACATTGATCCACAATGACAACAAAGCCAATCCTCAACTGTGGGAGGCCATTTGGCATTGCGTTTCATTATACTTGCTCACCAGTAAAGACATCTGGCAAGAGTTTGATACCTTAGCTTGGGCCAATGGTGATATGGCAGAGGTCATGGTGATGGCGTTAATTCTGATAGAAAAAGTGCAACAGCAGGATAAAGATAAAAAGCACACGCTATCGATATTTGACAAAATCGATATAAAACAAAAAATTAGGGAACACATACAGTTTATCATCGATACACGAGGCGAAAACAGCTTTGAGTATTACGCCAGTCGACGACAGCTAAACCGTTATGTCGACTGGTTTGCCACACTGAATAAGCCAATTGACAAGATCCGCAAAGACCTTGAAGCCATTCTGGAGCCCTTACCTCACAGTAAGTTATGGTTAGATTCAGCCACTACCGACCAATAAAACGAGAGGGTGAAATCGTCCATTCATGGTCTCTACTTCTCAGATACAGCCTCTTTTGACAACACAGTTAAGATAGCATCATTATAACTAAAGACGAATATGTAAAATTAAAAAGAATCTGCTGACTTTAGGTCTGGGAATTAGTGGTTTACTGGCTGGTGTGGCAAACGCACTGCCTGATACTTCTGCTTGCGAGATATATTTAGAGGGATGCCGAACAGGAAACCAATATTTATGTAATAAGTTTACAAACCGACATTGCAGCTATAATCCAGAAATACTAGAGTGCTTAGGTAGATAGATAGGTCATAAATCCTTGATTAAATTATAAGTTGATTGTCTCAGCAATATTGAGGTGGTCAACTGCTCTTGTGCTATTTTTGCCCGGCTGGCGAATACCCTTGCTGATGTTGAGACATTCATATTACCCTAAATAGCCTTAAATGGTCAGAGCCAATTTTGTTGCATCTTCGGTATAAATCCCGCCGTAACGGCCCTTATACCTAAAAATAAAACCGCAAAGTAAATTTATCCACAAAATCAACAATTACGCTAAAAGGTTACGTTTTATTACCCTGTTTGCGCTCAAGCTGATTGTAGTTTATTTGGCGGCAAGGTGGGTTATTTTTAAAAACGGATATTAATAACCCCACCAAACCTCAAAACGAAACCCACGTAGACGCGAATTCATTCGCGTAAGGAGCCAGAGCGACCGTAGACCGCCAGTCACCACCAACCCCATAAAAAAACGACCGTAGACCGCCAGTCACCACCAACCCCATAAAAAAACGACCGTAGACCGCCCGCCACCATCAACCCCCAAACAAAACAAGAATAAATTCTCGTCTACGCACCCTCCCCCTTGGCACCCATCTTGCTCTACCCAACGCAGCAGTATAGTATTTACAGCAACCTAGCAGGTGATCCGGCAACAAACTGCCGGGGTTGCAGTTAAGCGGTTAATCACTATTAACCAGCAAGAAAGGAAAAGAGGAAGAAAAATTTATGTTATTTCATTATTTTAGCGCTTTTTTAGCGGATTTTTCTGCCAAAACCCGCTCGCGGTCGGCAAGTGGCAAACGTCACCCCTCGTTACTATTATTGCCGCGACTCTTTACCTCCATTATCTTGGCGTCCTTAATGCTCACCTCAACCTCGGCTATGGCCAATGAGAAGCCGGTTATCATCAGTACGCCTAACACCAGTGTCGATGAAGATTCCTTTTATACCTATACCATGGCAGCCAATGATGCCGATGGTGATGCGCTGACTTTCAGTGCACCATCACTGCCCGACTGGTTAACCTTCAATAGCGGCACCGCTACAGTTTCAGGCACACCACTAAATAAAGATGTCGGTTCACAACTGGTTACTTTGCGCGTGTCTGATGGCGTTTCTTCGGTTGAACAGGTTTTTACTATTTCAGTACTTAATATTAATGACTCACCAACGGTGGTCAGTAATATCGCCAACCTGACCTTGATTGAGGATATCGATTTTGAACTAGATTTAACCGAGAACTTTACCGATGTCGATGCGGGCGACGTGCTGATTTATTCTTCGGTTGATTTGCCCGGCGGCTTAGCAGTTAGCCCCTTGGGAATGATCACCGGTGCACCAACTAATGATGATGCCTTCGATTCTCCGTTTAACGTCACTATCACCGCCACCGATTTAGCCAAAACCAGTGTCAGCACCTTCTTTCAAATCATTGTCGTCAATATCAATGATGCCCCCACACCAGCCGATGATATCGCCACCCTCAGTGAAGACAGCAATGTCATTGTTGAGGTACTAAAAAATGACATTGATGTCGATGATGTGTTGTTGCCCTCTACCGTGACTATTATTACCCAACCGCTAAACGGTGAGGCGTCAGTGAATACCACCAGCGGTTTGATCACTTATACCCCCAACCCAGATTTTGCCGGTACCGACAGCCTTGAATACCGCATTACCGATCCGCTCGGCGTACCCGGCTCAGCCATCGTTAATTTCAATATACTGGCGGTCAACGATGCCCCGGTAGCACAAAACGATGTAATACTCACCAGTGAAGATACCCGAATTGATATTGACGTGCTAATCAATGATACCGACCCGGATGAAGGCGACGCCCCGCAAGGCAGCCAACTGGTGATCGAAAGCCCACCAAGCAACGGTGTGGTGGAGATCCTCAACGGCTTAGTCCGTTATACCCCTAACGAAAACTTTAACGGTACTGATAGTCTGTCGTACAAAGCAGCCGACCTTAACGGCATATTTACCAATGTCGCCACAGTGACGATTTCAGTTGGTGCTATCAATGATATTCCGGTGGCAGGTGACGACATCGCCAATACCCTTGAAGATACCCCAGTCCAGTTTGTGGTGGTCAACAATGACAGCGATACAGAAGACGGCGCTATAGATGTCGCCACTATCTTTATCGTCAACCCACCAATCAATGGTACCGCCGCACTCAACAGTGACGGCACCATTACCTATACGCCAAACCTTAACTACAACGGCAGCGACACGATGCAATACACCGTTAAGGACAGTAAGGGCTTTACTTCTAACGCCGCTACGGTGTCAATCACCATTAACCCGGTTAACGATGCCCCGGTCGCCAACAATGATTTAGTCGAACTGGCAGAAGACACCATATTAGAAATCAATGTACTCGGTAACGATACAGACGTTGACGGCTTTGCCACTATTGATGTGTCATCGGTCAATATCGTTGACAACCCAAGCAATGGTTCATTGTTTATCGACACCACCAATGGCGCGGTTCGTTATTCCCCCAATGCTGACTTTTTTGGCAGCGACAGCTTTACTTATAACATCAAAGACACTGGCTTTCTAACCTCAGCCACCGCCACCGTCTTGCTGACTATTACCTCAGTTAACGATGCACCACGACTGGTCGACGACTCAGCCAATACCGACGAAGATACCCCTATAACCATCAATATCATTCCCAATGATAACGACGTCGATGGCACCCTAGATTTAACTACCCTAACCTTCACGCAAGAACCTGCCCACGGTACGGTGGTGTTTAATTCACTAGGCCAGGTGGTATTTGAACCCGAACTTAATTATCACGGCAATGATTTGTTCTCCTATACCATCAGCGATAACAACGGACTGGTTTCTGAGGCCGCAGCCTCGGTGCTATTAACAGTCAATAGTATCAACGATGCACCAATTGCCGATGATAACGCCTTATCTGTACGTGAAGATAAAACCTTAGAGATCACCCTGACCGGCTCTGATGTTGACGGCGACACGCTGGACTTTAACATTACCTTGCAACCGCGCCACGGTACCTTGACGGGCACCGGGGCCACCCGTACTTATACCCCAGATGAAAACTATAATGGTAACGACAACTTCAACATTCAGGCCACCGACGGTTTCTTAAGCTCACAAACCGCCAACATCACCATCGTCGTTATTCCAATCAATGACAGACCAGTGGCGACGGCACAAACCGTCACGGTCAATGAAGATGCGACTGTGACCTTTGTCTTAACTGGCTCCGACATCGACAACGATCCATTGACTTTCGGTTTAGCTGGCGGTGACTTAAGTGGTAATATCACCGGCACAGTGCCAACGGTGACCTATAGCCCGGCGGAAAACTTCAACGGCGAAGAAAAACTACTATTTTTTGCCAATGACGGCGAGCTAGATTCAGCCATTGAAGTGATCACCATTAATGTGCTGGCGGTCAACGATTTACCCACCGTTGAATCTCAAACCCTGTTTTTAGCAGAAGATAGCTCTATTGCCCTTACCCTAAAAGGTCACGATATCGATGAGGATATTCTCACCTATTTAATTGAAGATGAGCCGCTCCACGGCACACTCACTGGCGCAATTCCGAGCCTGATCTATACCCCGGATGAAAATTACTTCGGCAAGGATTCGTTTACCTTCAGGCTCAACGACGGCAGTGTCAGCTCTGAGCCCGGCACCGTCACGTTGAATATCTCACCCAACAGCGATGTGCCGGTGGCATTTTCTCAAACCGTGATTGGTGATGAAGATACTGAATTTGCCATTACCTTGACTGGCACCGACCCAGATGGCAACAATTTAAGCTATCAAATTCTCACCGCACCAACACAAGGTACGCTTAATGGCACCGCGCCAAACCTGAGCTATCTCCCCAACCCGGATTACAATGGTAGCGACAGCATCAGCTTCAAAGTGTCAGATGGTAATTTTGATTCTAATACCGCAACCGTCACCATTAGTGTTACGCCGATCAATGATCAGCCGACCGCCAATGACGACGTATTCAGCCTGTCGATGGCTGGCAAGCAATGGCTAACCCTGAATGTATTGAATAATGATGTTGACCCGGATAATGACCAATTAACCTTGCTCTCAGCAATCGCCGATTTTGGTAGCGTCAGTATCATTGACAACAATATCCGTTATGCACCGCCCGAAGGTTTTGCTGGCGATATTTTCCTCAGCTACCTGATTGAAGACCCAGCAGGACAAAGTGATACCGCCCGGGTTGAATTGACGGTAGAAGACAACGCCAACGCAGGCGATCCACAAATCGAAGTCCCTGACGATATTAATGTCATAGCCAGCGGCAGAGTGACTAAAGTCGACCTCGGTGCGGCAACTGCCATCGATGCTCAAGGTAATGTTATTCCGGTGTCGCTATTGAGCCCCAATGATAACTTCAGACCCGGTGCCCATACCGTCTTTTGGCAAGCCACCGACGCCCAAGGCAACAGTGCTATCGCCAGTCAAACCGTCAATGTTTATCCGCTGGTCAGCCTGAGTAAAGGCCAACAAGCCGAAGAGGGTGACCAAGTGACAGTCACAGCACATCTCAATGGTCCGGCTCCGATTTATCCGATTGTGGTGCCCTACAGTGTCGAAGGTGATGCCACCGCCGGAATTGACTATGAACTGGCTGATGGTGCCATTCGCTTCGAAGCAGGCACAACCGCTGAACTGACATTCGACACCCTCACCGACCAGACCGACGAAGCCCCAGAAGACATCATCATTGTCATTGGCGACACGCCTTATCGCAGTGATCAGTCCCGCCATAATGTCACGCTGGTTGAACATAACGTCGCCCCGCGAATAATGTTATTCAGCGGCCAAAATGGCCAACAACGCTTTTTAATCGAACAAGTCGGTGGTCCGGTAACGATTGTTGCTGATGTTGATGACGTTAACAGCGCAGACACTCACACCGTTCAATGGCTACCCGGTGATGGCGTCATCCGTGGCAACCAACCAACCGAAAGCGATTTTGTTTTCTCGGTGCAAAATATGGCCCCCGGCGTTTATCATATTGCTGCCCATGTCACCGACAGCGGCGAGCCACAGTTGAGCAGTCAAAGCCAAATTTTCATTGAAGTGGTCGAGATCTTGCCTGAACTCGGCAATGGCGATACCGATGGCGACTTAATCATTGATGCTATCGAAGGTTTTGCCGATGAAGATGCTGATCATATCCCTGATTTTATTGACCCCATCAGCGATTGCAGCGTATTGCCAGAGCAGTCCGATGAGCCGAGAAAATACCTAGTCGAAGGCGAAACTGGCGGGTGTTTACGTCGCGGCAGCCTCACCGCAGGCGATCAACTAGCGGGTATTCTGCTCGATCAGCAAGCACTAGAAGACCACCTACCTAATGACCCAGATACTACCAATGTCGGCGGTTTATTTGACTTTGAAGTGCATAACTTGCGCGATAACGCCGCCCCTTATCATCTGGTTATTCCCCAACGTCAACCGATTGCCGAAGACGCGGTGTATCGCAAATACTCAGCTGACAAAGGCTGGTATACCTTTGTTGAAGATGACAACAACAAAGTTTGGTCAGCGCCGGGCAGCGCCGGTATTTGTCCGCCGCCCAGAGACAATCAATGGGTTGAAGGTCTTAATGTCGGTCACTGGTGTATTCAGCTAAGTATCGAAGATGGCGGTGAAAACGATAATGACGGCTTGGTCAATCACAGCATTATCGACCCGGGCGGCGTCTCTGTTTATAACAGCAGCAACAACTTCCCGGTGGCGATGCCAGACGAAGCGCAAGTCAAATGGAATAACAGCACCACCATTGAAGTGTTAGACAATGACAGCGACGAAGACAATGACTCTTTAGTGGTGATCAGCGCCATCGCCCAACTGGGCAGCGTAGAAATTATCGAAGAAACCCAGCTCAGCTATGAAGCCCCTGAAAACTACGTCGGCGAAGATGTCATCGACTACAGTATCTCAGACGGTCACGGCGGCATTGCCAGCAGCACCGTCACCATCGACGTTAAAGGCAACAGTGCGCCAGAGGCAAATGACGACAACGCCAGCACCACTGACCGGATCGCCATCATCGTCGATGTATTAGCCAACGACAGCGATGTCGATGGCGATGAAATCAGCATTTTCACCGCATCAGTGAACGAAGGCACCGTTACCATCACCAACGATGACCAACTGCAATACAGCCCAGAGCAAGACTTTGAAGGCACAGTCACCGTCGTCTACATCATCGAAGACCCATCAGGTGCAAGAGACGAAGGCCGACTGTTTGTTGCTGTCAGCAACCCTGCCGAACCACCACCTCCACCTGAGCCAGAGCCACCAGCCCCATCATCGGATGATTCCGGCGGTAGTGTGCCGCCATGGTTGACATTGGTATTAGTTGGCTTGATTGGGTTTAGGCGTCGCGCTCAATAGCGTAAGCCTTAGCACACTGCACAGCGAATATCGGCCCTACTTTCGCTTTACACCAGTTGAGCAGATCAGGCCATCGTTCGCGTTGCATTTAACTCAGATAAAGCTAAACTAGCGTTATCTTTCACTATTTTGCTGCTGCTTGGCTGCTTCATAAAGGTTAACCATTGTCTGACGAATTACAGGAGCTACGAGCCAAATATCAGGCTGAATACCAAGCTCGCCAGCTGGCAGAAGAAAAATTGGCTCAACTCGAAGGTGGCCAAGACCAACAACTGCAAAGCATTGGTGATTTTCTCGAACAAGCCGTAGGAATGCAGATCCAAGAATTGCAGGTCGCCAAAGGCACCGCCGAATCAGAAAAAATCGAAGCCGAATCGGCCAACCAAGCCAAAAGCTCATTCCTCGCCAATATGAGCCATGAGATCAGAACCCCACTCACCGCCATCATCGGTTTTTCACAAAGTATTAAAAACGGTCTGATCCCCGCTCACGAGCAACCAGAAGTCATTGATATTATTATTGATAATGGTCAACATTTATTAAACCTGATCAACGATATTCTCGACTTATCAAAAATTGAAGCACAACAGTTATCCGTTGAATGCATTGAAGTCGACCTATTTAAACTACTCGATAATATCAGCCGAATTTGCATCCCCGCCGCCGCACAAAAAGGGCTGATTTTCAGCATCAATGTCGCTGATGACGTGCCATTTAAAATCACTTCGGACCCTACCCGGTTAAAACAAATCTTGCTCAATTTGTGCAACAACGCGCTCAAGTTTACCGCCACTGGCCAAGTCACGGTAAATGTCGGTTATTTTGCTGGTCTCAACGCCCTTGAAGTGGATGTTATCGACACTGGTGTCGGCATTCCGCAAGCAAAAGCAGAAAAACTATTTACCGCTTTTACCCAAGCCGACGAATCAACCAGCCGTCAATATGGCGGCACCGGTTTAGGCTTATATATTTCTAAACAATTGGCCCAATTGCTTGATGGTGATATTACCCTAGAGACCGAAGACGGCAAAGGTTCGACCTTTGGTTTAAGCATTGATTGTGGCGACACTGAATTTAGCGACAACAACTACCTGCAATACGGTGAGCAAGCCAGCCTTCGACAAGCAGCGCCAGAAATTCCCAGCTTGTCAGGCCGGGTATTACTGGCCGAAGATATCGAAGTCAACCAACGACTGATTTCTATGCATATTCACGCCACTGGCGCAGAACTTGATATTGCCACCGATGGTGAACAGGCAGTAGAAATGGCCTTATCGGCAGATTATGACTTGGTATTGATGGATATTCAGATGCCAGTGATGGACGGTAAAGAGGCGTTAAGTACGCTCAACGCACTGGGTTTTTCTAAACCAGTGATAGCGCTGACAGCCAATGTGATCAGTAGTGAAGTAGAACAATATATTCAACAGGGATTTACCTCTTGCCTATCCAAACCGATAGATTTGATCGCCTTTTACAAAGCCCTTAGCGATCATCTAAGCCATTGTCCGGCAAGCCAAATTAAAACGCCAGCTGAACCAGAGCCCATTATGGATCCTTTAATTCTTAAGTTAAAAGCCCAGTTCCAATCAGAGATTGGTCATTACCTGTCTTTGATAGAACACGCCGAAGCAATCGAAGATTGGCAATCATTATTTGAAGTGATCCACATCATCAAAGGCACGGCTGGCAGCTTTGGTTTTATGCCGATCACCGTTTTGGCAGGCAGCATTCAAACCTGCCTGAACAAAGAACAGCACCAGCAGGTTGTCACCCAATTACCCGAATTAAAGCACTTATTAAGCGAAGCCCAACATGACTGATACCAACTCAAAAGAAAAAGTCGTACTGATAGTCGATGACGTTGAATACTCACGACAGTTGTTACGCAATAGTATTTTGCAAGTCTGTCAACACGAGCAAATACGCACCAAGCGGTTCACTATAGTCAATGCATCGAGTGGACAAAGCACATTCGCCAAGATTGAACAACATAAACCCGAGCTGATTTTCCTCGACATCGAATTGCCCGACATGAGTGGCATTGAGATATTAAAGAAAATCAAGGCTGATTTTCCCAAAATTTGCATCATTATGGTCAGCGGTCAAAGCACCATCGCCAACGTCAAAGAAAGCCTGACCAATGGTGCCGCCGGATTCATCGTCAAACCATTCTCAGGTGACAAAGTGCTCGAAGCATTGAAGAATTTTGAAAAGCGCATGAAGTAATTCACACTTATAACAACAAAAATACCTAGGCGAGCATAAACCACTATTATTATCCCCAAATTCAGATATAGTGTGCGGCGTTTAAAAATAAAAATTCAGGAACGCCAATCATGTTACGCCACCACTGTCAGCTCGCACTGTTACTGTGCCTGCCATTTTTATCATTTGCCGACAATCTGCGAGGCTTAAGCGAGTCCCACTACCAATTCATTCATGGTGATTTTGACCATGACGGTCAAGCAGATACTTTCGCCCTCGCTCGCAAAAAGAACAAACATCACTACGTGGTTTTTGCTGATGGTAAACGCCGGAAAATCAAAGCCAAAATTGGTGGTAAGGATTGGGATGCTGAATCGTTTAGTGTTATCGCAGATAAGAATCTCATTCGATTGCGCAATGCCAAAGGCGGGATTGACGAACATGAAGTTGAAATAAATAAAGACCCTTGTACATCTGCCTGTGGTCATCAGAGTTATAACGTCAAAACGGGCGAAACCAGTACGATTTATTCGTTGACTGCTGTGCCAACCACACCTGTTTATTACCCCGGTACACTCGGCGGTAACTACAAAGCCGTTTATACCAGTTATACCATCAACCTACCGAGTGTCAGCGGCGCGACCAGTTATCAGCTGTATGAATCTGCGCATAATTCTACTTCAACACCTGCTGATAGTAGCTATCAGCGGGTTTATACCGGTTCATCTACCGTTGTTAATCGGGTCAATACCAATTCTGGTTATCGCTGGTTGCGTTATAAAGCCTGCAATTCGGGTGGTTGTTCAGGTTTAAGCCCGTGGCGACGATTGTATATTTATGGCACACCGGGGATCGTCAATAACCTCAGTGTTTCTGCTCCGACGGTCAATGTAGGTGTTAATTTTAGTGTGTCCTGGACACCTGCTGCGGGTGCGGTTGATGGCACGGTTTATACGGTCTATCAAGCGTATAACGGCAATGAAAGTGCGGTGTATTCTGTTACTCGCAACCATTGGAGTGAGAGCAGTTACAGTTATTCGACCGCGCAATATGTTGGTGGATCTTTTCGTTATCGAGTGCAAGCGTGTAGTCCTTCGGTGGGTTGTGGCGGTTCTGTTGTCGCTAATCAAACGGTGATAGCGCCCAATACCGCGCCTGTAGCGAACACAGATTATGTGGTGATCAATGAAGACACGCCGACCTACATCAATGTGCTCGGCAACGATACTGACATTGATGGCGATGCCTTGTTGCTTGATTTATATGGTGCCCCGAGGCATGGCACGTTTAGCAACATCAACAACCAAGTGCGCTACGTGCCTTTTAGTAATTTCAACGGAGCTGATTCGTTCAGTTATCGGGTGCGGGATGGTAGTACTTACTCCGCACCAGCGGTTGTTTATGTCACCGTTAATTCGGTGAATGATTTACCCACAGGCAGCGTGGTTATTTCAGGCTCAACCACTGTCGGACAAACCTTAACTGCCAGTCACACCTTGGCAGATGCCGAAGGGTTAGGCAGCATCAGTTATCAGTGGTACCGAAACGGCGCTGCTATTGCCGGGGTTATCGGCACAAGTTATTTACTCAATAATAATGATGCAGATTCTACGCTCACCGTCACAGCCTCTTATCGCGATGGCGGCGGCACGATGGAAAGTGTCACCAGTGTAGCAACGGCAGTAATTAAAGCCGCAGTGCCCGGTTGGCAACAACTCGGACCGATTGAAGTCGCTGATATAGCGGTTAATGAACCAACATTAGATGCTGTGAATTTGTTAGCTTCATCGGTTAACGGCAATGCAGGCGTGGTCGGCGGTCAAGCCAACTATCATATTCCTATTGCACTGCCGCCCGGGCGTAATGGCGTTCAACCTGCTGTTTCTCTGGGTTACAACTCACAAAATGGTAACGGCATTGTTGGCATGGGTTGGTCGTTGAATGCGGGTGGTACGATTTCACGTTGCGCCCCGACCTATGCGCAAGATGGCTTTACTCAATCTGTAACTTTCACCAATAAAGACCGTTATTGTTTAAATGGTCAACGCCTGATTCTGGTCGATGGTGTTTACCGCACCGAAATGGACAGCTTTGTTGTCGTCACCCCAACAGGCGCAGGTTTCAGCGTCGCGCGACCGGATGGCTCAACCGCCACTTACGAAAGTGCTGATGTGCTGGGCTGGAGAATCACTCAAGAATCTTGGTCTGGTGGTAAAAACACCATTGATTATGTTTACGACGAAACCGATGCTGGCGAGCATTTATTATCAGCCATTCATTACACTGGCAGCGATGGTGTTCAAGGAGATCGGGCGGTTCAATTCGTTTATGAAGATAGAGCCGATAGCCGCGAAAGCTATATTGCGGGTCGTAAAATTGTCAGCCGAAAACGTCTCAGCACCATCAACACCGTCATCGATGAGCGCACCATCAGCAGTTATAAACTCGCCTACCAACAAAGCGGTGCCAGTCAGCGAAGTTTGCTAAGTAGTGTACAACGTTGTGGGGCCACGACCTGCACACCTGTCAGCTCTTTTGATTGGTCAGACAGTTTGAATTTTGCCGCAGCCACGCCACTAAAATTCGGCGGCGTTGAGATTTACCAAGGTGTTAAAACCATCGAAAAAATCATGCCTTATGGCGATATCGACGGCAACGGCACGGCAGACTTCCCCGGTTATATGGTCAATGCAGCACAAGGTAAAACGGGCACCAACACCTTAACAGTCAACGGTTATTGCCGCCGTATTGCAACCACGCTAAATTACGATTGTCAGCAAGCAGACATTAATTTAGATGGTAAAATTGACCCATTTAACTACAAAAACGGTTATCTGAACATTGATTATTCCGGCGATGCATTAGGTTATGTTCAAACCAATATCGCCATTGCTGCCAAAGCGAGCGGTGAAGATAGGGGCGATAGTATTATTACCCTGCAAGATATCAACGGCGATGGCTGGCCCGATGCGGTGGTTTATCGACACAATCCGAGTAGCACTGCTGAGCTGGAAATCTTCGTCCACTCAATGGATGGTTCAGCGCCTTATGCCGCCGTAGGTGAAATACTTCATTCCTTCGATAGCGAGGTGATTGGTGGCGAAAGAGTACTCAAAGAAAACGCCACGTTTGCTGGCGATTTTGACGGTAATGGCTTAGCAGATTTAGTCATCACCCAAATGAATGGTCCCTTGCTCAAAGCCATGCCGATGGGTCAGCCACGGACGATTAAACACAATCACAGTACGCCTGAAACCCTTTCATTCGTTGATAGCCCAGCGCCCGCCAGCCCGGTATATGACGGCAATGGTCAATTCTCGTTTTTCAGCTATTTCATCGATATCAATGGCGACGGAATAACCGATGTACTCGGCTGGAAAGACCGACTATTATCCATTCGAATCAACTTAGGCAATGGTAATTTCAAGGATTGGCAAGATCTCAGCGATACCACTTTACTCGCCAAATCATCAGTTGAAATCGATTTTGGTGGCGGCGGCGATACAGAATCGGTGAACTATCCAAAATACTTCGCCAGCCTACAAAGCGTTGATATCAATAATGACGGCATTAACGAGCTGCTAGTGCCCGGCAAACGGTTAATTACTGCTTGTAACGGTACTCGTTGTGGCGACGAAATTTACGCCCGTTCAACCGGGGTAGTCGACGCCAAAAAATACGATGATTCAATTTATCAATATGACGCGATCTCCTTCGAACTCCAAGATGATGGCACTTATCAAGCCACTAAATCCGCCACCAATATTATTGCCCCAGCCACCGAACTGGCATTTATCGATGCTTTCGGCGATGGCAATCTCGATGTGATTTTTAACTACGGTCCCCGCACCAATAACAGCATTCAGAGTGACACAATGCTTGGTTACCATTACGGCGCATATATCGTGCGTAATTATGGCGCGGGCAGCGGCGCAACCACCAGTGATTATGCAGCGGTTGATTATCTCAAATCCGTTACTGATGGCGCGGGAAACCAAAGCCAATGGCATTATCGACCGCTTTCGAGCGGTAATGATTTTTACCAAACCGACCATGATTACGAAGGTGGCGGCTATCTGCATTTCACCTCAAGTATGTATGCAGTGCAATCGTTCAAACAAAGTGACGGCATTGGAGACCTTAACGAAACGCAATATACCTACGCTGGCGCGATGTATCATATGCAAGGTCGAGGCTTTACCGGCTTCCGCACCCTAGTTGAAAAAGACGTCGCCCGGAATATCATCACTACCAGTACTTTCGAGCAGAAGTTCCCCCGCGTCAGCCAGCTAATCACCCAAACAAGCCAAATCGGCGATACCACTATCGCCAGCCTAAGCAATACCTGGCTGGATAATCCTGAGCATACCATCGCCAACGTGCACCACTGGTACACCAGTCAATCCATCCAAAAGCAATTTGATTTGGCGGGCGTCGCATTATCAACCCAAACCATTGATTTCAGTGATATCGACAGTTGGGGTAATATCGGAAAAATAACCACAATTATTGATACGTTGTCGACCACCATCAAAGAAATTGATTTCGCCCCTAGCGATTTAACCAGCCAATACAATTCAATCAAAACCACCACCGGCGAGCAATGGCAATTACTCACCGTCGACAGCTGGGATGACACCCATTTTAAACCCACTAAAACCACGCTGACGGCCAGTGGCAGCGAATGCGCCCACATCAGTGAAACGACTTTAAACACTTACGGTTTAGCCAGTTCAATCACCGAAACCGGACAAGACGGCGCTTGTGAAGATTTAACCGCCCGTCAAACCCTATTCAGCTACACCGATGACGAATACCTGCCCAATAAAATCACCAATGCGCAAAGTCATGCCACCAGTTTTGAGTATGATATGGGTTTTGGTGCTATCACCAAGCAAACCAGTCCTAACAGCATCGTTACAACCACTTCACTCGATGAAATCGGTCGTCCATTATCGATAACAACAACAGGTTTTCCAACCCAATATATTCGTTATTTAGTGGCCGATTCCAATTGGATGACTCGCACAACTCAGGCAGGCTCTCCGACTCAAGCTATCTACACCGACAGTCTCGGTCGTACGGTAGGCAGTGCGCTCCAAGGCTTCGACGGTACTTACGAATACGTCGACAAAATCTACGACGGTCTAGGTCATCTCAGCAAAGAATCATTGCCGTACACCGTCACACCAAACTACACCGAATTTGGCAATTTCGACGCCCTCGACCGTCCGGGTTGGCGCAAACTGCCTCACGGTTTACAGTCAACTTATATCTATAAAGGTCTGAAAACTGAAATTAGTGTCGGCAGCGATAGCCGAAAAATGTCCCGCACCTACGCCAGCCTCGGTTGGTTGCTTAAAACGACTGATGCGAAGGAAGGCACCAATGAATTCACCTATGATGACGCAGGTCGTCCGCTGACAATTAAAGATGCCAACAGCAATACCATCACCGCGACATACAACGGTTTCGGTCATAAAACCCAAGTCGACGACCCCAATCAAGGCATCACCACATTCACCTACAACACCTTCGGCGAACTGGAAACGCAAACCGCCAGCGGTGTGACTCAAACCTTCACCCGTGACGGATTAGGCAGAATCACCCAAAAAGACACCGCCACATACACCTGGGATACGCTGAAACAAGGCTTGCTAACCAGCGAAACCGATCAAGGTATTACCCGAACTTATGGCTATAATGACGCCTTACAACTGAGCCAATTATCAGTCACCGTCGATGGTGTCACCCGCACTATCAAACATCAATACGATAGTATTCTCGGTCGCCCCAAAGCCTTGGAATATCCCAACGGTTTAACGTTGAAATACAGCTACAACGCCCAAGGTTATCTGAGCAAAACCAGCAACGCCAACTCAAATTATGTCTATCGCGAAGTGACAGCCATCGACGCGCAAGGCCATATAACAGGCGCGACATTGGCCAATAATTTGATGTCGCAAAGCAGTAGCTTTAACCTCAATTCAGGCACCATGAGCACCACTTCTGTCACGAAAGGATTAACCCAAATACATGGCCACACCTACTCGGAATATGACGAATATCTCAATATCACAGCCGAAGTCAATAACCTAACGGGACTAAGCAAATCCTACAGTTATGACACGCTTAATCGCCTAACAACCTACACCGCCAGCAACACCTCACCCGCATTTGGCCTGTCAGTTAATTACGCTCATGATGCCGTGGGTAACCTCCTAAAGAAAACCGATTACAGCGCAAATAAAAACACCGCCTATCAATACTGCGAAGGTTCCAACGCCTTATGCATATTAGAAAAAGCCAGTGGTCAAATCGTCAATTTCACTTATGACGGCAGAGGAAATCTAATCAACGGCGATGGATTAGCCTTAACTTACAACGCCTTAAACAAACCGCTAACCATCACAGGTCGCAACGCCACCACCCAATTCACCTATGGCAGCGACAACGCCCGGGCTAAACAAACACGAACAATTAGTGGCCAGACGAGTACCACCTATTATGTCGATAAGCTGTTTGAAATGGACGATGACGGCAGCTGGCGAGTCTACATCGACGACATTGCCGTCCTCAGCTGGACGCCTGAGCAAAAACACAAGCTACTCTACACTCTGCGTGACCGACTCGGCAGTGCGACAACATTAGTCAACCACGACGGTCAAATCACCAGCCGTCGCTACTTCGACCCTTTCGGCAGAAGCTCATCTACTGATGCCAGCAACAGCCAATTCACTGATTTATCAATCACTAACCGTTACCGTCGAGGTTTTACTGATCACGAACATTTGAATGAACAACAGTTGATCCACATGAATGGACGCGCGTATGATTACAACCTCGGGCGATTCTTGAGTGTTGATCCGTTCATTCAGGCACCGAGCAGCACTCAAAGTATTAACCCGTATTCGTACATTATGAACAACCCGCTGGCGGGAACTGATCCAACCGGATACGTCAGCAAATGTAACCAGAATCCGACCTGTCAGATGCAGTCGTTTTTTAGTTCGACGGGCAGTGGCGGGTCGAGTTTAATTGGTAATCTGATGGGCCGATTGAAAACCACGCTGACCAATGGGCATGATACCAAACAGACAAAGCAGACGAAAAAGGTTAACGCTGCGGCTGAGGTTAAATCTCCGGTGGTCGTTGCCGAAGTGGGCGATCCAAGTATATCAATTGCCAGTACAATCCCAATTAAACAGTCAGGTAAAGGGATTACCAATACTACGTTAAGGAGTGACGACAATGGAGATTTGTACGCGGGAAGAGGAGGAAAGTCATTCTCTAATTTAGGCAAGTCAATAGGCCGTGCTATAAAAGGTG
Source organism: Alteromonadaceae bacterium (assembly GCA_965277695.1). Taxonomy (GTDB): domain Bacteria; phylum Pseudomonadota; class Gammaproteobacteria; order Enterobacterales; family Alteromonadaceae; genus JABSOG01. Next base: position 296,465 of record CBDIDQ010000001.1, read on the forward strand.
GTAAAGAGGAAGTATTAAGTTTGGCTACCGATTTGGTTGATGCCGGGTATTCTCCCGAAGATGCTTTAAGACTTGCGGAAGAGTCAATTGGAAGAACATCAAAAGCTTCTCGTCGAAAAGCAATGCGACAAGCAGATAATATTCCAACGAGTCGGCCTGCAACCTCCCAAAGCGGTGACCCAGGACGACAACAGCTTGTTGTCACTGGTTCTGATGGCAAACCTAAAGTTGTTACCCAACACCCGGCTGATAAAGATCATCCAAAACCACATTGGCATGGTGCAAACCCTAAAGTGGATCTTGTATCTGGGAAGCCAATAGTTAATAAATTTAACCAAATTAAATATGAAAAGGCAGGGAGTTCATCGGTAATATACGATGATAAAACTGATAATTGAGATTAGAACTTTATGAAGTGTGAAATAAATAGCAAATTGGCTGAAACCATAAGAAAGTGGGCCTCAGGTAACATGACCGGGCTACAACCTAGTTTATCGTATGAAGTTAACGGTATTGATAGTGATGTGGCCATTAAATTATTGGTCGACGAATTCAATTGTTGGGGGATAGACTGCTTCATATTAATAACGCTTAAATCAGGCAAGCCGCAAGTTGAATTTGTTGATGTTTCAGGTTTGAAAGATGCGTTGCAGGAGCTTTATGAAGCAGAGATGACAGCATCAGTGATTGACCCCTCGAAGGTTGGAGGCTGTACTATAGACTTTGACAACCTTGATGATGGCTTGTGTTTATTGGTTGCTTCTTGGGGTAAACATGAAACGATGTCAACTCAATTAAATGAAAAACATCAAGGTGGCACTCTTTTCAGGGGCAATTGAAAATGTCTGATAGGACTGCGGATTCGGCAAGCTGGCTGAGAAAGTTGAAATTGTTATTGAAAGATTATGTAACTATTCAGCGGATGGGTCGATTGCACGGATGCAGGAGGTAGGGCAATGCAGGGAGCCCTAGCGAAACCCATCAATTGGACGAAAACACCTGAAATATTATCGTTTATTGCCCAATTGCGATGGGTTTCGCCTCTGGCTCTCGGCAATTGCTCCCTGCATTGCCCTACCAATCTACATCCATATAGTTGACCACATCCTACCGTAAATTGGCTTGTTTTTGAGGTTGCCTTGTGGAAAGCATTCTGTTTATCTATCGCTATTCACAAGCTGAATAGTTACAAGATGATGAGGATTAGTACGCATGACAAGTTGGTTAAAAAAGCTACTAGAAATTTCTAGTGATTCAATAAGCACCAAGGAGCCGGTAATAAAAATTGAAATAGTGGGAACTTCTAAAGAGTTGTTCCAACAATTGATTAATATACTTAAAAAAAAGAATGGTTTTTTAGTATTTGAATCGGCATTAAGGTTTTTTCCCGCAGATCCTACGCTTGCAAAGCGAGAAATAACACGGTGGAATAATCCAGATGTTTGGATTGGTTTCTTTGATGGAATGGCTGCGGGGGCAATCTTTTTTGCGGAAGACGTCTTTGGTAGTCAGTTTTGCATCGTAGGCGATGAAATTAGAAGTTTCGATCCGGAAACAGGAGAAATGGAATTTATTTCTTACAGCTTCGAAGATTGGGCAAAAGAAATATTGGAAGACTATGAGGCGCTTACGGGCTACCCCATTGCTCATGAATGGCAAGAAACTTATGGCGTGTTGGACTATGACAAAGTATTAGCCCCAAAATATCCATTTGTACTAGGTGGTGAATTTGAACTCAATAACATGTCCAGTATGGATGCTGTAAAAGCAATGTTATTCCGAGCTGATTTGGCCAAACAGATAAGGGATCTTCCTGATGGGGCTGAAATTGAATTTGTAGTCAAAGAGTAATTGACAGGACAATGGACTGTTCAGAGAAAACCTGAGACGTTGGATCCGACGGGTTGGCTGATTTGGCCAAGATCAAAAAACAGAAAGGGGTCAAGTCAGTGGTTTAAAAAAAACAGAAAGGGGTCAAGTCAGTGGTTTAATGAGACTTCTCCTAACATATTGAATAATAAGTACTTTAATTTATCACCGTGTTAAAAATCATAATTAAGGAACTGTGCGGCTACAACCAAGTAATTTAAAAAGTCTTCTTAAATAACTGCTTTGTCCCTTTTTAACACCAAATAAACATCGACAATTAGTGGCCAAACGAGTACCACCTATTATGTCGATAAGCTGTTCGAAATGGACAATGACGGCAGTTGGCGAGCCTACATCGACGATATCGCCGTCCTCAGCTGGACACCTGAACTAAAACACAAGCTGCTTTACACCTTGCGTGATCGACTCGGTAGCGCGACAACATTAGTCAACCACGACGGTCAAATCACCAGCCGCCGTTACTTCGACCCTTTCGGCAGAACATCATCAGCCAGTGCCAGCAACACCCAATTCACTGATTTATCAATCACTAACCGCTACCGCCGAGGTTTTACTGATCACGAGCATTTGAATGAACAACAGTTGATTCACATGAATGGACGCGCGTATGATTACAACCTCGGCAGGTTCTTGAGTGTTGATCCGTTTATTCAAGCGCCGAGCAGTACGCAAAGTATTAACCCATACAGTTACATTATGAATAACCCGTTGGCGGGGACTGATCCAACCGGGTATATGGGCAAGTGTGATCAGAATCCAACTTGCCAGATGCAATCGTTTTTTAGTTCGACGGGTAGTGGGGGTTCGAGCTTGATTGGTAATTTGACTGGTCGGTTGAAGACCACGCTGAGCAATGGGCATGATACCAAACAGGCCAAGAAAGCTGAGGAGCCTAAGGCGGCGGCTGCGGTTAACTCTCCGGTGGCGGTTGCTTAGGTGAGCTTTGCCAGTGGCGCAAATCTTTTTGATAATCGGGTTTTTGATTCATCGGCAAATGGTGGTGAATTTGATTCAGATGGGGAAATCAAGGGAGCGGTCAATGGGGTAACAGCATATGTTGGCCAGCAACTGGGAGATGCTGGTGCTGCACGCGATGATTATAATAAAAAAGTTAAATTATTAGGTAAAGAAGATAGTGAAAGCCGCTCCAAAATTAAAAAAGAGGCAAGAAATAAAACGCCTAAATTAGTTAGTGATTTCATAGCAAAGCACCGGCCGAGCACAGGGCCTAAGGCTGGATCTGGTGGTAGCGCGAATAAAACCAATTCATCAGCCAATAAGGCAGCTGCTATTTTGAAAAATGCTGGACGAGGTTTGATTTTTGTCAATTTAGCTTTAAATGCAGTCGATGTTGTCACAGCAGAAAACTCAAGCTTAGCATTAATGAGAAGCGCTGGAGGTGTTGTTGGTGGGCTAGCGGGTGGTGCAGTTGGTTCGATTACAGGGAGCTCTGTCGCACCCGGGCCGGGAACCGTTGCCATTGGAGTTACTGGTGCTGCGATTGGTGGTGCTGGCGGTGAAATGCTTGGAGAAGCTGCGCACAATTTTATTTTTGGGCGGCGTGAAGATAGTACTTCTAAATAGGAGATAAAATGTCGGATTTTAATTTGAAGTTTACACAATGGTGGCATGATTTCACCCATCGAATTCGTAATAAAGGAAATGATACTTGGTCAATAGATTCTAATGATACCGAATTAATCATATTGAAAAATGACAGAAAAATCATAAATGTGCAGTTTAACACTGTAGTAAAAATAACTGCATACAAAAAAGACCTTATTACTTACGACCCTGTTTGTATTGTATATACACAGCAAAATGGCGAAGTGACTGAGATTTGTGAAGGTATGGAGGGGTTTGATAAGGTTATTAAAAACAATTTGAGACCATTTACACCAATGGTTTCAGATTGGTTCACAAATGTTAATAATGGAGCTTTTACAACTAATGCTGTAGTTCTTTGGCAGTGTTCTGACTAACATAACTCGGTGATTTTATGTTTGTTTATAGGATATTGGACTGTTCAGGGAAAACCAGAGGCGTTAGATAGGACGTTGGATCCGACGGGTTAGCCAAGAGCAAAATCAAGGTCAACAGCAGAAAGGGGCTCAAATCTGTTGTGAGGCTGTGAAATATATCTGATTCAGCCACAAATAGCTTTAGGAAAATTGCTGTAATATCAATGAAATTTTACAGAATTCCGATTTAACTTGTTGCTAATTTGGACTTATTTCACAGCCTCTTGTTGAATAATCAAGTGTTCAAACATTTGTATATTGGACAAGATACTTACCCCAATGGTCTTTCTACGGCTTACTCATCTGAATAACCACCCGTCTATTGGTCGCTCGACCCAGTTCGGTTTTATTTGATGCCACATGGCGTTTCTCACCGAAGCCGTTAACTACAATACGTTTTTCATCAATGCCCATTTTAGCCAGATAGGTTTTGATTTTAGTCGCGCGTTTAATTGACAGTTGCATATTGGTCCAACGCCCACTGTAGGAGTCGGTATAGGCATTGAGTACGATTTCTTCGATATCCTGATCTTGCTTCATGTATTCGCCAATTCGGCTGAGACGTTTTTGCGAGGCTTTAGATAATTCATCACTATTGAGATTGAAGTTCAAAATGGTATAGGCAATATCATCGAAGCTATAGGGCAACAGGTTGTCGACACAGGCGAGAAATTCAACGTAAGCGTCAGTAAAGTTGATCGAAGACAAACCAACCGCAATTTTATCAAAAGGACTATGCCAATCGGCGTAATAAAAGGTGGGAATAAAACCTTGCTCCAGCTCGGTTAACATGGTCCAGGCGGCTTTTTCTGGCATGTCGCTGTTAAATTGCTTTTTCAGCTCCATGTTAGCAATACTTTTGGTCGGCACCCCGGGTTTCCATGACGGTGCGATGGATTTTACCGAGGCTAAACTATAGTTGGCGGGTAAACGCAGCATGTCCATTTCAAATTCAAGGTTTAACTGCTTGCTCGCTACACTAGAAAATATCACTTCACCATAACGAGGGATTTTATGTGAAAGCGCACACTGCAAACGAGTCGTCGCCTGCGATGTCCACTTTGAATCACTCACAGGCGCAGTATAACGACGAATAGCCGCATCAGCTGACCCGGCAAATGTTGCCATGCCTACCGCCATACCAACTGTGATACCAACTGTGATAGTAGCGGTAGACAATAGCAGTATTCCCCTGAACTGTTGATTAAGCTTTTGATTAGGCATTCGCATTACAATCCTATCGGTCACAATTGATAAACTCTGGTTTTTGATAAGCAGATTCCATGCCTAAATTTGACGGGATTTTTTGACATTTATTTGCGATAATCCCGGCTAACTTAATTTTAGTCATTTGAAGCCATAATGCTACAGTCCAACGCCCATCACTTGTCCGGCCGATTTCGCGGTTATTTCCCTGTTGTTATTGATGTTGAAACCGCTGGTTTTAATGCCAAAACCGATGCACTATTGGAAATTGCTGCCACTACCGTGAGAATGGATGATGACGGTATTTTACATCCCGATCAAACAATTTGGTTCAACGTCGAGCCCTTTGAAGGTGCAGTACTTGAACCCGCCGCCCTAGAGTTCAACGGCATAGACCCAACTAACCCCTTACGCGGAGCAGTATCAGAAACCGAAGCGATGACTGAATTATGCCGCTTTGTTAAAAAAGGTCAAAAAGCCGCCAAATGCCAACGCTCAGTCATTGTTGCCCACAATGCCTCATTTGATTTGGGTTTTGTTAATGCCGCACTGAAAAGAACCAAAGTCAAACGCACTCCGTTTCACCCGTTTGTCACCTTCGATACCACTTCTTTGGCCGGTTTATGCCTCGGTCAAACCGTGCTAATCAAAGCCTGTCAGGCAGCTGGCATAGACTTCAACAACAAAGAAGCCCACACCGCCTTGTATGACACCGAAAAAACCGCAGAGTTGTTTTGTTATATGGTGAATAAATGGAAAACGCTAGGTGGCTGGCCGGGGGAGTGATAATTTATAGCTAACAATTTATAGTTAATAATTTATAGCTAACAATTTATAGTTAAGAGCAAAAACGAACCCACCACAACCTCGACGTTTGAGGTTAAAGTGGGTCATTGTTAACTGTTAACTGTTAACTAAAAGACTAATCTTTCAACATTCGTCGTAAAATCTTACCGACATTCGATTTCGGCAATTCATCTCTAAACTCAACCATCTTAGGCACTTTATAACCAGTTAGGTGCTCACGACAGTGGGCAATGATTTCTTTGTCGGTCAGTGACTGATCTTTCTTCACGACGAAAATTTTCACCACTTCGCCAGACACATCGTGCGGTACGCCAATTACGGCAGATTCCAACACTTTTTCATTCATTGCCGCCACTTCTTCAATTTCATTAGGGAAGACATTAAAGCCAGAAACAATGATCATGTCTTTTTTACGGTCAACAATATAGAAGAAACCTTCGTCATCCATTCGGGCAATATCACCAGTGGCAAACCATTCGCCGCTCATCACCTCATCAGTGGCGTCTGGACGATTATAATAACCCTGCATAACCTGTGGACCTTTAACCCACAGCTCTCCAGACTCACCATGAGCAACGTCTTTACCATCATCATCCACCAAACGGATATCAGTAGACGGTGCTGGCAAACCAATGCTGCCATTAAATTCTTTAGCGTCACAAGGGGTGATAGTCACCAACGGACAACATTCAGTCAGACCATAACCTTCAATCAAACCACTGCCCGTCACTTTTTGCCAACGCTCAGCAACTGGTCGCTGTACTGCCATACCGCCACCTAAAGATAAACGTAATTTGCTAAAGTCAACTTCACTGAAACCCGGGGTATTCAGCAAACCATTGAACAAGGTATTCACCCCAGTCAGCACCGTCATTTTATATTGATACAACTCTTTGACAAAACCCGCCATATCTCTAGGGTTAGTGATCAACAAGTTGGTGGCACCATACTTCATAAACGTCAACATATTGGCCGTTAAGGCAAAAATATGATAAAGCGGTAATGGCGTAACGATGAACTCTTCACCTTCGGTCAATAAAGGATTCAAACACCCTTCTATCTGCATCAGGTTGCCAACCATGTTGCCATGGCTCAACATTGCACCTTTAGATACCCCAGTGGTGCCACCGGTATATTGTAAAAAGGCCAAATCATCTGGCATCATATCCGGTCGGTTATAATTAAGTTTACTACCACGACTCAAGGTTTTATTAAAACCAATGGCACCTGGAAGATTGAACTTCGGCACCATTTTTTTAACGTGTTTGACCGCCAAATTAACCAAACGCCCCTTAACCGAACCCAACAAATCACCCAACCCAGTGGTGATCACATGTTGTACCGGAGTTTTCGCAATAACTTCTTCTAAGGTATTCGCATAATTGGTGATGATCACAATCGCTTTAGACTTAGAATCGGTAAGCTGATGCTCCAGCTCTCTTGGGGTATAAAGCGGATTAACATTAACCACAATACAGCCAGCTCGAATAACCCCTATCAGGGCGATAGGGTACTGCAATAAATTAGGCATCATCAACGCTACAGCGTCGCCTTTATTGAGTTTTAAATCTTGTTGTAAATAGGCAGCAAAGGCTTTGCTTTTTTCATCGATTTGACGATACGTCATCGATTTGCCCATATTAATGAAAGCCACCTTATCAGCAAATTTTGCCAGAGTTTCTTCAAACAACTCTAATACTGACTGGTAATGACCAGGATTTATTTCTGCGGGTACGCCATCCGGGTAGCGCTTTAACCAAGCCTTTTCCACTATCCACTCCACTATGAATTTAGTTTATGTCTTTTGTAAATGGGATTTTCGTTGATTGAAATACTCTGTTAACAATATCATCAACAACGTGTGTTGCCACTGTACACTAAACTTTCATAAAGTTTTATACCCGTTAACCAATTTTCGTGCAAAATAGCTGATCCGATGAGTTATTTTTAAAAATAAATCTCTTGACAGCTTATCCAAGGCTAAATAGATTAGCGGCATGAGAAAAATTCTGCGTCATTCATTTACATTACCCTTTTTCTTTACGTTGTTTAAAACGTAAAGAGGTTCTGTATTCCCGTGACGAAAAGTCACCCAATGAATAACAAGAGCCTCCCTAAACGGAGGCTTTTTTTTGGCTCTCAATCGTGCATTTGACTGTGTTTTTTACCGAACTTTTATCGTGCTATTTACCGAACCATTTACCGTATTTAACCAAGACTTTACCGTTTCACCACCCCAATCTGAGGATAGAGATGAAAATATTAGAACGACTTAGGATAGACATTAACGAAATTGACTCTGAACTGCTGGTATTGTTGGCCAAACGCCGACGCATTAGTGGCCTGGTGGGGGAAAACAAAATCAAGTCGAAAAAGCCGATCAGAGACCCGGCCAGAGAAGAAGATTTATTGGTCCGTTTGATCAAGTACGGCCGCTCCCTCGGTCTCGATACCCATTACATTAACCAACTCTTTCGCGTCATTATCGAAGATTCAGTACTCAACCAACAAGCCCTGTTGCAAGCCCATTTAAATCAAGCCAGTGAATCCAGCACCAGTTGCCGCGTCGCCTTTTTAGGCGGTCAAGGCTCTTACAGTTACCTCGCCTGCTTAAAATACTTCTCACGTCGCTCAAGCAATATTGTCGAAATCGGCTGCACCAACTTTAAAGAAATCATTTATAAGGTCGAAAACGGCCAAGCCGATTATGCGTTATTACCCATCGAAAACACTTCATCAGGCAGTATCAATGAAGTCTACGACCTATTGCAACATACCGACTTGTCGATTATTGGCGAATTAACTCAACCAGTTAACCACGCCCTAGTTGGCGTAGAAGAAATTGATCCCAACAAACTTGAAGTCATCTACACCCATCCTCAACCACACGCCCAATGCAACATCATTATCGATGCGATGACAGATGTGAAAATTGAATACTGTGACAGCACTTCAACCGCATTTGAACAGGTCCAACAACTCAACTCCCCTACCGCCGCCGCCATAGGCAGTGTCGAAGGAGCCAAGACTTATGGTTTAGTGTCAATACAAGCCGACTTGGCTAACCAAAAACAAAATTTCAGCCGCTTCATTGTCGTTTGCCGTAAAGCCGTTAAGGTGGCCGAACAAGTGCCAGCCAAAACCACCATCATCATGACCACCGATCAACAGCCCGGCTCGTTGGTTGATGCCTTGTTAAGCCTCAAAAATCACCACATTAATATGCATAAATTGGAGTCACGACCAATCACCGGAAATCCTTGGCAAGAAATGTTCTACCTTGATTTACAAGGTAATATTCAGTCAGAAGAAATGAAATTAGCCCTAACAGAACTGGAAAAAATCACCCGATTTGTTAAAGTGTTGGGCTGTTACCCCAGCGAAGACATTGTTCCCGTCTCAGCATCTGTTTAAAGGAATAAAAAAGGGCAAACCAAAATCAGCAATATGACCGATTCTTTTACGGCCATATTGCTTATGATTAACGTTTTTGGGCAAAATTAGCCGCATCTAGCAATGTCACCATCGACATGACCTTTAACCATAACAATGAGGATCATAATGCAACTGGTAAAAATGAGTGATCAGGCAAAAGCAACAACAATCTACAGTGTGATCACCGTACTTGGCATTATTTTATCCTTTGTCGTTTATTTTTCAGTCAAAGATGTTGAAAACGCCACCAAAGGACTGGTCGAACGGCAAATCCCCACCCTGTCGTTAATTCAACAAGTAATGGCCAACCTGTCTGAGCGTGAACGCACTTTATACGAATACTACTCCACCAACGACGAATTCATCTACGAAAGCCATTTTGTGCAAAGTCAGCAACAAACCAATGAACAAATTGACAAGCTGGCGCAATTTTTTCCCAACAATGACAAGATCACCGCATTGTCGACCAGCATTGAAGCCATTGACGAAACCGCCAAAGCACTTAACACCAATATCAAAAGCACCGCAACAGACTGGGATTTAGCCAGATTACAGCTAACCGATATCAGTTTTCATCGTCGCCGAATTTTCCCTTTGCTTGAAAATCTCAGAGCCACCACCCAAAAAGAAGTGGGCACCGCTTACACCAACACCCTGAGTTTGCTCACCAGAACCAATATTACCGTGATCATTTACAGCATATCGATTATCTTAATTGCCTTGATCATTGGCCGCTATATGCGGGCGTTTTTCAGAGTCTCAATCAGAAACAAACGGCTGGCGTTGTTTTCTGAACGTAATCCTCACCCGATCATCAGCGTCAATCAATTCAGAGAAGTGATTTACTATAATCCAGCCACCGTCAAGTTACTTGATTTAAGTCAAGACCAGCCGTTGCAGATCGCCGATTTAATCCCCGATGACTTTTTGGCATTGTGTGTCACCGCGCAAAAAGATAAATCAGTCACCCGAGTAGAACATTCATTAATCAACATGACCTTAAGCTGTGAAATTCATTGGCTTAAGGATTTAAATGTCTTCGATTTACATATTTCTGATATTACCGCCGAGAAAAAGGCCCAAGAAAAACTCAAGTTTCAGGCATTTCACTATCAGGACACCTCACTACACAACAGCTACAAACTCACCGAGGCACTCAATGAAAAAGTGAAAAGTGGTCAGATTTTTTCATTGGGTCAACTCGAAATGCGCCATTACAACCGCTTTGTTGCGGGCCACGGCGTTGAAGGTGCTCGGGAGTTAATCAGAGGAATTGCTTCGCGATTGTATTTTGCCGTCTCGTTATCTGAACACGATTTAGAGCTATTTCAGCTTGATGAAAAAACCTTTAGTTTTATTATCAACGATATTCACAACAAGGCCACTGTCAAAGCGTTTTATCACTTTATTGAACAACAGATGCAAGACATTCTGTCCACTTCGCTAGGTGAATTCAGTATCGAACTAGATTATGGCTTTTGTAGTCACCCAGAGCACGGCGACAGCACCGATGTATTGTTGCAACACGCCCGAATTGCCCTTGATGAAGCCATTAACACTGAACACAGTGGTTTCAGCTACTTTACCCATCAACTGAGCCAGCAACTAAGCAGTAATCTAACCCTGACTAAATGGCTTAAAAAAGCGATTAAAAATGACGAACTGAGCCTAGTCTACCAACCTCAGCTGGCCATCGACAGCAACCGTGTCATTGGTATGGAGGCGTTGATCCGCTGGCAACACCAAGACAAATTTATCTCACCCGCTGATTTTATTCCGATTGCCGAGCAAACCGGGTTGATCATTGACATTGGCCAATGGATTTTGCACCAAGCCTGCACCACCACCAAACGCCTAATTGACGAAGGTTTTACAGACTTGGTGATTGCCGTCAATATCTCTCCACGGCAATTCAGACATCCCAATTTTTTAACCATGATAGAACAAGTACTCAAAGAAACTCAGCTGAAGCCGCAAAACGTGGAACTAGAGATCACCGAAGGGGTAATGCTATACAACGAAGGTGAAACCATTCAACTGCTGCATCAATTAAAAGCCTTGGGGTTACAACTGTCGATTGATGATTTTGGTACCGGTTATTCATCATTATCTTATTTAAAACAGTTTCCTATTGATAAACTTAAAATCGACCAGTCTTTTATCAAAAACCTCCATGACAACGATGACGACAAAGCCATTGTTCAGGCAATCATCGATTTAGGCAATAACCTTGAATTAAAGACTATCGCCGAAGGCGTTGAAAACCAAAGTCATTTTGACTTTTTGGAGTTGATTGGCTGCAACGAAATTCAGGGCTACTGGTATAGTAAACCGCTTGAAGCCGAGACGTTTCAAGATTTTATCGCCCAGCAAGAGTAGACAAAGAGCAGACAAAGTTTCAGCTTGTTTTTTTAGCCATTAACGATTATATTGCCACGTCGTAACGCCATCATTATTATTCATCATTGAGCCCGCATGTTAAGTGATAAACTAAAGAAAAATATTCGCAATATTCATAAAGCGATTGGTGAAAACCTACCTCACTACCAACCTCGTCAACAACAAAATTTCTTAGTTGCTGAAATCGCCAAGACTTTGGCGGGAGAATATGACAAAGAACGGCGTATTTGCATTATTGAAGCAGGTACAGGCACCGGAAAATCACTGGCCTATTGCCTAGGTGCCATCACACTGGCGATGTCTCACAAGAAAAAAGTGGTGATCTCCACCGCGACCGTGGCATTGCAAGAGCAATTGGTCAGCAAAGACTTGCCTTTTTTTGCTAAGCATTCCCAGCTTGATTTCAGTTTTGATATTATCAAAGGCCGTCAGCGTTATGCCTGTGCCAGTAAACTGGCTTCATTTACCATCGACAGCAGCGAGCCGGGTGATTTTGAACAATTACTGCTACAGCCGCCCACCGATAACGCTAAAACCTTATTGACTGAACTGGCTAAAGCCTATGAAAGCAAAAAGTGGGATGGCGACCGGGATAACTGGAAAACCGTCATCCCCGACATGACTTGGCAGCACGTGGCCAGCGACAAACACAGCTGTAGCCGCTCCTCACCAGAGCACCGCAGATGCCCTTTTCAGTTGGCCCGTGAACAGATTGCGATGCTTGACGTACTGATAGTTAACCACAGTTTATTACTGGCAGATCTGGAACTCGGTGGTGGCAAAATCATTTCGCCGCCGGATGAATCCATCTATATTATTGACGAAGGCCACCATTTGCCCCGGGTTACCCGAGATTTTTCCTCAGCCCAAGCAACCGTCAAAGGGGCCAAAGAATGGCTCGATAAACTGCCTAAACTGGTGAGCCAATTTTCTAAAACCTTAGTCACCTCAAGAGCCATCAACGTCACTCTCAGGGCGCAGGATGCCATCGGAGAAACCACTGAAACCCTCAACAAAGTGTATCAGTGGCTGCAACAGAACCATCAAACCCTGTTTAAAGACAGCGACAGTTTACGCTTTGAAAATGGTGAAATCCCTAGCATTTTGCTATTACACGCCGAAGCCTTGTCACCTGCCACCGATAAAATGCTCAAGCAGCTACAAAAATTGCAAGAGCTGCTCAAAGAAGAAGTCGCAGATGATTCTATCAGCAACTCGGTAGCCGATCCGTTATTCAGCGAAATGGGGTTTTTCCTCCATCGCTGTGAAAACCTCAATAAACTATGGGATCAGCTGGCTTATGTCAAAAGCAAAAAAGCCGCGCCGAATGCCCGCTGGATTGAAGTACTCAAACAAAAAAACAACAGCGTAGACTATCTGATAGCCAGCTCACCGTTAGAGGTTGGTTTTGTGCTGGCTGATAAATTATGGAGTCAATGTGCTGGTGCCGTGGTTTGTTCAGCGACATTAACCGCACTGAACAAATTTGATTTTTTCCGCCATCAAGCTGGATTACTAAACAACGATGGTACCCAATACATTCAAGTGCAAAGCCCATTTGATTACCAACAAAACGCTAACTTGCTAATGCCCGCTTTAGCTTGTGAGCCGACCGCTAAAGAATTTACCGATGAACTGATTAAAGCGATCCCGCCCTTGTTAGCAGATCAAACCGCCTCACTGGTGCTGTTTTCTTCTTATTGGCAGATGCAAAAAGTGGCTGAGGCCATTCGTGATCAACATGACTTAACATTATTAGTGCAGGGTGAAGGGTCGCGCCAGTCGATTATCAGCGCTCATCAAAAAAGCGTTGATAAAGGCCAAAGCAGTATTATCTTTGGTACTCAAAGTTTTTCTGAGGGATTAGATTTACCTGGCGATCACTTAACCAACCTGATCATCACTAAAATCCCCTTTGCCGTACCGACATCTCCGGTAGAAGAAGCGCACGCTGAGTACATCAAACTTAAAGGTGGCAATGCCTTTATGGAATTAACTATACCCGATGCGTCTAAAAAGCTGGTGCAAGCTTGTGGTAGACTTATCCGCAAGGAAAATGATACTGGTCGCGTGATCATCCTAGATCGTCGGTTATTGACCAAACGCTACGGTAAAGCAATGCTGGATGCCCTGCCCCCTTTTAAACGAACTATTGAGTATTAATGTTTTCACTTGGTTTAGATATCTATAGCATTCTAATTTTATGCGGCGTTGCCTTTACCGCAGGTTTTATTGATGCCGTGGCTGGTGGTGGTGGACTGTTAACAGTCCCGGCGTTACTCACCGCCGGTTTGCCACCTCACTTAGCGTTAGGCACCAACAAGCTGGCGGCCACTTTTGGTTCGTCCACCGCCAGTTGGACTTATTTTAGAAAAAAACTCTTTGATCCGACGTTTTGGCGCAACTCGATTATTGCCACCGCCATCGGTTCAATCCTTGGCACGGTGATCGTCAGCTATATTAATGCCGACTTTCTCGAAAAAGTTTTACCGCTTATTATTTTAGTCACCGCCATTTACACCCTAGTGAGTAAAGCCAAACCTGATAACCATTTGGATTTACCTGAGGTGACCACCCGATTTAAATGGATCCAGAGTATTCAGGGTAGCGTATTGGGTTTTTATGATGGTTTTGCCGGACCGGGCACTGGCGCATTTTGGACGGTCTCCAACATGGCTATTTACAAAATGAACCTGCTGCTCAGTTGCGGTTTAGCACGGACGATGAATTTTGTCAGTAATTTCAGCTCACTGATTGCCTTTATCGCCCTAGGTCATATCAATTATATGTTGGGTATTAGTATGGGCTTGTGTTTGATGGTGGGGGCTTATATTGGTGCCCATTCGGCAATTAAATTCGGCAGTCGTTTTATCCGCCCCGTCTTCATCACTGTGGTCTTGGCGATTGCTATGCAACTAACTTATAAAGCATGGTTTTAATCCGGTGTTAACTACTGATTTAATTGCCAAAACCCGAACACAAATTCAGCAGTTGTATCAGCAAACCCGGCAGATTGATGAAACTAACAGGCAGATTAAAACCGCTCGTTTTAAGTACCGTGATCACTTCAACGTTGGACTGTTTCATTGTACCTCGGTTGCCTTATATGATTACGTCATCGAACTCGAAGACAACTTCAACACCTTGCTACGCCTTAATCAACAAGGCAATCACCAACTTAACCCCAGAGGCGAGCTACTCACCCAACAGCTTACCGCGCTGATCCAAGCAGTACGAGCCAATGAAATCGCCCGTAAAGAACACCGCTTTCAAACCGCCAGCAACAATCAACGTTTTGCTAACTACACACCAACAAACGAGAACAAGAAAAACAAGTATTACGGCTCCTCTCCAGCCGGGCAACAAGCGGCCAGTCATATCATGACCAACAGTCATCAGATACACCAAGAGTTGGCACAGCACCACGAATACGAACGTCGGCTCAATGAAATGGTATATGAACGTCAAGCCAAAATGAACAACGCCAAAGCGACTCTTGCCCAACAACTACAAAAAGAAATCCTCGCCCTACACCAACGCCTCGGCAAATGCCGCCGGGCGATCTCCGCCATTGAAGAACGTATTCAGTTTGCTGAGTCTGGGAATGGTGATGAGCGGCGTTAAAGAAGGACCCGAGTCAGCAGCGCTTTAACAACCATTTCACATTGACGCTGACCATATGGCGCAAATTAAGGTTGTAATTATCCCCAACATTAACGAGGTTGAAACCTCGTCTACGACAGGGCTAATACGCCGTTTAAGTACCTGTAAATGAATCAACTAATGTTCGCCTGACAACGTTTATCCTTATTGCTATAACTTGGATGCTCCGGTCTGCGATCAAGCCCAACCAATTTGATAAGCTTTTTAGCGCTGATTTTTAACCCATCATTAATAGCCGGATTAACCATAATCACACCACTTTCAAGATAAAAAATTATTCCAATCATATAGTTTGCTTGGAAAATCATGCTTATTTTCAATATGCTCAACATCCAACGCTGAGCTAAAACTCATCTTCGGCAATATCTTCAATGCTTTTGACCGATGGGTTATCACTAACCTCGCCATTGAGATTGATCACCTCATCGCTTTGTAGCGACTGAATGATAAATGGCGAATGACTGGTCACAATAAATTGAATACCAGGAAAGGTACGTTTTAAATCGGCAACAATGGTTTTTTGCCACTTCGGGTGTAAATGCATATCGATTTCATCAATCAGCACTACTCCTTGAGTCTGTACAACGGCATTTTCGCCCAAATGTGGATTAAGTTTTATCGCCCGATAAGCAATATCAGCCACTAGGCGAACAATCCCTTTATACCCACTGCTTAAGATCCCGTAAGGTATCCATTCTCCATTTTCCAACTGTCCGAGCATGTCGTCAGCTTCCCAGCTAAACCTGATATTTTTCCATTGTGGAACCATAGAAGTGATAGTATCGACAAACGCATTGTACAAAGTTTTGTCTTTATTGAACTTTAAAATCGAATCTTCAAATATTTTAAACCAAGCTAAAAATTTGATTTGAAATGAACGCGGATCCAACGCACCATAATAGCCATCTAAGCGTGAACCCTGTTTGGCATAAGCCTGCTTTTGCAGTTTCTCAGTAGATAGACGATCTGTACCATAATAAGCAAGCAAAGGTAAGTCAACTGACTCGCCATCCCTGACTTTTGCTACCAGTGCCTTCGCGTCATTAATTAATGTGTTAGCATATTTATAACTTGTCGATGTACCAACAACCTTATCCCGATACCATTCATATCGTTGACCATTAAAACGGTGTTGAACATCAATGACCAATGGCAGTTTAATTTCAATACTCTCAGGTGAAACAAAAACACGTCTTTTTTCATCAGATTTTAATGCTCTGGTTGGCACACCATCAACGCCAAGAAAATAAGTCCTTAAGACAAATGATAACGCTTCCAAAATACTGGTTTTGCCCGATGTTGGTGGTGAACATGCTTATAGTTTGCGGGCTATGGGCAAAACTGTTTCATTTTATTGTACTTGGTCAATTGTTTTTGCCTATGCCTCAGTCGTCGCTTTTGAGGCGGTGGCTTTACCGAGTGTACTGACTAATCTATATCCGGGTTTGGGCAATGGTGAACTATGGCAGATTAATGGTGCTATGGTGTATTTAGATCAGGCGCTCATCGGCGCGTTGGCGTCGATTGTTATCACTTGGATCAACATTCGAGGCGTACAGATTGCAGCGATCATTCAAGGCATTGTGGTGGCTGTGATTGTGTTATCTGGACTGGCATTATTTGTCGGTTTAGGCGCACATGGTGACGCCATTAATATGACACCACTGATAGTCGGCGGCGGCAGTGGCATTCTCGCCGCAATGGCGTTGGTGCCCTTCATGATGGTCGGTTTTGATATCATTCCTCAAGCTGCTGAAGAAATTGACCTGCCAGCCAAGAAAATTGGCCAACTGCTGGTATTGTCCATCGTCATGGCGATAGCTTGGTATTTGTTGATTGAACTGTCTGTGGCGATGTTACTCACCGCTGATCAGCGCAGTATTGCCGAGCTTGCCACTGTTGATGCCACTGAAGCCGCGTGGGGCCGAACTGGCGCAATGATCTTATTGATTGGTGGTGTCGCCGGTATATTAACCAGCTGGAATGGCTTTTTATTAGGTGGCAGCCGAGCACTATTTGCCATGGCAGCCAGCGGCATGTTGCCGTCGTTTTTGGCCAAAATACACCCGCAATATAAAACCCCGGTTAATGCCATCTTGTTCATTGGTATCCTTGGCACTTTATCGCCGTTTTTGGGCCGTCAGGCACTAATTTGGTTTGTTGATGCTGGTAGCTTGGGTTTAATGGTGGCCTATATCCTAGTCACCGCTTCATTTTTGGTGCTCAGATACAAAGAGCCGCAAATGCCTCGCCCTTATCAGGCTCCAGGCGGTAAACTCTTAGGCTGGTTTAGTTTACTAGCCAGTTTGATGATGACCAGCCTGTATTTGCCCACCATGCCCGCCGCACTGGTCTGGCCACAAGAATGGCTGATGGTGATTGTCTGGTTTGGGGTCGGTAGTTTGCTGTATTTTTATCGTCAAAAACAAAATTCATAAGAAACCTTGTCTACAGTAGGCAACAACATTTGTTTTCAATTCCTTGCCAATCAAGGGTTATCTGCCTACGCTTAGGCGGCTATCAGTCACATAGCGCCAATCAAACACACAACAACAGCAAGCCAAGGAGATCACAATAATGAAATGTTTCAACCTGTTTTTCAGCTCAGCCTTACTGCTTACCGCCAGCCAAGTCGTTGCCAGCGACTCATGTCCTTCAATCAGCAATATCGAAGGCGTCTATCAGTGTGGCGGAGAATGTATAACCACTACTGACCTTAGGCAAAAAACACTCACCAAGGTATCCGGTGAAGTAAGCACCATTAGTGCTTGGCCTGGTTCAACGTTGGGACTCTACCAAGTACACATTAAAGCTGGCAACGGCTTTCGTGAAGTCGAAATCGGTTCGCTGGTAGGCAACAAAATGAATACCGCCACCGCTAAAGTAAGCGATAATCATTATCCAGTGCTTGAAGAATATACTTTTACCGGAGATTCAAAGTGTAACGCCAAGCAATTCACCAAAACCGTGCTTAATCCGAGCCTCGGTAATTTTAAGGCTTGCACGATTATATGCATCAAAAAACAAATATAACTGAATGTTACCAGCGAGGTGGTGCATTGGCGTCTCTTATGAAACAACTACAAAATCAGTTTTCAGCCCAAACAACCTTTAAAATTCGCATAAGCTCTGGCGTGCTGTAAAACATCTGTTGCAGATTGTTCATTATCAAGCAGGTTGATTGGTAAATCAGATAAAACAGGTAAGTTAGGCACCTGTGGTTTTTGTGTTTCAAGCCAATGCCAGCATTTGTTACGTTTACCATGATGAACAACTAATAAGGTTTGCATTATTTGTTCAACAATTTTCGGCTGGCCAAACCACGATTCAGGTTTGACAGCATTCTTCCGCCCGCTAGTCGACACAACTCGTGGTAGTTGAGCCATTCGCAGTTCCTCTTCAAAAATATGATTTCTAACCCAATCAGCATATTGAGTTAATGATGTGTTCGGGGCTCTTATCCCTTTTTTTATAGGTATAACTAGGCCAATTTTAATATGGCCAAGTGCTTTTATCTTTTTTAGTGCGGGCACCAAATCAGTATCATTAGTGACAATAACTACCTGCTCAAGATCTGGGATCGTCATTGCATCATACAGTGACTCTATCGCTAAATTAACATCACTTTGCTTTTCTTCAAGTTTCCAAACACTCACACGATTGCAATGCTTGGGCTCTTGCTTAGGCTTTGTCTTATCAACGCAATAAGCTGTGGTCGTTTTAACAGAATAATACCCTTTGATTATTGTCAGTTGGTCACTTGCTGGCTTGTAATGCGCGATGGTAAGCCTGTTGATCTTTAACCGAATCTGTTGATTTAGCCGCTTTGTGTACAATGTCGGCAGTATACAGTTTGATCCCGGATTGATGTAAGACAGTACCAGGTGGAGCCGATGCGGGTAAAATATAATTTGAAAATAACCTGACTAAATCAAGCCATTTGTATGGAGTGCCTTTTAAACAACCATAATAAAAATTATAGCCATCAATATAAACGCCAGTTTTCAAAAATATATTATCTTTTTTGAGAGCAGAAATGAAAAAACCGACTAAAGTCGGCTCTTTCCCCCTATTCTCAGGGGTCGCAGTGCCACGCGTGAGAGATAGGATCAGTTGTTAAGTCGGATTATGCTCTGGTTACTTTTTCATTGCAAGCCATATTTTTAAATCAAACGGATGTCGGCGTCCCCAGCTTTAAGCATAAGCGGTCATTTTAACGTTCAGATTTCGCCAATCACGCTAAGGCATCGCACGAACTCTAGGGTCACCCATGGTGAAAGTTTTAGTAGTCAAATTAATTTAACTGCAATGCCGATCATTAGAGTGTGAGCTTTTTTAACCAACTATTCAGAACTAGATAGAAACTCGACGCCTAACCTGATATGAACATATAAAAGAGTCGTTTATAACCATCGGCCTAATAGCTTTACTAGCAATGGCATAATCAGAAGTACCATCGCCGGTACGATAAGTGATAATGAAACCAGCGTGATCACGATCGGCATTTGAATAAATGACGCCACAATGGCAGGAATAAAGTGTACTGGTAACGACAGACCAAGCATGGTTAACAGTATCATTTTCAGTGGTGATATCTTTTTTCCCACTGGGTTTTGACCGTTACCGAGTAAAATATCCATGCCATGATGCTGGTAATGTTCATATTCCGGTTCAACATCACTAAATGTTTTGCACTTCGACAGCCACTGTTCACGCTCACTAGACTCCATCCATTGCTCAAGATTTAAAAAATTATCAAAGCGAAAAATAGAAATATAATGCAATTTTTTAGCATCTATCGGTTTTATGACTTCCGTGCCCATAAACCCCTCAAATAATTGACAGGCTTGCTCTATCCCTTTAAGCCAACTTTCAAAAATCGCTTCTTTTCCTTGATGCACGTTATGACGAACTATAACGGTGACTTGCTGATTATTTTTGTTGGTTGTCATATAGCGGCCTTAATGATGATGACCATTGCATCTTCTTTAATATCGAGCCTCAAACTTTCACCTCGCACTAAGTCACCTTCACCAATGGTTTCGCCGCTTGCCAATCCAGCCCCTTTAATAAGATACATTAAAAACGATTGCGCAATATTGAGCTGTTGACCCGCCCCCAGATAACCAACATCCATTAGCGTGTCGCTGCTAAACGTTTCAACTTGACCCGCATTACCACCATAGATCCGAAGCATCCCTTCATCAGGTAATGGATAAAACTTATAGGCGGCACAGGCACCCGCTTCTTGTGGTAAAACCCACAGTTGGATCATTCTATTTTTGCTTTCATCTGGGTTAATTTCATTGTGAGAAAAGCCTTCTCCACCTGCGCGTTGCACTTGAACTTGGCCAGCTTCTAATGACTGACCATGTTCAAGAGACCCTTCATGACTAACTCGACCATTAACCATCACAGAGATGACATCCACTTCTTTATGGCCATGCATCGTCGTATCGCCTAAAGGGTTAAACTGAGCATCAGCCAAATAAACAAAATTACCAATGCCTTGCCAAGTGGCTGGGTTAGCTCTTGCGGCAAAAACCTTGTCGTCCATCACTAACCGATGCTCTGTGAGGCCAGCAAATCCACCTAGTGTTAAGTCATCACGATGTAAAATTTCCACTATTAAATCCTCTTTATGCTATTTTGTGCCCGATTGAGTTTAATTCTAGCTTTCTTCGTCAATTGCGGCATAAAGCTCACCTAACACTGCCATTACCGCAGGACCAGCGCCGATAGACCAATCTTCGACCAATTCAGATAGTATCTGAATTGTACTGGCTACATAAGCACCAGATTGGCGCACTCTGTCTAATGCGATATCATCACCCACTTTAGTGCCTGAGCCTGAAGCATCTGCTACAACTTGTACATTGTAGCCTTCTTCGACAGCACTTAACGCCGGGTAAAGAACACAAACTTCCGTTAACAACCCTGACATGATTAAATTTTTACGACCAGTGGCTTTAACAGCCGCGTTAAAATCCGGATCGGCCATCGCATCCACAGTACCCAAGCGTTTGATTCGACTGGCGAAAGCCTCAGGTATGATGTCTTCCAACGCCAAAAATAAAGAGCCTTGTGCCTCTGATTCCATACTACTTGTCAACACCACAGGCATACCAAGCGCAGCCGCAGCTTTTGCCAGCGCCAGCGTATTACGTTTCATTACTTCTACGGGTCCAGAATGCATCCAACCAGCAGTACCGACCTGATGATCGATTAGCAACATTGCGGCATTTTCTGCGTTATATCTTTTATGAGCCATTGTATTTCTCCAATTGATTTGATGAGTAAGCTTATTGAAAAAACAGCATAGCCTCATTGCAGTTGCTGATAAACAGGTTAAAATGAAACTCATTGTCTCACTGGTGGAACAATCATATGACCAATTTTAATGATATGTCATTATTTGCCTATGTTGTCGATGCTGGTAGCTTTACCGCAGCGGCAGAATTAAAGCAAATACCGAAATCGACCATTAGTCGCCGCATCACTCACCTTGAAGCATCATTGAATACTCGTTTACTAGAGCGTACCACCCGACAGTTAAGACTGACTGAGGTTGGTCAGGTTTATTATCAACATTGTCGGCGGATCATTGAAGAAGCGGAAGCTGCAGAAATTTCGGTAAATAAATTAATGGGTAAACCTAAAGGCACTTTACGAATCAATACCTCTGTTACTATTGGGCAGCATTTGCTCGGTCCATTGCTCGCTGAATTTTTGCTGATCTACCCTGATATTGATATTCAATTATTGACCACTAACCGACTGGTTGATTTAATCGATGAAGGCTTCGATCTCGCCATACGAGTAGGCGCACTCACTGACTCATCCCATATATCCAAATATCTTGGTTCCACGCGATTAAAATGTTACGCAAGCCCAGCCTATATACGTGAAATGGGCGAGCCTAAATCGCCAGATCAGTTAATTAAGCACCAATGCATTAGCATGAGTAACAATATTCAGATGGCCAATTGGCGACTAGAAAATAACAATAATCAAACTAAAATAGTGCCTATAAAAAATAAAGTAGTGGTATACGACTTTACCATTGTAAGGGAGCTGATCATAAACAATGCAGGCATTGGCATGTTGCCCAATTATTTACTTAAAGATAAATATTACGCTGCAAAGGCTCAAATATTGTTACCCTCATGGAGCAGTCCAAAGATAGAGCTACATGCAATATATCCGAGCCGTAAGGGTATGACCCCAAAATTAAGAGTATTCTTAGACTTCATCTCAGAAAAGTTTAGAGAACGGCATTTATTCAGTGAATAGTGTCAGGATTATTTTACCAATAGCGGTCAATTGATTAACGGTTCAACAGCTCGGCATTCGTTGGATATTGCTCAAGTAACTCTACAACTTTCCGAGCACCATCTTCAGCTTTGAGACTAGTAAGTGCCCTTCGTAAAACCCTTACACTTTCGATATCCTTCGAATTTAGCAGCAGTTCCTCACGGCGCGTACTACTTTTAGCAATATCCAGTGCAGGAAAAACCCGCTGACTGGCCGCCTCACGTGATAACACGATTTCCATATTGCCCGTCCCTTTGAACTCCTCAAATATCACTTGATCCATTCGGCTACCAGTATCAACCAGTACGGTGGCTAGAATGGTCAGCGACCCACCATTTTCAATTTTTCTGGCTGCGCCAAACAGTTTTCGTGGTATTTCCATCGCTCTAGCATCCATCCCACCTGACATGGTACGACCACTGCTCTTTTGATTGGCATTATATACACGCGAAAGCCTTGTCAGAGAATCAATGACAATCATTACATCGTGACCTTCGCCAGCTTGTTTACGAGCGATGTTAAGCAGGTTATTGGCTACACGAACATGTTGACCATAGGTTTCATCCGTAGATGAGGCGTGTACTTGTGCCGGCACGCTGCGTTTAAAATCCGTTACCTCTTCTGGACGTTCATCGATGAGTAGCGCATAAAGCTTTATCTCGGGATAAGCGGTCCCCACCGCTTGGCAAATATGTTTTAAAATGGTGGTTTTTCCAGAGCCTGGCGGCGCAACAATCAAACCTCGCTGACCCATTCCGATTGGCGTAAACAAATCCATCGCTCGGGTGGAAAATTCTTGAGAGCCTAACTCTAGGCGAATACACTGATAAGGATTAATGGCGACGCCATTTGAAAAGCTTTTTTGCGGGTCAGCTACATCCTTGACCACTTCACTGACTGGATCTGCGGGTTCGGCGACTTTTTTTCTCTTCACCTTCAAACTTAATATTTCTCTTGTCATAATATCGGTTTATAGCTCTTGGTAATTAAGGTTTTTTGACATCTTTACAGTCGCCTTCGGCAGGCTCCTAGCGTAGCTAACAACTTATAATATTGACCGTGTAAGGTTACATTTTATTAACCGCTAGATAATAGCGTATTAGAAAAAGTATTGATAAGCTTTTACGCTATAAAAAAGGGGGAAATCTGTTGTTTAACAAAACAGCCCTATTGATGTGGATGTGGCCACAACTAAAAAGACAAGAGGTGACTACCAAGCAAGGTTTATTGTATGCTCTCAAAGTTTAGTCAAGCGGCGAACGCTGGCGAACTGGTCGCAGATATGCCATTCATTTTTTAGTTTGGAAAAAATAATGCTTGAAATGACAAAAACGATGTCACTTTAACCATAAGCTGTCATTGTGTTAGAGGTTAAGTTGTTGATTTCTCTTGGACCAAAAAAATACGAGTGGTGAGAGTTTTAACCATAAGTTGTCATTGAGGGGGCTGCTTTTTACCATAAGCTGTCATTTTGTGACGACCCAATACGCCAATATTTAACCCTAAGACCATTATGCACAAAAATATAGTAGCAATGAATTAAATGAACACCAGCGCTCGGCTTTCAGATAGGTGCTTGCTTTAATTACGCAATATCCTGCCTCATTTTTGACCTTGGCTGCAAATCCTTGCTATACTCTTTGAGTCTTATTTAGAACCTACTTAGTACCATCATAGACTATCGGAGTCCTTCATTATGATCGCAAATAAAGTCCAAGCCAAAACTTATATTGATTCAGAAACCAAAGTAAAGTTTGAAGAGTTGGCCCAAGAACATGGCTTTGATTCAATTTCTTCTGTATTAAGGGTATACATTAAAACCTGCGTTATGCAACATTCGTTAAACTTGGATTTAACCCAAAAGAACTCTGTGACTAACCCTGATGTCATCGAAGCCATAAATCAAGCAGAAGCAGGCCAAATTACCAGAAGAGAATTACCTAATGTATAAAGGTTTTACCGACAAAGCATGGGATGACGTCAATTACTGGATAGTCACGGATAAAAAGACCTATAAAAGAATAAAGCGTTTAATTG
Organism: Alteromonadaceae bacterium; assembly: GCA_965277695.1. Lineage (GTDB taxonomy): Bacteria > Pseudomonadota > Gammaproteobacteria > Enterobacterales > Alteromonadaceae > JABSOG01. The sequence continues at coordinate 321,238 of CBDIDQ010000001.1, forward strand.
AAGATATTGAACGTAACCCTTTTGCTGGCATTGGTCAGCCTGAAGCGTTAAAGCACAATTGGTCTGGTTGGTGGTCCAGAAGGATCGATCAGGAGCATAGAATTGTGTATAAAGTAAGAACTCTCGGCAATAACGAAAAAGAGCTTGTTATTGCTTCATTAAAAGGCCATTACTAACGACGTTTTTCAATGACAAATTATGGATCTACAATGACAATATATGGTTAAGCAATGACAGCTTATGGGTATAATAACAAACGAAGGAGATTTAGGTGGCAACCCCACTAGCCACATCCCGGCACATGAGTCACAAGTTATGGTTGCTCCCTTCCGGGCCTGGCCAGGTTCACCTGCTATCATTGCGAGAGGACCAATGGGACTACCATTGAGTTGCTTCAACTATCGTTGAAAGCGGGCGCATTATTACCAATTCACCGAGATTGATCAAGCAGTATTTTCGTCTAATTCAAAGTAATTTAACTCACTTGGGCGTTTTTTCCACGAATGCCTTTATAAAAGGCTTTTACTGTACGTAAATCGTCCTCAACTTGCCCGGTAAGCGCCATTGGCTTGCCTATTTTGAACTGTTTATGCTGATAATCAAAGGCAACAGGCAAAAGTGGCACTTTGGCTCCAATCGCCATGTGTAAAAAACCCAGCTTCCATTCCTTCACCGACCTTCTGGTACCCTCTGGAGCCAACGCCACCACTAACCGCTCTTCAGTGTTGTAGTGCTGAACTATCTGCCCGACGATGCCGTGAGCGGCCCTTTCTGTTGGTAGGAATACCACCAACCTTGTTCAAAAAGACACTGAACGGCCAAAAGAACAAACTATGCTTGATTAAAAACGAAACTTTTAAACCGGAGGCCAACAATACCAAGATTGCCACCACAAAATCCCAATTCGATGAATGGGGTGCAAGGACAACAAGGTATTTTTTCAGGCTGGGGAAATCGCCACAAACCTGCCAACCCATTAACTTCAAACCAGTGCGACCTAACCACTTTGAAAATGCGTTGCCCGACTGCGGCGATTGATTATCTGCTGATACACTTAACATCTTGGTAAAATTTCTACTGTTTATTTCTACTGTTTATTTCTACTGTTTATTTCTACTGTTTTATTGTGCCAACAAGCTTCTATAACGTCTTAACAACGGTTTAAGCTTTTTAACGTTATCGCTACCTAATCGCAATACTTGTCTTTGCACATGGGTCAACGACTGCCATTCTTCGTTTTTAAAGTCATACATCACTTTAGGTGATACCAGTTCAATACGACCTTCAACAACGGGGGTTTCAAGCACATGGTCGATAGCTTGAAGCAAGGTATCGGTGAAATCATGATCTGGATAACCAATTTCATCATAGACCTTTTTCACCAAGGGTTTGTACTTGTTATAAAGCTGAAGCATCTCCTCAGGCTCAGCAGAAGTAATAATCGCCATGTAAACGTCATAACGCTCAAAACTGCTTTGGTCAATAAAAGCGACATCTTCTTTTTCGTTGACTTTAAAACGACTAATAGGCGGCTTAAACGAAGAGAACTCACGTACCACGGTGCCTGAGGCCATGTTATCAACAAAAACCACAAAACGACGAATAATGTCTTTGTTAACAAAACAAAGCGGCAAAATCATGATGCCACGACATATCAGTTAGTTCTTTAAATACAATCGGATCGCTCTGCTCAAGCGCGGGTAAGACAATTTTTGGGGTCGGCTCTGGCTCAGGGATTGGCTCCGGCTCTGGGGTAATAACAACTTCTGGCACCGGCACAGGCGCTGGTTCAACCACAGGTTCAGGATCGGGCTCAGGGATTTTTACCTCCGCAACCACAGCTACCGGCGCAGGTGCTGGCGGAGCTGGCTCTTCTTTGAGCAATGACCAAGCGGCAAACCCACCGATAATAACAACTAGTGCGCCACCTAAAATTAGCCCCATTTTTTGGCTGTTGTTCTCTTTGCTTGTGTCTGCACTATTTTCGCTAATGTCTTCACTGTCCGTCATTTTTTACGCTCACCTAGTTGTCAAATGGAATGCTTTTGATTGTTGCTGAGAATACTTAAGCATTTGTTTTACTAATAATAAATTAAATGGCTATAATTTGCTTATAAGAATGTAAAAAAATCAAGTGGTGATCAAGATAAACAGACAAAAGCCCAAAATCGCGCTAATTCTAACCGGTGGTGGAGCCCGAGCGGCTTATCAAGTCGGCCTGTTAAAGGCCATCACCACTTTGTTGCCGAGAAATTCCAAAAGCCCTTTTGATATCATTTGTGGCACTTCTGCGGGTTCAATCAATGCCACTCAGTTAGCTTGTTATGCATCGAGCTATCATTTAGGGGTAAAAAAACTCGAATGGGCATGGAAAAATTTCACCACCCAAAAAGTCTATCATTGCGATTTTCGTCGGGTCTTTGGCCATCTGCTGTGGGGATTTTTATCCAACTTTCAGGCTGATTACGCCAGTCAACGCCCCGGCAGTCTGTTTGATAATGCGCCATTAAATACATTGCTAAATCAATTGCTTGATTTAAAACGAATTGATCGCAATATTCACCGAGGTTATCTTGATGCCCTTTGCATTTCGGCTTCATCCTACTCCGACGGTGATTCGATTAGTTTTTTCCAGTCCGAGCAACAAATCGAATGGGCTAGAGCCCGACGCAAGGGCGTCAAAACCGACATAACGATTGATCACTTAATGGCGTCATCATCCATTCCACTGGTTTTCCCCTCAGTTAAAATCAAACAGCATTATTATGGCGATGGCTCAGTACATCAGTTATCACCGCTAAGCCCGGCTATTCATTTGGGCGCTAATAAAATTTTTATCATCGGTGTCGAACAACCCGTTGAAGACAAATTTTATGGCCAGCAACCACATCACCCAAACGTACCCTATATTGCAGGTCACCTGCTCGATACCATCTTTGCCGATACCCTCAATGCCGACGTAGAACGAATGCAACGAATTAACAGTACCTTAAAGTTAATTCCGCCAGAAAATCAACCCGTCGATTTAAAACCAATCCAAAGCATGGTCGTCAATCCCAGCCACAACTTTAATTCCATTGCTGGTGATTTTTATCAAGATTTACCCATGGCAGTACGCTGGATACTACGCCTGGCGGGAGTTGATGATCACAGTGATTCCAGCTTGGTGAGCTACTTAATGTTTGAAAAAAACTATACTCAGGAGCTGATCAAACTCGGCCAGCACGATGGCCTCGCCCAGATTGACGAAATAGCCGCGTTTTTAGAAATATAATTGATTATAAATACACCAAAGGAATATATTCTTTTGCTTTTAATTGTTAATTGTTGATTGTTATGAATTTGGCGAAGCCTACCCGCCTTTACGCTTATCCAACGCCACCACCAACATTTGATATTCTTTCTTCTCTGCGGCGGTCATAGTTGCCGTTTTGGCTTTAAGCAGCAACTGCTCCGCTCGTTGATTGAGATATTCATCTTCAACAAAACGGATCGTGGCCTTAAACTCATCGACAAGTAAGTCCTCACTCACCATATGATCCCAACTGGCCAAACGGCTAATATAACTGCCTTCTTTTTGATCGCGATAAACTTCAATCAATTGGGCGGTCGTCGCAGCGTTCATTTGTAAAATGCTTCTTTGGAGATTAAACAGCAGGCCAAACCCAGGCATATCAATATTTTCATAAGACGAGTTTAGCGGAATTTCGTGAGCCAAACTGGGGTGCTGAACCAACAAACCAATCGCCCGGCGCATCGGGGTTAACTTCATTTTCCCCACTTGTACAGGCGTCGTTGTAGCTGCGTCAGCAAAATACCTGTCCAACTGACTACGCTCACGTCCAACAATGACCGCCAGCTTATCGAGAATAATATCGCGGAAAAACTCGCTGGGAATTTTTTCAATCAAGGGTTTCGCAGCCGCCACCAATGCGGTTTTGCCACTGTCAGTGGTGCTATCAATGGTCAGCAACAAATGCTCAAAAAAGAACTGATTAAATGACTTGGCTTCACCCAAACGGGTCTCAAACGCCGCCTTGCCTTCTTTTTGTACTAGGGTATCTGGGTCTTCGCCCTCAGGCAAAAACGTGAATGTCAGTTCAATGCCGTCTTTCAGATGTGCCAAGGCGTTTTCTAACGCTCGCCACGCCGCATCAATCCCGGCTCTGTCACCGTCATAACAAAAGATGACTTTTTTGACGTTTCTAAACAGCATTTGCAAATGTTCAGGGGTGGTAGATGTACCAAGCGATGCAACCGCATAACGAATGCCTTGCTCAGCCAACGCCACCACATCCATATAACCTTCAACCACCACCACTTGGCTTAGCTTGTCGTCAAACTGCTTGGCTTCATATAAACCGTATAATTCAAAGCCTTTATGAAATATCCGCGTCTCTGGTGAGTTAAGATACTTGGGCTGCCCATCACCGAGTATTCGTCCACCAAAACCAATCACTTTGCCACGACGATTACGAATAGGAAACATCAGCCGATCACGAAAAAAGTCAAACTCCCGACCATTATCGTTGGCCGTTGTGACTTTTAAATCGAGCAATTGCTGACGCACAGTATTACTATTGCTGGCAAACTGCTTTAACGCCCCATCCCACTCAGATGGCGCATAACCGATGCCAAACTGCTGCACCGTTTCACCAGATAAGCCTCGGCTCTTGATGTAATCAATGACTTTTTTACCGTTGGCGTGATGCTTTAATTGATGACGAAAAAAACGACTGACCAGCTCCATCAACTCAAAATCCGACTGAATCACCGCCTTGGAATACTGCGGCTTGGCCAATGCCTGACCATCCTCAGTGGGGATCTCCATATGATGTTTTTGCGCCAGATCTTCAATCGCTTCAACAAACTCCAGTTTGTCGTATTCCATCAAAAAGGTGATCACGTTGCCGCTGACACCACAACCAAAGCAATGATAAAACTGTTTGTCAGCACTGACAGAAAAAGAAGGGGATTTTTCGTTGTGAAATGGGCAACACGCCTGATAATTCTTACCGGCTTTTTTCAACGGCACATAACCATCAATCAACTCGATGATATCAGTGCGGGCAATTAAATCATCAATGAAATAACGGGGGATCCGGCCAGCCAATGGAAGTTACCTTATGATTAATGCTAGCCCCAGAAACAACAAAACCGTACTCCTCAACAGAGTACGGTTTTATGGCAATGTGACATAACAAACGAGTTTGTTTAGGCAGTTAAGCGAGCCTTGATAATACCGCTTACCACGGCCATATCTGCTCTGCCTAGCATTTGGGGTTTTAACACCCCCATCACTTTACCCATATCTTTCATGCCAGCGGCATTAAGGTCAGTGATTGCCTGGTCAATCAAAGCGGCAATTTCGTCTTCACTCAATGCCTGGGGAAGAAAATCTTCCAAATCTTTGATTTCAGCGGCTTCTTTATCAGCTAAATCGGTGCGACCTGCGTCTTTAAACTGGACAATTGCATCTTTACGTTGCTTGACCATTTTAGTAATTACCGCTGTGATGGCTTTGTCATCTAGGGTAATTCGCTCGTCCACTTCGATTTGCTTTATCGCCGCTAATGCCATGCGGATAGTACCAAGGCGATCTTTTGCTTTGGCTTTCATGGCATCTTTCATTGCTTGTTTTAGCTGTTCGCTAAGACTCATACTTTATATTCCGTACTATTTATAGACAGTAAAGAGATTAGTAAAGTCTAACGCGACGTGCGTTTTCGCGAGACACTTTTTTCAAGTGACGCTTAACCGCAGACGCTTTTTTGCGCTTACGCTCAGCAGTTGGCTTTTCGTAGAATTCACGACGACGCACTTCTGCTAATACACCGGCTTTCTCACATGAACGCTTGAAACGACGCAATGCGATATCAAACGGTTCGTTCTCTCTTACTTTAACGATCGGCATTAAAAATTCACCCTGACTATTATTTATTTGTTGGATTGACTACAGCTTACGAAATGCAAGTATAATCGCCCCGGAAAAATTTGGTGCAGCATTTTAAGCCCAATGAGGATTATTTGTCAAAGACTAAAAACATAAAAGCTGGATAATTTGCCACTACCCCGGTAAAATCGCCGCTCGAAAATCGTCTCGGGCAGTATTAAGTATTAAGGTAGGTAAAATGCGGGTTTTAGGTATTGAAACGTCTTGTGATGAAACAGGCATCGCCATTTATGACGAACAACAAGGACTATTATCCCACCATCTGTACAGTCAAGTCGCCGTACACGCCGATTATGGTGGCGTAGTACCTGAGCTGGCCTCAAGAGATCACGTCAGAAAAACCATTCCACTGATCAAAGCCGCACTCAAAGCAGCCAATTGCAGCAAAGACGATATCGACGCCATTGCCTATACCGCAGGCCCCGGTCTGGTTGGCGCATTACTGGTCGGCACCTCTATCGGTCGTAGTCTCGCTTATGCTTGGAAAAAACCCGCCATCGAAGTCCACCATATGGAAGGCCATTTATTAGCGCCAATGTTAGAGCAAAACATCCCCACTTTCCCTTTTGTTGCGTTATTGGTCTCCGGCGGACACACCATGCTAGTGCAAGTCGATAACATTGGCGAATACATCATTTTAGGCGAATCAGTTGATGATGCCGCTGGTGAAGCCTTTGACAAAACCGCCAAATTGCTCGGACTCGATTACCCCGGCGGCCCTCGTCTGGCCAAAATGGCTGAACAAGGCGTGCCCGGACGTTTTACCTTCCCCCGCCCAATGACCAATAAACCCGGCCTCGACTTTAGTTTCAGCGGACTGAAAACCGCTGCCGCCAATACCATTCGTCAATCAGGCGATGACTCACAAACCAAAGCCGACATCGCCCACGCTTTTCAACAGGCCGTCGCAGATACATTGGTAATAAAATGTCGTCGAGCACTGGAGCAAACCGGCATTAATCAATTAGTCGTCGCCGGTGGCGTCAGTGCCAATACTTATTTGCGTGAGAAATTACAAGGATTGATGCAGACAAAAAAAGGTGAGGTGTTTTATCCCCGAACGGAGTTTTGTACAGACAATGGTGCAATGATAGCCTTCGCCGGAATGCAGCGGCTTAAAGCCAATCAAACGGTAGGGTTAAGTATTAAAGCCAAACCAAGATGGTCACTGGATACACTGGCTTCTGTTAAAGCTTAAGGATATTTAACTTGCCACAGGGTCCGGTGGACTGTTCAGGTATCTGGAGCGCTCTGTTCTTTACAATCAAAAGCATTCACCACGGAGACACGGAAGCACGGAGAAGGTCAAAAACAAAACCTTTAAAATTTTTGGTTTTTGACCTTGTTTTTTTCCGTGTCTCCGTGGTCAAAATGTTTTTATTTTTTAAGAACGAAGCGCTCCAGTGACTTGACAAGCCCGTCAAACCCTTAAAACATCCACAAGTTGAATAGCTACGTTAGTTATTAATTTCGCGAAACCTTAGGTTCCCTCATTTACGCTCGCGAAGCTTAGTTTCGGTGCCCTTAAACAAACGACAAATATTTTCCCGGTGTCTGGCGACAATTAATATCGACAGCATCAACACTGGCACCGTATAAATCGGTTTGAGAAAATAAGTATAAACAGGGGCTAATATCGCCGCGACAATCGCAGCAAGAGAAGAGTAACTGCTGATAAATGCCACTAAAAGCCAGGTTGCAATCAACAACCCCACCAAATCAGCACCAATCGGCAACATGCCACCAAACGCGGTGGCGACGCCTTTACCGCCTTTAAAGTTGAAAAACAACGGGAAAATATGACCAATACAGGCCGCGACAGCAATCACCCCCAAATAAACCGGCTCGATTTTCAAAAAGTAGCCCGTCCAAACTGGCACCGTGCCTTTGAGGATATCACTTAGCAGGGTCAATGCCGCTGGTATTCGCCCACCAATACGGTAAACATTGGTGGCCCCCGGGTTATTCGAACCATGGGTTCGCGGATCGGGCAAACCCCATACCCGGCAGATCAACACAGCAGAACTCACCGACCCCAATAAATAGGCCGCCAAAGTCATAAACATCGCAATAATTGTCATAACGCTATCTCATCCCAGCAATTTACGTTAAAATCCCCGCTCTTCTTTTAGCCGTCTTTTTAATACAACTAGACGACAAATTAAAGAGTTACGCGACAGAGTACGGGTTTTCTCCTGTAAATGTTATCCGACCAGCGCTTTTTACCTAAGAAAAAGTTTATGGACATCACACCAAAGAAAAAGTTTATGGACATCGTTTTTATTCAACAACTCGCTGTGAACACCACTATTGGCGTTTACGAGTGGGAAAAAAAGATCAAACAAAAACTACTGTTTGATTTAGAGATCGCCGGTGACGTCGCCCATGCTGCCGCCAGTGACGACATTAAAGACACTATAGATTACGCTGAGGTGTCTAACGCTATTACCACCTACGTTGAACAAAACCAGTTTGAACTAATAGAGACGGTTGCCGAAGCAGTAGCCAATATTGTGTTGAACGACTTTGCAGCAAAACAGGTATCCATTACCCTGCAAAAACCCGGTGCAGTCGCAAACGCCCTCACCGTAGGGGTAAAAATCATAAGGCAAAAAAATTCGTGAGTCAGATTTATATCAGCATTGGCAGCAATATCAACAGACATCAGCACATTAGCAATGGACTCAACGGACTCGAAAAAGTCTTTGGCGAGTTATCGATTTCATCCATTTATGAAAGTGAAGCGGTCGGTTTTCGTGGTGACAATTTTTATAATTTAGTCGTTGGTGCGCAAACCACCTTATCGCTACAACAGATAGTTGATGCTTTAAAAGACATAGAGCAACAAAATGGTCGTCAACGCACCACACAAAAATTCAGCCCTCGCACCCTAGATCTCGATTTACTCACTTGCGATGATATTGTCGCCGAAGAGCCTGCTCAGATCCCCCGTGATGAAATCACTAAAAACGCCTTTGTATTGTGGCCATTAGCAGAAATTGCGCCAACACAAAAACACCCAAGTAACCAGTTAAGCTACCATCAACTGTGGCAAAATTACGATAAACAAAAACAAAAGCTCTGGACTGTCGACTTTAAGCGACAATAGCCATAAAGCTAAGCGCTAAACCCAAAAACAAACCAAAAAACTAACCCGCGAAAAACTAAAAAACCAAAGCAAAGCCAAATAGGAAACTAGATGACCACTTTAGAAATTATTGTTTTAGCCATTATTCAGGGTCTAACTGAATTTTTACCGGTATCCAGCTCCGCCCACTTAATTTTGCCATCGCAATTATTAGGCTGGACTGATCAGGGGTTAGCGTTTGATGTCGCCGTTCATGTCGGCACCTTACTCGCGGTACTGTTATATTTTCGTCAAGACGTCGGTCAGCTTTTTGTTGCTTGGATTGCCTCACTCAAAGGTCAGCAAACGCCTAACAGCACCTTAGCTTGGTGCATTATCATTGGCACCATCCCCGCCGGATTAGCCGGCCTGCTGCTGAAGGACTATATCGAAGTCTACGCCCGTTCAATCAGTGTTATCGCAGCAACAACGATACTATTCGGCTTGTTACTCGGTTATGCCGACACCACTGCTAAACAAGTTAAAGTGATTGAACAAATCACCTTTAAAAATGCCTTAGTGATTGGATTAGCCCAAGCGATAGCATTAATCCCCGGCACATCACGCTCAGGCATCACCATGACAGCAGGCTTAATGTTAGGGCTGAGCCGTCAAGCGGCAGCCCGCTTCTCATTTTTGTTATCTATTCCCATCATCGTACTCGCAGGCGGTTACAATGGCTTAAAGCTAGCAACAAGTGGTGAAGCTGTGGCGTGGGATGCGTTAATGTTGGGTATCGTATTATCATTTATCAGCGCTTATGCCTGTATTCATTACTTTCTGATCTGGCTTGAAAAGGTCGGCATGAAACCTTTTGTTATTTATCGCTTGATACTCGGCGTGGTTTTAATTAGTTTTATCGCTTGGTAAATTTGTAACAACAATGTAGGAGGGCCGTCTCGGCGCGATTTGTGCCGCAGGCGCAACGGTTTTTGAAATGGCTACGCCATTTATCGCGGCGAGACGCCCCTCCTACCGCGAATTATCCACAAGTTGAATAGTGACGCAGTTTTTTATTTTTTTGGGGGATACAGTACCAATGTACACCGGATTTTTTGGCTTAAGTGAACAACCGTTTTCTATTTCGCCCAACCCTGACTATTTATTTATGAGCAATCGCCACAAAGAGGCGCTGGCTCATTTAAATCACGGGTTGGGAGACAGTGGCGGTTTTGTGCTGTTAACCGGTGAAGTGGGGACGGGTAAAACCACCGTCTCTCGTTGCATGTTAGAACAACTGCCAGAAAATACCGAAGTGGCCTTTATCCTTAACCCTACCCTGTCAGAAATTGAGTTGCTCGGCACCATTTGTGACGAGTTTAAGATCCGCTTTAAACGTAGCGACGCCACCTTAAAACTGCTCACCGACAAAATCAAAAATCGACTGTTAAAAAACCACGATAATGGCAAAAGCACCCTGTTGATTATTGACGAGGCACAACACCTCAAAACCGAAGTGCTTGAACAACTGCGGCTGCTGACCAACCTCGAAACCAACACCAAAAAGTTGTTGCAAATTATTCTGATTGGTCAGCCCGAATTACAACAGTTATTAAAGCGTCAAGAGTTACGACAACTAGCCCAACGTATCACCGCTCGCTATCACCTATTGCCACTCACGCAACAAGAGATCGCCTTATATCTACAACATCGTTTAAGTGTTGCCGGTTGTGAGCGACCAGTATTCGCCCCCAAGGCGGTGCAACATATTCACCAACTCACCAATGGCATACCTCGGTTGATTAACTTGCTCAGTGATCGCGCTTTGATGGGCGCTTATGCCACTCAATCACCCTTTGTTACCAAAAAAATTGTCGCTCAGGCCGCCAAAGAAGTTATGGTGTTTGACCAAGTGCCCACGAGCAACCCGTGGAAGTGGTTACCGGTACCTATTACCATAATAATTATGCTGATGTTGGGAGTGGCTTACATCACTTTCACCGATAGACCAGTGGCCTCAACCAATCATGCCAATGAAACAACTGTGGTAGAACAACAGTCAATCGATAGCAATAAATAGCAGTAAATAGCAGAGAAAAAAGTCATGTCATACCTTCTGGACGCGCTCAATAAATCGGGCAACAATTCAACTAGTAACACTAATAACCCATCTTCTCAAACCCATTCCTCTCAAAATCAGTCCTCTCAAAATCAGTCCTCTCAAGCGATGATGTATCATCAGGCTGCCTTCGACCAAGACGAGGGGATCAACGTGTATAAATGGGTTTCAATCGTGCTAGCGCTGGTTTTGACACTGCTGCTAGGAATTGTGCTGGGCAACAAATTTTTGTTTCAGTCAAACCAAACGGCCCCTACAGCCGTGGTAAAGTTAGATCCACAAGTCAGCTCAGCGCCTGCTCAAACAACAACACCAAGCCCTGTTGCTGAGCCAGTGGTTCAGGCGGCGGCTCAAACAAGCACAACACCAGCAGAAATCGAACAAGCCGTTACCGCCGCAGTTTCGAGGGCTCCGATGATCACCCAAGTCATTGAACAAGCCGCCGAAGCAGACGAGCAACTGGTGATTTCAGGCAACCGTACGCAACCGAACCCAGTTAACAGCATTGAAAAAGATCCAGACTTAAACAATATCTCTGATGACTTACTACAAAAGTTTAATAACGCTATCGAGCAAAGTGAAAACCCTACCGTAGCTCAAACAGCAGAACTAGAGAAACAACTAAAACAAAACGACGAGCGTATCGAACAGTATTTCAGTCATATTGCCACAATTGATGAGTTAACCCCGCAGATGCAGGCAGATATACCTGATTTGATTTATGGCACCCATATTTTTTCCACTGATGCCGATCAGCGTTGGATAAAAATAAACGAACAAACATTACAAGAACGACAATGGCTCAACGATGATATTCAAGTCATTGAAATTCAACAACAATTTGTGATATTTGAGATGCGCCACACACGCTTTAGTTTGCTGGCGCTGACTGACTGGATTGGGGCTTCGCCAAATTAACCATGAATAGTTAACAGTTAATAGTTAATAGTTAATAGTTAATAGTTAATAGTTAATAGTTAATAGTTAACAATTAATAGTTAACAATGAATAGTTAACAATTAAAAGCAAAATCAAATGTAACTATTCAGCTTGTGGATAACTCAGGTAGGAGGGGCGTCCCGCCGCGATAAATGGCGCAGCCATTTCAAAAACCTTATACCTTCGGTATAAATCGCGCCGAGACGGCCCTCCTACATTGTCTGATGTCATTTATCCACAGAATTATCAGTTTCGCTGAATAGTTACCATCAAATAACCTCTGACCATTTAACGTGTATCACTCGATGAGGAATATCATGGCGATGAAAATACTGCATCCAGCGTAACTGGTTTTTCTGTAGTTTATCGCCGGGTCCTTTGACCTCAACTAACTCATAACCACCAGCCTCGGGGAATAATATCAAATCAGGAAAACCCGAACGATTTGCTCTCAAATCAGCCCATAAACGCTGAAAAATCGCTTGCCAATGTGCTAATGGAATACGCGCCAAAGCCTTAGTGATTAACGCCTCATCCAATATATCCCAGTGAACAAACGGCGTTGCAATACCAAACTTTTCTTGCCACCGCTCAATGTAATGCTCGCTCTGATCATTGAGCTTATCGAGTTGCGACATCGCCTCGTCAAATAAGTCCTGTCGATGGGTTAAAAACTCCCGGCTATATAAATCATGTGGTCGAAACTGAAAAGGATTGGTAAACGCCCCTTTGACAGGCGCAAACAGCACCGACCAAAAATGCAAACCAAACAAACTGCCAAACAGCGCATTTTCAACGAAGTAACACTCCCCATTTCCTTCATAACTCCCTTCATAACTCCCTTCATCAAAAGAAGACAAATACCGTGCGGTGTCTGGCTCAACCCCCAAACCACTCGGCTCAAGCGTAATGGTTTCAGTCGGTGGCTGATACTTATCCAAAGCGGGCCATTGCTGCTTATGCTTTTTCGCCGCACGAGCGCCAAACTCAGCGCCAAACACCAACTCTTCATCACCCAAAGGCGCTGCCATTATTTCTCGGCAGATAGCCAATGCGGCGTCGACCTTTTGTTGCTTTAACAAAATACGCGCCGTCCGCTCGCGGGCTGGCGGCAATTCACAACACTGATAAAGCATTAATGCCTCATCGAGTAAATCCAATCGCTCCAACTGCCTCGCCAATGTCAGATTAACCCGTTGAATACGGCGATTAAGAGTTTTATCCTCAATCAGTGCAGTGGCATCCGGTAACGATTGATGTAGCGCTAGGATCTCCTCGCCGCCCTGCTCCAATATGGTTGCTAAATTTTCAATCAAAGCATAATAATGCAGATGATTAGCTATCTGTGCCCTACCATCAAACAAACGGCTGGCCCGGTCAATCTGATAATCTTCAAACCGATACAACCCCAAATCCCGCAACACAAACTCTGTCAAATCCTGATGCAAATTGCCAAAAAACAACAACTTAAAGGTCTCAAACGATTGTGAATCAGCATTGGCGTAGATAGCCTCATCTTTTCCTGAGGTGATTAAGGAAGTAATTAAGGCGGTAATAGGATACTCATCTGCCAGTGCCAACAGCGCCACATCCAAATCAACTCTTTTGAGGGACTTCAGCGGCTTCAACACTTTGGCATCAATATCTAGCTGTGCCAACATGCCAAGCCACTCGGGTTTTGTAAACAGCGCCAACACATCAGCAATAGCCAGCCCATGGTTAATCCTAATCAACCCCGCATCAGCCAAAGCCTGAGCCGCCACAGCGGTATCGGCAATCTCACTATATTGCAATTTACTGTGACGAAACACATTGCCTTTGCGAGTCAGCATTCGCACATATAATTTCTGCGCCGACTCATCAACCGAATGAAATTGTTGGTGGAATGCCTGTTCGCTTTCGCTCAACAAATCGTGATATTGCGCCACCACATAATCGACCAACTCAATAAAGTTGGTCAGGTAATAACCGGGAGGAAGTTCAATAACCATGAGAGGTTTTAGCCACAATTAGGTCTCAAGCCTTTGGCTCTAGCCTGATTATAAGTCGCCTTGGCTTTATCCATATCTTTATTCAAATCACTAATACGACGATCATTTGACGGGTGAGTCGACAAAAACTCCATCTGTTGTTTGCCACCAGAGGCTTTACCCATTGCTTGCCATAACGTCACGCTAGCCTCAGGGGCAAAACCGGCTTTGGCCATCAAATCCAAACCAATGTTATCTGATTCACTTTCTTGCTTACGGCCAAATGGCATCGCAATACCATATTGAGCGCCAAGTCCTAACCCTTGCATCCACAACTCTTTATTCGCAATACCGCCCAAATCAATCGCTTGACCTGCCACGCTCATACCGACATTAGTTAACTGACTACGAGACAAACGTTCATTGGAATGGTTAGCCAACACATGGCCCACTTCGTGACCAAGTACGGCAGCTAATTGCGCTGGGGTATTAGCCACTTTTAGCAACCCGGTGTAAACGCCAATATGGCCGCCCGGCAAAGCAAAGGCATTAACTTGTTCTGAATCAAACACCACTACTTCCCAGTTTTCTTCGCCATAAGACGCAGGAACCTGAGCGGTAATGGCATTAGCCACACAATTAACATAGTTAATGGTCCGGCGATCTTTAACGATTTTTTCTTTCTTTTTCATCTCTTCAAACGACTGACCACCAAGCTGCGCCATATCATTAGAAGAATACATCAGCGCTTGAGTACGACCGGTAGGACTTTTAGTAACTTGGCAACCCGCCAGCACAGATAAGGCAACGGCGGTTAATAGGACTTTTTTCATGAGTTTCATTCTTTTATCAACATTAATTAACAGGAATTTTAACTGACTGAGCCACAGTGACCAATGTTTAATTTAAGGTTTTATTTCACCAAGGTTTAATTCGCTTTAACCTTCACTCGATTATTGCGATCACGACTGTGGCGAATCAAATCATCATCAGCCACCATCGAATCCGATTTCGCCAAACGGTCATACAATAAGACATTAACTGTTGCCGCCAAGTTCATACAACCAACCGTCGGCACATAAACCACCGCATCGGCACGGTCAACAATCGACTGACTCAAACTGCCATCTTCTGGGCCAAAAATATAAATCGCCTTGTCTGGATGGGTAAATTGCGGCAAAGGCGTGGCACCTTCAACCAACTCAACACAAACCACTTTCATTTTTTCGCCTGTTTCTTGGCCTGTTTCTTGGCCTGTCTCTTGACCCGCTTCGTTGCCAATAACTGACAACAAACAATCAACCCCGGTCAGCGGAATTCGCTCTCTAACCCGCTTGGTATCATGATTGAATTTCGCCGCCCGGGCATAACGTTTACCGGTATAACATACTGAATTAACCTGATAACAACCCGCTGCCCGCATCACAGCACCGACGTTTTCTGGGCTCTTTGGATCGCTTAAACCTATGATAGTAACTTGGCTCGACTTTTTCATTTTATCGCTTTTATCTTACGCTTGAAGCACAGGGTTTATTGACCAAACCCCGGCTTTTGATTAAGGTTTGATGCATTATACCCTAATCACTAAAAACAAATGAAACACTACAAAATCTCCACCAGCATAAAAGCCACACCACAAACCATCTGGTCAATTTTAACCGATAGCGGCCACTACCCCGACTGGAACGAAAGCGTCACCAAAGTCGAAGGCACTATCGCCTTAGGACAAACCATCAAGGTATTTGCCAAAGTCAGTCCAGACCGCGCTTTTCCCGTCAAGGTGGTTGAATTAACCTCAGCCAAACAAATGGTCTGGCAAGGAGGGATGCCACTGGGATTATTCAAAGGCGTACGAACCTTTTCACTCACACCACAAGACAATGGCGAAGTACGCTTCACCATGGAAGAGCAATTCAGTGGTCTGCTCAGTGGCCTGATCTGCAAAAGTATGCCCGACCTGACTGAATCTTTCGAACAGTTTGCCAACGGTTTGAAAGCCCACGCCGAACAGCAAAATTAAAATTTCTCGCGGGTCTTTTTATGACCCGCTGTATTTATCACCCGTCCCTGAACTCTTTTCACCCAGTTGTAGACAAAATAATAAAAAAAAGTCACCGTACCGTCATAAAAGCGGGTCAGACTGTTGATCTTTTAACCGTAAACGTGCATAATCCGTTAACTCTGAATTAACAACTTGGCAATTTTGGTAACACGTTTAGTAATTAAAGATAATCAGTGGCTTTCAGTGAATGAATTCATTCAAACTAATTAATGGTGCGGGACAAAAAGTGGAAGAAACTCAATCGTTAGCCCAACAAGTGGCGCAATTACAACAGCAAAACAGTCAGCTAAATAACGAGCTGCAAAATGCCTTTGAGCAAGCTCAGGAGCTTCGCGTCGAAGCCTTGCACAATGACATCATCGGTGCATTGATTAATGAGCGCTTTAACTTATCGCAAAGCTCATTAAATTGCCCTCAATTACAGACCCGGTTTTTGCAAACCTTTTCTCAGCTATGTCAAAGCAAAAACATCAGTATCTACAAGCTTGACCCAAGCACCGGTTACTTTCGCCTTGAAAGTTATTATTCACGCGAAGGCCAGCGTCCTAAAGCCGAATTTATCGCCGCCGATGCACCAATGTACATCTCCAATACGCTGCCCTCGTACTGCAACTTCATGATAGCCCCGATGCGATTCGCCTGTGGCATGAATGATATTCACTGGTATCTTGACAAATCATCCCAACGAGCGATTTTGGTGTCGCATCACTGCGAAGAACAAGCGTTGGATATTTTTGCCCAGTTAACCGTCAAAGTACTGCGCACCGCACTGCAACTGTATGAAGATATTCAAATTAATCAAGATTACAAAGAACGCTTGCTACATCAGGCAACAACCGACACCATGACCCAATTGCCCAATCGACATTTGGCATTTGACCGTCTCGGACAGGCCATTCTCAGCCGGGCCAATGAAAACAAAATTGTGTTTGCGCTATTTGTCGATATCGCCCATTTCAAAGACATCAACGAAGCCTTTGGCCATGAAACCGGCGATAAAATCCTCTCGATCATCGCCAAAAGAATTCGCCATGCAGTCAGAGAAAGCGATACCGTTGCCCGCTTGAGCGGCGACGAATTCTTGGTCATTTTAGAAAACGCCAATAAAGCCAAAGCCGCCGAAGTGGTCGCGAAAAACGTTATTGCATCGATTTCTGAACCCTTGTGTTTTGAAGCCAGAGAATTATTAATTGCCTCAAATGTCGGCATATCAGCCTACCCAGGTGATGGTGACGATTCATCTGTACTGATTAAAAATGCCGATGCCGCGATGTACGAAGCGCGAAAAATGGGCATTAACCAATATCAATTTTACACTCAAGCGATGAACGAAGAAATCGCCCATCGTTTGTCGATTGAAACCGCTTTACAAAAAGCGCTGAAAAATGATGAGTTTACCCTGCACTACCAACCACTGGTTGATATCAGCAGTGGTTGCACCGTCACCGTTGAGGCGCTGATACGCTGGCATTCTGCCGATTTGGGCTTTGTGCCACCAGACGACTTTATTGCTATCGCCGAAGAAGATGGTTTTATCATTCCGATTGGTTATTGGGTTATTGAAGAAACCTGCCGTCAGCTTAATCACTGGAAAAGCCAAGGCATTGATAACTTAACTGTTGCTATCAATTTATCAGTCCGTCAGCTGTACGAGCCGGCATTTATTGAGCGATTAATGAGCATCTTAGCGTTATACCAAATTCCGACCGACAAAATCGAACTGGAAGTCACCGAAGGTATTTTGATTTCTGATGCTAAAGGCGCAGACAATGTATTGACCTCGCTGCATCAGCTCGGGTTTAAATTATCGTTGGATGATTTTGGCACTGGTTATTCTGCCTTGAGTTATCTCAACCACTATCATTTTGACTACCTCAAAATAGATCGCTCATTTATCACCAACCTTGCCCACACCGACAAGGACAAAGCCCTGATTGACGCAATTGTGGCGATGGCGCATAAACTGAATTTAAAAGTGATTGCCGAAGGGGTCGAGCACGAATCAGAGCTAGATTATTTATTGTCGCAAAAATGTGATTATATTCAGGGGTTTTATTTCAGCAAACCGATTCCTGCTGCACAGCTGAGTGAATACATTTTTGCTGACCAATTGAATTGCGCTTGAAGTGACATCATCGACAGCGGTCAAAATGGGCCAAAATGGGTCAAAAAGAGCAGTCTGAGATTTTCGTTTTAATTGAATGCTAACAAGGTTCACTGCTGTAACTGAGTTAGCTGCGCAACTTCTTCACCTCATCATCCCGGCGGTGGTATCCGGTCGCTTTGACCAATGCCGCCGCTTGGGTTAAATGCGATTGAAACCGGGCTTGCATCTCAGCTTTGTTTAAACGCTCGGTTTCATTGTTTTGGATGATTTCAAATGGTTCATCAGCCCCTGCCAGCTGCGCTTGAATAATGCGGCAGGCGGCAAGGTGATAATCAGTGAGGTGTAATTTCATTTCGCCGTATTCGGCGATTTCTTGAGTTTCATTGAGGTCAGTCCAAGCTAGCTGCCAAGCTTTTTGCTGTTGGTGCAGCGTGGCGCGGGCTAGTAGGCCAAATGGTAAATCATCCTGTCCACCAGCTTCCCGTAAACCTTCAACGGCCTGATGCAGATGGGTTTGGGCGTCGGTAAAATCAGTGGTTTGGTTTTCAAGTGATTGCAGTATTAGGGCTTTGCCCATAGATAAGTTTTCCAGTGAAATCCCCAAAAGGGAATCCGAAGGCTGTCGCCATGTAAACATAGCCTTGACCCGCTCAAGCACCGCTTGAGTTTGCCCCAGCGACAGCAACAAATCACAGTAGCGAAAACCCCGCAAAGAATAGAGATAGGGAAATTCCGCTTGACGCTTTTGCTGCATCGCCTCAGCTTGACTAAACCATTGTTCCGCCGCCTGATGTTGACCGTGCTGATGTAAAGCATCGGCATGGGTTGTGCGGTCACTCTCCATTTCAAAATCATCTTCACTGCGGTCAGCAAAGCTCACACTCTGCTCGCCATATTGCAGCGCAAGGGCCACTTCACCCAGCGTCAGATACAATTCGCTCAGGTTGCTGGCGGCTATTGCAGACCTTTCCCATAACTCATCCTTAACACTCACTTCTAAACTAGCTTTCATCGGCTCCGTCGCTTCTGCCAGCCTACCCACTGCCCGCAAGGCAAACCCTGCCCAGCTTAAGCTGGCGGCTTTATCGTCATCAGTCAGGTTGGCCGCTGGTTTATCCCATAAACGCTGGAAAAAATGGCTTAAACAAGACAGGTCGGCACCAAAGGCACCGAGTTGATGAACCGTATAAGCTTCATCTTTCCTCTTAATCCTTGGCCAATAAACCTCATCCATCGCCACCTGATGTTGCCCACTCAAACAGCCATGTTTTACCGCAGCAAACAAGGGTTCCATTTCTGCCAAGGTATCGGGCAATTCTTTTTCTGGCAGCTGTTTATAATATGTATATAACCTGCCGTGGGCTTGTTGCCAGATATCAGGATGCTGGTGTTGCAGCATATCGCCAAAATGTTCACGGATTAACGGGTGGCAATCCAGTGTATTAGGGCGATGTTTACTGGCATTGGCTAGCAGGTTTTCGCCTCGCAAGGTGTTGATGGCGGTTAATAGCACTTCACCATCCTTATCACATAAGTTATCCGTCAAACCGACAATCACCGGCGGGGCAATCATTTGTTTAATCGCTGCCATATCTGCCGGACGGTCAAAGCAGCCGAGCAGTTTTAATAGCTCACCTTCTGACTTGTCAATAAACCGCTCGGCAATCGCCGCAATCACCCGGCGAGGATGCTTACCTTGTTCAACCGGAATAGCTAAATCAGCTATCTTTGATACCGCAGCAATGCCGTGACCGTCGACTTTATCCAAATACACTGGCAGCAAGTTAATCGCCAAGGCATGATAGCCAAACTGCTCCACCGCATCTTCTAACGCTTTATCTGAGCCTGTAACGCCACCCACTCGAAGCAGTGCCCTGCCCGCATCGGCTGATAGGGTATCCAAATCCAGCTGTAAAGTTTTGTTTTTGAATTTGGTGATATCGGTGAGACTTTCACGAGAAGTGACCACACACAAACCATTATTGTGAATCGCCAGTGCCCGCATCAGCATAGTTAACGCTGGGTCTTTAATTTTGCCCCGCTCTTCCTCAAGCGACGACTGCAATGGCTCCATGCCATCCAAAATCAATAAAGTCGGTTGCTGTTGAATCAACCCAGCCAGCCGTTGCCCTTTGCTCCATGCCGAGCCTGCGGTAGGGTTTTTATCACCAAAAAATTCAAGGGCATCCATAATAAAGGCATCAGCAGAAGACACCTGTTCACTGGTGCCTTGACTGTAAAATGACCAAGCAAAAACTCTTTGTGCAGTTTTGTAGTTTTCCTCAGCCATATAAGCCAGCCACTTGTTGATCAAAGTGGATTTACCCACCCCGCCCCAAGCAATAAAACTGACAATATTGATTTCATCCGATGCCCAAGCGTCGTCTAATTGTTTGAGTTCTTTTTCGCGGCCAAATAGCTCTAAGCCAGTGACGGGCAAGCGTTTGATATCAGCTTTTACAGGTTCGGCTAAAGATTTGGTTTGTAAAGGCTGAAAACCAGAGTCATTGATTTGTTCATAAATAGTAATGGTGATTTCAGACAACGCCTTGGTTCTATCAACCTCTAGAGGCATTTCTTCTAGTGATATGTTATTACGGGGAAATAACTGAATGCTTTTCAACCAGCGCACAATTTGCCAAGCACAAGGGCTGATGAGAATAGGAATAAGTAACATGCCTTCTTCTTTACGTTTACGCAAAAAAGCCGGAATTTCTTCTTTATTGATAAAGTCAGAGGCGAGGTAATTGGCCGAAATCAAACAAATCCCCACATCAGCCTGTTGTAAAGCGGCTTGAATCTCAGGATACCAACTTGCACCAGTATTTATCTTAGAATCATCCCACAGCATAATATCGTCTTGATGCTCTAATACCTTTAAATGCTTGACCACCAATGTCTTGTAGTCTTTGTCATCTTTGCTATAGCTGATAAAAACACTGGGCTTATAAACGCTGGCTTTGCTCATTGGTGAGATATGACTCGCAGATTATTGTTCCATTGATTCTGCTAGCTAGGAACGCAAAAAGCAAGGGTTTTGTCAGGTGCGCTCGCCTATATGGATGTGAGCGGTAGAGCAATGCCGGGAGCCAAAGGTAAACCCTCCAAAACAGCCAAACTTGCATTTTCAGCCAATCAGGCCAATGCTTAACTATTCTTAACTATCCTAGCCATGTAGGCTGACTTAAGGTGACCCCATAGCGTGAATGCCAAGCCAATTAAAAACATGATCCCCCTAAAAGCAGTGTCCATTCTCAGCCGTTTACCGCTTTTTCATCAACTCACACCTAACGAAAAACAACATATTGCCGAGAGTCATTCGTTGTTTTATCACATCCCCGCCGAGGATGAATTTATCAAAGTTGGTGAGGTTGACGATAGTTTCTTTGTTTTGCTGTCTGGTACTGCGGTCATTGTCCATTCAGGCGAAGAACTCACCGTTATTGAAGCGGGGGATTTTGTCGGCGAAACGGGTTTTATCGGCAACAATACCCGGCTGGCTTCGGTGGTTGCACAAACTGATATCATCGCCTTGAGGTTTGACCGCAAAAGCTTTCAGCATTTGCCTATCAGAGCCCGCGAAATCATTAAAGATCATATTATCGAAGGACTGGTTCAACGAGTAGAAAGTCTCAACAGAAAAGTGATCCAAACCATGCAAGCAGCTTCCGCTCAGAACGACGAAGAAGCGCAGCAAGAAGACTAGCTTTCACCACAGGGTAAAATTTGCTAACCTGTGTTTCATATCCATTCAATCCCTATCGGCTTTTACCATGTTTAACCTGTTCAAAACCAAACCGCTATTAGATGAAACCTCACGCCAATGGCTGTTCGACAGCTTCCATTGGGCTATCGCTCATTTTGACGGCCAGTTTTTTACTGACAAAAGCCAGCTGATTTTACCCACAGGTCACTTCTTCCCCGACCGAGCCACCAGCGCAGACCAACTCGCCAATAATGTATTTGATAAAATCAAAGAATACACCGGGCTGTCTAACTGGCCTTTTAAACTCGTCGCCCCAGAGTATTATCAGCCACAACATTTTCAACTCAAAAGCCATCAGTTGGTGGTGCGCGGCACCGGACAAAATGAACCACAAACCAGCCAATATCAAAATATGCTGGCCAATCCATCAGACCAACTCGCCGTGAGTTATGACCCAGTACAAATGAATCAACCCCAGGTGATGGTGTCTAATTACGTTTCGATGTTATCTAGCTATTTGATGGGCGTATCTAATCAGCTACCGCCGGGCGGCGAAGAATACCGCGCACCAGCCACAGAAATACTATCAATTTTCATGGGTTTTGGCGTGATGTTCGCCAATACCGCCTACGCTTTTCGCGGCGGTTGCAGCAGTTGCCACAACCACGCCGCCAACCGAGTGGCGGTATTAAGTGAAAACGAAGCCATTTATGCGCTGGCACTGTTTTGTCGCTTAAAAGATATCGAAACCAAAACCGTCACGCCACATTTGAAAGGCCATCTGCGCGGCTTATACAAGCAAGCACTAAAAGAAATTAACGCCCAACCAGAGGAGCTAGAGCAATTACAAGCGGTACTGCCACAAGCCAAAACCACCACTGAACCGCTGGCGATATCGGGAGCTGCTTAGCCAATTTAAGTGACAATTATCCACCCACATTCACGAGCTTGAAACCTCGTCTACGACAGAACGGGTGCGCCGTAGACTCGAATTCATTGGCGTTTTTAATTTTTTTATAAAAAAGTTGAAATAAAATTGAACTCAACTAAGGATAGCTGGTCAAAGAATGTGCAGTAGTTGTTTTTTTAGGGGATCTTCCAAGCCCCCGACAAAAATAGTTCGTTTCATAGTCCAAGTCTATGAACTGGCCAATCTCCCCCGATTGGCCTTTTTTTCGCGCTTTTTTTGGCTCGCGCTGTTTTTAGGTACAATCGTAGACGCGAATTCATTCGCGTTATAGCAATACCTCACCGTCATCACTAATAATCTCAGCATCTGAACACTCAATACCCAACGCCGCTAATATCTCTAACCAAAGAAAGGTGTACAGGGTAAAGTCATCCCAACCCGGATAACCCCGATAAACCAAAGGCGCAGTGGTTTTATCAGTCACCATCAGCATCCCGGCATAACGAGGTCGCAAAACCTGTACTCTGGTGCCATCCACCACCGTTTCACAGCGCATGGCATGACGTAGCGTTTGCTTCAAGTGGCTGATAAAGCCGTCATAATGGTGGCGGTAATACCTCACATAGTGCTCGTATCCCTGTTGGTCTTTATCTTTAAATAACGCCGTCATGCGAGTATTTAATTTTTCGAGCGTCTCCCCAGCCCTAACAGCAAAATCCTTGATCACCGCACTCACCTTGATGTTAACCGGTAAAGCATCAACTTGATGAACTCGCTGAATATCAATGTCAATCAGATAACACAGTTGTTCGTCTTCATGCTCTAAAACCAAACTCAACTCGTTAAATAATGATGCGTCAGTCACACCGATATCCATATTGAAATCTTTCATGGTATCAGCCAAGTCATTATCTCGGCCTTCGGTATCATAATAGAAATCCTGACCATCTTTGGCCAAACGAACAATATTGTTAATGCCAGCTTGGCGAAAGGCGATATTCAACGATTGCAAAATGGTGATGGCGGTAAACGTTTGATGCTTTTCTTTATCGGATAAACGCCCAGCCGTTAACACATGGAATAATTTGGCAAAAAGTTTATCCGGCGCTTTGGCCGCTGTCAGCACTGCTTTGTCAGGCTGTAATGCTATTTTCCCGCTCAATAACATGGTCTTTCTATGGTCCTGTTTGTAATATTAACAAAGCTTAATAAAGCAATCCCGCCAACCCGGAAGACCGCTGGGTGGTTTGGCGTATCGCCACTTCGAGCACCCGCTGATCGGCAAACAAATTAAACCAACGTTTGGCCCGGGTAATACCAGTATAAACCAACTCTTTAGTGATCACTTTATTGTTCATCACTTGCGCCATTGGTGGCAACACCATCGCCACCTGATCAAACTCCGACCCCTGGCTTTTGTGCACCGTCATAGCATAAACCGAATCATGACTGGGCAAACGATTAGGATAAACCGACCTGACCTTGCCCTCTGGAGTGATAAACCAGGCTTTTAAATGCCCAGTGTCTGGGTCTTTTAGTATCAAGCCAACATCACCATTAAACAACTGTAAACTATAATCATTTTGACTGATCATGATAGGCCGACCAGCATAATATAATTGACGGTTATCAATCAGCCCCAACTTAACCAGCTGCTTTTCTATCGCTTCATTGATGCCTGTCACTCCGTAAGCACCTTTTCTCAGCGCACACAATAACTGAAACTGATTAAACGCTTCGATGATCGCTTTTGGCTCTGCACCCTCGGCCATCAAGGTTAAATAGGGTTTGTAAGCCTGAGCACTTTGCTGCACCAGCTCCCGCATGTCTTTGTCGGAGATACCAAAAAACGTCAACGCTGGATCACCATTTTGTTGAATTTGCTTGATCCGCTGCCAATCACTGCGATTGACCGCTTTAGCCAGTTGGCCGATGCCGCTGTTATCATCAAAACGATGGCTCTTTTGCAACAAGCAAATACAGTCACTCAGCGACACCGTAGACGTAGTACCACAGGCCCCGGATAAATCCATTTGGGTGATTTGCTGTATTTGATTAAGCAGGTTTTGGTTATACACCAAATCATTGCCCCGGCCCGCACAAATATCCGCCAGCACACTACCCGCCTCTACCGACGACAACTGATCTTTATCCCCAAGCAATATCACCTTGGTTTGCTCAGGTAAAGCGGCCATCAATTTGGCCATCATCGGCAAATCAACCATCGACACTTCATCAACCACCAACACATCGAGATGCAAGCGATTATCCTGATGATGGATGAACTCGCTGCTATGGGGTTTAACGCCAAGCAAGCGGTGAATGGTCGACGCCTCATCGGGGATCAGCGCCCGGCTCGACTCATCAACATTGAGTTTAAGCTTGGCTCCTTTAATCGATTCACTTAAACGCGCAGCCGCTTTACCCGTTGGCGTTACCAGTTTAATGATTGGCTTCTGCTCGGCCTTAAAACCGATTTTTAGTAACACAATTAACGCTAGCAACTTGGTCACTGTGGTTGTTTTGCCAGTGCCCGGGCCACCGGTGATCACCGAGAAGTTTTTAATCAAAGCCGTGGCACAGGCCATTTTCTGCCAGTCTATTTCGCCGTTAATTTGCTGTTCAGCCGGAAACAACTGTTCGAATAAAACCCCGGCCTGCGCCAAATCAACCTCACTATCTCGATTAAGTTTATCGGTTAACGCTGACGACAATGAAAATTCATAGTGCCAATAACGTTGCAGATACAGCCGATTAGCATGAAAAATCAGCGGCGTATTAGGCGTCGACAATGACCCGTCAGCGACACTGACACAAGTCCCAATACAACCGTATTGCTCAAGCCGAGCCAAGGCATCATGCAGCCCAGGCAATTCAAACCCAGTCTGACCCAACTTCAAATCTAACGGATTATTGACATCCAGTTGCGCCAAATCCAGACAAGCATTCTTTTTGCCTAATTCAACGCTCACCAATACCACCAGCAACAATAACGACTCGTCGATTATTGCGCCTTTTATTCCCCCTTGCTGAGTGGCAATAAAGCGACCAAATTCTGCGTCTATGGGTCGTACCAATTGCTGTTTTACTAATTGATTTAACCAGTTCATTACTCGTCTCCCCATAAACCCAGCTGCACAGGCGTACTGCTCATGGCACTCTCAGCCATTCCCTCATGAGAGAAAATCCGATCTAACCGCTCGATTAACGCACCTTTAGGTTTAGAAAAATAGACCCCTTCAAATTGCTCATTGGCCTGATCCATTCCCCGTAAAAACAGATAATAGTTGCCGCCAAAATGAGTGTCGTAATCGTAATCTGGCAAGCGTTGTTTAAGGTAACGATGCAACGCCAGCGAATACAGCAGATACTGCAAATGATAATGATGCGAACTCATCGCCTCTTCCAGCGACTCGCCAGTATAATCACTAAACGTCATGCCCAAATGATTGGATTTATAATCCAAGACAAAATATTGCCCTTGCCAAAAAATAATCAAATCAATGTAACCTTTCAAAATGCCCTGCACCGGCATAAAGTCAAATTCACTCACCGGTCGCTGTAAATGCTCTGACAATATCTGATTGATTTGCGCCGCTTTAATGGTTTGCATCGGTAAATAAAACTCCATTTCGACCAATCGCTGAGCGTTGCTAATTTGGTTTAGTCGCAGCCCCGCCTCATTCAGCGGCGTGTTGAGCACCGACACCATCCATTGCTCCGTCACCAGATTAAAATGCGGCTCAATGGCGAACGCTTTAAACGCTTCATCAATCACTTTGGTATCTGACTGGCCTGCGACAAACTGAACAAAATCCAAATTCTCCAAAATCTCATGTAAGCAACTGCCCGGATTCGACCCCTTAGGGAAAGTAAAACAACTCGGTTCGTTGTCGGTGACCACCTCCGCAATTTGGCTAACCGTATCACCTTCATCCGTACCACCAGGCAATACATGCACCGAAGCCACACCATTAGCCAAGGCCGAATAACTGGTGACTTTCCAGTCATATTCAATGGTGCCATTAAACGCTTTGAACACGGGTACCTCAAGCGCATCAAGCACTTGATTGGCCGACTGCGGTTCGATTTCATCATCAATAATTTCGAGATGACAAGTCGCTTCAACTGGCAGCCCGCTAAGCACTTCGTTCAATCGCGTGGTGATAGCCGCATTATTAATGCTCGGCTCAGACTGAAACAACAGATGACCCAAAGCGGTTTGCTGCAAATGACTGGCTTTACCATTGCCGACTTTAAGATTGAATAAACCGAGATAACAACGGTAAACCCCACGAGTCAAGGCCACGTATAACAGCCGTAAATCCTCGGCTAAACGCTCCCGGTCGGCCTTGTGTAAATTGGCTTCTTCATTGGCAAAATCAATAATCAGCCCGCGCGTTTCATCATGAAAAATCGCCGATTTTGCCGCTCGGTAACCGCACACAAACGGCAAGAAAACAATATTGTATTCCAGCCCTTTTGAGGCGTGCATAGTAACGATTTGCACCAGATTACTGTCATCTTCGAGGCGTAATTGCTGTACCTTGCCTTCGTCTTTTGCTGCCACCAGCTGTTCATGAAACCAGCCTAGCAAACGATGTACGCCATCCAGTTCCATTGATTTTTGCTGCAATAGCTCACCGATATGACGAATATCCGTCAACATCCGCTCAGGCGTCTGCTGCTTTTGCTTCCAGTCACTGGCCAAATCATTACGTACCAATAGGTGTTGCAATACTGCCATCACACCATTGCGCAACCAAATATGATGTAATTGGGCAAACTGGTCGAGGATCTCCTGCCAGCGCTCTTCATGTTGGGTCAACGACCATAACTGATTGATTGAATAGTTAAAAAACGGGGTGATCAACGCCGCACGAATAGCACGTTCGTTTTTCTCTTCGTAAATCGCCTGTAATAACAGGTAAAATTCAAACGCCAGCGGGGTTTCAAACACGCTTTGCCGACTCAAATACACACTGCTCACTCCGGCAGATGTGAGCGCCTGACGCATACTGTCGGCTTCGTTTCTGTCTCGCACCAACACACAAATATCACTGGCGACCAACACTTGCTCGCCAATAAAAGCTTGATTATTCTGAGCTTTATTTAATAAGCTAGCAATTTCATTAGCACTGCGAACGGCCAAAGTCGCAATAGCGTTAGCTTTGGTTATAGGCAAATCATTCTCGGGAGCCAATTGCCACAGCTTTAACGCCGCCGTTGATGATTCACCCACAATGGTCAACGGGGTTTTATCGGCTTTATCAGCCGCCTTGACTGGATGAAAGGGGATCTGTTGCTGAATAAACGGATCGTCATTAGCCTCAAACAAACCATTCACCGCGCCAATCAAGGCTGTCGACGAGCGCCAGTTGGTATCTAGGGTATATTGGCTTTGGCTCGGCACATCGGTTTTGGCTTGAATATAAGTGAAAATATCTGCGCCACGAAAACCATAAATCGCCTGTTTCGGGTCGCCAATCATAATCATGGTCTCGCTGTTATCCACACTACCAGCCTGACCATAAATTGAATTGAAGATGTTATATTGCAGCGGATCAGTATCTTGAAACTCATCAATCATCGCCACTGGAAACTGACGGGCGATTTTCTGCGCCAACACTTTACCTTTATCCTCCTGACTCAGGGCTTTCGCTAGGTTAGTCAGTAAGTCATCCGGGCTGATTTTCTGGTTCAGCCGCTTTTCTGCTGCCAGATTGTGTTGCACCTGAGCAAAAGCTTGTTGTTTATAAAAGGCAAAGACATTGGTTTTTATCTGTGCTTTGAGTTCGCTCAAACGGCTAAATTGAGCAAAAATCGGATGAACTGGTGGCTCTTTGCCTTTTTTGCTGGCTTTAGTGAGGCTTTCCTCAGACCATAACTCCCAAGAGTCTTTTCCCTTGGTGAATTCTAGCTCATCGGAGCCACAAAAATGGTTGAAGGCTTCGAGATAATCCGCTTTGGCGGGTTTACGGCTTTTCAGCAAAAATGAGTCGTTAATCAACGCGGCAATGCCGTTTTGCAACCACTGAGATTTAACCTCACCACTGAGGCTGGCATATTCATCAACCTGCGCTTTTAATAGCGCTTCTGATATTTCAGGCATAACCTGATAGCTGTGTTTATTCAATAACGATTGCAGCTCTGCCAGCAACAGTTTTGGCGACGACCAGCACTGTAAAAATAGCGATAACATAGTGCCTGACAGCGGATATACCGTGCAACGCCAGAAGTCTTTAATACTCTTTTCAAGAAACTCTCTTTCGTCGAGAATAAACTCATTATCAAACAAGCTACCGCTTTCAAAGGCGTGATGTTTTAGCATTCGCTGACAGAAGCCGTGAATAGTGAAAATGGCCGCTTCATCCATCATTTTTATCGCCGCGTCGAGACGTTTCCAGGCTAAATCTGGTTCGGGCAATTGGCTGATCAACTCGCTAAGGACAGGATCGACCTTATAGTTGTCAACATCGCGCATAAAAATGGCTTGCCGGGCTTCGCTCAGGCGCTTTCTTACCCGATCGCGAATTTCCTCAGTCGCAGCTTCGGTGAAGGTGACCACCAGAATTTGATCAACCGACAAGCCATCATCAACCGCTGGTGGATTAGCCAATCCCAGTAACAAACGTAGGTAAAGTGTGGTTATGGTGTAGGTTTTCCCTGTACCCGCACTGGCTTCAATTAAATTCAGGCCACTCAGCGGCA
The DNA here is from genome assembly GCA_965277695.1 of Alteromonadaceae bacterium. Taxonomy (GTDB): domain Bacteria; phylum Pseudomonadota; class Gammaproteobacteria; order Enterobacterales; family Alteromonadaceae; genus JABSOG01. Next base: position 350,782 of record CBDIDQ010000001.1, read on the forward strand.
TGGTTAAGGGAGCGAGTCGATTCATTGCAACTTTATCCATCAGCTATTCCTCCATTGCCGCTAAGAGCGGTTTAAAAATCAACTCTGCCAACTGATTAAACTCAACTGGCAAAGTGTTCACATCAACAAACACTCGCTGAATGTACAAGTCATCTCCTTCGCCGGGAATTTGATTAAACGACGAGCCGTTAAAGGTTTTGACCACCTCTTTTAGTTCACCACTTTTTGCCCATTGCTCGCTAGATTTAATAAAAAATGGTAGCGGCTGTTTCAATCCGCGCAGGTAAAAGTCCACCCACTGGTCAATCAATGTTTTTGCCACTGCTTGACTGAGCGGCAGGTATTCAAAACTTTCAGTTAAACCAATATGTTGCGTCTTCACTGCCCGACCGATAGCGGCCATAACAACATGATGAACCCAGGCCACCAGCCGATCTTTAGCGGTGATTTTGGCCGGGCGATAAAACAACAAACCGTTGACAGTCAAATGTTTCACCCAACCGAGCAAGGCGATATCATGGCTGCTGATATTCACCTCAACTGGTGGCAACATTTTCAACGAGGTTTCACTCAGTGCAGCAACAAAGCCGTCAGCCTGTTGATCGAGTTGATTAAAGGTCAACTTACCCACATCCCGATGGGGCAAAGTACCACCCGCCTGAGTCTGTAAGTAAGTATCTAATCCTGACTCAGCCAGCTTGGTTTTCGCCAGCTCTTCGAGCAATTGATAACGGGTTAATGCATCGAGACTAAAGGTCTCATCATCCAGCTCCACCTCAGATAAAGGCGAAAAGTACAGCTGTAAGGTTCGATTAAAAAAGTACTTCACTGGGTTCAACATAAAGCGCAACAGTTCGGTTACTTCCAACGAATCAGGCACCCCAACATCAGTAATCGGTTCAGCCACCGTCGTTGGGTGTTCAACCGCTTGCTGTTCAATATAGCGGTGCCAATGTCGCTGATAACTGCTTAAGTGGCTATTCTGTTTGAAGTAATCTCGGTTAAAGGGCTGTAGTGGGTGCTCACTAACTAACGAATGATTAAAAGAGAACGCTTGTTCACAATACTCTTTTAGCTCTGTGACCAGCACCGAAGGGATTTTTTCACTGTTGTCTTGCATCGAATGACCGACATAGCTGACATATAATTTGTCTCTGGCTGAGAGCAGTGCTTCGAGCAGCAAATAACGATCATCTAAACGTCTAGAGCGGTCGCCTTTACGCGGTTGACCGGCTGCCATTAAATCAAAGCCCACGGGCGGGACAAAACGAGGATAATCCGCATCATTCATGCCCAACAGACAAATCACTTTAAAGGGAATACTGCGCATAGGCATCAGAGTACAGAAGTTCACTTGTCCGGCTAAAAATCGCTGACCGACGCCTTTGTCGTTAAACGCGTAATTAAGATAATAGGCGAACACTTTATGACTGATCACTTTGATGCAGTTTTGCTGTGTTTGCTGTTTGGCAAAATCACTTAGCACTTTGCGAATGGTATTCATCGCCTGCTCTTCGTTGTTGTCCGGCTGATAGAACACTTCTATCAGCTCAACCACAGTATCGATTTTGCTGTTAATCTGCCCATCTGCGGCCAACCGCTGTCGATAATCAATCAGAATGTCGATAAAACGAACCAACTTACCTAAAGTCTCGGCATTTTGTCCCTCAACTTGCGTAAACGGCAAAATTCCGTTCACTAGGGTTTCGTTATTGATCGCATAACCCATCAACAATCGATTTAAACCAAATCGCCAACTATTGAGTTCATCATCAGGTAAGCTAAGGGATTGTTTATGTTCACTATCGATACCCCAGCGAATGCCTACCCGATTGATCCAGTTACGCACCAGTTCGATGTCTTCTTCGACCAAATCCATTGCCCGGATAGTGGCAGGCACTGAAATCAAATCTAATAACTCAGAAGCCGAGAAACGGCTGTCTGGCAGTTTCAACAGTTGCAAAAAACTATTTAAAATCGGATTTTCTAACACAAAACCTTTATCTGAAATAGCATAAGGAATACGATTATTTTCACTACCCGCAAACACCGCATCAATATAAGGGCTATACAACGCCACATTAGGCATCATCACAATCACATCTTTGGGTGTCAATGAATCGTCCTGCTCCAGCATCAATAGCAGTTGATCATAGAGCACTTCGACCTCACGTAACGGGCTATGGCAGCTATGAAAGACAAGTGAATCATCATTCGCATTCACTGCCAGCTTGCCCTCATCACCCATTGACTGCTCAGGTGTCAGGGCATCGAGTTGTCCGCGAAACGACAAATTATAAATGTCCGATTGAATGGCACTGAGCATCGAGGTTTTTTCTGGCTCAATAAAATAATCGGTTTGTTCCGCCTCAACCTCCAGCAGTTGTTCGAGATAATCCCGCCCTAACTTGCCCCACGACGCCAACAGCGGGTTACCCACCGTCATATAGTTTTCACCGACTACGGGTAAGTGTTTTTTGCCCTTGAAACGCGCTTCAACCTTAGCCAATTGTTTTACATCAACAATATCACCCCAATAGTGCGCACAAGGATTAAACAACATCAGATGAATATCAATGTGTTCAGCCAGCTGTTCAAACACGTAAAGTTGTTGTCTAGGTAGTGCAGAAATACCAAAGATAAACAATCGTTCAGGCAGCTGATGGCGCACTTTTTCAGCTTTGTCGGCAAATACGTCAGCCAGACGCTTAAGTAATACTTCATGCAAATTGGCGCGGTGATAATCAGATTGGTTCAGCGACGAAGTATGTTGTTTCAACGCTCGCCATAAGATCGGCTGCCATGGATGTTGTTGATAATCGCCATCTTTAATTTCATCTTCTTCGGCTTCCCAGTTGCCAATCCAGTCTGGTCGATACATTAAATATTGGTCATACACATCAGCGATTTTCTCGCTCAGCTGATACAACATCAACCCATTGTTATCCTCAGCCAGATAATTTTTCAGCGGTAAAAAGGCTTCATCGTCGAGGTGTAAAGGCAGGATAGAAAACAGTTTCCAGCTCATGTCGAGTTTATTGAAGGCCGACTGATCGGGCAAATCCACAATCATTTCTTTATACAAGGACCAAATGAAACTCGATGGCAGCGGAAAATCGACATTGCCCATCACCCCGAGTTGCCCGGCGAGATAGATTTTTAACCACTGTGACATGCCCGGACTTTGCACCAGCACCACTTCTTCGGCAAACGGATTGGCATTGGGTGCTCCGGCAATTTCACCACTGAGCTGGCGGGCCAAAATTTCAATATGATTAGATTGATGAATAACAAACATAAGCCGCCCCTGTGTCAGGATAGTTGTCTGAATTTATTTGGCGATATCATAACAGCTTTCAGACCATTGGGTTTAAGCTCACCGACAAAAATAAACGATGATCGTTCCAATCATAAAGGAGACATGGTAGTTTAGGCGTCCGATAACACCAAACGGACACAAGGAGCTATTTCGCATGTCAACCCAAAGCGATCACACTACCCACCCTTTTTACAAATTTGCCTTAGGTATTGTCATGGGCGTTGTTAGCACCATGACTGTTGGCGTGTATTTACAGCCTCATTTTTATGTCAAACACGACGAAGTGATCCCCTATTTAGCCAAACAAAATCAAATGGTCATTTCAAAAGAAAGGTATGAAGAATGGAGCAAATTAGCCGATGAAAGCAAAGCTAAAATCACTTCGCCTACAACACTCAGTTTCAGTTCATTCAAAGTGGATTTATCCCTAAAAAAGAACACCGTCAAAGATAAATACAATCAAATTCAATTCAGCATTTTACAAAAAGGCGTTGTCATCGCCTCAACCTTAAGCGACAAGAAAAAATGGTCCCAAGGCGAAACCCATCAATTAACCATCCAGATGACTGGCAACAAAACCCTGCCAGTATCGTCCTGCGATGAACTCTCCTACCAAGCCACAAATATGAACACCAGCGATAACATTTACCTCGGCATAAAAGTCACTGGCATCGCCAGCTCAGGCGAAAGCATCCCTTTGATCCAACGAGGCAAAACCCAAGGTATCGGTGAGAAATATAACGCCCAAAGTGTCTCTTGGGCTAATGAGTCGATGGTGTGTATTGGTAAAGTTTGATTATGAATAATTTAATGCGGTATATCAGAAAAGTTATAAAGCTAGGCTTACCGGGCTATATACCGTTCGATAATGATTTTTTATTCGCTCACTAGACGCTCTGGATTTCATCAAACCACTTGCCATAGTATCAACTAACCAACAAGGGGCTTGTGGGTTGACCCTATTTATTTTGTTCCGTAAAATATCAACCAATTCTGTTCGACTTTTAATTTTGGCTCCTCGGTAAAAAACAAACGAATCTTTTACTATTTTGGGGTATCTAGCCAGATTAGGGGTGATCACACAAGTATCATCAACAAACCGTTTACCTGCGGTACTCGAAATATTCAACAATATGTATTGCTGCTCTTTTTCATGGGTAACAACAAACCAAGTATGTTGCTCTACGCCATCTTCATCCCACTGAAACGATAGCCCTCTTTTAATTTCTGCCATCAGCTAAACCAATAACCGTTTATGATAATTAATCTCTTTAACCTGATTGGCAATTTCACTGTCATCCATGCCAATAGTGCGAAAAATACTTTCAAGGTCAATCGGCCTTCTGCTACCGTCTGGCCAGCTCCATTCTGGACAAATATCTTTGCGGTGAGAATAGCTCACAATATCATCATCATCCAATTGACCGATCTGTGCAAATATTTGCTCGGCAAAATCAATCTCTTCTTCACTCAGGGCATCGTGTTCTTTTTGATTTTCTTTAATTGAAAAACGTTTAAGCGGGAAACCTTTTGGGCTGTGACAAACCTCAGGATTGGTAAAAATAGCTAAATAATCCACGTCAGTGTTGGCATCAATAATTGCTTTGGTTTGACTTAAGATGGGACCTCGATTTAACGAGTAATAATTATCATAACTCACCGGATGGCCAGTGTTTAACAGGCAAAGACGATCAGTGAAATAAAGCAGTTTCATCATCTTTACATCTGAAATGGAACCACCGAGCTTTTCAGAAAATAGCTTCATTAGTTGTAGTACTTTATCTTTTTGCATCATGACCTCCCAACTTTGAGGTTGTTCATCTAATTCGCAAAGTTTAGCACTTAGCTGTATAAATGAACAGATTAAGATGAAAATAATCCGCCCCACACCCCGCCCACTTTAGTTTATAATCCGAGCCAAAATCTGACTGCTGATTTTCACCGATCAATGGCAACCCATTAACTCACTCAAACTACAGGTTTATTATGACACTCTCAAAACTCACTCTGGCCCTGTCTTTGGCCACATCGCTGGCATTAGCTGGTTGTGGCACCACCACGACAACGCAAACACAGGCACAAACCGCCAGTGAAACGGCTGTGCAATTAAGACCGGGCTTTGAACATCGCCTCGATATTTATAAAACAGTCACGCTTAAAGCCGATTTGTCATCACTGTCAGCCAATCAACGTAAAATGGTTGGACTGTTGATTGATGCATCAAAGATTATGGATGACTTATATTGGCAGCAGGCTTTTGGCGAAGATAAAACGCAATTTCTCAGCCGTATCAGCGATCCAAAGGTGAGAAAATTCAGCGAAATCAATTACGGTCCGTGGGATCGCCTCGACGGCGATAAAACCTTTTTAACTGGTTATGGCGAGAAGCCACTCGGTGCCGAGTTTTATCCACACGATATGACTAAAGCCGATTTTGAGAAAGAAAACTTCGCTGACGCCAAAGGCTTGTATTCAATAGTCGAAGCAGGGCGCTTCGGTCGCTTGTCTGCTATTCCTTATTCAGTGAAATACAAAAAACAACTCGAAGCAACCGCCGATTTGTTAACTCAAGCCGCGCAATTAGCCGACGATCCAGAATTTGCCGCCTATCTGAATTTACGCGCGGCGGCGTTTGTCACCGATAATTATCAACCGTCCGATTTCGCTTGGATGGATATGAAAAATAATCCGATTGATATTGTCATCGGTCCAATTGAAACCTACGAAGATTTACTCTACGGTTATCGCGCATCATTTGAAAGTTATGTATTGATTAAAGACCTGCAATGGAGCAAACGTCTAGCCAAATATGTTTCTTACTTGCCTGAATTACAACGAGAGTTGCCAGTCCCTCAGCAATATAAAAATGAAGTGCCCGGCTCAGATGCCGACCTTAATGCCTACGATGTGGTCTATTACGCCGGACATTCCAACGCAGGCAGTAAAACTATCGCGATCAATTTACCTAACGATGAAGAAGTTCAGCTGAAAAAAGGCACTCGCCGGCTGCAATTGAAAAATGCCATGCGAGCCAAGTTCGATCAGATCTTGCTGCCGATTGCCGATGAACTAATCGCCGCCGACCAACGTAAACACATCACCTTTAATGCCTTTTTCGCCAACACTATGTTCCACGAAGTAGCTCATGGTTTGGGCATCAAAAATACCATCAATAATAAAGGTATGGTTAGACAAGCATTAAAAGAATATGCCTCGTCTATTGAAGAAGGCAAAGCCGATATCCTCGGCCTTTACATGGTCACTCAATTGCTAGAAAAAGGGGTAATGACCGAAGGTGAGTTGCAAGATTATTACACCACTTTCCTCGCCGGTATTTTCCGCTCAGTACGATTCGGTGCCAGCAGCGCCCACGGTAAAGCTAATATGGTGCGGTTTAATTACTTCGCCGAAAAAGGCGCGTTCACTCGTGATGCAGCTGGCCTTTATCGGGTAGAAATGAGCAAAATGCGTACCGCGATGAACTCACTCTCAGAACTGCTATTAACCCTGCAAGGCAATGGCGACTATGACGGTATCAGCCAATTGATGGCAACAAAAGGCGATATTGGTTCACAGCTAGCCGCTGATTTGAAACGCCTAGAAAAAGCCGATATCGCCGTTGATATCATCTTTAATCAAGGTAAAGAGGTGTTGGGGTTGTAACAACGTTAAGGATTCTTGCGATACTTGTTATTAGGTCGCGGGGCTTATCAGGGTTTCTGGAGCGCTTCGTTCTTTAAAAGCATTAAAACTTATTACCACGGAGACACGGGGATACGGAGAAGGTCAAAAGCAAAAGCGATTATTATTTTTGCTTTTCTCCGTGCCTCCGTGTCTCCGTGGTGAAAAAAAGAATAAGACACTGCGCGTCGAAGAAACAACATTAACACCATTACAGGGTCGCGGAGCTATCCTAGTTTCTTCCAAAAGAAAAATCACTCACCAACCAACAGCCCACCAATCTTCGCCTTAATCGCTGCAATCTGGGTAGCATCATAAGCGACTGCCGGCAGCTTGCCCCAAATTGGGGCGGGCCATGCGGCATCATCGGTGAAACGCACTACATGGTGAATATGCAGTTGCGGCACCATGTTGCCCAATGCAGCCACATTAAGCTTGTCAGGGGCATATACAGACTTGAGGATATGACTGAACGTCGCTGACTCCTGCCACAGCTGTTGCTGCTCGGCTTCACTCAAGTCGATGATTTCTTTAATGTCGTTTTTCATCGGCACCAAAATGAACCAAGGGTATTGCTGATCGTTGGCCAATAAAACCCGGCATAATGGCAAATCACCAATGTGAATGCAGTCTTTTTCCAGTTGTGGATGTAGTTTAAACATATTTCTTAATCTCTATGAGTAAAGGCAGAGCGGATGCCCCGTAGACGCGAATTCATTCGCGTTTTTGATGAATCAATTATTATCCTATTTAATCAAAGCCAAATGAACAGACAGAAAAAAACCGCCAAAATAGCGGTTTTTTAACGTCTTTCAGCAGGCTAATGATTAGTTAAAAGGGTTAACTAATACCATAGTCTCGACTCGATCAGGACCCGTTGAAATAATATCAACCGGTACCCCAAGAATAGCTTCAATACGCTTGATATAAGCAATCGCAGCGGCTGGCAACTTATCAACATCAGTTACGCCATAGGTGGTATCACTCCAACCCGGCATAGATTCATAAACAGGCTCAATGACGTCATAACCTTCTGCGGCCATCGGCGGCACTTCAAGGATTTCGCCATCGGGTGTTTTATAACCGATACAAATTTTCAGCGTTTCTAGTCCGTCCAACACATCCAACTTGGTCAAACAAAAACCAGAGATACTGTTGATTTGTACCGCACGACGCATAGCCACTGCATCAAACCAACCGGTACGACGTTTACGACCCGTAGTAGCACCAAACTCATGGCCTTTAATGCCAAGGTGCTGACCGACATCATCGTCCAGTTCAGTGGGGAATGGACCAGAGCCCACACGCGTGGTGTAAGCTTTGACAATACCCAATACGTAATCAAGATAACGAGGGCCGAAACCACAACCTGTCGCAACACCACCAACTGTGGTATTCGAAGAGGTAACATAAGGATACGTACCGTGGTCGATATCCAGCAAAGTGCCTTGTGCGCCTTCAAACAAGATAGATTCGCCATTTTTACGGGCGTTATCCAGCAAGTCAGCAACATCAACCACCATAGAGCGTAGTAAGTCTGCGACAGCTAGGGCATCTTTAAGGGTTTTATCATAATCAATCGCGTCAACCTTGTAATAGTTAACCAAAGCAAAGTTGTGATATTCCATCACTTCTTTTAATTTGACCGCAAACTGTTCAGCGTTGAACAAATCGCCTACTCGCAAACCACGACGAGCCACTTTGTCTTCGTAAGCCGGACCAATACCACGACCTGTAGTACCAATGGCTTTATCGCCACGAGCCAGCTCACGAGCTTCGTCAAGCGCAATATGAAAGGGCAGGATCAATGGACAGGCTTCGCTGATCGACAAACGGTCTTTCACGGGAACACCGCGTTCGTCAAGCATTTTCATTTCTGCCAACAAGGCATCAGGTGATAACACCACACCATTGCCAATAATACATTTTACGTCTTGACGCAAAATCCCCGATGGGATCAGATGCAACACGGTTTTTTCACCGTCAATCACCAAGGTATGACCGGCATTATGACCGCCTTGATAACGCACTACATAACCCGCCTGATCAGTTAACAGATCGACGACTTTTCCTTTACCTTCATCACCCCATTGGGTGCCGAGAACAACAACGTTTCTGCCCATTACACACTTTCACTATGAAAAAAATGAGCGCCGATTCTACCAAATTTGAAAGCCATAAAGCATCAACTTTCTGGATAAATTTGACTCAAATAGATTATAAGCCCAGTTATTTGGTTATAAGGGCCAAATTTAAAAAAAGTTGAGCACCATCACCACCCCAATGACCACCAGTACGCCACCGATACGACGCAATACTGTCGGCCCCTCGGCGGCAATTTGCTGAATATAATTCGCCCACCGATTAGGAAACAACAACGGCCCAACCCCTTCCAAAATAAACACCAGCCCCACTGCCAGCCAAATCGCATCCCACATACCATCCCCATTTTAAAAATAAAAAAAAGGCCCACAAGGGGCCTTTTCATTGTTAACGATTAATCGTTAACTATTAATTGCTAACTATTAATTGCTAACGGTTACTCTTTCTTACCACCAGAGATCTTCATGTAATTAAAGAAGTCACTATCGGGTTTTAATACCATTACGTCATTTTTGCTGCGAAAACTGTTTTTATACGCTTCAAGACTACGGATGAAAGCATAAAACTCAGCGTCCTTTTTGAACGTGTCAGCATAGACTTTAGCCGCTCTGGCATCACCTTCACCACGTACTGTCAGGGCTTTTTTCTCAGCCTCTGCCAGCATAACAGTGACTGTTGCGTCAATATTCGCCCGTAAGATTTCAGCCTGCTCGTTACCTTGTGAGCGATGTTCTTTAGCCACGGCGTTTCGCTCTGCTCTCATACGTTTGAAAATCGAGTTACTCACTTCCAACGGTAAGTTGATTTGCTTAACTCGCACATCAATAATGTTAATACCCAAATCAACCGCACTAAGTTGCGCTTGGTCTTGGGCTTGTTGCATCAGCTCATTACGCTCGCCGGATACAATATCTCGGATGGTTCGAGTACCAAAAGCGGTTCTTAAACCATTGTTAACTTTTTGCTTCAATAATTGCTCAGCACGGGTTTTTAGTGCCCCGGTAGTGAGGTAATATTTGGCAAAATCGTTTATTTTCCATTTGATATAAGAATCGACCATTAAGTCTTTCTTTTCTACGGTAACAAAACGTACCGGCGCATCATCAAGGGTTTGAATACGCGCATCAAGGATTTTCACTTTTTCAACCAGTGGCAGTTTAAAGTGTAATCCCGGCTCATAAACCACGGTCAAATCAGCAGCATCACGTTTGACTTTACCAAACTGCATTACAATACCACGTTGACCCTCTTTAACCACGAAGAGCGACGATATGGACAGTATCAGCAAGGTAACAATTAAGGCTATCGAAAAATTTTTCATGCTTAGTTTCTCCCACTACGGTTGCGATCACCGCGCAAACTGCTGTTTGGTTGGGAGTTAGTTGAACGTGACCCCTGATCTCTTAATGTCTGAACCGTACTTTTTACTGCACCAACGGTTGAATTAACATTATGTTGCTGAATAATTTTGTCCAGTGGCAAATACATCATGTTGCCGCCGCCTTCGACGTCAACTAGCACTTTAGAAGTATTGCTATAAACCTCTTCCATGGTTTCCAAATATAAACGCTGACGCGTCACTACAGGAGCCATCTGGTATTCTGGCAACAGTTTCTCAAAACGGGCAACTTTACCTTGTGCTTCCAATGTCACTCGCTGACCGTAAGCCTGAGATTCCTGCTCCATACGTTTTACCTGACCACGAGCGCGAGGTTCAATTTCACGAGCATAAGCTTCAGCTTCTTTAAGGAAGCGCTCTTCATCTTCTTGAGCCGCAATGGCATCATCAAAGGCATCTTTCACCTCTTCTGGCGGACGAGCATCCTTGAAGTTGACATCGACAATTTCAAGACCCAAATTGTACGGCGTAATAATCGATTGCAGACTATCCCACGTATCCTGACGCACGGTCTCACGACCACTAGTCAAAATATCATCCATCAAGGAATGACCAACAACATAGCGCAAGGCACTGTCAGTTGCCTGACTTAAACTGTCATCAGCGTCAGTAACGCTGAATCGGTATGCCCGGGGATCAATAATTCGATACTGTACTTCAAAATCAACCCTGACAACGTTTTCATCTTTGGTCAACATGAAACCAGTAGACGGTTGCGAGCGAACGGCTTTGATATCAACAATTTCAACGGTATCAATAAACGTCGGTTTCCAGCTCAATCCCGGATCTTCAAGACCATGGAATTGACCGAATCGCAACACAATACTACGCTCTGCCTCTTTGATGGTATACAGACCACTGATAAACCAAGCCACCCCGAGGATCGCCAGCACAATCCCAATGCCAAATTTACCGCCGCCACCACCACCGGTACCCGCAGGTCTGGGTTTGCCGCCGAAAATGCCACCGATACGGTTGCTTAAATCCTGGAACACTTTGTCGAGATCAGGAGGACCCTGCTCTTTATTTCCGCGATTTTTCCACGGGTCATTCTTGTCGCCGTTATTACCGGGCTCATTCCAAGCCATGATTAACTCCGTAATGTCAAAAAAATTAAACTGTGCTCTAATCTATCTAGCATGGTGCTTTCTATGCTTTGTATACGTTGTGGCTGACAATGAAATTTTCAATCTCTTTGCCACTGCTTTTTATTAATCGCTGCCACTCTTGCGACGGCATTCTGACTACAACTAGCCAACCGCCATCCTCTGAAAACTGCTCTTGGGTAATGAAGTTCATTTGATACAACACCCCTCTAAAACGCCCATGAACTGGCGGAATATTGAGTTGGTATTCAACCATGGCTTTACTCAAACGCTCGGTCAGCGCCTGCGCCAGCAGATCGTTGCCAATGCCTTCTTTGGCACTAAGCCAAACCCGCACAGGCAAACCATCGTCGTCACGGTCTATTCGCGGGCTGACATTCTCTAGCTTATCAATCTTGTTGTAAACTAAAAGTTGCGGCACTTCATCAGCTTCAATTTCTTTAAGCACTTCATAAACTTGCTCAATATTTTCTTTACGCCGATCATCCGCCGCATCAATAACATGCAACTGAAGATCTGCCTCTTTGGTTTCTTGCAACGTCGCTTTAAACGCAGCCACCAAATCATGAGGCAAATGCCGAATAAAACCAACCGTATCAGCTAAAATAGCAGTGCCCACATCAGCTAGCTCAATTTTACGCAGCGTCGCATCAAGGGTTGCAAATAACTGATCAGCAGCATAAACCTCAGCACCAGTAATACTATTGAACAAGGTCGACTTGCCCGCATTGGTATAACCCACCAGCGAGATTGTCGGTAATTCATTACGCCTTCGCGAACGCCGCCCCTGATCGCGCTGGGACTCGACTTTAGCTAGCCGTTTAAGCAGTTGCTTAATTCGTACTCGCAACAAACGCCTATCAGTTTCAAGCTGAGTTTCCCCAGGCCCACGTAAACCAATACCGCCTTTTTGCCTTTCCAAATGAGTCCAACCACGCACTAAGCGCGTCGACAAATGGCGTAATTGGGCCAACTCAACTTGCAACTTACCCTCGTGAGTCCGGGCACGTTGCGCAAAAATGTCGAGGATCAAACCAGTACGGTCCAATACCCGACATTGTATCAGTTGTTCCAGATTACGTTCTTGCGAAGGGCTTAACGAATGGTTAAAGATAACAATATCAGCACCGAAGTCTTTTATAACTGCGGCGATCTCTTCAGCCTTGCCTGAACCGACAAAGTATTTGGGGTGAGGAGATTGACGGCTGGCAGTCACCACTTTTAGCGAATTAACGCCAGCAGAAGAGACCAGCATCTGAAGTTCATCCAGATCCTCGCGCTCTCCTTCGTGTTGAAATTCAACGTGCACCAATATTGCCTGTTCACCTACTTCATGACGGTCAAACAAGCGTTACGCTCCAAACAATAGCACTGCTGCTAATGGCTTGAGTAGCACTTCTGCTAATGGATTTTTTGATATGAATTATGTGTTACCCTCACCCTCTTCACCGGTGTATGTCATCGGATTTTGAGAGAATGGGCGGGCCGGAACCACAGTGGATACTGCGTGTTTGTAGACCATCTGGCTTACTGTGTTTTTCAGTAAAATCACAAATTGATCAAATGACTCGATTTGGCCTTGTAGTTTAATACCGTTTACTAAAAAAATAGAAACGGGAATGCGCTCACGGCGTAACGAATTCAAAAACGGGTCTTGTAATGATTGGCCTTTTGCCATTTCTTACTTTCCTTATTGTTGTTTTTTTGGCTTTATTATCAGCTCCCTTCTGAGCAAAAACCGATAATAAATTCAAGTGACGATTAAAAATAACATTGAATAGTTACTAGCTTAGCGAAGATAGAATATGTTGCAAGTTTTCTTTATCTTCAGAGCGTAACCAAGTGACATTTTCCCAGTTTTTTAACCAGGTCATCTGTCGTTTAGCTAATTGCCGGGTAGCAACAATTCCCCGATAAATCATTTCATTATAGTCATGTTTACCAGCGAAATACTCCCACAGCTGACGATACCCCACACAGCGAATAGAAGGAAGGTTTAAATGCAAATCTTCTCGCATATATAATGCTTTTACCTCTGCTTCAAACCCCATATCGAGCATTTGTTCAAATCTTGACTCAATTCGCTGATGCAAGTCTTTTTTCTCAGTCGGCGCAATCGCAAACTGATGAACCGCAAATGGTAAAGGTTTTCCCTTAACCGCCGACAGTTCAGTGAGTGTTTTACCACTAATTCGATACACTTCCAGTGCCCGGTTAATGCGCTGCGGATCATTGTGATGAATTCTCGCCGCCGCAACGGGGTCAACCTCAGCCAATTGCTGATGCATCACCGCCCAACCTTTTAACGCCGCTTCTTGTTCCAACGCTGCCCTTATTTCAGGGTTAGCTTCGGGCAAAGGTGAAATCCCTTCGAGCAACGCTTTAAAATACAACATAGTGCCACCCACCAACAGCGGTATTTTCCCCTGTTGATGAATTTCATCAATCGCCACTAAAGCATCACGACGAAAATCCGCCGCCGAATAGCTTTGTGCCGGATCAAGAAAGCTGATCAACCGATGAGGGGCAATCGCCAACTCATCAGCATCCGGTTTAGCCGTGCCAATGTCCATGCCCCGATACACCAACGCCGAATCAACACTGATGATCTCACTCGGCAACGCTTTGACCACTTCTATCGCCAAATCGGTTTTGCCTGAGGCGGTGGGTCCCATAATAAAAATAACGGGTAACGGCTGACTCACTTAAGCTCCTGCTGACTACGATTATTCACCACTGCACCCAGTTGATTTACGTGACTGTCAATATCAACAGGCATACCACAACGAGCGACTAATGTTTGTTCATCTGTAAACTGTCTGGCGTCATTGATTATTTGTGTTGCCACAGATAAATCAGCATGACCAGCGGGGCTAAGCACAGCACCGTGAAACTCCACCAACCAATTCAGACAATGTTGCCACATCTGAGTTTCGGTTAATGCCAACTCACTGGCGACCACTAACTGTTCAAACAACGAGCCGACAACCTGAGCAATATTACTATTGCGAATGAACGCAGGCACTTTACGAACCACAACATGGCGATCAATACACTGAAATTCAAGCCCTAAACCCTGTAAACTTTCACTGAATTGCCCAATCAAGGCGAGAGTGCTGCTATCTTGAGCAATTTTAACTGGCAATAACAACGGCTGGCCCACTAATCCATCTTTATACTGATAAGGCGCACGCATAGCATTGACCTTATTTAAATCGATTAAATAGACACTACTGTCATTTTTATCACTACTCAAATACAACACATAATGACTTTTGACAATTGTTAAACAGCTACCGATATCAGCGCTAGCAAAAACAGGCGACGATATAGCAGGCATTACTTGTTGTATTGTTTGTTGTCTGGCTTGTTGTGTGGTTGCTATCGGTTGGCTTGAAACTGGCGCGTTCTCAACAGCAGCAGTCGTAACAGCAGCAGTCTCAATAGCTGAATTTTCAACCGGCGCAGTGAAAGACGATAACGCCCGATGATAGCTATTGAGTTCTTTAGGTGAGGGTTTATTGGCTTGGTAATTAGCACCACCAGCATAACTTGAGCCAGACTCTTTGACTTGTAACTGCTCAGCTGGCACATTTTCCACAGCTAATTCAACCTCGGCAGTTAACGCCTGCTCCAGCGCCTGAACAATAAAATCGTGGATCAGCCGCGCCTCATGAAAACGCACTTCATGTTTAGCCGGATGAACATTAACATCGATTTGCCTCGGACTAACGGTCAAAAACAACACATAGGTTGGATATTGCAATTCGGCAAGGCTCGACCCATAAGCTTGGCGAATAGCGTGGTTAATCAGTTTATCGCGCATCATGCGGCCGTTAACATAACTAAATTGCACATCATTTTGATTACGACAGCTCCGAGGCATGGCTATCCAGCCACTGAGGCCAACGCCATCATAATCACAGTTAACTCGCATCACGTTTTCGACCAACGATTTGCCGCAGATTTGACCGACACGGCGATCTTTTTCCTGATCGGTCATCGCCTTACGCAAATGACGAATTGACTTGCCATTGTGGGTTAAACTGAACTGCACATCAAAACGGCTCAAGGCAATGCGTTTAATGACTTCATCAATATGAAAGAACTCGGTTTTTTCAGTGCGTAAAAACTTGCGCCGAGCTGGGGTATTAAAAAATAAATCAGTGACTTCAATGGTGGTGCCATCCGGGTGCGCCGCAGGCAAGACTTTAACCTCCATATCACGGCCCTCAGCATAAGCCTGCCAAGCTTCGTCCTGCGCCGCCGGTTTGGAGGTCAATTTCAGTCGCGATACCGAGCTGATACTCGCCAGCGCCTCACCTCTAAAACCTAGGCTGGTGATATTCTCCAAATCATCAAAGCTACTGACCTTACTGGTCGCATGACGGCTTAGCGCTAATCCCAGCTCTGCTTTGGCAATGCCACAACCGTTATCACGAATGCGAATCAGCTTGCTACCGCCCTTTTGCACTTCGACATCAATCACAGTAGCGCCGCTATCTAGCGAGTTTTCAATTAATTCTTTGATCACCGATGCCGGACGCTCAACCACTTCACCAGCAGCAATCTGATTGGCCAGCCGAGCGGGTAATATTTGAATGGTCATAAGGTGTTGGATTTCCAGATCAAGCGGTTAAACCTCAGTTAAGGTAAAAGTATTTAGGTAGAAGGAATTTCAAGAATTTGACCAATGCGCACCATGTCGCCCCTGAGATTGTTATGAGATTTTAATTTTCCCAGACTGACCCGATAACGTTTAGCCAATAACGACAACGACTCACCAGACTTGACCTTATGGCGCAACACCCGATGTTTGGCTAAATAAGAGCCCTCGGGCGGATTACGACGAAAGTATTTATAGATAGCCTGATACAAAGCACTCGCCAGTTTCTTTTGATGCGACGACGAATTAAGCAATTGCTCTTCGGCATGATTCGAGATAAAGCCCGTTTCAACCAGCAACGACGGAATATCCGGCGACTTTAATACCGCTAGACTCGCCGACTGAGGTACTTTTTTATGCATCTTGGTGACTTTTTTCAATTCTTTCACCGCTTCAAGGGCAATATCAAAACCCGTCGACATCGAATGCTCCATCGACATATCGAGCAGCGCCCGAGCCAGATACTTTTCATTATTAGTGTCTTTTAATACCTGTGCGGCACCACCGAGTAACTCGGAGTGTTTTTCCCGTTGCTCTATCCATTTACCTATTTCAGTATTTGCCCTACCCAGCGACAACACCCAAACCGACGCGCCTTTGGGCTGAGGGGTAGAAAACGCATCGGCGTGAATAGAGATAAAAAAGTCAACTTTACGTTTGCGGGCAATATCAGTACGACGGTTCAGATGCACATAATAATCACTTGTACGAATACGCACCGACTTCATACCCGGTGCAGCATCAATCAATTTGGCCAAGCGATTGGCGATCCCCAAAGTGACTTTTTTCTCGTAAGTGCCTTTAGCACCAATCGAACCCGGATCCTCACCGCCGTGCCCAGCATCAATGGCAATCAGAATATCCCGATCACTGTTGAGTTTTTGTTGTGGCATGGTTTGACGCAAACTTTCATCAATCAGGTCAACCACCAAGCGATTACCATAAGGTGAAGTGGGTTTCAGTGAAAAAATCACCGGTTTAACTTTTTTCGTCAGCTCCAATACCACCCTTAACGATTTTTCGCTTTTAGCAGTGCTTTGACGAATGCGTTTAATGATTTTGCTGGTATTACTGATTTGTGACAGATTGATGTTATCGGAGGTTTGTTTAAAGTCGATCACCACCCGGGTGGGATCAGATAAGCTAAAATAGCTGTAATTAGGCGCTTTACTCAAGTCAAAAACAATCCGGGTACTATCTGGCGAAGGCCATACCCTGACGCCGCTGATCTGATTCTCAACAGCAGCGACACCAAACACCGATAATAACGATATCAGTAGGAGATATCGGGTAAACAGACGATTAACAACATTCATGACTTTGTTTGACTATAACTCTCTAATAATGGCGCTGTGATCACAATTTAAAGCATTTTGATTAGTTTTTCGCCCACAGGGCTCAAACCCGTTAATTTTATCTGACGATGGTCATCAAGATACAACAAATCGACTGATATGTCAGCAATTGGTAAAAATCCCTCACCTTGCCCCGGCCATTCAATAACACAAACTGCATTATTAGCGAAATAGTCGCGGATCCCCATGAATTCCAGCTCTTCCGGATCGCCCAAGCGATAAAGATCAAAATGGTAAATAGTCCGATTTTGCAGCTCATAAGGTTCAACCAAGGTATAAGTCGGACTCTTCACCCGACCCTGATGGCCAAAGCCGGTAACAATCCCCCGAGTCAGGGTGGTTTTGCCAGCGCCTAAATCGCCATGTAAATAAATCGCCATCGGCCCCTCAATATGTTGATTGATAAGCGCTGCGATGCGATTGCCAAAAGCCACTGTTGCCGCCTCGTCTGCTAAAGTTTGTTGGTATTGCACGGTTTCTCCTGCCATTTATTTCACTGATTCGACGCTTGCCGCTATGTTCTTTTTTACCACTACCGTTATACGGGCAGCTGGACTGTTCAGGTATCTGGAGCGCTTTGTTCTTTACAATCAAAAGCACTCACCACGGAGACACGGAGGCACGGAGAAGGTCAAAAGCAAAACAGTTAAAATCGTTGACCCTTAAACTTTCCTTTTCTCCGTATCTCCGTGTCTCCGTGGTCAAAATGCTTTTATTTTT
Source organism: Alteromonadaceae bacterium (assembly GCA_965277695.1). Classification (GTDB taxonomy): domain Bacteria; phylum Pseudomonadota; class Gammaproteobacteria; order Enterobacterales; family Alteromonadaceae; genus JABSOG01. Next base: position 369,131 of record CBDIDQ010000001.1, read on the forward strand.
AAGAACGAAGCGCTCCAGTGACTTGAAAAGCCCGCCAAACCCTTAAGGCATTCAAACTTCATCTATTAACCAGCGCCCGAATGTGCGGATACAAATCCGTCGCCATCATGCCCCGTTGCCCCTTATTTGCCGCGCTGTCTGCTGCCGCCCCGTGGAGCATTGCGCCGAGGGTCGCCGCATCCATCAAAGACAGGCCCTGCGCCAATAGACCGCCGAGTATACCAGATAAAACATCACCCATCCCAGCGGTTGCCATACCGGGATTGCCGGTGGTGTTTATAGCAATGCTCTCTCCGTCGCTAACCTTTTCACAAACCAAAGTACCATACCCTTTTAATAGCGCCACACAGTCATAGGTCTTCGCTAATAAACCGACACTAAAAAAACGGTCTTCCTGCACCTGTGCTACCGACCAGTTAAGTAATCTCGCCGCTTCTTTGGGATGAGGGGTGATAATACAACGGTTTAATGGTCCGGGTTGTAATGCCGCCAAGTTCAAGCCATCAGCATCAATCACTTTAGGCATATTGGCTTGGCGCACCTGCTGTAATAATGATTGCGCCCATTCATCCTGTCCAGCGCCCGGTCCAAACACCACAACATCGGCCTTTTGCAGCCATGGACTTATATCATCCCCAACCCCATTATCAACCTCAACCCCGGACACCATAATTTCAGGGCTGTCGATGGCGACTATCATTACATTATCAGCATGGGTCAACACAGTAACTAACCCTGCCCCGGCTCGTAAACAAGCCATCGCCGCCATACGAATGGCCCCAGACATGCCTTTATTGCCACCAATCAACAACACATGACCACACTGCCCTTTGTGACTCGATAACGCTCTTGGTGGTAATTTATGATGAAGTTGATCAGCAGTAACACTCATCGCTGATGGCAATACACTTTGCTCAAACGCCTCACTAATGCCCAATCCACTGAAATACAGCTGACCGCAATAATCGCCAGCATAACCGGTCAACAAACCTTGCTTGACACCGACAAACGTACAAGTCATATCCGCCTTAATCGCACAACCCATCGGCTGCCCGGTATCGGCATTGAGTCCCGAAGGAACATCAACACTGCACACCGCCGCATGATTGGTTTGATTCACCAGATTAATCACTTCGGCGAACGGACTTCTGACCTCACCACCCAGTCCGGTGCCTAATAGGGCATCTATGATTATGGAGCCTTGGGGTAGAATCAGTTCATTAGCAGTTGTTTCCTCTACTTTTCCTCCGCTATTCAGCCACTGTTGCCGCGCTTTAAGTGCATCACCGCTTATTTTTCGCTCATCGCCAATTTGAACCAGGGTCACTTGCCATCCTGCAGCTTTAGCCAGTCGAGCGACAATATAACCATCACCGCCATTGTTACCATAACCACATAAAACCGTCATTGGGGTTTGTTGATTGGAGTTGCGATAGCTAATACTGTCAAAATGATCCGCAACCATTTCGAACATCGCTTTACCCGCGTCTTCCATCAGTTGAAACATCTCAATACCTAAATCTGCCGCCACTATCGACTCATTGAGGCGAATTTGTGCGGCGGTATAACGTTTTTGTGGTAAATTAGCCCGATATGTCCGTTGCATTTAATTTTTCTCTTTATGACCAGCACTTTAACTAGCCCAATTGACGACTCTTCTACTCACTATCAACAACTTAGCGAAAAAATCAAGCTTTGGGGTAAAGAATTAGGCTTTGACCAAGTAGGCATCACCGATGTTGACTTATCTGAACATGAAGACTACTTACAACGCTGGCTAGCAGCCGGTTACCATGGCGAAATGGATTATATGGCTGCCCATGGTATGAAACGCGCTCGTCCGGCAGAATTATTACCTGGCACCATTCGCGTCATCAGCGTACGGATGGACTATTTACCCGCCAATGCCAGATTTGCCAAAAGCCTGCAAGACAAACAGTCCGGCTATATCAGCCGTTATGCACTGGGACGAGATTACCACAAAGTCATTCGTAATCGGTTGAAAAAACTAGGGCAAAAAATCGCAGAGATCAGCGAGTTGGGTTATCGCCCCTTTGTTGATTCAGCCCCGGTGCTAGAACGTCAAATTGCGACCAAAGCAGGTTTAGGCTGGACCGGCAAACACAGTTTATTACTCAACGAATCCGCAGGTTCATGGTTTTTCCTTGGCGAGCTGTTGGTTGATATCCCCCTGCCCATTGATCAACCGGTTGAAGAAAACTGCGGCTCATGTGTCGCCTGCATCAAAATCTGTCCCACTCAAGCCATCGTTGAGCCCTATGTGGTTGATGCCAGACGTTGTATTTCATACCTGACCATTGAACTCAAAGGCAGCATTCCAGAAGAGCTTAGACCATCAATAGGTAACCGAATTTACGGCTGCGATGATTGCCAACTGGTATGCCCATGGAATCGTTATGCCCAACTCACCACAGAAGGTGACTTCACCCCCCGCAGCCAATTAACCGACCAGCAATTAGTGACCTTAATGGCATGGGACGAAACCACCTTTTTACGCCATACCGAAGGTTCTCCCATCCGCCGTATTGGTCATGCCAGCTGGCAACGCAACATTGCCGTGGCGATGGGCAATGCCCCGTATGACGAACAAATTATTGATAGCTTAAACCAATGTGCCAGCGAAAACCCGATGGTAATAGAACATATTCAGTGGGCGTTAGTTCAGCAACAGCACAAACGGGATAAGGGTGAAGAAAAGCCGCACAGATTGACTCAGCGGTTGATTAATACCATAGAAAAAGGGCTGCCGCGAGATGCGTGACAGTCGTATTTAAAATTCACGACTCAGGACCTAGAATGGATTGATGGCTAACAATATTGCGCTCAGCAGAGTCAATTTGCAGACCAACAAGAATGACTTGATAGTTACCCCAGGCTCCCGCATAGTTTTTCTCGATGATCTGTTCTATCGCTTTTTGTGGGGCAGCAGTTTTCAATTCAAAAATATAAACCTGTTGTTGGGCTTGGTATTTATATTCCAAAGACAAATCAACTCGTCCCTTATTACTCAACCGCTCAGGGGACGCGTCAAACCCGGATGCTTGAAGGTACATCAGCAGCATGGCGGAATAGAAATTTGGTCTTGTCCACATAAATGCAATTCTGTTCGATCAGACCTTTAAATTCTTGTTTTCCGATGGGCAGTTTTTTCATTGGCTCATTGTTTTTCATTGGCTAATAGCTCTGTATTGAGATTTGTATCGTGGTTTAGGCTCTGCAAAGCAGTAAAGTGAGTGACACCAGCAAAAGTCTCAATCATAGCCGGACTAAACTTTTATCGAGAACAATTCAGTTCGATAATTTCACTTGCCAATGTCCAACCATTAGCGATAACAGCCTTATTCACGCACGCCTCAAATCCGGCATCAACAAAATCAATATCGGCGATTAAAAGCGGTGCAGGTGCGGGATCACATGTGGTCGGCACGGTAACAATGCCAGCACCAAGTGCGGCTTACAATTCGACCAGTTCATAACAAGGTACTGTATCAATACCACTTAAAACAATCGCTTCGGCATTAACTTGGTTTTCTAACCCGGCAACAGTAACCAGCGGATTTTGCTCAAGAATAACGGTTTTCAGCGCTGTTAAATTAGCCAGTGCCGATACCTCTGTTTAACGCCCTTATCAGCGGCAAAAGCCGTCGATGTCAGCGCAAAAGATAAAACAAGGATGGGCAAAAATGCCAATCCTATGAGTAAATTCCTGATTGCTAAAAAGATCCATAGTGGGGCTAATGTACAGCTGTAATTCGTTCAATAACAGCGCAACTGGCGATACTAGCCTATGGTCAAATCAGATACAATAGCAAAACAAAAATTACTGGACATTCTGTAACATGCTTTGCTATGTGTAGGTGGGAGGTTTATTAGCGGTGTTAATGAGCCGTTTAAAATTATTCATCATCTGACAAAATCAGTTTACCTAAGTCTTCTTTGATTTCACCAAAAGTCACTTTAATATTCATCAGCAGGTCTTCTCTGGCAAACGACTTCTGAATAGATTTATCCAGCGAACGGAAAATATACTGCTCCTGATCTTCTTCTAAACCCATACTAGGAATGTTCTGCTCAAATTGCACTTGTAACTCTCTGAAAATCGACTCATTGACTTCATGACTCTCATTGAGTACCCAAACTAATTCTTCGAATTTACTTTTAACCAAACCAACGGTTTCTTTCAGCGTTTTCTTCTGCACTGCCAGCTCATTGGCAGTCAATATTGCATTTAAACACTGCTCCGCCGAACTACCGAGAAAACACAAATGATCACGTAACCGCCCCATTTTATCTTCGTCACCCTGAGGCATATTCATCAGTAAAATCGCCATTTGCGGGTAATTCACCATCATTCTCGGTTCAAACGAATAAATGCGCCCTTTGTTTTTAAGCAAAGAAAATAACTCGATAACAATCGGCGAGCAAGCACCATGAGAACTAGAATGACGCAGCTGTCCGTCTTTGAGACGCATTTCAACCGAAGCCGCCAAACCGTAAGCCG
>CBDIDQ010000002.1:0-19186 GCA_965277695.1 Alteromonadaceae bacterium
GTGTAGACGCGAATTTATTCGCGTTGTTTAACGAGGTTGAAACCTCGTCTACGCTAGGGTTGCAATTATTTGTCGTAGACGCGAATTTATTCGCGTTGTTTAACGAGGTTGAAACCTCGTCTACGCCAGGGTTGCAATTATTTGTCGTAGACGCGAATTTATTCGCGTTGTTTAACGAGGTTAAAACCTCGTCTACGCCAGGGTTGCAATTATTTGTGTAGACGCGAATTTATTCGCGTTGTTTAACGAGGTTAAAACCTCGTCTACGCCAGGGTTGCAATTATTTGTGTAGACGCGAATTTATTCGCGTTGTTTAACGAGGTTGAAACCTCGTCTACGCCAGGGTTGCAATTATTTGTCGTAGACGCGAATTTATTCGCGTTGTTTAACGAGGTTAAAACCTCGTCTACGCCAGGGTTGTAATTATTTGTCGTAGACGCGAATTTATTCGCGTTGTTTAACGAGGTTAAAACCTCGTCTACGCCAGGGTTGTAATTATTTGTCGTAGACGCGAATTTATTCGCGTTGTTTAACGAGGTTAAAACCTCGTCTACGCCAGGGTTGCAATTATTTGTCGTAGACGCGAATTTATTCGCGTTGTTTAACGAGGTTAAAACCTCGTCTACGCCGGGTTATTGCTTAACTGGGAAATGCAAACTGCATCCCTTCTCTGACACCCGAAGAGGGCCAGCGTTGGGTGATGGTTTTGCGCCGAGTATAAAAGCGTACCGAGTCTGGTCCATAGGCCGATAAGTCACCAAACAACGAGCGTTTCCAGCCACCAAAGCTGTGATAAGCTGAGGGTACAGGTAATGGCACGTTAACGCCAACCATACCGACTTGAATGTGATCAGAAAAATAACGCGCCGCTTCACCATCACGGGTGAAAATACAGGTGCCGTTGCCGTATTCATGGTCGTTGATCATCTTCATCGCCGCTTCCATTGACTCGGCTCTGACCACACATAATACCGGACCAAAGATTTCTTGCTGATAGATGCTCATTTGTGTGGTTACTCTGTCGAACAGACAACCGCCAAGGAAGAAACCATCTTCATGATCGGCGACTTTTAAGCCTCGACCGTCATAAGCTAATTCTGCGCCTTGCTCAACGCCTTCGGCGATTAAACCTTTAATGCGGTTGAGTTGTTGACCGGTGATCACAGGACCCATCTCTTGACCTGGTACGGTGCCGTTACCGACCCGCAGCTCAGCCAGTTTAGCGGTCATTTTACCAACGATTTCATCGGCTACTTTATCGCCGATACACACCGCCACAGAAATCGCCATGCAACGTTCGCCACAAGAACCATAAGCGGCACCCATCAGGGCATTTACAGCATTATCGATATCGGCATCAGGCATGATGATGGCGTGGTTTTTTGCCCCGCCTAAAGCTTGAACACGTTTACCGTGGGCAGTACCAGTAGAGTAGATGTATTCAGCAATCGGGGTCGAGCCGACAAAGCTGATCGCTTGAACATCTGGTGCGGTCAGCAGGCAATCAACCGCTTCTTTATCGCCATTGACTAAGTTGAATACGCCATCTGGCAGGCCGGCTTGTTGTAGCAATTTAGCCACTAAAAAGGCCGAGCTTGGATCGCGCTCAGACGGTTTCAAAACAAAGGTATTACCGCAGGCGATGGCCATAGGATACATCCATAATGGCACCATGGCGGGGAAGTTAAACGGGGTGATACCGGCTACTACGCCCAGTGGTTGAAACTCAGACCAGCTGTCGATGTTAGGGCCGACGTTGCGGGAGTGCTCGCCTTTGAGTAGCTCTGGGGCACCGCAAGCATATTCGACATTTTCGATGCCGCGAGCCAGTTCGCCCATGGCATCATCGGTGACTTTACCGTGTTCGGCAGTCAGTAAGGCACAGACTTCGGTTTTGTTTTCTTCAAGCAACTGCTTGAAGCGATACATCACCTGCGCTCGTTTCAGTGGCGGTGTGGCACGCCATGCCGGAAAAGCGGCTTTGGCGGCTGCAATGGCTTGCTCAACGGTTTTGGTTGAGGCTAACGCCACTTGACCGGTAACTTGACCAGTTGCCGGGTTATAAACATCTTGCAGACGGTCCTGCGCTTCGACAGTTTGGGCATCGATTTCTTGGCCGTTAATAAGGTGGGTAATTATGTTCATGTTCATATTTCTCTGCTTTCTTACTTTATATGAGTTTTATCTGAGCTTAGTCTGTCGCCGAAATGGCATCACTAAGGACGTTAAATAAGGTGTCGATTTGGCTTTTTTCGCTGATAAACGGTGGTGCCAGCTGGATGGTATTGCCACCACAACGCACGAATACCCCGGCTTCCCAGCAGCGGCGGAAAATCTCGAACGGGCGTTTGGCCGGTTCGTTGCCGCCAAATGAGTCGATCTCTAATGCACCGGCCAAGCCGAAGTTACGGATATCGTTGATATGTTTGGTGCCTTTGAACTGGTGTAACTGTTGTTCAAAATACGGTGCCAGTTCAGCCGCTTTGGCGGCCATATTGTCTTTTTCGAAAATATCCAGCGCAGCAAGGGCAGCGGCACACGCCACCGGATGAGCAGAATAGGTATAACCATGCGGAAATTCAGGGTTGTAATGCGGACCACCCTGGGACATAAAGGTTTGATAAATTTCATTGGTGGCGACCACGCAACCCATAGGTACTGTGCCGTTGGTCAAACCTTTGGCTAATGTCATGATGTCTGGGGTGACGCCAAAAGCATCAGCACCAAAGGCATGGCCAGTACGACCAAAGCCGGTGATCACTTCATCAAAAATCAACAGGATATTGTGTTTAGTACACAGTTCACGCAAGCGGTTAAGGTAGCCTTTAGGCGGGATGATCACCCCGGCAGAGCCAGAAAATGGTTCGACGATGACGGCGGCGATATTAGAGGCGTCGTGCAGTGCCACCATCTCTTCGAGTTCATTGGCCAGTTCCATGCCTTTTTCGGGCATTCCTTTGGAGAATTTATTTTCAGCCAGACAAGTGTGGGCCAAGTGATCAGCTTCAATGCCCTGGCCAAACAGTTTACGGTTTGCGCCGATGCCGCCGACGCTGACACCGCCATAATTGACTCCGTGATAGCCACGAGAGCGGCCAATCAGACGGGTTTTGGTTGGCTGACCTTTTTGTCGCCAGTAAGCCCGGGCCATTTTTAATGCGGTGTCGACGGCTTCAGAGCCTGAGTCGGTGAAAAAGACGTAATCGAGACCTGCTGGCGTTATCGCTTTGACTTTATTGGCAACTTCAAAAGCCATCGGGTGACCGACCTGAAAAGCTGGGCTGTAATCAAGGGTGCCGATACCTTTGCTAACGGCACTGACGATTTCGCTACGAGTGTGGCCCATACCTGTACACCATAAACCCGATAAACCGTCATAAATCGATTTGCCTTCGCTGGTGGTTAAGTAGCAGCCTTCGGCACCGGTAACCAAAATAGGGTTGTCTTTGAAATAGCGATTGGCAGTATAAGGCATCCAGAAAGCCTCAAGCGACTCCCGATCGGCTGAATGGTTGGTTGATGCGGCGCTTGATGACATACGGCGATCCTCTGGTTGAGCTAATGGGTTAAAAGTTGTTGTTGTATTATTTACACCGAAGCAGTTTGCATTTAAACTAATGTTTTATAAATTTAATATAATTAAAGTTTAGTTAAGCAATTACTTAACTATTACTTAACTATAGGCAAAATTAAATCGGATCACATTCGATCATCTAAAAAACGAGAATGAATTCTCGTCTACGTCGCGTCAATTAGACCGTAGACGAGGTTTTAACCTCGTTGATTTTGCCAATTCCTAACTATAGCCAACAAGTGAAAAAATGACAGCACAGCGTAAGGTATGGGGTCAGCTGACCAATTTTGATATTCGCTTGTTGCGGGTGTTTCGGGCGGTGGTGGAATGTGGTGGTTTTTCGGCGGCTGAGGTTGAGCTTAATATTAGCCGTTCGGCCATTAGTATTAGCATGTCTGATTTAGAAGAGCGGCTAGGTTTGCGTTTGTGTCAGCGCGGTCGGGCGGGGTTTTCGCTGACGGATGAAGGCGATATGGTGTATCAGGCGAGTCAGCAGTTAATGACCTCGTTGGAGAATTTCAGAACCCAAGTGAATGCCATCCATGCAGAATTAAAGGGCGAATTGAGCATTGGTATCACCAATAATATGGTGACGCTCAAACATATGAAAGTGACTGATGCGCTGCGGACGTTGAAACATTTGGGACCCGATGTTGAAGTACAAATTCGGATGAATCCGCCCAATGAAATCGAACGTAATGTGCTTGATGGTGGTTTGCATGTGGGGGTGGTGCCGCAGTTACGGCCATTGCCCGGGCTGGAATATTTTCATTTGTATGATGAAGAGTCGCAGCTGTATTGCAATAGCGACCACCCGTTATTTGCCATGGATGACGCTGATCTCACCGAGCAGATGATCAATGAGGCTGATGCGGTATCTCCGGCTTATGCCCAGATTGCCGAGACTCGGGTTAACTATCAAAAGTTAAAAACCACCGCGATTGCGACCGACCGAGAAGGGGTGGCGTTTCTTATTCATACCGGCTGTTATATTGGTTATCTTCCGGTACACTATGCCCGTCAGTGGGTGCAGTCTGGTGAGATCAGGGCGATCAATCCAGCTAAGTGGAATTACAGTACAGATTATCAGGCAGTTATTCGCAAGGGTGGCCGACCTAATTTGATTTTGGATACATTTTTAAAAGAATTATTGAAATAGAGGACGTTTTACATGTCAATACTTATAAAAGGTGGCACTGTTGTCACCGCAGACCGTAGTTATCGGGCAGATGTTTATTGTGCTGATGGCCTGATCCAGGCGATTGGTGATAATTTGGATGTGCCTGCCGGGTGTGATGTTTTGGATGCCGGTGATTTGCTGGTGATGCCTGGCGGTATTGATCCGCATACCCATATGCAATTGCCTTTCATGGGCACGGTGGCCAGTGAAGATTTTTATACCGGCACCGCAGCCGGGGCTGCTGGTGGTACCACCAGCATTATCGATTTTGTTATTCCTAATCCGCAACAGCCATTGCTGGAAGCATATAACCAGTGGATGGAATGGGCGCAAAAATCTGCCACCGACTATAGTTTTCATGTTGCCATTACTTGGTGGAGTCAGTCGGTGTCTGACGATATGGGCACGCTGGTTAATGAGCATGGGGTCAATAGTTTCAAGCATTTTATGGCGTATAAAAATGCCATTATGGCCGAAGATGAAACGCTGGTGAACAGTTTCTCTCGTTGTTTAGAATTGGGCGCTATGCCGACGGTTCATGCCGAAAATGGCGATTTGGTTTACCACTTGCAACGTCAGATGTTAGCCAAGGGGATCACCGGGCCAGAAGGTCATCCATTGTCGCGTCCGGCTGAGGTCGAAGGCGAGGCGGCTAATCGGGCCATTCGTATTGCTCAGGCGTTAAATGTGCCGATTTATGCAGTACATGTGTCTTGTGAAGAGTCGTTAGAAGCCATCACCCGGGCTCGAAATGAAGGTCAGCGAGTGTATGGTGAAGTGCTAGCCGGACATCTTGAAATTGATGATTCAGTTTATCGCAATGAAGATTGGGCTTTTGCTGCTGCTCATGTGATGAGTCCGCCATTCAGACCGAAAAAACATCAAGAAGCGTTGTGGAGAGGGTTACAATCGGGCAATTTGCAAACCACGGCGACGGACCATTGTTGTTTCTGTGCTGATCAAAAAGCCGCTGGTAAAGATGATTTCAGTTTAATTCCTAATGGTACTGCGGGGGTTGAAGATCGGATGTCAGTATTATGGGATTCTGGGGTCACCTCAGGTAAATTAACCCCAAATGAGTTTGTTGCGGTGACGTCGAGTAATGCGGCGAAAATATTCAATATTTATCCGCGTAAAGGGTCAATTACTGTCGGTGCTGATGCCGATATAGTGTTGTGGGATCCAAATGGTAGCCGTACTATTTCGGCCAAAACCCATCATCAAAATATTGATTTTAATATCTTCGAAGGTCGCACAGTTAAAGGCATTGCTGCCCATACCTTGAGTCAGGGCAAACTGGTTTGGACATTGGGTGAATTACGCGCGGTGAAAGGCGCGGGTAAATACATTAAACGTCCATCATTCAGCAGTGCTTTTGATGCGGTTGGCAAGCAAGCGGCGTTACATGCGCCGACGGCTGTTAAGCGGGGTTAACAGTTAACAGTTAACAGTTAACAATTAACAGGCAGGCGTAATGTCATTTGCGTCTGCCTACGCTCACCCAGCTGATCGTTCTTTTTTAATTCCCTATTGACAGCGTTGTCATTTTTTGTCATTAATAGCACCTAAGTTGAATTGGGCTTCGTTATGATAAAAGTGATAAGAGTGATAAAAGCGGGAAACGGTAATATGAAATTAAAACTAATCGCTGCGGCAGTTTGTGGTGGCTTATTAATCGGTTGTAATAGCTTAGTGACTACTGATGCTGATTCACTTGTTGATGGCGCGGTATTTTTTGATGATTTTGCTTATCAAAATATGGGCGGGTTTTATGGTAATGGCTGGAAGGTCAGAACTGAGACCGGTCATCCGGGCATTGCTGGGGCAAGTTGGTCAGGCGAGGGGATTAGTTTTCATCAAGACGTTGACGGGGCTACAAACGGTATTGTGCGAATGACCTCGAAGACCGATGGTAGCGGCGCAAATACCCAACATACCCAATTCTGTCATGCGCGTAAATATCTTGAAGGCACCTATGCCGCTCGGGTGTTCTTCCGTGATGAACCTACTGTTGGTCCTGATGGTGATGAGGTTATTCAGACTTTTTATGCCATCAGCCCATTAGAAGCACCGATGGATGCGAATTATAGCGAAACTGATTTTGAATACTTGCCTAATGGTGGTTGGGGCGCTGGACGTGATCCAGCGATGTGGTCAACCACTTGGGAGACCTTTCAGCTCAAACCATGGACCAAGGTTAATGAATACACCCGTGAGCCGGGCAGCTATAGCGGTTGGCGTACATTGGTGCTGACGGTGATGGATAATAAAGTGACCTATTATGTTGATGGTAAATTATTGTCACAGCATAGTGAGCAGGTGGCACCAGAAGTTCATATGTCGATGAACTTTAATCTGTGGTTTATGCCCAAAGGCGCAGACGGCTCCAATGGACCAATTGAGTCTGACCAAATGCGCGAATATCAAGAAGATGTCGATTGGGTTTTTCATCAAGCCGGAGAAGTACTCACCACGGCACAAGTTGAACATTCTATTCAAAGCCTGCGAGCTGGCAATGTCAGCCACCTTGACCGGGTGCCAGAACAAAACCCCGCCTTGCCTTCACCTTGTGGGCTGTAGGCCTTGCACAATTAACCTCGTTTTTTAATCTTTTGTAGATACTGCTCAAGCTTGGCTTTGGTGGTATCGTTCATCTTGCCGTCATTTTGTTGTTGTTTAATCACTTTTTCAATTTCGCCAAGCCAATGGTCGACATTGTTGTTCTGCTTAGCTAAAGGAGAGCTAAAAGAGGAGCTAAAAGGAGAGCTAAAAGGATGATCGGCACCAAACAGGTTGATCCAACGGTCGCTGAGGTGGCCATAATGCATCAGTTTGAGGAATAAACTGTGTTTTTTGTCGTGGCTTAATAAAATGTCAATGATAAGTGAAATCATTGCAACCGGGCTTAACAGTAGATCTCTAGATGCGTCCAGTCCCAGCTTTAATTGAAAAATCAATGCTTGCTTAATTAATGTCCATTTAAACGACCTAACGGGTTTGTTATTCATTGGGCTTCTCTGATTGTTTTTTAACACTTAAGGTTGAGGTTACGCTTCGGGTTACACGGTAATATTATTTTAGGTTGACTTGGCTTAAAGCAAAAGTCAAAATAATAACTCACTTTGACAATAAGTTGTTGTTTTTAGGCAAATTTTAATTTGTATACAGGGAACTTTATGGCGTTTTTTTAAGCAAGTTAAGCTGTTTAAGTATTATTTCGACACCATTTTTATCACAATATTGATGTTTAGCGGCGAACAGATCTTTGCTAACCGGGATATTTACACTATTTTAGTCTTTTTTCTATATAAGCAGCTCAAACCCGGTAGACATTGACTATAATGGTGTTTACCCTACATCCGGCGTTTTTTACTAAATAGAAATGACTGCATTATCAGCTGATCAAAGGGAACACAGTTTATGAAATTGTTTAAGAGCTTGTCCATTCGTCACAAAATATTAACCATTCCAATCGTCAGTATCTTTTTATTCCTCATTTATTTGTGGATTAATATATCGAGCACCGCTAAAAATGCAGAGCGGGTGGTGGGCATTCGTGATATTCACTTTCCAATATTACAGTTAGCCACAGAAAACCAAACTAATTTAAAAAACATTGAGGCGATATTGCTTAGCGCGGTGATGGCCGGTGAGGTCGATGATATTGATTCGATTAAGCTTACTGTCGATGAGATGGAAAAGAATTTCAGCACCCTAAAGACACTTGATTTAAGCAACCTCAGTAAGATTGGGCAATCTGAGCGATTATTGAAGGCTTATTTGAAAGATGCCAGAGGCGCATCCACTGCGGTCATCGAAGAGCTAGATACTGCGTCGTCATTAGGCGATTTAAAGAAAAAGAGTTTGAATGCCATCACCAATCATCTTAATGGTTATCAAGCGTCTAGCTACCAAAACTTTGCCTCCACCATTGATGAAGTTAAAGCCGACTCTGATAGTGCGGTGTCTATGGGCATTGTTATTGCGTTGATCACGATTGTACTGCTGGTGCTTGTGGCTTTGGCTATTGCCAAGTTGGTCGAAAAAAATGTGTGTGGTGTTGCAGAATCGTTAAAAGATATTGCCCAGGGTGAAGGGGACTTGACTAAACGGATTGCTGTCGGTCATCAAGGTAAAGATGAGGTCAGTATGCTGATCCACTGGTTTAATACGTTTGTAGGTAAACTGCAAAGTACTATTAGCCAAGTTGTGGATACTGCGGTGCCGATGGCTGATGTCTCTAAAGATTTGTTGGAGATCACCAATATTACCGAAACCAGCATTCAAAATCAGTTGCAAGATTGTCAAGAAGTCAATCAAGCCATGAGCGAAATGCAAGACACCGTTAATCATATTGTCCAAAGTGCAGCGGCTGCGGCCTCAGCGGCGAGTGGTGCTGATAATGCGGCAAAACAAAGCCAAGAAATCGTCAATACTTCGGTGGGGTCAATTAATGATTTGGCATTGGGGATTGAAAACGCGGCTAAAGTGATTGAAAAGCTGGAGCAGGATAGTAATGAAGTCGGTGCTGTGTTGGAAGTCATTAAAAGTATCGCTGATCAAACCAATTTACTGGCTTTAAATGCCGCTATTGAAGCCGCCCGAGCGGGTGAGCACGGTAGAGGGTTTGCCGTGGTTGCCGATGAAGTCAGGGCTTTGGCTTCTAAAACTCACCAGTCAACCGAGACCATTCAAAATACCATTTTACAGCTACAAAGTGCGGCGCAGCAAGCCGTGACTGTTATCGGCGAAAGTCAGGATCATGCCCAGCAAAGTGTGGCGCAAATTAGTCTTACCGGTAATGCCCTTGAAGAGATCACCGAGAGTGTGTCGACTATCAATGATATGAATACCCGTATTGCCAGTGCTACCGAGGAGCAACAAAATACCTTAGTTGGGATTATCAATACTACCGATAAGATCACCGCCAATGCACAAGATTCATCACAACAGGCCGAGCGCTTAACCCAAATCAGTAGTGGTGTTGAACGTTTGTCGGGCGATTTGCACAGTGTCACTAAGCAATTTATCGTTTAGCGCTGAATAAAAAACAATATAAGTTCAGGTCGCGGGGGTTGATGATGAAACCTGCGATCTCAGCTACCTACCAATACAAGGCAATTCAAGGATTTACTTATGCTAAAAAAAATAGGCTATGCAGCCGCTATTTTGCTTTTGTCAGAAAGTCAGATGGCGTATGCGGTCAATGATAATATTCACATTAATGGGTTTTTGACCGCAGCGGTGGCCAAGCTGGATGAAGAAGCGAATTTAGCGGGTGTTGATGATGAAGCGTCGTTTGATGCTTTATCTGTTTTTGGTCTGCAATTGTCGATTGATATTGATGATAGATTATCGGTGACAACCCAGTTGTTGGGTCGTGGCATTGATGATTATGATATTGAAGCGGAGTGGGCTTTTGTTAAGTATAAAATTAATGAAACCTTAGATGTGCGAGCGGGTAAGATGCGTTTGCCGTATTTTTTCTTTTCTGATTTTTTGGATGTCGGTCACACTTTTCCGTGGATCACCCCACCAATAGAAGCTTATGGCAGTATGCCAACCTCGATTTATAACGGCGTTGATTTATTGCATTACCGAGAATACGGTGATTTTACTTTCCGTTTTCAACCCTTTGTTGGTCAATCCAACGACCGCATTCGCTTAACCACTACCGGTGAAGATGCTGATCTGCGGTTTGATAACATGCGCGGTATTATTCTTCATGCCACTGATGATACCTTTACTTTCAGGTTGATGGTTGAAAAGCACAGTTTGACGTTAGGGCTGGAAGATACCCCGACGACTGGCGGTCTGTTTGCTATATTGGCAGAAAATGGTTTTCATGAAGTCATCAACCAAATGAATGCCCAAGATGAAGACGTAACCTTTCTCGAAGCGGGTTTTTCATATGATGACGAAAATGTATTGATTATTGCTGAATGGACTCGCCGAGACATTGAAGGGTCCGTGTTACCTAAAACTGCTGATGGTTATTATGGTACGTTTGGTTATCGTTTTGGTGATTGGATGCCGCATATTACCTTTAGTAAAGAAGAATCTGAAATACGTCCTGAGATCACCGCTTCTTTCCCTACGGATGTACCTGAGTTGGCCGGTTTGATTGCGACCGTTGACGCGGCGCGACAAAGTGGTGATTTGAGTCAAGAAAGTGTCACGGTCGGTTTGCGTTATGATTTTGCCGAGAATGCGGCATTAAAATTTGAATGGAAACATGTCAAGTCGAAATTGGGGGTTAATTTATTTGGCACCACTGGGCTATTAACCGAAGTTTCTCCAGATTATGACGGTAACCTTGATCAATTGGGTCTGGCATTAACGGTCGTCTTTTAAATAAAAAGCGCTAAATAAAAAGCGCTAAATAAAAAAGCGCTAAATGAAAAGCTAAATACAAGATGGGATAATATGAAAAAATCAATGAAGTTAATGAGCCGGAGAATGACCAACAGCTTGCTTTTAGTTATGGTCGCAATTGGCATGTCACTCTCGGGCTTGTTATTACCGACGATGGCAAATGCGGGGGTGGTCGTTATTGGTCATCCATCAAACAATAATGCGTTAACAGCAAAGCAGTTGAAAAAAATCTTTTTGGGCAAAGTATCAAGTTTTCCCAGCGGTGGCAGTGCGGTGCCATTCGACCAAAAGCCGGATACCACGGCGCATCAGGGATTTTATAAAAAAGTGGTGAAAAAGAATGGCCGTAAATTGAAAAGCTACTGGTCAAAATTGATGTTCTCTGGCAAGAAACAACCGCCAGCGGTCGTTGATGGTGATGCACAAATGATTGAAAAAGTTGCCGCTGATCCTTCTGCGATTGGTTATATTGAAGAAAGTGCGTTAAACGGCGATACCAGCGTTAAGGTGTTGTTTAAGGTGCCTTCTTAAATTTGTTATAGGAACGGACGTCCGTTCGTTCCTTCTCTCCAAACCCCCACCGAATATGTTTTGCTTGTCACAAAACTTTCACTGTTATTTCAAGGCATAATCAGTAAAATACCGCTATTTTACGATAACCTCAGGCAGGCGGAGATAACATGGCGATTAAGGTAGCAATTAACGGTTTTGGCCGGATGGGACGGTTGTTTTTACGGGCGGCATGGGAAAACAGCCAAGCGCTAGAGATTGTGTTGATCAACGAACCTAAGCTCGATGCGGCGACTGCGGCTCATCTGCTGGAGTTTGATTCGACTCACGGGCGGTTTGAAAAAGATAATATTACCGTTAATGATAACGGTAAAGGTAAAGGTATTCAAATTGGCGAACGGACTATTGGTTACAGCCAAACCGAAGCCCTTGATGAGACTGATTTTTCTGGCATTGATTTAGTGGTGGAATGTAGTGGTTTATATCGCAAAACAGCGATGTATGATCAGCTGCTTGGAACAGGCTCTGAGGTTAAAAAAGTCATGGTGGCTTGTCCGGTGAAAGATGGCGATACCCTCAATATCGTTTATGGTGTTAATCATCATTTATATCAATCACAGCATCATCACCTAGTTACCGCAGCCTCTTGCACCACCAATTGTCTTGCGCCTGTGGTTAAGGTATTGCTGGATTCGGTGGGTATCGTTAAAGGTTCTATGACCACTATTCATGATATTACTGCGACGCAAAATATTGTTGATGGTGCCCACAAAGATTTACGTCGTGCCCGTGCGGCAGGTGAATCGTTAGTGCCTACTTCTTCGGGTTCAACCACTGCCATTATGAAAATCTTCCCCGAGCTTGAAGGCAAGCTCAATGGTCTGGCGGTGCGTGTGCCTTTGCTCAATGCCTCCTTGGTCGATTTAGTGGTTGAAGTGAGCCAGGATGTCACGGTCGAGCAGATTAATCAGTTGTTCAAGCAAGCCGCTGAAACGTCGCTTTCAGGCATTTTAGGCTATGAAGAGCGACCCTTGGTATCGGTGGATTATAAAGACGATACCCGCTCGGGCATTGTTGATGCGCTGTCGACTCAGGTGACTGATAAACGATTGGTGAAGATTTTGGCTTGGTACGACAACGAAATTAACTACGTTGAGCGGATGACGGATATCGCCTTGATGATCGCCGCTGATTTGGCGTGATCATGCTTTCACCTATAAAGCAGTACGGCGTCGTCACTGGCGCTTATTGGGGCTTTACGCTGACCGATGGGGCATTGCGAATGCTGGTGGTGTTGTATTTTCATCAGTTGGGTTATAGCGCGTTAAACATCGCCTTTTTGTTTTTGTTTTATGAATTGTTTGGCGTGATCACTAACTTGTTTGGCGGCTGGCTGGCGGCAGTGATTGGTTTAAATCGCACCATGTTTGCTGGGCTTTGCTTGCAAATCGGCGCACTGGGGTTGTTGTCGCTCGAAAGTTGGCTGTCGTTACCTTATGTGATGGCGGTGCAGGCGTTGTCGGGCATTGGTAAAGACCTCAATAAGATGAGCGCGAAAAGCTCGCTGAAACTGCTGGTGTCAGACCAGCATCAAGGTAAGTTATTTAAGTGGGTGGCGATTTTAACCGGCTCAAAAAACACTTTAAAGGGCGTCGGATTTTTCCTCGGTGGTTTGTTATTGGCAACCTTGGGTTATCAACAGGCGCTGTGGGCGATGGCGGGCGGTTTGCTGGTTATTACCTTGCTGGCTAAATGGCTGTTGCCTAGTGAGATGGGCAAAAAACAATACAAGCCAAAATTTAAGGAGTTATTGTCAAAAAGCCCGGCCATCAATGTGTTGTCGGCAGCGCGGTTTTTTATGTTTGGTGCCCGGGATATCTGGTTTGTGGTGGCACTACCTGTATTTTTACAAAGCGAACTGCATTGGACACACACCCAAGTGGGCACTTTATTGGCATTGTGGGTGATAGGTTATGGTGTGGTGCAATCGTCAACACCGAGGTTGTTAGGTTTTAATTCGCCAGACCACGCACCGACAGAAAAAACCACTTTGTTGTGGGTGAGTATTCTGCTGGCATTGCCCGTAATGATGTTGCTGGGGGCTTATTATGAGCTGGCAATGCAATGGCTGGTGATTGGCGGACTGTTTGCTTTTGCGCTGGTGTTTGCGATCAATTCAGCGATTCATTCTTATTTAATTTTGGCCTATTCGAAAGCCGATGGGGTTTCTTTGGATGTTGGTTTTTATTATATGGCGAATGCCTCTGGTCGCTTAATCGGCACCTTGTTGTCGGGGTTGATCTATCAATATTATGGTTTTATGGCGTGTATTGGCGGTTCGGCTGTGATGATTTTTGCTTGTATGTTAGTGTCAACCCGATTACAACCAACCCCGATGGGCCAACATGCTACCGATTGAACCAGTCCTCCCTGAACTATTTGCCACATTAACTAGCCATGACAAAGTGATTTTGCAAGCGCCACCGGGCGCGGGCAAGTCGACGTTTTTGCCGTTGCAGCTGGTCAAACAAAAGATTTTTACTGGTCGTATCATTATGCTGGAGCCGCGACGACTCGCTGCCCGCAGCATCGCCGAATATCTGGCGCAACAACTCGGTGAGCAGGTCGGTCAAACTGTCGGTTATCGGGTGCGACAAGATGTGAAGGTATCAAGTTCAACGGTGCTAGAGATTGTGACCGAAGGCATATTGACCCGGATGATCCAATCAGACCCAGAATTGTCCGGGGTCGATTTGGTGATTTTTGATGAGTTTCATGAACGCTCTCAACATGCGGATTTGGCGCTGGCATTAAGCCTAGATATGCAAAGTGCCTTAAGGGACGACCTGACCTTGTTGATCATGTCGGCGACGCTGGATAGTGAATATCTGTCGAAAATGCTCGATGCGCCGATCATCACCAGTGAAGGGCGCAGTTATCCGGTCGAAGTGCGCTATTTGCCGGGTTCTTCGCCAGGCAAAGCCGATCAGATGGTCGGTCGTATCAGTAGCTTGATTGCGCAACTATTACTTGAAGAAACTGGCAGTATCTTAGTGTTTTTGCCCGGTGCCAAAGAAATTAATGGTTTGGCTGATGCACTGGCTGGGCAGAATCTGTCTGCTAATGTCAAAGTCTATCCGCTATATGGCGATTTAGCTAAAAAGCAACAGCAAGCAGCGATTGCGCCTTGTATTGGCGATGAACGCAAAATTGTTATCGCCACCAACATTGCCGAAACCAGTCTGACTATTGATGGTATTCGCATTGTGATTGATAGCGGGCTGAAACGTCATGCCAGTTTCAATCCTAAAAATGGGGTAACTAAATTACACACCGCAGCCATTGCCAAATCATCCGCTATTCAGCGGGCAGGTCGGGCAGGGCGATTAATGCCGGGTATTTGCTATCGGCTAGATAGCGCAGAAATTTTTGAACGACGGATGGACTTCGATCAGCCGGAGATTTTAATTTCAGATTTAATGTCCTTGGTATTAGAAGTCGCCAATTGGGGCGCTGAGATTGACGACATGCAATGGGTTAATGCGCCGCCGAAGCATTTGGTCGCTCAAGCGCAACAGTTGATGATGCAACTTGAGATCTTCGATTCGCATTTGAAAATAACCCCGATTGGTCATCAAGTTAATGCCCTTGGTTGCCATCCCCGGATCGCCCATATGTTATTAAAAGCCAAAACCTTGGGCAGTGCTGCGGATTTAGCCGTTGATTCATTAGCTTGTTATCTGGCGGCGATTATCGAAGAGGTCGACCCGCTGCCTAAAGGCATGAGGCGCGATAACAGTTCAATTGAAGCCAGAGTCCGTTGGGTGCAGGCAGGCAAAAGCCCGCAAGTGTTAAATCAAGCCAAAGTTTGGGCAAAGCGAATCAATATTCGCTTACAGCAAAGTCTACCATTGGAGTACTGTGGGGTACTGTTGGCACTGGCCTTTCCTGATCGTATTGCTAAATCTCGGGGCATGGGTTTTCAGATGAGCAATGGTTTTGGCATTGTGATTTCAGATAACGACCCGTTAAGTCACGAAGCGTTTTTAGTGGTGGCCGATTTAATCGAATTCGATACCCGGGCGTCTGTCCGTTTGGCGGCCCCGATCAGTGCTGAACAAATCACCGCTGAATTGGCCCATTTGGTCAGTAGCGAGGATTTTGTTGGCTGGGACAAAAAAGGTGAAAAGCTGGTGGCCGAAACTCAAAGCAAGTTGGGTCGTATTGTGCTTGACACAAAACCCACCAGTGGCGGGATTTCAAGTGGCCAAAGAGTGGCGGCGTTTATTGGCCGGATCAAAGATAAAGGGTTAGATTTATTGGCTTGGGATGATGATAGTAAACAATTGCGGTTACGTTTGAATACCGCTTTTTCGCTTTATCATCAAAATGGCCAAAACAGTGATAGTCGCTGGCCAGCCTATAGCGATGCAGCCTTGCTGGCGACGTTAGATGATTGGTTAGCGCCTTATTTGAATAATCTACGCTCGCTGGCTGAATTGAAAAAGTTTGATATTAAACCGGCATTGTTATCACGGCTTGAATGGCAACAGCAACAACAGTTGGATAAGGATTTTCCTGAACGCTTTAAAGTGCCTACCGGTGCCCATTACAAAATTGAATATCGGGTTGATCAGTCGCCGAAGTTGTCGGTAAGGATTCAAGAAATGTTTGGTTTGACCAGTAATCCGGCGTTGGCTAATGGCCAATTACCTTTGGTGATTGAACTGTTGTCACCAGCGAGAAAACCGTTGCAGTTGACCCAAGATTTGGCGGGTTTTTGGCAGGGCTCGTATGAGCAAGTGAAAAAAGAAATGAAAGGACGATACCCGAGGCATTATTGGCCGGACGATCCGGCTATTGCGATGCCGACTAGTCGGACTAAAAAAAAGATGGCTGGCGGTAATAATTAACCGTTAACAATTGAATTGAACGTGTATACTTTTATTACACATCAGCATGAAATGTTTAGACACAAGGTCAAAAATTATGGTGGCGATGAAAAAATCGACCGTTCGATATAATCTGCTTGTCTCTATTATAATGTTAATAACACTGTTATTTATTACACCAAGTCACGGCACGGATAACAAACCCACCATTGAACAATTATTAAATGAACCCTACCTAGATGACTATTACAGCAATGTTGTTTTTGGTTATAACATTGTGATGAATACCCAACGTCATGCCAGCCGGTATGTCGGCAATAAATTAAATTGCACTAACTGTCACCTTGAGGGCGGAACCAAAAAACACGCGATGCCGTTAAATGTCTCTGGCATGTTTCCTAAGTGGCGGGCTAAAAACAGCAAGCGTAATGGTATTGGCCTGCGTATTCGAGAATGTTTTCTCTATAGCCTCGATGGCATTATGCCGCCTGAGGATGCGCCTGAGGTATTGGCCACTGCCGCTTACATTTATTACTTGTCTGAGGGCGAAACGATAGGTCAGCCACCCGACGGACGAGGGGTGGTGACTTTGCCGGATACTGGCTTTGATCCAAACCCGGCGGCTGGCAGATTGGTCTATCAACAACAATGCAGCCAATGTCATGGGGAAGATGGCCAAGGTATTGGTGCCATCCCACCGCTTTGGGGGCTTGATGCATATAACGCCGGCGCAGGTATGAACAAAGTCCACAAGGCCGCCGGGTATATCTGGGCGAATATGCCACTGGATAAGCCAAAATCGTTAAGCCATCAGCAAGCCTTGAATGTCTCAGCCTATTTAAACTGGCAATATCGTCCGGCAGATCCCCGTCAAAGCAAGTTACTCAAGTTATTAGAAAAGTTCTGGAAAGTCCCCACTGCGCTTAAAGAGTCTCTGACTAGTGAATAATCTGTTACGCGAAGTCACGCCTTCGCTTGCCTGGACCAAGCAGTCTGGCAAGTGGCGAACCGAACTATTCGCCGGATTGGTTGGGGCTATTGTGGTGATCCCCCAAGGTATCACTTTTGCTTATCTCGCCGGGTTACCCCCAGAATATGGCTTGTACTGTGCCATATTTGTTACCTTTGTCACTAGCCTGTTTGGCTCTTCGTCGATGATCAGCGGGCCAAATACCGCCGTTTCTATTTTGATTGGCGTCGCGGTATTACCGCTGGCGGGGCGGGGCAGCCCGGTTTATATCGACTTTGTGATGTTGCTTTCAATGATGGTCGGTATCATTCAATTGTTATTTTGGCTGTTTCGCGGGGCGATTATTTTTCAATTTATCAGTCCTGCGGCTATTGCTGGTATTTCTGCGGGTGCCGGCTTTTTGATTGTGATGGCCTCTTTGGACAGTATCCTCGGTATTGCTGATTTTAGAACGTCGTTTTTCTTCGAAAAGCTCTATGTGATTTTTAGCAGTGGCAGTGACACCATTAATCCTTATGCACTGGCTATTGGTTTGACAACCATCCTATGCGGTTATGCTGGCAAACGTTATTCGTCTCGTTATTATATTATTATGGCGGTGGCTGGTGGTTATTGTTGTGGCTTAGTGATTGGCTTTATTTGGCCGCAACCGATGACAGAGCTGGATTATCTTGGTCATATGCCGCTCAGTTGGTTGCCATTGCAGCTGCCGACAATTAATCAACAGTATTTGATGAGCAGCATCTCATTGTTCCCCTATGCTTTTGCGATTGCGTTTATTGGTCTGGCACAAAGTTTGGTGATTGCCAATGGGCTTAAAACCGCCGCTGAGCAGGATATTTCATTGGATAAAGAGGTTTTTGCTCAGGGTTTTGCTAATTTTCTCGCGCCGTTTTTTTCTGCTTTTGCCGGCTCTGGCAGTTTTAATCGTACCCGGGTCAATCAAAGCTTAAATGCATCATCGCCATTATCTGGCATCTCAAGCAGTTTTTTTGTTTTGCTGATTATTTCATTGTCAGGCGCTGTTTTGGCTTATATGCCAATGGCGGTGATGTCAGGTACGTTGTTTATTGTCGGCATTGATATGCTCAAATGGCAAGAGGCCAAACATTTCTTTAAAGTGAAAACAGAGCTGATCATCTATGTGACGACCTTGTTGACGGTAATATTGCTGGGGTTAGCAGAAGGTGTGGTGGTGGCGGTGTTGTTTTCTGTCAGTCTATTTTTGTTAAACATCATCAGCTTGGATATCAGCGAAAAGAAAACGGCTCAGGGGGTTATTGTCAAAGTCCGCGGAGCGCTGTTTTATGCCTCTGTCGGACAATTGGCTGCGGTGTTTAAACGCCATACTGATGACAATGTGATCCTTGATTTGGCGCACACCAGCTATATTGATCAGGCCGCCGTTGACTTATTTGTTCGAGAATCAGTAAACATCAGTAAACAGCAAAACCAATTGATTTTAATCTTGGCTGATAAAAACCATCAGCTATTTGTCAGACGGCTTGAGCGCGGTCATAAGATCTTGATTGTTGATCAGCTGCAAGACATTAATAGCTTATCTGGATTGACTGTGGTTGATTCATAAAATCCCCCGTATTCCTACCTTATTATTAGCCTATCATTAGCGTGTGCTTAGCTCACGAGCCAGATAAGCGTTGACTCACAGCGATGAAAATAAAGTG
>CBDIDQ010000003.1:0-52412 GCA_965277695.1 Alteromonadaceae bacterium
ACAAAGTAATGAGTTCACCGCCGGCGCTTATTTTCGTAGTGCTAGTGGTGAGTTATTTTTTGGCGGTATCAATGGCTTTAACCGCTTTTTTCCCGAGAACATTAAAGATAAGCAGCAAAAAACCACCGTGGTGTTGACTGATTTTCTGTTATTCAATCAATCGGTGCCAATCAATCTCATGGCCTTAGACAATGACGACAATGCTCAAACTTTCAAATTGGATAAGACCATTGATGAGCTGGAGACATTGACATTGAGTCATGAGCAAAGTCTGGTGTCATTTCAGTTTGCCGCGTTGTATTTTGCCAATCCGATGAAACACCAATATGCCTATAAACTCGAAGGTTGGGATAAAGACTGGATTTTGACTGACGCTAAACATCGGCGGGCAACTTATACCAATATGCCAGCAGGGGATTATACCTTGATGGTCAAGGCGGGCAATCTGGCTGGCTATTGGCACGAGCAGGCGAAAACACTGCAAATCACCGTATTACCACCACCTTGGCAATCATGGTGGGCATATGCGATTTACGCCTTGCTGGTGGCTGGGCTGATTTATTATTTTGTTCATACTCAGCACCAAAAAGTGCTCGATGAACGCTCTGTTAATCAGCAACTTAAAGCGCTGGATAAACTCAAAGATGAATTTCTAGCTAACACTTCTCACGAATTACGCACACCGCTTAACGGTATTATTGGTTTGGCAGAATCGCTGATGGACGGTATCGGCGGGGCTCAGTCAAAAATCAGTAGCACTAATTTGGCGATGATTGTCAGCAGTGGTAAACGCCTGAGTAATTTGGTCAATGATTTGCTCGATTTTTCTAAATTGAAAAACCATAACTTGATATTAGATCTCAAACCATTGGATTTACACACGCTGACCGAGGTGGTATTGGCACTTTCACGGCCGCTGATAGGCGAAAAAACACTGGTTTTGAACAATACCGTGTCGAATGATTTTCCTGCTGTGCTGGCTGATGAAGATCGACTACAACAGGTGATGCATAATCTGGTGGGTAACGGGGTTAAGTTTTCTGACAGTGGTGAGATCACGGTTTCAGCCGTATTGACTGAAACCGGACTGAAAGTAAAAGTCTCCGATACCGGCATTGGTATTGCACAAGAACAACTGGCGGTGATTTTTGACTCCTTTGCGCAAATTGAAAGTAATACTGAACGCAGCTACGGTGGCACTGGTTTGGGTTTGGCTGTGAGTCAGCAATTAGTGGCGTTACATGGTGGTTCTATTGAAGTCGAATCTGAGCTAGGGCAGGGGTCTAGTTTCAGTTTTGTTTTGCCTATCTGTGAACAACGAGCGGTGAGTAATGACAATGATGGGAAGGCGGTGGCGCGATTACACTGGACTGAAGAAAAGGTTTTATTGGCTCACCATCGTGCTGAGGGTAAACGGCGTAGTAATGACGTTATAACTAATGAAGAGCCGCAGTTTGAGCATCATAATGAACACCACAGCGTACACGATGGTAGCCGTTTTCGCATCTTGCTGGTGGATGATGAGCCGATTAACCTTAAAGTGTTGCACAATCATTTGTCATTACAAAAATACCAGTTGGTTGAGGCTTGGGGTGGGTTACAGGCATTGGAGATTATTGCGCGAGATGGACCGTTTGATCTGATTTTACTGGATGTGATGATGCCGCATATGTCCGGTTATGAAGTCTGCGAAAATATACGCAAAACCCATTCGGTTAACGATTTGCCAGTGATCTTCTTAACGGCTAAGAATCAAGTGGCTGATTTGGTACATAGTTTTGCAGTGGGTGCCAACGATTATCTGACTAAACCGGTGGAAAAACACGAACTGTTTAGCCGGGTCGAGACGCATTTGAGGTTGCTGGATATCAACCGTAACCTTGAGCGCAAGGTGTCACAACGCACTGCACAGTTGGAGCAAAAAAATACCGAGATCATCGCGACCCAACAACAGTTGGTGCAAAGTGCCAAAATGGCGTCGCTGGGCACCCTGACGGCGGGGGTCGCCCATGAAATCAATAACCCGATCAACTTTACTCATATCAGTGCGCATAATCTGGTGACTGATTTAAAACAGTTTCAACAATATCTGTTTGATTTGGCCGGAGATGGAGCCGAGGAAGCCCTGCTTGAGAGTTTCAGACAAAAACTTAAACCGCTTTATGAACATATTACTACCATTGAAAATGGCACTCAGCGGATAAAAGGTATTGTTGAAGATTTGCAAACGTTTAGTCATCTCGGTGGTGAAGATAAGAAGATACTCAACCTAGGTGAAAACTTGCAATCGACGATCAATCTGGTGCGTACCAAGCACCTTAAGGTCGCTGAATTTAGCACTCAATTTACCCCACAGTTTAAAGCTGCTCCTGAATTATTTGGTTGTCCGGCGCAACTTAATCAGGTGTTTATGGGGGTGATTGTTAATGCTTGTGACGCCATCAAAGAAAAGCAACAACAACGATTTGACGATAGTCCGGGTCAGATAGTCGTAACCTGCTCAGTTGCAGGCAATGCTGTGGAAATTGAGATTAAGGACAATGGTTGCGGCATGAGTGAGGACACTCGATGCCAAATATTCGAACCGTTTTATACCACTAAACCAATAGGCAAAGGAACTGGCTTGGGTTTGTCCATCGCCTACGGCATCATGGAGCAACATGAAGGTGAACTGATTGTTGAATCAGAGCCCGGTGTTGGTACTCTTGTGAGATTACGCCTACCTCGTCAATAAATCGTTAACAACGCTATAAAAAAACGCCAAGAAAGCCGCTATAATACTCAATTGGCGGCTTTTTTTTGATCATAAAGTTCCCGTCTTTTATTAAATATAATAACATATGAATCCTTTTTAAACGTTGATTTGCTCTAGTTATTAACAGGCTGGTTACATATACTGATCACGAAACAGCATCTAGCTGATGACACAAACCCGTTTTTACTGGTGCTAACAGCTGATGTTATTACGTCGGGAATTAAAGCTGGCATATTACGGTTAATAACATTAAATTAACTAAATAGACTTTTTTATAACAGGATAACAATATGAGCAACATACAACAAAAATTGATAAGCGGATTGGTTTTAGTTTCTTCTGCTTTGAGCATTCAGGCGGTTCAAGCTAAGACGACTTCGGTAAACGCAGCGCCTTGGTCTTCATTATCGGTGGGTAGTTGTCACATTCAAACTGAAAATACTAGCAGTGGTGATTTCTCTTTAGTGTATTGTAAGGGCGCACCTAAAATGGCAGCAATGGGAGTGGTTGACCATGCTAACGCCAGTTATAGCACTGCGTCTTTGGCAGCTGCACAATGCGATGCTTCACTCAATGGTCGTGATATTGTCTGCTTTGGCAGTGACTTGGCTAGCGAAGGCGTACAAATCCCCCGAGTATTGACAGTGCCTGCGGCAAGAAGTTGTGATTCAATTACTTGGCAAAGTGATGAAGCTGGCAACCTGAGCCTTAATGGTTATGGCTGTAAATTCGCTAACGGTGAGCGCAACCCGCAACTGTCAAGTATCACCTTGAGCGAGTACACTGAGGCAGCTGATAATCAACCTACACCGGGAGTGTCTAATACTGGAGGAGGTATTGTTGCTAACGGTGGCATCGGTGATGTGATTGATTATTAATTGCCACATAAGTTGATGTTTCTTTTTAACACCAGATTGATTGTTTTTCCCAACCCCCAGGGAAACCCATCTTTCTGGTGTCAATGGCATGATTATCAATTAGCTGGATTAAGCCATTTTTCATGGCCTATAAACGAGTAACCCCTCGCGGTGCGCTGAGCTGACGGGAAGCGGGAGGGGTATTGTTGTCAGTAACTATATTTTTTAGAATCATTAAGGCCGAGCTTTTACTTGAGCCTTTACTTCGACAAAGATTCATTCAAATGAGGGCGAATGGCTTTAACCATAGCTTTAACCATTTTAGGATTACCGGCGATGATATTACCGCTGCGGTCCTGATTGGCTCCACCAACAAAGTCAGTGCAAATACCACCAGTTTCTTTGATTAACAGTTGACCCGCAGCAGTATCCCACGGTTTTAAGCCAATTTCCCAAAAACCATCAACTCGACCTGCGGCGACATAAGCCAAATCCAGTGCCGCTGAGCCTGAGCGGCGGATGTCTGAGGTATCGACAAAAAAGGTTTTGAACATTTCCATGTAGGCATCAAGCTGATGTTTGTTTTTGTGTGGGAAACCAGTCGCTAATACCGTGCCTTCGATTTCTTTGGAGTTTGAACAGCGTAAGCGATAGCCGTTTAACTGAGCGCCTGCGCCCCGGGATGCGGTGAATAATTCAGAGCGAATAGGGTCGTAAATGACCGCTTGATCTAATTTGCCTTTGACTTTTAAGGCGATGGAAACACAAAAATGCGGGATGCCCTTGATAAAATTGGTGGTGCCGTCCAGTGGGTCGACAATCCACAAGTAGTCACTATCTTCACCAGCTTGCTCGCCTAGCTCTTCGCCAACAATACAATGCTCCGGATAGGATTTTTTGATGGTATTGATGATGGCTTGTTCGGCATCTTTATCGATATTGGTAACGAAATCATTAGGGCCTTTTGATGAGGTTTCGATTTTGTCTTTCTCTTCAAATGACTGAGCGATGACTTTGCCTGCATTACGCGCAGCACGGATCGCAATGTTTAACATTGGATGCATTAGTAACTACCTTATTTTAAAAAGAACGTTGAATCGGTTTTCTGATCATCCGAACATTGTTAGGGCGGACGACAGAGCGGCGCGTAGTATACAGGACTTGTCACTGTAGTCAAGTGAATAAATGTTGGGTTATGCCGCCCTTCTCAGGGTTTTGTGATTGTGTTAAACTGCGCGGCTCACTTTTATTGCATTTTTTATTGCATTTTTTATTGCATTTTTTATTGCTCTTTTACTTACTCTTTTCATTAAAGCGTAAACTACATACTGGATTGTTTGAATGCTCGATAATATTCGCATTGTTTTAGTTAATACTTCTCACACTGGTAATATTGGCTCGGTTGCCCGGGCGATGAAAACCATGGGGATCTCTAACCTCTATCTAGTCAATCCGGTATCGGCTCCCGATAGCAAAGCCTCCGCTTTGGCCGCTGGGGCGACAGATATTTTGGCCAACGCCACCACCGTTGATACGCTCCAAGATGCCATTGACGGTTGTGGTTTGGTGATTGGTGCCAGCGCTCGTAGCCGTACCTGGTCATGGCCGATGGTGGGTCCCAGAGAATGTGCGAAAAAAATGCTCGCTGAGTCGGTTAATCATCCGGTGGCTTTGGTGTTTGGTCGTGAAAATAATGGCCTGAGCAACGAAGAATTACAACTGTGTCAGTTTCACGTCTGCTTACCTGCCAACCCTGAATACAGCTCACTGAATTTAGCGATGGCGGTGCAAACCCTGTGTTATGAAATCAGAATGACTTGGTTGGAGCAGAACAATCAATACCAGCCAGTGGAAGAAGAATATCCACTGACCCAAGACATGGCGGGGTTTTATCAACACCTCGAAACCACGCTGTTACAAACCGGTTTTATCATTGACGCCCATCCGGGTCAGGTGATGATGAAACTCAAACGCCTGTTTAACCGTGCCCGAGTTGAAAAGCAAGAGCTGAATATTCTGCGTGGCATTTTGTCCTCTGTTCAATCAGATCATAAAAAAAGGAAGTAATAACTATGTTTAAGCGGATAAGAGCGCGAGTCAAAGAAGATATCGACTGTGTATTTGATCGAGATCCCGCTGCTCGCACTAGTTGGGAAGTGTTTTTTAATTATCCTGGGTTACACGCGATGTGGTTCCATCGTCTGAGCCACCGTTTGTGGCGTCGGGAATGGCGTTTTCTCGCCCGTTTTCTGTCGACGTTTTCACGCTGGTTGACCGGGATTGAAATCCACCCGGGTGCGACGATTGGTCGTCGATTCTTTATTGACCATGGCATGGGTATCGTTATCGGTGAAACGGCTGAAATTGGTGATGACAGCACCTTATATCATGGGGTAACACTAGGTGGTACCAGTTGGAGTGCGGGTAAGCGTCATCCTACTTTGGGCAATAATGTCGTTATCGGCGCAGGTGCGAAAATTCTTGGGCCGATTACTATTGGCGATAATGCCCGAGTTGGCTCAAATTCAGTGGTCTCCAAAGACGTGCCTGCGGGCGTGACTATGGTGGGGATCCCCGGTCGTCGGGTAATTAAAAAGCCCACCGATCCGGTTAAACAGCAACGGGCACAAATGGCCGAGAAAATGGGTTTTGATGCTTATGCGGTATCCGCTGATAATCCAGATCCGGTTGCTAGTACCATCGGTACTTTGTTGGATCACATCCACATGATGGATTCAAAAAT
Source organism: Alteromonadaceae bacterium (assembly GCA_965277695.1). GTDB lineage: Bacteria > Pseudomonadota > Gammaproteobacteria > Enterobacterales > Alteromonadaceae > JABSOG01. The sequence continues at coordinate 6,356 of CBDIDQ010000003.1, forward strand.
CAATGATGCCTGCACCGAAATTCAACGCTTGGGCGGTGATGCTTGTGGTGAGAAGTTACCAGATATCCAAGTTGATGGTGAAGAGTTTGCCGAAGCCGAAAAAGAGGCTGCCAAAGAGCGGGCACAGATCGCCGAAGAACAGCTATAATTACCCATTAAGATAATACCTGAGTAAAATAGTCAAGTATTATCTTGACGGATCTACAATACCCGAGTAATTTAGTCAGGTATAAGCTTGACCTATTTATAGCGAGCCAGTAAAATTCGGCGCGAATAGACAGAGGTTTACTCGATGAGATTAACATCAAAAGGCCGCTATGCGGTAACAGCCATACTGGATGTCGCATTACATGCGCAATCTGGTCCGGTACCGTTGGCGGATATTTCCGAACGTCAGGGCATATCATTGTCCTACTTAGAACAACTTTTTTCGCGGTTGCGTAAAAAAGGATTGGTTAGCAGTGTTAGGGGTCCCGGTGGGGGCTACCAGCTCGGTGGCGAGGCAGAGGATATTTCTGTTGGCGACGTGATCACTGCGGTCAACGAATCCGTTGATGCCACGAAATGCGGCGGTAGCACAGGCTGTCAAGATGGCAGTCAATGCCTGACACACACCTTGTGGGCTGACTTAAGCTCACGAATACAACAATTTTTAGATGCCATTAGCATTGCCGAATTGATGAAAAAGCAGGCTGTACAAGCAGTCTCACAACATCAAGACATGGGACATGGTAAAAATACCCGTTTAACTATCGCCCCTTTAATCAGTACGATAGGCAGTGACACTATTGAAGTCAACTGTCAGTTGTAGCTTTGGAGAGAAAATGAAATTACCGATTTATTTAGATTATGCTGCCACTACACCGGTTGACCCGCGTGTTGCCGAGAAGATGATGCAGTATTTAACCATGGACGGCAATTTTGGTAATGCGGCTTCCCGCTCGCACCGTTACGGCTGGCAAGCCGAAGAAGCGGTAGATGTTGCCCGCCATCAAATTGCTGAGCTAATTAACTGTGACCCGCGCGAAATCGTCTTAACTTCTGGTGCTACTGAATCAAATAATTTGGCCATTAAAGGTGCTGCCCAATTTTACAACAAAAAGGGCAAACACATCATTACCGTCAAAACCGAACATAAAGCGGTACTCGACACCTGTCGTGAGCTGGAGCGTCAAGGTTTTGAAGTGACTTATATGGACGTTGAAGCTAACGGTTTGCTGGATATGAACAAATTGGCGGATGCCATCCGCGAAGACACTGTATTGCTTAGCGTGATGCATGTGAATAACGAAATCGGTGTGATCCAAGATATCAGCACTATCGGCGAATTGTGTCGTGAGCGCAAAGTGGTTTTTCATGTTGATGCGGCGCAAAGTGCAGGTAAAGTCAAAATTGATTTAAAACAAATGAAAGTCGACCTAATGTCGTTTTCGGCCCATAAAGTTTATGGTCCTAAAGGCATGGGGGCTTTGTATGTCAGTCGTAAACCGAGAATTCGCCTTGAAGCGCAAATTCATGGCGGCGGTCATGAGCGTGGTATGCGTTCAGGCACTTTAGCGACTCATCAAATTGTCGGTATGGGTGAAGCTTTCCATTTTGCTCACCTTGAACTCGACACTGAAATTGCCCGTATCCGGGTGTTGCGAGACAAGCTGTGGAACGGCCTGAAAACCATTGAAGAAAGCCAAATTAATGGTGATCCGGAGCAACGTATTCCCGGCAATTTAAATGTCAGCTTTAACTATGTTGAAGGTGAGTCTTTGATTATGGCATTAAAAGACATCGCCGTTTCTTCTGGTTCAGCTTGTACATCGGCGAGCCTTGAGCCTTCTTATGTATTGCGGGCGTTAGGTTTGTCTGACGAGTTGGCGCATAGCTCAATTCGTTTTAGTATCGGTCGTTTTACCACCGAAGAAGATATCGATTTTACTATCGACCTAGTTAAAGGCGCGATTGACCGCTTACGTGAAATGTCTCCTTTATGGGAGATGTTTAAAGATGGCGTTGATTTGAGCACTGTTGAATGGGCGAGCCACTAATTTTCATCAACGATTTTCATAAGATAAGGTTCAAAAGGTAAAGACTCATGGCTTATAGCGAAAAAGTAATCGATCACTACGAAAACCCTCGTAATGTGGGTTCATTTGATAAAAGTGATCCAAATGTAGCGACTGGCATGGTGGGAGCACCAGCTTGTGGCGACGTAATGAAATTGCAATTAAAAATTGATGATAACGGCATTATTGAAGATGCCAAGTTCAAAACTTACGGTTGTGGTTCAGCCATCGCGTCATCGTCTTTGGTGACAGAATGGGTGAAAGGCAAATCAATTGAACAGGCGGGTGAAATAACCAATACCACTATCGCCGAAGAATTGGCTTTGCCACCAGTAAAAATTCATTGCTCGATTTTGGCCGAAGATGCCATCAAAGCAGCGATTGAAGATTACAAGTCCAAGCACTAAGGAGTTTAAATGGCGATTTCAATGACACCGGCAGCAAGTGAGCGGGTACAAGCATTTTTAACCAATCGAGGCAAAGGTCTCGGTTTGCGCGTTGGTATTAAAACGACTGGTTGCTCTGGCATGGCTTATGTACTTGAATTTGTTGATGAACTGAACGAAGATGATGAATGTTTTGCCATTGATGGGGTCACCTTGGTGGTTGATGCCAAGAGCCTGACATTTATTGATGGCACTCAATTGGACTTTCAAAAAGAAGGGCTCAATGAAGGATTCAGGTTCACCAATCCTAATGTCAAAGGGGAATGTGGCTGTGGTGAGAGTTTCACCGTTTAATGCTAAATGGGAAACCTGTTAATGCAAACGCTTGTTCAACCAACTGAGCTAATCAATACTGAGCTAACCAATACTGTGAATTACTTTGAATTATTTAACCTGCCATTTGAATTTGACATTGAAATGGCCGGAGTGTCTGACACTTATCGTCAATTACAGCGGGTTGTTCACCCTGACAAATTTGCTCACGCCAGTGAGCATGAACAGCTACTTGCGGTGCAAAAATCAGCTGAGGTCAACGATGCTTTTCAAACCCTTAAACATCCTTTGCAGCGAGCAGAATACATGCTGGCACAGCAAGGGGTGGACATTCAGATTGAGCAAAAAACCTTACAAGACCCTGAGTTTTTAATGCAACAGATGGTATTGCGTGAACAGCTTGAAGATATTGCTGAACTTGCCGATCCAGATGACCAAATTGAAGCCTTTGAACAGGACGTTAACCAGCTCACCAGTGAATTATATCAACAGTTGTCACCGTTATTGGTCAATAGTTGTAAAATCAAACTGGAAAATGCCGCCAACATCGTGCGTAAATTAAAGTTTACCAGCAAATTACGCGAAGAACTCGACAGACTAGAAGACTCACTACAGTAAATTATCATGTCATTATTACAAATCGCTGAACCAGGCCAAAGTGCGGCCCCTCATCAACATCGACTGGCTGTAGGCATCGATCTTGGCACCACCAATTCACTCGTCGCTGCGGTTCGCAGTGGCAAAGCGGCCACGTTAACTGATATCCATGGCAGCGACGTGTTGCCATCGGTTGTTCGTTACACCGAAAATGGCGTAACGGTTGGGGCTGATGCTCAAGCCTTGGCGACAACGGATCCGCATAACACCATTATCTCAGGCAAACGCTTTATGGGCCGTTCACTGGCCGATATCCAAAGCAATTGTGGTCCACTGCCGTATCAGTTTGTTGAAACTGATGGTGGTGTGGCAATCAAAACGGTGTCAGGTGATATCACCCCGGTCGAAGCTGCCGCCCAAATTCTCAAAGTATTAAGCCAAAGAGCGGCTGATACCTTAGGCGAAGGTCTTGAAGGCGTGGTGATCACTGTGCCTGCCTATTTTGATGATGCCCAACGTCAAGGCACTAAAGACGCCGCAAACCTCGCCGGATTAAACGTTTTACGCCTACTCAATGAACCTACTGCCGCTGCTATCGCTTACGGGCTTGACAGTGAGGATGACAGTGAAGAAGAGGGCATTATTGCGGTTTATGATTTGGGTGGTGGTACTTTTGATATCTCGATACTCAGGCTAAACAAAGGCGTTTTTGAAGTGTTGTCAACCGGTGGCGATTCTGCGCTCGGTGGCGATGATTTTGACCATTTACTGGTTGATCACTTCAAACAACAAGCCGATGTCGAGCAATTATCAGATCGCCAATTACGCCAGTTTTATCAATTAGCACGTGAAGTGAAAGAATCTTTAAGTGTTGAAGAAACCGTTGAATTTAATTTGCCGCTGGACACTTGCACTCAAAGTTGTACTTTGAGTCGCAGCGAATTTAGTGATTTGATTAGCTCATTGGTGAAGAAAACCACCAAAGCGTGTCGTCGAGCAATCAAAGATGCGGGTATCGACAAAACAGATATCCAGCAAGTGATTATGGTGGGCGGTTCGACTCGTGTGCCATTGGTACGCTCAGAAGTGAACGCGTTTTTTGCCCGCGAAGCCCTGACCTCAATCGACCCGGACAAAGTAGTTGCTTTAGGCGCCTCAATTCAGGCTGATATTTTGGTTGGTAACAAGCCTGACAGTGAAATGTTATTGCTTGATGTCATTCCATTATCATTGGGTTTGGAAACCATGGGTGGCTTAGTCGAAAAAGTCATTCCTCGTAACACCACGATTCCGGTAGCCAGAGCCCAAGAATTCACCACTTTTAAAGATGGTCAAACGGCGATGATGATCCACGTAGTCCAAGGCGAGCGTGAACTGGTTGATGATTGTCGTTCACTGGCCAAATTTACTCTGACTAATATTCCGCCAATGACCGCTGGTGCTGCCCATATTCGCGTGACTTTTCAGGTCGATGCCGATGGTTTGCTTAGCGTATCGGCGATGGAAAAATCGACGGGCATCGCGGCACAAATCGAAGTGAAACCCTCGTTTGGCCTCAAAGACGAGCAAATTGCCGAGATGATCAAATCATCGATGACTCACGGTAAAGATGATATCACCGCCAGAATGTTCAAAGAGCAGCAAGTTGAAGCGGATAGGGTGATTGAATCGGTTACTGCGGCATTACAGCAAGACGGTGACAGACTGCTTAATGAGGCAGAGCAACAAGCCGTTATTACGGTGATAGAACAATTGATTGTTGCCAGAAACGGCGATGACCGTAATGCTATTGAAGCCAGTATTAAAGCGGTGGATGTCGCCACTCAAGAATTCGCTAATCGACGAATGGACCAGTCCATTCACACTGCGCTTTCTGGTAAAAGTGTCACCGACATTTAGCCATTATCCCTGAACAGTTACGAGGTTGAAACCTCGTCTACGTCGTAGACGCGAATTCATTCGCGTTTTCAAAGGGCTAAATTTAAAAGAAGGATTAATAAACCACCATGCCACAAGTGATATTTTTACCCCATGAAGAGTTGTGCCCAGACGGCGCAGTGATTGAAGCCAGCAAAGGCGAAAGTATTCTTGATGTCGCGTTAAAAAACGACATCATCATCGAACATGCCTGTGAAAAGTCCTGTGCTTGCACCACCTGTCACGTTATCGTGCGTGAGGGTTTCGATAGCCTAGCAGAAAGCGACGAGCTTGAAGACGACCTGTTAGATCAAGCCTGGGGTTTAGAGCCAGATTCACGCTTGGGCTGCCAAGCGATGGTCGAGAGCGCCGATTTAGTGGTTGAGATACCTAAATATACCCTTAATCAGGTGAGTGAGCGGCACTAAAAACTATTTTGAATGTTTAAAAAAAGGGTCCAGTCAAATAGGGTTACATATTAGGTTTCTGAAAAACGCGAATGAATTCGCGTCTACGGCGTACCCACTCTGCCGTAGACGAGGTTTCAACCTCGTGAATGTTGAGGGATAACTGTAACCTTAATTTGTCCTATATGATCAGAGCCTTGAAAAGGGCGGTAATACCTTGGTGTTATCGCCTTTTTTGTTTATAAGTCATCCTGCCAAACCACCGAAGTGATCTTCCAGCCATCATGGGTCAACGCCAGTTGAATATGTTTGTTGCCCTGTCCGCTATAGGGTTTGCCATTGAGCAAGCCACTTTTGCCATAGCGACACACCCGGGTAGCAATGCCGCCGTTGATCAGGGTTTGACTTTCAATCTCCCATTGGTAAAAATCTTGTAAGGTGCCGTCAGTTAACATGGCATCTCGGGGTTCAATAAATTCGTCTAATCCCATAGGTCTCACTGAATTTCCTTCACGTTTATATACCATGGAGCAATCGAAAAATAAGCAGCCAAACTCGCCAAAATCCGGGATATTACCCTGACGGTTGTCAAATACGGCGAAGAAAGCCTGAATCACTTTATCTATGTCTGCTATGGCTTTTGAGTCGTTGTTCATTAACTTATCCTTGGTTTACGGTTATGGTGTCTTCGCCAGTTTAAACCATCAAAGTTGCTGCAAAAAAGCCGCAGAGGCAAAGCCGTCAATCTGGCCGTCTCCTTCGATATCGATACTCGCCCAACCCTCATTGATTGAGATAACAAAGACTACCTGACCTGAGCGCATGACGCTGATGATATCAAAATTAATCGCTGGACCTCCCCGTAAGCGTAAACCGCTGCGGGCAATGACTTTATATTGCTTTTCACTGCCACTGTTATTGGTATCGCTAGCGTCACTATCATTAATAGTAGTGAAACCATCGGGCAAAGCGTCGTCTTCAACGGTGAATGCACCAAAGTCAGGGTTTTGTGGATTGGGGTTATTATAATCAACCCCTATGCCGCACAATTGGGTTGATGGCGGTTGTTGAGCGAGGTTGTATTTGCCCGCAGCTAAAGCCTCCCGAGTGCCGCGATAACCTGTCGACATTGATAACCAAGTTAAATCGCTCAGCCCTTGTTCAAGCAATGTCTCGCAGACTAGGCCAGAGCCATACGCACCAATGCGGTATTGCGCTGTGTCATTGCACTGTTCAGTAAAAGCCTGTTTTACCCCGGCAAAATAAGGCGCGATGTTATTTTCCAATTCGCTACTACTGGCATCAAAATCAACAGCAAAATAAATCGCCGAATGGGCTGGTTGATTAATGTCATCCTGAGCATAGCGAAAGGCCCGGCGACCCGCAGCGAGACCTTTACAACGACTGAAATCGGCAAGCTGGTTTTGGCGTTGCTGAAAGACGACCGCAATCTGCATCCCTTGGGCCGAAATGGCCTGTGCCTCAGCCAGTGTCAGGCGTTTATCTGGCAGATTGCGTGAATTGCTGAAATTGTAATAGCGAATAATGGTGTGAACGTCTGCTGCCCCAAGGCAGGATAATCGAGAGCTGGTGTTATATGGAGTATCGATAATTTTCATTAGACGTGTTTCCTTATAAGAGATTTATAGGGTAACGCAAGACAACCTATTTGTTATTTAACAATGTTCCCTTATCTATATTTTGTCAAGAGGGAACCGCTGTTTGACCGGGCTTATGCAGATATTAAAGTGTGTTATTAAAAGAGATTTTATTTTTGTCGACAGCGGATCAGAGTAACCACAAAAAGGCAGCAGAGGCGAAGCCGCCAATCTGGCTGTTTCCCTCGATATTTATTATACTCGCACAGCCATCATTGATTGAGAGAAAATAAGTATGAAGTATTGGATTATGTTAGGTTGTTATTGTCGTCAACTGCGTCTGCACTGGATTGTGATGGCCATATTGTTGAAATTTATAGTTGGCCCAACAAATGTGATGGCAACTATGCGTACAAAATTGATGCTGCCAATAGCAGGTGGATTTGCTCGGTATCTGACAAAAGCGATGCGTTGATATTGTTGGCTTATACCAGTAAGAAATTGGTGAGATCCAGAGTTAACGCAAATAGTAGCGAAACTTGCGTTAATTTAACCACTGACTTCCTGACTCATGATTTTATCCGTTTGATGCAAAGCAGCTAGTGATGAGTTTGTTGGTTTTTGGGTGAAAAGCGAAGTAAAAACCTCGCTTTACAGATCTAACCAACTGACCTGCTAAAAAACAGGCACTGGTGACCAGCGCGGTTCATAAACATTGATATTGCCAATGAGCACCCCCTGATTGTCACTGTCTTCACTGACACGAGCCATACCCGCTTGACGGTTTTCATCACCAACTTCAAATATAATAAAATGGCCATCCGGAGAAATCGCCGGGGCTGAGATCTCAGCTGAAATGCCATTAACCACCAATTGATGCAGGGTTAGATCGTCAAAGTCAAAATAAGACAGGTCAAGAAAGGTTAAACGTCGGCCTGTAAAGTCAAAAATTGGTTGGTCTTTGTTCTGGGCAATTAATTGGTTGTCGCTACCGTCAGCTTTAATGGTGTAGGCATGGGTATAAGACACATCGTCTTCGTCGTAGCGCCAAGTTTTGCTGTAGGCTAAAACAGCCAGACCATCGTCAGCTGAAACTTGTGGTTGCCAGTTTAGCTCTTCATACCACAATTGCTCGGTTGCCGGTGAACTGACCAATACTTGCATGTCTGCTATAGCCAGCTGGTTGCCTTGTGCCCAGATATCTTCGGCGGTGTCCATTGCAATAATGTATAAGTCGGTATGGAACTGGGTCAGGTTGTCGTTGTTATTTGCTAGGTTTGAATTGCCATTCATTATGGAAATCGCCAAATGTTTACCGTCAGGAGAAACCGCCAACGAGCGGACATCCTGACCAAATAACGATAATTGTGTCAGTTCTTTGCTGATGACATCGACTCTAAAGGCTTCCCAAGCACTTTGTGCAGGCCCTTTAGCACTGGCGAAATAGAGGTATTTGGCGTCAGGTCCCCAAGCAACGTAGCCTGAAATAGGTGAACCATCAGCCAGTTCAGTGACTTCGCTACCGTCAGGATTCATCATCCAAATTTTGCTGGTATCACCATATGCGATTTTGTAACCGCTGTTGGCTGCTTGCGCCGATAGCAGTATTTCGTTGTTGCCGCTACTGCTACCACTGGTGCCATTGGCGTTAGCTTGGCCGCCCTCAATGAAAAATTCAGCTGCGGTGTAATTGCCATCAGGTAACTGTGTGGCTAATCCATAGATAGCATTGGTTAAAATGGCATAAACGGCTGGGTCTTGTTGCACGACTTTATCTTTACTGCTGAGCTTCCATTCATGGCTGATCGCCTCAGGGCGTCCGCTAAAATCTTGTGCGCCAAGAATCGAGGTTAATGACCAATAGGTATATTCGGTGACCATGCAGCTATAATCACAAGTTTCGTCATCATAGGTATACCAAGCGGTTGCTGGATAGCGGGTTGGAATGGTTTCAAAGCGACCACCTCGGGCAATATCCATGGCATCGGCAATCGCAGAGTCTGGAGTTTCAGCGAAGATTTGCGGATAAACGCTAGCATAACCAACGTGAGTGATCAGATGTAAGACCTCTTCAAGGGTGGCATCGAATTCACCGTTTTGTGCGCCATTCGGTTTGATTTCGTCACCCAGCAAGTCTTGATAGGCATTGGATGGTGGCAAGTTTTGTGTCGCTGTGGCAAAAGCATTGCTGTCGCTTGCCATTAGCAGGGTTGCGCCTTGCTCAACCATTTGATCGACAACCGCTTGATTGTCTGGTATGCCGTTTCCGTCGTTATCGAGGTATTGTGCCATGATGTTGGCAGCGTGCAGCATTTGCGCTGTTGCGGTATCTGCGGTTGCTCGTATCATAATGCCAAAAACTTGAGTATGCAGTGGAAATGCAGAACTGAGAGCACTTTGCGTTGGTGGTGACGGTGTAACTACCGGCGGGGGAGTGACACTGGTAGTGGTGTTTGTGCTATTACTGCCGCCATTACAACCGACCAAAGCGCTACTGGTCAACACTGCAATAAGACTACTTAATAGCCAACCGGTGTTTTTTAGATCGTTTTTAACATTGTTTTTCACTTTCATAACTTCTCCAAAATCATATAATCAGCTGGTGATCGATAGGCTATTATCAGCGAATTTTGACCGCAGCAGGGTAAGTGCGGGTAAGCTTATGTAAGGGCTATTTTTGACAGTCGGCTTACTTTAGCTTACAAACAATGACGCTCGGTTTTTATATACTGTGCCAAAGCAAGACGGCTAATTTGGAGATACCATGAAAAATGCTAAAGTACTGATTGTCGAAGATGATGTTGAAATATCTCGATTAACAGCGATGTATTTGGACGCGGAAGGGTTTGACAGTCTGGTTATTTGCGATGGTAATGAAGCGCTGGCGGCAATAAAGCAATATCAGCCTGATATTGTGATTTTGGACTTAATGTTACCCGGGATGTCTGGCATTGAAATATGCAAACAGTCGAGGGGGTTTTATCACGGCCCAATCCTTGTACTGACTGCCTGTGACGACGATGTTAGTGAAGTCAGTTTGTTAAAATTGGGCGCGGATGATTTTCTCAGTAAACCTTTAAAGCCACATGTTTTGGTTGCCAGAATGGAGGCTTTAATTCGCAGAAGTAAAGCGCCGATAAGTCCGAGTGTTGCTTCATCAACGGGCAGGCTAAGTATCAATTCGGCTAATCAAGCAGTGACTTTTGATGGTCGATTACTTAATTTGACTGGCTCCGAATACGAAATGCTGCTGTTACTGTACAACAATAAAGGCAAGGTTGTGTCGCGAGATGACTGCTGCAAAGCTCTTCGGGGCATTGACCACGATTTGTACGACAGATCGATTGATATGCGTATCTCGGCACTGCGAAAAAAACTCAATGACGATAAGATCATCGCCACAATCAGAAACAAAGGATATCGGTTACTCAATGGCTAATCTATCCCCATCTCTGTTTACCCGGCTGTATGGCAGCATCATCTTAGCGGTGTTATTGAGCTTTGCCCTAAGCCAATACGCGACAAAAAGCTTAATGGAGCAAGATGCCATTAGTGATTTTGTTCGTGATACTAACTACATCTATACAGAACTTAAAAACAGTACTGAGCACAGTTATAAACTTAATTTTCCTTTTGCTAATGAATTTGTGGTGCAGTGGCAACCGCTTGATCAGCAAAAACCGCCTTGTGACCTATGTAAACACCTTGGTGAAGTCAATAATATCAAGGTTTATGAGCTGGACGATGACAGGTTACTGGCGGTATATCCCTTGCTTGATTTGAATGTTCAGTTGCTTATCTCCGATGCGTTGCAAACCGATACCGAGCAAAATGATGATGATAAAATTAGCGCAGCTGACAGGGCTTAACGTTGAAGAAATGGCTTTTGTATTGTTTGTGTTTACCGCGCTGTTGGTGATTGCCGGTTCAATTTATTGGCCATTAAGACAACTGCAAAAACAAATTAACGGTTTGGTTGCGGTTAATGATCAGTTTGGCAGCGGTGATCTTAAAGTCAGAGCCAATGAGTCATTATCTAAACCACTCAATCAACTGGCAAAAAGCTTTAATATGATGGCCAGTGCCATTGCAGATACCGTTAAAGAAAATCAAATTTTTGCCCAAGCTGTACCTCATGAAGTTCGCACCCCATTGAGTCGAATTCAGCTGGCAGCAGGACTCATTCGTAAAACCGAAGAGAGCGCTCAGCGGGCTGAATTGGTTGATAATATCGATAGCTATATTGATGATATCAATGAGCTTATTGTTCAGGTGGTGACTTTTTCTAAACTCAACTCTACTGCTCAAGAAGAGGAAGCCAGTTTTGAGCAAGTGATTAATGCGATGGATTTTGTCGAGTCACGGTTAGCGTCGCTCAAACCTGATATCAACATTACTGTTCAGCTGCAAATCGATCAGGCGCTTGAAATCGTAACCAACCCAGCGTACTTGCGATTACTGCTTGATAACCTGTTAAAAAATGCCTTTAGCCATACCTATTCTGTCATTATTATTGTTATGCATCAGGTCGGAGATACTATTGAATTTTCGGTTGAAGATGATGGTCCGGGGATCCCCTTGGAACAGTTAGAAACCATCTTTTTTCCCTTTGCCCGCTTGGATAAAAGCCGTAGTCGAAAAACAGGGGGACTGGGATTGGGTTTGGCTATCGCCAGAGCAGCTGGTAAAAGAATGAAATGTGATTTAGTTGCAGATAACAACCCCGCTGGTGGTGCTAGATTTGGTTGTCAGTTTGCCGTTGATAGGTGATGGGCGAAAAAAAGCGAGGTGTAAACCTCGCTTAAATGGTTACCTTAAATGGTTACCTTAAATGGTTACTTTAAATAGTCAGACTCACCAATTGCCACAAGGATGATCCCCCGCTTCGATGCAATCGTTGATTTTATGATTTTCCTCTTGGTATTGCTCGAATGTCTTTGTCGCATCGGTGACGCTTTCATCCACTATCATGGTATTGATCATCAATCCTCTGTCTTCATGTTGAAGGATATGGCAATGCAGCACAAAGACACCTTCAAATTGTTGTCCAGGTAAGTCCAGTGTCTTTGGCACCTTGTATCGTACTTTGGCTATTTCCCAGCTTGTTCTTTCTGCGTCAGCTCCGTTGTTGCTACCGTCGTTGGGGTTGGGGAACGCATTGAGCATCAATGTGTCCATCCATCGATTGAGTTGACGTTTTTTTTCTGAGTCGTCGCTCCAACAGTTGATTTCTTCTTCTGGGTTTTCTTTTTTTATTTCACAGATGTCATCCAGCCAAAACGGACTCACATGAATATGGAATGGATGACCTTGAGCATTGCCGGTTTGACTGATTGTCCACTTTTCCACCGTGCCGCCGACAAATGGCCAATGCTGTGATGGGCTGTCTGGTTTGCTGCCGCCATCAATGGCTTCTTTGCCGAGATAACTGCCATGTTCAAAGGTTCTGTTATTGACACCAAATCGGCTTAACATTGATTCGGGATAGGGGAACTTATTCATGGTGATTGTCCGCTCGGTGTAGACATCCGCATCACCGGGTTGTCTCAGGTAGCCCCCGTTGTATGGTGCAGTTCCTTGCAAGTATGCTAGATGGTCATCTAAGTCTTTTGCGAATTGGTCGGCCTCCTCTTCAGATCCCCGTCCACCCTTGACAGTAATTGTCCATAGAATGTTGCCGCTGATTTTGTCTTCGAGCTCATATATACCTTCATGTTCAAAATACACGTACATATCGGCACGGTTACCGGGTCCAAGTTTTAATGGATTATTCTCGTCATACTTGGCCAGCTTTATCAGATTTACACCATCCGCAGCGGCCAGCAATAGTTGTGAGCTATTGCCTAAGTCGTCTTTCACCCACAGTTCCACGCTATCCGCGTATCGTGAGCCTGCGTTAATATACCGCATTCGTACGATATCACCCGCTTCGATTGTGGTGCTTGCGTTGATTTGACCATTGACCATGAAGAGGGTGCGTGGTGATAAGTCTTTGAGTTCTTTGGCCATGGTTTTTAGTGTCTGGTCATCCATCAGTGCCACTTTTCGTTGTGCGTTGTTGCTATCCGTCACTTTTGCCAACTTATCTACCACGGCCTTTTCCAACGCTTGTCGGCTGCTAAGTGGTGTTTGCCTTTGGTTGCTCTGGCTTGGGATTTTGTATCCCATTGCGTTTTGCTTTAGCAGTAATCGTTCGTGAGTACGCTCTCGCCAGTCTGGTGGTGTAAGATCGTTATAGTCTTGTGAACGCACGATCAACGCCCCCGCCATACCACCTTGAACTTGAAGGGCCGTCGCGCCGTGCAGATGGGCGTGGTACCAGTGAGTCCCGGGTGCATGGTCGCTTACTATTGGTATTTCGTAGGTCATTTGTTTATCTTTGCCAATCTTGAGCATGACATTATCGCGGTTTTTTCTGGGACCCACATGTAAGCCGTGGGTATGCAGGTTGGTGATGTTCGACTTTTTTTCCATCGCATCTTGGCTTGATTGGTCTGCTTTGTCGTTTGTTCTCGTCACATCTGGATCAAGTGACTCTATTGCCTCCCAATCCAGTGGATCCAGTGTGTTTTTCAAGGTTATGTTCAAGGTATCGCCGGGGTCGGCACATATAATTGGCGTAGCTCGTGGTGTTTCGCCGTATAAAAAATATCTTCTTGGCTTGCCTGTGACAGACAACTCCTGCTGTTGGGCGACTAATTCAATCGCTCCTGTCTTGCAATTTTTATCGAGATCACTGCTTTTATATCCTAATTCGGAATGTTGTCTGCTTACTTGTTCTGCTGCTATGGTATCTTGTTTGAGCGTTTTGTCATTGGCACAAGCGGTTATGGACGTGAGTATGATTATTAGCAATAACCATATTGGTTTTTGGTTTTTGGTTGTCATCTTTGCACCCTTTATGTTTGTTCAGTCGCGATGGTTACGTCGCTAACTATTTGTAAAATAGAAACTTTTTTTGTGTTTCTAAATCTACAGGACAAACTATGGTGGTCTTTTTGTTATCCGTCAAGGATTGTACGAGTGTTTTTCTATTCCATTTTTAGGTGAAAGCGAGATTAAAAAACCGTACTATTTAGCGAGATAAATTAAAAGTAAAAGTTTTATGGCGTATTTGGGAATTCTCTCCTAGTGTTGTGGGTGATATAAATACTCGATAATAAATTGAAGAAAAATCAACGAAATAAATCAAATAAAAGGGAATACCAATGAAAACAACAACAAAAGTTAAAATGAACACAAAAATGAAAACCAAGTCACTTATTGCGGCAAGTTTGCTATCGGCATTATCAATGAATGCCAGTGCACAGGAGCTGAGTATCTCGATCACCAACTTGACCCAAGGCATCCATTTCACACCGTATATTATCGCTGCACACCCTGCTGAGGTTGAAATGTATACACTGGCGGAGCCTGCCAGTCATGCGTTGCAATTGATGGCAGAAGGAGCGGTGATTACTGAGTTAAATACAATTATGACCGATGCGGGTGGTAATGTGGTGATGAATCCAGCTGAGGGTTTGCTCAAACCTGCAACCACTACAAACACAACGTTGACCACCACTGATGGCAATTTATATCTGTCCATTACCTCAATGCTGTTGGAAACCAATGACGCATTTGTTGGTCTCGATAGCTGGGTTATACCAACAACGCCGGGCACTTATACCCTTTGGTTGGATGCCTATGATGCGGGCACTGAAGCCAATGATGAATTATTGGCTGAAAATGGCCGTATTCTGGGGGTGCCGGGAATGCCATCGTTATTAGTGCCTGCACCGGGAAGTACCGGACTTAATGGCACGGGTATTAGCGATCCTCAGTCAAATACCAAAATTCATGTTCATCGTGGTTCACTAGGTGATGATGATTTGACTGGTGGTAAAAGCGATTTGGATAAC
Organism: Alteromonadaceae bacterium; assembly: GCA_965277695.1. GTDB lineage: Bacteria > Pseudomonadota > Gammaproteobacteria > Enterobacterales > Alteromonadaceae > JABSOG01. Next base: position 21,552 of record CBDIDQ010000003.1, read on the forward strand.
CGGGTTCATCGTTGGTTAAATCCGGTTAATAAAGTCACTGTCACAGTGCAATAAGGGGGAGATGTTATGTTGAATTCAATCAGACCACCTTTTTTAATAAGAGCAAAAGCTGGTTTATCTTTGACACTGGTTACCCTATTGTCAGCTTGCGGCGGCTCTTCAAATAGTAATGATACGCCAGTGCCAGTGCCAGTGCCAGTGCCACCACCAGCACCTGTTGTGGTCGAATATCAGGTGACGGTGAGTAATTTAACCAATGCTCAGCCATTGTCACCGATGGCGCTAATACTGCACCAAAGCGGAGAGATTTGGCAAATCGGTCAGCCTGCCTCATTGATGCTAGAAACGCTGGCGGAATCGGGAGATAACGCTGCGGTGATGGCTGCTGAATTTGTCGTCAGCGCTGCTAGTAACGAGGCGGTATTATTGCCCGGTGCTCAAGCTCAAATGACCATTAGCACCACTGATGAGACGGCAACCAAGCTGTCTTTAGCCACTATGTTGGTTAATACCAATGATGCGTTTACTGGTTTTAATGTGGTTGACTTAGCCGGGCTTGAAGTAGATGGCGCAATGAGTTTTACCACTGGTGTTTTTGATGCCGGCACCGAAGTCAATTCTGAATTGCCAGGTACTATTCCGGGACCCGCAGATGGTGGTGAGGGGATGAATGAGGCAAGAGATGATGTTAATTTTGTCGCCATGCACCCGGGCATTGTCAGTCATGATGATGGTTTAACGCAATCGGTGCTGAGCAGTGATTATAAGTTTGATAACCCGGCTATGATTGTTAAGGTCGTGCGGACTAAATAAGTCTGAAAAACGCGAATGAATTCTGTCTCTTGATCACATCTTTAATGGTACTATCTAAATTTGATTGTCACTATTTAGCGTAATTGCTGATTTTGCGAATAAATTTGGGCATTATCTTTTTTATCTACAAAAGGTGGGCGTTGCTACGTGCTGTTACATTTTATCGAAACATAGAGCCGTCGCGCCCCCTAAAAAGGCGGTAATATCAAATGATTGTGATTACCTTTTAGAGAGCAGGCTCTTGTACAGTGGCGCAGAGCCTTAGTGATGCACACCAATACGAGTAAGTCGGTGAGGATTTCCAATTTTAATTTTGGCGATAGTTCCTTTTTCATACTTAACCGTTTCAATGCCGATGATTGCCAGATGATGTTATATGATCAGCGCTAAATTAATTACAGGCAGAATCATCAGTTCAAGTCCGTCGCTGCTAGACTGTCCACTTTTTGTGTGTATTTTGAGGAACATCCTCTAATATTTGACCGTTGTTCATCCTGATAGGGCAATGTTTTCTGTCATGGTTCGGTGTCCATCAAGCATCAGCATTAACGCCGCCCAACCCTCCCAAATAGTTTTCGTACTCACTCGTCCTGTCCTTTTACTATCGTGCCAGCCGCCCAGTTTCGCCAATGCATAATAACCCCAAAAAATGGAAGGCGGTTCTGTCGGGAGTTTCTTTTCCTCTATTTTCAACCACAGCATTTGCCATTCCACCACACTGAACATGAGCTCACAGGATTGCTGTTTGGCTTTTTCTTTATTTTCGGCCATCTCCTTTAATTGCATCAACCGCACTGCCACAAACGCTAAAATGGTACCCATGCGTTCAGTATTGGCACGGGTTTGCAGCCTCAGTTTTTCAACCTGAGTACCCTCTGATTTCCAAACTTTGTGGAAATCTTCTATCCGCCAACGTAACTCATAGTAGCGAACAATTTTTTGCGCATCTTCTATCGTGTTGATTGGTTCATTGGTGTATAAAAACCAGCATAAATCAGACGCTTCACCGCGTAAGTCAAGCTCACGGCAAATCACTAAGTTCAGCGACATTTCATCTCGGGTGTTTTTATCGGCGTCATGTGTTCTTTTGAAGGAAACTGAATGGTAACTGATGCCCATTTTCGCCGTCCGAGCGGGTCTATTTTTGGTGTTTTTACTTTTCCCTTTTTGTTCAATTTTAAGGGATTGTTCAGCCGCAACCGGAAAGTTTATCATATCCTTTAATTTGACGGTCTTATCATGATTGGGCAATTGAAGCGCTCGATTGTGCTGACACCGGATAATAAATCGCCTATCGTTATTTAAATGTTGATCCATATACTCATATGAGTCAGCTTCTCTGTCGCACACATGAATCACATTATCAGTTCGGATGAAGGTTTCGTCCATTTTGGCAGCAGATTCTTCCCAACGATAACTATCTTTCTCCTCTTTAGGTCGCCGCGCCCGGGCTGAACCGGAACCTTTCAACGCTTTTGGTAATTCACTACGAATATAATTCTGTTGATGTGCCAAGCCAATCACGGTTTCCGTGTCTGCATCTAGCGCAAGAATAGAATGCTGGAAAAGTGAGCGGCCTTTGACATCGCGGTTTTTGCCTGCCGGATTATTCCCAAGATCGTCACACACATTATGTGTATAACTTAACCCTGTGGTATCTTCGAGCGCAAGAACAAGACGGCGCTCAGCAGATTCTGCCGCCGTTGTTTCAAAACCGGCCTGAGCGATGGCTGACGCATCAACATAATTATTTTCAATAAAACGGTAGGCCCCTTCAATACTGGCAGAATCCTTACTCGCTTTAACTACTGACTTGCCCGCCCCGTCGGCCATATCAGCGGCGACCTTAACCAAGCGTTTTGTTCTTCTTTTGTCATTCAACTGCGCTTTTCCGAAAGTTTTTTCAGCCCAGCTTTCGGCATCGGATTCAAACATCTACTGACCACCCTGTGAAAAAAGCGTATTTGATCACAATGGTGAAAAAAAGCAAGTGAAATATCACAGTTAATTTCAATGATACTAAATAAGACACAAGTTTAAGCTGAATCAGACACAAGCCAAAAATGCAAATAAAGATGTGACTAAGAGACAGAATGAATTCGCGTCTACGTCGCATCAATTATATCATCTCATTTTACTCTATATGGTCAGGTCGATAAAGGCGTTAAGATGCTAATGGGCACAGCAAAGAGCTTTTCACCGAAGGGTAAAATGCTGTCGCCATCGTAAAACACCACGCCAGCGACAAAGTTGTCGATATCGCTGTCTCTGAGTTTTTTCAATCCTTTAAAGTCGCTGCCCGTTACCGTGGCGGCGGCTTTGATTTCAATGCCACACAGTTGCCTACCTTGAGTAATGATAATATCGACTTCTACTTGATCTTTATTGCGAAAGTGATAAAAGTCCATCGCTTCTTCTTGCCAGTTGGCGTGTTTTCTTAGCTCTTGATAAATGAAGGTTTCGAGTAACTGACCTAACAGGGTTTTATCCTGCCACAGAGTTTTGCTATTGACGCCCAATAAAGCACAAGCCAAACCGCTGTCGCCAAGGTGTAATTTTGGGGTTTTAATTAGGCGGCTCAGACGGTTGTTGTGCCAAGGCTGCAACTGTTCAATCAGAAATATTCGCTCTAGCAGGGTCAGGTATTCTTTGATGGTGGGGCGACTGACGGCAAAAGGAGAAGCCAGTTCAGACGAGACAAATAAGTGGGCGGTTTGGCTAGCGGCGGCACTAAGTAGGCGAGGCAGAATATCTAGATTATGGATGCGGGCCAAGTCTTGTACGTCACGTTGTATCAAGGTTGTAATATAATCGCGATACCAATTGCTGCGGCGTTTGTCACTGCTACGGGCAATCGCGGGAGGATAGCCGCCAGTGCAAATGATAGTGGCTAACGATTGCCCCAGACGTCGGTGCTGACCATGGATGGCGGTCGAACCAAAGTCAGCATTGAACAATTGTGATAAAAAATTAGGGGATTGGTGGGCGATTTCAGCTTGAGCCAAAGGACGTAAATGAATGATCTCCATGCGACCCGCCAAAGAGTCAGATAACCTCGGTAACAATAAAATGTTAGCGGAGCCAGTGAGAATAAATCGCCCGGGTTTGCGATTGTTGTCAACGTTGCTTTTGATTGCACTAAACAATTCAGGCACTCGTTGCACTTCATCGAGAATAACGTATTCCGGTAGGTGATAAACATATCCCAAAGGATCGGCTAATGCGGCTTGTCGTTGGCTGTCATCATCGAAGCTGATATAGCGATAAGCATTGCTGGCTGTTTCGGCAAATTGACGGGCGAAGGTGGTTTTGCCACATTGTCGCGAACCATGGATAAGAATAACGGGTGTATCAGCGGTGGCTTCACGCAGTTGTTGGGTTGAAAACCTCGGGTAAAGGGCTGCAATGTCCATCACTAACTGTCCTATGAGCCAAATATAAGTTCGTCCAAGTGTAAATTAAGCTTCGTCCAAATGAAAGAATTTCTTCGTCCAAATGAATATAAAGTTTCGTCTAAATGAAAATTAATCTTCGTCCAAGTGAAAGAAATCGGTGTTAATTATATTGTCATGGCGATAGTGATTTGGTGTTGCTGGGTTTAACTATGCCCGCTGGTACCCGGTGCTAATCGCTGTGATATCACCGGGTTGTAGACTTGAATTTTGGCTAATAGTTAACACTGCTCTTTGGCAAACTGTTGCAGTCTGCGGGCAAAAGCGGGCATCACTGAATTATAAGAGGTATAACTGCCCTCAATCATCAACTGACCCTGTGGGTCGGGCACCCAGTATTTATCATCATTGAGTAGCGGTGTGCGTACCTGTTGGCTCGTTACTGCACCGGGGTTGACCAGCCAAGCGCCATTGATTAAATCCCAGATATTCCAAATTCGACCAAAAAGGTTATTTGGGTCAATACCGTACCATTTAAACAGCGGGTTATGGTGGTATCTGTGATAGAGCAGATGACCGATTTGACCTGAGTCCTTGAACCAGCATTGCACGTCGGGTGCTGAAAGCGTCAGCTGTTGACCGATATAAAATCCGGGTAGATACACCAAGGGTACACCACTGCTAAATAGTACTTGCGAGGCATTAACATCTTGCTCCAGATTGAATGAAGTATTCACCAAGGTGGTGACATTGGTTGGGTAACCGGCTGTCCATGTCATGACTACATTTTCACGAATACGGGGTTCTAGTAAAAGCGCTGAGGCGAGATTGGTGGCACAGGCCAAACCCATAACATAAATGGGGTCTTCCGGTGAGGCATCCATCGCCAGTTTGATCAAGTGATCGACCGCTTCGCTGCGAACAGGACAGCCGTTGGTCATGTATTGGATAGCGCCTTTAAACACTGGCGGGTCGATCTCTAGTGCTGGCAAGAAGTCAACGATGGCATCAAAACTGCGCTCCATGCCGACTCTGGGACCTATTGATACATGATCATAGCTGCCTTTTGGTCCGCCTGAGGGAGGATACAACCAGTCTCGCGGATCATCGCCTTGCGCTTCGATACTGGCGATTTGTCCGGCATAAGCATTAATTACCGCCTGCTCTTGAGGTGACGGATTTTTCAATTTTTGCAGCTCCATGGCTTGAAGCATTTCGAGCAAACGGGTGCGAAAAGAGAAGGGCGCAGCGTAAATCCCTTCGATACAAATCGTCTTGTCATGGTGAGCCATGGCTAAATGCGCAAGGGCAAAAAAGTCGTCGATTTCGTTATCTAGGTCAGTGTCAATGACCACTCTCAGGGGCTTGTTGGTTGTTGTATTGGTTTTAGTCGGCGATGTCATGGTTTTGCCTTTTAATAAGGCTTGGTCTATTCGTGGGAAAGCGGGAGAGTTTGTCAGGTTAATCATTTTTTACCTCATTTATACTTGTTAGTGAGTTAACAGTGTAGGTGAAAATTTGCAGGGTGCTATAGTATTTAGGCGGACACAAAAACAGGCTTTTCGATTATGATCCCCTTGGCACTTTTACAAGTCTTTTATAAACAAATCAAGACGCAAACAGGCTGTGACAAAGTGATGTTAGAAACTGGTGATGAGTTTGTGTCTGTGACCATATTGAAGTTAGCTGACAATGATACCCAGCAGCTAAAAAAGGTATTCAGGTGGACGGCGGTTAATCCATTGACTATGAATCAGATGATTGAGGAGTTTAATCGTTTGTTTCCGCCGACTGCTAACCGACAGTCAACGGATGATTGATGTTTTATCGTACTGTCGTTTTGGTGCGTGTTGCGGAAGGTGTTATTGGAAGATGCTTTTCTAATTGATCAAGTCTATAACTGTTGACCGTCACTTGAGCCGCCAAGGTGGTTTGAATGGCATTGACTGAGGTGATTAGTGTATCGAGCTTGTCATCCATTTTTTCGAATCTGCGGTCTACGGCGTCAAATTTTTCGTCCATTCTTTCATTTATTTTTAGTTCCATTGCATCGAGTTCATTTTTGGTGACTAGGGTAGGGATGATTAAGCTGATGGTTTTGACATCTGTTTTTAATTCCTTGAACTCTTCGGCCTGAGCATTCCAAACATAACCGCAAAGCACGACGAACAAGGCAAAGATGCCCATGGCAATGGTTTCAAAACTGAGGAACTGTTTTGACGTTAGTGGGCTGGTGTCAGGCTGAGAAGCTTCTAGCGTGTTTACGTCGTTTGTGTCTGTCATGGTTAAACCTGTAAGTCTATTGTAGATAAGCTAGGGGGAGTATAGCGTAACTTGATAGACTTTACAATATTTAAACACACGGTTGTGTATTTGTGTCGGCGCTGGTAACACAAGTGTTATTATTAGCGGCCAAATTGTTTTTCACAGGGAATACCATCGTAATCACCGTCCATTTTGGTATTGGGACAATTTTTGATGTAAAACAGCGCTTCTTGATAAGATCGCATTTGGCTGCAATGTTGTTTACCTTCACATTTATAACGGTTGGTTGAGCGCTTAATCTTAGGTTTAATAATAGGTTTAATAATAGGTTCAACAATGATATAGTCCTCTTCTGGTTCAGGTTTTGCTCTTCTTTGGCTGGGCGCGGAGTTTGATAGAGGTTGTGATTCGGGTTTTTGTTGTAGTGGCGCAGTGTCAAGTTGCGGCTGGTAAAACTTGTGAGCTGAAAACCCGATTGTGGCCAGTAAAATCAAATAAACGATGGGCTTGCTGTTTGACGAGCGTTTTGATGCATTTTTTGCTGAACCTTTTGCCGAGGGAAGTGCAGCGACACCGGCAATATTGGCGTTGACGGCTTCTTTTTTGCCGTCGCTTTTTAGATTAACCCGAAAATAAATCACATCACCAATGACTGGCGGGCGGCTCATATGTTTTAGCGCTGAAATATGAATAAAAACATCGCCGATGTCACCGCCAACGGCGATAAAGCCATAGCCTTTATCGGCATTCCAGCGTTTGAGTCGGCCATTGATGATAGGTTGGTTCATGTCAGTTTGAGTCTGTTAATTAATTTGGTTGGCGATTATAACCGTGATCAGGGCCAGTTTGCCAATATGTCGACGAATTAAATTTTCTTGCCATCACCGTTATTTTGTCACTTAATGATAATTGATAAGAGGTTTGATATGAAAAAATGGGTGGTAATGAGTATCGTCGCCAGTGCAATGACAATGACGTCATTAGATGTTTCTGCTGCCAGAGTCATGACAAATTGGTTTAAAATTCAAGAAATGGGCGCTGACGGCAATGGACCCACGCTGATTATTGCACCACCCGGAATTGCTGATAACTGCACTGATAAAACGTTACAGTGGGCAGTGGGCATTTCTGAGGTGACTCAAGAGGGTTATCAATCGGCAACATCCATCGCTTTAACTGCTTTTTTGGCTGAGCGGGAGATTCGAGTGGAATATGAAAATGCCACATCGTCATGTTATGCGTATAAGGTTAGGATGCAACCGTTAGGAAGCCCGCTAGAAACTGGACTATAGTAACAAGAGTTACAATTTAACCAGCTGACACAAGCTGCTTTGGTGGTGCAAATATGGATGATAAACAAGACGTTGCGATCCGCTTGTTACGAGTATTGCGTTACAATCATAATCGTATCGAAAAAGCCTTGGCGCTTTTCCCGCCAGAGCAACGCCCTTTGTTTAATGTCATTCCTTTTTTGTTGCATGTTAACCACCCTGATTTCCCTGGGTTTGTTGATGATCCAAAGCTGCCTTATGGTCTGGCTTTTTATTCTTACTCCAAGGCTCAACCTGCGTTGTATGAGGTTTTTCCCAAGCAAAAATCGATTATTGATAACCCTAAACCCATTTGGCCAACAAAACGTTGCATTGAATCTCTGTCGTTAATGGGTAGCATCGGTACTACGGCGCAATCGGCTAAGTCAGATTTGGATTATTGGGTGTGTGTCGATGGTCGAGTGGTGAATGGTGAAAAATGGGATTTGTTGCAACAAAAACTGATCTTGATTGAGAATTGGAGCTGGGAAGTGCACCACCTCGAAGTGCATTTTTTCTTGTCTGATATTGAAAAAGTACGTAGTAATGATTTTGGTGCGGCAGATGGCGAGAGTGCCGGGTCGGCTCAACCAATGTTTCTAAAAAATGAATATTACAGCACCAATATTTTAATCTCCGGCAAAATCCCTTTCTGGTGGATCACCCCACATAACTGCACCGATGAAGTCTATCAACAACGCTATAAGGCACTACAGCAAGGCACTGATCCCAACCCTGAACACTTTATTGATTTGGGTAATATCGAAAAGCTCGATGCCAATGAAATGTTTGGTGCCACCATTTGGCAGTTGACCAAAGCAATGGATTCACCGTTTAAATCGGTGCTGAAAATGGCCAAGTTGGAGGTGTTTATTGATGACACCGAAAAGCAAATCCCTTTGTGTAATGTGTTAAAAGACCGGGTGCACAACGGCGGCAGTATTGATAAAGATGTGAAGTCAACCGATCCCTATGCCTTGATGTTTGACACCATTATTAAGTTTTATGAACAAAATAACCCTAAGTTCCTCGAACTGTTTAAAGCCTGCTTATATATCAAAAGCGATTGTGTATTGACCTCTTTGAGTAACCGGGAGCTGACTAGCAATAACAATTTCAAACGGGAGGTGATGCTCAATTATGTCAAATCCTGGCGATGGAAGCGGGCACAGCTTGAAAATTACGACAGCATTGAAGAGTGGGAATTTCAGCAGGTCAGTATGTTGGGCAAGCAAATCCATTCATTCTTGATCGGTTGCTACCGACGTTTGTCAGCCAAATTACATGACCATGAACAGTTGGTCAGTGATGAAGATATGACGGTGATCGGCAGAAAAATTGATGCGTTTTACAGCAGCAAACCGGGCAAAATTCAGTATCTTAAACGCGCCTTTGAAAGTGGTCTGATCCAACCGGATATTACTATCACCATGGACTTGGATATCAACTTTAGCACTAAACAACGCTGGTCAGCTTTCAGAACTCGGTTACACTATCAGGATGCTCAGACAAATAATCCCTTTTTTCTTAAACATAGCAGCGACCCGGTGGATTTAGTGTTGTGGTGTATCTTTAATCGCATCATTGATCATCGTTCGGTTTTTCATTTGCTACAAAGTAAATTGACCATCAGTAATGAAGACATTGCCGAGTTGATGAGTGATGCTTTGATGGATTTTCAGCCCATTCGGGTGTCGGATTTATCTCGCGAGGTGTTGTTATCGCCATGCCAGATTTTGCATTGTTTGTTGGTGGTTAATTTCTCCAGTCGCCGCAGCGTGACAGAGGTAGAGACGGTCAGAGTGATTTATCTTACCAGTTGGGGCGAGTTGTATAGTTTTGCTGATCTCAAAACCTTCGCTGCGATTAAACTCAAGTTTGCCGAGCAACAAAACCCGCCCGTTTGTCGTGTGTTCACGCCAACAAGGAACAATCGTAAAATACTTTACCGAGCAGTTGAGGTGAAGACGGGTTTTGTGTTTGATAAGATAGGCTTGGATGACAATTAACAATTAACAACTTTCTCGTAGGCGGGACTTTAGTGGTGCTCGTACTTGATGGGATAAAAAGGAAAGAACATGATTAAGATAAAAGGACAATGGCAGCGAATATCTTCTTTGCTGCTGTTTATCTTCTGCACTATCTTCTGCATGAATGCCTGCACCCCGCAGCAAACCACTAAAACCGAACAGCAACAAGCACCAACGGCATTTGATTTGGCCAAAGTCCGGCAAGATTATAAAGGTGTACCGCTTAAAGTTTTGGATATTTCTGAACGCAGTAAAGACGGGCGTAATGCGTTGGCCGTTACCTTGTCGGTGCCGTTGGATCCGGCAAAAGATCACCAGTCTTTCTTTAATGTTAGTGCGACTAATACCAGTGCTACGGGGGGCGGTATTGTTGACGGTGGCTGGGTGCTCGACGCTTCCGGTAAAGTTGCTTGGTTTTCTCATACCAATCCCAAAAGCGATTACGAAGTCACCGTGTATCAAGGCTTAGTTGCGGGCAATGGCGCGGTGCTTGGCAGTAACAGTACCGCGCAAATTACCACGCGTAATTTGCAACCGTCAGTCAATTTCGATAGCGATGGGGCGTTTCTGGTTAAGGGTTTACATAATGGTTTGCCGATTGTCAGCGTTAATATCCCCGAGGTCAATATTGATTTTTTCCGGATTAAAGCTGATCAATATCAGCAATTTTTTGATTACGCTGGTACAGGAAATTATTACTACTGGAATATGCAGCGTATCCTCAAGTTAGGTGAGCTGGCTTATTCTGGCCGTTATGACTTGAAAGCCCCAATAAATACCCGCACCAAACGTAATATCGATACTGGTGCTATCGCTGAGCTAAAACAGGCAGGGCTTTATTTAGCCGTGATGCAGCCCGCTGGTGATTATCACAACATGCAGGTGGTGTGGTTTTCTGTTACTGATTTAGGCTTACATGCTCGCCAATATAAAAACCGAATCGATGTTCACATTTCTTCATTGACCAGCGGTAAACCGCTGGGCGAGGTAAAAGTCAGCCTGATTAACGATCAGAGTATTGTGGTTAAAGAAAGTAAAACCACCGCACAGGGATTGGCGAGTTTAAACAGTGATGGCAAGAATGTGCGCTTGATTGTGGCGCAAACGGCTGATCAATATTCGGTGATCCAAATGCGTAAACCAGCGTTGGATTTATCGGCGTTTGATTTGGGTCAGCGGCCACAGTTACCAGTAGAGCTGTTTGTTTATACCCCGAGGGATTTGTTCAGACCCGGCGAAATGATTGATTTCAGCGGCCTTATTCGTGACGGCGATGGTCATAAAACCCTAGCGGCGGTGCTTAATGGGCAAATCAAACGCCCGGATGGTTCGGTGGCAAAACACTTTAAATGGCAACCGCAAGCGTTGGGCTATTATCAATATCAGTGGCAAATCCCCGCCACGGCGGTGGTAGGTAATTGGTCACTTGAAGTGACTGGGCCATTAAAAACTCCGATTAGCTATCGCTTTAAAGTGGAAGAGTTTTTGCCCGAGCGGATGAAGCTGAGTTTTAATCATGCCAATAAGAGCCCGGTGGTGGTGAATGCTACTAAGCCATTAAAAGTGCCAGTGCTGGGTGAATATCTTTATGGTGCACCTGCCGCTGGTAATCGCCTGAGTACGCTAGTCAAAGTCAGTCCTTGGCGCAGTCCGGTAGTAAGTCTTAAAGACTATGAGTTTGGTGATGTGAACGACAAGGTTGAGATGAAGCGTTTCGACCTCAATGATTTGACACTAAATGATAAAGGGCAGGGGCAGATTGTGGTGAATTCTCACTGGCAAGCCAGTAAATCACCGCTCAAAGTGCGTTTGATCAGCAGCTTATATGAATCTGGCGGACGACCTGTGACCCGTAGTTATGCTGGATTGGTGTGGCCTGATGAGTCGTTGATTGGCATTCGCAGCAGTTTTGGCCATTCGGATGAAAAATCAGGGCCGACGGCCAACTCCCGAGTCAGCTTTGATATCGTTAAGGCCAACTTAGCCGGTGAGTTACAAGCAGCCACTAATCTTGATGTGAAACTGATTCGTGAAGATCGCCAGTACTTCTGGGTCTTCAATGACAACCGAGGCTGGCATTATGACTGGAGCGATAAAGAGTTCACCGAAGTCAGCCAAATACTCAATATTAAAGCTGGCGCTGCCGCTAAAGTTGAAATGGGCGTGAGTTATGGTTATTACCGTTTGGAAGTGAGCGACTTAGCCAGTAAACAAATTAGCAGTATCCGTTTTCATGCCGGTGATAACTGGTATGAACGTTGGCAGAATGTGAATCAAGGTTCACAAGCCGCCCGACCGGATAAAGTCGCCATTGCATTGGACAAACAACATTATAAAGCGGGTGATGTTGCCAAGGTCACTATTGTGCCACCTACATCGGGTGAGGCGATAGTGATGGTTGAAGGCAGCGGGCCTTTATGGATGCAGCGAATAACCGTGGCAAAGGAAGGTACTACAGTTGATATCCCGATTGGTGCCGACTGGCAACAACACAATCTCTATGTGACGGCGGTCGTTTTGCGAAAAGGCGATAACAAGCAGTCAATTACACCAAAACGCAGCTTTGGTCTGGCATTTTTGCCATTAGATCGCCAAGACCGACAATTACAGGTGACCATTGATACCCCCGAAAAAGTGTTGCCGCTGCAAACGGTGAACGCTCAAGTTAAGGTGACGGACTCAACGGGTGTCGTATTGAATGAGCCTGTTTATGTGACACTGGCGGCGGTGGATGTTGGGGTGTTGAGCATCAGTAATTTTGCCACGCCAGCGCCGTTTGAATACTTCTTTGGTCAGCGTCGTTATGAGGTGACTAGCCGGGATATTTATGATCAGGTGATTGAACTCAATGACGGGCAAAAAGCCCGGTTACGTTTTGGTGGTGATGCGGATCTGGCTCACGGTGGCAAAGCACCACAATCTGAGGTGCAAATTGTGTCGTTATTCAGCGGATTGGTTGAGGTGAATAATGGTGTGGCGGCGATTGATTTGAAATTGCCTGATTTTAACGGCCGTGTCCGTTTGATGGCGGTGGCTTTTTCGCCGGATCAGTATGGTCATAACGAGCAAGAAATGACGGTAGCTGCACCTGTGGTGACTCAGATTGCCATGCCTCGGTTTATCGCGACTGGTGATAAGGCCACCATTGCCTTAGATATCAATAACCTCAGTGGTCAAGCGCAAACTTTGACAGTGGATTTACAAAGTTCAGGACCAGTGAAAATGACCGCCAAACCGCAAACTATCAATCTTGATGATCAGCAAAGCCAAACCCTTAAGTTTGCTGTGCAGGCCACTGGATTTAAAGGTCAGGCCCAGTTTGACATGACACTTTCTGGTGTCGAATCAGACCAGCAAGCGGCGGCGATTAAACGCCGTTGGAAGCTGGGTGTACGGCCACCGTATCCAGCGATGATTGAGCAAAAAAGTCAGCTGTTGAGTCAGGGCGAAAAGTTTACCCTGACACAAAAAGACATCAGTCAGTTGTTATCGCAAACAGTCGATGCGCGGCTGTCGGTATCATCACGGGCCAATTTGAACTTGCCAGAGCAACTCGAAAACCTGCTGGCTTATCCTTATGGCTGTCTTGAGCAAACCAGCAGCCGGGCTTTTCCGCTTACTTATGCCACCTCCAAACAGCAAGCCTTGCTGGGTTTGACGCCGTTGGGCGAAACCGAGCGATTGAAGATGATCAACAAAGGCGTTGAGCGGGTCGGGGCATTGCAACGTAATAATGGTGGTTTTGGTCTGTGGAGTAACAGTTCGCGAGAAGAGCACTGGTTAAGCGCGTTTGTTACCGACTTCTTGCTCAGTGCCCGGGATATGGGCATTGACGTGCCAACCCCGTTGATTGATAAAGCCATGGGGCGTTTGAAGCAGTATGTTAATCGCGGCGGACGTTTCTTTGACGAGCGTTATAGCGAAGACAAAAAGCACTACACCTTTGCTTATAAAGCCTATGCTGCCTATGTATTGTCCCGAGTAAATCAAGCGCCATTGGGATCGCTTCGAACTCTGTTTGACCGTCAACAGAGTCATGCCAAAACCGGTTTGCCTTTGGTGCAGTTGGGATTAGCATTGCAAAAGATGGGTGATAAAAAACGCGGTTTACAGGCGATTGAGCGAGGATTGAAGCGCCACTGGCCAAAACCTCGTTATTACGGTGATTACGGCACACCTATTCGTGATAAGGCGATGATTATTCACTTATTGCTGACTCACCAGCACAAGAGCAATAAAGCCATCGAACTGAGTTTCGAGCTGGTTAATGAGCTTAAAGGCAAACGTTGGTTGTCTACTCAGGAGCGTAATGCGTTGTTTTTGGCTGGAATAGCGCTGCAAGCAAGTGCTACTGATAGCTGGCAAGCAAAGTTAATTATCGGTGCCGCGCAGCAATCATTGAGTCAAACGTCGATTTATCACCATCGATTGGACGGTAAATCAATCGAACAGGGGGTAACAATTGAATCCACCAGTTCAGATCCGCTCTATGTTAATGCGCTTGTCAGCGGTTATGGCCTAGAAAAACCCCCGGTTCAGGCTGATAACCTAGAGATTGAACGATATTGGTATACCAAAGCAGGCAAACCAGTGCAGCCTAAACGGGTGAAAGTGGGTGAGTTATTTATCGTACAACTCCAGGTGTCGGCAAAACAACGCACCCCGGATGCCTTGGTGGTCGATTTAATTCCGGCAGGTTTTGAGCTAGAAAATCAAAATCTCGAACATGCGATTAAGCTCGATGATTTTCGTTTTGATGGTAAAAAATATTCGCAGGTGACTCGTTATACCCAAGTCGAACATCAGGAATACCGAGATGATCGCTTTATTGCTGCGTTAAATGTTAATCGCCATAATGACGCCAACTTGTTTTATCTGATCCGGGCGGTAACTCCGGGTACATACAAGGTGCCTGCGCCGTTGGTCGAGGATATGTATAATCCGCAACGCCGGGCGGTTGGTGCGACGCTGGATGAAATCACGGTGGTGGAACGGTAGGACTCGTAATTAATAATTAACAATGAATAATTAACAATTAAAAGTGGCTTTAACGCTGCTGTGCAGTCGGTGGGCTTTTCAGGTTTTTGGAGCGCTTTGTTCTTTAAAACCAAAAGCCCTACCACGGAGACACGGAAGCACGGAGAAGGTCAAAAGCAAAACAGTTAAAATCGCTAGCTTTTGACTTTGTTTTTCTCCGTATCTCCGTGTCTCCGTGGTCAAAATGTTTTTTTATTTTTAAGAACGAAGCGCTCCAGTGACTTGAAAAGCCCGTCAAACTCTTAAGACATTTACAATTTTCATTCCTAAGGTCAATTATCCACAAGCTGAATAGTTACTTTTGTTTTTAACCGCGTGGTGAAAAAAATAACAGATATAAGGTGGTATAAATCAAAACAATAATAAAATGGCTGGTGGGGTTGATTGTCGTGCTGTGGTTGATGGATTGGGCTTTTCCGCTCAACTTGCCTGATCATCAACGCTTTGCTCGGGTGGTGGTAGATGATGCCGGGCGACCGTTGCGGGCATTTGCCGATGATAACGGCGTTTGGCGATATGAGGTGACGCTTAATCAGGTGTCACCTTGGTATATCGAGGCGCTGCTTAATTATGAAGACCGCTGGTTTTGGTCTCATCCCGGGGTAAATCCACTGTCGATTGCCAGAGCCGCTTATCAAAATATCAGCAATGGCCGGATTGTGTCTGGTGGTTCGACGCTTTCGATGCAGGTTGCGCGTTTGCTGCATCCTCATCGTCGTACATTGGCAGGTAAGTTCAGCCAGCTTTTACGCACTTTTCAGCTTGAATGGCATTTAAGTAAAACAGATATTCTCACCCTCTATCTCAATATCGCGCCTTTTGGCGGCACACTCGAAGGGGTTCAGGCCGCCAGTTTTACTTATTTGGATAAACCCGCCGTGCATTTAAGTCGTGCCGAAGCGGCATTATTGGCAGTTTTACCGCAATCACCGACCCGATATCGTCCAGACATTCACCCGCAAGCCGCGCAAAAAGCACGGGACAAGGTGCTCGATCGGCTGGTCGATTTCGCGGTTTGGAGTGAAGAACAAGTGACTGAGGCTAAAATTGAACCGGTTTATGCTTATCGGGCAAAACAGCGGCAACTGGCTCCTTTGCTGGCTCGACGCTTGATGCATCAACATGAGCTTAAAGAGCAAGCGGTCATTCGCACCACCATTGATGGTGAGTTACAGCTGGCGTTGGAAGATTATTTACGCAGTTATGTTGAGCGTTTGGCGGCGGGCACATCGGCAGCGGTGTTGGTGGCGGACAACCAAAGCGGAGCGGTTAAGGCTTATTTGGGCTCGGCAGATTTTGCTGATAATAGCCGTTTTGGCCATGTTGATATGGTACAGGCTAATCGCTCCCCGGGCTCGACACTCAAGCCTTTTCTTTATGCGCTGGCACTAGAAGATGGTTTGATCCATTCTCAGTCTTTATTGGCAGACGTGCCGAGATCGTGGGGCGAATATCGCCCGTCAAACTTCAATTTAGGTTTCTCTGGTCCAGTGTCTGCCAGTGAAGCCTTACAGCGTTCGCTCAATGTGCCTTTCATTGATTTGCTGGAACGTTATGGTGCTGAACGGTTTGTTTCGCGATTGGAAGCTGGCGGTTTGAAACTGGCCATTCCCGGTGGTCAGGCGAATTTAGCGGTGATTTTAGGTGCGGCAGGCACTTCATTGGAAAATCTGGTCAGCAGTTATATGGCGTTGGCTCGCGGCGGCAAGGCGATAGGGTTAAACTATCAGGCCAATAAGGGTTTGAATGAGCGTCATTTTCTTAGCGAAGAGAGCGCGTGGATCAGCTATAAAACCCTGTCAGAAATTGCTCCGCCAAACAGCCTCAATACTTATGTCGGTCTTGAAAGTCAGCAAGCCTTGGCTTGGAAAACCGGCACCAGTTTTGGTTTTCGTGATACTTGGGCGATTGGTGTTAGTCAGCAATATACCATTGGTGTATGGGTCGGACGGCCAGATGGTACACCGTTACCCGGTGCCAGCGGACGGTTGACGGCTGGGCCTTTGCTGTTCGCGGTATCTGATCATATTCAGCAAAATGTGACTTTGCCAGCTCAACCTAAAAGCGTGAAACAACAGTCGATTTGCTGGCCTTTAGGCTTACCTTTAGATAAAGCGTCTCCGGCACATTGTCATCAAACACATCTGGCTTGGACTATTGACGGTTTATTGCCACCGACTTTTCATGGCGCGGATGCCAGAGATTGGCAAAGTAATCCAATGCCTTTCTGGTTTGATGTTAAAACTGGACGGCGGGTGACGGCTGATTGTGCACCTTTACTTGGCGAGGGCGAAGTCAAACAACAGTTTGTTGCCTTGTGGCCAAAAGTATTAACGCCATGGCTGCCCTATAAACATAAACGCCGGGGCCAATTACCCAAACTCGACAGTCGTTGTAAAACAGCAACGGTAGCATCCACCGCTTTGCAAATCACTGGCATTGAACCGGGCAGTGTTTATACCACGGCAAGTAATTCAACCGTTTTACCGAGTGTGAAGTTACAAGCCATCGGCGGCAGTGGTCGATACCATTGGTATATCAATGGCAAATTAAGTTATAGCAATGTCGGTACGACCGGAGTTGAACATCAGCTGTCAAGTTCAGGAACTCAACAGCTGCTGGTGGTCGATGATGCTGGGCAGGTGGATAAAGTCGATATTGTGGTGGGGACTTATAACTGATCGATTTCGCGTTTTAAATCATAATTTTTGTCGGTGACGATGGTTTCGAGGACTTCAATGCGCTCTTTCAGGGCGATGATATCAAGTTTCAGGGTTTTGATTTCTTCGTCATCGGCGGTGTTGCTTTTAGCTGTTTTCAGACGTTCGTTTTTAAGACGGTAAATGGTAACTATGGTCCAACAAGTGCCAATGATTGCGGCTACGGGGACGATTAATGGATTCATAAGACTTTCCTTTCAGTTGAGATCAGTGATTATTTAAGATGCGCTTGATTATAGGTGAGCATACAAATATTACGCCAAACTAAAAAACCTTACAATTCAATAGTTTAAAAAAAACAGCAGCTTTTGCTGTTTTTCACTTAACCAACCGTTAGTATATTTGACTAAATCATTAGGCTTTTTGCAAGTTGTTACAAGCCACTACACGCCACTAACAAGAGAAGAAAAGGGTTTAAGGCATTGATAGACGACGAAAAATGGATGGAAAAAGCCCTTGAATTGGCCGCTGTTGCTGAATCAAAAGGGGAGATCCCGGTAGGCGCAGTACTGGTTAAGGATAACGAGATAGTCGGGCAGGGGTATAACGCCTCAATTACTTTGAACGATCCGTCGGCACACGCCGAGATGATGGCTATTAGGGGTGCTGGTCAGCAATTGAATAATTATCGCTTGGTGGATTGTACCTTGTACGTCACGTTAGAGCCTTGCCCGATGTGTGCCGGGTTATTGGTTCACAGCCGCATCAAACGATTGGTCTTCGGTGCTTATGATTTAAAAACTGGTGCCGCTGGCAGCCTGATGAATTTGGTGCAAAATCCGCAATTAAATCATCAGCTTGAGGTGACTGACGGGGTGATGCAAAGCTGTTGCAGCGAGCGCTTGTCGGCGTTTTTTAAAAGACGGCGACAAGAGAAGCAAGCGCTGAAACAACAGCAGAAAAAGTTGTTGAAGGATACTAAATTAAAATAGGATATATAGGGTACGTAAAATTGCTGTTAGATTAAATTCCTGTAATGGCAAAGTTAAGGGCGTCAATGATTTCATCTCTTAGATGTGCTATCGAGCCCACTGGTTTTTTTAGTAAATTTGATGGTATCGATGCTATTTGCGGGGTAAGCAGAATTAATTTTTCATTTTCATTTTCATTTTCATTTTCATAGTCGATTATTGGCGTTAAACCAACCATTCTTTCATGGTTAAAGTGGCTCAACTTCCCTAATGGAATGACCATTCTTGGTAACTATTCAGCTTGTGGATAACTCATGGTAGGAGGGGCGTCCCGCCGCGATAAATGGTGCAGCCATTTCAAAAAACCGTTGCACCTTCGGCACAAATCGCGCCGAGACGGCCCTCCTACATTGTTTGATGTCATTTATCCACAGAATCATCGGTTTCGCTGAATAGTTACCATTCTTGTTTTTATCTCTGACAGTAAAGCATTTTGAATATCAACAAAAAATGGAAAAGCAGTGCGACTGTTTTTAGATCGGTTGATGTACACATCAAATTGAGGCATTAAAACTCCCGGAACTCATCACTAAAACAACCATTGTGATCGACAAAATCATTATAGGCTTTTATTGCGTTTTTATTTTCTTCGGCCCATTTTTTTGTTTCCACAGACCTTAGTTTCTCTTTCAGTGCCTGTTCTAATGTGGCGGATAGGTTAATGTTTAGTGCTCTAGTTTTTTTGAGCAAATCACTGTTTAAACTGAGGTTTGTTGGTTTTTTAGCTGCCTTTAAATCATACAGTGCCAATGCGTCGGACCCTTGCATATTCATACCCTCTAGAATTACGTTATAGTGCAGTATGCGCATTGTAAAGTTGTAAAAAAAGAACACGTAACTTCCGCTACAACGCAGTTGCCGTTTCGGCTTCCACTGCATTTTCTATTTCCACTTCTTTAACAATACTCAAGCGGTAAACGTTGTTGCGAGCTGTTATTGCCGATGCGTTGTGTTTTTTGGTGGTTCGACGGCGCAGGGAGGTATTGGTGCGGATTTTACTTTTTGTGGGGCTAACGCGGCGTCTTCTGTTCATGGTTACTCTTCTCGCAATGGGCCTAAAAAATGGGCTTAGAAAAATGGGTAAATAAACGGGGATATTTGGTTGGTTCCCCCTTGTTTTGTGACTAAAAGCCATTAACGGGGCGCATTATAAACGAAACGAATCGATTTTTCGCTATTTCTTTTGCTCTTTTGCTTTTTGGGGGCGGGCTTCTTGCGCTTGCTTCGCTTCTTGTGCTTGTTTCGCTTCTTGTTTTAGCTCAAATTCTGGCGGTAACTGCGGACCTTGCACCGGATCTTGTAAGGCATCTTGCAGTTTTTGTTGGTAATCATTGGTTTTTTCTTCGGCGAGTTGCTTCTCATCAAGCCATACCAGTGAGTGATAATAGCGACGAATATTGGCAACATAACGCACGGGTTCATCACCTCGGGCGTAGCCATATTTCGACCGTTTGTAATATTTACGTTGCTTTAACAGCGGCAGACGCGTTTTAACTTCTAACCATTTGTCCGGATCGCCGCCTTGGCGTTGAGTCAGCACTCGGGCATCTTCTAGATGACCCCAACCGATATTATAAGACGCTATGGCAAACCATAAGCGGTCGGGCTCGGCAATTCGTGCGGGGATCCGCTTAATTAACCGGGCAAGATATTTGCTGCCGCCACGAATGTTTTGCTCTGGGTCAAGGCGGTTAGTGACGCCCATTTGTTTGGCGGTTGGCTGGGTCAACATCATTAAACCTCTGACACCCGTATGCGATCGGGCTTTGGGTTTCCACAACGATTCTTGATAGCTCATGGCGGCGAGCAAGCGCCAATCAAGCTCCCCGGCATACTGTTGAAATAACGCCTTGTATTTGGGCAACCGGGTGTTGGTGGCGTCCATAAACATTTTGGCGTTGCTGTAATTGAAGTTGTCGACGTGACCAAAATATTTGTCAGTCAGCGCGGTTAATTCGCCAGTTTGCCGAATATGACCAAAAAACTCGATGACTAGGCTATAAAGAGAATCATCGTCTTGCCGGGTGAGCATCCAGGCAATCGATTGGTCTGAATTGACAGTAAAACCAATGCTGAGGTTGGGATAATAACGGCGGTTAATCGCCAAGCTGTTGGAGTCGGCAATGGTGTAGCTGATTTCGTCTTGAACGACCTTTTCAAGCAGTTCATCCGGGTCCATTTGACTGCTCTCTTGCCAGCGTAATTCGGGAAAGCTCTTTTGATGTTCGATCAACGATTCGACATGACTGCTTTGCGCGGTGACGACCAGTGAACCAGTCAAATCAGCAAAACTTCTCGGGCGCTTATTACCCTGTTTAAACACTAATTTTTGACTGATATTGTAATAACTAGGAGAATAACGGTATTTTTGACTGCGTGAGTCGGTAACGGTTAAACCACCAGCAAGAAAGTCAACCTGATCATTGTCAAGCATGGGGAAGAGTTCGGCAACATGGTAGTTGGGGACAACTTCCAACTCCAGTTTAAGGTAGTCAGCGAAGGCTTTGCTCAGCTCATATTCGAAACCTGCCGAGCCGTCTTTATCGATGTAATAACTGCTTGACCCAAATAACGTGCCAACTCTGAGTTTGCCTCGTTCTACCATGGCTTGTAGCTGGTTATCAGGGTTGGGATTGCCACAGCTGGTCAGACCTAAGAGGCCGAAAGTAAGCCACACCCTGGGTAACCATTTTGGCAATATGTCTGTTTTTCGGGTAGAGAGAATCTTCATTAGCGACTAAATTACTGTAATGATCTGCTAATGTAAAACTTTTTATCGGCGATCCTGGTCAATTGCAGCTAAACGGCTATGTAAAAGCGGGGGTTTATTTTATAATAGCCGCCCTTTTAGACGTCTGGACTGTGCTTTTTTTGCTCAGCCGTCTTAGTCCGTAGATTGATTGTTTTTTTGGTGAGACTCCTTATGCTAATCCTTCGTGGTGCCCCAGCTCTATCCGATTTTCGTGTGATCCAACTCCTTAAGCAGTGTGCCGATGCTGATTTGCCTGTGAGTGGCATTTATGCCGAATATATCCATTTTGCACACTTCACCGACCTTGCCGAGCCTGCAACGCCGTTAAGCGAAGCGGCGTTAGGTAAGCTCAATAAACTGCTGACTTATGGCCCGACTATCGCCGAACATCAACCTGAGGGACGTTTGATTTTTGTTACCCCACGACAGGGCACGATCTCCCCGTGGTCCTCTAAAGCGACCGATATCGCCCATAACTGCGGCCTGAACCAAATTAAACGCCTTGAACGCGGTATGGCTTATTACGTCACTGCTGGGGATTTATCAGCTGAACAAATCACACTGTTACACGCGCAATTACACGACAGAATGATGGAAACAGTGTTTGCTGAACTCGAAGATGCTGCGGTGTTGTTTAAAGCCGAGGAGCCGCGTGAATTGTCGAGTGTTGACATCTTAGGTGGTGGCCGTGAAGCGTTGGCAAAAGCCAATGTTGAGCAGGGGTTTGCGCTGGCGGGTGACGAGATTGATTATCTGGTAGAGAATTTCGCTGCGCTGGGCCGAAACCCTCACGATATCGAATTGTTTATGTTCGCTCAGGCCAACTCTGAGCATTGCCGTCATAAAATCTTTAATGCTGACTGGACTATCGATGGTGAGGCTCAGCCTAAATCCTTGTTCAAGATGATTAAGAACACCTTCGAAATCAATCCGGACCAAGTGCTGTCGGCTTATAAAGACAATGCCGCTGTTATGACTGGCTCCAAAGCGGGTCGTTTCTTTCCAGATAGCAGTGGCGAATATAATTACCATCAAGAAAACATTCATATTCTGATGAAAGTCGAAACGCATAATCATCCTACGGCGATTTCGCCTTATCCGGGTGCGGCGACAGGCTCCGGTGGTGAAATTCGTGATGAAGGCGCAACTGGTCGGGGCTCTAAACCGAAAGCGGGTTTGGTCGGTTTTTCGGTGTCTAACTTGCGTATTCCGGGGTTTGAACAGCCGTGGGAAAGTGATTTTGGCAAACCTGAACGGATTGTTGACGCCTTAAATATTATGACCGAAGGTCCATTAGGTGGCGCGGCGTTTAACAACGAATTTGGCCGACCGAATATTCTCGGTTATTTCCGCACTTATGAAGAGCGGGTTAGCAGCTTTAATGGCGAAGAAATTCGCGGTTATCACAAGCCGATTATGATTGCCGGTGGTTTGGGTAATATTCGTGAAGATCATGTACAAAAAGGCGATATCCCGGTGGGGGCTCAGCTGGTGGTTTTGGGTGGTCCGGCAATGAACATTGGTTTGGGCGGCGGTGCGGCGTCTTCTATGGCGTCTGGACAATCTAGCGAGAACCTTGATTTTGCTTCAGTGCAGCGTGAAAACCCTGAAATGGAGCGTCGTTGCCAGGAAGTGATCGACAAATGTTGGCAGTTGGGTGACGACAATCCGATTGCGTTTATTCACGATGTGGGGGCGGGTGGTATTTCCAATGCTTTCCCTGAGCTGGTGAATGACGGCGGGCGTGGCGGTAAATTTGAACTGCGTAATGTGCCTAACGATGAGCAAAGCATGGCACCGCACGAGATTTGGTGTAACGAATCGCAAGAGCGTTACGTAATGGCTATTCCGGCGGACAAACTTGCGCAGTTTACCGCGATTTGTCAGCGTGAAAGAGCGCCATTTGCGGTGGTCGGTGAAGCGACAGAAGAAGCTCACCTGACTTTGACTGATGAGCATTTTGATAACACTCCGATTGATTTATCACTGGATATGTTGCTGGGTAAACCGCCAAAAATGCATCGTGATGTCGCCAGCCAAACGGTTGAAGGCGTGGCATTGGATTTCTCGGGTGTGAGTTTGACTGATGCCGCAGAGCGACTATTACGTTTGCCAGCGATAGCAGAAAAAACCTTCCTTATTACCATTGGTGATCGCACCGTGACCGGTTTGGTTGCCCGTGATCAAATGGTTGGTCCATGGCAGGTACCGGTATCTGACTGTGGCGTGACCGCAGCGGCTTATGATACCTATCACGGCGAAGCGATGTCGATGGGCGAAAGAACCCCAGTTGCATTGTTGAACTATGGTGCATCAGCAAGATTGGCGGTGGCAGAGTCATTGACCAATATCGCCGCGACCAATATTGGCGACCTCAACAACATTAAATTGTCGGCAAACTGGATGGCGGCAGCGGGTCACCCGGGCGAAGATGCCGGGTTATACGAAGCGGTTAAAGCGGTGGGCGAAGAATTATGTCCGGCGTTGGGGCTGACTATTCCAGTGGGTAAAGATTCGATGTCGATGAAAACTCAGTGGCAAGATAAAGACAGTCAAGATGTCAGCGTGACGTCACCACTGTCATTGGTGATCACCGCGTTTGGTCGGGTAGACGACGTACGTAAAACTGTTACGCCACAATTGCGCACAGATAAAGGCGACAGTTCGTTGTTGCTGATTGATTTGGGTCAGGGCAAAAACCGTTTGGGTGCCTCTTGCTTAGCGCAAGTTTATAAGCAGCTGGGGCAAACCACACCTGATGTGGATTCGCCTGAACTGTTGAAAGGTTTTTTCACTGCGATGCAAACCCTAGTGGGTAAAGACCAGTTGTTGGCTTATCATGACCGCTCAGATGGTGGCTTGTTTACCACGGTTGCCGAAATGGCGTTTGCTGGTCATGTTGGTGTTGACGTTGCTTTAGATGCCTTGGCGGGCGATGCTCCGGCTAGCGAAAATCTGGGTGTGTTGTTCTGTGAGGAATTGGGCGCAGTCATTCAGGTACTGAACAGCGAGAAAGACGCAGTATTGGCTGTATTAGCAGACAATGGTTTGGCGCAATGCAGTGCGGTTATCGGTCAATTGAATACGGATGATCAGATTCGTTTCAGCCGTGATGGTGAAGTGGTGCTTGAAAATAGTCGCACGTATTATCGTACGGTTTGGGCTGAAACCACTTATCAGATGCAGGCTTTACGGGATAACCCGGCTTGTGCTGAGCAAGAGTTTAATGCCAAGAGAGACGTCAATGACCCGGGTTTGAATGTCAAATTGAGCTTCGATTTAAATGAGGATGTGGCGGCACCGTACATTCTTAAGGGTAGCGCACCAAAAATTGCGATCTTAAGGGAGCAGGGCGTTAACTCTCACGTTGAAATGGCGGCGGTATTTGACCGAGCTGGTTTCAGTGCGGTTGACGTGCATATGAGCGATATCTTGAGCGGTCGTTTGTCTCTTGATGAGTTCAAAGGGTTAGTCGCTTGTGGCGGTTTCTCTTACGGTGATGTTTTGGGTGCTGGCGAAGGCTGGGCCAAATCAATCCTGTTTAATGATCGTGCCCGCGACCAGTTTGAAGCCTATTTCCACCGCAATGATACCTTTGCATTAGGGGTGTGTAATGGCTGCCAAATGATGTCGACATTAAAAGAGTTAATCCCGGGCAGTGATTTATGGCCGCGATTTGTGCGCAATGAATCTGAGCGTTTTGAAGGGCGTTTCAGCTTGGTCGAAGTGCAAGATACGCCATCAATCCTGCTTAGCGGTATGGCTGGCTCTCGAATGCCTATTGCTGTTTCACACGGCGAAGGTCGCGCAGAGTTTGCCAACGACGTAGCCGCACAAGCCGCACTAAACAGTGGCACTGTGGCACTACGTTATGTCAATAATAACGGCGAATTCACTACCGATTACCCGGCAAACCCGAACGGTTCACCAGAGGGTATTACGGCACTGACGACGACCGATGGCCGCGTAACGATCATGATGCCGCACCCTGAGCGAGTGTTCAGAGCTGTGGCCAATTCATGGCATCCAGATGATTGGAAAGAAGATAGTCCTTGGGTGAGAATGTTTAGGAATGCGCGGGTTAATGTGGGGTAGTTGTTGCAGCTAGGAGGCATGACTATAAAACATAGGGGTGCCTGATTTCAGGGTGCTCCAGACTAAAATCCTTGCTGTTGCGGGTGATCAGATTGAGGTTGTTATGTTTGGCTGTAGCCCAAATGATAGCGTCAGGCAGTTTTATTTTTTGTTGTTTTCTGATCACTATCGCCAATTCACTAATGTGGCGATCAATCTCAATAATATGAAAATGTTCAAGCCAATCACGGGTCGTGGGTTCTGTAGCGACCGTGGTACCAACCATCACTTCCATCCAGGTAATTATACTGATGGCTTTATTTTCGTAGCGTGACAGTTCGGTTTTTGCCTGTGGTATTCCGTTAAGGTAATCAATCAAAATACAGGTATCAAATAAAGCCAGCATTACCATTCATCCCTGATATTTTGCTGATACGTCAAACCGTCCTGTTGCTGGGCTTCTTTACCCCATAGGCCAAAAGCATTCACTTCGGGCTTGTCATAGGTTTTTAACAGCATGGTCACTGCTCTTTTCACCAATTCGTTACGGGAAACACCTTCGCTGGATTTTATGTCGTCAAGCTGTGCGACCGTCTGTTCTGGTAAATCAATGATTGTTCTCATTTTAATCTCATCATATATCGTTATGTGATATCAGTTTAGTGGGCAGAGTGAAAAGAGGCAAGGTGTGGTATCGTCAAACTCTGATCATCAGGTTCAATATTGCAATTTTGCTCGGGATAGAAAATAATTAATTTTATTAACAAAGGTTCAAGTGAGGTATTTCAATGCGTAATAACATGTCGATGATACTTAAGTTATTTGAGAATGACTTACTGTTGATTATTGTTGTAATGGTTGTGCTTGCCATTGGTGCTGTTGCTTAAATCAATAAAGAAATAAGACTTCCCTGTCTCAAAGAACTTCTCCTTGTCCCCAATCCTTACTTACTTGTGAACATCCTGGTCCATCTTCATTTTTACGTGGTGAAGGCACGAAGGGGTTTATTGTTATTGTTTGAATTTAGTCGCAGTTGTTTTAAAACTTATGTTCCATACCGACAGAGAAATAATCTCTGTCTTCGCCGCCTTCGATGTCGAAGTTACTGAACCAGGCAAACAGTTTGGTTTTCTTGCCCAATTTGTAATCGACACCGACGGTTACTGTGTCGTTGTCTTCGAGGTTTTGTAATTGGGCTTTTAATGTGGCTTTGCCGACTGGGTAGGCGACACTCACCAAGTAACCGTCTTGGTCATCGTCGGTATCGACTTTTTCTTGGGTCTGCCAGCCGAAGCCTAATTTAAAACCTGCGACTTTTACGCCACCGATAGCGCGGAAAATATCGTAACCTTTTACTTCGTTGTCTACCGCTAATGCGGCGTAGAAATTGGACTTTTTGTAGGTTTTGTCACCGTAAGTCAATGCCAGTGATAGGCCATCTTCGCCGTCTTCTTCATCTTCGGCGATATAGCTGGCACCGAGTTGAAAACCGTTGAATTTAGGTGATTTGTAAGTGATTGAATCGCCCATGCGGTTTTCACCTTTCCAGGTGCGTTTCAAATCCCCTTCATAGTCATTAAACAGGTCAACTTTACCTTGTGACTGTTTTAATACGGTATCATTACGACCTAATAAGACTTCACCAAAGCCGCCTTTTAAGCCTACATATTGATTACGTGATTTAAGGTTGTCTTCACCGGCTTCATCAGCTAAATCAATCTGAATTTCATATTTATAAACGGCTGTCAGGCCGTCTTCCAGTTTCAAATCACCTTTGATGCCAAATCGTGAGGCGTTACTTTTAAGCTCGGTGAAAGAGTCTCCACCTTCATCTGCCGATTGAAATGATACGTTGGCTTTACCATAAACCTGAACTTCAGCAGCAAATGTCGGGGCTGTGAAGGCTAGTGCCAATACCGTGGCTAACGTCGTTTTCAAACAATTCATTTTGATCACCTTAACTGGTTTTGTGTATGTGTTGTTACTAATGTTGTTAGAACGTGTTTCTTAATTTTGCGAGTATTCTAGGAGTGAAATATGTCGGGTTTATGACAGTTAGGATAATTAGACCTTAGGAATGAAAATTGTGAATGTCTTAAGGGGTTGACGGGCTTTTCAAGTCATTGGAGTCCTTCGTTCTTAAAAAATAAAAACATTTTGACCACGGAGACACGGAGATACGGAGAAAAACAACTATTTTACTTTTGCCCTTCTCCGTGCTTCCGTGTCTCCGTGGTGAATGCTTTTGCTTGTAAAGAACGAAGTGCTCCAGATACCTGAACAGCCCAGCAGCCCGTATAGCGGTAGTGCCACAAGAAAAGACTTTAAATCGATAGTTATACTGAATTATTTTGGTGGGTCACAAGGTGTGAGCGAAGTTTTTCCAGTTGATGTTGGTCGCTAAGAGCATTTCTCTGAGGGATAAAGCACGGGAGTTGCTACGTCTGTTGTTGCGCCATTTGTGGCCGCTGCAAGCACCACACATTGAGGGTTTGCTGGGCTTTAGTAGGCGGCTGTTTTGGTTGTTTTGCTCTAGTGGTTGGCCAGTGAGGCTAAACCAGCCGTTTTCGTTGGTGTGAACTCGTTCGGTGTCAATGCCGTCAATGGTGTCGAGGGTGATTTGTTCTTCGCCCATGTGAGCGTGATAGATGGGTACGACCAAGGCGATTTTAGCGCGTTTGCGATAAAAGGCGTCGATGTCGTTGTCTATTTGTTTAGCTCCGGGGCATTCTTTGGGTTGACGGTAAAGCCATGAGGCGTTTTGGCTGTCTAGGTCTAATGGGGTGGTATTGGCGAGAATGCGCTCTGAGGCCCGCTTGATGTAGTAGGGCAGGCTGCCGATGCGTTTAAGTAGGATGGCTTGAGGTTGGTTATGTTCGCTGGCGAGTTTTTTCAGTTCACGTTCGTACAGCGCATTACACAGGTCAGCAAAAACGAGGTTGCTGTGAACATCTTGCCATAGGTGGGGTTGTTGGTCTGTTGTCATGGTTTAAGGATAACCAATCCTGATGGATAAGGCGAGTGAGGGATTTAAGCAAAGGGCTGGTATTATCTACAGTTTAAGGAGGGCGAAGCGGCCCTCCTTACGTTTGTTAGTGCTTTTGTCGGTGTTAGAAAGATTAAAGGATCTCTTTCAAACCATTGTAAGCGGCAGCATCACCTAACAGCTCTTCAATACGTAGCAGTTGGTTATACTTAGCTACGCGGTCTGAGCGACACAATGAACCGGTTTTGATTTGACCTGCGGCAACTGCAACGGCTAAATCAGCAATGGTGACGTCTTCTGTTTCGCCTGAGCGATGAGAAATAACCACATTAAAATCAGCTTCTTGGGCCATTTTGATGGCTTCAAGAGTTTCTGTTAATGAACCGATTTGGTTGAACTTGATTAAAATCGCGTTGCCAATTTTTTCATCGATACCGCGTTTTAAAATCTTGGTGTTGGTGACAAACAAGTCATCGCCGACCAGTTGTACATCTTTACCAATTTTGTCGGTGAGGATTTTCCAGCCTTCCCAGTCACTTTCGTCCAAACCATCTTCAATAGAAACGATAGGATACTGTTTGCTCAAGTCTGCCAAGTAGTCAGCAAATTCAGCCGAGCTAAAGATTTTGCCTTCGCCTTTAAGGTTGTATTTGCCATCAACATAGAATTCAGAGGCAGCACAATCAAGGGCTAGGGTGACGTCTTTGCCCATTTCGTAACCGGCGTTGTTCACCGCTTCAACGATAACGGCTAGCGCTTCGGCGTTGGATTCAAGGTTTGGTGCAAAACCACCTTCATCACCAACGGCAGTGCTTAAGGCCCACGATCGGGCAGAAACTTTTTTCAGGGCTGGTGGAAAATTTCAGCACCCCATACGCAAGGCTTCGCGGAAGTTGGCAGCACCAACTGGCTGAACCATAAATTCTTGAATATCAACGTTGTTATCGGCATGTTTACCACCATTCATGATATTCATCATAGGAACAGGCAAAACATGGAGCATGAGCCTGCTGAACCATTGAAATAAGCGATAGAGAGCAGAACAAAGGTACGCGTTTGAAGTCTGCGGCGGCTTTTGCGGTCAGCCATTGAAACGGCCTAAAATTGCATTCGCGCCTAATTTACCTTTGTTATGTGTGCCGTCAATCTCAATCATGTAATGCCATCAATGAGTGCTTTGCGCTCGAGCATGCTTGAGATACCAATGAGTTCACCAGCGAGTAGTTTCATTAACAGCTTCGTTAACAGCTTTTAAAAACACCTTTACCTACCATAACGTGCTTTATCGCCATCGCGTAATTCCAGTGCTTCACGCGAACCGGTGGATGCGCCAGAAGGAGCACAGGCACGACCCCAGGCACCGCTGTGCAAATGAACATCGGCTTCGATGGTCGGGTTGCCACGGGAATCCATTACTTCGCGGGCAATAATTTTGACGATCTTGGACATGCTAACTCCTATTTATGAACTTAAGTTTAGATTTTAATTTAACTATTTAGCTTATGGGTGTCTTAAGGGGTTGACGGGCTTTTCAAGTTATTGGAGCGCTCCGTTCTAAAAAAATAAAAACATTTTGACCACGGAGACACGGGGATACGGAGAAAAGCAAAGTCAAAAAACCAACGATTTTAACTGTTTTGCTTTTGACCTTCTCCGTACCTCCGTGTCTCCGTGGTGAATGCTTTTGTTTGTAAAGAACAAAGCGCTCCAGATACCCGAACAGCCCATTTGCCCATATAACGGTAGTGCTAAAAGAAAAAGGCTTTCAATCGATTATTATGTTGAATAATCACGATTTTATTTAATTTGTCTTTTTTGATGCTCAAACGCTGCGGCAATAAACCCTTCAAATAAGGGGTGACCATCACGAGGTGTCGAGGTAAATTCCGGATGGAACTGGGCGGCGACAAACCACGGGTGGTTAGGGTTTTCGATGATTTCGACCAAGCGTTTGTCTTCTGACATCCCGGTAAATCGCAAACCAGCATCTTTGAGTTGGTCAATATAGTTGTTGTTGACTTCAAAACGATGGCGATGGCGCTCGGTAATGGTGTTTTTGCCATACATTTGATGGACTTTTGAATCTGGTGTTAAATGACATTTTTGTCCACCTAAACGCATGGTGCCACCAAGGTCGGTGTTTTCAGTGCGAATTTCAGTTTGTCCTTCGGCGTCCATCCATTCGGTGATCAAACCAATCACTGAGTGTGGTCCATCGGCGTCAAACTCTGTTGAGTTGGCGTTTTCAAGACCTGCGACATTTCGGGCATATTCAATCAATGCCACTTGCATGCCTAAACAAATGCCAAGATAAGGAATTTCGTTGACTCGGGCATATTGGGCAGAGAGAATTTTACCTTCGGTACCGCGCTCACCAAAACCACCAGGAACCAAAATCGCATCTAGTTGCTCTAGCGATTCGTTGCCTTTGCTCTCAACATCTTGGGCATCAACATAGTGAATATTGACTTTAAGCTGGTTTTTCAGTCCGGCATGTTTAAGTGCTTCATT
>CBDIDQ010000004.1:0-40324 GCA_965277695.1 Alteromonadaceae bacterium
TTGCCGTTGGTTGCAGCAAGACGCAGATTCTTTCTTTAATTAATCGTTAACAATTAATAATTGTTAGTTAAAAGGCATACCCTAGGGTATGCCTTTTTTTTAACGTCAAATCCATAACGAAGGTAACCCCCAAACATCATCTATTATTCATTTGTGTTCAACCTCACTGTTTTATTGCAGGTATTAAATTTTTATAATACTAAGTCATTATAAGTTAACCTATTATCACGATGTGTCTAATTTGGACGTATCTTTGATGTTCTTATCCTGATAGGCTTGCTTTACTATTATTTAAGGGTCGGAGCAAGTTTAAGATGCATCATCTTATAGACGCAACCATTGATTGTGTATTCAAGGCCATATTAGGGGCAATCGGAAATGAACATATTCTGGTGAGTTTTCTTAATTGTCTGTTACAACCGATTTAACGTGGCGGTAGCTTCAATGATTAACACTTCCCTGTGGCATCTCCCTGTCGACATCCTGTCTCCACCTCAGCAAGCTGCGAACATTCTGTTCGGTCTTGCTTCGCCCATACAATGAAAAGGAGTTTCTAACAGATAAGCTCAGCATCGTTGATATAAAAGCCAAAGATAGTTCAGGCGTGGTTTATCAAATCGAAGTGCAGCTGTCGACGCCAAGCCATCTGGCTAATCGAATGTTATATAACTGGAGCGATTTGTATAAAACTCAGATTAGGGAAGGCGAGTCATTTTCTGAACTAAAACCGGTGATTTCTCTGTGGTTATTAACGGGCAGTTTTTATAAAGATGATGTGGCGCATCATCATTTTCAGATGTTTGACCGACAGAATGACGTATTGATGACAGACCATTGTTCAGTTCATGTGTTTGAGTTGGAGAAGTGGCGTAAACCTGAGACGTTACAACTCATCGACATTTGGTTATACTTCTTTAAAGAAGCGAAAAACTGGCATAAACTACCAGATTCGTTAGTTACCTTTGAAGAAATGAGGCACGCGATGAAAGTATTACAAACATTCTCAGAGAAGGAAAAAGCCTATCACCAGTATCAGGCACGAGTGAATTATATTCGCGAACAGCGAACCCTAGAAATTGAGCGAGAAAAGGATTTGATGTTAAGGAAGCAAGCTGAGGCTTGGGCGCAAAGGGAAAGTGCTAGAGCGGAACAAGCCGAAGACAAGGTTAAACAAGCCGAAAACAAGGCTAAACAGGCCGAAAACAAGGCTAAACAAGCCGAAGTAGAACAAGAGCGATTGCTGGCGCTTTTACGAAGTCAGGGAATTGATCCACAATCCTTTTGAGCCGACAACATCGGGTGGTATTGATTAAAGCCACCTAGTTCCTAATCAAATATTAATCTCACTCAACTCAGCAAAGAAAAACTGTTTAGCTTGTTGCTGAATCTGCATTTCGGTTTCGCTGAAACCATAGCGCATCATCAACTCATCAGAGATATCAATGGCGTCGGCGACGCCGATCACTCCCCATAATTCCTCTTCGAGCACTTTAGCGCGGTGAATGGCGTAGTTGCCGACATATTTTAATTCTTTGGCGATGTAGTCGATATCTGGTCTACCGGTGCGGGAAATCATGATGCGATAGCAGAAAAACAAGTCGTTATCTAATGCCTCGGTGATGAAGTTTTGATGGGAATGGTCGGTGCGTAAGTCTTGGTTGAGTTCAATGGTGATTGCTTCTTCGGCCTCTTTGTGGCCACGTTTGACACTGAGCATTAATTCACAGCTAATTGGGGCATCCTGACGTTTCATTGATTTTAAGGTGGTGGCAAACAGGGTATCAATCATGGTGTCGTGAGTGAGTGCAAAGGTATGGTAATCGCCACCGTGAGTGCTGAATTTAGCCATTAATTTATGCAGACTGCTGTCCTGACCGCCGCGACCAATGACGTCGAGCATGTATTTTATCCCTTTGCGGTGGATATAAAATGGCATATTGGGGCTGATACTCACGTACATGTTGCGCATCGCCAGTGGCAAACCGGGAATGGTTTGGGCTTCTTCAGCTTCGGTCAGTTTACTGCGATTGCTTTGGATCAGCTGTTGAAAAAACTTTCTGCCAATATGGTTTTCGCTTTCTTCATGGATGCGGATATTAATAATTTTTTTGTTTTTACTGACTGTGACCACTTCGTAGGGTAACTGCGATAGTTTGAAATTACGGGTGATTTTTTGCATTTGTGGCAGACTGAGCAACACCACATCATTTTTGATAAATTCACAGGGCTCAGTGACTTCAAGCTGCATTCCTTTGGTTGAAAAGTCTAGGGTAATGCCGTTGAGCGCCTTTAGTGGTGGCTGCTCAATGGTGATATCGGTTTGATATAAAAAGCGGCTCTCTTTACGCAAATTAACATAGTCAATAGCGACAACTTCGGTCTCTAACGGGGTTTTTACTATGGGCACCCCAAATGGTTTTAATTCGTTGGCGTCTTTGAGGTTAAACTCATAGGACTGATATTGTTTGGCTTTTTTAAGTTCAGTAATATCGCTCAGGGCAATGATTTGACTGACATGTTGCAATACTCGCTGGACTCTGGCTGAGGGTGGACGATTGGCCGATTTAACTTCTTCACTGGCACTATCTGGTAGCGACAACGGAATATGGGCATGATCGTAGGAGGTTTGCATTAATTGGACTTTATGGACTCGCCAGCTGACTTTTTGTGCGCCAAAGCCAAAAAACAAGTGCTTAAGCTGCTCATCACTTTCGAGCTCTTGCTGCAAGGCAGCATAAAAAAAGGTATGGCCTTTACGGGTGTGAGTGAAGCTGTAAAGCAAGGTTTCAGGGTTATTATTTTGCTGATCTTGATTGGCTAGTAGCATTGCAATGCGTTTTTGGTTGAACACTTGATGCAGCACTATATGTTGTTGGTGATCACGCCAATAACGCAGCACATATTTGTTGTTTTCGGTGGTTAAAATGGCATTGATGCTGTATTGGCCGGCATTGTCGGCAACAAACAGCGGCAATGTGGTGATCCGTGGAATGTAGTATTGCTCATAACCTTTGATGATCACCGCTTCTTCAGTGTTTTCCATGTTTACTTTATAGCGGCGTTTATTACCGTTGATAAAGTTGTTGAGGAACTCATTGAAAGCCTGAGTATTTTCACTGTAACTGCGTTTCATTCTGACGTATTGAAAGTTGTTCTGGGTTAATTCTTGGCCTTTGTTGGTTTCCTCAGTAGCGACTATTTCATATTCGAGGCCATTGGATAAACCGAGGGCAAATTCTTCTTCGAGTCCCCTGAAATGCACGATGACCAGCTGTCCGGGGGTGATCGCTATGTCTTTTGGCAGCCTGACTTTACAGCCACTGACGGATAAATCAGAGGTGGTGCCTTTAAAGCTTTCAGACTGGGCAAATTTCATTTCTACCGCAATCGAATAATTCATTCGTTCTTCGCTGCGAATGGCATAACTTTGAAACTGGACTTTTCTGGCGCTATAAGGGGAAGCTACGACTTCTTCGACGACGACAGCCTGAGTATTGATGTTGGCTTTAGGGGCTTCTTCTTTTTGTTTCAGGCGCTGCTCTTGCTCGATTTTGTGTTGGACGCGATAGTTGTTTTCGGTATTAATGACTTGTTCATAGACCCCCATGGTAAAGCTGCCGTAGTGGATCAATTCGCGTTCGAATGTCTTGATCGCGACATCATCCATAAAATGGGTTTTGTTGTCATAGTCATAAGGGCCGCATTCACCATTGACATGACCTCTTAAGTCAATGTGGCGGGTGCAGGGTTTTTTTAGCTCGTTGAGGGTTATCTTGATTTGGAATTGTTGTGGCTTGGTCAATTCGGCTGTTATGGCTTTAAACAGATCGTCAAAATCAGCTGCCTGTAAGATGGGGATCAGCTGATCGATAATATCTTGAAACTCGTTAGAAGCTTTACTCATTGCACTACTATTAACCCTGATTGATAAAAGTATTAAACACCAAATTCGTCAATAATTAAATTGCTACCTGCCAAGAATAAGCGATAATGTGTCAAAAATACCCCCTCATATTTATGGCTGATTATTTGTTGTACGATTAAGCTTGGTCAGTCATTAAAGTTAGCAATAACCGTGCCTTAGTTATAACCGTGTCTTAGTTATAACTGTGTCTTAGTTATAATTGTGCTTTATTTATCAATGAGGGTTTATTCAAAGGAGCATTTGATGGCAAAAGCAAAAGTGGCTTATGTCTGTACTGATTGTGGTGCAGAATATTTACGTTGGCAAGGCCAATGTGGTGAGTGTAATGCCTGGAGTACCATATCTGAATTCAAAACGGGTGCGCCATCGGCTAAGCGCAATAGCCGTCTTGAGGGTTATGCTGGGGCAATCGCCTCTGAGGTGCAAACCCTCGACAGCATTAATTTGCAGGAATTACCTCGGTTTTCAACCGGTTATAACGAGTTTGACCGGGTGCTGGGCGGCGGTGTGGTGCCGGGCTCGGCGATATTGATTGGTGGCTCGCCAGGGGCGGGTAAAAGCACCTTGTTATTACAGGTGATGTGTAATTTGGCCAAAACGATGAATGCCTTGTATGTCACGGGCGAGGAGTCGTTACAGCAAATCGCGATGCGAGCTAATCGTTTGGGTTTGCCGACGGATAAATTACGAATGCTGGCAGAAACCAGTGTTGAGTCGATTTGTTTTAAGGCCGAAAAAGAAAAACCGCGCATTATGGTGATTGACTCGATTCAGGTGGTGCATATGGTTGATGTGCAATCTGCGCCGGGATCAGTATCGCAAGTGAGAGAATCCGCTGCTTTTATTACCCGCTTTGCCAAGCAAAATAATGTCGCGATCATTATGGTCGGTCATGTTACTAAAGATGGTTCATTGGCAGGGCCGAAAGTGCTGGAACATTGTATTGATTGTTCAGTAATGCTTGAAGATACCAGTGACAGTCGTTTTCGTACCGTCAGGGGTAATAAAAACCGCTTTGGTGCGGTCAATGAGCTAGGTATTTTTGCCATGACTGGCAAAGGGCTCAAAGAGGTGAAAAATCCTTCGGCGATATTTCTTAACCGGGCTGAGGAGCATTCGGCGGGCAGTATCGTGATGGTAATTTGGGAAGGAACGCGACCCTTGTTAGTGGAAATTCAGGCGTTGGTTGATCACTCTCAACTGGGCAACCCCAGACGAGTCAGCGTTGGTCTGGAGCAAAATCGATTGGCGATGTTGTTGGCAGTAATGCACCGTCATGGCAACTTACAGATGAGCGATCAGGATGTGTTTATTAATGTTGTTGGTGGTGTCAGAGTGACTGAAACCGGTGCTGATTTGGCGTTGTTGCTAGCGCTGGTTTCTAGTTTTAGAGATCAGGTATTACCGCAAGATTTGGTGGTGTTTGGTGAGGTCGGTTTGTCTGGCGAAATTCGCCCGGTATCGAGCGGTCAGGAGCGGCTATCAGAAGCGGCCAAACATGGTTTTCGTCGTGCCATAGTGCCGATGGCCAATAAACCTAAAAGTCCGATTGAAGGCATGGAGGTGATTGGCGTCAGCAAATTGGCTCAGGCACTGGAATCGATTTGATGCTTGTTCACAATGAGTTGTAGATCGGGGATTTATCCCCGCTTCGTAACAAAAAATCATTGTTCACAATTAGTAACAGTTTCTCCGACGAATTTACGCTTTTGTCGGCGGCAAAATACTGACATTCAGAGGGTGGTGCTTTACCCTTACAAGCATATGCATGTTTGTGGTTTACTATTATTTTTTTGCTAAGTGTGAGAGTGATTAAAGCGTTATGAATAAGTGGCAAAAACTTTTTGCTTTTGGTTTGGTGGTTGGGGTCGCGTTATTTTGTGTTCAAGTGCTGACCGGGGTTGAAAATGACAGAAAATTGGCGGAAAAACGTTCCTCACCTCAGGGACGATTACCGGATACTGTAGTCCCCTTGAGCTATAGCCTGACATTGCGTATTGACCCTGAGCAAAGCCACTTTTCAGGTGTTGTTAAAATTAACCTAGAAATTAATAAGGCAATTAATGAGATCTGGCTACACGGGCAAAGTATTCAGGCCAGCAAAATTATTCTTAAGAATAAAGAAGGCAGTAAAGGACAAGGCAGCAAAAACGCACAGGCGCTGATCCAAAGCTTAAATTATAAAGAAATGGGTCATTCTGGGGTGGTGCGTCTAAGCGCCAATCATACCATATTACCGCAAACCGCTGAGTTAGAAATTCACTATTCTGCCCCTTTTGAAACGCAGTTAAGTGGGCTTTACAAGGTCGAAGAAAACAACCTCTCTTATATTTTCAGTCAATTTGAATCCATTGATGCCCGCAAGGTATTTCCCGGCTTTGATGAGCCGCGCTTTAAAGTGCCATTTCAATTGGCGCTTGAAATTAAGCAAAGTGATAAAGGTTTTGCTAATACACCGCAAATCGATGAGCAAACATTGGCTGGCGGATTTAAACGGCTGACTTTTGCCACCACTAAACCTTTACCGACTTACCTGCTGGCTTTTGCCGTAGGCGATTTTGATGTGGTGACACATGAGGCGATCCCCGCCTCTGCAAACCGTGCATTTGATATTCCCTTGCGAGGCATTGCCGTCAAAGGTAAAGGTGATCAACTGGCTTATGCGTTGAATAATACCGCTGATATTGTAACTATTCTCGAAGATTATTTTGGTACTGCTTACCCTTATAAGAAGTTGGATTTGGTGGCTGTGCCTGACTTTTCGGCAGGGGCGATGGAAAACGCCGGACTGATCACTTATCGAGAGCAATTATTATTATTGGGGGATTCGCCCTCTTATGCTCAGCAGCGGGAGTTTGCCAGTATTCATGCCCATGAATTGGCGCATCAGTGGTTTGGCAATTTGGTGACGATGCGCTGGTGGGATGATATTTGGCTCAATGAAGCGTTTGCCACTTGGATGGGGCATAAAGCGCTGAATCAATGGCAGCCCAAATTTGAATTCAGCCGTAGCTTGATTAAAAGTGGTCATCAAGTGATGGCTCAAGATGCGCTGGTTAATGCCCGGCAAATCCGCGAGCCTATCATCAACAATGATGTGATTGAATCGGCCTTTAACCGCATCACCTATCAAAAGGGCGGGGCGGTTTTACAAATGTTTGAGCGTTTTATTGGGCCTGAGATCTTCCGTCAGGGGGTGCAATATCATATGAAACGTTTTGCTTATGGTCATGCTGATGCGGATGAATTTATTGAGTCGATTGAGCAGGTATCTGGCAAGCCAGGGTTAAAGGCGGCATTTTTTAGTTTTTTAACTCAGCCTGGGGTGCCAAAAGTTGAGTTGGACTGGCAATGCAGTGGACAGCAGGTGAGTGTAAAGGTGAAGCAGTCGCGCTATTTACCCTTGGGTAGTGATGGCAGTGTTGAGCGTAAGTGGCATTTGCCGGTGTGTTTGAGTTTGCTCAGTACGGTGGAGTCAGCTGGTAATAGCACTCAACCTTTGTGTGCGATTGTTACCGAGGTTGAACAAGTACTTGAAACTCAAGGTGCTTGTCCGGTGGCCATTATGCCCAATTATGAAGGCAAGGGATATTATCGTTTTAGCTATGATAAACGCCATTGGGAAAGCTTGTTAGGACAGCTGGCACAGCTGTCGGCGGCAGAAAAATATGCGGTTGCTGATAATTTGGCGGCAGCGTTTAGAGCTGGAGATGTCGATGCCAATTTTTATCTCACGGCGGTGCAGCAGTTTATCCGCCAGAGCAATTGGGATTTGGTGGCTGAGCCGCTGGATGAGTTGAAATTTATTGCCGACTATATTGCCAATCCAGCAGAAAAACTGCAATTGACGGTTTATTTAGACAGGTTATATCGACCCTTGTTAGATAAGTTGGGATTAGAAGCCAACACCGAGCAAGACCGAATATCACCGGTGGCGACGTCGTTATTACGTCGTGATGTGGTTAATTTCATGGCGTTACGGGTCAAAGCGCCAGAGTTGTGCGATCAGCTGCTGACATTAGCTCAGCATTATATTGGTTATCAGACAGACAATTTATTGGACCCGACGGTGATCGCCCCCGACTTGGTGGTGACCGCATTAATGGTGGCACTGGAGTCGTTGGGTCAGCCTTATTTTGATGCGTTGCAGGCGCAAATTGAAGCGTCCAGTGATTCAATGTTTAGGCAACGAGGGTTAACAGCGCTAGGTGGGGTGACTGATCCGCTGATGGCGCAACAAGCCCGCAATATGGTGTTGTCGCTGTCGATAAAAAACAACGAGCGAGGGTTTCTTATTCGTTCTCAATTACGTCAGATTGAAAATCATCCGGCGGTTTATGACTGGCTGAAAACCTATTTTGGCGTGATGTCTACCCTACTGCCACAAAGTGTCATGGCGTCAACACCCCGAGTCGCCAATGGCTTTTGTTCCAAGGCTCAGGCTGAGGACGTTGAAGCGTTTTTTAGCGAAAAAACCCGCAACATCGCCGGAGCCGAAAGGCAACTGGCGATGGCACTAGAGCGTATTAATATCTGTATCGCGATTAAGGATAAGCAAAACGGTTTGCGCTTTGCCGATTTAACCATTAGCAATTAACACGAGGTTGAAACCTCGTCTACGGCGTAGACGCGAATTCACCGAAGTGTCGGACCATCGCGTTTTTGATCAATCAATTGTTACCCGATTATCATCCCTGATAAACATTAATCACAAAATCAAACGTCACCTCAAAATTAGCGGCATCAATCAATTGCTGCTTTTTCTGCTCAGTGATTTTCCAAGCAAAAGGCGTCATCTGACTGAGGTTGGCGATTTGTGCCGGGTCAGTTAAGGTGACTTTGCGGGATAAAGTTTGTGTTTTCACCAGCGTAAAACCCTCAGGACAGGGTTCAGGCTCATGGGGTTTGGGAAAGTCGTAGATTACTTGCTTGAGTTCAAATAAATGATTTGCACCGGGGACTACGGTAACAAACGAGCCGCCGGGTTTTAATATCCGAGTCACCTCAGATAGTGTCACCGGGGCAAATATTTTGCAGATGACGCTGGCGAAGTTACTCGCAAAAGGCAACTTAAGATGTGATGCCACAGCAAAATCGACGCTTTTATAACGTTTGGCGGCATAACGAATCGCAGCCTTAGCAATATCAATACCATAGAAATGACTGTTTGCGGCGGCTTTACTTAGCGCATCAGTGTAGTAACCCTCACCACAACCAACATCAATGACATTGGCCGTTTGTGTTTCATTAGCAAGCAACTCACCGATTTGCTTGATGAGCGCTTGTTGTAAAAATTCATAGGCGTTGGTGGCCAGAAATTCTCTTCTGGCGAGCACCATCTCTTTGCTATCGCCGGGCACTTTGGAGCTTTTGTGTTGCACCGGCAATAAGTTGACATAACCTTCTTTGGCTCGATCAAACTGATGATTGTCGGTGCAGCAAAACCCCTGTTCGCTGCTGGTTAAATCCAACAGGCAAATAGGGCAGCGGTAAGTGGCCTTATGAGCGTTTAGCTGAGGGTTTAATTGAGGATTCACTTGAACACCGACCAGATAGGGGCATGATCTGAAGGTTTTTCAATGCCTCTAAGTTCGTAATCAATACCGCTTTCGGTGCATTTTTCAGCCAGTTTGGCAGTCGCCATTATTTGGTCGATACGTAGTCCCCTATTATCATTAAAGCCTTTTGAGCGGTAGTCGAACCAACTGTAACGGTCGTCAACTTGTGGGTAGTGGATACGGAAAGTATCGGTCAATCCCCAGTTCATCAGGGTATCAAGCCATTGTCTTTCTTCTGGCAAGAAACTACATTTACCGGTTTTAAGCCAGCGTTTTTTGTTTGGCTCACCGATGCCGATATCCAAATCGGTGGCTGAGATATTGATATCACCCATCACGATGACATTTTCGTCAGGCTGGTGATGTTCGTTGAGATAATTCATTAAATCGGCATAAAATTTTTCTTTGGCAGGAAACTTAGTTTCATGATCGCGACTTTCGCCTTGCGGGAAATAACCGTTTAATATTCGTACACTCTGGCCATTTTCCATGGTGACAGTGGTCATGATCATCCTGCGTTGGGCGTCTTCATCGTCTGTAGGAAAGCCATACTGTACATCCGTAGGGGTTTGTTTACATAACATGGCAACGCCGTAATGGGCTTTTTGACCGTGAAAATAGACTTTGTAGCCCATCGCTTCTACGGTTTCCAGCGGAAAGGCTTCATTATGCACTTTAATTTCTTGTAGTCCGATGACATCCGGCTGGTGTTTGTCGATAAGTTGCTGTAACTGATGGAATCGTGCTCGTAATCCGTTAATATTAAAAGAAATGATTTTCATAAATATAAACTCAAATAATGTGATTGGAAAACAGTGGTTGGAACAGGCCGCGATTGTAACAAGTAATCGGTTAAATTGTTGGAGTGTTTTAGTGCTGTTTTCATAAGATTAAGGTTATTAAGCATGACGTTTAAGATTGTTGCTATTTTGGCATGGGTGGGTTTGGGCATAGTGCTCGGTTTCACCTTAAGTAGTACGAGGTCTGGGGTAGTCGATAGCCATCCGCATGAGGATTTTATCAGCTGGAACCCTGCGGCAAATTCACTGAGCATACCAACTGATGTCATTAGCATTAGCGCAGAAAATGATAAAACCTCGCCTGCTTCGCCTACTTTGCAAGTGAGTATGAACATTAAAGCTATCGTCGACAACATTGTTGCCATGGATAGCCAATTCAATCAATTTGCTGCTGCCTATCCGGTGGCATTACAAGCTACAGCAGCACAGCTCGAACGCCTGATAGAAACCTTATTATCAATGGAATCAAATGCAGCCAGCATCGGTATTGCGCGGATTTTTTATGTGCGTTATGTCAACCTTAACCCGCAAGCGGCTATTACTCACTTCTGGAATACAGTGCCACCTCAGTCAAGCCAGCATCGTCGGGTGATGTTTAATATTTACCATGAGTGGGCGTGGATGGATATGGCGGCTGTGCTTGAGAATGTTGTTAATGTTGCGCCGCAAAAGACCCGGGAGGATATTATTGCTTTTTTGGTGGCAGATGATCATTTCACCAAAGAGGCGGATTTGTTGGCATTGGCGGAGGGATTCTCAGAGCGTACTCGTTCAGCGGTGTTAATGGCGGCGGCTCAGCGGGAAACTTTTGAGCAGGCTTTTGAACGTTTTGCCACAATGGAGGGTGATCATGATATCCGCCGACAAGGGTTGTACAGAATTGTGAGGCGTTGGGCAGCACAAGATCCCAATGCCGCATTGCAAAGCGTTCAGCAGATGAATGCCAGTGCCCAGCGCAATAATTTGATCACTGCGGTCATTGATATTTGGGCTGACAGTGATGTTGAGCAAGCGTTGAATGTGGCGTTGAACTTACCCCAGGGGGGTGATCATGCCTTGAGTGTGTTAGGTGGATTGGCGAGAAAAGATGGTTTAAGGGCG
Organism: Alteromonadaceae bacterium; assembly: GCA_965277695.1. Classification (GTDB taxonomy): domain Bacteria; phylum Pseudomonadota; class Gammaproteobacteria; order Enterobacterales; family Alteromonadaceae; genus JABSOG01. Next base: position 11,385 of record CBDIDQ010000004.1, read on the forward strand.
CTGGAGCTGGCGAGTCTTTATCGAGGCAAGTTGGATTCATCAGTGAAAAGTCACATTATGCAGTCTTGGGCGATGGCTGATCCCAGAGGTGTTGCGTTTTATCTGGAAAGTAAAGGAGGCAAGGGGATCCAGCAGGATGCCAGTCAAATCGTGTGGCATTATACTATGCGTTATCCTCAGGAAGCTTATCAATGGGCACAGCGTATGGGGTTGTTGAATGACCGAAATGTTGCCTCAAATATGGGCAATGCGCTGGTTCAGGCAGATTTAAATAAAGCTGAAACCCTGTTTACTACGCTGCCTGAAGGCGAGTCACGTAAAGGCTTGTTCGCCAATATTGTCAGAAAGCGCAGTAAAATGGACATTGCTCAAACTCACAGTTGGTTGGCGCAATATCAAGATGAAGCGGGTTATAAAGAGGCCCGCAATAATTTGTTGTATGAATGGACACGACGTGATCCACAACAAGCCGCCGGGGTGATCCTGTCATTAGATGACAACCCGAATAAAACCAATCATATCCATTCTATTGCCAGTAATTGGTATGATAAAGCGCCCCAGAGCGCGTTAAGCTGGGTGTCGAATTTATCATCAAGCTCGCTCAGAGATAGTACTTTGGCCAATTTAGCGCAAAAAGTAGGTCGTTTTGATGTCACAGAAGCAAGTTATATCGCCGACGAGATTGTTGATCAACGAATTCGTGAGCTGGTGATCGAGCAGATTAAAGAAGGGCCGTAAGGGGTTAATCTCGTTTACGGCAAAGCCGCTACGCCGTAGACGCGAATTCACCGAAGTGTCGGACCATCGCGTTTTTGATGAATCAATTGTTACCCTATATTAATCGGAGCCATAAAAAGGCTACCCTGAAGGCAATTGTTGGCTGATATATGTCTATGATGAGTTCAGTGATATTTACCTGAGGTCATTTAGTGATCTCTCCTACAAACCCCCCTTACAAAGCCTGAGTAAAAGAAGCGGCATTGCGGTGCCCACCGCCACCGAGTTTTTTGGCTATCACCGACACATCTTCGCGGTCGTCCATTGAGCGTAGGGAGTACACCCTGAGTCCCTGAGAAACGATATCACTGTATGAGGCGGCAAACGGGGCCTTTTCGTCTAATTCTAATACTCGGTGTAATGCATCTGAGACGATAAAACCTGGAGCGTTGACCACTGGTACAACAAAGCCAGCAATGGTTTGCCAAGTGCGGGTGGCAATGATTTTGTTTATTTCGATTTTTAGGTAGCTATGCACGGCTTTGCCGTCTTCTACCGCTTGATCTAGCTTGGCGGGCTCATCAATGAGTGCCTGCCAGTCTCGAAACTGTTGTGAAAAAATACTCAAGCCAAAAGTCAGGTAGGTCGATTGTGGATACTGGTTAAGCCAGATATCTCGGTCTTGAATGTACTCAAATAATAACGGCAGCTTAGTGTCAGGAAAGAAATATTCCCAAGTCAGTACCGCACCGGATTTTGTCATGTCAAAAAAAGCATTAATATTGGTGTTGGCAGGAAAAGGTTGTGCGAGGTCTTTTTGCGCTGAAATGTGATGATCGAGAATGCAAATTGATTTTGCCCCCATATTCATTAATATGTTTCGAGGGTAGCAAAAATCGACAATCAGTACATCTTGCGATAAGACTTCTTTGGGCGGCGGTCTGCCGTGGATCACCGGAATATAACTATGCCCCTGATCACCGAGCTTCATCCAGGCCGCAAGCGCGGATGCTGAGCCATCATTACAGTTGGCATGGTATAAAATTATCATGAAACCTCTTTAGATTTGTTTGTAACAGCGCTATTCAACAAACGACCTCAATTCTAAGCGGGTTAAATCACGTTTGATTAATGCACTCATTTGCTGTTTGCTCATGCCGACCTCGGTAAGAAAAGGCACGATATTTTCTTGATCAACCAATTTGGCGTGTCTTAACTGCTCCAATTCGGCGTAAGCATTGCCTTGCCTAATGGCCTTGGCGACAGGCGAACATTGATCAATGGTGCATATACTTAACGCTTGCTCTAATGCCATCGATAACCCTTTTGGCCGTTGTTTTTGCATCTCAAGGGCTTGGATCAAGGATAACGTATGACGTTTGGCCAACGACTCCATCAAATGAAATAAAATCGCCGCATCCGGTTCGACTTTTAACAGGTAATCGTGTTGGTCTTTTTTATTGTCGCGACGAAATTGTATCAGAAAATGTTTTTTAACATCATCAAATGATTGAACAAACTGATGATATAAGGTGACTTTACCAATATGATATAGCATTCCGCCCAATAAACCTTCTACTGGATCAGCATAACCCTGCTGCTTCAAAATATAATGAGACGCCAACCCGTTACTGAGAATTAACTTCCACAATTTAAAGCCAAGCAAAGGAAAGTATTCGTTTTTGAATTTGATCGTTTGTTTAATCATCATCACCGGTAATAGTGCCTTGGCTCCTTCAATGCCTAATAAACTGATGGCGATTTGACTATCTTTAATTCGGCTGTTGCTCGATTTGCCGATTTGCTTTTGAAAATCCGCACGATTAACCATGCGTAATAGGTTGGAATCATGTACATGGTTGAGCCGAACAATGGCAGCCACTCGGCTGTAAGTCATCGAAGGAGAATATAACATGTCAACCATGTCACCAAAGTTGCTGGGCAAGCGTAATAAAAATTCAGTGACATGAGCGGTGTCTGCTATGTTTTCTTGGACATGCTTGATGATATGAGGACGTAATGACTTGGCCATGGCATTGATGGTATTGCTCTGAGCTTGCTCCTTAAGCTTGTCTTTTTCTATTCGTCGTTGCTCAACTTCAAGTAGTACCCGTTCAAATTGCCCCTCTTTTTGCTGTTCTTTTCCTTGTACTGTGTCTTCACCTAAGTTAACACCATCATCGAAATCACACTCTCTGAGTGCGTATTTCATATCAATTAAATAGCGATAAAAACGAGAACAGATATCAATGTTTTTACTGGATTGCGTTGCGGCTTCGGGCACTCTACTTTCCTGGAAATGACGATAAGGACACCTAAATCTATAGTCAATTTATCCACACTAAGCAAGATAAACTGGATGAAAATGCTACAAAATAAACTCAGTAATAATCATCGATTGATCACCATTTTGCACGGGTACTGCATCACCTCCTCGTTGTGTTGAAAGTGACTGATAAACCTGTGGTAAACCGGATAATTGGCTTATAACCAGCAGTTTGACTGCTTCTTTTATAGTGAAGTTAAACGTTAAAGTCATTTCGGCACACGAGCGGCCACGACATCGAAATTCATAGTGACTATTACGACCGCTTTTTTCATTGGCATAGCTAAGGGTATTATCGCCTGTTTGAATCGACTTGAGTCCGCTATCGACGGGAATATACAGTTTGACTGACGCCAACGTTTGCTGACCTTTAGCCGGGCTGGCCGACAATTTTACGCTGACTTGCTTGCCCATTTCTGGTTGTGGTTCTGTCAGCACTGTCAGTTGAGCGGGTTGATATAACGCAGCTTGAGCCGGGACTGTATGAAAACGCCAGCTGCCCCAAGGTAACATCGCTTTTAACTCGGGCTTGCGCTGAGTGAGTTTCGTCAATTCGGCAGACAGTGACGAGGGGATTTTATTGCGCTGATGTCCTGCCAGAATAAAACCGTCTGCTTGAGTGTCTTGCAGATAATGCAGATTTAAATGCTGTGGTTGCCAATCACTGAAAGCAGGTTGAGAGGCGGTTAAACCAATAGCGGCGAACATGGCGAAGCTAGTGGCATAAATCAACTGCTTGAATTTTGCCGCTGAGTCATCACTAATCACCATTAAAGGTAGTAGTGCGCTGACGATAAAACCGAGAATAACACCGATAACGACCGCAGCATGATAACCGAGCATGATCGCCAGAATGTAGGCAATCGGCATAAAGGTGATGGCGGTGACCAGTGCTATCTTAATGAAAGTACTGTGAGCGGATAGGGATTTTTGTGTGGCGGTTAAGTTTGACTGATTTACCCATGCCAGCACAAATAGGCCAATGATACCGATGGTTGCCGGGATGATAAAAAGAAAGCTAATTCCCGGTAATGTCAAGCTTGAAGACAGACTCGATACACTCCAAAAAGTCACTAAACCCAGCGTCAACGCAAGGGGTGACGACTTTGCACTAAGCCACTTGCCTGCCATTAACCCGCTGATTAATACGCTTAACCATAAGCCGATTTGCATCGGTAGTTTGTCGGTGTGCCAAGGGGTGTTGTTGCCGCTCAGGATTTGGCTGGTTTTTTGCACCAAATAGGCGGCTAGTGCGCTAAGTAGCAAAATAACCAGTGTTGTTAGTATGCCAGTGAATACTTGTTTAGCCGTGACTTGCTGTTTTAACAGATAACTCACTAATCCTAGGGCGATTAACAATAATAGCGAAAACCACAGGCTGGTGGATTGATCCCAGTGGATCATGAACAAGCCAAGGATGTCAGTATAAATCAGATTGCCCTTTGGCTGCTCGCTCAGGTTGATGTCTTTGATTTGCTGTACGATCCCCCAAACGTTATCACCGTGATGTTGTAAGCTGCCGCGATCTAGGTTGGCCAAATTGTCCATTGGTGTGTGGTAATGGGAAACCTGTTGGGCATGGGCAAAGTTGAGTCCTTGCAGGCCATGGTTTTTAAAAACGGTTAAGTCAGTGTCATTGGGCAAAAACTTATAAACCTCGTAAAACAACGAGCTGCTAAATGGTGCGGGGGTTGTTTGTTGGTAGCTTTTAACTAGCCAACCACTGTCTTCGCCGGTTTCAAACATCACGCTTTTTCCGGCACTGCCACGGGCCTCGACGTTGATAGCCAATTGTAGGGTTTTGGCCAGCGGATGTTGCATAAACGCTTTGGCTCCGAGCAAACCGAATTCTTCACCTTCATTAAATAGCAAAACAATCGGATTTAATGGTTTGTCTGTTAGCGTCAGTAATCGGGCGATTTCAAGCAGTGTGCCTACTGCCGCGCCTGCATCACTGCCACCGGGACCTGCCGGAACAGAATCATAATGAGCAGAGAGTAAAATGCCATTATTGGGCTGCTTTGCTGCAACTTTTTGTCCTTCAATATGCACAATGATGTTTCTGACCAGCGCACAACGGGCAAGTCCTCGGGTAGTGTCTTGGCAGGTATGGCTTTGTTGTACTTCTGGTTGGTAACCCATCTGTTGCAGCAAACCAACCAGCCTTTGTTCAACAATCCGGTTGGCGGCACTGTCAACTGGGTGAGGCTGTTGCTCTTGAGTTAGGTGTTGTAACTGATTAAAGGCTCTTTGGGCAGAAAAGACATTGGCTGAGGCTGTGGCGGGCACAACGGCAATGCTGTTGAGTTGAGATTGAATGAATACCGCCAATAAGATTAATAGCCCCAGTGCGATCAACAGGGGATTGAGTGAAAGACGTGGCGAGTTGGGTTGCATGGGTTATTCTCTTATTGATGTTGTTTGATAACCTTAATACACCCATCAGACAGGTGAAACCAATTTCTCAACAATTGATGGGTTTATGCTATAGTCTCGCTCCAAGCGAAGTTCAGTAAAAGATCACAGTAAGAGAGTGTAATGACGCAGAAAAAAAGCCGTAAGCCCGCAGCACAGGGGATTAGGGAACGGATTAAAAACAACCTAAAACGCAGTTCGCTTTGGTTGATGAAAACCGCCGCTAAGCTGTGTTTGGCGTTGGTGCTTGGGGTTGGTATTTATTTGATTTACCTCGATGCCAAGGTCACTCGCAAGTTCGAAGGACAAAAATGGCAAATTCCCGCGCAAATTTACGCCCAAGCGTTAATCCTCGACAGAAATCTGATCATCAATCAGCAACAATTAATCACTGAACTGAAAACCCTCAACTATCGCCAGGTAAAACAACTCAGAGGGGCGGGGGAGTTCACCGTCAGCAAAAATCATCTCTCAGTGGCCCGAAGAGCCTTTGATTTACCCGCTGGTAGGCAAAGCGAACAACGGTTCACAATCGAATTTGGCGCTTATAGCGAAGCTGATAAAATCGTTGATATTCGAGATCGGCAAAGCCGTAAAGTGTTGTCTCAGGTTAGTCTTGAGCCTTTGTTGATTGAACGATTATTATCACCTCATCATGAAGACCGGGAGTTTTTGCCGGTTGAAGATTTTCCTGAGCAACTCAAAGATACCTTATTACTGGTCGAAGACCGGGGTTTTTATCACCATTATGGCGTGTCGATCACCGCCATTTTCAGGGCCTTGTGGCAAAACATAAAAGCCGGGCGTACGGTGCAGGGCGGCAGTACGTTGACCCAACAGTTGGCGAAAAACTTTTATCTTAATAGTCGACAAAATCTGGTTCGTAAAATCAATGAAGCCTTTATTGCCCTACTGCTAGATTTTCGTTACAGCAAGGACCAAATTCTTGAAGCGTATGTCAATGAGGTCTTTTTGGGCCAGTTTCATCATCGGGCGATACATGGTTTTGGTTTGGCTAGCCGTTATTATTTCAGCAAACCGATTGATGAATTACAGCCTCATGAGTTTGCGGTACTGATGGCGATTATTAAAGGGCCAAGTTATTACAATCCACATCGGCATCCGAAGCGTACGTTGGCACGGCGGGATTTGGTGTTACGCCTGATGTTTGAAAATCATATTCTTAACCGTAGGGAATATAAGGCGTCAATTGTGATGCCGTTGGGGATCAGTAAAAAGAACCAATTTATGCCATTACGTTTTCCGGCGTTTATTGATCAGGTGAAAAGAGAATTAAAACACACCATCAGCGATAGTGAGTTGCTTAGTGATGGGATCAAGGTATACACCAGTTTAGACCCGAGATTGCAGCGGGCGACTGAGCAAGTGATTGTGCAACAGTTGCCATTAATTGAGCGTGAGCATCAAATCAACAAGATTGAAGCGGTATCGGTTTCTATTGATGTTGACGAGGCTGCTATTACGGCGATGGTGGGCTCGCGTAATGTGCATTTTTCTGGCTTGAACCGGGCGATTGATATGCGTCGTAATATTGGTTCGTTGATTAAACCGGCGATTTATTTAACGGCTTTGAGCGAGCCGGATGATTATACCTTGGCAACCTTGCTAAAGGACGAGCCCATCACCTTATTGAATAAAAACGGCGATAAATGGCAGCCGGAGAATTTCAGTAAATCTCACCAAGGTCAGATGACCTTGTTGCAGGCGTTGTCTCGTTCGAAAAATGTGCCGACGGTTAACCTTGGCATGGCGTTAGGGCTTAAATCGGTGACTAAAAGCTTGAAACAACTGGGCATTGAGCGTTCGGTGCCGCAATATCCTTCTTTATATCTTGGCGCTTTGGAGTTATCGCCGCTGGAGATCAGCCAAATGTACAGCACCATTGCGGCTAGGGGCATTCATCGAAAATTATCAGCGGTTAAATCGGTGACGACTAGTGATGGCGATTTGATTTGGCAGCGGGTGTTAAAAGGCAAGGCTGATTTTGGTTATCCGGCGGTGTATTTGACCACCCGAGGATTAAAAGAAGTGGCCAATAGTGGCACTGCTAGGCGATTAAAAGGGCTTTTTCCGGAGATTGTATTTGCCGGAAAAACCGGCACCACTGATGCGTTACGAGACAGCTGGTTCAGTGGTTTTGATGATAAAACGCTGACTACTTTTTGGGTGGGTAAAGACGACTATTCGCCTGTTGGTTTAACTGGCAGTGAAGGGGCGTTACGCTTGTTTGGCGAATTGCATCAGCTGATCCCGTCTTATTCGCTGGTGGACGCGATGCCTGAAAACGTCTCTGAGCAGTATTTTTCTGCCCAGACTGGCGAACTGTTTGCTGAGGAATGTGCTGATGCAGTCAAACTGCCTGCTATTCAGTCCGGAGCTGTTGGTCTGGCTTGTGAATAGAGTTTGTAAATAGGGTTTGTAGGCACCAATCAAACAGGGTAACAATTGATAATCAAAAAACGTGATGGTCCGACACTTCGGTGAATTCGCGTCTACGGCGCACCCGCTCTACCGTAGACGAGGTTTCAACCTCGTGAATGTTGAGAATAACTGTAACCCTAATTTGCTCTATATGATCAGAGCCAAAAATAATATAAGCATTCAGCATCGTCCCTTGTGGATAATTCATGGTAGGAATGAACTCCAGCTGATGATTTGAACCGAAAGAGCAACAAATTTTGAAACGGCTGCGCCATTTATCGTAGCGTGGACGCAACTCCTACATTGTAGGGTGCAAAAACATGGCTTGCTTTTTGTGTTCCTAGCTAGCAGAATCAATGGAACCATTATCTGCGAGCCAAAGCCAATCAATGAGCAAAGCCAGCGTTTATAAGCCTAGTGTTTTTATCAGTTATAGCCATTTGGACGAAAAATGGAAGGACCGCCTTAAGCAGCAATTGGCAGTGCTCGAAATGGCTGAGCAAATTGTGCTGTGGGATGACCGCCAGATTGATGGTGGTGACAAGTGGTATCCCGAGATAGAAGCGGCGATGGCTAAAGCGGCGGTGGCGGTTTGTTTGATTAGTGAAAATTTCCTCAGCTCGGCTTTTTGTGTCAAAGAAGAAATCCCCTATTTATTAAAACGTGCGGAAGAACATCAACTGTTGTTTATTCCGGTGTTGTTGCGTCCGTGTTCATGGCAGGTTTTTCGTTGGTTAAGTGAAACTCAAATGCTGCCCCGGGATGGCAAATCGGTGGCGATTGATTTTAAAGACGAAAATGGTTCGGTGGCTTTCAGTCAGGTCACTGGGTTAATCGTCAAGAAGATTAATAAACCGGATTATCAACCGCCAACCCACACTAGTGAATATCTCCCACCTGAACTGCTCAACATTGAACACTTACCCGTCACCGGCGCAGAGCTATTCGGTCGAGAAAAAGAACTCAAACAACTGGACGACGCTTGGGCAGCGGATGAAATCAATATTGTTAGCTTTATTGCTTGGGGCGGGGTGGGTAAATCCACCTTGATCAATAAGTGGCTGGCTTATATGGCTGAGGAAAACTACAAAACCGCACAAAGAGTTTTCGCTTGGTCATTTTACAGTCAGGGCACCAGTGAACAGGTGTCTTCTGCTGATGCCTTTATTATGGATGCACTTGAATTTTTTGGTGATGAGAATCCCACTGTAGGTTCCGCGTGGAGCAAAGGTCAGCGGCTGGCTGAGTTGATTCAACAGCAACCGACCTTATTGATTTTGGATGGTATGGAGCCATTGCAGTCGTCGCTTGAAGAAGAGCGGGGTAAAATCAAAGACCCGGCGTTGACTATGTTGATGCGGGTATTGGCGATTAATAATAATGGTCTGTGTGTGGTCACTTCTCGTGAAAGTCTGACGGACATCAGCAAATTCAAAAACAAAACCTTACAGCTGGATTTGGATACTTTATCAGCTGACGCAGGCAGGGCATTGCTTCGAGTGGGTGGGGTTACAGGTTCAGATAAAGCGTTAGAAGATGCGGTGAAGCAGTTTGGTTATCATGCCTTGGCAATTAACCTGCTGCCAGTGTATTTAGGTAAAGTCGATGGTCACGGCATTGCTGCGGTATCAACGATAGCTGATTTGGCTATTGCGGTTGAACAAGGCAGGCATCCCCGCCGGGTGATTGCGGCGATTGCTGAGCGGTTTATTGACAAGTCAGAAGGTGATCTATTAAAACTGCTCGGTTGCTTTGACCGTCCGGCAGATATGGCGGCGATTAAACAAATGATTGCCCCGCCGGTGATTGTCGGTTTGACGGATAATTTGTGTGACAAGGGTGATGGGGTGTTATTAACCGCCATCAATACTTTGAGAGGCGAAAACCTGTTAGCCGATGCCAGTAAACACCGACCTGATACACTGGATTGTCACCCGTTAATTCGTGAACACTTCGGCGATATGCTGCAACACCAGTATCCTGATATCTGGCAACAAGCCCACGGCAGGTTATATACGTATTATAAACAGCTGCCAGAAAAACAATTGCCCGATACCCTAGTAGAAATGGAACCCTTGTTTGCTGCGGTAAAACATGGCTGTTTGAGTGGGCAACATCAGGCGGCAATGGATGAGGTTTATTATCCAAGGATTAAGAGGAAAGGTGAGCATTACAGTACAAAGAAACTCGGTGCATTTGGTGCCGACCTGTCTTGTTTAAGCCATTTTTTTCAGCGTTTATGGGATAAACCAGCGGTTAATTTGACGGATGACGATAAAGCCGTCATCTTAAGCTGGGCAGGGTTTCGCTTGCGAGCAGTGGGCAGGCTGGCAGAAGCAGCGGAGCCGATGAAAGCTGGGTTGGAGATGCTAATTGAAGATAAGGTATGGAAAAGTGCAGCAGCGGCAGCCAGCAACCTGAGCGAATTGTATCTGACGCTGGGTGAAGTGGCCCTTGCGCTGCAATATGGCGAGCAGAGTGTGAGCTTTGCTGACCGCAGTGAGGATGATTTTGAAATGGAGAGTGACCGCACAACCCATGCCGATGCTTTACATCAGCGCGGGCAACATCAGGCGGCGGAACAATTGTTTAGTCAAGCTGAGGCGATGCAGCAAAAGCGTCAGGCGGACTTTCCCTATCTCTATTCTTTGCCGGGTTTTCGATACTGTGATTTGTTGCTGTCGCTGGGGCAAACTCAAGCGGTGTTTGAGCGGGTCAAGGCTATGTTTACATGGCGACAGCCTTCGGATTCCCTTTTGGGGATTTCACTGGAAAACTTATCTATGGGCAAAGCCCTAATGCTGCAATCACTTCAAAACCAAACCGCTGATTTTACCGACGCCCAAACCCATCTGCATCAGGCGGTTGAAGGTTTACGGGAATCTGGTGCTCAACATAGACTACCATGGGGACTACTAGCTCGCGCCACCCTGCACCAACAGCAAAAAGCCTGGCAGCTAGCTTGGACTGACCTAAATGAAACTCAAGAAATCGCTGAATACGGCGAAATGAAATTACACCTCACCGATTATCACCTTGCCGTTTGTCGTATGATTCACGCGCAGCTGGCAGAGGCTGGTGAACCATTTGAAGTTATTGAAAATAATGAAACCTTGAATTTAAGCAAAGATGAAATGCAAGCGCGGTTTAACGAACATTTAAAGCAAGCGGCGGTATTGGTCGAAGAGACCGGATACCACCGTCGGGATGATGAGGTGAAGGGGTTGGAAAACCTATAACGATTCGTAACCCACCCGTCAACAAAACCCCCGAACGAAGCAGGTTTGGCAATACACCATGGTAGGCAAAAAACACTGCCTACCCTACCAGAGCCTGTAATATTGAGGGTTGTCGATTAACTTGCAAGTTACGCAAAGCGCAGCGGTGCCCACCAAACAAACCACTAGCCAATAAAACCTATAAGGTTGCCGCTTTCATCTCCTTAACAAAAGCGCCCAACTCCGCCAACATCTTAGCTTGGTCGTTCAAATTATTCTCAATAATCTTCACCACCGCAGAGCCACTAATTGCGCCTTTAGCGCCACTATCCAACGCCTGCTTAACATGGGCAGGCGCAGAAATGCCAAAGCCTAACAAGGCTGGCGCTGTTTGATATTCGTCTAACTGTTTAATCAAATCGCCAGTTGGCATTTCTGCCACGGTATCGGTGCCGGTGACGCCTGCGCGACTTAATAAATAGGTGTATCCGCGACCATGTTCGGCGACTTGTTTTAAGGTTTTTGCTGGGCTGTTTGGTGCGGCGATAAAGATTGGGTCGACACCGTGGGCTAGGGCACTTTTTCTAAAAGGTGCGCTTTCTCGGATGGGCACGTCGGCGATGAGCACTGAATCGACACCGGATTTTTTGGCGACGGCATAAAACGCGTCAATGCCTCGGGACATCACTAGGTTGCTATACAGCAATAAGCCGATGGGGATGGCTGGGGCGTATGCTCTGACTTGGGCGATGAGTTCAAAACATTGGCCAGTGGTGACGTTTGACGCCAAAGCACGAATGTTGGCCGCTTGGATCACTGGGCCGTCGGCAATCGGATCAGAGAAGGGGAAACCCAGCTCTAGGGCATCGGCACCGGCATCAATCAGGGTTTTGATGATGGCCAGTGAAGTGGATAAATCTGGGTCGCCGAGGGTGACAAATGGCACAAAAGCGCCTTGATTCTTTTCGCCAAGGGCGGCAAACAGGGTTTGGTAACGATTATTCATTAGAAGCTCCTTGTTCGGCTTTTTGCTCTGCTCTTTGTTCGGAAAGTACCTGACCAACATGAGCCAAATCTTTATCACCTCGGCCTGAGAGGTTAACTACTATGATTTGTTTTTCGTCAGTGCTGGCGGCCATTTTTAAGGCATAGGCGAGGGCATGTGACGATTCGAGCGCCGGGATAATGCCTTCGCTTCTGGCTAATAGTTGGAAGGCATCAAGGGCTTCTTGGTCAGTGGCAGAGACGTATTCGGCACGACCAATGGCTTTAAGGTGCGAATGTTGCGGACCGACTGCCGGGTAATCTAAACCAGCCGAGATGGAATAAGACTCCTGAATTTGGCCGTCTTCATCTTGCATTATGTGGGTGTAGGTGCCGTGCAATATGCCAAGGCTGCCTTTTTCTAGCGCTGCGCCGTGTAGTTTGGTATCGATGCCTTTGCCAGCCGGTTCAACACCAATCAGTCTGACGTCTTGTTCTTTGATGAAGTCGTTGAACATGCCGATGGCGTTAGAGCCACCGCCAATGCAGGCGATAACGGCGTCGGGTAAACGACCTTCTTTTTCGAGAATTTGCACTTTGGCTTCTTCACCAATCATTTTTTGAAATTCTCTGACCACAGTGGGGAAAGGATGTGGCCCAGCTGCGGTGCCGAGCAGGTAATGGGCGGTTTTGTAGCTGCCAGCCCAGTCGCGCAAGGCTTCGTTAACCGCATCTTTTAAGGTGCCGCTGCCTGCGGTGACCGGAATGACTTCGGCACCCATTAAACGCATTCTAAAGACGTTGGGTTGTTGTCTGTCGATGTCTTTTGCACCCATGTAAACTCGGCATTTCAAGCCTAGTAGTGAACAGGCCAGGGCGGTGGCAACACCGTGTTGTCCGGCACCGGTTTCGGCGATGACTTCTTTTTTGCCCATGCGTTTGGTCAGTAAAGCTTGGCCTAATACTTGGTTGGTTTTGTGAGCGCCGCCGTGTAATAAATCTTCTCGTTTGAGGTAGATTTTGGTGTTGGGGTTAGGGCTGATATTACGGGTTAATGTCAGCGGTGTTGGCCGTCCGGCATAGTTGTTAAGCAGGTCGGTGAATTCTGCGGCAAAGGAATCATCGTGTTGCGATTCGATAAACGCTTGCTCTAGTTGCTCCAGTGCAGGCACCAGCAGTTCGGGCACAAACATGCCACCAAATTGGCCAAAATAGGCATCGAGGGTTTTCATACGCGGTGTTGCTCCTGTGCGGTAATAAGGGATAAAATTTGTTGTATTTTGACCGGGTTTTTCTCGCCGGGGCTGTCTTCTACCCCAGAGTTGATGTCGAGCCCGATGCTGATATGGTTTAACGCGGCGGCGGCGTTGTCTTGATTGAGGCCACCGGCAATCATGAATAATTTGTCGGCGGGCAGCTGTTGTAATAATGACCAGTCGAAGGTTTTGCCGCTGCCGCCGGGTAAGTTTTGATGATAAGTGTCGAGCACAAAACGGTCTGCGGTTTCGCTAAAGTCTGGCAGTTGCTCTTTGACTGCTTTGGCTTTCCAGATTTGGCAGCCGCTCGGCAGTTCAGCTCTGAGGGTGTCGATATAAGCTTGGTCTTCGTTGCCATGCAGTTGCACCGCAGCGAGTTTGAGTTGTCCGGCAATGGTGGCGACTTGTGACGTCGTTTCGTTAACAAATACACCAACGTAGTCAAGCGCGGCGGCGGCGATGATTTTCGCGGCGTTTTGCACGCTGGTATAACGCGGTGATTGTGGATAAAAAATCAATCCGCCATAACTGGCACCATGGGTTTGGGCGGCGATGGCATCGGCCGGTTTGCCTAAGCCACAAATTTTGTGCTCGCCTTTGATCAGCCGCTGACAGGCTCGGCTAATGTCTGGCTGTCCCATGATCGAGCTGCCGACCAAAAAGCCATCGGCGACAGTTGATAACTGTTTGACTTGCTGGTGATTGTTGATGCCAGATTCGGAGATCACCACGATGTCGTCACGAATGTCAGCGGGAATATGCTTAACTAGGTCGAAAGTGCGCTGGGTGTCGGTGCTTAAATCTCGCAGATTACGGTTGTTGATGCCGATGATGTTGGCTCCCAACTCTAGTGCCCGATGCATTTCTTCTTCGTTGCTGACTTCGGTTAATACGTCCATGTTGAAGCTGTGTGCCAGCGCTGTCAGTTCACGATATTCTTTGTTGCTTAATACCGATAACATCATCAACACCGCATTAGCGCCGTTATAACGAGCCAGATAAATTTGGTAGGCGTCGATGAAAAAGTCTTTGCAGATCACCGGTTGGCTAACCAGCCCGGTAACCGTTTTAAGGTAGTCAAAACTGCCTTGAAAGTAGTGCTCGTCGGTCAGTACTGAAATACAGCTGGCGTATTGTTGATAAACCTGACAAATGGCGGTTAAGTCAAAGTCAGGTCGTATCAGTCCTTTAGATGGCGAGGCTTTTTTGCATTCGAGAATAAACCCGGGGTTGCCTGCTTTGAGTGCCTGATAAAACGAGTTGGTTGACGGTTTAATATCATCAATGAACTGTTCTAGCGGAAACTGTTGTTTGCGCTTTACCACTTCGGTGATTTTATGGTCGACGATTTTGGTTAGTATGTTAGCCATTTTGCTTATTTACTCCCTTTTGCTTGGCCCATTTGGCCCATTTGGCTTAGCTCGATGAACTGGTCCATGGTGTGTTTGGCTTTGCCTGAGGCTATCACTTCTTGGGCGATAGTCGCGCCTTGTTTGAAGTCTTTTGCTTGACCAAATAAGTAGAGCAGGGCCGAGACGTTGACCGCAATCGCGGCATTATGCGCTTCATTGGCTTGGCCTGCCAGCAGCTTGGCGGTGATGTTGGCGTTAAACGCCGGGTCGCCACCAGCTAGGTCATCGAGGCCGTAGTTTTTCAAGCCAAAATCCGCTGGACTCAAGCTGTATTCGTTGAGTTGACCGTCTTTGAGTTCGACCACTCGGGTATCGCCATGCAGGGCAATTTCATCAACGCCGGAGCCATGAACCACCATCGCTCGTTTGACGCCGAGCAATAATAAGGTTTCTGCCATGGGGCGGACTAGTTCGGGTTTGAATACCCCGAGCAGTTGGATTGGTGGTCTGGCCGGGTTAACCAAGGGACCAAGGATGTTGAATATGGTGCGGGTGTGCAGGGTTTTGCGAACTGGCATGGCGTGTCTGATACCGCTGTGGTAAGCCGGGGCAAACAAGAAGGTTAGGTTGCAGTGTTGCAAGCTGTTAAAGGCGACTTCAGGTGTCATCTCTAAGTTGACGCCAAAAGATTCGAGCATGTCGGCTGAGCCTGATTTAGATGACACGCTACGGTTGCCGTGTTTAACTATTGGCAAACCACAGGCCGCTGCGACGATAGAAGCGGTGGTGGAGATATTAAAGGTGTTAGAGCCATCGCCACCGGTACCGCAGTTATCGGCATAAAGGCCCGGAGCGACATTTAGTAAGGTATTGGTATTTTGCAGTGCGTCACAGCTAGGAAAAGGTACGCTGTGGCTGCGTAACGCACTGGCGGCACCGCAAATCTCTGCCGGGGTTTCTCCTTTGATTTTTAATGCAGTGAGAAAGGACGATAAAACAATCGGATCGACCTGACCATTGACGACATCGGAGAAAAACGTTTGGGTCTGATGTTCGCTTAATGATTGACCAGCCAGTAATAGCTCTAGTGAATCGAGTTGGGGGTTAGTGCTCATGACTGGGCTCCTGATGAAACTAAATCTGTGTTAATTAAATAGCTTAAACTTTGTTTAATAAGTAACGAACCCTGAGTGGTTAGTATCGACTCTGGGTGAAATTGAAAACCGAGGATTTTATCTGTTTCGCTCATTACTGCCATAGGAATATCTTGGCAATGGGCAATAATCTCCAGTTGCGGTGGTACTTTGCTGGCTTGTAATGAGTGATATCGGGCGACGTTTATTTTAGCGCCAAAACCGTCAAATACCGGGTGTTGGTTGTGGCTGATAGCAGAGACTTTGCCGTGTACAGTCTCAGGTGCCAGACCAATCTCGCCGCCGAGGCATTCAACAATCGCTTGGTGGCCTAAACAAATGCCCAGCAGCGGATAGCGGCCTTGGCACAGTTTGACCAATTCGAGCAGGCAACCAGCGCTTTTTGGGTCGCCCGGCCCTGGAGAAAGCACCACAACGATGGGTTGGGGTTCTTTTTCGATTTGGCTGACAATATAATCGGCGGCGACGTTGTTACGATAAATAATGACCTCGTGACCCAACTGTTTAAATTCATCGACTAGGTTGTAGGTGAATGAGTCGAAGTTGTCGAGCAGGTAGATTTTGGCTGCGCTTTGCTCTGCTTTTTCTACTGGACTAGTCATTGTTAGCCGCCTTATTTGCCATTTTGTTTGACTGGAGGATTGCGCTGACGGCTGCTTGTGCTTTGGCTTTGGTTTCGTCGGCTTCGGCTTGGGGGTCAGAATCAAATACTACCCCGGCACCGGCTTGGACTCGGGCTATGTGGTCTTTGACAAAGGCTGAGCGGATGACAATACAAGTATCCATATCGCCGTTGCCGTTGAGATAACCGACTGCACCGCCATAGCTGCCGCGTCTTTTTTGCTCGGTTTGGCGGATAAGTTCGGTCGCTCTGATTTTGGGTGCGCCGGTTAAGGTGCCCATGTTCATGCAAGCTTGATAGGCGTGTAGCGCATCTAGCTCAGGTTGCAGTTGACCGACCACTTTGGAGACTAGATGCATAACATGGGAATAACGGTCGACTTTGAGTAATTCTTTGGTGTGACGGCTGCCGGGTTTAGAGATGCGGGCGACGTCGTTACGGGCTAAATCAACCAACATGATGTGTTCGGCGTTTTCTTTGCCGTCGCTGCGCAGGTCGAGTTCAATCCGGCTATCTAAATCATGGTTAATGGTGCCGTCAGCGTTAAAACCGCGAGGGCGGGTGCCAGCGATGGGGTAGACTTCCACTTGATTGGTTTGTTTGACGTATTTTAGCGATGACTCCGGAGAGGCACCAAACAAGACAAAATCTTCATCCGCCATATAGAACATATAAGGGCTGGGGTTGGCGTTTTTCAGTTGTTGATAGGCTAGTAGTGGATCGTTGCAGGGCACCGAGTAACTGCGTGAAGGTACCACTTGAAAAATATCGCCTTCGATAATTTGTTGTTTCAGGTCGAGCACTGACTGGCAAAATTGTTGATCACCAATATCCACTTCAATGTTGCGTCGATCTTGGTCGGTTAAAGCCACTTTTGTTGCTGTCGTTGCTGTCGTTGGGGTAAGAGCTGGTTGTTCGCACAAGGTTTGCAGCTGTTCAAGACGTTTGCCAATCTCAAAACAGTTAGCCATGGCATCTGGGCCGCTGAATACGTTGCCAATTAGTCGGGCTGAATTACTTTGATGATCAATGGATAATAAGGTTTCGCCGAGGTAAAACACGTAGTCTGGACAGCTGTTGTCAACACTGGGTACTTCGGGCAAGTCTTCGAAGTTGGCTATCATGTCATAGGCAATAACGCCGCCGAGGAATAATGAGAACTGGTCATCGCTATTGGTTTTGATGCTGTTAATGATGCTGCGTAACACTTCAAAGGCATTTTTGTGTAGCAGGCGGTTGGTTTCATCGAGCAATGGGTCAGGGCGGTCAAAGGTGACTTCGATGCTGTCCGGCGCTGATGCGGTGATATGTTCTGCAAGCTGGGTGGCTAAAAAAGCTAATACGGATTGGCCGTTATTGCTTTTGGCATCGAGTTTGACTTTATGACCCTGACAGCTGATTTTAACGGCGGCATCAATCAACAGGATGCTTTGCAGGCTGTTTTTACTGTCGATTTCGGCAGATTCAAGCAACAGGCAGTTTTTTGATTGTTGCGCGACTTGGCTGAACAAGGTCAGCGGGTCGGCAACATAGTGAGTACTCAGTGCGATACTGGTCACTTCACCGGGTTGGGTTCGTACATGACTAAATATCATTGTCTATATTCCTGTCTCTTTTTATTCAGTAATTATTCAGTATTACTATTGATTTAACGTCTTTTTCTTTTAGCACTACCGTTATACGGGCAGATGGGCTGTTCAGGTATCTGGAGCGCTCCAGTGACTTGAAAAGCCCGTCAAACCCTTAAGATATCCACCACTTTCATTCTTAAGGTCTAATTATCCACAAGTTGAATCGTTATTTTATTCGGCACCAATCAAACAGGGTAACAATTGATAATCAAAAAAACGCGAATGAATTCGCGTCTACGGCCTACCAGCTCTGCCGTAGACGAGGTTTCAACCTCGTGAATGTTGAGGATAACTGTAACCCTAATTTGCTCTATATGGTCGGAGCCTTTTATTCATATCTTTATGTTACAAAGTAGAAGCTATTAATCTACTCGGTCTGACCAGTACGGACTTTTAAATGCAACAAGGCCCGCGTGGTGCGGGCCTTGTTTGTTTGCTTTTGGACACAAAAAAACCCGTTATTGAACGGGCTCTTTAGTGTATGGTAAAAATCACACGCGACCCGATTAGCGGATGCGCCACCACCAAGATGTTGTGCTAGTTGCAGTGCTAGTTACTGCGCTAGTTGTTGTGTTAGGATTGGTGCTGTTCATGAGTGCTATAACCATTAATTTTGAATTTTCACTTTATGCTGTTTATAAGACGCTATTCCTGATTTAATGTCAACCTCGTTTTACACAAAATTTACCATGATGTTATGAAGTGGTTAAAAAACCAGCGATAAATAAATCAAGCCAACTAAATGAGAACCCGCTTTTGAAATATGATTTGCATTCCCACACCACTTGTTCTGATGGCAAGCTGACGCCAGCCGAATTACTTGATCGGGCTGTCGACAAAGGGGTTGATGTGTTGGCTATCACCGATCATGACACTCTTGGTGCTATTGCTCCCGCCAGAGAATATATCCAGACGCAGCAATTACCGATTCAGTTAGTGGCTGGGGTTGAAATTTCGACTCGCTGGCAAAACTTTGAAATTCATATTGTCGGTTTGAATATCGATGAAACCGATACCACCTTGATTGAGCGACTGGCATTACAAATCGAATATCGTGATGAGCGGGCTAAGGAAATAGGCCGACGACTCGAAAAAGCCGGTATTCCCGATGCTTATATTAATGCCAAACGTTATGCCGGAGAGGCGGCTATTAGTCGTTCTCATTATGCCAAGTATTTAATTGAACTGGGCAAAGCGAAGGATTTTAATGGGGTGTTCAAAAAATACATGAAACGCGGTAAAACTGGTTATGTGCCGAGTAAGTGGCACGGCGTCGAAACGGCTGTGCAGTGGATCCATGATGCTGGTGGCGTGGCAGTGATTGCCCATCCGTCGCGTTATGATATGTCAGCGAAGTGGTTGCGGCGTTTGCTGGTGGATTTTAAAGCCGCTGGTGGTGATGCCATTGAGGTGGCGTTGTCACAACAATCCCCGGATGAACGGACTCAATTGGGGCTATACTGTCTTGAGTACGATTTACTGGCGTCGGTGGGGTCGGATTTTCACGGCCCCACCAGCTGGAGTGAGTTGGGAAAAAACCTTTATTTATCTGATAAGTACCAACCTGTATGGCATAATTGGCCAAATTTAAATTTAACTGAAAAATGAGTATTTTATGAGTCAGTTGTTTTACGTTCACCCTGATACGCCACAAAAGCGTTTGATCACTCAGGCTGTCGAAATTATTAATCGCGGCGGTGTGATTGTCTATCCTACCGATTCGGGTTATGCCCTGGGTTGTCACATTGGCGATAAGCAGGCGCTAGATCGCATTTCAAAAATTCGCCAAATTGATAAACAGCATAACTTCACCTTGATGTGTCGAGATTTGTCGGAACTTTCTATTTATGCCCGGGTTGATAACAGTGCCTTTCGGCTGTTAAAACAAAATACCCCTGGAGCCTACACGTTTATTTTCATGGGTACTAAAGAAGTACCTAAACGACTGTTGAATGCGAAGAAAAAAACCATTGGCATCAGGGTACCCGATCATGTGATTGCGTTGGCGTTGCTCGAAGAGTTGGGTGAGCCGATGATGTCAACTTCATTAATTATGCCTGATGAGTCGACCACCGAATCCGATCCAGAGGCGATCCGTGACTTGTTGCAAAAACAAGTGGATTTGATCATTCATGGTGGTTATCTCGGTGAGTTGCCAACCACAGTGGTTGATATGACCGATGAAGACAATATTAGTATTATTCGTCATGGTACTGGCGATCCTACCCCATTTGAGTGAGCGTTCAACGTATTAAGATGTAAGTTGGCGCAGAAAGCCTTTGCATTTTTAAATCATTTTGGTATAATCTCGCGCCCTAAATCTGGGCAATCGGTTGAACTAAATGGATTTTCATCGTGCTTAACAGCCAACCATAAGCTAACAATCTGAGAAGGTTCACATGAGCGAAAAGTTGCAAAAAGTCCTGGCAAGAGCAGGTATTGGTTCTCGTCGAGAGATGGAGCTGTTGATCAGCGAAGGTCGTGCCAGCATTGATGGTACTAAAGCGACCCTTGGTGATCGCGTTGAAGATACACAACTCATTCGAGTTGATGGCCAAATTATTAAAGTTGAAAGCGAGCAGCTCAGTGTTTGCCGCGTGTTGACTTATCACAAACCTGAGGGTGAGTTGTGTACTCGTAAAGACCCTCAAGGTCGACCCACCGTATTTACCCGGTTACCCCGGATGAAAAGTGGCCGCTGGATAGCCGTTGGCCGCCTTGACGTCAACACTTCCGGATTATTGATTTTTACTACCGATGGCGAATTAGCCAACCGCTTGATGCATCCAAAATTTGAAGTTGAACGAGAATATGCCTGCCGAGTTTTTGGTGAGGTCACTGACGAGGTGTTGCGAAACGTGCGTCAGGGCGTTGAACTTGAAGATGGTCCAGCTAAGTTTAATTCTGTTAAAGCCACTGGTGGTGAAGGTATTAATCGCTGGTTTAATGTGACGTTAAGCTCGGGGCGAAATCGTGAAGTACGCCGCTTGTGGGAATCACAAGGGTTAAAAGTTTCTCGGCTGATCAGGGTCCGTTATGGTGAAGTACTGCTTGAAAAGCATTTGCCACAAGGGGGCTGGGCAGAATTAGATCTGACTACGGTGAATTATTTACGCCAAATGGTCGGTCTGAGCAATGAACACAAATCGATGATATCGATTGAACAGGGCCGCACGGAGAAGCGAACCAAGGCGGCCCGGATCCGCCGCTCGGTGCGCAAGCATCAGCAAAGACATGGCAAGTCGAATCCACCAAATCGTCGATAAAGATAAGACGACTGTACGCTTGATTAGTGAATAAATGTTACTGTGTTAGTTATTGATTTAACTCTTAAAATAGCTGTATTCCCATTTTCAGGCATTGACTATTCCCGTGAGTAAACCCGGGTGTTTACTCTGCACTTCGTATTGACACTGAGGCTCCTAATTAAAGGGGATTGTTGTTGATACGGACTATTTTGAGGCATTAAATGACTACACCAGAAGCAACAACAGAAACACCAACGCTTTCTTTCGCTGATTTAAATTTATCACCTGAAACGGTAAAAGCCGTTAGCGAATTAGGCTACGAAACACCTTCTCCTATCCAGGCAGCGACTATTCCGCTGATCCTCAACAAACAAGATATTATCGGCCAAGCACAAACCGGTACCGGTAAAACCGGTGCATTTGCGCTACCGGTATTAAGTCAAATTGATTTATCTCAGCGATTGCCACAAGTTATCGTTATGTGTCCTACCCGTGAATTGGCTATTCAGGTCTCTGAGGCGTTCCAAGCCTATGCCAGACATATTTCGGGTTTCCATGTATTGCCAATTTATGGTGGTCAAGCTTACGGTCAGCAGATCAGTGCGTTAAAACGTGGTGTTCATGTGGTTGTTGGTACCCCTGGGCGAGTATTGGATCACTTAAACAAAGGCACATTGAAGTTGACCGGGATTAAAACCTTGATCCTCGATGAAGCTGATGAAATGTTGCGCATGGGTTTCATCGAAGATATTGAAACCATTATGGATGCGGCACCATCAGATTGTCAGAAAACTATGTTCTCTGCGACTATGCCAGCACCGATTGCTAAAATTGCACGTAAATATCTGAAAAACCCACAAGAAGTGAAAATTGCTTCAAAAACCTCAACCGTTGAGCGTATCGATCAGCAATTTTTGATGTTGCGTAATAACCAAAAACTTGATGCGTTAACTCGTATTCTTGAAGCGGAAGAGTACGAAGGTTGTATCATCTTTGTGCGAACCCGTTCACTGACCGTTGAGTTGTCAGAAAAACTCGAAGCCCGAGGCCACGCGGTATCACCGATTAATGGTGATATGAATCAGGCCCATCGTGAGCAAACCATTCGCCGTTTGAAATCAGGTCAGTTAGATATCGTTATTGCCACTGATGTTGCTGCTCGTGGTCTGGATGTTGAGCGAATTACTTTGGTTATCAACTATGATATTCCATTGGATACCGAAGCTTACGTTCACCGTATTGGTCGTACGGGTCGTGCTGGTCGTACTGGTAAAGCGATTTTGTTGACTACGCCAAGAGAAAAGCGTTTGTTGTTTGCCATTGAGCGTGCCACGAAGCAAAAATTGACCTCGATGCCGGTACCAAGCTCTGAAATGATTGCCCAGCGTCGCGCTGATAACTTCTCGGCTCAAGTGGCCGAAGTGATGTCTGCGACCCCTTTACAGTTCTATCAAGAGTTTTCTGCCAAGTTGCAAGAAACCTTGGATGTTAGCGAATCAGAATTGGCTGCTGCGTTGATTTATATGGCTCAGGAGCAAAACCCATTACAGGTTGAAGCCGAAGATTTTCAGTCGATGGATGTTTATCGCAACGACCGTGATGACAATCGCGGTGACAGAGGTGATCGTGGTGACAGAGGCGGTCGTGACCGTCAACGTGACGACTCAAACAAACAAACTTATCGCCTTGAAGTGGGTCGTGAGCACGGTGTTCAGGTTTCTGACATTGTGGGAGCGATTGCCAATGAAGCGCGTATCAATGCCAAAGAGATTGGTCGTATCAAATTAAACGATAATTTCAGTACAGTTGATTTGCCAAAAGGCTTGCCTACAAGCACTTTGGATCACTTACGTAAAGTGCACATCCGTAAACGTCAAATCGACATTTCAGCGATTGAAGGCGGTCATGGCGGCGGTGAGCAACGTCGTTCACGCGGTCGTTCAGAAGGCGGTGGCGGTCGTTCAGAAGGTGGTCACGGCCGTCGTTCTGGCTCTGATAACCGACCTAAAGGTCGTCGTTCGGGCAGTTAAGCGTTTTATTGTAGACGAGGTTTTAACCTCGTTAATGTCAACAAAGCCGGAATTTTTTCCGGCTTTTTTGTATCTGACGTATAAGTTTATAAGGAAAAACTATGGGGCCTTTACAGGGGATCAAGGTATTGGATTTGTCGCGTATTCTGGCTGGGCCGTGGGCGACGCAGGTGCTGGCTGATTTTGCTGCTACAGTGTGGAAAATCGAACGGCCTGAGGTGGGAGATGATACTCGGCATTGGGGTCCTCCGTTTTTAAAAGATGACGACGGCGTAGATACTCAGGAGTCGGCTTATTACTTGGCGGCTAATCGGGGTAAGTATTCGCTGGCGCTGGATATAACCAAAGTTGAACATCAGCAAATCATTGGGCAACTGATTGCTCAGGCTGACATTGTGGTCGAAAACTTCAAGGTCGGCGGATTGGCGAAATACAACCTGGATTATGCGGCGGTGAAGAAAATCAATCCGCAAATTATTTATTGCTCTATCACCGGTTTTGGCCAGACCGGACCGGATGCGCAGGCAGCGGGTTATGATGCGATGATTCAAGCACGTGGTGGTTTGATGAGTATTACCGGTGATGTAGAACGTGCGCAAAAAGCCGGTATTGCGGTGGCCGATTTAATGACAGCAATGTATTCGGTTAGTGCGATTTTAGCGGCGTTACATCACCGTGATAATAGCGGTGAAGGTCAACATATTGATTTGGCGTTGCTCGATACTCAGGTGGCTTGGCTGGCCAATCAGAATATGAATTATCTGGTGGGCGGGGAAGTACCGGGCCGTTATGGCACCGCGCATCCGAATATCGTGCCTTATCAGTCATTTGTCACCCAAGATGGTGAATTGATGCTGGCGGTAGGTAATGATCGTCAATTCAAGGCATGTGTGATTGTGTTAGGTCAGCCAGCATTGGCTAATGATCGACGCTTTTTAACCAATCATTTACGAGTTGAACATCGCGATGAACTGCTGCCGTTGCTGTGTGTATTGTTTATCAAGCAAGACAGCGAATATTGGTTAAACGCGTTGGCTCAAGTAAAAGTGCCCTGTGGTCCGATCAATAACCTTGCTCAGGTGTTTGCCGACCCGCAAGTGAAACACCGTAACATGCAGTTTGATTTGCACCACCCCAGCGCGGGCACCGTGCCAATGGTGGCTAATCCAGTGAAGTTTTCACAAACCCCAATTGAGTATCACAAGGCCCCACCTACCTTGGGTGAAGATACCGAGGCGGTTTTGGCGGGGTTATAATTTTTTATGGCCTCGTTAATTCGCCTCTCAGGCTTTGCTGCATTTGGCTTTTAATCTCTGCTACATCCAAATTCTGACTGAGCAGATAATGCAGCTTAGTCAGGGCGGCTTCTAGAGTCATGTCGAAGCCGCTGATCACGCCACAACCTTTTAGTGCGTTACCCGTCGCATAACCATCCATATTGACACTGCCTTGGAGGCAGCGAGTACGATTGACGATAATAATACCCTTGTCTGAGGCGTCTTTTAGCAAGGTCAGAAAATCTTCGTTTTGTGGTGCATTGCCAATACCATAACTTTGGATGATTAAGGCTTTGACTGGTTGTTCGATAATATTGCCAATGACCTGGGCGGCAATGCCTGGATAGAGATCTACCACGCCGATAGGCTGGGGTTGAACTTGCGCCAATGTGGTGGTTGTGCCCGGGCCGTTAGCTTGACCAAATCGACCCGCGACCAGTTGAATGTTAATTCCGGCATCAATCAGCTCAGGGTAATTCGGTGAGGCAAACGCACCAAAACCATCGGCATGAATTTTGGTGCTGCGGTTGCCTCGATACAGTTTGTTGTTGAAAAACAAACAGACTTCGTTAACCGGGTAGTTGGCAGCAATGTACAGCGAGTTGAGCAAGTTGACCTGACCGTCAGAGCGCAATTCAGATAGCGGGATTTGTGAGCCAGTTACAATGACCGGTTTATCTAGGTTGTCAAACATGAACGATAACGCCGATGCGGTAAAGGCCATGGTATCAGTGCCATGCAGGACAATAAAGCCGTCGTAATCATGGTAGTTTTGATGAATATCATCAGCGATTTTTTGCCAGTCAGCCGGTGACATGTTGGCCGAGTCAATCAGGGGCGCGTATTCATGAATATCGAATAACGGCATCTCACTGCGATTGAACTCAGGCATTTGGTTGATCGAATCAGTTAAAAACCCGGCAGTAGGAATATAACCCTGAGCTGATTTTTGCATACCGATAGTACCACCGGTATAAGCAATGTAGATGCGTTTACGCGTCATGTTGAGGCCATTTTGTGGGGTAAATGAAAGTGGGCTTATTTTAGCCCACTTTTTAGCTATAGCGCCATGATGGATTGTAAAACCTCAGCCGGATCTTTGTCCATCGCCCGGCAGTAGTAGATAAATTCACCGACATCTAAACGCCGTCCTTGCTGTTCGATTTTACCGACGAAGCTGTGTGGAGTGCCGATTAATTCAGCCAGTGCTCGCATGGTGTAATTGCCTTCATGACGCAATTGCTTGAGGTGTTTGGCCATTTTTTCATTGGTGATTTTGGCATCGCTTTTCATGGGATTTTCCTTGAGTTGTGTGTTTTGATGTTTTTTGCACCGTTACGTTTTGGTGACTTGCGTTAGGGGTAAATCTATAACAAGTTTAAATTAATTTCAAGATAAAATTAAAACTATTTGAAAGTTATGCTTGTGTCTGATATAGACTATTGTCAGCAAAATGAAAGTGACTAAACCACGAGTGTGGTTTATAATTGCGCCCGCTGGTTTAACTTAACATTGAATTCAGCACTTCATCTCAACTGCGACACAACAGCAAGGTTAGTTATAAAATGAGTACACAATCCGCCAATAAAAACAGTAAAAAATTTCCACCGATTTTTTGGGTCGCTTTTATCGCTTTGATTTTATTTAATATTTCGGTGTTTTTCGATTACAGTAAACCCATAGACCGATATGCTAAATTTGCCAAGATAGAGCATCTGGTAATGATAAAAGCTGGTTCGGTTTTACATCAGGTTATGCGTAATGGTTTACAGCTTGAGCAGTGTAAACTGCTCGGTGATAGTCAGTTGAAATGGCTGCGTGTTGAGGGCAATTTTGCCGTTTATACGGTTAAAACTTTAGCCGTAGAGGCAGCGGTTAAGGACTCAGATTGTCTAGCTGGTGATATTGTGAAGGTAGATTTTACTAGCGATAATGAGGCCAATACGGTGTTGGTATTGTTATCGTTGGATTTTGATGATCCATTCAAAGGCGCTGCTATCACAAAGTAACGCTATCAGCCGTGCAAAGGGTGTGATAAATTCGTCTACTTTGATTTTTTTATAACTATTCAGCGAAACCGATAATTCTGTGGATAAATGACATCAGACAATGTAGGAGGGCCGTCTCGGCGCGATTTATACCGAAGGTATAAGGTTTTT
The DNA here is from genome assembly GCA_965277695.1 of Alteromonadaceae bacterium. Taxonomy (GTDB): domain Bacteria; phylum Pseudomonadota; class Gammaproteobacteria; order Enterobacterales; family Alteromonadaceae; genus JABSOG01. Next base: position 38,216 of record CBDIDQ010000004.1, read on the forward strand.
TGAAATGGCTGCGCCATTTATCGCGGCGGGGACGCCCCTCCTACCTGAGTTATCCACAAGCTGAATAGTTACATTTTTTATCCATTAATTGACTGATTTTAAGAGGTATCTATGTTTGCGAGTGTGTTTAATAATAGGTTTGATAAGTCGGGTTTTGCCCGGGCAGCAAAATTTTCTACTCTGCTGGCGTGTAGTGTGATGTTGTCAGGTTGTTTTGGTGTTGATCCGGCAATCAAAAGTATTGATGCCTTCACCGCAGAACAAAAAATTGATAAAACCAAAGACAAGTGGAAAGAGAACTTGCCTAAACCGCCTAAAGCGACGTTTGATCCCGAGAGCCAGTATTTTTGGGATTTAGAAACTAATAAAGGCAAAATCTCGATTCAGTTTATGCCACAGACCGCACCGATGCATGTATCGAGTACGATGTATTTAACCCGTTTGGGTTTTTATGATGACATCATTTTTCACCGAGTGATCCCCGGTTTTATGGCACAAGGTGGTGATCCACGTGGTAAAGGCACCGGTGGTCCGGGTTATAAATACGCTGGCGAGTTCAATGGTGAACCAAGTCACGATAAGCCCGGTATTTTGAGTATGGCCAATGCTGGTCCAAATACCGACGGCAGCCAATTCTTCATTACTTTTAAACCAACGCCTTTTTTGAATGGTAAACACACCGTATTTGGTGAGGTTGTCGATGGCATGGAAACCGTTACTGCATTGGAGAAATTAGGCTCCCGCTCAGGTAAAACCTCAGAAGAGTTGAAGATTATAAAAGCAACCGTACGGGTGCAATGATTCTTGCGTTATAGGTGGAGGGTTCCCGTGGCCCTCCTGCTAAAATCAGGCCATAAACATCTTATGGTACATTTTAGTGGCATATTCGTCGGTCATTCCTGAAATATAATCACTGATAATGCGATAGGGGTCATTACCTCTGTCACGGGTCTTTAACCAGCGGTTTTGGGTGTTGTGAGGCAGCAGGCGTAATGGGTCTGAGGCAAAGGCTTCAAACAGTGCCATGACGATTTGCTGGCCTTTATAGCCGACTTGTTGATGGTGGGGTTGGGAGATCACATGGCGGAAGACAAACTGTTTGAGGATGTTTAATAGCTGATGTTGCGGTTCAAGCAGTCTGGCGTTAAAGCGTAACAGTTGTTGGTCAAAGTGTTCGTGGGTTTGATAGAGTTCGACAGAGGTGATTAACATATTTACCAGTTGACCAATCGCGTCTTTACGCAAGTGATGAGCGGCAAATAGGCTTTCGCTGATAGTGTTGATTAGCTCATTGATTTGACGGTTGTCCAGCGCGATAAACTGGGGTATTGCCTGTTCAAACCACAATTCTTTGCTGATATTACCCACCACAATGGCATCTTCTAAATCATGCACACCATAGGCAATATCATCGGCTAATTCCATAATTGACGCATCAATCGATTTATAGCGAGTTTTACTGTGATGTTGCGGGTCTTTTGCTGGCGTAAAAGAGATGAACCTTTGTTGGTCGGTGGCACTGAGCGGTTGTAAAATCCAGTCAAGAATGGCTTGGTCATCATCAAACAAGCCTTTGGCGGGGATCCAATCATCAGCCTTGATTATACGATGATTAACCGTTTGACTGTTATCTGTTGGCGTACAGGGTTGCTGGCTCTTTTTCAAGCGATTAAGAGTATTAGGATATTTCAATAACCCCAACAGGGTGCGACGAGCTAGGTTCATACCATGCTCTTCGGTATAAGGTTCCAGCACCGCGAGTATTCGCAGGGTTTGGCCATTACCTTCAAATCCACCATGTTCACGCATCATAAAATTCAGTGCTACTTCGCCGCCATGACCAAAAGGCGGATGACCAATATCATGGGCCAAACAGACAGATTCCATCAGGCTGTCATCAAGCTGTAATTGCGCGGTAGGTTGCGGATATTTGAGCCTGAGTTGGGATAGTAAACTGGTGCCTATTTGGGCCACTTCGAGTGAGTGAGTGAGTCGGGTGCGATAGAAGTCATTTTGACCAACCCCCAAAATTTGGGTCTTGGCCTGGAGCCGCCGAAATGCCGCTGAATGCAGTATTCTTGCCCGATCACGCTGGAATGGGCTGCGGTG
>CBDIDQ010000005.1:0-11294 GCA_965277695.1 Alteromonadaceae bacterium
AGACGGGCAGACAAAGCTGGATGTTCGCTTTGAAAATGAAACGGTTTGGTTGACACAAAAGCTGATGGCTGAGTTATTTCAAACCACGGCCAGTAACGTGGGTATGCACTTGACAAATATCTACAATGAAAGTGAACTTGATGAAATCTCAACCACCAAGGATTTCTTGGCAGTTCGACAAGAAGGCAAGCGACAAGTTAATCGACAGCTAAAGCACTATAACCTAGATGCCATTATTTCTGTTGGATATCGTGTACAAAGCCATACCGCAACTCGCTTCAGGCAATGGGCGACACAGCAGCTGCGTGAATATATTGTCAAAGGGTTTGTGCTTGATGATGAGCGCTTGAAAAACCCGGATCAACCATTTGATTACTTTGAAGAGTTGAGCCGTCGCATTCAAGATATACGCACCTCGGAAAAGCGCTTTTATCAAAAAATAACTGATATTTATGCGACAAGTGTCGATTATGATCCGACTCTGGAAATTAGCATTACTTTTTAAAACAGTACAAAACAAGATCCACTGGGCCATTACCGGGCAAACTGAAGCTGAGATCATTCATCAAAGAACTAACAGCGAGCAGAAAAACATGGGACTGACAAACTGGCGAGGCAGTGAGAATGGCAAAGCGGTTCGAAAAGCTGATGTGGTCATCGCAAAAAATTACTTAAAAAAGGAAGAGTTGTCTTCACTCAATAACTTAACTGAACAGTATTTGGTTTTTGCCGAAGGTCAGGCCATGCGCCGCATCCCCATGAATATGACCAGTTGGGTTAAAAAGCTGAATGGCTTTTTGACGTTGAATGATCGCGATATATTAGATCATGCAGGTAAAATCTCTCATAACATGGCAAAAGAACTGGCTGAGTTGGAATACGGTAAATTTAAACAAAGTCAGTTGAAAATTGCAGCTGATAAAGCAGAACAACAAGACCTTACCCAATTGGAAATTATTGCACAGCAAGCGAAAAAGACAGGTGGGAGGTCGTAAAAATTCCACCAATGATTCACCATGTCAAGAAGTATTGATTTGGTTATGGGAATATATCTGCACGCTGCAGCTCGCGATAATCCTATTAACCAACAACAGCCACAACATTAACCTGCTCAAGCTCACTCAGCGGAATAACATTGCCATCAATGCGCACACCATCAACCAGTAAACTGGTGACGCCTTTTTGTAGTCCTTTGGGGTTGCGCACTTCGATTAAATAACGACAACCTCTGAACACTCGTTCGACGCTAAAGGTTTTCATGCTCGCTGGAATGCAGGGGTCAACAATTAGGCCGTTGAAATCCGGGCGGATGCCAAGAATAAATTGACTGATGGCATAAAAGTTCCAGGCGGCGGTGCCGGTTAGCCAGGAATTTTTTGCTTGGCCCGGGGTGGCGGCTTCTTTACCGGCGATCATTTGCGAATAAACATAAGGTTCGGTTTTATGCAGGGTTTGAATGTCATCGAGATAGGCCGGGGCGATTTTTTGATAGTACTCAAACGCCCGGTTGCCATTGCCTTGCACGGTTTCGCCTATCATGATCCAAGGGTTGTTGTGGCAGAATATACCGCCATTTTCCTTGTAACCTTGTGGGTAGGTGGAGATCTCCCCGTACTCAATATGATATTTGCTAAAGGCCGGGTAATTGAGCACCACACCGTAATCACAATCGAGATATTCCTTCACTGAATCGAGCGATTGACGCACCAAACCTTGTTCGAGTCCAACACCTGCCATGCTACAGAAACCCTGGGATTCGATGAATATTTTCGCTTCTTCACATTCGTTAGAACCGACTTTATTGCCGTTGGCATCATAAGCCCGTAAAAACCATTGTCCGTCCCAACCATGATGGATAATGGCTTGGGTCATGGCATCAATGTGTGTTTGTGCTCGGCTGGCTTCTGCACTTTTACCCAATTGTTTGCATAACTGTACATAGTCAGTGCCAAATAATACAAATTGCCCGGCAATCATCACCGATTCGGCTCGTTCACGCTTTCCTGTACCCTCGGCATAGGTTTTGTTCTCAGTGGTTTGAAACGACTCATTAGGGTCGGTAGAAAAACAGTTGAGGTTTAAGCAGTCATTCCAGTCGGCACGGCCAATTAGCGGTAAACCATGTTCACCTAACTTGTTGATCACATGATTAAAAGAAGCGGTTAAATGGGCGAATAAAGATTGTGATTTATTGGTATCATTTTCAAAGGGCACAGGTTGGTCAAGAATGGCGAAATCACCAGTTTCTTTAATATATATGATGACCGATTGCACTAACCACATTGGATCATCATTAAAGTTGCCACCAATCGCCGCATTACCTCGTTTAGTTAGGGGCTGATATTGATGGTAAGCCGAACCGTCTTCAAATTGGGTGGCGGCGATATCCAATAAGCGTTCGCGAGCCCGTTCTGGCACTAAATGAACAAAACCGATAAGGTCTTGGTTGGAGTCTCTGAAACCCATGCCACGGCCAATGCCCGATTCAAAAAACGAGGCTGAGCGCGAGAGGTTAAAGGTCACCATACATTGATATTGGTTCCAGATATTGACGCCGCGATTGAGCTTTTCATCGTCGCTGTGCACCTTGTAGCTGGATAATAATTTAGTCCAATAGGCTGCCAGCGCATCAAAAGCAGCGCTGACTTTGGCGGCACTATCAAAACGTTTGATAGTGGCTTTGGCGCGGCTTTTGTTGATAATGCCCGGCGCTGCAAATTTTTCATGCTCAGGCATTTCAATATAACCGAGGGTAAAAACGATGTCTTTGACTTCGCCCGGGGTCAAGGTGACCTCGATATAATGAGAGCCAATCGGCGACCAGCCATGAGCAATCGAATTGTTAGCATGGCCTTGAGTCACCACATCTGGGGTATCAAAGCCGTTATAATCGCCCAAAAAAGCATCTCTATCGCTATCGAATCCGGCTATTGCTTGGTTAACTGAATAAAAGGCAAAGTGATTACGTCGCTCTCTATATTCGGTCTTATGATAGATCACCCCATTATCATCTTGTTGCTCAACTTCAACCTGTCCGGTTGAAAAATTGCGCTGAAAGTTGCTCATATCATCTTCGGCATTCCATAAACACCATTCAACCAGTGAAAACAGCTTAATGGTTTTAGTGCTTGAGCCTAAATTACTCAGGGTCATTGCTTGTACTTCGAGGTTTTCGTTCAGTGGCACAAACGATAACACACTGCTTTGAATGTCATTTTTGCGCCCGGTAATGCGGGTATAACCCATGCCGTGGCGACATTCATAATGGTCGAGTGGGGTTTTGGCGGGTTTCCAGCTCGGTGACCAAACGGTATCGCCATCTTTGATATAAAAATATTTACCGCCTGTATCGACGGGTACATTGTTATAGCGATAGCGGGTCAGGCGACGAAATTTGGCGTCTTTGTAAAAGCTGTAACCACCGCCGGTATTCGAAATCAAGGAGAAAAAATCCGTATTGCCCAAGTAGTTGATCCACGGGTAGGGCGTTTTGGCATCGGTGATCACATATTCTTTGGCGGCATCATCAAAGAAGCCATATTGTTTGTCATTGTTCATCAGTTTTACCTAAAATTGTATCTAGTTTTCTAAAGTGTTATACCAGTATTTTTTCAAACCCAAAGCGCTGAGCGTTAATAGCAGCAAGGTGATTAATCCGGATTGAAAGTCTTTGATGACAATGAAAATCGGCAAAGCCACCAAACAGGTTTGAGTAATAATGCCCAGCCCGACATTGAACATATCGCGTTTAAAATGCGGGTTAGGTGTAAAAGTGGGATCTTCTGCTTGCACTAACTGGCGGATGGGTCCCCAGAATCCCCAAGGACGAACTTTGCGATAAAAGTCTTTTAACAACTCAACATCATCGGTGGGTTTGACATAACTGGCGACCACACAACCGAGCAATGAAACCAACATCAGTAAAGGAAATAAATACAATGGCATGATGTCTGAGGGGATATCAAAGACGTCGTTAAAAATCAGCGGGAACACTAATGCGCCAATAATACCGGCCATCATGCCATAAAAATAACCGTAACCATTTAACCGCCACCAGTACCACTTTAATATATTCGAGACCACATAACCGCCCCATAAACCCGACACCAGCCACTGCAATACACTATTAATACTTTGCACATACATGCCAATAATGGTGCTGATCAGCACTACGCCAACCGAAACCGCATAACTGGCGTGGATCAGCCGTTTGTTGCTGGCTTGTGGGTTGATGTAGCGTTTATAAATGTCATTGACCAAATAGGCGGGGGCGGCGTTGACCGTAGAGGCAAAGGTCGACATAAAAGCGGCGAGTAATCCGGCCAACAACAGCCCGGTAATACCTACTGGGGCAAATTGTAAAATGGCACTGGGCAGCACGTTTTCAAAGTCGAGTTTGCCGCCAACCATGAGGTCTAAATCTTGATAATAAACAATCGCCAACACCGAAAATCCGGCGATCATAAAATAACGAATGGGCATCAAAGCGACAGAAACAAAACCTGACATTAACGCCGCTTCTTTGGGTGATTTGGTGGCGAGAATTTTTTGCATATCATAATTAGGTGCCGGACCCGCCGCACTGGCTAATACGCCTTTGAATAACATCATCATCACGAAAATGCCAAATAACGAGTAACCATCACTGGCGATCTTGTCGTTGACCTCGGGGATAATTCGGCTCCAATCAAGATCTAAATTCCAACCGAAAAACGGGTTACCCCAGCCTTGTGGTGTCGCAGCTTGAAGGGTTTCGGTAGGGACTTCAACCATGGCAATAATGCCGATAGACAGCGCGGCGACGGTCATTATGGTAAATTGTAAAACATCAGTCCAGACGATACTTAACATGCCACCCATCATCACGTAAAAGGTGGCGATGGAGGTAAAGATAATGCCATAAAAGTACGGTACGCTGGTGGGCGACAGTTCAAACGGTAGCAAGGGGGCAATGGTCTCAAAGGGAATGAAAATTTCGATAAACTTGCCAATGCCAATAAATCCATAAGCCAAAAAGCCTAAAACGCTGATCACCGCGAAGATCACCACGATCATATGGGAGAGTTTGCCGCCAGTATCGTCACCAAAGCGGGTTCTGATCCACTCGGCTCCGGTGAGTACATTAGAGCGGCGTAACCAGCAGGATAAAAACACCATTAAAAAGACCTGATTAAATACCGGCCATATCCAGGGGATCCAAATACTCTTCATGCCATAAATAAAGCACAATGAGACCAACCACATGGTACCGGAAATATCAAACATGCCCGAGGCGTTAGATAATCCAAGCATATACCAGGGCAGGGTTTTGCCGCCCATAAAATAGCTGTTTAAGCTTTTTGAGGCTTGCTTTTTTAAATGCAAACCGATTAATACCGTCGCCAATAAATAACAACAGACAATGGTTAAATCTATCCAGGTGAGTAACATGTTAACAAGTCCCCTTTTTTGCGGGTTTTAGTAGGTGATAAAAATGTAAACAGGCTCTTACGCTGTGATAAGGGCATTTCCATGGGCCAATTTTTAGCTGGTCTGCAACTAAACGGCCATCGGCATAACGTCCACTGTACCACTCGCCTTTATGATTATCTTTCATAAAATCAATGATATATTGCCAAGTGCCGAATAGCCATTGGAGGTAAAGCGGGTTTTGTGTGTGTTGCCAAGCCCAGCATAAAGCGGTGACGGCTTCAGCCTGTATCCAGCCTTCTCTTTGGTCGTCCTGGGCGTTGTCAATGAGTTGGTTAACTTTGACTCCAAAACTTATGCCTTTGCTTGATGCCCGATTTGAGGTGGAATGGGCCGAAGTGGCATGGAGGCTGATCAGCTGATCAATTAAATGTAGACCGATTTTACTGCATTTTTCTATTAGGTTTGGCTCACCCAATACTTTGGCGGCGTCAGCGAGTAACCAAGCCACTTCTAGGTTATGGCCATGAATTTGGCTAGTGTTATCACAGCCTTGAATGACATGGTGATTTAATGGATTGATAAAATTTGATGTAAACGTTTTCAGCAAATTACTCAGCGATTGGGCTAGTTGTGGATCAAAATGCGCAGTTAATAACTCACTATAGGCTTCAATTAAATGGATATGTACCTGAGTGTTAGGGCTCAATTTATTGCTAGCTTTATTGGCTGTTTTATTCTGCCATTGCCGATTTAGGCAAGGATTATAAAACCCCGATTGACTATCGAGTGCGTTTAACTCAATTAATGCGGTAATCGATTGGGCGTATTTTAGCGCATCTGTGTTTTGGCTTGCACGGTAATAGGCACTCAGGGCAAAAACCACATAAGCCTGAGCCACAATGTCTTTATCATCATTCACTACCTCACCATCATGGGAGAGGGTGTAATAGGCACCGGCAAAGGTTTTATCGATAAAGTGTGTCATTAAAAACGCAAAGGCTTGATTTGCCTGAACTAAATATTGCGGCTTTGTCAGTGCTGAAAATGCGCGGCTGAAACTCCAGAGGATCCTCGCATGAGCAATCACTGATTTGTTGGCTTTGCGGTTTATCACCCCGTTAATAGCCATTTCATCGACAAAACCGCCCAACTTGTGATCGGCTGCGGTTTGCCAAAAAGGCAAAATATTGTCCGTCAGTTCGAGGTATATCTGCTGTTTGTATTGTTGGCTCTGTTGTTGGTTTAGGGTCTTGCTATTCACGGAAATCATTAACCTTGCGAGTCATTATGGCTTCATCCTAAAGTGAAAAAACTCAAATGTAAACGTTTACATTGAAAATCAAAAAAATTATACTGCGCTTACTTAGAAAAAAGTGCATCACAAAAACCGGGTGAAAATTACGATGAAACCAGCAATAAACGTCATTCTATCCTTGGCCATAAGTGCCAATTTACTCGCTTGTTCAAAAACGCTTGAACAGCCAATAGGAAAAGTTTCCATCAGCTCAAAACAGCAAAGGGTTGCGACAGTTGAAGCTGATGTCGAAAAACTGCTACGCCAACTGACACTAGCAGAAAAAGTCTCTTTGGTTCATGCCAGTGGCAAGTTTCATATCAATGGCATTGAGCGGTTGGGCATTAATGAAATGTGGTTATCTGATGGTCCTCATGGGGTGCGCCATCAAATTAAACGAGATAGCTGGGATTCAGCCGGGTGGACAGATGACCATGCGACTTATTTGCCTCACCTGACCTCAGTGGCGGCGAGTTGGGACCCGCAGATTGCCCGGTTACATGGCGATGTGCTTGGCAGTGAAGCTCGCCACCGGGGTAAAGATTTTATTCTTGGTCCTGGGGTGAATCTGGCGCGATTGCCACTGTATGGACGTAATTTTGAATATATGGGTGAAGATCCGCTGTTGGCTGCCAAGTTGGTGGTGCCGCAAATTAAAGCCATTCAACAACATGATGTGGCTGCCACCATTAAACATTTTGCCCTTAATACTCAAGAATTAAATCGCACTGGGGTGAACGCTAAACCGGATGAAAGAACCTTGCGCGAGGTTTATTTGCCCGCCTTTGAAGCGGCGGTGAAAGAAGCCGATGTGCTGGGCATGATGGGCGCATACAATCAATATTACGGGACTAATGCCAATCAAAGCAAACACCTGATCATCGATATTCTCAAAGGGGAGTGGGGTTATCAGGGGGTTTTATTGACTGATTGGAATGTTGATATTAATACCATCGATGCGGCGATGAATGGTTTAGATTTGGAGATGGGCACGGAAGTCGCCAGTTATGATGATTACTTTTTTGCCCAGCCGCTGTTAAAGCTGATCAAGGCGGGGAAAATCCCCGAGGCGGTATTAGACGATAAAGTGCGGCGAATATTACGGGTGCAGCATCGCATTGGCATGATGGATAACAATCGGCAAAAAGGCCAACGTAATACTCCACAACATCAAGCCGCTGCCAGAGAAATTGCTGCACAGGGCGTGGTATTGCTAAAAAACCTGCGGGTAGGCGCACATCCGGTATTACCGCTAAATAAAGCCAAGCTAAAGAATGTTCTTGTGCTGGGGCCTAACGCCGATAAAAAACATGGCTTGGGTGGCGGTTCGTCTGAGGTTAAATCTTTATATGAAATCACGCCGCTGGCAGGTTTGAAAGCCAAGCTTGGTGATGGCGTCAACATTACCGTGATGCGGGCAAAAAGCGCGACTTTGGCCCCGATCAATAGTGATTATGTGCTCAGCAGACATTGGACCGGCACCCCGGCCTGGCAAGTTGCTCATTACACTGACGCCACTCGCAGCCAATTAAAAGCTGAATCGTGGAGTGTCGATTCAAACTATCATGCTGATGCGGGAGCGGTGGAACATATCAGCATGAAAGCGACGATAAAACCGTTGCACAGTGGCGAACATCGATTGAAAGTGTCGACAAAAGGGGATTTTGCATTAATCATCAATGGTAAGACGGTTATTCGTCACAGCAGTAAAACCAGTGAACTGATTCAGCAAAGTATCAAGCTTAGGAGCGGCGAGAGTTATGATTTTGTCATCAATTATAACGGCAACCCTCAAAGCGAACAGCAGTTCACATTAGGTTGGGATGCCCCGGGCAATTTATTTAGCAGCGAAGCCGAGGTGTTAGCTGCTGCGAAGCAGGCTGATGCGGTGATTTATTTTGGCGGTTTAAGTCATGCGGATGACAGAGAGTCGATTGATCGCACTGATATGAAATTACCCAACGGTCAGGATGAAGTGATTGCCAAGTTGCTGCAAGCCAATAAAAACACCGTGGTGTTCATAATTGCCGGATCGGCGGTTGAGATGCCATGGAGCGAGCAAGCCAAGGCGTTGGTGTGGGGCTGGTATGGCGGCATGGAAGCGGGTCATGCTTTTGCTGATGTATTAATGGGTGATGTCAATCCGGCGGGTAAAATGCCAATCACTTTACCGGCCCGTTTAGCCGATACGGCGGCCATTGCTTTGGATGATTACAATGGCGAAGAGTCACTGTATAAAGAGGGCGTATTTATTGGTTATCGCTGGTTTGAGCAGCAAAACATCAAACCGCTGTTTAGCTTTGGCCATGGTTTGTCGTATAGCGAATTTGAATTCAGTGCGATCACACTGTCGACCGACAAGCTATCTGGCGATGACAACTTAACCGTGACTGCGACGGTTAAAAATATTGGCAAAGTCGCCGGGGCTGAGGTGGTGCAGTTATATCTGCATGATGAAAAAGCCAGCGTTGAGCAACCCGCTAAGGTGTTAAAGGGTTTTGCCAAGGTGTTTTTGCAACCCAACGAGAGCGCTCAGGTGAGCATCATTCTAACTAAACGAGATTTATCATTTTGGGATGTTAATAGCAACGACTGGTTAGCTGAGCCTGGCGATTTTGAGGTAATGCTGGGGGCTTCTGTTAGTGATATTCGCTTACGGCGTCGGTTTGGTTATTTTCGATAGAGTAGCGAATTCCAGCCTGTGATGAAGGAGTAAGTGGTTTGCTCCTTTGGTCTGCCAATTATAATTTGTCGTACGCTTGCGGCGCTTGATCTGAAACTTTCGATAGTGCTTGTGCGAATTTTTTATGGCTGCTCTGCTTGGCTCGTTTTTTCAGATACTCTTCGGTTAATAGCGCTGACATTTTCTCTGCCAGTGCTGAGGTAATAAACTGGTTGATAGAAATGCCATCTTGACTGGCAAGCTCTCTGACTTGATTGTGTATTGATTCTGGTAATCTGAGATTGATCGTTCTCATTGTATTCATACCCTAAAACTTGACAATTAAAAATACGGGCTCAAGTCGCCTTAATGCTACTTTTTAAATTTGCGGCTCGATCATATAGAGCAAATTAAGGTGACAGTTATCCTCAACATTCACGAGGTTAAAACCTCGTCTACGGCAGAGCTGGTACGTCGTAGGCGCGAATTCATCGAAGTGTCGGACCACCGAAGTGTCGGACCACACGCTTTTTGGTTATCAATTGTTACCCTGTTTGATTGGTGCCAAATTTTATCTATCCATCTTCCCTGACAAACTCACCGATATTACGACCATCCTGATCAAACTCAACTCCCAGCAGGACTATCTTTTTCCCGCTGTTTTGGTACTTTTGCGCGTATTGCTTGTCCTTAATTTGCTGTAAGGCGGCATCGCAGCTGTCATTAAGTTTGAATTCAATGATATAAATGGTGTCGTCCGTTTGTAACACACAATCAATACGTCCGATATTGGTATTCACCTCCGCCTCAAGCTGATAACCAAGCAAGGTAATAATGGCGTAGAACAAAGATTGGTAGTATTTTTCTTCCTTTATCGTAATGTTATTCGGAATATTGGCGAAGAATATGCGTAAGGTATCGAAGAAGGCGGTTAAATCTTGGTTGTTCAGGGCGGTAGAGAGTTTGCGAATATAGCTGGTATTTAAGCCTTTTGGGGTTTTGCCGTACTGTTCGACAATGGCGCGGTTTTTGGCCAGGGATAGCCTTATGCCGACTTGCCGGGAGCAAGCAGTCGGTGGAAGGCGTATTTGACTTCATAATTTGGAAAGTCAAGCAGGTACCAACCGTCATCAAAACTGGCAATAGTGAGGTAACCAGTTTGCAGCATCAAAGGCAAAGGACTCATTTGTTCAGGCTCGGTGGCCATGAATGCTTCTTCATCGACTTCAAAATCGATGATATCGCCGAGATCAAATTGTTGCGATTTTATTAGTTCTATTAAAAACGTCGGAGTGGCGGTGGAGAACCAATAGTTTTTAAATTCCTGAAATTGACATAAAGATAACAGAGAATAAGGGTTATAAACCCCAGCAGCATCCTGATGAAACTTATAGCCGTTATACCATTGTTTAATTTTGTCGAGCATTTGTGGTTTATTCAACTGTTCCCGGCTGGCCAGTTGTTTAATAGCGTCACTAAAATGACATTCCAGTTCCTGCTGAGTCACACCACAAAGGGTGGCATATTGCCTGTCCATGGAAATATCAGTCAGGTTGTTCATTCCGGAAAACACCGATACCTTGGCAAATTTTGACACACCAGTAATAAAGATAAATTTCATGTATTTATCGAGTGATTTAACCATGGAATAAAAAGCGTTCATGGTGTGTTTTATTTGGCCCAATTCGCTGTTGGTAAGGTTGGAAAGAATGGGCTTGTCGTATTCATCTACCAACAGCACCACTTTTTGCCCTGTTTTTTCTTGTAGTTTACTCACCAATTCTTCAAAACGTTGTTCATAACTGTCGATTTCAAGGGTGATTTCATACGCCCTGGCATACTGGTTGGTTACGTTGATAATGAAATTTTTCAGGTCATTCGCTTGACCAACATCCACTCTGGTGAACTCTAATACTATTACCGGAT
>CBDIDQ010000006.1:0-96920 GCA_965277695.1 Alteromonadaceae bacterium
AGAATTACCATGAAAGGTCCACCAATCGTGTGCCTGACTCATTGGTTGTTTGCTCCTGTTGGTAGGCGGTGCATTTATGCCCGCAGGTGTTATGACTGCACCACTGGCTCCTGACCGCGTAATGCCGAATTCTCTTGCCACAACTGGGTCTGATCGACCTTAATTGGGGTGCTCACTTCTGCTTTGCTGATACGGCCGCTTTGGGCAAAAAACGCAATCGGATTATCAAACAACACCTTCTCGATATCGCTATCGCTAAAACCAGCGGTTTTCATCGCTGCGCCTGTTTTTGGCACCTTAAGCGGATCGCTACAACCCCAATCAGCGGCACTATTGACCACCATTTTTTCGGTGCCATATTGTTGCAATAACGCCACCATGCGTTGTTCTGACATCTTGGTATTGGGATAAATCGAATGGCCACGCCAGCAATCTGTTTCGAGTGCCAACGGTAGGGTTTGTTCATTAAGATGGTCGATAATCACCATATGCTCGGGGATGCCGACTTCTTTAATCAGCGCGATAGTGCGTTTGGTGCCGCCAATTTTATCGCGATGAGGAGTATGGACTAACACCGGCAATTCAAACTCCATCGCCAGCTGCATCTGTTCGGCCATAAACTCATCTTCTTGTGGGGTGATATCGTCATAACCGATTTCGCCAACGGCCACTACACCATCTTTGGCCAAATAACGCGGCAACACCTTGATCACATCTCTAGCGATAGATAAATCATTGGCTTCTTTGGGGTTTAATCCCATGGTGCAATAGTGTCGAATACCAAACTGGCTAGCGCGAAAGCGTTCCCAGCCCAAAATGGTATCAAAATAATCAATAAAACTGCCGACCGATGTGCGGGCTTGACCTTGCCAGAAGGCAGGTTCAATCACCCCGATAATACCGGCGGCGAACATCCGTTCATAATCGTCAGTGGTGCGGGAAACCATGTGAATGTGGGGATCGAAGTAATTCATGATTGTGCTCTTCCTCTATTATTATTGGCTGTAAACAACTCACCCTGATGAATCAGGTTGGCTGTTAACACTTGTATTGCATCGACAGTTTCAGTGCTACCCTGTTGTTTCAGAGCGCTCCAAAAATCGGCGTCGAAATCGAAGGTTTCGTGCTGTAGCAAACCCAGCAAGCTGAAATAACGGTGTTCAGGCAAGGGGTTAGCGATAAATTTACGGTAAATAGCCTGATTGGCTGCGTCGAGATGTTGATAATCAATAGTCAACCAAATCGATTTTGGCGGACTGCGATCGGCGGCTAACCGCTCGTTGACCAAATCCATTGCCAGCATAGATAACTCAGCGCTCTGGCGCTCTTGCAGGCCCATAATTTGACTGATATCCATATCCATAAACAGCGCCTTTAACACCAACTGATGAAAAGCCCTTTCATAATAATGATGGGCAGGATAAGGATTATTCAAAGCGATGGCGGCATACAAATTCAAACTATTGGTTCGGCCGGTGGCGAGCGCCAAATCGGTTAGCTGGCCTTCACTATCAATCAAATCCAAGCCCTTGATGATCGCAACCTGCTCATATTCATCACCAAACTTATAAGCCGCCCTGACCAAATCACGAGTATTTTGTCCGGCTGACATTTCGAGCAATTGAGCCAGCAACATCAGGCGTCCCACCTCACTCGTTTGCCACTGCGCTTCGTTAGATAAACCGGCCAACAACTCCGTGCCCAGTTTTCGTCTTGCCATGGCGCTGTAACGTAAATGCAGCTCACTGGCTCGCTCCGGATCGGCATAAGTTGATGACAACTCAGCCATCGCGCTTTTCAGCCAGTCCGTGGCGGTATCGGGAAGCTGCGCCCATAACGCCGCAGCCAAATCAGTAATATAGTTTTGAGACATTTTATTTTTATTCCTAATCAGGTACCGCTGATCCAGCGGTGTAATCGGGGGATGGTCAAAAACACCAACAGACAAATCAAACTGGGGATCACCGCCTTCACGCTGGCTAACATCAGGCCATCGAGTAACGGAATAGCCGCCAGTAAACCGCCGATGCAAGCACCGACGTTGGGTTTCTCAGCGCCAATCACAAAACGCAACCGACTGACAACCCAAGCAACAAAAATCAACAAAAACACCCAAAAGTAACCAGAATCATAACCAGAGTCATAACCAAAAAAAGCGGCGACTGCCACCGGGGTAAACAACAGCAATAATGGCCACAAACGATTGACTCGATTGGCGTGTTCATGACGCGCCAAATAAGTTAAACCGGCGATATACAACAGCAGCGACAAAGCGGCTAACGTCACCATAAGGTTTAACTCAGCCAGCAATAACGCCCCAACTAAATACACCCCAAAGCGGCAAGCGCCCATAATAAAAGCGCTGTGGGCAAACTGCTTGTGCCAAGCGTTATAAGCAATAATGGTTAGCGCCAGCAACAAGGCCGCTAAAAAGCCATACAAACCTTCATACCATGAAGACGCGCCAGCAACAGCCTCTGCCCGGTATAAATAGCTGATCAACATCACCGCCACCAGCATCAGCGCACTGCCGATGATCCACACCGATTTGGCAGAAACATCACCTGCCACTATCGGCCGCAAATTATTATTTTTCTGGTCCCAATCGGCATCAAACGCGTCATTCAAAAACATCCCGCCCAAATACATCAGCGACAACGCCACCAAGGTACCGAGCCACAGCATTAACGAATGATCAGGCAGCATATTGAGATTAAAACCAAAAGAAGACGAAGACAGCAAGCTAGCCTGAGCCAAAACAGCGGCGGCCAAAACGTTGGTCCAAATGGTGGGTAAATTAGAGACTCGTCCCAGTGTCAACAGTGTTTTAAATTGCATTAATGCAGGCTCCTTGCCGCTTGACTTTGCGCCCGTTGTTTCAGCCAATCCAATGCCTCTAGCAACTGCTCATTCGCCAATGCATTAACCTCTTTGCCGATGCCAATCTCACTGAGTAAGGTAATACATAACTCACCACCGAGGTGTTGACGGAAGGCTTCGAGTCCAGCAAAGACCAGCGGATAACCTTCATCGTCCATCACTTCAAGCCCTTGATGCCACAAATCAAAGCCCAGAGTTTCTAGCAAACACACCAAACGCTCAGCTTCTTGCTCGCTCAACAAACCACTATTGACCGCATAACGCGCATCCAATGCCATGCCGATGGCGACAGCTTCACCATGGCGAATTTGATATTCAGCGATGGCTTCGAGCTTATGCGCACTCCAATGACCGTAATCTAACGGTCTCGCGCTGCCGCTTTCAAACGGGTCGCCAGCGCCAGTGATTTGAGTTAAATGTAACTGGGCACAACGAGCGATAGCATAACGGCTGGGTTTATCTTCAAAACGGCTCAAGGCTTGGGCATTATCTTCCATCCACTCAAAGAAACTGACATCGCGAATAGCTGCGACTTTAATCGCCTCAGCCAAACCGGCCCGACGGTCTCTAGGTAATAAATTTTGCAACAACGAAGCATCGTTGATCACCGCCATCGGTGGCGAAAACGTGCCAATCAAATTTTTAGTATTAGCCAAGTTAATGCCATTCTTCACCCCGACGCCGGCATCGTTTTGCGCCAGCACCGTACTTGGCATCCGCAGCATCCTAACGCCGCGATGAAAAGTCGTACAAGCATAACCAACCGCATCGAGCACCGCGCCACCGCCAATCGCTATCACACAACAATGGCGGTCTAACTCAAGCTCTAACATCTGATGATACATTCGTTCAATTTGCGATTGTTGCTTAGCGGCTTCGCCACCGACAATCAACGAAGGCGCTGCCATCAAACATAAATCCGCCTGATGGTGTTGAAAATAAGCGCTTATCTCATCGCATAACTGCGGATTAGCCTGCGCCACCCCGCTATCGATATAAACAAACGCTGATTGCAACTTCTCTTTGGCAGGGTTTAACACATTGAGCAACACAGGATTAGCGGTATCAAACACCCGATCTTCAAACAACACCGGATAGTGATGCTCTAACTTAAATCGAGCATCTATTGAACGAATGGTTTGCTCTGCGGTGGCGGTGCTTGTTGGGGCGAGAGTTGAGGAAAGCGTTGAGGAAAGCGTTGAGGAGAGAGCTATGGAAGGAGTTGAATTGTCAGTTGAATTGTCAGTTAAAGAAAGTGATGTTTGGGTAATGTATTGCCAGCCTTGTTTGAGCAGCCAGGCACTAGCGGGCACTGCGATACTGCCGAGCACCACCAGTAAAAGTGAGTTATTAGCGCCCGCCTGAGCGCCAACATAGCCGTAAGCGGCAGCGAGTCCGGCATTAGCCAGCGCACAAATCAACAAAAACGACATCAAAGGATAACGCACCAAACCCGCCGCAATCACCGATGTTTCGGCTAATACTGGCACACCGCGAAACGCCACCAGTGCTCCTGGGCCTATTTTTTCTCGAAGAGACTGGGCTTTATCGAGATCACCTTCACTGGCAAAGCGATGTAAAATAAACCGTTCAGAGCCTGCGCCAATCAAATAACCACAACAACAACTTAACATCAGCCCCAGCCAAATCACCCCAGCACCGGCCCAAAAACCTAAGGTGGTGGCGGCAAAAACCGCCACAATGCTCGACGGAATAGGTAACACAATATCAAACGCCAACACCGCAATAATGAACAAAGCCAGCAACCATTCAGAGCCCTCAGAGGCCGCCAAACTTTCACCAACACTACTGATCCACTGAGTACTTTGTTGTTCAAATAAAACAAAAACCCCAATAATAGCCACCATCACCGTTACCAGTAACAATACCATCGTCGAATTAAACCGTGCTGCACCGTGCATATTCTTACCTTTTCTCACGCAATTGGACCCAGATTGAATTAACAAGCATAGATGAGCTTTGATAAAAAGGTAAAAAAATTAAATGCAAAAAGAAGAGAAAAACTTAAATGGTTATTTAACAAGCAGTTGATGACTCAAATCTGGGCGGTTTGTTTAAATTAGTAAAAACTGGGTGGTTCTACACTTCGAACAACTCGTCTAAGTTTGTCGGAGCCAGTTTAATGATTATCGTCACTTCACGCTCAGATGGTTACACTAACAAATATGGTAATGAGTAGTGTGCGCTCTGCGCAGAAATTTAACCTTATATAACAATAAGTTGAGTCGTTTTTTGGCTTCGTGCGCTGAGCGCACGCTACGATAAAAGCGCGAATGAATTCACATCTACGGCTGCAATGCAGCAACCTGTTCAGCCGTTAACCCGGTGAGCTGTGCGACTTGCTCAATCGCCATGCCTGTTCGTAAAAGGTTAATCCCGACGGTTTCAAGTGTTTCAGCGACCCCTTGTGCTTTAGCCTTTTTCTCAGCTAGGCTAATCGCACCGCGTTGGTCCTGAATGATCATTTCATAACTCTCCTGCTCTTCCAGCTCTTTTGCTGTCCAACTGGCTCGATTGGCAAGATCAAAGGCATGTTTTATTTCAGGTACATTAGACAAGGTATCAGGAATAATAGTTAAATCATCGACGTGTTTGAGAAAATACAACCACTTATCAATGATGCTATCCAGTTCGTTTTCGGTTTGTGTGAACTTGGGCAATTCGGCGAACACCAGCTCAAGGTCATCGCTATAAAAATCACCATCACCCGCACTTAGCTTGAATTTGTTAGTCTTTGCTGTTCTTTCTGGAAATAAAACAAAATTAGTAATGGTGATGCCAATCACATCGGTGAGTAAACGATAATCTTGCTCTTTGTTGATTTGATTATTATCTGTACAAGCATTATAAAAAGTGTGCTTCGCCAAACCCTCAACATTGAGCACCTGTATTTCAATGATATAACTCTTCCCGGTTCCATCCACTGCGCTAACATCCAAAAAACGGTTTCTCAAACCGACTATTTTTGGTGCCTGATAAAAGT
This sequence comes from Alteromonadaceae bacterium, assembly GCA_965277695.1. GTDB lineage: Bacteria > Pseudomonadota > Gammaproteobacteria > Enterobacterales > Alteromonadaceae > JABSOG01. The sequence continues at coordinate 5,885 of CBDIDQ010000006.1, forward strand.
CAAATAGAGTGATATCAACAAAACTATAGGGAAATTCAAAATCCAGTATGGCATTTAAAAAGCTCAATAAAGTGCTTTTGCTGTCAGCCATATTAAAAATTTTATTGAAAGCAAAATCGGTTCGAGGATTGACGAATTGCATACAGGCCAACAATGAGGTATTCAGAGAATATTGTGGATTATATCTGATTGATGAGGTGATGTAAGACGTCTTGCAAAAAAAGAATTTATCTGCCCCTATGAATAAAAATTGACTCCCACGGCCAAACTCATTAAAGTGCAGCGCATTACTGACAGGTGTCTGGACGTCGATAGTTTCTCTTTTATCGCGGTCAGAATTAAACGGGAAGACTGGTGAAAAACCAGCGCTGCCCCCGCAACGGTGATCGAAATAAAGTCGGGCTTTTGTACTACACTGTTTTTTAACACTTTTAGCGTTTTTAACGCTTTTAACACACAGTTAGCCAACCGTTTTATGTCGAGAGTCCGATACCGGCCTGTTATTGGTTTATTCGTATTGCGGTGGGCAATGCACATATAGGTGAACTCATGTTTTCTCGATTATTCGTTGGTCTGACCACCGCACTGGCTTGTGTTTCAGCACCGCTGTTAGCACAACCTGATTCAGAAGTCGAAGTGATTGAAGTCATAGGTGATAACGACTATGAATCGCTCAATTACCAAGTCTTGCTGCGAGAGCAGTTTGTCAACTCATCACAAACCCTGTCTGACTTGCTGCAATCGATTAACGGCATTCAAATTCGTCAAATCAGCGGTTTAGGTAACCCTACTTCGGTATCCATTCGCGGGTCCACCAGCAAACAAGTCCAACTTTATATTGACGGTCAGCTAGTCAATGACAGCCAGTTTGGCGGCTTTGATTTAAACCAAATTCCTACCGAACAAATTGAAAGTATCGAAGTCAGCAAAAATCAGGCGATGGGCACCGGCTCCACCCCGATTGGCGGGGTCATTCGTATCAACACTTATAACCCTAAAGAGAATACCTTACGGCTCAGTGCCGGGGTTGGCTCGTTTGGTTATCGTGAATTCAACCTGATTAAAAACCACGTTTTTGAACACAATAATCTGTCTTTTGGTGCTTCAAGACTGCAAAGTGATAATGATTACAGCTATTTTGTGCCGCAGACGTTTAACGACAGCTCGGTGTCGGCTCATGAAGACTTGCGCAATAATGCCTTTGATAAAAATGCCTTTTTTATCAATAACGAAGCCCAATTTGGCCAGCATCAAATGCGCTTGAATGTGCAATATTCCAGCCAAGAAAAAGAGATCGCCAACTACCAAAACAATACCCCAGAAAACAACACTCGGCTCGACACTGACACCTTACGTTATGGTTATCAACACAACTGGCAGACTGCAATCCCGTGGATGGAACAGTTAGAGTTTGAGTATTATCGTCAAGACAAAGATGAATTGTATTTGAATGAACCCGGCGGACCAATCAATACCAGTGGCGATTACGAAAGCGAGAAGCAAAACGTCGGCATCAAACCTTATTTCAACTTTTCGACCGTAGCAATCACCCCTTTTGTTGATTACTCGCGGCAAGAATTTGATTCATTCAGCGCCACCAACGGCCAACCGAATCAGTGTAACGGCATTAGTGCTTGTGACGTTTCAGCGGTGCAAAAACAGCTCAATTGGGGGTCTCGTATTGAATGGCGACCTGAATCTTATGCCGTATCAACCTATGCGTTGTTCAGCCAATTGCGAGAGAAAAACAGCAATCGAGCTTTAAATAACATTAACGATGTGCCTGAGTTAAAAACCGACCAAAACTACGATACGCAAGAGCTGGGGCTGAACTACAAACACCCATACTTCAATGCCTTTGCCAGCTGGAGCAGTGGCGTGAGGACCCCGACCCTATTTGAATTATTTGGTGACCGGGGTTCATTTAAAGGCAATAACGACCTGATGCCCGAAGAGGCCAAAACCTGGTCGCTGGGAGCCGATCATAACGGCAAAAACTACGCAGTTTCGTCTTCGGTCTATCATCAACAGCTGGATAACTCCATTGTGGCGATTTTCAATTCTAGCGGTATCGGCAGTTATAACAATGTCAGCAGTGCCGACTTAACCGGATTTGAGTTACAGGGCAATTACAACTTCACCCCTGCCCTGTCGCTGGTGCTACAGGCAAATGTGATCAACAGTTCGACCGACTCTCAATTTGTCGCCTTTGACGACAAAAATTTACCCGGCATTTATCACCGTCAATACAGTTTAGCGATGGGTTATCAAATCAGTCCCGAGTGGAAAATCAAGCTCAAAACCAGTGCCGACCGAGAGTTATATTTCAACCGCACCAACAAATTTTCTAGCAGCACTAACGTCGGCAACGGCAACCCGGCTAACCGGGTGGTCAGCGACATTTACCTAAGCTGGCAGCGAAAATCATACACAGTCACTCTGGCCGTCAATAACCTGTTTGACGAAGAATATCAAGACCTTGCCAATCGGCAGGCGCAAGGCACCAGCGTTCAACTCAAATTTTCAATAGAGGATCTATAAATGTCACCAAACAGCAAAAAAAGCCTAATCAGTCTAGGTTTATTAGCCAGCTCAACCCTATTATTCGGTTGTGGCGGCGGCAGCTCAGGCTCAGGCAACACAGTTGTACCACCACCGCCTCCACCAACAAACACCGCACCAGTAGTCACTGGCGATGCCAGCCCAACAATAGCGGAGAATTTAACCGCAGTAAGCACTTACACCGCGACTGATGCCGAGGGCGATGCTATTACCTTGAGCCTCAGCGGTGCCGATGCTGCTTTGTTCACTATTGATACTGACGGTAATTTGAGTTTTGTCACTGCACCTGATTTTGATAATGGCGAAACAGGTCCTTTTGAAGTGGTTATTGTTGCTACTGATGATGGTACCGGTAATTTGTCTGGGGAATTTACGGCACAGGTTAGTGTGAGTAACCCCAACACAGCCCCTGTCGTCACAGGTGAAGCCAACGTAACAGTCGCAAAAAACCGAATAGAAGTTGCCATTTACACTGCAACAGATGCTGAAAATGACACAATCACTTTTAGTCTCAGTGGTGCCGATGCAGCCTTGTTCACTATTGATGTCAACGGTAATTTGAGTTTTGTTACCGCACCTGATTTTGATAACGGTGAAACAGGTCCTTTTGCAGTGATCATTGTCGCTACTGATGATGGTGCAGGTAGTTTGTCTGGTGAGCTTGCGGCTCAAGTTAGTGTCAGTGATGGTGCTGATCTAGCCGTTAGAGCGGTTGTACAAACGGTTGCTTCTGATTTTGTTTCAGGCTCAGAAGTGGTCTTTATGGATCGTCAGACACAGCAGGTCACTAATAGTTTTTATATTAAAGAAAAAACTGACTACACCATTAATACCTATCAATCTGACGTATATCATATTGGTAGCTTTGAAATAGACACTATTGAAAAATACGATGCGGAAACTCCAGATAGCCAAGTTTGGTCATTTACTACTCAAGGCTCTGGTGATTCTACCAGTAGAAACCCTTACTCACTCATTTCTGTTAATGCAACAAAAGCTTACTTGATCCGCTACGGCTCAGATAAAGTCTGGATTGTGAATCCACAGGTAACAGCAACGCAACAAGCAGACTTTAAAATCGGTGAACTTGATTTGTCTGAGTACATATTACCCGGCAACCTCAATGGCACACCTCGCCCAGCTGCGGCGACCATAGCCGATGGAAAACTCTACATTGCCATGCAAAGACTATCAGACGCTTGGGTTGTTGATACCGCCTATGTTGCCGTATTTGACACGATTACTGATGAAGAAATAGAAACAAATGCTAACGCTGAAGATAATCTTAAGGGGATCCCGCTGACAGGCATGAACCCATTGAGAGATAGTATTATCAGCGCCAATAACAAAATTTATGTCACAACAAACGGCCCTTCTTTTCCTACAGACATCAGTGCAAGCTGGATTGAGGAAATAACCCCGTCAGATTATTCCATACGAACCGTTTTACCCGCCACAATAATACCAAACAATACCAATATAACAATTAAAGGCAGTGTGGTTGTATCAGCTGAAAAAGGTTATTTTTACACGGGTACATTTGACGCTGATTTTAATGAGGTCAGTAGCTTATATGAATTCAATCCAACAACAGGTGCTATCGTTGCTGCAAATGTTGGTGAAAGTGGCACGGAAGCTATCAGTTATGCCACGCTGGATAAGTCAAATATCTTATGGGTTAGCGTCGCTAATTCATTAAGCCCAGGCGTTGATTTAATTAATACGGATACTAATACCAAAACCAGTTCACGCTTAATAACCGAACTTAATCCTTCCGCCATTCGGTTTGTTGAGTAATTAACAAGGAATTGAAATAAAAGACCCGTCACGCTCTGCGTATCACGGGTCTTTTTAAGATCCACATCAATTATCAATTAAATACTTAAATTCGATAAGGGCAACCCGCATGATTGGCTTTTAAAGGGTTATCCAGCTTATTCAAAACTCCACACCTTTCGCTATTACACGCCTTAATAGCAAAATAACCATCATTCGCTAGCCTTAACTCAATAAGTTGGTAATCCATATTAGGGTAATAAGTTCCGTTTCCTCTATATACTTCGCGCCAATTGACATCGGGCGTATTAATATCACTTGAAAAATAGGCAATATAATATTCTGCCGGGCGAATATGCTGCCAGGTTAAAAATGATCCCCGGCATTGAATCCAGTAGTTAAAAGGTGCCGTATTTGAATTAGCATTCAGGTTATTCAGATCACCAGGAATGGGGTCCGGACAAGGACCAACACCAACCACACACCATGCCATTTCAACTGAGCGGGCTTCATTTACCCCATATAAATCTCTCGCAGCAGAAACAGTGGCTATTCTTGCACTATTGAAAGTAGCAGAATTATTAAGGTACGTAGTCAAAGCCCGATAGAACACTTTCTCCGCTTTAGCCAAACCAATGCCCTTCACGTAATTATTAGTTTCTATTCGAGGATGAAAACCCCCATCAACCAACAAAGCAAAAGCCAGATTAGCAATACCAGAGTTCCAGTGAACACCGCCATTGTCCGCCAGACCGATATAACGATTATCATAATGATCTCTTGAGATACCATCTTGAGTCGGATTATTCATATAACGTAGCGTAGCGCATCGCCCGACGTGCCCGGCGTATAAGAATCAGCGCCCATCAACCAGTCAGGATGTTTTGAACCCCGACTATAAGCCTCAGCCGCGACACCAAAAATATCAGCAAATGCCTCATTCAACGCGCCGGATTCATTGTTGTAAACTAAACCGCTACTATACTCAATGACACCATGGGTATATTCATGGGCCATAATATCTAAAGAATATGTAAAATCTCTAAATTTAAAACTGTCACCATCACCATAAAAAATCTTCTTTTGGTACCAGGCTGCGTTATTCCAGTTAACGCCAGTATGGACTGTGGAAATCACTGGCGTAAGCGAGTTAATAATCGATTCTCGACCGTGTACGTTGTAGTAATAATCATAAACGACTGATGCCCCCGAATGCGCCCGCTGCGAAGACTCATCGCGACAAACATCATTTGTCAGACACATCAAAATACCCGGCGCAAAACTGTCACTAAATAACCTATTACGCATATCGTAAGTATAATGAGCTTTGGCACGATGTACCTGTGGATGCCGGGTGAGTTCTGCACCCGTGGCGGCGTCAAAAAAGAGTATGTCATGTTCAAAACCACTAACTGAATCGTATTTAATCTCCGTTTTATACGCCAATTTAGTCTCATCAAACGTCGGCAAATAAACATAAGCCAATTGGGGTTTACTCACCACTTCACCCAGCGTTGCAGCATAAGCAGCGATATGTTTACTGTCATAACTATTGGCTCGTAATGACTTTACACTTTGTTTTGCCACCGCACTCTCAACAGTCGCAGGCTTACCCGTTACCGCATAAAAGTTGCTAGCGGCATCAAGCCGCATCACGCCATTAGTTACCGGATTAGCATGAGTGATCATGCTGGTGCCATAAACTTTGATACCGTTAATAGTTTGATCAAAATGAGTGTGCGTCTTGCCTAATTCATCCGTCCAACGTCTTTTAACTCACATTCGGCAGGTCAAAACCGCCACAAAACAAGGTACAATAAACATGCTTTTCATGTTACCCTGACAGTAACACTTGCCAGCCCAGCCAATTTATCTTCAGGCACGGGGACTTCTACCGAGCGGCTTGTGCTGGCATAGTCAAGGGTCGAAATGACGCTCTGTTCCCGGTTACGCTTTTACGTCATAAATTGAACAGGCCACTGGGCCGAACAGCCGGATGATTTTTTCTCTTACTTCGGTCTTTCCAGTCACACAACTTTCCCTGCCGGGTAGCTTGAACGTGTGTATCCCTTGCATCAGTTGGAATACCCAGCGTAGTGTCGGCCTCGCGGTTTCTTTGTGCTTTTGATTGGGCACCGTGATTTCTTGCTTACGCATTTCTTCACGCATCAGATACTCACTGGTGTTATATACCATCAGGGTCAACGTCATCACCATCATCAGCGCGTCAATCCGGCTGGGGGTTTTAAGATAAATGTTATCTAGGTGGAATTCATCTGATTTGACAAAGCCAAAACCCCGTTCGACATCCTGCTGCTCTTTATAGGTCGACAGCATCAGCGCCGCTGACAATCCTGTTTCTTCACTATCATTGGTGCCTAGTACGAAGCGCCCGAGCCTGTTCTTCGCCGGCGCTTGCTTCGCCAGATCATCGCTGATGATACCGCTGAGCTTGTATTCCATACGGTCCGGCACTGCCTCTTTGGCTGGCTTGCCTCGTTTGTTGTAGCGCCCAAAGGCTTCCACGGTAAAGGTGACTTCGTGGTATTTCAGCGTCTTTGCCCATTTCTCACCTGCTTTGAGGGCATCTTTTTGACAGGAAAAAACCGCTTTGCCTAATTTTTTTAACGCTTTTTCCGCTTTCGCCTGCGCCGTGTCGATCCGATTGTTAAAGGTGAACAGTTCTTTTTTATAAGCCTGTGCGGAGAAAAACAGCGCCCAAACCTCACCGGGTGCTTGTTCTGTGCACAGCACGGCTTTATAGCCGTCATCCAATGCGACCCATGACACCTCATCATCACGCTGCTGGACCAATTCTTTGACTTTGCCGACGGTTCGGGGCACCCGGGTCAACCACCTGATGGGTGCATCTTGCAGTTTGCCCTGACTGTAAAGGGCCGAATCGGCCACCCACAGGAAGTCCTCTGTTGATTGGACCGCTTTATTAAAAGCCTCAAATTGCGCAATACTGTCGTGGAAGTTGGCTTTATCACTGCTGTTGCCCGACAGCGCCTCAAACCGCAATGGCATGGACGACGGGCCTGTCACGATTAAGGACATCACCACTTGCTTCAGGTCAGGACGGTGCGCTTTGGAATGGCCGTATGTCGGCACGGGCATGTCCGCCATGTCTGCCCGCTGTGCCAGCGCTTCGGTTTCAGGATATTCACCGTAGAGCAACAGTGTTGTGGTATCAAGGTGCAAAGACTTGCCCAACAATCCGCGCTCCTGCGCGACTTCAAAGGCAATCTCACTAAACAGGCGGGTTGTGCCGTAGGTAAATAGTGCGTCCAGTGTACGACCCAATGCATAGTCATTGAGGTGTTCACTCTGAACCCCCTTGCCCAACAAGCGCTCAACGTCTAGCTCAGCAAAGAAATCTGGGGTAAGGTAAAGTGGACTGCTGGTATAACCCAAGCCATTGATGATCATCGCCTTGACTCGCTGGCCATGCGTGACTTCGACACCTCTGTCCTCGTCAAGCGGCAGGCGTTTATCAATCCGCTCAACCAATCCGAGTCCCTCAACGGCAGCAGCGACCAACCCAAGATGGACAAGGGATTGAATTGTCGGCTCCTGTGATATTGATAGCACGGGTGCTGGTAGCAATGGCGGTTCTAATGGGTTGAATTTCACTGCATAATCTCATACGGATGTCTTAAGCAGTAGTATGTCACAGCAAAACAGGGTTGGCTTTGATCTATTGCCACCAATTGGGGTGATCTATTCACCATGAGTTTATGGCGGATATCTCACCGCTGAGGAATGAACCGAAAATCGATTAATGTAAATATCGTGTTTCTAGAAAGTACTGCTGAATGTGAGTTTTAATACTAAAACCTTCTTTACCACTAAGGTTGTAGGCACCATTGTCGTACAATGATTGTTTTAGCGCTTGTATCGGCTCAGAAGCAATTTTAGTTTCAGTATTCGCACTAACTGAGGTAGTCATTACCACCGCTAAAATAGCCGATAAATGTTTTAATTTAAGTTCCATATTATTCCTTTGAAAGTCATTTTTGTTGTTTAATGATTGCCCGAATTAGACCCAATCGCGCAGCATTATAGGCCCATATAAATGGCTGTCAATTGGTTATCACTAATTTTATTACTGGAGACACAATACAATGACCAACAAAATCGGCCTTGGCGGGGGTTGTCACTGGTGTACTGAGGGAATATTTCAATCGCTAAAAGGAGTGTTAAAAGTTCAGCAGGGTTGGATTGCCTCATCACAACCAAACAGCGCGTTTTCAGAAGCCATTATTGTTGAATACGATGCTCAACAAATTCCGTTGGCTGTGCTCATCGAAATTCATCTTCATACCCATTCAAGCACTTCGTCTCACAGTATGCGAAAGAAATATCGCTCGGCAGTCTATTACGATAAACAAGAAACAGCAGCGCAAGCCACTGCCATTTTAACGACATTACAAAACAGCTTTAAGCAGCCAATTGTCACCCAATGTTTGCCTTTAGTTGAATTTACACTCAACGATGAACAGTACCTCAATTATTTTTACAATCAACCCGAACTGCCCTTTTGTCAAACTTATATTCATCCCAAACTGACGAGGCTCAAAAAGCAATATGGTGAGTATTTGGATACTGATAAAATTAGGGTTATTTGAAATATATTGATTTTTTACTTGTTTATGGCGTTGTATTCGAATAACTTATTCTTTAACTTTGTGTCAAAGAAATAATCGCAAGTAAATGATTGTTAAACTCAAATTAAAGCATCCAGACTATAGTGATTTATCTGAAAACCGACCGTATTTTGTTATTGGAATAGAAGCGGATGATTACAGAATATTGAACGATGCGGGAAAACCTTGGTTATACCCCCCAGCCCTTTTTGATGTAACAGATTCACACGAACCAATGGATTGGGTAACAGAGATTGGTGAAGATGGCGAACGCTATTCGTACCCAGAGGCTTTAAATCAAGTGGTTTTTTTTGAAGACTTTTTTGATCATCAACGAGAACAGATAGCGATATTTTGGCATGTCGTCAATCAACAACTTATTAATGCGGCTTGAGGTTTCATGAATGGCTAGGGGCATTTATGTCAAAGTGTCCCACTGCCGCACTGCCGCAAAAAACGACAGTGGAAACTCCCCTTTTTACACACAAGCATCAGCAACCGATTTCTCCTGACAAGCCAATAAAACATCGACCCCCATGCCCATAATCCATAATTTCACCCTGCCAGAGAGAATCCGCCGCATGGCTGTCTATATCTGGCCATTGTTGTTCAAAATAACCATTTACCGTGCTCTGGACCGTACAATGCGGAAATTGAGGACTTGCTTCCATCACTTGTCCTGTCGGTGTTTTAAATACCAATGTTCGTTTTTCGCCTGATGTTTTTATCTCGATATAATAATGACCTTGTAGGAACGAGCTCCAGCTCGTGATGGAATTCATAACAGAACCATGGAGTTGAATCTAACATTCTCGCGAGCTGGAGCTCGTTCCTACTGTAGTGTTAGACGATTGCAGATAAGCCATCGGCACGTTTTTGGGCGAAAGTGGCGGTTTCTACTAGTTCTGATTCACCAATACCTAATTCAGTTGAAAATGCTTCTGCGGAAGCGCTGTGTTCTGGTTCAGCGATTTTTAGTTCGGGATTAGCAGATTCTGTTGAAGGTGCTTCTGCGGAAGCGCTTGGTTTTGGCTCAGCTATTTTAGACTCGGGATCAGCTGATTCAGTCGAAGGTGTTTCTGCACAAGCGCTTGGCTTAGAATAACCAATAACATCAGGCATAGGTTTATTTTGCAGTCTCATGACCTCTTCAATCGCCTTGACGATTAACCCACCTTCTTCTTGTGGCAATTTACCATTGATTATCCACATGCCATCATCGTCTTGGTAATAGGTTAACTTTCGTTGTTGATACTGATCGTCTTGTTGTTTTGGGTGAGCAGGAACGCAAGCGAATACTTGGAGCTTTTGTTCCTGTGAAGTGGAGGCAGGATGCCGACAGGAAAGCCCTTCATGGATGAATTTAGGTACCAACTTTATTCTGGGTTTGGGGATGAATCCATCATCCCTGATAGTGAACCCTGTCGGTCATCCTGACACTCCACTTCACAGATACAAAAAGCTGCGTTCCTCGCTTCTTGTACCAGCACCATTCCACCCACCACAGCGATCAAATTCAGCAATAAACTTTAAAAACTGATAAGTAGCGACATTAATTTGCGCCGCTAAAAGGGTGATTTGCTCACCTAGCTCAGCATTGTCTTCTGATGGCTCCAATTTATTGGAGTGGTCACAAAAACAGGTTTGGTCATGGTCCATGTTTATACTCCATTCAAAGATCAATTAACTGTATATAATTATAGTATCAATGTAATGAAGTGACCATTATTTGAGCAAGAAAAGTAAAATTAAAACTTTATAAAACAATGAGTTATGAGAGTTTAATGGTATAAAGAGACGCTCTTGTGAGTTTGGTATTTTCCTACGGTTTTGAGCAATAATAGTAATCATCACATCTTTACTTAAAGCAAGCTATATCCCGCCCTCCCCCCTAATATTAGGTCTGTGTACTTTGCATGGTGTTATTCTCGACACCAAAGTACCTTTATAGGAAAATAATCAGTCTAACATATATTCAAATACTTCCCTAAATTAAGAATTTATTTGATCAAAACCGAATATTTTTTCTTTCCTGTTTATGAAAAGTTGGACTACGCTATATTTTCACCGGAACAATAATTACAATGCAAAGCATGGGGTTCAACAATGGCTGATGCACTCAATCGAAAAAAACTTTTTATTAGCTACCGCACATCAGACAAAAAGTTTACAGATTTACTTGTTTACTATCTTCGCGTATATGAAGTCAGGTGGGAAATGGATATTTGGGTTGATGACAGAATAGACAGTGACATAAAAAAGAAAAAAAATGAAAATACAAATAACAACGATGATGAATTCATAGAACTCGTTGACGAGCAAGTTGATTGGGAAATAGGCAATGCAGAAATGGCTGTTATTTTGTTATCTGATGAATATTTTAAAGGTTTTAAATCTGACAGTTATGTTAGTTATGAACAAGGCCTTCTTCGTAGGGTAAAAAGAAAAAATAAAACCAAAATCATAACCGTCCTTATTTCCCACATATCAGAAGAATTTAATGAACAATATGAAAAAGTAAAAAAACTATTTGGCGATCCTATCAACCCGGGATCACCGCTCCCTGAAGGTGCTGATATATTTCGTATATACAAATATATGAGGCCTCTTGCAGCAAAAATATTTAGTCATATTCAGAGTGAAAAAACCAAAAAACATCAATATCGCAGCTATAGACATTATGCTTTACGTAAAATAAAACAAGACAGCTCTCAGGATTTAAATAAAACAATTCAATCGGGTCTATACGCCACGTTATCACTAGGCTTTCATCATTTGAACCGACATACCTACCGATTAGAATTTCGTTTCAGTATTTCACAACAATACGTCGAAAACCCAGTTAAACAATATGAAGTAAATATTAATATTAGTGATTTACATACTCCATTTAAAGGTCGTAAAACTGGCGATACTCTAAAAGAAGAACAAAAAGTATACGGTCAAAAATTAAGTGCTCTTCTTTTTGAAAACACACTTAATACAAATCAAACAAACTTAAAAGATGAACTCACAAAGGCTGTTCGACAAGCAGCGAATGAACAAATCCCCTTACGACTAAGAATAGTTATTGGTCCAAGCGCTCAAGAACTAAACTCACTACACTGGGAGCTTTTGCATCATCCATCTTTCAATTTACCAATAACACAAATAAAAGATATTTGGTTTTCCCGTTACTTAATGTCTACTGGGCTTAACTGGGACCAAATTCATATTCGAGCTGAACCCACTAAACCTCGTGCAGGAATTATGGTTATGTCTAGCCCAAACTCAGCTATTAATCCGCTAAATGAGTACTCACAAGCAAAACAGTATCTAAAAATGTTGAAGGCTGAAGAATGTCATGAAATTAATCGTCAGATAAATCAAAGCCATTATCAATTATTAAATTCTTTAGAAGTAATCGATGTTTTACACCTGATATGTAATGTTAAATTGGATAATGGTAAACCGCATTTAATTTCAACATGTGCCAATAACAAAGAAGAACTACTGAGTAAATCCATAATTAGAGAGGCATTAGCGGGCCGCGTAAACAAGCCGAGGTTAGTTATACTTCAACCACCTTTCCTGAAAGGGAAAAAATCCAATTACAACCTTCTATTTGAAATTGCTCCAGCATTTGCAGAGGCTGGTATTGCATGTATTTTAACTTTTCAAGCAGCTATTACCCGAAAATCTTTAAAAATATTTTTAGAATCATTTTATTCATGCTTAACAAAAACTCATGGACACATAGGAGCAGCAGTCTGCACTGCACGCCAACAGCTCATAAAACATGAAAGACCAGATTGGAGTGCTCCTGTTTTAATCGCAAGACAAAAAACAACTCGAATATGGTATGAATCCGGGTTTGATGGTAGTGAGCAAGAAAAGGAAAAAGTATGGAACAGACTGACTGATACCATAATTAAGCGAACCTGCATTCCAATCGTTGGACCAAGAGTATTCCAAAAAATAGTAGGCTCAAGAGATCGAATTGCTACTGAATTAGCTGATCGATTTCATTATCCTATGGCCCATGAAGAACGAACTCGTATGACACAAGTCGCTCGATATATCATGGCCAACTATGGAGTACCAGTTTTAAACAACCAATATGATCGCGTTTTAGGTGAATTTTTATTTAATGAAAACCGCGATATTATCACTGATGCCAGTACTGATGTTAGTAAAATCAAATACCAACTGGATAAAATTGACAACAACATCAATGAGTTCATTGATGAAATTGGTGAAGTGCGCTTTGATCAATGCATAACAGATTTAAAAACAGAAAAAAGGAATGAGCTCGAAATCTTTATTCGACTTGCTGACTTCAACTTACCTAAACTAATTACAACCAGCACAACGAAGCTATTAGAAAAAGCTATTGAAATGAGAACAAAGATTGCGCCTCAATCAAAGATTCACCCTTGGCGTCATTCAATGTCTGCATTACCATTAGAAAATAAAGAAACAAAATACACTAATAAAAATTATATTGATGATATTTTCAAAGATCCTATCGACGATGAAAAGCTTGAGATAGATCAACAGAAAAATACAGCAGAGGTTTATCATTTATTCGGTGAAAATACGCCTTGGTATCATCGAATACTTAGTGAAGATGATTTTTTCAAATTTTTGCGCTCCATTCAGCGAAAAAACCCAGTAAGTGTTCCTAGTGATCTGGCTAAAAAGCTAATCACCAGTAATTTGCTTTTATTAGGCTTCGGCCTTAATGATTGGGATTTCAGAATGCTACTACAAGTCATAAATACTATTAAACAAAACACTCGCAGAATGAACCTTAAAAAAGAACAACTTCAAATAGCCGTACAAATAAGACCTGATGAAGAGCTTGTAATGGACCCATACAAAGCAAAAGAATACTTACAAAAATTTCTTGGCCTAAGGGATATTATTATTTATTGGGGCGGTGAAGATGAATTTATTCGAGAGTTAAGTGAGAAAGTTAAAGTTAAAGAAACCCAATTAAAACAAACTAAATCAGGGGGCACTAATGAAAGATAACCCATATCCAGGTCTTGCATCCTTTGAAAGTAACAACTGGCCATTCTATGGGCGAGATAGAGACATAACAGCCCTTACAAATTTATTAATTACAAACCGTACAGTTCTCCTTCACTCGCCTTCTGGGGCCGGCAAATCTTCATTGATCCATAAGGGTTTGATACCCGAATTGGATAAGTTGGGTACATTTCAGGTTTTACCTGTATTAAGAGTGAATGAGAATTTATGGGAGCTAAAACGAGCTTGGGAAGAAACCTATAATAAAGAGTTTATTGAAACCGATTGGAACCGTTTTACTTGGAGTATTTTACGTTCCCTTGAAAGCAAAAATAAAGGAGAGAAATACAGTCCATTAGAGCTAGCTAACCTTACCATAAGTAATTACCTTGAAAACACCGCTTGGATATACTCAAACAGCTCTCCTAAACTACTAATATTTGACCAATTCGAAGAAGTCATTACCAAGCGTTGGCGTGATGTTTCCGCTAAAGAACGTTTCTTTTATGATATCGGAAAAACACTTCGTAATAGTTCATATTGGGCCTTATTCGTCGTGCGAGAAGATTATGTTGCTGCTTTACAACCTTATTATCAATTTCTTCCAACCAGTATTCCTCAAGAATACAGAATGGAATTGCTTGAGCCCCGCGATGCAAAAGATGCTATTGAAAAACCAGCTAAAGAGCAAAGTATTACATTTGAAAAAGAAGCTATTATCAAATTATTAAAACTACTAAGTGCCTATAAAAGATTCGATTTAGAAGATAAAGAACAACTCTATTATGGAAAATGGATCGTCCCACTCTTTTTACAACTCGTATGTCATCGCTTATGGTCGGCTTTACCTGAAAACACAAAAGAAATAAAAGTGGAACACATTCCTAATGGTCTAAATGACCTAGCACAGTCCTTAGCTTATTATTATTCAAATGCACTAGAAAAGATTAGCAATGGCGATATATTACAACAAAGAAAATATAGAACCTATATTGGAAATAAATTAATTAATGTACAACGTATGCATCGGCGTCAAATAGAAATAAATTTAACAGCCCCTAACACCCTAGATAATTTTGAAGCTACATTGATTAAAGGTCTAAAAAACGAAAACTTTATCTGTGAGACAAGGCCAGGAACAAATATTTATGAGCTTGCTCACGATCGTATGATGTTTCCAATTCTCGAAGACAATGCCAATTGGATAGAAGATAATATCAGCTGGTTTGAACGACGTATAAATAAGTGGAAAGAGTATAATAAAAAGTCTGAATACCTATTAAAAAGTTGGAAGCAAGTAACAAAAGCGATAGTTTGGCTAAAGGAAAAAGACAAAAACCAAACAGGTAAAAAGTTCGAAGAACAAATCTTGGCTTTACTGGAATCCAAGCAGCAAAAAAAATAGCAAAATAACACAGGGTCACAATCCCCACCAAAGCTGTGGCACCGAAACCCGGTGCCACAGCCCCTTACCGCAAAGCCTCACCCAAAGTCGGATTAAATCCAATCGGTGCCCTTCGCCGGCGTATGGCAACCGATGCAGGCGTAATAATAATCACTGGTGACGTTTTTCTTTGGGTTATCGGTTTTGAACAATCCCCAGCCCCAGCCGTCGCCCCATACTCAAATGCCCCCAAACAAACACCAATACCTGATACCTATAGGCTAATAAGTTATGGTTATACTTGCCCCACTGTATTTTGTCCTTATACTAACTTCCTTGTTCTCTTCTTTAGCAATAATAAGGCGTAATTGATGATCAAACAGGTAGCGATTGTAGGTGGCACCCACGGCAATGAATTCACTGGTATTTATTTGCTCAAAAAATGGCAGCAACAACCTCAACTCATTGAACGTGAAAGCTTTTCAACCACTACAGTATTCGCTAATACCAAAGCGTTTGATAACAATTGCCGTTATATCGACAGTGATTTAAACCGCCGCTTTACCCGGGCTGAACTCGACGACCCCAGCCAAAGTAGTTATGAAGCCTCCCGTGCCAAAGCGATTAATCAGCAATTGGGGCCAAAAGGCAATCCCAAAACCGACCTGATCATCGACCTGCATACCACCACCAGCAATATGGGACCTACACTGATATTTACCGCCCAAGGTCAGCTATATAACCAGCTCGCCGCTTATGTAAAAGCACAAATGCCTGAGACGATCATTTTTTGCGAGCAAGATAATAAACCCAATGACGAACACAACATGCTCTGCACCATAGCCAAATATGGGGTGATCATTGAAGTAGGACCCGTGCCACAAGCAGTATTACGTCAGGATGTGTTTGAGCAAAGCGAACAACTCAGCCAAATCATCCTCGACTTTATCGACCTGTCTAACCGCAACGACTTACCGCCACTGGCAGATAAAGTCACGGCATTTCGATTTGTCGATAAAATTCAACTGCCACTGGATGAAAATGGAGAGCGCATCGGCATGATCCACAAAAATATTCAAGATAACGACTTCAAAGCCATATATCCGGGCGACCCACTGTTTACCACCTTTAACGGCGAGGAGATTTTCTATCAGGGCAAAGACGTGGTGTACCCAGCCTTTATCAACGAAGCTGCCTATTACGACAATAATCTGGCGATGTCACTGCTACAGCAGGTTGAATTAGAGGTAAATCAGGAAAGTTAACCGATTAACAAAATAAGCCAGCGCTGTCTGGCTTAACCAACAGCAAAAGCCAACTAAAAACTAACCAAAAGTTAACAACTAATCACACAGCAATTCTCTCAACCTCAAAAAATGCCGATTAAAGCCTCATCAGAACGTTGATAAAACCTCCGATTGATAACATTTGATAAACATTCTCAGGAACGCAAAGTTTTTTTAATTTATTTTTAATAACATTTCATTCATTTTTACCGGACGTTCAATCAAACTTGATTAACATTAACTAACTGATATATAACAATTTAGTATCTACTTAACGCTCAATTAGGCTATGCAGAAGCTATTCAATCAACTCTTTCTACCCTTTGTCCCCTACTTTGTCTGTAATTTAACTGTAGCATTTGTTGCTGAGTTGTTATAAAGTTACGCCATCGACAGCGCAGAGATGCTAAATCGAAACAAACATCATGGACACAGTACAGATTACAAACTCAACCAATAGAGTTCCTCATACAAGTTGAAACGTAAAAAATAGAGAGAGAATATAACAATGCCTAAGACAACCATGCCTAACACAACCATGCAAAATTTATCAAAAGTCGCCGCAGCCATCGCCTGTACATTCACTTTATCAACCACCGCCATCGCTGCACCAGCCCAATTCGTTAACCTAAACGCACCGACTGCAAACAAGACTGTTAAAACAACAACGACAACCACAACTGACGCCACTGGCGACCGCTACATTGTTACATTCAAAAACTCAGCTCACCGGATGATGAGCAAAACTGGTCAATCGGTTTTCAACGCCAAATCAGCTCAAAACGCCTTACAAAGCAAAGGCGCAACCGTTAAATTATCCCTCGACAAACATCACGCTATTGCTGCTCAATTGAGCGCCAAAGCCCTAAGCGCATTACGCAACGACCCAAATGTGCTTGATATTGAAGTTGATTCTCCGCGTGAATTATTAAGCCTTTACAGCGACGGCGCAGGCAATCCAAACGAAGTACAAGTGACGCCTTATGCCATTATTCAATCGCAAGCGAATCAGTTAACCCTGCAAAGCGGGCAAAAAGTCTGTGTTATCGATTCTGGCTTAGACGCTTCTAACCCTGATTTTGACCGCAGTGTTATCACTGGTGATAACGACTCAGGCACAGGTAACTGGGACCTAAACGGTGGCCCACATGGCACACACGTTGCCGGTACCGTCGGTGCGGTTGACAATAACGAAGGTGTTATCGGTATGGCACCAGGCGTACCGATGCACATTATCAAAGTATTCAGTGCTTCAGGTTGGGCTTATTCATCAGATTTGGCTAAAGCCGCACAAGATTGTACAGACGCTGGCGCTAACATCATCACCATGAGTTTGGGTGGCGGTGCCGCCAACGCCACCGAAGAAGCCGCGTTTAACACCTTTACCAACAACGGTGGTTTAGTCCTAGCCGCTGCCGGTAACGATGGCAACAACGTACGCTCTTATCCAGCAGGTTATAAATCAGTCATGATGATTGGTGCTAACGATGCCGATAACAACATTGCTGATTTCTCACAATTCCCCAGCTGTACTAACGGCGGTGACACTGATGACGGTTACTGTGTTGAAGCCACTGCGGGCGGGGTTAACACCTTATCTACCTACCCTTCACAAGCCGCTTTAGACACAGCAGGCGCAGGCGATAAAGGCACTGGCTGGACCTCAGGCAAAGCCAATGGCGTCAGCATGAGTGTTAAAGGCATGGAAAACCAAGGTACCGTATCAGGTTCAGTTTTCTTCATGGGCACCGCAACGGGCACTAACAGTGGCGCTAGCGGCAAAATTTGTATCATCGACCGGGGTGAAGTGTCATTCCACGACAAAGTGAAAAACTGTCAAGACAGCGGTGGTATCGGTGCAGTATTAGTGAACAATGTAGCCGGTGTATTAGCGGGTACTTTAGGCGAGACTAACGCCACCACCATTCCTGCCATCGGCGCTGATTTAGCTGACCGCAGCACTTGGATGAACGCTTCAAACGCTGAAATCAACATCGCCAGCTCAATGTACGGTTTCATGAGCGGTACTTCAATGGCAACACCAGGTGTTGCTGGTATCGCTGCACTGATTTGGTCAAACCACCCGACTTGTACAGGCACCAACATTCGTAACGCTTTAAAAGCCACCGCAGAAGATGCAGGCACAGCCGGTAAAGACAACTACTTCGGTTACGGCGTGGTTAAAGCGAAAACCGCCAGCGATTACATCACAGCTAACGGTTGTGACGGCAGTGGCAGCACTACGCCAACTACGCCAGCAGGTATTGATGCGACAGTAAATAACATCTCAATCAGCAACGGTCAATGGGCACGTTATACCCTGAATGTTGACAATAGCTATTCTTCACTGACTTTCACCATCACCGGTGGTTCAGGCGACGCTGATTTGTATGTCCGTCACGGTTCACAATCAACCACGACAGCCTATGATTGTCGTCCATACAAAAACGGTAATGAAGAGACGTGTACTTTCAATAACCCAGCTCAAGGCACTTGGAATATCGATATCAACGCTTACACATCAGTTTCTGGTTTGACGTTGAATGCTAAAACAAACTAATCGTTAATTAACCTTAACCAATAAAAAAACCGGCTATTAAGCCGGTTTTCTGTTAATTGTTAATTATTCAGTTTCACAAACGTGGTACTTTCGGTACAAATCACGAGCTGGAGCTCGTTCCTACAACGACTTATCCACAAGCTAAATAGTTACAATTATTCGGGTCCGACCATATAGAGCAAATTAGGGTTACAGTTATCCTCAATATTCACGAGGTTGAAACCTCGTCTACGGCAGAGCTGATATGCCGTAGACGCGAATTCATTCGCGTTTTTTTGATTATCAATTGTTACCCTGTTTGATTGGTGCCAATTATTCAAACAAACCCCGGCGTACCAAACCGCGCCATCACCAAATACTCGCCATGATGCAAGGTCGTGGTGGTATCGCTTTTCAAATAACGTCGTTTAAGTTCGTGGGTGTCGGCGCGGGCTTGCAGATGACAATGCTGCTGATGCAAAAAAGCTGGGAGTTTTTCGCTGTCCAACGACCATTTAATCGGCTCACCAATAAAATCCAGATAACGATATAACAAGGCACGAGTATTGTTAGCCTTGCTGCCTTGCGGTTCAACGCTGGTGAATAACAGCAACGAACCCTCTCCAGTCAGCTGATTGATAGCATTAAACAACTCGCTGATCGCTGCTATTTCGAGATACATCAGTACCCCTTCACAAATAAATAATGTCGGCCTGTCACTATCAAAATAACTGAATTCCCGCAACGCACTGTCGAGGTTTTGCTCGGTAAAATCAACACTAAGAAAGTGCATATTAACCAGCTCAGTGGTCGGTGTGCCCGGCACTGCCAGTGCCAGGGTTTTCAGCCGATTGGTATCAGGATGGTCAATTTCGATAAAATTAACCTGAGGATGCCGATCTTTTAACCGCCACGCCAAAGTATCAAACCCGGCACCTAAATTAATCACTTGAGTCACGCCATCAGCAATCGCCTGACGGGTCATATCTTCAATATAATTTTTACGCAACACATAATGCAACGTGATCCCTGGTAAAAACAGGTATTCTTTCAGCCCCACAACCCACGGCAATAAGGGGTTGTGTAACTGCCGCAAGCGTTTTTTACCTTCTTTAGATGCCTCTAATATTTGTTTGCCAATGGTAACGATATCATCTGCCACCAATCCGGCGTGCTCCGTCGATTGCGCAATATATAACAGCCCTTGGAGCACCATAAACGCCGTTGAACTCGCTTGGTTTTCTTTCATATCGTGTGATCACCATTAAAAGTCAAATCTCTTTCACCTATGCTCAAATGCTTTTCAGACTGCAACTTTAACAAGTAATTTTGTGTTTGTTCCAGCGTCGCACTAGCCATATAAGCCAGCTCTTCGAGGGTAATTTTTGCCACCCGAATACCCGGGTCTTTAGCCGACACCACCGCGCCCTCTGACACTTTATTAATGAAAAACTCTAATCGGGCATCGACTGTGCCGTGAGCATAAACAAACGCTCGCTGATCAACATCTCTGAGTCGTTCGCAAAGAATTTTTAACAGCCCTTTAAGATAAGAAGAATCAAGATGGATTTTCTCCCAGAAGATATCCCGACTCAGCACAATGAGTTCTACGTTAGTCAGCGCCCAAGCAGACGCTGAGCGCGGTTGATCATCAATCAGTGAAAGCTCGCCAAACATGCTGCCTTTATCAAGGGTAGCCAAACTAAACACTTCTTCGGCTTTGCCATCAGACTGGGAGATTTTGACCATGCCTTTACCAATCAAATAAGCCTCTTGCCCTACCTCACCTTCACTAAAAATTTTCGAATTAACATCTACCAGCAAACATTCAAAACAACCCGAAAAACTCTTAATCAACTCATGCTGATGGGCAAAGGCACCAAACGCCCAATCATACACTTTGTCAAATTCTGTACACACAGGTAAAACATGTTCGCCAATCGAGGGGATCCACAATTTATCGGCCAACACATCAAACCCTAATCGCTTATAGATAGTGGCGCTTTTGATGTTCACTGTCGCCACAATGTGGGTGGTACCCCAGGTTTTGCCCACATCGCAGCTCATTTTGAACAAGGCCCTGAACACATCTCGACGATTTCGCCACGGCTCGGCAATCGCCAACATCCCGGCACTACCGACAATCGCTGGCGATAACCCTTGCTTTTTTCTTTGTTTATTTATTTTTTCCCGGTATTCAACGAAGCTGAACACCTCATCAGAGGGCAAGAGAATTTCACTATCGCCATTGATCCGCATGGTACCGACCGGGGTTTTAGTCTCTTCATCATAGGCAATAATATTAGCGACTCTGGGCATGGTATCGAACTGATCGACGATCACATCACCGGGCATATCTTTAAAATAGCCTTCATTTTCAACATAAACCTGATGTCTCAATTTATACACATCATTCAACTCTTGCGCTGACACCGCCACTTTGATTCTTATCGGCATAATTAGTTGCTCTTTGTTTGAAATCCAATGTTATTGAGTATAGCCCAGCCACCTCAATTGCTATTTTTAATAATGACTGACATAAGTTACACAGATGGTGTAACCGATACCCCCCGGGGCATTGTGACAGACCCCAACTTATGACATCCTTTTTGCCATAGTGACAAGCCCTGCCAGAAACCAAATATTTAAAACAATTATGTAGTCATTCCGCTTTTAGACAATTAAACCTTAGGAATGAAAATGGTGAATTTCTTAAGGGTTTAACGGGCTTTTCAAGGCACTGGAGCGCTTCGTTCTTAAAAAATAAAAACATTTTGACCACGGAGACACGGAGATACGGAGAAAACAACATCAAAACCACAATTTTAACTGTTTTGCTTTTGACCTTCTCCGTGCTTCCGTGTCTCCGTGTCTCCGTGGTGAATGCTCTTGCTTGTAAAGAACGAAGCGCTCCAGATACCTAAACAGCCCATCAACCCGAAAGACAACACCAAATTATACTCTGTTGGCTTGTGGTACACTTTCATCCATGAAGCCCTGCAACATCGTACATCCTGTACTCACCTCAGCGAACTGCGAGCAGCAAGTATGTGCTCGGTTTCGCTTCGCCTCCGTGGTGAATGCTCTTGCTTGTAAAGAACGAAGCGCTCCAGATACCTAAACAGCCCATCAACCCGAAAGACAACACCAAATTATACTCTGTTGGCTTGTGGTACACTTTCATCCATGAAGCCCTGCAACATCGTACATCCTGTACTCACCTCAGCGAACTGCGAGCAGCAAGTATGTGCTCGGTTTCGCTTCGCCTCCGTGGTGAATGCTCTTGCTTGTAAAGAACGAAGCGCTCCAGATACCTAAACAGCCCATCAACCCGAAAGACAACACCAAATTATACTCTGTTGGCTTGTGGTACACTTTCATCCATGAAGCCCTGCAACATCGTACATCCTGTACTCACCTCAGCGAACTGCGAGCAGCAAGTATGTGCTCGGTTTCGCTTCGCCTCCGTGGTGAATGCTCTTGCTTGTAAAGAACGAAGCGCTCCAGATACCTAAACAGCCCATCAACCCGAAAGACAACACCAAATTATACTCTGTTGGCTTGTGGTACACTTTCATCCATGAAGCCCTGCAACATCGTACATCCTGTACTCACCTCAGCGAACTGCGAGCAGCAAGTATGTGCTCGGTTTCGCTTCGCCTCCGTGGTGAATGCTTTTGCTTGTAAGGAACGAAGCGCTCCAGATACCTGAACAGCCCATCAGCTGTGCAGCAGCGTTAACCCGCCCTTTTCATTGTGTTCTATACCTTAAAACCCCAACCCAAGGAGTCTTGCATGACTGCAATCGACTTATCCCAGCTGCCTGCGCCCGAGATAATCGAGGCGCTGGACTATGAAACCATTATCGCTGCGATGCTGACTGAGCTTAGCCAACAATCAAGCCAGCTAGCAGATGGCGACATCAGCATCAGCGAAGCCGACCCGGCGTATAAAATCTTGCAAGTCTGTGCTTACAGAGAGCTGTTATTACGACAACGAGTCAACGATGCCGCTCGCTCGGTGATGGTGGCTTACGCACAAGACAACGATTTGGAACAGCTCGCCGCGTTGTTTGGTATCCAAAGACAAGTAATCGAGCCAGGAGACCCGCAAGCAGTGCCACCAGTTGCCCCCACTTATGAAGCGATTGAACGATTTCGTCAGCGCATCCCATTATCGCTCGAAGGTTTCAGCACCGCAGGGCCGGCCGGAGCTTATATTTTTCACAGCCTCAATGCCTCTGCCGATGTTAAAGATGTCGCTGTCAGTAGCCCAGCGCCGGGCGAAGTACTGGTAACTTTGTTAAGTCGACTCGGTAACGGTGTACCATCAGCAGAGTTACTGGCACTGGTCAATGAACACCTCAATCACGATGACATCCGGCCATTAACCGATAACGTCAGTGTGCAAGGGGCAACAATCATCGAATATCAAGTCGATGCAACTTTGCTGTTTAACCGAGGACCCGGCCAAACGCAGATCACTCAACAGGCTCAGCAAAAGATCAACGAATACGTCAGCGAACAGAACAAACTCGGTTTTGATGTCACCCTGTCTGGCCTTTATGCCGCCTTGCATCAACCGGGTGTGCAAAGGGTGCAATTGAACAACCCGACGGCCGATATTCTGGTTGGTGCAAATTCAGCGTCTTTTTGCACTGGGGTAAATATTGCTGAGGGTAACAAGGAAGGTGGTATAAATGACTGACGCTTTATTGCCCTCAAATGCCACTGCCTACGAAAAATCACTAGCACAAACCACCGCCCGAATAGCCGACTTGCCTGTTGATATTGGCAAATTATGGAGCCCAGATAACTGTCCGGTTTCGTTGTTGCCTTGGCTGGCATGGGCAATGTCGGTGGATGAATGGGATAGTCAATGGAGCGAACAAACTCAGCGAGATTTAATTCGTCACTCGGCCAAAACCCATCGACAAAAAGGCACCGTCGGCGCGGTTAAACGGGCGTTATCGTCCCTTAGCGTCACCGTCGATTTTCTCGAATGGTTCGACAATATCGATGATGTGATCTTAGCCCCCATTCACAGCAAACAACCCTATACCTTTGTTTTCATCGCTTGGGCCAACGAAAACCCCTACACCAGCAACACAGTGTTTTTGAACCCCCAACTATATGACGCCATCCGCAAGGTGGTGAACCAAATCAAACCCGCCCGCGCCCACTTCGATTTTTTGGTCGGTGCCAAACTCGCCAATGAACTGGTTATTGGCGCAGCATCAACCGGCTGGTCGCAAACCGCTCGTTTTGTCAATCAAACCGTGCCAGTACAAGCCCCAGCGCAACAGACTGACATCGACCTTGCCATCACAACCAGTGGCGATAATTTACAAGTCAGCCGATTGACCCAACACACCGAAGCAGTGCAACCCCCGGCCTTTGCCAGCGCAATTGATACCGCCATAGGCATAAGCCGCAGACGTTATGCCATTTCGCGATTCTATTTGGCCGACTTTTAATTGTTAACTGTTAGTAACTATTCAGCGCAATTGGTGACTCTGTGGATAAATGGCACGATACAATGTAGGAGGGCCGTCTCGGCGCGATTTGTGCCGAAGGCGCAACGGTTTTTTGAAATGGCTACGCCATTTATCGCGGCGAGACGCCCCTCCTACCACGAATTATCCACAAGCTCAATAGTTACAACTATTAATTAATCCCCCCAACTCAAGAGGTAATTTATGTGAGTATTGTATTAAAACCCACCCTAACGACAGCTGGCTTACAGGCCGTTTTTAATGCCGACAGCAATGGGCTTGATGCCCGGATCACCGCCGTCGGTTTAGGCGATGTCGGTTATACCCCAAGCCAAGACCGTATCGGTTTAGGCGCAGAAAAAAGCCGTATTGCGATTGCCAGCGGCAAAATGGCCTCACCCACTCAGGCCCATATGACAATACTGGAAGATTCTGACAAAACCTTCTGGGTCAAAGAAGTCGGCTTTTATCTGCAAGACGGCACTTTATTCGCGGTGTATTCCCACCCCACCAAAGTGCTGGCTTATAAATCCCCCGACGTCGACCTGATTTTAGCCTTTGATTTGGCTATCAGCGGCGTACCCTCCGGCTCAATCACCATAGTTGACCAAGGGCTAGATTTGAACATTCTATTCGCCCCAGAGCTGGCCAAAATGGGCACCGCCCAAATCAACAGTAATCGCCGTTTTTTAACCCTAAAATTTGCAATGATGGAGAACCACAACAATGGCATTTGAACAAGATATCACCGCGCTGGTCACCGCTACTGACCAGCTGACTGGTGTAGTGGATAACAAGATTGGTGAGATTGATAGTCGAGTCACTCAAGCAGAAGGGCAAGTAAATGCTTATATTGCCAATGCTCGCACAGAGTTACCCTTTTATCGATTGACTAAAAACCAAGTATTATCAGGCACTGATCAAAGCATACCTAGTTACTGGAGGTCAGGAGCTGGCATGACTTTTACCCTGATTCAATCGGTCAATACTGGTATTGAGTGGGCAGACAGAACTCCTGAAGAACAATCACTATTAACAGCAATGGGAAAAAGCGGGATTAAACATATTTACCAAAACTTTAATATCTGGAGAATGGATTGGATCTCAGCAGAGCCAATCTACACCATGTATCAACGAATAAATATGTCAACCCCATCAACAACAGCGGCTATGACTAAACTGTTGTCTGGCATAATAGATGGCCATTGGGCAAATGGCGTAACGAGTGAATGGAAGCTGACAGGTTCATATCACGGTCGGGATAACCTCTCCTACAGACACCCCCACCCATACAAAAGGTCAGAAACCGGATCGCTTTTGTTTGCATTACCTGCCACGGTTGCTGGCCACGTCCCACTAGACGCCAATGTCTGGGGCACCTTTCCTTACATCGGAGATAACCAAAATGACTGATATCAACATTGACTATAGTAATGACCAAATAAGTGCAGCTGAACAAACTGAGCAAAATAGACAGGCGATTAAAGCCGTTGCTGGCGACAACCAATCCCTGCAAGGCTCAATTGCCGACACTGCGCAAATCTCAATGCTGTCGATGGGCAAGCTGTTACTGCAATTAAAAGCCGGTAAAACTATCGACGAAATCATTGCCAGCGATACCGCCTTTGCTTTATGTATTGAATTTGCCGAGGCCAACAGCGCTGAGAGCACCGACAAAATGAAAATCCCGTTCCAGCAAAAACCCCAAGGTTCAGCGATTAAGGATATTATTCATCGTACCCATGCGGTCGGTGAGTTATATAACCTAGCGGATCGCGAGATAAATAGTGTGTCTTAATTGTTAAATACTGATTTAATCGAATAAGCGGGATACCGACCCGCTTTATCATCCAAAGATTATCCTACTTAGCCGCAGCCTAACCTCTATTAAATCTCTATCTTGCTCATTTTATTATCTTTATTTGCTAGTTTTTAACGCATTTACACCTTTTTGCCACAAATTATCCGACTGGCTATTGCTTTTTAATACTGATTACATTCTAATAACAATCCTGAGGTAAACGGTCCTTTTGTAAAATAATTGTGAAAATTGCTTTACAATCATTTTTAATCGTTTACATTAGAACCATCGCCGTTACACAACAATTCAAAAAACCAGCGGTGAAAAATAAATCTAACGTTTAACTAATACTAACAATGACTAATTAACCACAAGTTAAAAAATCTAAAAGGATGCAATCTAATGAGTTTTAAACCGACCCTGACTAAAATCGCTGGTCTGACGCTATTGCTAAGCAGCGGCCTTAATGCAGCGCCACTTTTTGAAACGGCTAGCAGCAGTGAATCATTTAAAGCCGAAGCCCAAGTTAACCAACTGGCTGCGACTAAACCGAGTGTAGAAAATGCTTATGTTTATAACGTTAATGCCAAAGCCTTGTCTGCTAGCACTAACCAACTTGAACTTAACTTGGTCCCGGGTCTGACTGTATTCGCCAACAAAGAATCTTCAAGCAAAAGTGCTTCTGGCGGTATCATCTGGAATGGTAGCATCGCATCAGCCAACTCAGCCGCTAAGGGCCTAAGCAAAACCGTCTCTACAGCCACAGATTCAGCCATGCTGATCAACCGTGATGGAAAAATTACTGGTACTGTTCGCACTGACGGTCGCCTGTTCACTATCCGCCCAATGGCTAACGGCCTACACATGGTAACGGAACTGAACGAAAACAACATGAAAGCCGATCACCCACCGGGTGCCATGGCTGAGCTTGAGCAACAATTAACTGAGCGTTTAGCCAATAACACTGCGCTTACCCAGCAATTACAAGCTCAACCACAAGCCGATGCTAACTTGCTGGCTGACCCGGTTATTCGTGTGATGGTACTTTATACTAATGGTGTACCAGCTGAGGTAAATGATATCCCAGGTCTGATTGATTTGGCTTTTGCTGAAACCAACCAAGGTTATACCAACTCTGATGTTGCCGCTACCGTTGAGCTGGCTCATTTAGGTTCAATCAACTATAACTCTTCAAGCATTTCTACCGATTTAAGTCGTTTGAAATCAACGACTGATGGCCACATGGACACCGTTCACGCCTTACGTGATACCCATGATGCTGATGTTGTTATGCTTATTGTTCCAGACAGTGGCAGTGCTTGTGGTCAAGCAGGTGCTATCGGTGCCAGCGCTTCTACTGCCTTCGCCGTAACTGCACAAGATTGTGCGACAGGTTATTATTCTTTCGGTCATGAGTTAGGTCACTTGCAATCAGCTCGTCATAACCCAGAAACTGACGGCACTACAACCCCTTATGCTTATGGTCACGGTTACCGCGATCCAGGCAACACATGGCGTAGTGTGATGGCTTACAACTGTACTACTGGTTGTACACGTATTAACTGGTGGTCTAACCCAGATAAATACCGTAACGGCACAGCAATGGGCACTAATTCAGTTAGCGACAACTCACGCGTATTGACTAACACCGCAGCAACAGTTGCAGGCTTCCGTAATGGCAGCACAGGTGGTACTGGTGGTTCTATCTCTGAAAGCAACCTGTCACAAAGCAAAAGCAACTGGTTACGCTATTCAGCTAACGTACCAGCTGGCAGAAGTAGCTTGGCTGTGACCATCTCAGGTGGTTCAGGTGATGCTGATTTGTATGTGAATAAAGGCTCAGCACCATCAACGGGTAGCAGTACTTATGACTGTCGTCCATATAAGAGTGGCAACGATGAAACTTGTACTTTCTCTAACCCGGGAGCTGATACATGGCACATCGGTATCAGAGCTTACAGTACTTTCTCTGGTCTATCGTTGAATGCTACTTGGTAATCAGTGGTAATAGCAAACACCGATTAACGGTTTAACTATCCAAGTCTGAAAATGCCAACGGGGTTTCCCTGTTGGCATTTTTTTTGGGCCTTTATAAGTGTAAGCTTCTCTTCGTTAAAGGCTTTTGTTGGCGGGCGGTTTGTGCGGTGGGCAACGCTGCGCTTTTGCGTAACCTTCTCTCCCCTCATGCTACGGGTCGTTTTCGGTCCACCCTACGGAGTCGTTGTCAACATTTCAATGGCTTGCCTCTAATCCTCATCACTGCCAGCAACAATATCATTAATGGCTTTAAGTCGATGAAAGGCTTTGTAATTAACTGAACCTTTAGGGTAAGTGCCTCGGGTTGACAAACTACCCGCCTTTTTACCGGTGAGCACTTCGAGGGCATCATCAACGGTCGACACACAATAAATCGTGAACACGCCTTTCTCAACTGCATCAATCACTTCTTGGCTGAGCACCAAATTAACGGCGTTAGTTTTAGGGATGATCACTCCTTGCTCACCAGTCAATTTGCGGGCCTTACACAGCTCAAAGAAACCTTCGATTTTTTCGTTCACCCCACCAATAGACTGCACCTGACCATGCTGATTAATTGAACCAGTAATGGCCAATGATTGTTTCAGTGGCAAGCGAGTAATAGCCGAAATTAATGCACAAACTTCGCCTAACGAGGCACTATCTCCATCGATATGACCGTAAGATTGTTCCAGCGCAATATTCGCCGACAAGGTAAGGCAAAACTCCTGCGCATACATGTTACCGAGATAACCGGTCAGCAACATCACCCCTTTAGAGTGAATCGATTTGCCCAGCTCAACCTCACGTTCAATATCCACCACGCCATTGGCACCCACATAAACCGTGGCGCTGATCCGGGCTGGTGTGCCAAACATGGTATCGCCGATTTCGAGCACGGTTAGTCCGTTAAGCTTACCGACACTTTCACCGTCAGTATCAATCAGAATTTGCCCTTCTTTAATGTCTTCTAAAAACGACTCACTGATCTGCCCTGAACGATACTTTTTACCTTCTAACGCTTCATTGATTTGCGCCTTGGTGATCACACTCTCATCATCTTGCTGACAATAATAAATCGCCTCTTGGATCAGCTCCAACACATGAGCAAAACTGGCTGACAATTTATGCTGATGTTCAGCCTGGCGATAACTAAATTCCAGTAACCTAGCAATAGCATCTTCACTAATCCCCTCAATATCCAAGCCTTCAACATGACTCACCACTTTTTGAATAAATTCATACTCGGTGCGATCAGTCGCCGGGATAGTGTATTCAAAATCCGCCAGAACACGAAACAGCTCACTGAACTCATCATCATATTCTTGCATCATGTAATACAGTTCACGAGAGCCCAGTAACAACACTTTAACGTCAAGGGGAATAGGTTGTGGTGTGAGGGTTACAGAATTGACCATTCCAGCGTCGTTGTGGGGTAAATCAATGATCACTTTGCCGGTTTTTATCGCCAGTTTCAGCGCATCCCAAACATAAGGCTGGCTCATCAGTTTATTGGCATCAACCACCAAATAACCGCCGTTAGCCTTGTGCAACGCCCCTGCCCGCACCATGTTAAAGTTAGTGTATAGCGCCCCTTGCATCGATGAATATTCGATTTTACCAAACATATTTTGATAGGTGGGGTTGGGTTCATAAATCATCGGCGCACCATCGTCCGCTTTATAATGCACCAGCGGATTGGGCATGATCAGCTCTTCAAACAAAGAGCGTTTATCCAACTCTTCTTTGTTTTCAGAATCTTCATCATCAAGCCATTCATGAATATAATTGACCAACTCTTTACGCATATCCTTGAGATATTTGAGGATCGCCAATTCCGTTTTATATTTGTGCTCCAAATCTTTGATCAGCGGTCTGAGTGCACCTTCAATGGTTTCTTTTTTCAAGTCACGTAATTGAACCGATAGTTCTCGTTTCCACAACGGCAGTTCAACCAACTGCTCATTTAAAAAGATCTCCAATTCAGAAATAATTTCATAAAAATGCTGTCGCTGCTCTTCAGACAATTTGGCAAACTCGTTGTCATCCAACGGGCTGTCATCAATCACTGGTGAAAAGGTTACCGCACCATTTTCTTCGTAAACGGCCACTTTATGTTTTAACGCTTCGTTTTCGACTTTTTCTAATGCGCCGTCGTATTTAACGTTAAATTTTCTGTCGAGGGCTTTTTTGCGGCGCTGATAGCTCGGATGATCAAACGCGGCAGGAAAGGTATCAACCAGCTCATCGATCAGCTTGCTCATGTCGTCACAAAAGGTTTTGCCTTCTTCAGGTTTAAGACGGATGGCTTTGGGTAGGCGATTGTCATCAAAATTATTGATATAGCACCATTCATCCGGGGTGCCTTTGTTTTTAGCAACTGATTTGAGGTGTTCATCAATCAGGCTATGTCGACCTAATGCCGACTCACCCATGATATAGAGGTTGTACCCCGATGACTCAATACCCAGCCCAAAAGCCAATGCCGCTTGAGCGCGTTTTTGGCCAATAAAGTTGATCGGTTCCTGAGGGCTTGAGGTCAGGCTTTGATGAACAGCCTGCAAATCAATGTGCGGGGATAAAACTTGGGCGTTTTGCTTTAATTGTTCGGTCAAATCCGAGGTCCTATTGTCATTGTAAGCCATAAGGCCAGCATTGCCGGGCAGTATATCAGCATAGCCCGTCAGGGAGCCAGTGCTTCCCGGAGAAAATGGCTACCGCCGCACTCTGGACAAGCGGGTAATTCTATCGGGTGAACAAAGGCCATTTTGTAATGGCATTCTTTACACACTAAAGTGCCCATTCCGACCCATTCACCCTTTACATAAGTGCCCTGATGGTCAAAATCCTGCTCTAATTCGCGCCATTCGATTTGAGATTTATCGGTCATTTCTGCCAGCTCTTTCCACACTGACTCTTTAATCGACTGAACAAATTCTGAATCATTCATATCTTGCTGATAATGGCGGTAAAACATCTGCAAGTCTCGTTTGAGGTAAATATTCAACTGATGAAGCTCATCACTACTCAGTTCTTTGGTCGCCTGCCACCACTCGTTAGAGTGTTCAAAAAAATTAATCAGGCTTTTCACTTCTTCTGGTCGGCTATCAGCCAACCATTGACCAAAACTCTCTACCCATTGGGGATAACCCCATTTCTTCTTGTCTGGCATCGCAGTCACTCCTTACCTCTTGATTTGGCATAGATTAATCTTAGCCGAGCGCTTCAAAATAGACAGCTTTTATTGACATAAAATTATTGAGCTTTTAATTAATCAGCTAAAAAAGAAAGGACTTCTAGTGACCCTATGTTAGGCGGTGAATCAATCACTAACCTCGAACAAAAAATAGCAGTCGCATCTATGATGCTTCATTTAATGCAGAAATAACATAACCCTCCAGATCACAATCAAAATCATAAAACCCGGTATGAAAACCGCCTTGTTGAAAGGCTTGCATAAAAGCTGAGATTTTCTTCTTTTCGGCTCTACCGAAATGTTTACTTATAAAGTCATTTGAAGTTTCTAAAATATTCTCCATTAAACCGTTACAAGCCACTTGTCGAGGTCTTCAACAGAATTAATTTCTGGTACCACTGTTGTGCCACTTTCAACCGCTTTTTTCATGCCAGTTTAGCTCAACAAGTGAATAAAAACCCCACGCGGATGTTAATGGCTCTTTGATACAAAGTTCAAAATCATCTTGTTCGTATTGTTCTGCCCTATGATGCCAACTAGATCAAAGGCCATCTCAGTCGATTTTCTAAGGTGGCCGCGCCTTTTATTCCAGTTTTAGCTTTTGCGCTTGGTGATCTCACCCGGTCTAATGTATTCTATGTGGCCTTATAGCTAGCAGCGACTACTACCAATTAAAGCCAGCAATTGATACGCGCAAAACCAACAGGACAGGCCATCCGCTAATGCAAGATTCAGCACAAACACAGCAAAGCACTTTTGATCACCAAGCCATCGAAGCCAAAGTTCAACAATTTTGGACTGACAAGCAAACATTTAAAGCCACCGAGCAGCCGGGCAAAGAGAAATACTATTGCTTATCGATGTTCCCCTACCCTAGTGGACGCCTCCATATTGGCCACGTTCGTAACTATACCCTCGGTGATGTGGTTTCTCGCTTTCAACGCTTAAATGGTAAAAACGTGCTCCAGCCTATGGGTTGGGATGCCTTTGGTCTGCCCGCTGAAAATGCCGCAATCAAAAACAAAACCGCTCCGGGTAAATGGACCCGCGAGAATATCGCTTATATGCGTAATCAGCTCAAAAGCCTCGGTTTTGGTTATGACTGGGATCGCGAATTCGCTACCTGTGATAAAGAATACTACAAGTGGGAACAATGGTTCTTCACCAAGCTGTATGAAAAAGGCGTAGTCTACAAAAAAATGGCCTCAGTGAACTGGGACCCTATCGACCAAACCGTACTGGCTAATGAACAAGTTATCGACGGTCGCGGCTGGCGCTCAGGCGCTATCGTAGAGAAAAAAGAAATCCCCCAGTGGTTCATTAAAATCACCGATTATGCCGAAGAATTGCTCAACGATTTAGACCAGCTTGATGACTGGCCTGAGCAAGTCAAAACCATGCAACGCAACTGGATTGGCCGCTCTGAAGGGGTCGAAATGACCTTTGAGGTAGAAGGTAGTGACGAAAACGTCTCGATCTACACCACCCGCCCAGATACTTTGATGGGTGTGACTTATTTAGCCGTTGCCGCACAACATCCGCTGGCACTTAAAGCAGCCGCCGCTAACAGCAAAATTACTGATTTCATTGCTGAATGTAAAATCGCCAACACTGCCGAAGCCCAAATGGAAAAAATGGAGAAAAAAGGCATCGCGACTGGCCTCAATGCCATCCACCCATTAACTGGCAAAGTGATCCCCATCTGGATCGCCAACTTTGTGTTGATGGATTACGGCTCAGGTGCAGTGATGTCAGTACCGGGTCATGACCAACGTGACTGGGAATTTGCCACGCAATACGGCCTTGAAATTCAACAAGTTATCGAAGCTGCACCAGACGCCGATGCGTCTGTTGTTTGTGACCTCAGCCAATCGGCTTTCACTGAAAAAGGGCTGTTAATCAACTCTGGTGAATTTGACGGGCTTGATTTTACCGCTGGTTTCAAAGCGATTTCTGACCAACTGATCGCCGACAAAAAGGGTAAGGTTCAGGTTAACTACCGCTTGCGTGACTGGGGTGTTTCTCGTCAACGTTATTGGGGTACGCCAATCCCAATTCTAAATCTAAAAGATGGCAGCACCGCCGCTGTACCGCTTGATCGCCTTCCAGTAGAATTACCGCTGGATGTTACCATGAACGGCGTGACTTCACCGATTAAAGCAGACCCTGAATGGGCTAAAACCACTTTTAACGGCGAAGAAGCCTTTCACGAGACCGATACCTTTGATACCTTTATGGAATCGTCTTGGTACTATGCTCGCTACACCAGCCCAGATAACGATGAAGCGATGTTAGACCCAGAAAAAGCCAATTACTGGCTACCGGTCGACCAATATATCGGCGGTATTGAACATGCGATTTTGCATTTGTTATATGCTCGCTTCTTCCACAAACTATTACGTGATGTTGGCTTGGTAGAATGTGACGAACCGTTTAAGCGCTTATTGTGTCAGGGCATGGTATTAGCCGACACCTATTATCGTGAAAGTGACAACGGCGGCAAAACGTGGATCTCCCCGACCGAAGTCGAATCAGAAACCGATGACAAAGGCCGCATCACCAAAGCCTGGCATAAAGAAGATGGTCAACCGGTGATTTCTGCTGGCATGAGCAAAATGTCAAAATCGAAAAACAACGGTATCGACCCGCAAACCGTTATCGACCAATACGGTGCTGACACGGTACGCTTGTTTATGATGTTTACCGCCCCACCAGAGCAAACCCTTGAATGGTCTGACTCAGGCGTAGAAGGAGCCAGTCGCTTCCTCAAGCGAGTGTGGAAACTAGCCAATGATAACGCCGACTCCAGCGAAGCATTAAACGTTGCCGGTTTATCAGCGGCACAAAAGAATCTTTATCGCGAGTTGCACAAAACCATCGCCAAAGTCACTGATGATGTTGGTCGTCGAAACACCTTTAACACCGCCATTGCGGCCATCATGGAACTGCTCAACCATACCATGAAGTTAAAAGTTGCGACGGCACAAGATAAAGCCTTGGTTCATCACATCATGGTGATTATTATCACCATGTTGTCGCCAATTGTGCCGCATATCACCCATGAACTATGGCTGATTTTAAAGCAAGACGGATTCATTGAAGACGCCGTATGGCCAGTCGCTGATGAAAGTGCCATGGTCGAAGATGAAAAGCTGATCATCTTGCAGGTTAATGGCAAAGTCAGAGCTAAAATCACCGTCGCAGCCGATGCACCAGCCGATGATGTTAAAGCGTTGGCGCAGGCAAATGAAAACGTGACCAAATTTACCGATGACAAAACCGTGCGTAAAGTGATTTATGTGCCGGGTAAATTGGTTAATATCGTCGCTAACTAACATCAGCATTAACGAGAAACCTCGTCTACGGTAAAGATGCGACGTAGACGAGAATTTATTCTCGTTTTTTTTAGATGATTAAGGTCCTCATTATGTTACTAAAACATTCAACAAAGTTATTCGTTTGGTTTATTGTTCTCATCGGCCTGACAGGCTGTGGTTTTACTTTACGTGGCAGTCATCAAATTCCTGACTCGCTTAAAGTGTTGCATTTAGATCCGGCTGACAAATATGCCGAATTAGCTGGTTTATTACGTACTCAGCTGAAGCTCAATGAGATCAGATTAATCAAACCTAGTGCGGATATCGCGACCTTGCAGCTACATCAAGACAAACTCGACAGACGCACTTTATCGCTGTTTCCTAACGGTCAAGTAGCAGAATACGAACTCATTTACACGGTACGTTATGGCATTGCCTTGCCTAATCAGGATGCCCAACAGTTTGATTTTGAAATCTACCGGGATTATCAGGACGATCCAGAAAGTGCGTTAGCTAAGTCAAAAGAATTAAAGCTGATTTTAAGAGAAATGCGTCAACTGGCCGCTGACAAAATCATTCGTCAACTGGCCAGCCTCGGCCGCTAGCAGACCAATCAATGAAAATATACGCCAATCAATTGCCACAACATTTAGGCAAGGGCCTCAGTGCGGTTTATTTGATTTTTGGTGATGAGCCGCTGCAAAAACTCGAAACCATGGACGCCATTCGCCAAGCCGCTCGTCAACAAGGTTTTGAAGAGCGTAGCGCCCTCACTGCCGACGCTCAATTTGACTGGAATAACCTGTTCAGCGAATTTAACAGCTTGTCGTTGTTTTCTAGCAAAAAACTAATTGAGCTGGAAATAAACAAAGGCAAACCCGGTCAACAAGGGGCCAAAGCGTTAAATGAATTAGCCGGGATATTTAATCAAGATACCATCTTGGTGATCCACGGTGGCAAAATTGAAGCTGGTGTACAAAAAACCAAATGGTTTAAAACCCTGTCGTCAAAGGGGCTGTTTATCCCGCTGTACAATATTGAAGGCGACCATTTTATTCGCTGGATCAACCAACGTTGTCAACAAGCCGGCATTGCGCTGGAGCCTGATGGCAGCCAATTGCTTGCCAGCTTTTACAGTGGCAACTTGCTTGCTGCGGCCCAAGAAATCGAAAAACTGGCCATCAGTTACCCCAAGCAAAAAATTGGCACTGGTTATCTGCAAAGTGTCATCCTCAATCAATCTCGCTTTAATGTGTTTACCTTGGTCGATGAATTACTGGCAGGTAATTTAGAACAAGCGGTGCGTATTCTGGTTAGCTTGCAACAAGAGGGTATTGAGCCGAATATTGTGAACTGGGCCTTAATCAGAGAGGTTTTACAGCTGGTTGAGATGAAAGCCCTGATGCATTCCGGGATGGCGGTTTCTGCGGTGTTACAGCAATTTAAAGTCTGGAGCAGTCGGCAGTCGCTAATCAGCAGTGCATTATCTCGGCTATCGATGGCACAGCTCGATATCATGGTTAAAGACCTCAACACCCTCGATAGCAAACTCAAGTCATTCAGCGGCTCACAGCCTTATGCCGACTTGTGTCATGTGTGTTTATCGTTTGGTTTTGCCGAGCAGTTGAGTGCTTATCCATTGACGGCCAAATAACAATTAAGACCTTAAGTAATGAAAATTGTGAATGTCTTAAGGGTTTGACGGGCTTTTCGAGTCACTGGAGTCCTTCGTTCCTAAAAATAAAAACATTTTGACCACGGACCAGGGCAGGATGCCCGTGGGTTAGATTATGCAGGAGCAATCATCTAGGCACGGAGATACGGAGAAAAACAACGTCAAAAGGCAACGACTTTTAAATCTTTGCTTTTGACCTTCTCCGTGCGTCCGTGTCTCCGTGGTGAGTGCTTTTGATTGTAAAGAACGAAGCGCTCCAAATACCTGAACAGCCCACAGCCCGCATAACGGTAGTGCCAAAAGAAAAGACTTTAAATCAATAGTTATACTGAATAATTAACAGTTAAAAAATTAAGAGCAGATCAATGACCAAACCCCAACACAAGGCAATCGGCATTCTTGGTGGCACTTTTGACCCGATTCATTTTGGTCATCTCAAACCCGCGCAACAAATTCTCAAGCAATTAGACTTGGCTGAAATTCGCCTGATGCCGAGTCACAAACCGCCACATAAAGCGGGCACCAAAGCCACCAGCGAGCAACGGGCTGAAATGGTCCAACTCGCCTGTCAAGACTTGGCTGGTTTCTGTGTCGACCTAAGAGAACTGTCGCGGCAAGATCCCTCTTATACCCTAGTCACCCTGCAAAGCATACGTCAGGAATTGCCCGACACCCCGATCTGTTTTTTAATGGGCATGGACTCCTTGTTAACGTTCAAAAGTTGGTATCGCTGGGCGCAGATCTTAACCTTATGTCACTTGGTGGTCAGTTATCGTCCCGGCTGGAACCTTAATGCCGCTAACAAAGACGCAGATATTATGGATGTGTTGGCTGCCCATCAGACAGATGACTTCAAGCAACTTCATCAGCAAAACAGTGGTTTGATTTATCTCGCTCAAATCGAACCACTGGATATTTCGTCAACACAAATTCGCCAGAATGTTAAGGCTGGAGTGGATAATACCGGATTGCTGCCAGAGGCTGTGAATGCCTATCTGTTAGCTGAAAGCTTGTATTGTTGATTTTACGACTCAACCACCTGCTCCTGAGTACTCGACCAAGCGCTTAACACCGCTTTAACTAACGCCGCCAACGGAATGGCAAAAAACACTCCCCAGAAGCCCCACAGGCCGCCAAAAAACAGCACCGCAATGACGATAAACACCGGATTCAAATCAACCGCTTCGGAGAACAACAAAGGCACCAACAGATTGCCGTCAAGCCCCTGAACGATGGTGTAAGCTATCATTGCATACCAAAAATCGCCAGTTGCGCCCCATTGTGCCAACCCGACTAAAACCACCGGGATAGTTACCACCACAGCACCAATGTATGGCACCAGTACAGACAAGCCTACCAGTAGACCGAATAAAGCGGCGTAGCGCATATCAAAGACCGCCAGCACAATATAAGTGGCGACACCCACCACCACGATTTCAATCACTTTACCGCGAATGTAATTCATGATTTGGATGTTCATTTCGTTAGACACTTGGGTGATTAGGCGGCGGGTACTCGGTAATAGGGTTTTAAAACTGGCGACCAGCGTATCTTTATCTTTTAACATAAAGAAAATCATTAACGGCACCAAAATCAGATAAATCATCAGCGCGACCAAATCGACAATGGTTGAAAACGACGCACTCACCAGCTGTTGGCCTGAGTCAATCATCCAGGCATCGACTTTATCGAGCATCCATTGGATTTGTTCGCCATTGACGACTTGAGGATATTGTTCAGGTAATAATCTGAGGTAACTTTTGCCCTGCTCCAGCATCGCCGGTGCCTCAGCAATAAAATTACTGGCTTGCTGCCACAGGTTTGGCACTAAACCAATCATAATTGCGCTCATGGTGCTGACAAACAGCAGTAACACAATCGAAGTGGCGGCCGTGCGGGACACACCATGGTTGGAGATTTTCGCCACTGGCCATTCGAGCAAATAGGCGATCACTACAGCCACCAGCACAGGTACCATAATATGCCCTACCCAATACAGCGTAATAGAGCCGATGATCAGCAAGAGAAAAAGGGTAACGGATTCAGGATCTGAAAACTTACGCTTGTACCAATCTACTAGAAATTCTACCATGGATTAATTGTCCTTGCCCTGTATACAAAATTGAACATCAGGTGGGTTAAGTGCGGTTGTCGAGGTCATTGGATTGACAGTATACCTGAAACTTTGCTTATCGAGGTATCGCTTAATGTCATTCATGCCTACCGGATCATCGACCAGCAGACACAATTGTTGTCCGGCCTCAAGCTGCTTTAGTAATTGTTTGGTTTTGACAAACAACCAAGGGCATTTTAGTGCTCTGGCGTCAAAGTCTAGGGTCATAACAAAGCTCATTACATTTTTTGGCTTATTATCTGGATTTTAATCTATTAAAACAATCTCATTGTGATTAAATTTACGTTATTCTTATTAATAAGATTATGTCAGACGGGACACGTTTTTATGTCAGATCCAGGTGGTAAATACGATTTGCCAAAAAATCCAACGCTTAAAGATATTAACCTGTTTAAAAAAAGCCTTAACTGGGGCGAATTACCGCCCTTTTTTCATATGGTTGCTCAATCCCTTGGCGAGTCTGAGGGCTTGTTGACCCACGGTTTTGACAACGCGATGAAAAGAATAGTCGACAAACGCAACTGGAATATTGAACTTTTGGGCGGCCACGTTGACAAAGATGGCACCATACATTGCGAAAACAAACCTCGATTGGCGATTTATCAGATATTTACTGAACGGGGTTTTGAATTACACGCCTACCCTTATGCCAAATCCAAAGAGATTGATCAATTCGTCAGAGACAATCGATTAATGGAATTTAGAGTATGGGATCCACACAATATGAAAATGTTGTTGCGGATTAACCAGCTACACAAATTTATTGATTTTTATTTTCAGCGGGGTGATGAAGCCGACAAAGCACTGATCATTCATGCATTTAAATCTGTACATAGTGTGATCAACTTTCTTAAACAAGAACTGATCATACAAAAAGTGGATGGCGTCTCCATTCGCAAATATTATGACATGCAAGAAAAGCTAATCGGCAATGACCAAGATTCTATTTTAATGGCCGGTTTACAAGGTAACTTTACTATCGGTCCTCGTTAGAGGGTCAGATGACGCAAAAGGAGTTTTAATGAGATCCAGGCTGTACGCAATTGTTGTTATTGCGGTGTTATGTTTTAACATCATTGATCATCCGCTATATGCCGCAGACAACAAACTGCCCAACATAGGCTCAAATGCCCTCAGTACCCTGAGTTATGAAAAAGAAAAATTACTCGGTGATGTGCTGATGCGCCAAACCCGGGCACAATTACCGGTCGATTATGACCCACTTATTAGCGGCTATATTAACACTCTTGGGAACAAACTAGTCAGCTTTGCCGATGACATTCACTTCCCTTTTACCTTTTTCACCGTTAGAGACAGTTCAATTAACGCTTTTGCTTTTTTTGGTGGCCATGTTGCCGTCAATACCGGGTTAATCGCCTTATCTGACAACGAAAGTGAGCTGGCATCGGTGCTCGCCCATGAAATTTCTCATGTGACCCAGCGCCATTTATCCCGGCGTATGGAATCACAAAAACGTAATTCACCTTTGACTTTGGCCGGTTTGCTCGGTGGTATATTGTTAGCAGCAGTTAACCCAGAGGCCGGTATGGCGGCAATTATGACCACTCAGGCCAGTTCGCTACAATCTTCTATCAACTTTACCCGCTCCAATGAAAAAGAGGCTGACCGGATTGGGATTAAAATTCTTGCTATTGCCGGATTCGACCCTCATGGTGCGCCAGCGTTCTTTGACAAGCTTTCTGCCAAATATCGTTTTACCTCAACGCCACCAGCGTTTTTGATGACTCACCCTTTGCCTGAAAGCCGGGTTGCTGACTCCAAACTCAGAGCACAACGATATCCGAGGCCACCACAGCGGGTCTCTAAAGATTTCCAGCTGGTCAAAAGCCGGGTAAAAGCCCGTTATGAATTAAGTGGTAAGGCGGCTATTCGCCATTTTGAAGATCAGTTAAAAAACAAAACTTACGCCCTTAAAGAAGCCGCGTTATATGGATTAGCGTTGGCGCACAGTGACTCGAACAATACCGCAGCGGCGGCTAAAATCATCAAGCAGTTATTGGCCAAATCACCTAAAAACCTGTTTTACATTGACACATACACCGATATTCTAACCAAGACAGAAAAGTTTGATCAAGCCCTGGCCTTTTTGGAGCAGCATTATAAATTACGCCCCAACAATCCAGTGATCACCATTAACTATGCCAGCGTCGCCATCACCGCGAAAAAGCCGCAAATGGCGATAGATTTGTTGAATAGCTTCAAAATCAGTCATGGCGACAGTTATATTGCAACTGACCTGTTGATCAACGCTTATGGTCAGATGCAAAATTTGACCAAGTATCATGAATTACGGGCAGAGAAATTTGCCTTATTATCACTGTATAGTCGTTCGATTGAAGAGTTGAATATTTCGTTGTCTAAGCTTGAGAGCGGTAAAAAGTTGGAATCCAAACGACTGACAGCGATGCAGGAACGCTACCGTTCACAGCTTGATCAAATAAAACGGCTTTAATTCTCCCGCTGATTTCACTAAAATAGCCCGTCAGATCATGGCGGGTATTGCATTTACCGTTAGCTCGCCCTGCTCACCGCTTTTATTCACTCGTTTGGGAAATATTATGTCACCTACTATCTATCATAATCCTCGTTGCTCTAAGAGTCGTCAGACACTGCAACTGTTGCAAGACAACAATATTGATGCCACTGTGGTGCAATATT
Source organism: Alteromonadaceae bacterium (assembly GCA_965277695.1). GTDB lineage: Bacteria > Pseudomonadota > Gammaproteobacteria > Enterobacterales > Alteromonadaceae > JABSOG01. Next base: position 47,406 of record CBDIDQ010000006.1, read on the forward strand.
TAAAAGATGTTCCTGATGCCGCGCAAATTAAAGATTTGCTGAGCAAACTAGGCATGACCTCAGCGCAACAATTAATGCGTAACAAAGAAGCCATTTACAAAGAACTTAACCTCAAAGACCCAGCATTAACAGAAGACCAACTAATCCAAGCGATGATTGACAATCCTAAACTGATTGAGCGTCCGATTGTGATTAATGGTGATGCGGCTAAAATCGGCCGTCCACCTGAGCAAGTGCTCGAACTGTTTTAATAATGTCGATTAACACGCCTATTAAAGTATTAGTCTTGTACTATTCTCGTCATGGCTCGGTGCAGAGCATGGCGGGCAGAATTGCCTATGGTATTGAAAAAGCTGGTTGTGAGGCGGTATTGCGCACGGTACCCGTTTTATTTACGAAAGCCGAGCAAGACCAAGCCAGTCAGGATGAAATAACACCTGATGACGCTTATGTCACCCAAGCTGATTTAAAGGACTGTCATGCCATTGCACTGGGCAGCCCAGCCCGGTTTGGCAACATGGCGGCACCGATGAAACACTTTTGGGAATCGACCTCAACCGCCTGGCTTAATGGCGAATTGATAGACAAACCCGCAGCCGTATTTACTTCTTCTGCATCGATGCATGGTGGTAATGAAACGGCGTTATTAACCATGATGTTGCCATTGCTGCATCATGGCATGTTGATTCAGGGTTTACCCTATTCTGAGCCTGCATTAAATGCCACCGTTACTGGCGGCACCCCTTATGGCGCTTCACATGTTGCCGGACTCACCAACAACCCACAGTTGGACCCCAACGAAGACAGCCTTTGTGTGGCAGCGGGTTTCCGCCTTGCCCAAATAACCAAAAAGTTAAACCACTGATGAATGATACTGCAACACCGAATCCTAACGCTAATGACGGCGACAACAACGAAAAACCCGTCAACACCCAATTGCTCAAGCAAATTACCCTGACAGGCTATTTCGGCTTATTAATCTTAATGCCAGTGTGGCTTATTTGGTTAAACCCAGCTGAGGGCATCAGCACTAAAGTCTCACTGGCATTATTCTGGCTGCCTCTATTTTTTCCAATGAAAGGCTTACTGCAAGGCAAACCCTATACCTATGCATGGGCTAACTTCGTGGTGATGTTAAACGTCATGCACAGCCTGACAACCCTGTGGGTGCTACCAGAAGACCTGATTTTTGCCATACTCGAATTACTTTTCGCTACCATGATGTTCACCGCAGGCACCTATTATGCCCGCCACAAAGGCCGCGAATTGGGTTTGAAATTGCCCAAGTTGAAAGATCAGAAGTAGCTTATTGCGCCTGAGGGCGGGTTTATATGCCCGCCCTGCTCCATTATATGACCTCATGACATAACTCCTTGTAGATCAATAGTGTGGGATTTATACTACCAACAAGATTTGCAAGCTAAAAGTACCGCTGGACCTGACAATGACGCTTCCCCTAAAGTATCCCCTTGGCATTCAAACGTTTTCCGAAATACGAGAAGAAAATTACCTTTATGTTGATAAAACGGCATTGATCTACGATTTAGTCAGTTCAGGTAAAGTTTGGTTTCTTTCGCGGCCTCGTCGCTTCGGCAAATCTCTGCTGGTCTCGACACTAGAAGCCTTGTTTAGTGGCCAAACAACCCTGTTTGAAGGGTTATTAATCACCAAAACCGACTATGACTTCACTGAGTATCCAGTCATTATTTTGGAGTTTTCATCTGTTGATGTCAGTCACGCTGATGATTTGAAGCAATATATTATCAATGCCATCGATGACCACGCCAGTGATTATGGTGTTACCCTTGAGCGGGATAGTTATGACCAACGTTTTGCCGAACTAGTTCGCAAACTCCATCAAAAAACCGAAAAAAAAGTGGTATTGCTAGTTGATGAATACGACAAACCCATTCTTGATAATCTGCTAACAGAAGCATTGAAACCAATAAAGACGGTCATGTCTCGGTTTTACTCGGTGGTCAAATCGCTCGACAAACATTTGCGCTTTGTTTTCATCACAGGGGTTTCTAAGTTCTCTAAGGTATCAATCTTCTCCGGCATGAACAGCTTAACTGATATTTCAATGGACAGGCAATATGCCACAATTTGCGGAATCACTCAGCAACAACTCGAAGCGCATTTCCCTGTCGCCATTGACCAACTAAGCACTGTTGAACAACTCGATAGATCCGCAATGTTGGCAAAAATAAAACATTGGTATAATGGTTATCGATTTCATCATCTTGCCATGGGTGTTTACAATCCCTACTCTTTATTATCGTTATTTAGACATCAAGAATTTAAAAATTATTGGTTTGCTACTGGCACCCCAACCTTCCTGCTCGATTTATTGCAAACCAAAGAATACGATTTAAACAAACTCACTGAATTTGCCATTGGAGCCAATGCTTTTGAAGCGGCTGATCCACAAAAAATGTCCATTCAATCAGTATTTGTGCAAACCGGTTACCTGACCATTAAAAGCTATAACAACTCTCTGTACAGCCTAGACTTTCCTAATTACGAGGTTAAAACCGCCTTCTATGATTCGGTGGCGACTCACTATAGCCATTTGGAAGAAGGTGAAGGTCAGAATTATATCAGTCGGTTAGTTGAATCCCTGAACACTGGCGACCTAGAGGACTTTTTTGCCACTTTGGGCATATTTTTTGCCAATATTCCTTATGAATTAAATGTCGATATGGAAAAGTATTATCAATCGTTATTTTACGCGGTATTCACGCTGATTGGTTTGAGCATTGACGCTGAGGTTCATACTAACAAAGGCCGCATTGACTGTGTGCTGCAAACGGGCGATACCATTTATGTCATTGAGTTCAAGCTCAACGACACAAAAGAAGCCGCATTACAGCAGATCCACGATAAGCAATATGCGCAAAAATATCTAAACAGCGGTAAAAAAATTATCTTGCTTGGTGTTGAGTTTGATCAAGCATCTCGCAATATTGGTGAGTTTGTTCAGGAGTTTTTGAGCTGAGTAATAAATCTGGTGAAGTTAATCTGAGTCAAATACACATCAATTTGTCAGCCACATTTGAAAGTACGTTAGAAGCTGAGGCAAAAGCTCGACGTTCAGCAAAATGGCTGAAAGAAAACAAAGCGGGACTTCAAGCCCTAAATGATTTTGTTGATAAACAGGGTATGTTCAATCATAAAAGTAGAATGTGGTAATAGCTCAGTTTAAAAAGCCGGGTGGTGATCCCGCTGATTCCATTTGCACACAATCACTTGACCAATTCGTTGCTTATGTAGCTTGCTCACCCTGCACCGTAATACTGTCATTTTTACTTTTGCCATTGTCAGGCAGATACACTATAGTAATAATACATATCAATGATATATACCATATTATCAAGAGGTAGACAGATGAATACGGCTAAATTATTTCAAACCGGACGCTCTCAGGCGGTGCGCTTACCTAAAGATTTCAGAATGCCGGGTCAGGAGGTCAAAATCTATAAGCAAGGTAATAAAGTCATATTAGAACCACTCAATACCTCGTGGGAGGCTTTATTGATGTCACTTGATGAATTTCCGGATGACTTTATGCAAGATGGTCGAGAGCAACCTGAAATGCAAAAAAGAGAAGACTTCTAATGCAATATTTACTGGATACCGATACCTGCATTTATTTAATTAAAAAGAAGCCTGTTTCGGTTATCCAAAAGCTCACAGCGTTACCCACCAGTTCAGTAGCCTTGTCTGTCGTCAGTCTGTTTGAGTTGAAATTTGGTGTCGAAAATAGCCAACATCGTAAACAATCAGATAAAGCACTGAATCATTTTATTGAATCAATACATTGTATATTACCAATGGATGAGTTGGCAGCCAGTCATGCCGCGAGGATCCGCGCCGACTTAAAAAACAAAGGCACACCCATTGGACCTTATGACCTATTGATTGCGGCTATTGCTTGGTCAAATAATCTGACGCTGGTAAGTAATAATAGCCACGAGTTCCAACGTGTTGACGGGTTAACACTGGAGAATTGGGTCGAAGTCTAAGGTCAAGAAACGTGAGCCAACTCAACCCTCCTCAACCCCTAGGCTCTCCTCAATCTGCACTTGCTCAATCTGTTCAAAACGTGTGCTGATTTTTTTCGCCGAGGTATGAATAAGCTGAACATCACTGGCGGCCTGATCGATGTGTTTGGCGAGATTGTCAAAGCGGGTTCTGAAACGGCCAAAATCACTGCCGAGTTTGACCAGATGATCTTGAATGATGTGCACTTGCTGGCGAGTGGCTTCATCTTTAAGCACACTTCTAGCGGTGGTTAAAATCGCCATTAAAGTGGTGGGTGATGCCAACCAGACCCGTTTTTGATAGGAAAACTCCAGCACATCTGGGTGATGGGCGTGAATTTCAGCAAAAATCGCCTCGGCGGGAATAAACATCAAAGCTCCGTCAGAAGTCTCCCCCTCAATCAAATACTTGCTGGCAATATCGGTGACATGTTTACGAACATCGAGCTTAAACTGGCGCTGAGCGGCCTTCCTATCGGCGACCGCTAGCTCGTTATCTGTCATCTTGCGATAACTCTCCAGTGGAAACTTTGAATCAATCACCACATCGCCAGTCGGCTGAGGTAAAAACAACACGCAATCGGCAATCTTGCCATTACTCAGGGTATGCTGAAATGCAAACTGATTCTGTGGCATTACATTGCGAATGAGACTCGACAATTGCACCTCACCAAAAGCACCACGAGAGCGTTTGTCAGCCAATACTTCTTGCAAACTCACCACGTCGGACGACAAATCCGTAATGGTCTGTTGCGCCTTATCGATAAGTGCTAAACGCTTAACAATGTCGTTAAACGTCTGGGTGGTTTTTTCAAAACCTTCGGTTAAACGTTTTTCAACCTGACCGCTGATCTCTTTTAGTCGCTCATCAGTCGATTGCGTCAACTCAGCCATACGCTGACCAATCACCTCGGCGTTTTTGTGCAAAGACTGATTCAGTTCATCACGGGAGCGTTTAGTCGAAGCAGACAGGTGTTCAGTTAACTGGCTTAACGCAGCAATTTGGTTTTGATTAAACTGCTCTTTTTGTTCAGTCAGTAAGGCCGTTAAGGTGGCTTTTAACTCGCTACTGCTGGATTGATTGGTGAGTAAGTGTTCACTTAGACGTTTTTCAACACTTTGTTTTTGCTCTGAAAACAGCTTAAAAACAAACTGCTTTTGCTCGCCAAACTGGGCGTATAACAGATGCGTCAACTGCTCTTGTCCATCGCTGTTTAAGCGCCGTTTAATCGCCAATAGCAAACCAATGACGATCAATAACAACACTAATAACAGCACCAATAAAAAAACAACGGCCACTGCAACCAACACATTTTGCGGCTGTGCAAATACCGCTGCCAGCATCGCCAAATCCACTAATTAATACCCAAGTATTTATGTAACTGCACCGATAAACGCCAGTTTTTGCGCACACAAACGTCAATCGCCAATTTCGTCGCTTTGGGTTTTTGACTGATAGGCTGCAAATAAATCAATTTGTCGCTGACTTTGCATTCACTCAACAATTCTTCTAACTCTTCTATATGGCGCTCCATCGCAATCGGATGTTTGATTTCGTTGGCTCGCTGCACCGCACTGGCGAGCATTTTATAGCCGCCCTTCATATTGATTTTGGGTGAAACTGTCACCCAAGTTTGCGCTGGGGCTCTAACTTCAAAAGTACCGCTGGTTTCGATTTGAGTTGAAAACCCGGCTTGATGCAAAGCCTCACATAATGGATTCAAATCATACATACAAGGTTCACCGCCAGTGATCACAATATGTTTAGCGTGATAACCGCGTTGTTCAAAACAGGCCAAAATAGCGTCGACACTGGCGTCTGCCCATAAATCTGAATCAGCGGGTTTTTCAATGGTTTTGCTCAGCTCGACCTTTAACAGCGGGTCAATCTCCCAAGTATGTTTGGTATCACACCAGGAACACCCTACAGGACAACCTTGCAAACGGATAAAAATCGACGGCGTACCTGTGAAAGTGGCTTCGCCCTGAAGGGTTTCAAATATTTCATTAATTTTGTACAAAAGTAAGTTCCTGCGCCCTATTGCCTGACGGCCTTATTGCATTAGCTGGATAAGTTAGAGTAAAATTCGCCACCGCGTTTCACAGCGACAGCTATTATATCTGAGAGTAAAATATGGCGCAAAAAATTGTAGTTATTTTTTCTGGCGGGATGGATTCATTTACCGTCCTGAATAAAGCAATCCAAACCGAGGCTGGGGTCGAAGTTTACGCCCTAACCTTTAATTATGGCCAGCGCCATGTCAAAGAAGTCGAATGTGCCAAAACCATTTGCGCCAAATTAAAGGTGCCGCACAAAATTGTCGATATCTCGGCAATCAATCAAATCATTGGCGGTTCATCATTAACCGACAATATTGAAGTGCCCGAAGGTCATTACGAAGATGACAACATGAAGCAAACCATAGTGCCCAACCGCAATATGATTTTGCTGTCCATGGCAGTCGGTTATGCGGTTTCCATTGGAGCCGAAAAAGTCTATTACGGCGCTCATTCAGGCGACCACGCCATCTACCCAGATTGCCGCCCTGAATTCGTTAATAAGATGAATGCGGTTTGCGAAATTGCCAACTACGATGCAGTAGAAATCGTCACCCCTTATTTGTATCAAAGCAAAATCGCCATTCTCACCGACGGTCTGTCGATGGGGTTGGATTACAGCGATACCTGGACCTGTTATAACGGTCGCGAAAAAGCCTGCGGCAAATGTGGTGCGTGTCAGGAAAGACTCGAAGCGTTTAAATTGAACAATGTGGTTGATCCGCTAGTTTATGAATAAGGGCTCTGATCATATGGAGCAAATTAAGATAACAATTATCCCTCAACATTCACGAGGTTGAAACCTCGTCTACGCCGTAGACGCGAATTCATTCGCGTTTTTTTGATTATCAATTATTACTCTAAAAGAAGGTAAGAAGAGAATTGAAAATAGTGGGCGGCGTCCATGCCAACGTTTAAAAAACGCTATCAACAATCCTGGTATTACCCGAATCCCTCCAACTGAAGGGCAACAATTCAAAGTAGTGAAAAGTGTTCTAACGCTGACTAGTATACCCCTGCCGATGGTTATTCATATGCAGGTTTTATATCAAAATATGTCGCAATGTATCGTCATCGTTGCTTATTTATTCACTATTGCTGATTAGCATAAAACGCTTTAAAGCCATCGACCACAGCCCCGATATCCGCTTCAGCAAAATCAAGGTGGGTCACGATACGTAAATTATCGCTAGATCCAATAATAATATTACGGGTTCGCAAAAAAGCCGCCAATTCAGCGCCACTGCCTTTAGGCAAGGTGACATAAAACATATTGGTGTAGACGTCATTCACTTTAATGCCTTTAACCTCAGACAACTCAGTCGCCAACGACAAAGCATTAGCATGGTCTTCAACCAAACGTTCAACATTGTTTTGCAACGCATATAAACCCGCTGATGCGATGATGCCTGCTTGGCGCATACCGCCACCGAGCATTTTTCGCCAGCGCAACGCACTGTCAATCAAAGCTTGACTGCCCACCAATAATGACCCCACTGGCGCACCCAGACCTTTAGACAGACAAATCGACACCGAATCAAATGGTGCAGAAATTTGTTTAATCGGCACATCTAAAGCCACCGCTGCGTTAAACGCTCTGGCTCCATCAAGATGTAAAGCCAGCTGATGCTGATCACAAAATTTGCGAGCATCGGCTAAATAAGACATCGGCAACACCTTGCCCGAGACGGTATTTTCCAATGCCAGCAAACGAGTGCGAGCAAAATGTGGATCATCCGGCTTAATCGCCTGTTTGACCTTTTCAAGGTCAAGCGAGCCATCAGCAGAAAAATCCAGTGGCTGTGGCACAATGCTGCCTAATACCGCCGCCCCGCCCGCTTCATATTTATACGTGTGCGCCTGCTGACCAACAATATATTCGTCCCCTCGCTGACAATGACTGAGCAATGCCAACAAATTGGTTTGTGTGCCGCTTGAGGCATAAATCGCCGCTTCTTTACCTAACAAGTCAGCTGCGTATCGTTGCAATTCATTAACGGTTGGATCATCACCAAACACATCATCGCCAACCTCAGCCGTCGCCATCAGCTCCCGCATCGCGGCACTCGGTTGGGTGACCGTATCACTTCTTAAATCAATCGATTTCATCAAAATCTCACTTGTTTTTCTTGCGATCAACGTTCAACTGACCGCCTTTACCCCAGTTTTCGTCACTGTGGTCTTCAAAAAACACAATCACCGAGTCAGGTTTTGCACCATAAACATCAACCATGGTTTGGGTGATTTGTTTAATCACTTCAGTTTTTTGCTCAGTAGTACGACTAGCATCTTGTTGAATAGTAATAATAGGCATGATTTTTTTCCTTCACTTCTCTTTGGGTTTTTGGCTCCAATCAAATAGAGTTACAATTGATTCATCAAAAACGCGAATGAATTCGCGTCTACGGTGCATCAGTTCTGCCGTAGACGAGGTTTCAACCTCGTTAATGTTGAAGGATAATTGTTACCTTAATTTGTTCTATATGGTCAGAGTCGGGTTTTTCATATCTATTCAATTTGTGGATAATTCGTGGTAGGAGGGGCGTCTCGCCGCGATAAATGGCGCAGCCATTTCAAAAAATGACGACCACCCTAGTACCTTCGGTACCAATCGCGCGAGTGGTGCGGCATTCCGACGGCCCTCCTACCTTGTATGTTGCCATTTATCCACAAAGTCACCAATTGTGCTGAATAGTTATGTTTATTGTTTGATTAATGAGCTAATTTTCGATAAGCCAAAAACCAGTTCACGACGCCACCTGCGGCAATTACCAGTGCAGGCGTGTCGTTGTGATTGATATATAACATTGAGGCGCACACCAATAAGGTGGCCCCGCAGATGAACAAGCCAACGGCCAAAAAGCCATTACGCTGAATTTGCACCAACTCGCTCACCGATTGCTGTTGCTTGCGGTGAGACTGTTTGCCCGACTGGAGATAGTCATAAACCAAGTCTGGAATTTCAGGCAGTTTTTCGCCCCAAAACGGCAGATTATCTTTGATATTGCCGGCAACGGCTTTGGGTCCGACTTGCTGTTTCACCCAGTCTTCTAAAAACGGCTTGGCGGTTTTCCATAAGTCCAGCTGTGGATAAAGCTGCCGCCCTAACCCTTCGATATATAACAAGGTCTTTTGCAACAGCGTCAACTGCGGCTGCACTTCCATATTAAAGCGCCGGGCAGTATTAAACAGATTCACTAGCACATGACCAAAAGAGATCTCCGCCAGTGGCTTTTCAAAAATGGGCTCACAGACGGTACGAATGGCAAACTCAAATTCTTCGACATTGGTATCCCCGGGCACCCAGCCAGAATCGACATGCAATTCGGCGACTTTACGATAATCCCGATTGAAAAAAGCAATAAAGTTATCCGCCAAATAACGCTTGTCTTCACGATTCAAGGTGCCGACAATACCGCAGTCAATGCCAATGTAGTGGGGGTTTTGCGGATTATCATAAGAAACAAACACATTACCCGGATGCATATCCGCATGAAAAAAGCTGTCACGAAACACCTGGGTAAAAAACACTTGAACCCCCCGCTCCGCCAACAATTTCATATCGGTGTTTTGCGCTTCAAGGGCGGCAATATCAGCCACCGGAATACCATAAATACGTTCCATCACCAACACATTGCTGCGGCAGTAATCACTGTAAACCTTAGGCACGTAAAGCGAGTCAGAGCCTTCAAAATTACGCTTGAGCTGGATCGCATTGGCCGCTTCACGCATTAAATCCAGTTCATCAATAATGGTTTTACGATACTCATTGATCACCTCTTTGGGCCGCAACCGACGACCATCAGGTAAAAAGCGGGCTACCAGTCCGGCCAGCCATTCCATCAATTCCAAATCGGCATTAATGACCTTGCCAATCCCCGGGCGAATAACTTTAATCACCACATCAGCGGTTTCACCATCTTTTAATTTTAAATGACCAGTATGTACTTGAGCCACCGAAGCCGAGGCCAACGGTTTGAGTTCAAAATCATTAAACAGGCTGTGAATATCATCAATTTCAAGCGCCTGTTCAATCAGCAGTTGGGCATCTTGGCCTGCAAAAGGTTTAACCTGATCTTGTAACAATGCCAATTCATCAGAGATTTCAGGTGATAACAAATCACGCCGAGTTGAAAGCATTTGGCCAAACTTGATCCACACCGGACCCAATTGTTGTAATGCCAGACGAATACGTTGGCCGCTATTCTTATCTTTATGTTGATTCGGTAGCCAAAAAATACATCGACGTGCAGCTTTGGCGTACCAAGGTAGTTTGTCCTTGGGAATGAGTTCATCAAGGCCAAATTGCAGCAGGGTATTGGCAATTTGATGCAGTCTGCGTAGCCGCATTTAACTGTCCTTTTTAGCAGAAAAAGTCGCCACACGCGCCGCCAGTTTATCGACCTTGGCTCGGGTTTGATTCACTTTTTGATAGTGATCGCGCACCTCGGTCGGGTGTGGCGTCAGCTTGGCTTCATCCTGAGCAAACTCAGTAATAATGCGGTCAAAGTCCTCACCCTTGCTATCGAGCACCTCAGCAAAATGGCGAAAACGCGTCGCCACTTTATGTGCCAAACCATCACCAAGGTATTCGGATAAATGCTCTTCCCAATCAATGTCGGTTTCTTTGAGCAATTGACTGAATTGCTGGGCGAGTTGTAAGTCACCGGTCAAACTCAACTCTTCGTCTTTAATTAAACGGGTGATTTGGTTGGGGTCTTTGAGTTCTTTAAGCGCCGACAATGAGGTTTTGATGGCGCAATCATTATCCTCGTCTTTACGACTGAGAACATTGATTCGCTTTTCACCGACGACAAATGTCAGCGGTACTTTGGCCTCTTTAACTTCAACCAACAAACGCTTGCCCACCAGTGGCTGACAGCGAGTGCTAAAGGTTGGATCGAGCTTGGCTAACTTGTTCACTGCCGCCTCTAACATCGAGGTGAGTAACTGAGGAAATAAGAAAAAACTCACTAGAATTTGTATCCCCGATGTAATGCGACAATGCCGCCAGTCAGATTAAAGTATTCGACCTGTTCGAAACCAGCCGCAACCATCATCTCTTTAAGGGTTTCTTGGTCGGGATGCATTCGGATGGATTCTGACAGATATTGATAGCTTTCACTGTCATTAGCCACCAAAGATCCCATCTTAGGCAGTACATTAAACGAGTAAAAATCGTAGGCTTTATTAAGCAGCTCATGTTGTGGTTTGGAGAATTCGAGTACTAGTAAACGACCGCCGGGTTTGAGTACCCGTAACATTGAACGTATCGCCTGATCTTTATCAGTCACGTTACGCAAACCAAAAGCGATGGTGATAATATCAAAGGTATTATCCGGAAAAGGCAGAGCTTCGGCGTTGGCCTGAACATACTCAACGTTACCAACAACCCCTTTATCGCGGAGCTTTTCACGGCCTACTTTGAGCATTGAATCGTTGATATCGGCGAGGATCACCTGACCTTCTTTACCCACCAGCTGGGAGAATTTGGCGGTTAAATCACCGGTGCCACCAGCCAAATCCAGCACTTTTTGGCCTCGGCGCACACCTGAACAATCAATGGTAAAACGCTTCCACAATCGATGAACACCAAACGACATCAAGTCGTTCATGACATCATATTTGGCGGCGACAGAATGAAAAACGTCAGCCACCAAAGCCACTTTCTCGGTGCTTTTCACCGTTTTATAACCAAAATGGGTGTTATTATCCTGCTCTTCGCTCACGTTGTCTTTCCCATGCTCTTGCTACTCTTGATGCTCTTACATTGGCGGCTATTTTACCCCCAGCGACAAGGTAAAGCAAGCACGGCGGCACGAAACGTATTTGTAGGAACGAGCTCCAGCTCGTGATAAGGGAGCCTATGCGACCGTTACCCACCAGCCACCATTAGCCTTTCAATTGTTTATCGAAAATCAAAATCCGTTGATAACCTCGCTCTTTACCCGGCTATTACCCTGACCATCAACAGACAAATCAAAGCGACGAAAAGCCGGGCCACTATCTTCAACATCAGCCGCATAACTCCCAGGTTTAAATTGAATACTGGTTGAAGGGGTTGCCCACAGATAAATATCATCAACCTGTTGACGGCTGATGATGGTTTCTTGGGGCTGATGGACATGACCATGACTGATACATTTAACCTGAGGGAACTCACTTAACAGCGCTAGCAATGCTTCACCATTGGCCATAATATGCTTATCGATATAGCCATTCATCGGCAACAAATGATGATGACAAAACACCGCCACCGGTTGTGTTTGCGGTAGCTGTTGTAAAATGGTTTTGATTTGGGCTAAATGAGTCGCACTAACCACCCCGCTAGGTGTCGATCCCTTGCTATTAAGTAGCAATACTTGCCAACTATTACACCCGCCACCACAACCCAGCAGCTTAGCCGGCGTAAATGGCGGCTCACTGAAACTATCAAATAAACAATCCAATTCATCATGATTGCCCGGCAACCAAGCCACCGGAATATCATTTAAAATCTGTCGACACAAATCTCGCAAAATCAAATAAGACTCGGGAGTATGGTCCTGAGTGATATCACCAGTCACCACTACAGCATCAGGCTGCTGCGCTTTAACCGCCAGCAACACCCGCGCTAGATAAGCCGCCGAATCGACGCCATGGTAAGTTTCGCCGTCGCTACGCAAATGACAATCAGTGATTTGAATAAGACGAAAGCCAGCGCGTGAAGAAGATGAAGAGGATAATGTGCGAGATTCAAACCAGTGCATATTACCCATAAGACGATAAATCAATGCTGACCTGACCAAATTCGTGGCACAGTTTCAGCCAGTCTTGCAAAAAGCGGTTCATTTGCATTTTTTCATCTTTTTGCATCATCGCCACGTTAGGGTAGTCATAACTGGGTTTGACTCGACTGATATTTTGGCTGCTAGTGACTTCTGCCACCTGAGCGTCGTGATAAAGCCGGATTTCCATGGTGGGTACTAGGTAATTAGTGAGTTCCGGGGTGATTTGGCTGATGTTTAACATCGTGGTGTATTTGCAGCATTCTGTGATAGTCAGTCGATAGGTAAAGGTTTCTTTCACACGATAATCGAAATAGTGGCCGCTGGGGCTCGATTTCAGGTAGCAATTTAAGTAAGCGCACGTAATTGAGTTCACAAAGCAGGATAAAGCCTGTTAAGTCTGGGACATATTTGGTTTGTGTTAACGTGGTGCTCAAACTGTCTTCTCCTGGGTAACTTGCTCTGAATTAGCAAGATGGTCTTTGTTTAATTGTAGCCATTGCAAAGCGATGATAGTAGTCGCGTTATCGACTTTACCTTGATTTAGCCACTTCATTGCCGCTTCTCGCTTCACTACGCGCACTCGGATATCTTCGTCTTCTTCTGCTAAACCGTAAACCCCGGCGACTTTACGACAGTCTACAGTGGCGACAAACAATTCAATTCGTTCAGACATGCCACCCGGGCTGGTATAGTAACTCATTACTGATTGGACATTCGTCAACTCAATGCCCGCTTCTTCTTTGGCTTCGCGAATAGCGACATCGCGCGATGCTTCATTAAGTTCGGTCATGCCAGCAATACATTCAATTAACCAAGGAGAGGATTTATCGCCATTTCTTTGAATCGCCGCTTGTGCGCCGACGCGAAATTGTTCGACCAATATCACTTCATCGGTGATCGGATCATAAGGTAAAACAGCCACCGCATCCCCTCGCTCAAACAACTCTCGAACAATTTCACCACTCCAATCGCCGCAAAACAAACGGTGTTGTAAGGTATATTGTTGCACCTTGAAAAAGCCATCAAATACCGTCTTTTGTTCAATGATATTAACATCATCTTGTTTAAACGCAGAACTATCAGGTTTCACTGTTTATGCTCATCATTATTGCCCATCATTGTTGCCCATCATTATTGCTTAGTCGAGTGTTCGTCAGTTTACAACAACTGGTGATATTCACCAAAAATAAGTTAGCCTAAATACTTTTTGTGTGATGCCGCCATTACACTGTTGCCAAGCAAATATTCTGTTACACTATCCAGCCTTAATTTACGCAAAGTAGGTTACGCAGCGGTGAAAGTCCCCGTACAATTGCTCCCCTACAAAAATTCTTGTTTGTTCAATAGATTACTAAAGCTAAGGAAGATGATTAGCAATGAAGAATAAATTACTACCGCTCATAATCAGTTTAACGTTGGGTTCTGTAAGCACGCTAGCTAACGCTGACGACCTTAGTCAAATCTATCAGTTAGCGCTGACTAAAGATCCACAAGTGTTAAAAGCCGCCGCGACCATGGAAGCGAACAAAGAAGGCATCATACAAGCCCGCTCTGTACTGTTTCCACAGCTGTCATTATCCAGTAGTGTATCGTATTCAGACAGCTCTGGCTCAGCCCGTCAAACCAGCTCTGGACCATTTTTTGCCGTTGAGCGAGATTCAATCAGAAATAACTATACGGTTAATCTGAGCCAAGAAATTTTCAACATGAAAACTTGGCATCAATTGGAGATCTCCCATAAACGTTCATTGCAAAGCCAAGTCAGTTACAAGCTGGCGACACAAAACCTGATCAACCGGGTGGCACAAGTTTATTTCAATGTGCTTAAAGCTCAGGACGATCTCGAATTTGCTCAAGCAGAAAACAAAGCCATTGAGCGTCAACTCGAACAAACCAACCAACGCTTTAAAGTGGGTTTAACCGCCATCACTGATGTTCATGAAGCACAGGCTTTGTTTGATAACTCAGTCGCCACTGTTATTGGCGCAGAAAATAATGTTGAAATTCAAAAAGAACTGTTACGTGAGATCACCGGACAGTACCACCAAGAACTCGAACCGCTCAATACTGGACGTTTCAGTGCCGCCAAACAAGAAAGCTCTGCGGGCAACTGGGTCAATATGGCTCAGGCAAATAACCAAGAATTGCAAATCGAAACCATTAGCATGGAAATTGCCCAAGAAAACATCAAAGATGCCAGCGCCGGTCACTTGCCAACGATCAGCCTTGATGCGGATTGGGGCAGAAGCAATACCAACAGAGAGCAACAAACCTTTAACAATATTGAAGAGAATGACAATCCACAACGTAGTGAATCCAAATCAATTGGCATCTCGTTGTCGGTGCCTATCTTTAGTGGTTTAAGAACCGAGTCACAAATCAAGCAGGCGCAATTCGATTACGTTGCCGCCAGTGAAGACCGTGAATTGGCTCACCGCCGCATCGTCAGAACCGTTCGCACCTCTTATGCCAATGTCAGAAGTTTGGTCTCTACGCTAAAAGCATTAGAGCAAGCTCAGGTATCTGCCGAAAGTGCCCTTAAAGCTACTGAAGCGGGTTTTGAAGTAGGCACCCGAACCATCGTTGACGTACTAGACAGCACCCAAAGTCTGTTTAGCGCCAAACGTAATTTGGCCAGCTCACGCTACGATTACATCATGGAAGTGTTGAACCTCAAACTGGCCGCCGGCACAGTGTCTGGTTCAGATATTGATGGGATTAATCAGGGGCTGGGTAAGTAAAACAGTCACTTTTGGTTTTGGCTATGCACAAGGTAAAAGCATAGCCAAAACCGGCCAATTTTACCCCGCTAAAAACTCTGCTATATCCTTGTTTTCAACCCGATAATAAATCGCTTCAACTGACAAAGTTAAATCAATCGACTCAAAGTAAACCTCATCACCCAAGAAATAAGAACTTGTTCGCCAGTCATCACTTTTGCGCAATACTCTAACAGCGGCAATATCTTGCTCAATCAGCACATACTCTTTGAGTGTGGGGATATTGATATATTCCAGCTTCTTGGCACTTTCATCGATTTTACGTGTTGAACGGGAGATAATCTCAACAATGATCACCGATGTTTGAGTCACCCTGCCCTCGTCAATAAACTCATTATCACAGGTCACCAACACATCAGGATAACGACAATTCCCAGTTGCAGTTTTTAGCATCAAATCAGCGCAAAAAGGTTCACATGAGGTATTATGCAAATGAACGCCAAAACAACGCATAAGGTTTGCGGCAATTCTGCCGTGATTGGGGCTCGCACTAGCCATGGCATAAAGATAACCATCAACATATTCATGTTTTACTTCATTTATTCGTTCAGCTTTAAGATATTCTTCTGTGGTAACCGTGTCAGTATTTTTAGCAACAGGCATAGTGTTAACCTTAACGTGATTCGACATTTTCATTTTACTTAAAATCACTCGTTTTACACCTTAAATCTCACGCTGCTCCAAAGACAAACACACAGTTTGGTGACTCAAGTTGCGACAGACGTGCTAGACTTCAACACAATACCTTAAAGCAATAGCTTAAAAACGATGCCTTAAAGCTATGCCTTAAAACAGCCATTTACGCTTCCCTACTCTACCCAATAGGCCAATATAAATTTGAACAGGATATGACGACAATGCTAACCGAAGCAAGGCTCGACCCTCATGAGATCACTCGTTTACTCAATATCGTAAAAGAAGGCGATCGCAGTGTTTTAGATCAGGTGTTTAATCAGGTCTATCAGCAGCTTAAGACCAGTGCAAGGCAGCAGCGTTATCGCTATCAACGACAAGCAGACATGACCCTCAATACAGCGGCTTTGATTAATGAAGCCTATTTGAAAATAACCGAACAGCAACAATACCGCTGGGAAAACCAATCACATTTTCTCGCCACCGCAGCGGTAGCAATGCGTCACATATTAATTGATTACTCCCGCCAAAAAATAGCCGCTAAAAGAGGCGGTGATCAACCTGTTCAATCGTTAAGTGACTTTGATGACAGCCAGATGCCCTGTATTGAGGTTGACTTGGAACAAGCAGAGTCTTTGGTTGCGTTAGATAACGCATTACAACGTTTGGCCAAAACCGCTGAACGAGAAAGTCGTGTGGTTGAATGCCGCTTTTTATGGTGGCATGACCATAGAAGAAACATCAAAACTATTAAACATATCGACAGGCACAGTCAAACGCGATTGGACACTGGCACAAGCCTGGCTGTTTAAAGAAATGCAGACCCCTTCGGCCTAGCAAAGCAAAAGTAATAGCAAAACAACAATGGTCAATTCACCATGGCATTAGAACAACAAGTAAAAGACCTTTTTTTTGATGCCTTGGAAATACCACCAGCGCAGCAAGAAGACTTTTTAAATAGCCGATGTGGTGACGATAAAGCGTTATATCAAGAAGTCTCTGGTTTGCTCAATTCACATCAACAAGCCCCACAGTTTTTACAAGGTTTAGCTCAGAATGTGTTGGGCAACGACTGGTTGGCTGAACCATCACAGGTATCTCCACTAGCACCTGCAACTCCTTCACTGGCACCTGCAAAAGACCCCCACGATTTGGTCGGCAAAAGCCTCTCTCATTACCAGGTTATCGACATCATCGGCATTGGTGGTATGGGGGTGGTATATAAAGCCCATGATCAACGCTTACAACGAACCGTGGCATTAAAACTACTCCCTCCTTTTATTAATAATGATGTCAGCGCAAGAGCCCGATTCATTCACGAAGCCAGAACCGCTTCCACCCTAGACCATCCAAATATTGGCACCATTTTTACCATCGAAGAACTCGATAATCATCAGGTGGTGATTGTGATGGCCTATTACCAAGGCCGTACTTTACGGCAATGGTATCGTGAGCAGTCTGCCCCACTACAACAATTGCTGCCGATATTACGTCAGCTTGCCCAAGGACTAAAGTCAGCCCATGACCATGGCATCGTGCATCGTGACATTAAACCGGCCAATATAATGGTGTTACCCGATGGCAGCGTCAAAGTGCTGGATTTTGGTTTAGCAAAAATTCACGCCAGCCCGCTGACCACCACCGTCAATGCCATGGGCACTATGGCTTACATGAGTCCAGAGCATATCCGGGGTGAAGTCGTCGATCACCGTACAGATATATGGGCTTTTGGCGTGATATTGTATGAACTATTAAGTGGCTTTAAGCCCTTTGATGGCGATAACGATCAGGCCATGAGCCAAGCCATCATGCAACAGCCGTTAAAACTCAGCCACTTGCAGCATATCCCAATGGAACTGATAACGCTGCTCAAAGCCTGTTTGCAACGCGACAGCAACCAGCGTATTGCCAGTGCAGCCGAGATTGAAGTTCACTTAATAGCAGTCACCGCTAGTACGGTAAAAACATCACAACCCAGTATCAGTCAACGATGGCTCAAAAAAATCCTGCTCGGAGACATTTACCAACACCAATGGCTCACTTACGGTCCCCGTTCACTATTGGCTTCGGCCTTTATTTTGCTCTTGATCGCTTTTGTTTATCCCATTGTCAATAAGGGTTTGATCAAATCCTCATCACCTCCGATAACAAACCCATTGCCCAAGCAACTGCATATTGCAGTATTACCGATAGCCACACTAGATCATAACAATAACGCCACAGTATTAACTGACGGATTACTCAATTTGGTCAATCAAAGCGTCGCCACATTAGCCCAATCGTTTGAATCAATGTGGGTGGTGCCAGCCAATAAAATTCGCCAGTATAAAATTAACAGTGTCAGCGAAGCAGCCCATATTTTTGGCGTCAATTTGGTATTGCAGGTTGATGTGCGCCAAAAACAACAAAACATCGTAGTCAATCTACACTTAACAGCGGCTGCTGACGGTACTGTTTTGGCACAAACCTCGTTGCAGCGCACCGAGCAAAGAACCGTAATACTCCAAGAAGATATTGCCACCGCGTTATTTTCACTGTTCAACTTGGCACAAAACCCCAAAATAAGAAATAACTTAACCCAAGGCAGTACCGTCAACGCTGAAGCATTTAACCATTTCACCACCGCATCAGCGTTTATGCAGCGCAAAAACACCGCAGTGGATATCGCCGAGGCAATAGTGCATTTACACCAAGCTGTTGCTATCGATAACAATTACGTCGACGCCTATGCATTAATGGCCAAAGCCTACTGGTTTCAATATAACGCGAGTAAAGACCTCGCCTTGGCCAAACTAGCTGAACAATATAGTGATAAAGCCTTACAACTCGATAGCCGTAACATCGCAGCTTATTTAATTCTCGGCAAAATATATAACGGCTCCGGACGCAACGGTCTAGCCCGCGCCATATATGAACTGGCGTTACAACAAGCACCTAATAATGCGGCAGTTTATACTGGGCTGGCCATCGCTTATAAAAATGACAAGCAATATGATAAAGCCGAACAAAACTATCGTCATGCTATCGCATTAACCCCTGACTACTGGGAATACCATCATTATCTCGGCGCGTTTTTTTTGCAACGTGGCCGCTATCAGGCAGCAGTTGAGCAATTTGTTCGAGTCACTCAATTGGTGCCACAAAATGCCATGGGATACAACAATTTAGCCATCGCTCACTGGTACTTAAATCAGGTCGACAAAGCGATTGAACTATTTTTACAAGCGCTGGCGCTAGAAAAAAACTATAGCCGCTACAATAATCTGGCTTCGTTGTATTATTACCAGCAGGATTATCAAAACGCGGCCCAAATGTATGAGCAAGCACTGTTATTAAACGACAAAGATTACACTGTCTGGGGCAGCCTTGCCGACAGCTATATTTGGAGTAACCGACCACGAGCCTTGATTGAGACCACCTTAAATAAAGCGATTGAAGGCGCACAATTGCAAAATACGCTATTGCTCAATGACCCCACCGTGTTATCTAACCTTGCTGCTTACCATGCCGAGCTAGGCCACGTCGACAAATCACAAGCGTTATTAAAACAAGCGGTTAACAACGAACCGACAGCATTAGAGGTGGTCTTTTCAATTGGGGTTATTTACGAAAAACTAGGGCAACGCCAAGTCGCATTACACTGGCTAGAAAAAGCCCTGCAAAGTGGCTATTCGCTAATTGAAGTAAAAAACCACCCAGAATTATCAGCGTTACGCAAAGATAAAAGATATATCGAATTGGCCGAGCGTTTTAACCAAACAAATAAATGATCCAATCAAGCTGTAGCTGCCGTATAAGTTACCGTATGAGTTATTGTACGTATCGTCATGTCACCAAGCAGTGAAGTCACACGCGGTGTGCATGGCAGTGTAAAGCCCCTATCCGGAGAATGATCATGTCAAATGAAAATGGTAACGATGTAATAGTGCAAATTGTATGTGAAGGCGGAAGGTTCAGCGTCATTCCGTGTCCAATCAGAGTTAAGGACGGTGATACTGTCAAATTTAAATTAAAACAGGGTACTAATACCGCTCCTTGCCGTTTATCTTTTAAAAGAAGCCTTTGGGACAATCTGATCACTCCTAGACGCTTGGAACTTAATAATGAGGCTTGTAGAGAACAGATCACAATCACGTCAGGAATAAATGATGTACAAGGAGACTTTGATATTAAGGTACTAGGCGGCTCCATAAATCTGACTAAAATGGCGACGCCAACAATGATTATTGAAGGAGATGGTGGATTCCACGGCAATGAAAATAACCCTTAATCACATTTTTAACTCCCCTTGAGCGTGACTGACGTTACGCTTATTGCTTCCTCCTTGCTTATTTTTTCTATTGCTTATCACTGCCAATCGCCTAAAACACTTCATTTAATGATTTTAAATGATCCAATCCTTTGGTCTTTGTCGTTAGTGATAGTAAGACAACCGATACTAACGTAACCCCATAAGGAAACAATCATGAAAACTCATCAAACCAACACCACACAGAAAGTGAGAAAACCAATAGGCAAGCTCTCAAAATACCTTTTATCAACACTTTTATTGACTGCTGGTTGTGTGAACTCGCAGACCGAAGCTCCACAAGAGGTTAAATCTGCCGACAGCCCCTCCAGTCTAATCACGCTCGACGCGCAGAACAGGCGTCGAATTGGACTCATCGAAGTAGCGTCCGAATATGGTGCAGGTACTCGCGGCTCCAGCCTCGGCCCCGACGCATTCACCATCGCCTGCTTGACTGAAAATAAACCTTGGTGCCACGCTTTGTATCCCCCCGTAAGCCGAGTTGATGGCAATAAGCGTGACCTGTTTCTACCCACATTTGAGTTCGGCAAACACATAGATAAGATCGTAAGAATAAATCAGTCGGTAAGAGAGGGTGTCACACTAGCCCTGAGAAGAAGACTTTTTCCGCTGATCTTGCATGGCGATCATTCAAACTCCATCGGCACTTTCGCCGCGATTGCGCAACAAGGTGGCAAACAATGCCTAGTGTATATGGATGCGCATGGCGACCTCCACAGTCCATGGACCACACCATCCGGCAACGTCCACGGAATGCCGGTTTTGGCTGCGATCAACGCAAGACATCGCAATGAGGATCGGCAAAATCAAGTAGATCCGAAAGTCAACACCCATTGGCAACAGCTCGTAACAATGGCTGGCAACAGAGAGCCAATGGTCGCTAGAGATGGTCTGGTATTGGTTGGCACTAGGAGTACTGAAGGCCCAGAAAATAACTTTATTAGGGATAATCGGATCCGAGTGTATCGAGTCAACGAGGTCCGCACTAACCCAGCAAGAGTAGCACATACAATCCTTAATCTTCTGCAATCCAGGGGGTGTAATAGGTTTGTGGTCAGCGTCGACATTGATGTACTTGATGCTAGACTGGTGCCAGGAACAGGCACTCCCGAGCCGAACGGCCTTGAAATAGCCGAACTTTCAACCATGCTTGAAATATTTTGGCGCTCTAGGATGCTGGCAGCCTTGGAAATCAGTGAATTGAGTCCACCCCGTGACACCCAAAATAAGACTTCGGAAGTAGCGGTGAAACTAGTTGATGCCTTAGTCAACCTTCCAGTCAATGTAAAAAAATCGAATTAACAGCCATTAACTTGCCGATCACAACTAACCCAATGTGGTCGGTGCTAATTCCACGCTTCTCCCTTGTTTTATCCATGATACAATCGCTGTCATCTACGAGTGAACACAGCACGAGCCATGAAGCAACATATACAAACACTAATCAGTTTACTGCAAAAGAATGACGTTAAAGGGTTGCTACAACATTATCTGGCTTCAAACGAGTCTGAAAATCTGGTTCAACTCGCCTTTGTGTTTCAACAAGGACAAAAAAACCTCGCCAGATTTGAGTTTTATCAACAACTGGCCACTGAATTTATCCAAAGCAAAGGTTTACCGACTGTGCTTATCGCGCAAATTAATAGCAGCGATGCGCTAAACTTTTTTACCCCAGCATTACAATTAGGCGATAACTTCAACCAAACCAATCAGCAGCAACGCAATGTATTACACGCTTTATTTGCCGGCAAGCCGTCAGCCCAGTCCGATGCTCAGCCTCAGCCACCGTTTAATTATTTACGTTCAATGATGTTATTTGAAAGCAATGAAGCCTTACACGATGCGTTATGCCAACGCGACAGCCAAAGCTTCACCCCAATTGAACTTTACTTATTTGCCAATCAGAATTTAACCACCCTGCCCGACCATGAATTTACTGCCTTACTTGCAATGATTGAAATCGAAAGTAAAAAACATGCCATTGATAGCACTAACTATTTACCGATAGTAAACTCAGTTAACCAGCACTGCCTGAGTCAATCCCGGCAAGTTGATAGTGAATTACAACGGCTGTTATTAATTGCCACTTATTTTGAGAAATCGGTGGCACAAATTCTTGAGCAGATGAATTAAACCGCAGCCCTAGTCAAATATTATAAAGCAGGTATAATTGTTTGCATATACAGTGTTTTCACTTAACGATTAATCGAAAACGCAGATTGAGAGGATGTATATGACTTATACACCAAACTTTAACGAAGCAAAAACAGCACAATTAGCGGCTTATTTCACCGCAAAAAATAACGGTGAGATTTATCATTTGATGCTGATGAAATTACTTTATATTGCTGATCGCAATGCCTTGGCGACATTAGGGCATTCAATAAGCGATGACAATTATGCTTCAATGAATTATGGTCCGGTTTTATTAAACACACTATCATTAATTGATGGTAATGTTCGCTCAACCCAAGGGTTATGGACACAGCTTTTATCGCCAAGCCGTAATTACAAAATTTCTTTATTGGCTGAGGGTGAGGTAGACACTGGTTATCTGTCACAAGCTGAATTAGATATTGCCGATGCCGTGTTCAACCAATATGGTCAAATGGATAGATTTGAGCTAGCAGATAAAACCCATGAATTTGCTGAGTGGATTGATCCCCACGGTTCCGCAATCCCAATCCAGTATAAGGATATATTAAAGGCCGTTGGATTTAGCGATAGTAATGCGGCTAGCGTACTGCAAGAGCTTCAAGACGTTAAAGCAGCTAAAGCATTTTTAAATAGTCTATGAACCACATCATTCAACAAAATACACTACTCGTACCAATCCCATCCCGCTCATGCAAACACTTATTTATTGTACTCACAGCACCAAAAGGCAGGCCACCCGTGGTAGTCATGGTTAATATCACCACAAGAAGACCGACATCTGATACCAGCGTTATTTTGACCCCAGGCGCTCATCCGTTTGTTAAGCACGAAAGTGTGGTTGCTTACGAACATGCTTCAATATTTGAGGTAGAGAAACTGGAAAACGGATTGAGGAATGGCTCGTTGATTAAATACCCCGATATTAGCAATGCACTATTTACCATGGTGAAACAAGGCTTGTTAAATTCTCCAAGAACCCCGAAAAACATTAAAATATACTGCAATTCAAAGTTCTAGTAGTTACAAATCAATACAACGGCGTAAGATATTTAAACCCGTTTACGCAACCAAACCATTTGCAAGCTAAGCCCAACAACGTAGGTGAGCAAAAACGCCAGATAAAACTGTTTCAGCAAAGGATCTTCAATACTAATAACCACTGGTGAATCGACCGGTAATCGCATCAGACCATCAGTAATGGCGGGGATCATATGAAACAAAAAGGTGCCGGAGTAACTGGCAGCCTGAATATATTTCGACAACTTGCCAAATAGCGCTTTCTTCTCAGCTGCAAAGCCAACCAACAACGCCATCAGGGTTAATACCGCTAAGGCATGACCAGCACCAAATCCACCATGTCTGAAAATCATCAAGGCAGTCAGCGCAGCAATCAAGGTGCAAACAAGATATATCCGACCCGACAGCACTGTTGATTCGATCACTTTACATCGCACCAATGAATAAACCCCGCTAAGCAAGGCAAGTATGGCGATGGAGGTGTGAAACCAACCGAGTAGTGAAATGTCTGGCATGAATACTCCTAAGTATTTGTTATTTTATCGTTTTGAAAGACGGCTCAGTGTAGCGGGTTTTAAAATAAACCCAAATGATAATAACTAATAGCTCTGTATGAATATGCTGCATAGTAAAATTAATGACTAATCCGCCACCGCTGAGCTACAATAGCGCCACTTTCTCTGGAGCAGTTTTATTTTATGGTGAAAAAAGTCAAACAACCCGTCTTTCAAGCGTCATTACTCGGCCCTAAACACTGGCCGACCTGGCTACTGCTTGCGCTGATGTTTACCATCAACCTACTGCCTTTCAGAGTGCAGATGTTCATTGGCCGTATGATTGGCAAGTTACTTTATGTCGCCTTTAAATCCCGCCGTAAAATAGCTCTGCGTAATATTGAACTGTGCTTTCCTGAAAAATCAGCAGCTGAGCGCGAAATAATTGTCAAACGTAATATCGAAAACACCGGTATCGCCATGCTCGAAACCACCATTGCTTGGTGGTGGCCCGATTGGCGCTTACGCTCATTAACCAAACTCAAAGGTTATGAACACGTTGAGCAAGCCGTCGCTCAAGGTAAAGGGGTATTATTGCTGATGGCCCATTCACTGCATTTGGAGCTAGACGGACGAATTTTCGGCATGACCCATGAAGGCATTGGCTTTTACCGTCCCCATAACAATCCGTTAATGGAATATTTTCAATACAATGGTCGCTGTAAATCAAATAAATATATGGTCGGCAAGCGCAATATTCGCGGCTTAATAGATGCCCTGAAACAAGGCGAAGTGTGTTATTACTTGCCTGATCAAGATTACGGTCGCACCCGTTGTGAATTCGTGCCATTTTTTGCAGTTAAAGATACCGCAACCACTACGGGTACACTGATGTTTGCCGAGCAAACGGATTGTGCCATCATTCCTATGCTCTCTGCCCGCTTACCCGGTGGTCAAGGTTATGAAATTGAATTGCTTCCGGCCTTTGACAATATGCCCTCAGGCGATAAAGCGGCTGACGTTACCCGAGTCAATCAGTGGGTTGAACAGACTGTCGGCGCTAATATTGACCAATATATGTGGGTTCATCGTCGCTTCAAAACCCAACCGGACCCAGAGGCTGCTCCGCGTTATTAATATAATCCGAGGCAAAGCGAATGATCTGGGTCTAGACCTTTGCGACAAAAGCCGCTAGTATTTTTACATCGTACATTCACCTGTGTTGACATATTATGTGGTTTTGGATCAAAAACCTGCTACTTGCCGTTATTCTTATCACCGTTGCGATTATTCTGATCACCGATCAGGGTAGCAGCGTCCTGTTACAATTCGCTAAAGATAGTCAACCAGCACCACAAAAAACAGTGGTCAAAACTAAAACCTCAGTTACACCAGAGCAAAGCGATGGTGCATTCGCCTCCACCACCACTGAGGCAGGAAAAGGCTTAAGCAGTTTTTACGGTAAGATCAAAGAAGATTTGCTCGGCAATGGCAAAACCATCGGTGATGGTTTTGTACTTAAAGTCGATAGGCCCACCCAATCAGTTGATGAGCAACTACAAAACAGAGCACTGATGGTCAACCCCGGCAGCCCTAACTGGCAAGGAGAAACCGAAGACCGCCATTTCAGAACCGGCGAAACCATCCGTGAAATCCTCTCCAACTACGCCGAAAAAGAAGGTATTGTACTGATCTGGCGACTCGAAAGAGATTACATCATCAAACATTATTTTCAGGTCGAATCCAACTTCGTTGGTGCCCTAGGCTCCGTTGCCAAAGCACTAGACAGCGACTTCGAAAGAGACGTCTTCGCCTACTACTGCCCCCGCGAAAGAGCCGCTATCATCACCTATGACACCAGCAGCTATCTTACAAACAATTGCAAACTGGCCCAGGGGCCGAAAAAAATCAATTAACAATTAAACACTGCTCGCCAAATTTGTTGGATTTGCACACTCAGAGTCTGGGCATATTCATTATCTGTCAGCTTATCCTGCTGTTGCAGGGTCAGCTGATGATAAACCCCGCGCAATTGCCAATAAGCATGAGTTAATGTTTTTGCTTGCTCCGGCGTCAGTATTTGTTGTTGCTCAAACAATTCAAATAATTCAACGTTAGAACAACAACGAGTCAATGCTGGTTGTTCACTTGAATGTGCCAACACTAAAAACTGAGTAATAAATTCAATATCCGCAATACCGCCCAGACCTTGTTTCAAATCAAACAAAACCGCCGTATCTTTGGCCAGGTTATCGCGCATTTTCGCGCGCATATCGACGACTTCTTTATTCAATACCGCCAAGTCTCGCTGTTTCATCAACACCGTTTTACGAATAGTGGCAAAACGGGCAAATAATTCGTCTGAACCAAACACCATTCGCGAACGAACCAGCGCCTGATGCTCCCAGGTCCACGCTTCTTCTACCTGATAACTGGCATAACGGTCGATGTTAATCGCCATCAGGCCAGAGTTGCCCGAAGGCCGCAGCCGGGTATCCATCTCATACAACACCCCAGAAACCGTCCGAGTAGTAAATATATGCACCACCCGCTGCGCCAATTTTAAATAAAACTGTCGAGAATCAATTGATTTTTTACCATTAGTGCCTTTACTACTATCACAATCATGCACAAACACCACGTCCAAATCCGAATCATAACCCAGTTCACCACCGCCCATTTTGCCATAAGCAATCACCCCAAAACCTTTATTCCCAGCATTACGGTTTTCTGGCTCACCATAACGCTCGGTCATTTGCTGCCAAGCGATATTCATCACACTAGCCACAATCGCCTCGGCTATGGCGGTCAAATG
Organism: Alteromonadaceae bacterium; assembly: GCA_965277695.1. Lineage (GTDB taxonomy): Bacteria > Pseudomonadota > Gammaproteobacteria > Enterobacterales > Alteromonadaceae > JABSOG01. Next base: position 74,482 of record CBDIDQ010000006.1, read on the forward strand.
CGAGCTGACTTCGCCCACCGCCAGCACTCCGGCAATATCCGCTGCGGCAATACGCAGTTGCTGCGACAGCTTGAAATGACGCAGATACTCCAGCTGTTGTTCCAAATCATCTTGCGGCACCCGTATCATGTATTCATTCAGTGCCTGTTGGTACATATTCAGTGCAATAGGGTTATACAACACCCGAGTATCAATCAGTTCATCAAGCAAAATGGGCTGGTGCGACAGCTGCTCGGCCACCCAGCGGCTTTGCGAACATAACTTCACCAACTGTTTCAATGCGCCCTCATTTTCATTAAGCAACTCCAAATAAACCGTACGAGAAGCAATCTTACTGATCACCTTCAACACCCGATCTAATGCCGACTCAGCTTCTTTCATTTGCTGGAACACATTGAGCAACTGAGGAATAAGACGATCAAGCACCTCCCTGCCCCGACCGCCTACTAAACCTTTTTGTATTTCGCTCTTGAACTGCGCTAACCGCTGAATAAACACTGTCTGTTGTGCTGCATCAAGCCAGTTAAACACTGCCAGATGATCAGGTTCGTCATCACTTAATTGCCAAGCCATTTCAAACGGCGTCAATTGCTCTCCCTTATCCTCGTTGCCATCATCAATCACTCGGTGAAATTCATGGTTAACGGCCTTCATCACCCCAACAATATAAGCCATACAACTTGGCCAATCAGCTTGACCAAACAAGTAACACAAACGCTGTTGATTGGTTTCATCCTCCGGCACCAACTGAGTTTGCTGGTCGTTAAACACTTGCAAATAATGTTCGCACTGACGCAATATCAGGTAACTGCTTTTAAGCTGTTCATATTGCGCAGGTTCAATATCCTGATAATCCTGCAATTGTGCCAATGCCGACAACAGCGGCTTAACTTGCAAACCCTTTTCACGACCACCACGGATCAGTTGCAGCACCTGAGCAATAAACTCCACCTCACGAATACCGCCAAACCCCAGCTTGATATTCAATCGCTGATTTTTGCGCCGAGCCTCTTGGCTGATCAACTGTTTCATTTTACGCAATGAATCAATCACACTAAAATCGATGTAACGTCGATAAACAAAAGGTCGCAACATTTCAGTTAACGCCTCAGCATGAAATCGCTCAGCGGCGTTATCAGGGTCAAAAATCACACGGGATTTGAGCATCGCATAACGTTCCCAATCCCTCCCCTGTGCCTGATAATAATCTTCCATCGCCGTCTGACTTAACACCAGTGGTCCACTGTCACCAAACGGTCGCAAGCGCATATCAACCCGAAAAACAAAACCATCAGCACTATGGTGATGTAGCAAGTGAATCAACTTTTGTGCCACTTTAAGAAAAAACTGATGATGATCAATCGAACGCCGTCCGCCAACCGTTTGTCCGGTGTGATTAACAACTGAGGGGTAACAGAGGATCAAATCAATATCCGATGAAAAATTCAGCTCCTGACCACCAAGCTTACCCATGGCCAAAATGGACAACGGCAATGGTGTACCGTCTTCATCCTGCGGTTGACCATTGACCTGACTCACTTGCTGATAGGCTTGACGGTAAGCGCACAATATCAATTGATCTGACAACGCTGAAATTTGCCGAAAGCTCTGATCAATAGGCATTTGTTTGAGTAAATCAGCCACCCCGATTTTAACCATCACAGACTTACGCATCTGACGAATAGCACCAGCAAAATCAGCCTCAACGTCAAGTTTATTCAGTTGGCGGATCAGCCCCGGATAATCAGCAAACGAACGAAACTCATCATCTTCGGGCATAAACACATGACGGATGATTTGTGGCTGATAAATACAGGACTCAGCGATAAAATCGCTTAGAGCAAAACAACATTTCATCGCAGACTGTTGCTGCTCATCAAGCTTTTGGCATAAATCTGGCGCTTGCTCCAGCAGCTTTTGCCAATAATTATCAGCGACTATCACCAATGAAGCGGGTAACTGAGCAAATTGTTGCATAAACGATGGGGCCGAGGCTGAAACTAAAGGGGATAAATGACCGTTCATAGACGAGCTCCAAAATTGAAGAAAAAAAGGGTTTGCAAAAAAGTTAGGGATAAATGATCACAACTGATTAAAGCTGTTATCATACTCGTCCAATAAACACGACCGATAGTAAGCATATGGATTTATTGTTATCAAACTGGCCACAACTAAAAATCACCTTAGTCACCTTAGTTATTGTATTTATTTATTTTTTCATTAATCGCTGGATAACACAATACAGAACCGAGCGAAAACTGAACAAGGAGTTGGCCTACCGTGACAATTTTGCTTATGGCTTGAGTTATGCCGGGTCGATATTTGGTTTTGTGCTGATCGCTGGTGAAGTCTTTCGTGGATTACAGTTTGATGATTTATTCGCCGACAGCATACACGCCTTAATTTATGGCGCTTTAGCCGTCGCTTTTATGGAATTGGGCCGCTTTATTCACGACCGCTATATTTTGTTTGGTTTTGACGAAAACAGTGCCATCAACCACAAAAATATCGCTGGTGCTTTTGTCGACGCTGCCAGTGTCATTGCCAATGCCATATGCATTATCGCCATTTATGACTGGAGCGGTGCCAACACCATGGATGATTTACTGGTGATCATCATTATGTTTTTCATCGCCCAAGCCTACCTACTGACACTGGCTCGCTGGCGAGAATTTCGTTATGCCCAACTCAATCAGGGTGACTCGATGCAACGCACTCTTTGCTACGAAAACCTATCACTGAGCATCCATTATGCCGGTTACCTGTTAGCCGGTGCTTTAGCGATTAAAACCTCATCACAAATCACCCATTACATGCCCTCAGAAATCACCACCAATGTGCTGTGGTTTTTCTTCTTCGCCATCAGTTTTATGGCCGCCAATATTCTCTTTGCTTATATTGGCTCAAAGATTGTGCTGACCCATATCAACGCCGATGTCGAAATCAATCATCAAGATAACGTCGGTATTGCCACCGTTGAATTTACCATCATGGTGTCGTTAGGGTTGATGTTAATGAAGATATTTGCGTGAGGTAGACACATTTAATTATGTTAAAGCTAACATCGGTGAAACCAAAAAGGACACAAAAATAAATACAACAAACAGCTGGTTTTTTAACCAAACATAATCATACTGTATATATAACCACATGTTAATTAATCCAGCTAACCGTGAGGCCGTATATGCAATATTTTATTGATCCAACCATCGACTTTGTGTTTAAGCTGCTCTTGGGCACTCCGGGTAACGAAAACATGTTAATTGATTTTATCAATCAAATCATTAATCCTGTCTCACCCATCATTTCGGTCACTTATATCAACCCTTATAACGATAAACAGCACGAAAAAGATAAATACTCTGTCGTAGACATTGGCCGACATCCAAAAAATAATTCATCAACCTTACTGGTCTATGCTTCCGTCTTCTGCGTTATGCCAAAGGTTACATACAATAAGTATGAGCCCTTTGGCACGCCTTGAAGCCGAAACCCTATCCGGCGCAATCTTAATAAATTATTGTTTTCCAGTCGCCTAGCCATTGATCAAAACGGCATAAAATATCAAATTGAGATCCAACTAACCGAACCCTCCTTTTTACCCGCCAGAATGCTTTACACTTGGAGTTCGATCTACCATACCCAAGCAGTTAAAGGGCTACAGTTCGATGTCCTTAAACCCGTTATTTCGATTTGGTTATTAACCGGTTCGATATTTAAAGATGACGATGAATGTCACCACCAATTTGGCATCTGGGACAAAGGCAATAATGTGCAGTTAACTGACCATTGTGCTATTCATGTCATAGAACTAGCCAAATGGAAAATACTCGACAGGTTACAGCCAACAGAATATTGGTTATACTTCTTCAAAGAAGCAAAAAACTGGAAGTACCTTCCAGATCCTCTGAAATCATTAGCAATAATGAGGCAAGCCATGAAAACCTTAGAAGAAATTTCCACCAATGAAGATGAGTACCTTGCCTACCTAGCCCGGCAAGATCAAATCATGATTGAAAGAACCTTACAGTCGCAATTGAAAGAAGCGCAGGAAATAAAAAAAATAGCAGCAGAACAACAAAAAATAGCAGCAGAACAGCAAAAAGCATCAGCTGAACGAGATAAAATCGCGGCAAAACGAATTAAACAGATGCAACAAAATCTGACCAAAGCAGAAGCTGAGAAAGCGCAATTACTCGAATTACTAAAACAAGCAGGTATCGAGCCGAATAGCCATTAGCCATTAGCCATTAGCCATTAGCCATTAGCCATTAGCCATTAGCCATTAGCCATTAGCCATTAGCCATGATGAGCTTGGCAGCGATTTTTTCCACTGCCAAGTTTGAACACTCTAAGCCCAATAAGGCCGCATCTTAACCGCTGATTTACGCGATTGCTCCATCGCCAATAACAAGCTTTCAATTTGTTGCTCTAGCCAATCGTTGATTGACTCAATAGCATCGCTGTCTTCAACCCTGCTGGCAAATGACTGTAACAAATGCAGGGTTTTGAGTTCGTCGATACCTTGAGACAAATCTATCCATGGCATTCTGAAATCCTTACGCTCTGCGGCATCATATAAACTGGCAACACACGCACCCGTAAGTAAACTGCGTTTTAATTGTTGATGGTGTTGCATATAATCTTCAATACTTAGATTATCGCGTTTGGGCATTAGCTGTAATAATGACTGCCAACTGTCTTGCAAAAAACCACTGGTCGCCAAACGTAACGTGCCTTGCGCCTGTTCACCGAGGTTAAAGCCGGACTCATTACGCCAACCTTGATCAATTAACCACTGGGTCAAATCCAATAAAAAATGGTTATAACGAGCACTGGCAAAAATAGCATTAATACTGTCAGCATCTGGCTCTTTATCTACCTCTTCATCCACCAGTTGTGATAACGACTGATTAAGATTGAGTTTTTTACTGTACATTCCGGTTTTAGATTTTAACGCCTCTAGTTGACGACTATTTTCAACCCAGTTGAACGACTGTAATATCCACTTTAATTCGCCACGAAAATGCAACGATGCCGACGGCGGCACCACCATGGTAAATAACCAAAAACCATGACGGATGAGCGCGACCCCATCGGTAAAACGCCGCAATGCCAACAAAGATGGACTATCAACAAAACAGGCTTCATGATGCTGCATAAACTGCAAACCATACTCGATAGTTTCGCCAAACGCCTGCTCCAACGTTTGTTGCTCAGCTAACGTCACATTACCCAATAAATTGTGCACCTGTAACGCTCGTCGCTCAAACAAGCGATATCCTCTGGCTGCTTTGCTTTGTGAGCCCATACGAATAGTACAGCCCTCCTCCTTTGATAAACAATCCACCAGCAAACGGGCAAACAAAAACAGCACCTCATCACTGCCCTTCACCAGCTCCAATTCAATCTCACTGATCACCGACTGCTGAGCCCCACAGCTGATTTTGCCCTGATCAAAAACCATTTCAAACTCATTACTCCCTTTAGCCATATGCCAAGTATGACGATCAAAACCGGTATTAAATAAGGGGATCAGCGCCGCTTGTAAGTCGTGGACAGCCACATCAGGCAAAATAGCCCGATCAAACAAAGTCAAATCCGGGGAATCAGCACTAACAGGAATGTTGTATTCTGGTCGTTGGTGCAATCCACCCACTGTTTTACCAGCCGTTTTAATGGTTTGCTCCCAAGTTTCATCCTGCTCTGGTGTTTGTTTTTGTGAGGTTATTTGGCGACGACTGCGGGTACGCAGACCAATATCGGCTTTGCGTAACAGCTGTTGCTCGGTATCATAATAGGTGTTGCTCAGATGGGCCTGATGTTCATTAACAACGGTAGCAGTAAAGTCGTTAATCAGCTGCCTTAAGACAGGTCTTATCTCGGATGATTGTGTCGATACTAGAAATTTCAGTTCTGTCTCAATAGCCATGCGTTTATTTTGATTTCAACCTTAATTGATGAACCTGTCAAAATACTAAAGGTTTCATCATGATGCAACAAAACTGTGGCAAAATTGTAACAGCCGCCATAATTATCGACGACTATTGATAACCCAACGGCGGGCTTGATTGTTATCGCGATAAGCCCTAATATTATGCGCTCACTCGCAGGAGAGCAGTTCCCTGCCGGACAAGCTGATTAATGCCTAAAAACATTAGTAAACCATTAGCAAAAACAAAAGTAGAACAAAATAATGCCAATTGCCCTGTTTAAACCCCTTTTGCTTAAACCACAGCGACTAGTTGCATCAACTATTGGCGCAGCAGCTTTATCAATTTCGCTGGCAGCGCCACTGGCAAGTGCAGCAGAAGACGACACCACACCCAGTGAAGTCATTCAGCACACCCCCAACGCCTTTATTAAAGATGACCTGTTCATTTATATGCACACTGGCAGCAGTAAAAAGTTTCGCGTTCAGGGTAGTATTAATGCAGGCACTCCCATAGAAGTGCTCGACACTGACGATGAAACTGGTTTTGTTCAAATCAAAGACCCCAAAGGTCGTACCGGTTGGATTGAAAAGGTCAATACATCGACCGAAACAAGCATTCGCAGCCAATATCAAGCCTTGCAAGAGCAATACAATATCGCTGTAGACGCGTCAGAATCCGAACAATCCAACGTTGACGAACTCGCTCGTCAACTCAATCTAGCGAATAAAAATAATCAACAGCTCACCCAGCAAATCGCCAATCTCGAATCCGATAAGCAAGCACTGCAACAGAAGCTCAACAAAAGCAGCAGCGATAAAGACCAAACCATGATGCTCTATGGCAGCAGCATCGCCGTTGTCGGTATCTTATTTGGTTTGCTGATGCCCAGTCTGGTTCGCCGCCGTCGCCGTAGTGATGGTTGGGCGTAATTTACGAGGTTGAAACCTCGTCTACGGCGAAGTTGGTGCACCGTAGACGAGAATTCATTGTCGTATTTCAGGTATATTAAACAACGAAGCGTTACAATATCGGCAAACCCAAATCCTCTTTGACATTCTCAATCACCACATAGGTATGGTTTTTTGCCACCCCTGGCATATCGACAATGGTGCCGAGCACTTCACGATAAGCTTCCATATCAGCGATACGGATTTTCAACAGGTAATCAAACCCACCCGCCACCATATGGCATTCGGCTACTTCTTTGATTTGATTCACCGCTTGGTGAAATTCATCAAATATCGCCGATGTTGTCCGATCTAACGTAATTTGAATAAACGCTGACATGCCAAACTTAAGTTTTGAAGCATTGAGTTTGGCACCATACCGTTCGATATAACCTTCGCTTTCAAGCCTTTTTACCCGGTCCAAACAAGGGCTAGCGCTGAGGTTGACCTTTTTCGCTAAATTGACGTTGGAAACTCGCGCATCTTTTTGCAAGCAGTCTAAAATAGTTAGATCGATGCGGTCTAACTGGCGTTGCTTGTTCAGGCTTGGTCCGCTCATTACAGTAGATTCTATGGTTAAGGTTGGCCGATACCCCATAATTTAGGGCAAAATGCCGAATTACACCAGCATATTCTGCGGTGATTACGATAGAATAACCGCCATTATCGCTTTCATCACTTCGAACAGCCTTGCCTGATTATTTATCGGGTGATTAACTCAAGACTTATTAAGACTTATTAAGAGAGGGTTTCACATGCTTTTTAACGGCTCATTAGTTACCAATGACCCCATTCGTCAGCAAATTCGCGATTTTTATCGTGCTGACGAAAATACTATCGTTAATCATCTGATCCCTTTGGCTGATGTCGGTGTCGCTGCCCGAACGAGAGCTTGGGAACGCGCTCGTCAACTAGTCGTTGAAATTCGCAAAGAACAAGTCGGTAAAGGCGGTGTCGATGCCCTGCTTAACGAATTTGCCCTGTCAACCGAAGAAGGCGTAGTGTTGATGTGTTTAGCCGAAGCACTGTTACGAGTGCCTGACAAACAAACCGCCGATAGCCTGATCCGCGACAAATTAGCTGATGGCGACTGGGGCGCACATATCGGCAACAGTGATTCGTTGTTTGTTAACGCCTCTTCTTGGGGTTTATTGATGACTGGCAAACTGGTCAACTATTCAGATAAGCAGAAAAAAGCCCAGTTTGGCGTATTGAAAAAAGCCGTTGGTCGGTTGGGCGAACCGGTGATCCGCGAATCAGTTCGTTATGCGATGAAAATCATGGGCACCCAGTTCGTAATGGGCCGCACCATTGATGAAGCCGTTGAACGTGCGGTTGAAAAAGAAAGCAAAGGTTACACTTATTCTTACGATATGCTCGGCGAAGGGGCTCGCACCATGAAAGATGCGGACCGCTATTTTGACAGTTATGTCAACGCCATAGATGCTATTGGCACCGCTGCCGCTGGCAAAGGCCCAGAGAAAAGCCCGGGCATCTCGATTAAACTCTCAGCCATTCACCCCCGTTATGAATTCTCTCACCGCGACCGAGTGATCAACGAACTGATCCCCCGATTAAAAGCCCTAGCGATGCAAGCGAGAAAATATAACATTGGTTTCACCGTTGATGCCGAAGAAGCTGATCGCCTTGATATTTCCATGGACGTCATCAGTGCGGTATTCCTTGATGATGATCTCAATGGCTGGGATGGCTTTGGCGTCGCTGTACAAGCCTACCAAAAACGCGCTATTTTCGTGCTTGATTGGATCCAAGAGCTAACCGTTAAAGCCGGACGCAAAATGATGGTACGACTGGTAAAAGGTGCTTACTGGGATAGTGAAGTCAAAATCAGTCAAGCCGAAGGGTTCAGCGACTTCCCGGTATTCTCTCGCAAACCATCTACTGATGTCTCTTATCAAGCATGTGCGAAAAAATTGCTAGCCATGCGCAACACCGTTTACCCACAATTCGCCACTCACAATGCTTACACCGTTGCCACTATTTTAGAAATGACTGACCAACATAGTGGTTTCGAATTCCAGCGCTTACATGGCATGGGCGAATCGCTTTATGATCAAGTGGTGCAAAATGATAAACAAAGCGAAAGAGTCCCCTGCCGAGTCTACGCCCCTGTCGGCCAACATGCCGACCTGCTAGCTTATTTGGTCCGTCGCCTGCTTGAAAACGGAGCCAACAGCTCTTTTGTCAACAACATCGTCGATGAGAATATTCCGGTAGAATCGCTTTTAGTTGACCCACTAGAAACCGTGCAATTGTGGCAAGACAAGTACCATCCGCAAATTCCTTTACCTCATCAACTGTATGGTGCCGAGCGTCCAAACTCCATAGGCATTGATTTAACCGATGTCGATGCGGTAGCCAAAATGAAACAAAACCTCGAACGTTGGCTTGATGATAACCTAGTCAGTAAAGGCAAAAATAAAGAACCCGCCAAGTGGGATAAAGCCGTCACCAACCCGGCCAATCACAATGAAATCATCGGTTATTTAACCCATGCGGATGAAGTAAAAATGGAACAACTGCTAGTCACAGCAGACACCACCTTCGCCAGCTGGTCACAAACCCCAGTGGCTCAACGTGCTGCCATTTTATTAGCTATCGGTGACAAACTCGAAGCCCATCGCGATGAGTTAATTGCCTTGTGTATTAAAGAAGCCGGTAAAACCCCGCTCGACGCGGTATCAGAAGTACGCGAAGCGGTGGATTTTTGCCGTTATTACGCCGCCCGTGCCGAAGAACTGCTAGCCAATGGCAACTTAGCCGCGCGTGGTGTGGTCTTGTGTATCAGCCCGTGGAACTTCCCGCTGGCGATTTTCCTCGGTCAAGTATCAGCGGCTTTAGTTACCGGTAATACCGTAGTGGCCAAACCTGCCGAACAAACCAGTTTAATCGCCATTCGCACCATTGAATTGATGGGCGAATGTGGCCTGCCTGAGGGCGTAGTTCAAGCGGTTATTGCCCGAGGCAGTAAAGTCGGTCAGGTGATCATTCCAGATGAGCGCATTCAAGCCATTATGTTTACTGGCTCTACCGACACTGGCACTTGGATCTCGCAAAAACTCGCTGAGCGCACGGGCGATCCGGTACCTTTGATTGCCGAAACGGGTGGTCAAAACTGCATGATTGTCGATTCAACCGCACTACCAGAGCAAGTGGTTGATGATGTTGTTTCCTCAGGCTTCCAAAGTGCCGGACAACGGTGTTCTGCGCTACGCGTATTGTTTTTACAAGAAGACATTGCCGATAAAGTAATTGATATGCTCAAAGGCGCGATGGCTGAATTACATGTTGGTGATCCGGCGTATTTCAGCACTGATGTGGGTCCAGTTATTGATGCTAAAGCATTGGCTTCACTGCAAAGCCATGTCGAATATTTAGCCGACAAAGCGACCTTGCATTACGCCTGTAAAGCCCCTGAAATGGGTGATACCGGACATTACTTCTTTGTGCCACGGCTTTATGAAATCAACCATTTATCAGTATTGAAAGAAGAAGTGTTTGGTCCTTGCGTCCATGTGGTGCGTTATAAAGCCAATGCCATTGATGATGTCATCGACCAAATCAACGGCACCGGTTTTGGTTTGACTATGGGTATCCATACCCGTATAGAACAACGCAGTGATTATTTGGCAGCCCGCTCTAAAGCCGGTAATATTTATGTCAATCGTAATATGATTGGTGCCGTCGTTGGGGTGCAACCTTTTGGTGGTCGTGGCTTATCGGGCACAGGCCCTAAAGCTGGTGGTCCATTATATTTAACTCGTTTGGTGAAAGAAAAAATCACCGCCGATGCCAAGGCGGTTGCCGAGCGCACCCTCAGTGCTGATGAATTGGCAACGCTGCAAGCCAGTTTTGATACTACTGAATCAGCCATTAATGAAGTCAACAAGCAAATGACTGCCGCCGCGAAAGATTCATATAAGTGGGCATCAACAACCGTCAATGAGCGGGTTTCAGTGACCCGTCAGTTATTGGCTGCGTTAACCGATAATGACCAATATCAAGCAACCTTAGTCACCGCTCATGCACAATTACTGATGATTGAAGAAAAGCTGGCTGAACCTAAGGTATTGCCGGGTCCAACTGGTGAATCCAATAAACTCTATCTGGAATCACGGGGCCTAGTGGCTTGCGTACGTGATGCTGATACTTCGTTTGATTTTTGGCTGATGTCAGTGATCACCGCCCTTGCCACTGGTAATACCGTAGTCGCCGTGGTTGACGAACAACACTTGACGCAAACCCAAGCTTGTCGCATGGCCTTGTTGAAGACTGGGATCAGCGGTAGTATTTTCCAGATTGTCAAACTCACTCGGGTAACCGCAGTACTGAAACAGCCACAATTGGCAGGTCTAGTGGTCGATAGTGCCTGCACCCTGAAAAAATGGCTGGGTGAACAACTAGCAGCTCGTGATTTGGCTATTTTGCCACTGATCACCGCACCGACTTACGCCAACCTATTCGAGCGTTTGGTGACAGAGAAAACCGTCACTATCGATACCACAGCGGCAGGTGGTAATGCGTCATTGATGACCATGACACCAGAAGATCACTAATAAACGAAATAAAGCTTATAAATTCAATTGAATACCGCTAGAATACCCGGGATTTTTCTCGGGTATTTTTTTGCCTTTTCGTTATTTTTAGCTACTTTTAATCCTGATCTTTTGCTAGTTTTATTAAAAGGCAGGGGAGCTTTTAACTTGAATCCGATGTTGAACTTTAATTTTTATCCCTTTTCCACCCCATTTCAAACACTGTTTTCAGCACAATACCATGAACAGTTAAATTGGATGTCAGCCAATCAGGCGGTTTTTTTATGTTAAAACGTGTATCCATTGACGACCTTTGCATTGGTATGTATGTTGAAGCGGTAACCAAACAAAAAGGCGCATTAAAACTCAAAACCCGGGGTCGAGTCGGCTCGCAACAAGTGATTGACAAACTCAAAGCTCAAGGCATTTTACAACTCGCCGTTGACCCAGATAATGTAGTGGCACCAGCCACACCGCCTGTCGAAGAAGTAGTAGAAAAACCCGTCGTCAAAGAAAAACCCGCAGAAATTGACCCCACCGCCCGCAGTTGTTCATTTGATCAAGAAGTCAATAAAGCCTCACAACTCTATTCACAAGCGAAAAAGCTGCAAAAACGCGCCTTTGCCGATGTTTTATCTGGTCGCAAAGTCAACGCTAAAGGCATGGAAGCAGTGGCCGATGGTTTTATCGATTCGGTTTTTCGCAATCAAGATGCATTGGCCTGCATGACCCGAATTAGAGAAAAAGATGCTTATCTGCTAGAGCATTCAGTGAACGTATCTATACTAATGACGATACTCGCCAAACACATGAAGCTGCCCAAAGAGCAGATCCATCAGCTGGCCACCGGTGCCCTGTTACATGATATTGGCAAAATTAAAGTTGACGATAAAATTCTCCACAAACCCGGTAAGCTTAATGATAAAGAATTACGGGCAATGCAAATGCACGCAGTTTACAGCAGAGAAATTCTCGAAGAGGCTGACGGCGTATCATCAGTCAGCCTTGAAGTTGCCGCTAATCACCATGAGCGTCTGGATGGTCGAGGTTATCCACAAGGATTAAATGCCGACCAGCTATCGACTCACGCCCGCATGATTGGCATTGTTGATACTTATGACGCGATGACGGCTGATCGCTGCTATAAAGACGGTATGAACCCGATTAATGCCTTCAAACTGTTAAAACGTGACGTCAATACCTGCTTTGACGAAGAGTTAGTCAATCTGTTTATTCAAGCCATTGGTATTCATCCGGTAGGTACGCTAGTACAACTCAAAAGTCAAAAGCTGGCCATCGTCACTCAAACCAACTTTATCGACCCACTCAAACCCATTGTTAAAGTGTTCTATCACGCCAAATTTAACCACTACACCGAGATCAAAGATATAGATTTAACCCAAAGCAATGAGCAAATTGAAACTTGTGTCAGGCCGGAGAATTTCAAAATAGATTTGAACCGCTTTTTTAAGACGGCCTTATTACAATAAAGAATAAAATCAAAAGCCAACATATTGCCGATTATTTACCCACGTTTACGTTCAATCCAGTCAGCCACCATTGATGAGGGCTTAGCAATTTTCAATCGGCTAATGCCCAAGCATAGCAACACCATATATTTCATTGAACGAGCATTTAATATTCTTTGCGGCGACTTGCTGGCTAGCAGTTGGGGGATCAGTTGACCTACCCATAATAAAATCATCGCATTGATTAAACCAAATTTAAATACAATTAGATCAATCATTGCCGGGATCCTCAGTTCTGGGGTAAGTTGTGCAACATTAGGAAAAGAAGTCAGTAACGAAAAAACAGTAACCAGCGCCACCACTAACAGCTGTCTGCCAATCAAATAATGGCCTATATCTGTTTCATTACGAGTTAGCTGTTGAATTTGATAAGCGAAAGGAAAACGCTCGGCATCGGCCGATAAGTCTTTATCAGCGACATTGATAATGGCTATCTGTGAGCCTTCAAGTAAGGCGATGAAGAAAATAATCAATCCCGCCAACATCATCACCGTAGACGGTGCAAAGCCATATTCGATGGTTGCCCGAGACTCGGCATTAATAATAAAACCGACAAAAGTGCCAATTGACAACAATGCCACGCTGTAAGACAAGCCATCGGTAATAATATCCAACCACGCCCACTTGCGTTTTGTTTGTGTGCTGGCTTGAGAGATGACGGGAGTGCTTTTTTCTGGAAAACTACTGATTGGTTTATTCATGCCCAAGACCCTTTGGTAACTTGTTATTGTGAACAGCGGCAGTTAGGCGACCGCTGTTATTTCCTTATTGTCGTGCTTTGTAGCTGAAAAAGCAAAACATTAAAACGAGCAGTTAAAATAAATCCTTGGTAAAGGCTTTATCCATTTTATCAAAAGCATGTTTGAGTAATTCGGCGAGTTCTCTATAACGGGGTTTAGTGGCAGCGAAAGGCACCTGACAACCTTCAGAGGCCATTTTTTCATGAATATGGCGATACCAACTGGCCACTGATACCGGTAATACGGTATTGGCACGTTTGCCTAACCAGTATAATCCCTGAACGGGTAGAGATACCATCAACAGCGCAAAAGCGATAGCTTGAGGGATATATTCAACGCCTAATAACTTGACCTGAACAGCCAAAGACAGGGCAGCCAACATAGGTAATACATTAATCCCAATGCGGGTCGCTTTAATCACCCGAAATTCAATAAACAAAGGAGCCAATTCGGCTTTAAGTGGCCAAGTTTTACTATAGGTTTGACCTTCGCTAATCAGCGCCAACATGCCATTTTGCATACGCACCCCGTCAATACATCATTAATACCCTAACTTTAGCATAAAAAGACACCAAGGCTATGGATAAAACTGTTTAGGGCCAGTAAAATGTCATAGGAACAGCTTTTCATCACTGTTTTTTTTCTCTATCATAGCCGTTGGATCGTGTTTTTAACCCATACTTTTAACCCATGCTTTAACGCGCAGCTTTTACCATAGGGATTATTAATGTCCAAGCAAACCCTGGAATTAATGAAAGAGACATTTACCATTCATAGTTTTCCACCTTCTGTCAGTATTCCGGTCGCCGTTTATGAGGCTCCGGTATTTTTTATCAGCAAGACTTATGATGAATTATCTGTGGTGTGCCCGAGCTCAATCGAACTGGACAGTCTTGAAAATGAAACAGGCTGGGGCGCATTGGAAATGCTCGGACCACTAGGCTTTTCACTGACGGGTATTTTGTCAAATATATCGGGGGTTTTGGCCGATGAAAAAATCAGCATCTTTGCAATTTCAACTTTTGAGACTGATTATATTTTGATTAAACAGGATGTGATGGATATTGCGATTGAGTCGTTGAGAAAGGCCCAATATGACGTACTGAACTATGACTCAGAACAATGACTCAGAACAATAATTCAAAACAATGACTTATCCCAGTGATCAGTTACAGTTTATTGATATCAGCCAAATGCCCAAAGGTTTTTCGCTGCTCGCGCCGCTAAGCGGCGATATTTATCCCCTCAATCAATTAAGTGGTCAATTAAGTGGTCAATTAAGTGGTCAATTAAGCAAGCAATTATGTAAGCAACCGTTGATCAGCAAGGGGATCCTCGGCGAAGGTCTAGCGATAGAAATGGTCGGTAACAAACTCCTTGCCCCTTTTGACGGTATTGTCACTGAACTGTCGCCAACTTGCCAACGTATCCAGCTCAAAGCAAGCAACGGCGTTAAATTGTTGATCATGTTACCAACTCAAACCAGCCAGCTAATGGGTAAAGGGTTTAGCCGTCAAGTTCAAGAGCAACAAACTATTCGCCAAGGCCAGCTGCTACTCACCTTTAATTTGCAACAATTACAGCAACTTGTCAGCCCTTGTTACGCCGCAGTGGTGATCACCAATGCTGAGAAACTCGGCAATATTCTGACCTCAGTTAAAAAAGTCACCGCCGGAGAAGATGTGTTATTTACCGTGACCGCCAAAAGGCAGATAAAAAAGTCAAAATAACTAGCTGAATCCCGTCATCAAATGTGCTTTAATCACCCTCCTATGGTCACCATAAAAAGGGCCTGTCAACAATTAATGAGGATTATCATGTCAAAAACGACTATGTACGGCATTAAAAACTGCGACACAATTAAGAAAGCCAAAAAATGGCTCGAAAGCAACGAAAAAGATTATACCTTTCACGATTATCGCCAGAATGGCTTAGATGCGACCTTGCTTGACGAACTCGAAGGCCAATTAGGCTGGGAAAACCTGCTAAATAAACGCGGCACCACTTTTCGAAAATTAGATGAAGCGCAAAAAACCGATTTAAACCGTGAAAAAGCACTCGCCCTATTACTTGAACATCCAGCGATGATCAAACGCCCAGTGCTGGTTAGTGACGGCGGTTATCACCTCGGATTTAAAGCCGAACAATACCAGGATATTTTTAATTCATGAACGAAGTTATCTCCCTGACCCGGCAGCTGATTGAACGCCCTTCGGTAACGCCAGATGATGCCGGTTGTCAACCGATCATGGCAACCCGGCTTGAAGCAGCTGGGTTTAACGCTGAATCACTGTTTTTTGTTGATACCCTCAATCTGTGGGCCAGACGAGGCACACAAGCACCGTTGTTTTGTTTCGCTGGTCACACTGATGTGGTACCGACCGGACCAGAGGCACAATGGCACACCCCGCCTTTTGAGCCCACCAGCATTGATGGTTATCTCTATGGTCGTGGTGCTGCTGATATGAAAGGCAGCTTAGCCGCCATGGTGGTGGCAACCGAGCGTTTTGTCAAAAAACACCCTGATCATAAAGGCTCCATCGCCTTTCTGATCACCAGCGATGAAGAAGGCCCATTCATCAACGGCACCACCCGGGTGATTGATACGCTCGAAGCACGTAACGAAAAAATTGACTGGTGTCTGGTCGGTGAGCCGTCAAGCACAGATAAAGTCGGTGATGTGGTCAAAGTGGGTCGTCGCGGCTCTCTAACCGGTGCCTTAACCGTTAAAGGCATTCAGGGGCACGTCGCCTACCCTGAATTTGCCAATAACCCGATTCACCTAGCAGCTCCTGCGCTGCAACAACTGGTCAATGTACAGTGGGATAAGGGCAACGACTTTTTTCCCGCCACCAGTTTGCAGATCTCCAATATCAACGGTGGCACAGGTGCGCCTAATGTGATCCCCGGTGAGTTAAGCGTTGACTTTAACTTTCGTTACTCCAGTGAAGTCACCGCTGATCAATTGACGGCACAAGTCGCCAACATCTTAGATAACCATCAACTGCCTTACGAGTTATCATGGATCTATAATGGTTTACCTTTTTTGACTGAACCTGGCGAACTGGTTGATGCGGTCAGCCAAGCGATTGAAGCGGTCACTGGCTATCAGCCCAAATTGCAAACCACCGGCGGTACCTCTGATGGTCGCTTTATTGCCCCGACCGGTGCTAAAGTGATTGAGCTAGGACCCTGTAATGCCACCATCCATAAACTCAATGAATGTGTCAGTGAAGCGGATTTAGCACAATTGGCCTTGATGTATGAGAAAATTCTTGAAAACCTGCTGACTTAGCAATCCTTCTGACTTAGCAATAAAGAGAAAGAGACGATAATGACCATTAGCGACGCTGCTTTATTTGGCCTCACCCAAGATCATCTGGTCAGTTGGGACCCTGGTCATTTTGTCCACACCGAAGCTCAGCAGGCTTTAACGGCACTGCAACAAGGTGCCTGTGACGCAGGTTTTGATTTCAAGCTCACCAGCAGCTTTCGACCATTTACGCGGCAATTGCTGATTTGGAACAATAAATTCAATGGTATCAGACCGATACTAGATTTAGCCGGCAACCCAGTAGATATCTCTCATATGGATGATTGGCAAATCTGTCAGGCGATCTTGCTTTATTCCGCCCTGCCCGGCGGCAGTCGCCATCACTGGGGCACTGATTTTGATTTTTATGACGGAGCAACATTAGCGCCGGATTATCAAATTCAATTGATTGAACAGGAATACGTCGGCGACGGGCCTTTTGCCGGGTTATCTCAATGGTTACAGCGTCATGCTGCGAGTTATGATTTTTTCTTTCCCTACCGGGACTTTAATGGCGGTATCGCCAGTGAAGCTTGGCATATCAGTTACTTGCCATTAGCCGCCGATTTTTTATCACAATTGAGCTGTGAACGCTTATCACAACAAATTGAGTCTATACAAATCGCAGGCAAAGCAGCGATCTTGGCCAATCTTGATCAAGTTTTTGAGCGCTATATCAGCAATATCAGTGACATAAGCAGAGCTGGAGATAAGGTATGAGTACAGGTTGGATTATTGGTTTAATTGTTTTGGTGCTGGCGATCATCGTCAGCAATCTGTTATTGCTCAAACAAAGCGCCAAATTTGGCATCAAACCGCAGGATGCCAATCAACCGCAGGATGCCAATAAAAAGCAAGAAGATAAAATCACGGAACAAAAAGATAGTCAGGACAAATAAACAACCGCTTCAAACAAATTATTGTGGTTCTGGATGGCTCTGTTCAACCACGCTGGTACTATTAGTATCATTCTCTTGGCTCTGCCGTCTATTGCTGCGATCACAATGATGCTTTAAATGAACCAGACTTTCAGCCAATGTGGTGTTGCTTTTATTGCTGGTGGTTTTGTTCACCGAGCGGCCACCATCAGTATCAGACATTGTGTGACTAACTAAAAAAGGGCTAGCGGCAAATGCGCTGCTGCTAAGTAAAGCACTCAACACTAAACAAGTGAATCGTTTTGTTTTCATGGCTTATGCTCCATTGAATAGAAAAAAATAAGGGAAAATGTAAGACATAAAGGACTGAATTGTTAACAGTCAACACCGTCACCTCACTAAAGTGTAAGAAATATACCACGCCGAGCAATTAGTTACAATTTGACGCGTTAAGCGGTCACCGTTGGCTTCAAAATGATTGGGATACCATTCAAAACCAGCGGCGGAATATCTATGCAGAAATAATGCAGGAATATAACAGAAAAATTAATTAACTGATTCAGTCAGTTTTTCAATCGCTTGGTTGGCGATATTGGCGGCGTTTCTCATTAGCGGGCTTTGCAGTAGTTGTGCATCATAAACCCAAATTGTTCTAGCATCAGCTTCACTAATCACCAAACAACCTTCACACCATTTTAAGTTTTTAGCATCTTCGATAGCAATTTTAGCGTTGTGCATAATATTCACCTTGTTTGTTAACGTCTATTAATATCTGTTAACTTTTGTTAGCTTTTGTTAGCTTTTATTAACGACTGTTAACCAATTTGATTGATGGTTTCATTCTAAGTTATTCAGTCATCGGCCATAACTCGATTTTTCTTAAATATTTGTAAGACATTTCACACAAAACCGCTGTTTTAGCAATATAACCGCGATCCTCGGTATTTTGCTAAACTCTTTTTAAAGAAAGCCCGATATAAATCTTTAGCCCGGTTCATCGGACTGTTAGACTATCGGCCAATAAATATTTTGTCATTTTTAATCCATCAAAAAAGAAACGGAAAATCCACATGCGTACAACTGGGTATTTGCTCGCCACATTAAAAGAAACACCTTCCGATGCTGAGGTGATCAGTCATCAGCTTATGTTACGGGCGGGTATGATCCGCAAGCTTGCTTCAGGTTTATATACTTGGTTACCCACTGGCGTACGTATTCTGAAAAAAGTAGAAAATATCGTTCGTGAAGAAATGAACAAAGCCGGTGGTATTGAAGTGCTGATGCCGATTGTGCAACCCGCAGAACTATGGCAAGAATCTGGTCGTTGGGAGCAATATGGCCCTGAACTGGCACGATTGAAAGACCGCCACAACCGTTCTTTTTTATTGGGGCCGACTCATGAAGAAGTGATCACCGAAATGGTGCGTAAAGAAATCAGCAGCTACAAACAATTGCCAATTAACTTCTATCAAATTCAAACCAAATTCCGTGATGAAATTCGTCCTCGTTTTGGCGCGATGCGCTCTCGTGAATTCATCATGAAAGATGCCTACTCTTTTCATTTATCTGAAGCTTGTTTGGATAAAACGTATCAGGTCATGCATCAAGCCTACTGCAAGATATTTGAACGTTTGGGTTGAACTACCGCCCGGTTGTGGCTGACTCAGGTTCAATTGGTGGTGCTGTCTCACATGAATTCCATGTATTGGCTGATTCTGGTGAAGATGATATCGCTTTTAGTAATGCTAGTGATTATGCCGCCAATGTTGAGATGGCAGAAGCAACCGCACCTGCCACAGCCAAAGCACCGGCAACCGCAACCTTACAAAGCGTCGCAACACCGGACGTTCATAGCATTGATGATGTTGTGGCATTCTTTAAAACCGAAGCCACCAACACCGTAAAGACCTTGATTGTGCACGGCTCTAATGTGCACGGCTCTAATGTGCACGGCTCTAAAGAGAACCCGAAAGACCAAGAACAACCTTTGGTCGCGCTAGTATTACGCGGCGATCATGTGCTCAACGACATCAAAGCAGAGAAACAACCCTTGGTTGCCCAACCGCTGGAATTTGCCACTGATGAACAAATCAAAGCCGCAACGGGCACTAACCCGGGCTCTTTAGGGCCTAAAGATTTAGGCTTGCCATTAATCGTTGACCGTAGTGCGGCACACTTGACTGACTTTATCTGTGGAGCCAACAAAGATGGCTATCACTACAGCGGTGCCAATTGGGATCAGGATATTGGCGAGCACATTGTTGCTGATATTCGTAATGTCGTTGAAGGCGATCCAAGCCCTTGTGGTAACGGCACACTCGAAATTAAACGTGGCATTGAAGTTGGCCATATCTTCCAGTTGGGCAAAAAGTATTCTGCGGCAATGAACGCCAGTGTGCTTAATGAAGGTGGCAAAAACGAAATACTCAATATGGGCTGTTACGGCATTGGCATTTCACGGATTGTCGCTGCTGCCATTGAGCAGAATCACGACAAATACGGCATTATCTGGTCTGACGCTATTGCCCCGTTCAAAATCGTGCTGATCCCGATGAACATGCACAAATCTCATCGGGTCGCCGAAGTCGCTGAGAAGCTTTATAGCCAATTAGTCGAAGCGGGTGTTGAAGTATTGTTTGATGATCGTAAAGAGCGCCCAGGGGTGATGTTTAACGATATGGAATTGATTGGTATTCCTCACAGCATCGTCATTGGTGAGCGTAACCTTGATGAGCAATTGGTCGAATACAAACACCGTCGCAGCGGCGATAAAGAAAAAGTCGCGATTGACGATGTACTGGCTTTTGTTACCAGCAAAATCAGTTAAGGCTTTGCGAAATGAATAATTAAAAGCCCTGCTGTTATCTGGCTAGCAGGGCTGTTATTTATCAGCCTTGGCCAATAGCTTAGTCACTGCACCGGACAAACGCTGGGAGTCAAAAGGTTTAGTTAACCACCCGCTGGCTCCGACCATTTTGGCATTGGCTTTTCTGTCTTCACGACTTTCGGTGGTCAACATCAAAATCGGGATATATTTATATTCAGGTATTTGACGCACTTTAGCGACAAAAGCATAACCATCCATTTTTGGCATATTAATGTCGGTGATCACCAAATCGAAATGCTCATTACGGACTTTTTCTAGTGCTGTTAAACCATCCTCAGCAGTCGTAATAGAATGGCCACGGCCCTGTAAAATCACACTAATCAACTCTCTGATCGTCAACTGGTCATCAACTGCTAGAATTTTCGCCATACAACATCGCCTCTGTTATTTAAATAAAGTTCAGTGAAAGGAAGTGAAGTTTTGAGTTTAGTAATGAACAAGTCTTTGTTTTAACGCTATAATAAACCTTAGTCCAAGGGTAGGAAGAATAACAGACATTAGTCGTACGAACAGCGTTATTTTACCCTTAAATTTCCTCAAATTAACCGGACATTTAAATATGCAGCGAATTAAGAAATCAAAAAAACTTCATGGTGTGTGTTATGACATTCGAGGGCCTGTATTAAAAAAAGCCAAACAGCTCGAAGATGAAGGTCACAACATCCTCAAACTTAACATCGGCAACCCTGCCCCTTTTGGTTTCGAAGCTCCCGACGATATTGTCAAAGACGTGATCCACAACTTACCTCATGCACAAGGTTACAGCGACTCCAACGGTATTTATCCGGCCCGTGTTGCGGTGATGCAATATTACCAACAACAGGGCATTAGAAACGTCTCTGTTGATGACATCTATATCGGCAACGGCGTCAGTGAACTCATTGTCATGGCAATGCAAGGACTCCTCAATGGCGGTGATGAAATACTCATTCCCGCCCCTGATTACCCACTATGGACTGCCGCAGTCAATTTATCTGGTGGTAAATCGGTGCACTACATTTGCGATGAGCAATCTGACTGGGTACCTGATATCGAAGATATCAAAGCCAAAATCAACAGCCACACTCGGGGTATCGTGTTAATAAACCCCAATAACCCTACAGGCGCAGTTTATCCCGTCGACTTTTTACAGCAAATCATTGCACTAGCCCGAGAGCATAACCTGATCATCTTTAGTGATGAAATCTATGACAAAATTCTTTATGACGGTGCTGTGCATACCTCGATTGCCACATTGGCCGAAGATGTCTTTATTCTGACTTTTGGCGGTTTATCAAAAAACTACCGTATCGCTGGTTTTCGCGCCGGTTGGATGATGTTATCGGGTCCAAAATATATGGCTGGCGAATACATTGAAGCCCTTGATATGCTCGCATCCATGCGCTTATGTGCCAACGTCCCTTGTCAACATGCGATACAAACGGCTCTCGGTGGCTATCAGAGTATTAATGAACTGATTATTCCCGGCGGTCGGCTGTACGACCAAATGGACCTCAGCTGGCGGATGCTCAATGACATTCCCGGGATCACTTGTGTCAGGCCCAAAGGCGCGATGTATTTATTTCCTAAAATTGATATCAAAAAATTCAAAATCCACAGTGACGAACAATTGGTGCTAGATTTTCTTAACGAAAAGAAAGTCTTGTTGGTGCA
>CBDIDQ010000007.1:0-10073 GCA_965277695.1 Alteromonadaceae bacterium
CAGGGTTATCAAGTACGCCAATACAAGATAACCCCTAAACAAAGTCAGTAAAAGAGGTACTAACCATGTTATACAGCGATTATAAAGCACTTAAAGCCCAGCTTCAGCAAATACCACAACGCGCTAATTCAGAAAATCAAAATGCCATTAATGCAGGTAATGTTTCAGGCATTATTTTTAGCAGCAATTTAAACAAAGATCAAAAGCAAAAACTTATGGCTGCAATGGGTGACGTAAACCCTAGTGGCTACTATTACGAGCGCAGCGGTTCAGCAAGCGTCATTGCTTTTTTGGATGATATTGTTGCCAAGTATTTTGAATCAAAAGGAGTGGCAGCATAATGGAGCTACAACTAGATCACATCAATTGCTTACTTGCCCATTTAGGCAAGATACAAAGCGACCTGTATAGCTTAGAGCTGCAGGTTAAAGAACTCAAAAACAAGCTACTATTTCCTGATGAGTACGAAACTCAGGAGGTCGCAAAATGAAAAAGCAAAATAATCCGTGCGAGGCTATCGACAGCTTACACACCGCATACTATGGATTAACTGCATTAACTCAACTGATGGTTACAGAAGGCGCATTAAGTGAAATTGGTGAAGCCAACGTCCAAGGTGCGCTGGCATTGCAAATGAGACTAATAGGAGAAATGAAGCAAAGTGGAGATACTCTATTTAGCATAGCTCAGGAGGTGGAAAAATGATAACCACAGGCTTTAACTATTCCAATTTAAAAAAGCTGGTTGCTGATGGTCGTATTTTCTCAGTGACGTTCATAAAACGCACTACAGGGGAGCTTAGAACAATGTCCTGCCGTGTAGGTGTGACCAAACACCTCAAAGGTGGCTCTAAATCGTTCTCAGACGCCCACAGGCAGCTTTTAACTGTATTTGACATGAACGCTAAAGGTTTTAGATCAATACCACTAGAGGGCATTACACGGCTTTCAGTAGGTGGTCAAATATTCACTAGTGAGGTGGCGCAATGAATGCCCTTCAAATGACCTACAAATCTGGCCTGTCTGTGGATTATTTCATCTGCTCTATTCCTGACAACTCTATGCTATCAGATAAGACAGAAAACCAGTTAAATACCAGTAACGATGCAGTAATTGATAACGCTAACCAGCCTGTAGAAGATGACAAAATCTATTTGTTCGACACTTGTGATAATGACTACCAATATTACCGGGTGAATATTATTGATGCTGGCTACAAGCTATCAAAAGACAACCCACAGTACAGCCAGATCATTCATTTAAACGAGACTGAATTACAATCAATTCTAGTGGGCAAGGTAGTTGGATTTAATGTTGTCTATGACACCGCTATGGAGGCGTTCTAATGAGCAAATTAGCAACGATAACGCCTGATGTGATGGCAATGCTTGCCGTACCATTTAAACACGAAATAGCCACATTTAAAGACGTTGGCATTATGACGGCTTTTGATAATTCAATGAGCAAGGATTTCAAAGAGGGCGATGTTCTTTTTATTGATACCGAAACAAATCAAGTCCATTTTGACGGCGTTTACGCTTTTAACTTTATGGGCTATTCCTATGTTGCTCGGCTACAGCTTCAACCTGGGTGCATTGTTGTTTTGTGTTCTGGTGAGCATCTTGAACCCTGGGACATATCAAACGACGATTACAGTAAGCTTGAGATTGTTGGCAGAGTAATCGGGTCAATGAATTTGAACAAGTACTAAGTTAATCCTAGCCCCTTAATTGGGGCTTTTTTTATACCTACCGTGTCCCCTATGTGTCCCCACCCTATAACCAAAAAAGCCCTAGAGCTGATCTAAGGCTTTAAAACATTGATTTGTTTATTGAATTTGGCTCCGCCTGCTGGGCTCGAACCAGCGACCCAATGATTAACAGTCATTTGCTCTACCAACTGAGCTAAGGCGGAATATTGGTTACTCACGGCTAACAAGAAACACCCTGTAAAGCAATGAGGGCGCACATATTAATCTGCTATGAATAGGTGGTCAACTCATTTTTTTGTTTAACAGACTTTTTTATAAACTCGACTATTAGGTTAGAATGGCAGGTTGTTTTTCTTCTTCTTTGGCCCCTCGCCCTACCCTTATTTCAACTATGCCTAAAACCCCAAAAGACTACCGAAAAGAAGGTAAGTTCAAATTAAGCTCACCCTTCTCACCCGCGGGTGATCAACCCCAGGCTATTGAAAAATTGGTTGCCGGTTTAGAGTCTGGTTTGGCTTGGCAAACACTGCTAGGTGTCACGGGTTCGGGTAAAACCTTCAGCATTGCCAATGTTATACAGCAAGTACAAAGGCCGGCTATTGTTATGGCACCCAATAAGACCCTAGCGGCGCAGCTATACGGAGAATTGCGCGCCCTATTTCCCAACAATGCTGTGGAGTACTTTGTCTCTTACTATGACTACTACCAGCCAGAGGCTTATGTCGTGGCATCGGATACTTTTATTGAAAAAGATTCTTCGGTCAACGAACACATAGAACAGATGCGCTTGTCGGCCACTAAGGCGCTGATAGAAAGACCCGATGTTATCGTCGTTGCCAGCGTGTCGGCCATCTATGGTTTGGGTGACCCCAACTTATATTTAAGCATGATGCTGCACCTAGTACTTGGCGATCCCATCAACCAACGGCAGATACTAAAACGCCTCGCTGAATTGCAATACACCCGCAATGATATCGACTTCCAACGCGCCTGTTTTCGGGTTCGCGGCGATATTATTGACGTATTTCCTGCTGAATCTGACCGCGATGCAGTACGCATTGAATTATTCGATGACGAAGTGGAAAACCTGTCTTTGTTTGACCCTTTAACTGGCGCAGTCACTAAAAAACTGCAACGCATCAGCATCTACCCAAAAAGCCATTATGTGACGCCCAGAGAAACCATTCTCAATGCTGCCGACAACATACAAGAAGAAATGATTGAATGCGTTGCCACATTACGCACAGAAGACCGTTTGGTAGAAGCACAGAGACTGGAGCAACGCTGCCGTTATGATCTGGAGATGCTCAGAGAATTGGGCTATTGCACAGGTATTGAAAACTATTCCCGTTATTTATCGGGGCGTGAAGCGGGCATGGCGCCACCGACATTATTCGACTATCTGCCAACCGATGCCATTGTTATTTTAGATGAATCGCATGTCACGGTCCCTCAAATTGGCGCCATGTATAAAGGCGATCGATCTCGCAAGCAAACGCTTGTCCAATATGGCTTTCGGTTGCCGTCGGCATTGGATAACCGGCCACTGCGTTTCGATGAATGGGAACAATTAGTTAGCCAAGTCATTTTTGTCTCAGCCACACCGTCAACCTATGAGGCAGACCATGCTGGGCAAGTCGTCGAACAGCTAGTTCGCCCCACTGGGATTATTGACCCAGCTATTGAGATACGCCCCGCCACATCTCAGGTTGATGATGTGATGAGTGAAATTAAAGCGGCGACATTAAAACAGCAACGCGTATTAATTACCGTGCTGACCAAGAAAATGGCCGAGAATCTAACCGATTATCTCGCTGAGCACCAAATCAAAGTCCGCTATCTGCACTCTGATGTGGACACCGTGGAACGCGTCGAAATTATTCGCGACCTGCGTATGGGTGTCTTCGATGTGCTGGTGGGTATCAATTTACTACGTGAAGGTTTAGACATGCCCGAAGTGGCACTAGTGGCGGTATTCGACGCAGACAAAGAAGGTTTTCTGCGTTCAGAGCGGTCGCTCATTCAAACCATGGGCCGAGCTGCGCGCAACATAGAAGGCCGCGTCATACTCTATGCAGATAAAATTACGGGTTCCATGCAAAGAGCCATTAGCGAATCTGAACGCCGTCAAAGTATTCAAATAGCCTTTAACAAAGAGAGGGGCATAGTACCCACCGCACTAAATAAAACGATTCTCGATGTGATGGAAGATGCTACCAGCCCTGCAAAAGTGCCCAAAGCGGCTGAAAAAGCAGGTCAGTACACCACTAAAGTACTGACACCTGATCAAATAGCCAAACAGATTGGCGTATTTGAAAAGCAAATGTATCAACATGCCAAAAATTTAGAGTTTGAAGAAGCCGCCAACCTTCGTGACCAAGTAGCCAAACTTCGTAAGCAATTGGTTTTTGAAGTCTAAATTAACTTAGTACCTCGCCTACGCCGATGCCCTAGTCTTTATTTTTTGCAGCGAGCAAAGCTTTTTGTTGCTTTTGTAAATCCATACTGGCTTTAAATACGGATAAATTGGGATCTATTGCACCCTGCTTGCCCAAGGCATCTAATTGCCCATAGAACCAATATTGGTTGGCAAAACTGGCAATGGTTCTAATGAGTTTTATTCCATAGAGGAACTGCAACCAAGAAGGCAACAGTGACAGCTCATTCTCATAGCGTGGCAATTCACCCTGCCCGTCGAGTAGCCGCTGCGGACCATCAGTCTGCACACAAAGTGGACGCCCCAAGCCAATAACATCAGCACCGCCACTATTTAGCGCTTCTTGCATTGCTGAGCGCAATCGGAAACCACCCGTCACCATCAACGGTATGCTCAACTGTTGTTTCATCGCCATGGCAAAGTCTACAAAGTAAGCTTCGCGAGCCATGGTTGATGTCGCTACCTCCTGCTCTTCTATGGGTTCAATACCCTCCACGCCTAATAACTTAGGTTGTTCATAAGTGCCGCCAGATATTTCTAACAGATCAATGCCCGCTGCTTGCAACCACTGTGCCACTTGTAAACTGTCACTAAACTCAAAACCACCGCGTTGGAAATCGGCGCTATTGAGTTTAACCGACACAGGAAAACTATCACCCACAGCTGACCTGACCTGTTTAACAATATCCAATAACATTCGTGCTCGGTTTTCAAGGTTTCCACCATAGTCGTCAGTGCGCTGATTAACACGCGGACTTAAGAATTGTGATAGTAGATAGCCATGGGCTGAATGAATTTGCACGCCGGTAAAGCCAGCCTCTTTTACTGCTACTGCTGCTACCACAAAACGCTCTGCTAAATTGTTGATCTCATCAATAGTCAATGCTTGGGGTTCACCAAATTGTCCTCCGGGCAAACCCAATTTTACCGCCGAAGGCGCTTTGGGGTTGGCATTGACCATTTTCATAGTTTGTCGACCAGCATGCGAAATTTGCGCCCAGAAATGGTTGCCATTGCGCGTTGCCGCTGCTGCCCAGGAGCTAAGCTTTGCTTGCATTTCAGCATTGGGTGGTCTGTCTATCACCACATTACCTGGGCGTTCTAAGTGATCACCATCTATTTGAATATTGCCCGACAATAACATACCAGAACCGCCATCTGACCATATCCCATAGAGTCGATTTAATTCTTCGGTTGGCAACCCTTCGGCAGTAGCTAACCCTTCAGTCATAGCCGCCTTGGCAAGTCGATTGGGGAGTTGAGCGCCACAGGGTAAAGTTAACGGGTCGGATAACTGAATATTGGGTAATTGAGTAGTTGCCATAATGTGTAGTTGACTAATTGATGATAGGTTGTAATTGATGATTGGTCGTAATTGATTGGTTGAAATTGATTGTAGTAGAAAATTGAAATAAAGTATTTTACACTCTAAACAATTTAATCCAACTAAACTGTTAGATCAAAGAAATTTATAAAGTAATATGTAAAGCAACAAGCGTATAATTCTATAAACGAATCCTAAACTAAGGGTGCACAATGCCAATATGAGTAGTCACTACTTTTCATTTAAGAATAATGCTTCTGGCTATATCGCACTAAACCGCTATGTAGCACTAAAATTGTGCTTACTGGGTTTGACATTTCTGCTAGCTGGCAACTCCCAGCATGCGAAGGAACCCAAGCATTATGAAAGTGGTGAACAAGCTGTTCAGCTTCTTGAGCTGTATACCTCTCAAGGTTGTAGCAGCTGCCCCCCCGCGGAGAAATGGTTCAACGCCCTAGAAGGGCATAATCAGCTTTGGGACAAGATAGTGCCTGTTGCTTTTCATGTCGACTACTGGGATTATCTCGGCTGGAAAGACCCTTATGCCAGCAAGCAGTACAGCTCTCGCCAACGTCAGCACAGCGCTAGTAAAGACATCTCGGTCTATACGCCTGGTTTTATTTTACAAGGGCAAGAATGGCGTAACTTCTTCTCTTTTTTTAGAAAGCCCAAGATTACTATTAAGGATAATCTACCCATTGTCGGTAATCTGAGCTTTACACTCGACGGCTCAGCTTTTGAGGCCAATTTTGCACCAACAAACCATGAACAGAAACGGTTAATATTACATGTCGCGGTAATGGCTTTTGATTTAGCTACAGATATTAAACGCGGCGAAAACCGAGGCAAACGCATTGAACAGGATTTTGTGGTTTTACATTATGAACAATACCGCAGCGCTGACCTTCAATGGAGCGCTAAATTGCAAACCGCTTTTCTGGAACCCCCTCATTCATTGCGTCGTGGCATTGCCGTTTGGGTCTCCAGCAGCGATGACCCCGCCCCCATTCAAGCCCTAGGTGGTTGGTTATAAAAACTAGCTGTAAATAACCAAAGCACACCCTTGAATACACAGACTTTCTTTTCCGACGTTGGCGAGGGCATCACCGCCATCGACACTGAATATGTGCGCCCCTCTCTGGACGCCAGCCACCTGCTGATAGACAGCGGCCGCGCTGCTTTTATTGATACTGGCACTAATCATTCTGTACCGAATTTAATGGCGACTTTAGCCGCGAAAAATATTGCTATTGAGCAGGTCGACACTGTTTTTTTGACTCATATCCATCTCGATCACGCCGGTGGTGCTGGGCTACTTATGCAACAGTTACCCAATGCTACCGCAGTTATTCACCCCCGCGGTGCCAAACACATGGCGAACCCCGAGAAGTTGATAGCTGGCACCAAAGCCGTTTATGGGGAGGCACAATATAAAGCCATGTATGGCGACCTTATCGCCATTGATGCTCACCGAATAAAGCAACCTGAAGATGGTGAGCGGATCGCTGTAGGCAAGCGCCAATTTGAGTTAATTTACACCGAGGGTCATGCTCGGCATCATTATTGCCTCATGGATTTAGATAACCGAATTGGCTTTAGTGGCGACTCCTTTGGCTCTTCCTATCGAGAAACGGATACCGATAAAGGTGAATTTATTATGCCCATCACCTCACCAGTACACTTTGATCCCAAAGCTGCCCATATTGCCATTAATCGCATTATGAGTTATCAGCCTCAAGCGCTCTACTTAACCCATTACAGCCGAGTTAATAACACCCAAAAACTCGCAGAAGATATGCATAAGCGCATAGATGCCTACGTCGATATCGCCTTGCGTCACCAACACGACCAGGAGCGCGGCCAATTAATTAGAAATGATTTGCGCGATTATATCTTTCAACAATTAGATGAACATGGCTTTGATTCAGACACGCAACAACGCGACGCTTTATTAGGGGGTGATATTATGATCAATGCCCAAGGGCTGGAAGTCTGGCTAGATCAATTAAGCCGTAACGGCGTTACATAGAGAGTATGAGCGACTCAGATATTATTACCAATATCAAAGCCGTCCAGCAACGTATAACGGCAGCAAGAAACCAACCTACCAGCATTCAGGCAGACGCTATTCAGCTCATTGCGGTTTCAAAAACTCGACCCATTGAAAGCCTCTTGGCAGCTCACCAATGTGGGTTAATTCACTTTGGTGAAAATTATTTACAAGAAGCCCTGACCAAAATTCAACAGCTGAGCAATTACCCACTGGTCTGGCACTTTATTGGTCATATTCAAAGTAATAAAACAACCGAGATTGCCCAGAACTTTGATTGGGTACAAACAGTCGATAGAGTAAAAATTGCCGAGCGCCTCAATAAGCAACGCCCCAATGACAAACCGCCATTAAATGTATTAATTCAGGTTAATATTGATGAAGAGCCAAGTAAATCTGGAGTTTCTGCTGAACAGGTTGTCCATTTAGCTAAAGCAATTACAAAGTTACCAAAATTATGTTTACGTGGATTAATGAGCATTCCTGCTGTTCAGACTGTTAATAGCCACCAGCATATGTATCAGTTATTTACCCAGCTGCAACAACTGTTCCCCACTGTCGATACTCTGTCTATGGGAATGTCTGGAGATTTAGAAACAGCTATCCACTCTGGCAGCAATATGGTGCGTATAGGCACTGATATTTTTGGTGCCAGAACCATGCTTACATAGTGAGAATACATATTTGCATGGGGTACACCATGAATTCAGGGTCGACACACAGGTCGACCCCTACAGGTAAAACCCTAAGCCCTCTCAACCTTTGTAGGGGCAGCCCTATGTGGCTGCCCATGCGTTTACGTTAGACATCGGGCAACCACTATGGAATCTCAATTCAGTATCTAGGTCATTGATTAATGCACTTTCAATCGTTAAAAAGTGATCAATACGGCTATCGACATCAGCCACTCCTGTAGCGCGAGCCAATTTTAGGTAATCTTTAAAATGACGCGCTTCTGATTTTAGCAACGACGTATAAAAGTCAGACAACTCAGTTTCTAAGTGCGGAGCCAAACTGGCAAATCGTTCACAGGAGCGTGCTTCAATAATGGCCCCAACAATTAATATATCTGCCAACTTTTGCGGTTCATAATTGCGAACATGCTTTCTCAAACCCTCTGCATAGCGAGAGGCAGATAAGGGCACATAGTCAATTTTTTGCTTCTGAATAATACTCAGCACTTGCTCAAAATGACGCAACTCTTCGCGAGCCAGTCGCGACATCTTATGCAATAAATCGGCATTATCTGTATAGCGAAACATCAGGTGCAATGCTGTGGATGCCGCCTTTTTTTCGCAATTGGCATGGTCAATTAGCAAAGTACTTCGGTTTTCAGGCAGAACTGCTGCCACTATCCAAGCTTCTGGTGTAGCGCAACGCAAGAATTGGTTGATTTCACTAATATCAGTTTTTTTCATGCTCGCCATTATAATCTCAACCTTGGCATATCTGGCTTTCTTATCGACTAAATGTACTTTTCTATTGCTGGGAATTTTATGATTTGAACAGGCGAAATTTTCACAATAATAACAGCCGCTAGATTCTTCAAGCCTTTCCAGCCATGATCTATTTGTATACTTTAAGATATTTATAACCTCTTATTGTATTGTAGGTCTGCCCATCAAAAGTCATACATCCATTAGAATAGCCTTCAACTCTTTTACCAGCCATAAACGCAGCTAAAACTAAAGAATATGCTTTATCATAATTACTATCTGTATCAAGTAAAACAATTGCATCGCTTTTTGAACAACCATTAGGATTATCCCAGTTGGAGTACAAAAAGAACCCTCCTGTTTGGTGGGCCACAGAATTAATTTCACGAGCACCTAGACCGCCTGCAGCATTTGCAGAAATGGCAAAAGTGGCTATTAAGAACACTAAAAATAAAGTTATATATTTCATGATTTACTTCCTCAAAGTTTGAGATTAAATAATCATAGGGAAAACACAAATTAAAAGTACAATCATTCCACTAAAAATCATTGCTGTCCCATAAACTTTCATGAGAATACGAGTTGAGCCTGATGGTGGCAATTTATCGGGTCAGGTGGGTCCTCTTTGAGCAATCCCCAGAGGTCTCTTCGCTCAAATAAATTGAGTTGAAAGAGTCTGATTATTTGCTGAATACTCAAATCCAGTTTGCCACAAAATTTCAAATAAGCCACAATTAAATAAGTGCAGATTGCTACCCATATTTGAGTCATCACTGCATTTTTTGATGTGCCAACAAATGACTTGATTTTCAAATTTTGTTTGATGCACTTAAAAAATAATTCTATCTGCCAACGTGACTTGTAAATATCTGCAATGGTTTTAGCAACGAACTTAAATTGATTGGTGAGAAAGAAGTAATGCTGACCAGTCTCTGGGTCTCGATAACCAATACGGCGCAATTCAATGGGACAAGTATCGGCTTTTGTGCCTGTCAAAATAATCGTTTGATCTGACGTTAAACCTTGGCTTTTATTGACTTCATTTCGGTTAATAACTCGATATTTAGCATTCTTTTTCAATCGGGTGACAAAATAAATTCCTTTTGAATTTAGCAA
>CBDIDQ010000008.1:0-99612 GCA_965277695.1 Alteromonadaceae bacterium
ACCTCAGGGGATAACGGCTGGCAGCGTTTGAAGTTTACCCTTGAAGACCTTATTGAAGGCGGTGTTGCGGATACTGAGGTGGATACGATTATTTTGCTGATCGATCCAAATTCAACCACCAGTGACAGCTACTACTTGGATAACTTCACTATCTACGCGGTTGATAGTACTGGTGGCGAAGTGCCAACTTCAATGAGCGTTGCTAGTGTCGCGACTGGAACACAAAGTGCCGGACAGGGCAAGAAGTACGGCACTGCAACAGTGGCTGTGGTTGATGACTTAGGTGGCGCTGTCGCAGGCGCAACGGTGAGCGGTGTGTTCTCCGGCACTTGGAATGAAACTGTGTCTGCGGTGACCGATGCCAGTGGCATTGCCACTTTGGTTACGGGCACCGTCGCCAGCGGTGGCGTAACCGTGAATGCCTGTGTTGACAGTTTGAGTGGCGGTTTAAGCCATGACAGCGGTACTAGTACTGGGTTGTGTCAATAGTCCATCACCGTTTACACTGCTGCTGTACTTCAATCAAATTACTGCTAAAACCTTTGTCTTTGAGTGCATTAACATTGGCTTCGGCGGCATTTAGGGCGACTGGGGCGCAGGGGTCGACCAGTTTTAACATGATTAAATACCACAGGTTGGAATGGTAATTGTTGAAGCGGTTGTGGCCGGCAAACAGTATTCTACCGTCACTTAAGGCGGCGATGATTTCTGATGAATCGGTGGCGGCATTGTGGTAAAACACTGGGCCGCCACTGTTGAATAGCGGGTCTTGTGCGCCATCGGTGGTGAGTCGGGCGATGAAGACATCATCACCGCCATCGGTGGCATTGTGGCTGTGGCCAGTGAGCAACAGTTTGCCTTCGGGATCAATCGATAATGACTGCCTAGCATGACCAGAGCCAAAGTCATAAATGGCGCTGCCATCATGGTCAAAAGCGCTTTGCATACTGCCGTCAGGGTTGAGTGCGACGACGATTAGATCGTCTGTTGTTGCGCTATTGCTGGCACCGCTGGCGTAAATAGTGCCATTATCTGCGATGCTGGCATCAAATAGTTGATCAGTGTTATCGCTGACGCTGGTATCAACGTCAAGGGCTTGATATCCCAATGGGGCATTAAAACCAGCGGTATCCAGCGCTCCATTACTAAGGAATTTGGCGACCAGTGCCATGTTGTTGTGAAAGCCCACCACCACCAGTGAGTT
This sequence comes from Alteromonadaceae bacterium, assembly GCA_965277695.1. Taxonomy (GTDB): domain Bacteria; phylum Pseudomonadota; class Gammaproteobacteria; order Enterobacterales; family Alteromonadaceae; genus JABSOG01. The sequence goes on from CBDIDQ010000008.1 coordinate 1,205, forward strand.
GTCATCGGTTACGTTAATTCGACCAATGCCATCGTTGCTTTGAGCCGTTAAGTTAACAAGCACTTTGCCACCATTGCCAAAACTGGTGTCAAAGCTGCCATCAAGGTTAAATCTGCCAAGGAATAAGTCAGCATTACTGATAAAGTCATAACCGCCAACAATGATCTTGTTGTTATTGTCTACTTCTACGGTATACAGAACTAATATCACGCCATCTGATTCAATTGTCGCAATACCGTTAATACCAAAGCTGCTATCGAGTTTGCCATTGGCATCGAGCATCAATAAAAATCCAGTGGTTGCGCTGGTGTAACCGACAATGATTAAACGCCCGTCACCCACCTCGGCGATTGAGGTGGCGTGATAGTTGTTGCCTGCTTCTGGTGCGAGTAAATGGAAGTAACCGTTAACCCCAAAGCTGGTATCCATGGTGCCATTGGCATTATATCTGGCGGCGATTAAATCAACCGTGTTGTGCTTGCTGAGCGCTTGACCGACCATCACATATTTGCCTGCGTGTGGAGCCACTTCGGTGCCAACACCGCTGCTCATATAGTCATCGCTGAATACTAGATTGGTGAGGCTGTAACCTTGATTAAAGAAGCTGCTGTCGAGTGAGCCTGTGGTAGTGAAGCGAGACAGGGCTAAGTCTTGTGCTGGATTTTGTGCTGCGGTGTTGTTGGCGGAAGTCGCCATCACTGGGCGATTTTCACTATCAAGCATCAGCGCAATCGCGCTGTTTTGGCTGTTGTTAATATCATGACTAACTAAACCACCACTGCCAAAAGTGCTGTCGAGGGTGCCGTTTGCGCTGGTTTTGATCACGCCGTAATCATGGGCGGTTGGGGTCAGACCAAATTGGGTGCCAATGAACAGGTTGTTGTTGCTATCTAAATCTAGGCTGGTGGCGAAGGAGTTGCCGCTATTGCCGCCGCCGTCACCGTCGGCATCAATCACTAACACGCCGTTATTGGCAAACCCGGGTTGTAATGCGCCATTGGTATCTAACACGGCAACGGCAACATCATTGGATTGTCCGCCAAACAAGAAGGAGCCGACTAGGACGATATCTCCGGTGCTCGATACTGCCATATCGTAAAGCATGTCTGATTTGAGTTCACCTAAATCAAAGGTGGTGCTGCCACTATTGCCAAAGCTGCTATCTAGCGCCAGTGGCGGTGAAGCCAGCAGTCGAGCAACGGCAAAATCATAGCTGAAGTTGTTGCTTGCATCGGCGGTGTAACCAGCAACCAAAACCTTACCATCAGCTTGCTCGGCAAGGGCTGAGGCAACATCAAAGTCACCTGTCATGTTGATGACAATGGTAGATAACAGTTCAGCAGACGGGCCAAATTGCAGCACTGTGATTTCACCATTAACCCCAGCGGCGACATAGACGGTACCATTTGAATGGGCTAGTACATCACCAACCACCAAATTGCTTTGAGACAGGGTGGATAACACCGCACCACCAATGCCGAAGTTGTTATCAAGGCTGCCGTCTGGATGGAGTTTGATGATGAAAATCTCGGTTGTGGTGCCATTGAAGTTTTCACCTGTAATAAAGATGCTGCTGTCCTGATCGGTCGCTACCGCCCGGGTGGTTACCGTTTGCCCAAAAGTGATGCTATTAGCACCGAGTGCACCAAATTGTTCATCTCGTGTGCCATCGGCTAAAAAGCGGCTGACGGTGATTTCATTAAAAGACAATGCCGAGTCGCTGACTGTGCCTACCATGATCACTCGCCCTGAGTTGTCCATTGTCGCTGCTGCTGGGGTGTCAGCCAAATTAAAGGCAAAGGCGTTGGACCAAGTAATGCCATCAGAGTTGGTGTTGCCAAAGGAGCTGTCAAAAATCGGAAAGACGTTTTCTGAACCATCAATTAAGGTAATGGCAACCATCGCCGTGGCTGTTAGGTCACCACTGTCGGTGACAGCAACGGTGAGTTCATAACTCGGCACGGTTTCAAAGTCGAGCAGGGTGGTGTTGGCGACGCTGATTTCACCACTGGCTGAATTAATCGCAAAAGCTCCAAGGCTGTCGCCTGCGGTAATGGCAAAGGTGTGCGTATCGTTGTCATCAATATCACTGACCACGACGGTGACAATGGCGGTGCCATTGACGGCATTTTCTGATACTTCACCGCTGGTATCGGCCAAAGTCGGCGCATCATTGGTCGGTGCAACGGTAACGGTAACTGAGCCTGAATCGCTGCCGCCGTTGCCATCGCTGATACTGTAACTGATGGTGGCAAGACCATTGAAATCAGGGGTGGGGATGAAGGTCAGGGTTTGCGGTTGTGTGGTGTTAGTGCTGACTTCGCCATGATCGACGCTGGCAGCGGTAATGGTCAAAGTGTCGCCCTCAAGGTCTGTGTCGTTGCTTAATACTGGGATGACGACACTGCTGTCTTCGTTTACCTCTGCTACGTCGTTGACTACGATTGGCGCATCATTGATGGGATTAACTGTGACGGCTATTGAGCCGCTGGCTGATCCGCCGTGTCCATCTTCGACGGTATAAGTGATGGTGTCAGCGCCATTGAAGTTTTCGTTGGGGATGTAAACCAGTGAGTTGCCATCTGTGCTGACGCTGGCGTTTGGTGAGCTGGCTGCTGTTAGTGACAAGGTGTCACCATCGACGTCGGTGTCGTTGCTGATAGGGTTTATCGCGGCACTGGTGTCTTCATCAAGCGTGAGCACGTCATTGACCGCAACAGGATTATCATTGACTGGGGTGACTGTGATGGTGGCTAATCCGCTGTCGGTGCCGCCGTTGCCATCGCTGATGGTGTAATTGATGGTGCCGTTGCCGACGAAGTTTTCATCAGGGTTGAAGGTGATGGTGTTGCCACTATTGAGCACATGTGAGCCGTTGCTGGAGGTGATGCTGGTGAAGCTTAAGCGGTCACCATCAGCGTCGGTGTCGTTGCTCAAGACGTCGACTATCACGCTGGTATCTTCTGCGGTTGTGGCGATATCGTCAACGGCAATCGGGGCGTCGTTGACATTGTTAATCGTCACGGTGACATTGGCAAATGCGGTTGCGCCGTTGCCATCGCTGATGTTGTATTCAATGCTGTCACTGCCGATGAAGTTGCTGGGGGCGGTGTATTGCAAGGTATTATCAGTCAATACCGAGACACTGCCACTATTGGCGATGGCATTAGTAATGGTGATGGTATCGCCATCGACATCACTGTCATTCTCTAGCACTGGCATGATGCGCGAGCTGTTTTCACTCACCGAATAAGCATCATCGACGGCGGTTGGCGCGTCGTTTACACCACTGACGCTGAGGGTGACAGTGGCTGTGGCGGTACCACCTGCACTGTCAATGAGCTGGTAGACAAAGCTGTCGGTGCCGAAGAAGTTGCTGGCGGGGTTATAAGTAAAAGTACCGTCTGAGCTTAGCGAGACAGTGCCATTGGCAGGACCGGAGACTGCGGTGGTATTGACTGATAAGCTGTCGCCTTCTTGATCACTGTCGTTAGCGAGCAGCGTCGGTGAGCTGACGGTGAGGGTGGTATCTTCAGTGGCGTTGTAGCTGTCGTCGACGGCGATTGGGGCAAAGTTGCTGGTAACCGTGACTGTTACTTTACCTGCGGTGTTGCCGCCGGAATCATCACTGACGGTGTAGTTGATAATGTCGGTGCCGCTGAAACCTTCGCTTGGGGTGTAGGTGATTGATTGGTTATCAATGGCAGTGTTGCCGTTGTCGGCGCTGGCGGCACTGATGATCAGGGTTTCACTGTCAATATCTGAGTCGTTTTGCAGCACGTTGATGGTTACTGGTGAGTTCAGTGCGGTGACAGCGGTTTCATCGGTGACCACCGGGGCGTCATTGACATTGGTGACGGTGATGGAGACCGTTGCCTGGCTGCTCTGACCAGCTGGGTCGCGCATGGCGTAGGTGAAGCTGTCGCTGCCGAAGAAGTCAGCCTCGGGGGTATAAATAAAACTGCCATTGCTGCTGACCTGAATAGTGCCGTGTGCGGGCTCGCTGATAAGCGGCGAGGATACCGACAATCCATCGCCATCTGGGTCGATGTCATTGTTTAATACCCCGTCGGCTGCGCTGACGTTTAGCCTAGTATCTTCATTCACTTGGTAATTGTCGGCCACTGCGGTGGGCTGGTCATTAACCGGGTTGACGGTCACTGTGACTAAGCCAATAGCTGTGCCGCCCTGACCGTCGCTAAGGACATAACTGACAACATCGCTGCCGTTGAAATTGGCATCTGGAGTATAACTCAGGGAGTTGTCAGGGTTGGCGATGATAGTGGCATGATCTGAATTAGCTGAGGTGATCGACAAGGTGTCGCCATCGACATCTGAGTCGTTGATGATAGCGTTGATTTCGCCGCTGGTATCTTCATCAAGGCTGAATTCATCATTACCAGCTACCGGGTTATCATTCACTGGGGTGACTGTGATGGTGACAATGGCGCTATCTTCTCCTTCATTACCGTCAGAGATGGTGTAATTGATGCTGGCTTGGCCGTTGAAGTTGGAGTTTGGCGTGAAGGTTAGGCTGTTGTCGCTGTTGATTTGATGGCTGCCGTTGGTTGCGGTGGCGCTGGCAAGCGTTAATGTGTCGCCATCAGCATCGGTGTCGTTAGCCAGTACATTAATGGTGATGTTGCTATCTTCCTCAGTGATGGCTGAATCGTCAGCCGCCACTGGTGCCTCGTTGGTATTGGTGACTGTTACGTTGACATTGGCAACCGCCGAGCCGCCATTGCCGTCATCAATGGTGTAAATGATGGTATCTGAGCCGCTGAATCCTTGATTTGGGCTGTAGGTGATAGTGCTGCCATCAATACTAGTGCCGCCATTGCTGGCGTTGGCTTGACTGATGGTGAGGGGGTCGTTATCGACATCTGAATCGTTTTCTAGCACGTTGATGGTCACTGCTGTATTGATACTGGTTTGCGCTGAGTCATCAACGGCGATAGGTGAGTCATTGATATTATTGACCACAATCGACACGCTGGCCTCATCAGTCTGGCCAAAGGGGTCGGCTAAGGTATAACTGAAACTGTCGCTACCAGCGAAGTCGGCAGTAGGGTTATAGCTGAAGCTGCCATCGCTGTTCATTACCACACTGCCGTTGCTTGCTTGAGTATTTAGTGTTGCTCTGAGGGGATCGTTGTCGGTGTCTGTATCATTGTTTAGTACTCCATTTGCGGCAGCAACGTTAAGGGTATTATCTTCATTGACTTGATAGTTATCAGCCAAAGCGACCGGAGCATCGTTTAATGAACTAACCACTATGGTGACCGAAGCGCTGGCGGTGCCGCCATTGCCGTCACTGATTTGATAGACAAAGTTGTCGACGCCATAAAAATTGCTGTTGGGAATATAGCTGAAATGGCCATCGGCTCCGAGTGTTAGGTCGCCGTGTACTGGTGGAGTGATTTCACCAAACAGTGCTAGGGTGTCGCCATCACTGTCGCTGTCGTTGGCAAAGATGTTAGGCAGATTACTGCCAAGGGTGTTAAGCGTGGTGTTTTCGTTAATCAAATAATTGTCGTTGGCGGCGGTGGGCGGGTTATTGCTGTCGCCTATATTGATGACGGTTACGCCCGTCGCCTGAGCGCCGGTGCTATCGCTGACCCGGTAGCTGAATTGATCTTGGCCGCTAAAATTAGCTTCCGGAGTATAGGTAAAACTGCCATCGGCCTGCAAGGTTAATTCACCATTGCTCGGTGCGGCGATAGGGTTGGTATCGACTTGCAGTGTTTCAACATCAATATCAAAATCGTTGGCCAGTAATCCCGGGGCAGAAACGGTTAAGGCTTCACCTGGGTTTTCAATACTGTAGTTGTTGTTTAGGGCGACTGGCTGATCATTTTGCGGGGTGATCAGTAGAGTCACTATCGCTTGTGCCGTTGCGCCTGCGGCATCGCTGATACGATAGGCGAATTGCTCTAGCCCAGAAAAGTTGGCCGGTGGACTATAGCTGAATGTGCCGTCGCTGTTAATCACCAGCTCACCATTTTTAACGTTGAGCACTGGCGTGGTATCAATAATTACCGCTTCGCCATTGGGATCGCTATCATTGGCTATCAGGTCGCCGATTAAAGTCTGATCTTCAAGGCCCTCAAAATCATCGTTAACGGCCACTGGTGGATCATTGATAAAACCGGATATCGGCGCTATTGGCAGCCTTTCACTAAAGGCACTTTCGCCACTGCCATCAACCCCCACAACTAGCACGTAAAACGTGCCTTCATCATCGAGTCCGCTGATATCTAGGCTGTTGCTGGTTAGCGCTAAATGTTGGCTGGCAATGGTAACTGAGCGATAGTTTTGTATTGACAAAGTGGCGTCGGTTGATAGGTAAACGTTATAACGCAGGTAATTGGCGAGCAGGCTCCATTGTACGTTTATGTTACCTGTTGAACGGCTGGCGGTGGCACCATTGACGCTGGTGGGTTGCCAGTCGATGGTGACTTGGGTGATGGTGGTGCGGTTGCCTTGACCATCGTCGCTCCATAATTCGAGGGTTTGACTGGCTGCGCTGGCATTGTCGAGACCCAGTTGCAGCAGGTTGACCCCGGTGATGGTGCGGTTGACTTGGGTACCACAGTTGTTTGAGCACAAGCTGATGGCATTTTGTGCCCCTTCGAGTCCGACAAAGACATTGCTGATCCCATCCGGGTCGTCGACGTTGACCGAAATCACTACATTGCCTTCAATTCGTTGACCGCTGACCGGAAAGACAAAGCTGCCGCTGATATTGGCGAATGATACTGATTGCACTCGATTAGCGACAAATGGCTGATTGGCGGAACGCTGGGCATAGTCAAACGGCGCAACTAAAGCGTTGTCAAAGGCGATGGTATCCGGGTCAGGGGTTGGCATTGGCTCGGGTGCTGGGTCGGGAATTGTCGGCGTGGTGACTACTGGCGGCTCGGCGTCTGGTGTGGGCGGTGGTGAGGCGCTACCGCCGCCACCACAACCAGCTAAAAACAGGCTGACCAGCAGCCATAAAGTGAATTTATTCGCTGTGTCACACATGTTGATGTCCTTGCTGGTTTTTAATTAAACATTAATCAAACACAAAATTACCCTTTACTCGGTTATTGATATTGTTGATTTCAAATAACTCAAAATTGGTCAATATGGTATCTAAATCACCGAGAAACAGCGCGTTGATATCGCCGTCAGCTAGATTGTTGCCGTGAGAGGCAAAGTTGACGTCAATTTCAAAGGTGTCGACGTTGATGATGCCGTTAAAGGCGGCGAACCATTCGCCACCGCTGTCATTAAATGACAAGTTGCCGGTGGGGATGGTGGCGTTATCAAAATTGACGGTCATTTCTGCCTGAAAGTTACTGATTTGATTGGTAATGTCCTGGCCGCCACCGTCGCTTAAGGCGAGATTACTGACTTGGTTATAAGTGATCATACCGGTTTTTGCCAAGACCAGTTCACCAAGGTTAGGCACTGGAATAAACTCTTCTTGCTCGTCTTGCGCCACTTCAATATCGACAATTTCGGTTTCTGCGTCTGGTGCAGGTTCTTCATTCGCTGGTGGCGGCGGTGGTGGTGGCACATCTTGTGTTGTTTCACCGGTATCTGCCACTACGGCTTCTGGCTCTGGTGGTGGCGGTTCACCTTCGTTGGTTTCTACTGGTTGTTCTTCATCGGTGGTGGGGTCTGAGCTGTGACCTTGCTCGAAGTTACTCGGTGGCTCAAGCATTGGGGTGACGGTACCCGCTTCATCAACACTGGCATAAGAGTAGTCTTCATCATCACCGAGTGACACGCTTTGCTCTTGCCCGCCGACTTCAATTGATACGTCGATGGCTCCGTCCCAAACCGCGATAAACAGCAAACCGCCGACAATTTCAATCTCATAGTGAGTACCACGTATACCGATACTGCCAACCGGTGTGGTGAGCTGATAATTGCCCTTTTCAGCTTTGATTGCGCCAGTGACTGAGCGTAATCCGCCTTTAATCAGCTCTAGGGCGACAGAGCCTTTTTGTTCTTTGGCGTTGTAATCATATTTGGCAATGACTAACTCGCTGTTTTCTTTGAGTGAGATCATGCCACCGTCGACCATGCGCAATTGCGCTTTGCTTTTGGCGTCGGTTTTTACCACATCAACATCGAAAACCGGTGAGCGGCGTTTTAACTTTCTTTGCGTGGAGGTTGCGGTTTCGGTGGCGTGTACACCGCCTCGGGCGATGATGGTTTTACCTGCGACTTCGCTGGCTGCCATGGTGATGCTTGGTACGCTGCCAAGGCATAGTGCGCTAATCACAATGGCGAGTGTGTGCTTGTTAAAAGTACTGATATCAGGTTTTGGGATATTCATAAGGTCAACCTTTTAAAACTGCATCAAGACACCGAGGGAGAATTCATCTCGTCGGTATTGATAAATGGGTAAGTTACTGTCTTTGTCCTGGTATTTGTAATTGGCTTGCAAAATTAGCCAATCTTTCATCAGATAACGCCAGCCAAGGGAGGCTCTGACTAATTCTTCATCCCGGATGGCAAGGAAAAATGGGTGGATTTCTTCATATTCAGATTCTTGGTATTGCACTGAGAAGGTCAGTTGTTGTTTGGCGTTTAATACATAACTGCTTTGATATTGGTAGGACCAGAAATCATAGCTGTTGTGTTGGGCACTGTCGCGGTCGGCATCAACGTCAGTATAATTAATACTCAGTTGATGACGCCATTGGCCGTGAGAATACTGGGTATCCACAGAGCCATAGATATCGCTGGCATCGAGTGAGTTAACATGACCGTAGTTGGTTCTGCCAAGGCCGAATTGTCCGCCGATACTCCATTGTTTGTTGATGGGGTAGCTGATGTTGGTATTGAAGCCCCATTGTCGGCGATAGGCGTTGCCATCGAGCAATAAGGGGCGGTAATAAATGCCAGCTTGATAGACTGATTCGCCCCATTCACTCTGGTATTTGGTCGAGAGTTGGGCGGCGGTGCTTTCAAACATGCCGCTGTCGTTTTCAAAGTAGTCGGTGTGAAACAGTGCAAAGTCGGTGATGATCAGACTTTTTTGACTGATTGGCGCTTGATATTGCACTTGATAACTGAAATTGAGCATTTCATCATCGGTTTCTTTACCATCTTCAGAGATGATAATCGGTTGGTTGAGCAGTGGGCTATCGATTTGGTCGGCGGTGGTACCACTGTTGATGTTGCTGTCATGGCCAATGGTTAAGCCGATGACTTGTCTGATTTTGCGTTTTTTGTTCAGCAATGCCTGATTGACCTGACCCATAAATGTGTTGATGGCGTTTTTAAACGATTGGTCTTCGGTTTCACCGAGCAATAGTTCGAGTTCTTTTTTGGAGGCGACGTAGTTGTCGATAAAGTAGTAACCCTTGGCCAGACTAAATCGCGCTTGCTGCCATTTAGGTTTGACGATGATGGCGCGTTCGAAGGCAAATACGGCCTGTTGATATTCGCCCACTTTAAGGGCGGCGATGCCAGTGAGAAAGTCAAAGGTCGGTTCACCGCCGTATTCCATAACATATTGGTTAGACAGTTCATAAGCCTCAGTATATTGCTTGGCTTTGACCATTTGTGCGAGTCTTTCGGTAGTTTGGGCTTCGGTCAGGGCGAAGCCCGTAGCGCAGTATGACAGCAGTAGACATAATCCCAAAAGCTCTATTTTACTTCGTATTGAGCGGGTCATTTGGTGCATATTTTTTCCTGAAAGTTTGTTTGTCCGTAGCGATTTAAGTATAGACAGTTTTTTGAAAAGTAAAGAGAAAAATGGCTCGGCTAATTAAACGTTAATGGGTTTAGGTTTACCCTGTTGGGGCTTTTTACTATAGTATGAAACCCTGACAGATAAGAGAGTACCGAAGTGAAGTTTAAGTGGTTTTTAGCTGTGATACTAACTGTTGTAAGCATCGGTAGTGCCTGCTCTGGTGAAGCGGCGTTATTGCCCGGCGCTCAGTCCTTTGATAAAAAGCTTGCGGGGAAATTATTGGCGATGAAACACCACAAAGCACTCAATCGTGAGCAGGTCTATCAACCCCGCACACGCCATCTGAATAAAGACGGCTCAGCCCAATATACCAATCGTTTATTTCTTGAATCCAGCCCTTATTTGTTGCAACACGCGCACAATCCGGTGAATTGGTATCCGTGGGGAGATGAAGCCTTTGCCGCTGCGGCACGATTAAATCGTCCGGTGCTGTTGAGTATCGGTTATTCGACTTGTCACTGGTGCCATGTGATGGAAGAAGAGTCGTTTGAAGACGTCGAAATTGCTAAGTATCTGAATGAAAATTATATCGCCGTTAAAGTCGACCGCGAAGAACGCCCAGATGTTGACGAGATTTATATGGCAGCGGTTCAGGCGCTGACGGGCAATGGCGGCTGGCCGATGACAACTTGGTTAACCCCCGACAGAAAACCGTTTTATGGCGGTTCTTACTTTCCTCCTCGGGATGGCGATAGGGGTGTTCAGTTGGGTTTTTATTCATTGCTGCAACGCTTTAAAACCATCTATGACACTAAGCCCGATCAGGTTGCGCTGCAAAGCCAGCAAGTGGCTAACTATATTACCGAAGCTTTAGGTAAAGTCAGTCACAGCGAGGGTTTACCTCAGGCTAAGGTGCTCCGTGATGCTGTTCAGCGCTATAAATTCAACTTTGATGCCACTGATGGTGGTTTGTCGCGAGTGCCTAAGTTTCCCGCCACTTTGCCGATTCGCTTGTTGTTGCGTTATTACCGTCGCACCGATGACGTAGAAGCGTTGAATATGGCGACGCTGACTTTGCAAAAAATGGCTGCTGGTGGCATGTATGATCAGGTCGGTGGTGGTTTTCATCGTTATAGCACCGATGGCCAGTGGTTAGTGCCGCACTTTGAAAAGATGCTTTATGATAATGCGCTGCTGAGCATGGATTATCTCGAAGGTTATCAGGCTACGGGAAATAAAGATTTTCTTCGCGTAGTTAAGGAAACGTTGCGTTATGTCAAACGGGATATGACGTCGCCAGAGGGGGCATTTTATTCGGCAACAGATGCTGATAGCTTGACTAATATAAAAGGTAAAAAAGGCGAGCGGGAAGAAGGGGTTTTCTTTACTTGGACAGCGCAGGAGCTAGAACCGCTATTATCAAAAGCGCTGTCTAAAGAGGCTGCCAAGATAGTCAACGCTTATTATGCGGTGACGGCGACGGGAAACTTCGAGGGCCGTTATATTCTCAATACACCTGAGTCGGTGGCTGCTGTAGCCAAAAAATTGAAAATCTCTGAGCAGCAATTACGCGCAGTGGTGGATGATGCCAAAGAGGTGTTATATCAGGCTCGTGATGCTAGATCTCACCCATTGAGGGATGAAAAAGTGTTGACCGCTTGGAATGGTTTGATGATTTCTGCTCATGCTCGGGCAGGATTGGCCCTTGATGACAATGAGTATATTGAAGGTGCTGTTAAAGCGGCGACCTTCATCAAGAATAAGTTATATAAAGGGGGGCGATTATTTCGCAGTTATAAAGATGGGGTGCATAAACACAATGCTTATCTTGATGACTATGCCTTTTATATTGCCGCATTGTTGGATGTGTTTGAGGCAACTGGCGACATTCAATGGTTTAATTTGGCTATTGAGTTAGATCAGACACTGAGCAAGCATTATGAGGATAAAACCAACGGCGGCTTTTTTATGACCAGCGATGATCATGAACAGCTGTTGGTTAGAACCAAACCCGCCCGTGACGGTGCCGAGCCTTCGGGCAACTCGGTGGCATTGTTGAATTTATTGCGTTTGCATGAGTTCACGACTGATGATAGCTACCGTAAGCGAGCCTATAAGCTGCTAAATGGCTTTTATCAGGTGTTAAGCAAAAACCCGGTCTCATTGGCCGAAATGTTGTTAGCGGTGGATTTCTATCTTGATAAACCCAAAGAGATTGTGATTGTCGCAGGCAAAAATAAGCGCGATAAAGTTGCACCGTTTATGGCTGAGTTTAGACGTCATTATTTACCCAACAAGGCGTTAATGGTACTGACCGAAGGCGATGAACTGGCTCGGCAGAGTTTGAGCATTCCTTTGCTGCGCGGTAAGAAAGTGCTCAAAGGGGATGTGACTGTTTATGTTTGTGAGCAGGGCATTTGTAAACTGCCTGCGTTTGATGTGGCGACTTTTGCGCGGCAGGTTGGGACGGTTAAGGGGCTTGGAGAAGTGGGGATTAGTCATTAAACCAATAAAATTGCCATCTGTAGTTATTTCACCTATGTCATTTGTAATTTTTATGCGGTCAACGCTATTCGTGAATAGTGTTCAATATCACATTCTGATTCAAAACTGCCGACATAAAAAGCAGCATTCATCTCAATAGCGTAAGGAAATGAGCTTGATAGATGGTGATTTCCTCACCATTTTTATTTTTTACTGCTAAGCCACTTTCAGCATTAACGCTTTCATCTTGGAAAATCAGTTTTTCAATACGCTCAATCTGTAGCCAATCAGGGCCTAGTGGCTCTATCTCTTTTATCACCGTTTCATCATTGATTAATTGAAATACTAAACTGCCAATTTCGCCCCAAGAGTCTATGGATGAAACCACCGATTGTATCTTAAGTATCTGATTACATTTTAAAACTAACCATATTACATCTGAGCGACCGTGTGTTTTGCTCTCTACAGTGACACCTAAAATTCCTGTTTTTATTAGAGAATAGAGCGAGTCGACATTGTTTAATGCAAATTTAAATGTTTTTGGTATGTTATTTGTCTTTGTTTTTAATCATTCACTATCATCGGTGGCGTGAACATCTAACATAATATTTAAATCATGCTGAATCACTTTTTTCATCACCTGTGATGATAACACTGCTCCACCTTGGCCATTTTCCGTGCCTAAATAACAAAATAAATCAATAGTACAGTCTTTTTTTAATTGCACGATAGCATCTTGTTTATTGTCCATAAAATCTAATACTGTCAAGATATGTTGTTCAAAATCATCCTTCGGCGATAGTTTGGATTCAATAGTCCATAAAGAATGATCTCTTGTGCGGCGATCACGAGCATATAGATCACCTCTTGAAAACCCGTATTCGGGTTCACACTGTAACTGATCAGTAATGTTTTTTAAGCTTATTTTTTGTGAGTAAACTCTCAGCGTTACTTTGATTTCAAGCATGTTTATCCTTGGTCATCTATATAATCAATGACGTCACCCAGTCCGCCATTTTTAGTTTGAGGGAACATCCCGCCACAATCTTTACAGACCTCTACATCTGGGTTGTCTGGCAGAGATCCCTTTGCGCCACTATGCATTTTCTCTTTCACTTGTTTTGGTTTCATACCATGTTGTTTAGCAATTTTTCCTTCTTTATTTGTGGTTTCCCCTCCACAGTCAGGACATTCTCCAACTTCACTACTTTTTTGTCCTTTTTTCTCCTTGCCACTCTCTTCGGGCTTTGAGGCTACATTTTTTACAATCGGATTGTCCTGCCTATCAGTGCGCGGCGAGTTACGATCACCCTCTGAGCGATCAGGATAAGACGGTGTTGGACCGCTACTTGTGGGGCTGCCTGTAACAGGCGGTGGTGGCGTTGGTCTGAAAGGTCTAACTCGGGGCGCTTGACCATCCGGATCAGTATATTTATACGGATTATTATTAGCGTAAACATAACGATTAAAACTGTGTACATCGCGAAAACCAATGGGGTCATTTGACATAAACCGCCCCAGCGCTGGATCCATATAGCGCTGCTGCATATAGCTCCAACCCAAGTCAGTATCAAACTTATGGCCTGTATAGCCTACATCATCTTTTGGCACTTCAATGCTTTCGCCAAAGGGTCGATGATGTTGGCGGCTGTCGCTGGCTCCACTGTCGACAGGCATTATGCCGTCTTTGGCGATCAGTTTGTCGCCTAGATAAATATAATTGACCCAGTTGCCATTGAGTACACGATGGCGCATTTTGCCGTCGAAGCCATAAACGCTGTAGCTGGTGCCTTGGCTGTCGGTGGTTTTGACTCGGTGGTTGTGTCCATCATAAATGTAACTGTTGCCATCTGAGCTTGAGAGTTGATTGGCACGGTTAAAGTTGAAACTTCGATTGCCATTGTTGGTGACATTACCTCGGCTGTCATAGCCGTTGGTGAAGTCGTAGTTTTTATTGCCGATGGCGTCGGTGACCTTGGTGAGTCGGTTTTTTGTAGTGTCGTAGCTGTAGTCGAGTTGTCGGCCTTTGCTCGCATAATCAGTAATATTGCCGAGACCATCGTAATTGATTTGGCTGCTACCAATGCCTGAATTGCCCGTGGTGGCGGTGAGGCGGTTTAAACCGTCGTAACTGAGGTCAGTGAGACTATAAGTGTTGTTGACGCCATCCGTGATGGCAGTGATATTGGCTTGATCGTCATAACTGTAACTCAGGTTTAGCGCGGTGACGGTGGCAGATGAATCGGTGATGTTAGATGGTATTTTACGGGTATTGAGTGTGGTTTTATGCTTGATGCCGTTGCCGAAGGTGAAGCTGTTGAGGATGCCATTAGGGTAATATTTTGCCGCAGAGGCATAGATGTGTCCGGTGGTGATATTGACTTTGCTGGGTTGACCAAAGGCGTTGGCGGTGAAATTAAGGGTTTCTGCGTTGGGGTATTTCAGCGCGGTTAAGCCGCCCAAATTGTCGTATTCATAACCGAGGTTGAAGGTTTTGCCGTCGATGCTGAGGCTTTCGGCAGTTACTTGATGTTGACTATTATAAGTGTAAGTTTGGGTGACACCGCCAGCGATGAGTTGGGTTAAATCTCCGGCGTTGCTGTAGGTGTAGGCGACTGCTGCGGTGCCATCACCGTAGCTGATTGTTTGGGGGTCGCCCAAATTATCATAAGCATAATTAACTTTTTCAATGGCGGTAGCATCGCTGGCGCAATCAGTGTTGGTGCCACCGCTGACGCCTTGGGCTTGCCAAGTGATATCACCCAACGTATTTCGGTTGTAAACCGTGGTGCCGACGTCGTTTCGGCTGACTTTGCACAGGTGATTATTGGCGTCATAGGCATGATATTGAGTTTGCGACAGGGTACTTGCACCTGATTTATTAGGGCCTTGTTGAGTGACGGCGGTGACGTTGCCGAGAATATTTACGGTTAACGTGGTCGTTACGCTTTCGGGCGAGGCGACATGAGTTGCCTGTTGATAATCAGGTTGACCGTAGGCCACATAGGTCGTGGTGGTTTCATTGCCTGCAAAATCGCTCACCGTGCGTTGGTTATTCGCCAAGTAAGTGATGGCTTGGCTGCCACCGCCAGTGATACTGGTGCTGTTGTGGCGTTTGAGGGTGTCGTAACCATAACTGGTGCCGCCAGTTTCGGCACTGGTGTTTGCGGCAAATGAAGAGAAGGCCAGTTTGTCGTGGCCAGTGTAGGCCCACTTTTGATAGATATTGATGTTGTTGGCGACATCGTTTTGACGGTGTTTGGTTGGGCGACCAAAGCTATCGAAAGTGGTGGTGTTAATCAGTCGGGTGGTGTTTGAATTACAGGCCAGACCAACGCTCGGCATCGCACAAAAGGTCTCGGTTTTGACCGGGCGACCGCTAGTGTTGGACCAGCTTATCCAGCTATCTAAAAAATGGCTGTCTTGGGGTTTGATGGCGCTTAAGCGTCCGATTTTATCAAAATTGTAGTTGATGATATTGCCATCAAAATCAGTGGTTTTGGTGATTAAGCCGTTATCATCTACAATTCTGCTTGAGGTGATGGTATTTGCCGTATAACGCGCGGGCGCGGTAATTGTTTGGGCCACGCCACGTTTGTAATTGCTGAGTATCTGGTAGCGCAGTGGCGAGCTGTTAAATTCAATTTTGCCGACGTTACCAAAACTGTCGTAACTGGCAAAACGTCTGCGCCAGCTGCCAAAGGCTTTTTCTTCAAAAGGCAAGTTAAGGCCGTTGTAAGCCCCATCAGCGGTGTTGGCGTCGTGGTAGGTGATTTGTTCAACCGTGGTGTAATTACTATCGGTGGCACTGATGGCTTTAGTCGTTGGTAAATTTAATGTCCAATTGGCAATATCGTGCTGGTAGCCTTGTTTGGTGTAGCGTGTCGCTGTTGAAAAGCTATTATTTTCATTGCGATTTTCTAATTCACCGTAGACGCTGTACAGGGTATTGGTGGTCGTGTAAGTATCGGAATTAACCGTCACTTTAGTGGATTTTAAATACGGCGTCGCACAAGTCCATTGATTATCCTGACTGCCATTAATGCGTTTGCGGCAACCGATAGTGCCCGCTTTGTTATAACCCCAATCGGTGACGCGGGAATAGAGTTTGGTGTGGGTGAGATATTGCGACGGGTGACCCGCGACATAATCGCCCAGATAGGTGTTGACGGATTTTATGGTGCCAGAAAGCGCCACTTGACCGGAAGCATACCAGTCGTCGCGTTGCCCTGTTTTATCAACAATAAATTCCGTGGTGAGGGTTTGCCCATTAATTTTATCGTAATCATATTCCAGTACGATGGTTTTTTGCGCGGCACCATCAGCTTGCCAAAAGTAATAAAAGAATTGTCTTGAAGGAACGCCCGCGCCTGTGATGGTTTTGCTGCGTAGATTGCTGTTGTTACGTGAATCTGGGTCCGACGGGTGATAATCATACTTTATCGTCAGCCCTTGGGGCGTTTTTATGGCGTAGATTTTGCCCGAAGCAGATGCCCCATAACCATATTCAGTGGTTTGATTGACCGCATCGGTGTGAGTGTTTAGCAGTTCATTGGTGTCATATTGATAAGTTATTTTTCTGCCGGAATAGGTGATGTTATCCACATACTCTGTAAATGCGCCTTTGGTGTAGTTCAATGTCACCACTTGGCCATCATTACGGCTAATTTGACTGAGCTTTTTACCACCGAAGATACTGTCTTGGTCGGCATAAGTGTAGCTGATGGTGTTACCAAAGCGGTCGCTGATTTGTGATAACAGATACAGGTGACTGTCTACAGTGTCGGTGCTGTTGTCGACGATTTCGCCAAAAGTGAGTTTTCTGCCGTTGGGCAATAACAATACGGGTAAGGCGGGCGAACCTTCGCATTTGAGCACCGAGCGGTTGGTAAAGGCGGCAACGGTATCCTCAGGCAATTGCGAAGCTACGGCATAACCGACTGATTTTAAAGGTTCATTATCAAGGCTGCCTTGGAGTCCGGTGAGATGACCCAAACAGCTAAAGTCCTCGGTGTCGGTGCGAGATTTAAGTCGGGCGGCGTTTAAATAGGGGGTTTCTAAATGCCAATAAAGCTTACCAAAACCAGCAATCTGGTTGGTGCTGCCAAAGTCAAAATGCCGCTTAATCACAATATCCATACCGTTGTGGCCGGGAATAACCACATCGTTATAGTCGAGGCGCAATTTCAGGTCTTGGACTGCGATGTATTCATGCTCAATATCTGAGATATAGCTTTTTGGCACGGTGATGGCGGCGGCATTTTCTGGTGGGCCGCTCGGTGGTAAATCTGGATCTGCGGCGATGGCTGCGTTTGAAATAGCCCAGCTTGAGATGAAAACGAAAGCGAGCAGTAGGGTTTTGAGCTGGGCGGAACGTAACATTGTTTCTAATTTCATGGGTGTTGTTATTGGCGCGGTAGTCTATCGGGTTACCTTGTTAATGTAAATGGAAAGTCTATAGGGTTTTCGATTTTATTGCCTGCTCAATGATGCCGAGGCGGTCTTGACCCCAACAGACTACATCATTAAAGCACAAAACCGGCACTCCCCAGCAGCCCAGTGCAAACATTTCATCGAGGTTTTGTTGTACTTGATGACGCCAATCTTGTTGGTTTAACAGTGGCTGGGCAAGGCTCCAGTTTAAACCACAACGTTCAACAATCAGCTGTAAACCAGCGTCAGTGTCTGCACGGATACCTTCTGCGTTGACGCCTTTGGCGAAGCTCAGCAAAAAATCGGTCAGTTTTGAGGATTGGCGGGCGTAATCGAGCAAGGCATAACAACGCTCAACTGCGGGGCCTAACGGGTCGGCAACAAAACCATAAGTGATCCCCAGTTTTTCGGCTTCTCGTTTGGTGTCGAGAAAAATATACATTTTCTTCGACTCGGGCACTACCATGTTGCGCATCATCATTGGCATGACGGGTTTAATCAGCAGTGGGATTTGATAGTGCTGAGTCAGTTGATGTGCTCGCATTAATGCCAGATAAGAGTAAGGGCTACGGGCTGACCAAAAAATCGTTAATGGCCGTGATTGCTTGCCGGGATGAATGGGCTTGCCGTGGCAAAATGGTTGGTAAGTGCGATTAAATTGCACTGTATCCTGTGGGTTATGGGCCAATCCTAGCGTGATGAGGCGCTGTTCAAGGTGATCTAGACGATCTAGCCCCCAATACCATTCGCCGTTATAAAAAATCATCGCGCTAAAATAATGCCCTAGCTGCTTTAATTTGGTTTCATTGGCGTTTAGTTGCGATAGGTAAGCGTCAAGCGTGGGTTTCTCGCTCTCAGCTGATGGTTCTGTACTTTGCTGGTGCCAAAGTTGGCGTAGGATACGCGTTGCGTGGTCAAGGTATTCATCACTGTTTTGTACTGCTAGCAATTGAGCTGTTACCACTTCGATGTTTTTCTGTGAGGGGATTTGTGGCTGTAGAGGAAAGTCCAGTTGATACAGCTGTGCCAGATGAGCGGCG
Source organism: Alteromonadaceae bacterium (assembly GCA_965277695.1). GTDB lineage: Bacteria > Pseudomonadota > Gammaproteobacteria > Enterobacterales > Alteromonadaceae > JABSOG01. The sequence goes on from CBDIDQ010000008.1 coordinate 19,859, forward strand.
TCGATGATGGCATTTTTTAACCACATCTCGGGCTGCGGGTAGCTATCTTGTTGTCGTTTTAGTGTGGGGTAAAAACGAGCGGTAACCTTAAAGCGTTTTAAAAAAGCAGCAAAAACTTGAATTAATAGGTAGCTATAGGGGTCGTCTGCACGAATAAACACTTCGAGCTGATGAGGCTGGCGCAGCAGTTGACGTTTGGTTTGCCAAAACTGTCGTTTGAGCTTTTTCAGGCCCTTACTGGCATAAAAGTTGGCAGCATAGGGCATTATTGATTTTTTCATTATGATGCCATCGATTGGGTGGAAATGATTACTCCAACAATCCTAAAATCAGGGCTTCTCTGTATTGCGGGTCTTTCTCATTCCAGCAAACCCAACCGGCTTGGATATCAATAATAAAGTAGGATTCGTTATAGTGTTCTTCGCGGTCTTTCTTGCCATCTTTGCCAAAGATTTTCAGTTTGATTGGTTGATTTTGTAGTTCAATCTCGCCCTGATGTAAGGCAATGGCGGTGAAACTGGTCTGTTTCACCATGTAAATCTTTTCACCTTTAAAACCGTAAAGTCCGGCAAGGACCGCCAACAACGCATCGCTTTGTTTGCCAATGTGATTAAAGGTTAGTGCCTTGGGGTAAGCGTGGTTTTCAATCACTGCCATATCGGCATCAAAACCAGCCTTGATGTCTTTGGCAACTTCAATGCCCAGACCAACATCGGTGCCGTCAAAAGATGCGCCAATCAGCATTTTATAGCTATGGTCTAATTCTTCAAATTCGCTGATTTTGAAAATGGTATCAACCAAATCGCCTTTGCTAAATTGGTTTAATATCGGTGAGCCGTTGTCAGCCAGTGCTATCGTCATGTTGTTTACAACCGTGGGTTATTGCTAAATTGTCGGCAGTATAAGTGCGCTGATGGGATGAGTAAAGCATAACTGGCGGGTGCTATGCCCGGTTTCGCTGAATCGTTGGGTTTATGATTTGAAATCCTGCGTCTCGATATAGGCTGGCTCGGCTGCTTGTGTAGGCGCTAAGCTGAACATTGAACAAAATAAAAATAATGATTTAAGGTACGTTGTTTTAATGGTAATTGTTTTAATGGTCATTTGGGTTTATAGGTAATTCGCGACAGCGAATGGAATAATGTTAGGTATATTGCTTGAGGAAATACTGGATGTCATGCTGCAATAACTCATAACAGTGATTTGTGGGGAAGCTTCTTGTTTTGGCTAAGGTTTCAATTTCTAGGCGATTGTTAAAGTGCTCAGTGATGAGTTGAGCAGTATTACCTTTTTTGTTATTTTGAGACGAAGCTGCTTGTATTTTTGTTTTGTGTGTTTCGGATAATTGATGGACTAGCTCTTTGGCTAATTGTTTGATTTTTGATTCCAAATCGTGCCCTCTGAAATACAAATAAACGTTCTCAGCTGATAAGCCTTTTTCAGCAAAATGTTGTAATTGCTCAGCTGTTAAAGTGTGAGTAATCACTTCATTATCTTGTTGTGGCATTAATGATAAGGCTTCGATTGAGGCGGTGATGGTGGCATTTAAATTATCACTATCTTTATCATCAACTAATCGTTGCAAGAAACAACCGTAAATATGGGTCGACCATTGGGTAAACAAAATCTCTAGCAGGCGTGTATTTACTCCTTCATAGACAGCGGCTGCCTGACAACAATAACGGGTTAAACCGACTGGATTATAATAGTAGTTTTCTATCGCGTAAGTATATGTTTGAAAACAAAAATCACTGGTGTAAATGGTCGCGTTTTTATCTAGCAAATAATCATAATCACTATCCATGCAAACTAGGGTTTTGGCTCCAACTATAATTCGTTTTTCTTTTAATGCCGTAAGAATAGCGGCTTTGCCGTTGGCGTTTTCAATGCTAGAGATAGCTTGAACATTCACTTGCAGTTCAACCTTTAAAAATTCCTCGGTCCAAAAACGTACGTCGTCACCCGCTTCAACAAATGCTTGGATGCCTAAGTGTTGACCAAATTTTTCATGAGCTTGGTTAAGTGGTGTGGAAAAGCCAAAATCTGGCATTTTTTTAGTAATGATCATGATTTAAACCGCTGAAATTTCTAAACAGTGATCTAACCAGCCATTTTGCACTAGGCTCGGTGAGTGGGTCGCGATGATGAATTGGTTGTCAGGTGCCAAGGCTGAGAGATCTTTAATTAATCGGTCTTGCCATTTGACGTGTAAGGAAATTTCGGGTTCATCGAGCAGAAACACGCTGACTTTGTTTTTGTATAAATACACTGCGAAGAACAAATAAATCAGGGTTTTTTCACCGCGAGATAATAAATGCCATGAAATGCTGAGGTCGCTGCTAAGTGGTTTGAGGGTTAGTTTGTTTTCTTCATCTCTGACGATTTCTTTGTTTGATGCGGCAAAATATTGATTGAGTAAAGAAATCAAATCATTGATTTCGTTGGTTTGGCTTAGCAGTGCTTGATATTTTTCGGTGTTTTGCAGTTGACTGAGATCGGGAGTCTGGCGCATTAAATCCATGACGTTGCTGTTGATGTGAGATTCATGAATTTGCACGCTATTTCTTAAGTAAAAAAATCGTTGGTCGATTGAGTTTTTGTAATGTTCCCAATAGGTTAATGAATGGTCAATGTTCATTTTTTCGATGTTGTGTAAACTGTTTCTGTCTTCTTGGAAGAGAAAGGCAAGTGGTGTAGCCGATAAATCTTCTCCCAAATGGTTTGTTTCCTTTAGGAATATTTCTCCTGCAATATCATCAGCATAGCTAATGTGGTGAATGGATGTATTGGTTGCTTTATTTTCGTAAATGGCTTCGATTTGTTTTAATACTGCTAATTGGTGATGAGCAAACTTGCCATCAAGTTCAGAGTGGATGTTATCAAAAGCAGATTCGGGATCATTAATGTCGGGTAATATGATCGCATGTAAAATCAGTTTATTATCAAATTCCGCTTTACCAGACCAAAAGCGATGCTTTGATGTTGAAGGACTACTTTTATCGGTATTTAAATTGAGCGTATCAAAAATAATGTTAAGTAATGTGCTTTTACCTGAACCATTGGCACCGGTCAGAAAAGTCACTTTGCTTTCAAAGTTTAGCGTTATCTCGTCCTTTCCCCACAGGTTGAGGATTTCTATCTTTGAAAGCTGCATTTGGTGTTTATTCCTGACGTTAGCACAAATATTTAATAATGTTGGCAGCTTAACAGAGCAGTTAAAAAAGCGCGAATGAATTTCACGCTTGATCATTTAAGCTGTCAATTAAGGTAATACTTAATGTATTATTTAAGGCAACAGCGGCGTCACCAAAGTGGTATAAACCGGCGTCGAAATGCCTTTTGGTTCGGTGCCACCGCTGAGGTTGAGGTGGTCGAAATATTCAATTAACTCTGGGTCGAGCAAGGTCAGGTTGCTGGTGCCACTGCTGTTTGCATTGGGATGTACAGCAAATAATTGTGGGGCATGAGTGAAAGTGCCGTCACCGTTGCCGAGGTAGACTCGGATGGTTTGTTTGGCGCTGTCGGCAACAATGACGTCCATGATTTGATCGGCGTTGAAATAGGCGTTATCTATCGCTCGGCTTTTATCAAAACGGTCATAACCAAAGCCCATTTCGGGCGCTGAGTAAGTCGCAGTTGGGGCAAAAGTACCGTCGCCTAGACCTTGGTAAAAAGCCAGTCCATTGGTGTTGTTGCTGCTGCCTGAGTAGTTGGTTAATACTATGTCTATCAGGCTGTCACCGTCAAAATCACTGGCGGTGATACCAACGCTAGTGGGGATATCGCTGCCAACTTGCTCCAGTTCGACGCTGTTGAGGGTAAAGTTGCCGGTGCCATCGCCGAGATAAACATCCACTTGCCAAGCGTAGTAATTACCACTAACAATAAAATCAGCATTGCCGTCGTTATTGAGGTCTTCGCTGTCGATGCCTTTTGCGGTGATGTTGCCGGTTAAGATGACTGGGGTTTTGAAAGTGCCATCACCATTGCCAAGATATAAGTGGCTGCGGGTGGAGAGGCTTTCGCCCATAATAAAATCTAGGTTACCGTCGTTGTCAAAATCGGCGGCGGTAAAGTCTTCTATTGATTGATAAGAAAAGGTCGGTTTGTCGATGATGGTCGCGGGTTTGCGGATGTTCGATTCAAATAGGTTTTTGATGTAACCCATTTTACGATGAAATTCGATGATAGCGCCGTTGCTGTCTTTTTCTCGCCCTGCGGCAATAAAATCAGTGCGACCATCGTTGTCAAAATCTCCCTGTACTATGCCGGTGCTGCCATAATCGAGGTTGCTTTGAATGGCAGGTTTCATGTTGTCACCAATATCTATCATCGATGGCATTCTGCTGCGGTATTGGCCGTTTTCATCAAAGCGTAAGAAATAATCAACCCCGCTTGCGCCACTAGCGATGACATAACTGTCTTGCTCGGCGACGGGTAAAATCGGCTCAGGTGCGGCAATGACGACGCCATCCCAACGTAGGTGATAGCCCTCTGGGTTGGCATTGACATAATCTGTTCCAGCCGTCCAGCTAGGTAGTCCGGCGGTGAGTACTGAGGTGCTCCAACCGGCACTTTGCTGGCTGTTAAAATAAGGTATGGCTGAAAAAGCCAGCAGTGGTTGGCTGGTGGAATCGACCTCTAAGTCGATTGAACCTCGGTTGCCGGGTCCCCAAACCAACTGGTTTTGCCAGCTGCCGCCACTTTTGGCGGCTAGGCGATATTCCACCGATGATTGACTGGGGTAGTTGATTTCATATTGATAAGCAATCATCGGCTCATCGTTAAGACCGAGTTTGAGATTTGATTGAATGGCATAGCGGTTGTAGCTGTCTGGTACGTTTTCAACTTGCCAGTCGGTGCCGTCAAAATAGCTATAAATGACCGATTTTCCGCTGCCAGTCGATGAAATATGCGGGTGTCCTTGGCTATCAAGGGCCATCGATGGCATTGAACCTGTGCCGGCAATGGTGGTGTTTTTCCAATACCAATAATCGCTTGAAGTATAAACCGGGGTTGAGTAGCCGATGCCACGAGACCAGTTGTCGTAATAAGCGACGACTGGTTGGTCTGCATTGTTTATCGCCACTACAGGGTTGTGTCCTGCCACAGCCAGCTGTTTAACTTGCCAGCTTGTATCTGTAGCGCTGTGTTTGGCATAAAACATGGTGTTGCGGTTGGTGTAATAGGCAATGTGGGCAACGCCAGTGCTGTCCATCGCTAACGAGAATTTGTGTCCGTCAGCGAGTTCCGGTGCGGCGGTGACTTGCCAGCCATTGTTGTCTCTGTGAGCGTAAAAACTGACTCGGGTGTCTTTGGCATAACCGCCGTCGATGCCGCTTGCTTGATGATAGGAGAAAATCACATGAGGATTGCCAAAGTGGTCAATGGCAATATCATGGCTGTAAAACATTGAGCCTACAGTGATCATCTCTGGGGTTACGTTGAAGATGACTTCTGGCCCGTTTGCGCCTTGGTAAACCAAGTCCATTTGGGCATCGCTGGTGGTGCCCTGTTGGTAGATTTTGTGCGCTTGATCATCCGCTGATAAGGCCATTTGCACCGAATTGGTTTTGGCAAAATAGCCTGATGGGGTGACGTCTTCGGTGAGGTTGTTGAGTCTCCAGCCTTCACCGCTGGCGGCATTGAGGGTGTCTTGCACTACGGTTTGGTTGATCACCGGCACGGGAATTGGCGCGGCATGGATTGAGTGACTTATTAATGTGGTTGTGGCTAATGCCAATGCCATGCTAGTGGCGAGTTTGTGCTGGTTAAAGCGAGCTTGGTTTAACATTGAATATCCCTTAATACTATAATCGTGTTGGTTTCTGATTATTTAACGACCATTGGCTGTCGACTAAATAAGCTGCGCCAAGATAGACAATTTTATCGCTTAAGTCAAATTGTCATTAGCTGTGGTGCGGTGATAACTCGACGGTAAACAATCATATTGGGCCTTAAAACAACGGCTGAAATAGGAATGAGAAGTAAAGCCCACTTGATACGCAACGGCACCGGGTAAGTGGCCATCGTTTAATAATTTGACTGCCTTTTTCAAGCGGAAACTGCGAATGGATTCTGCTGGTGTGAGGTCAAGCAAGGAGCGCATTTTTCGCGCTAATTGACGTTGGCTGATGGCTAACTCGCTAGCAAAAAAGGTCACGTCTAGGGTTTCATCACTGTAATGCTTTTCAAGCACGACATTGATTTTATCAATAAATGCTTGGTTGACGGCATTAAGAGGATTGCTCTGTTCAGGCGTCTGTTCGGGCTCAGCGGTAAATGCTTGTTGATAACGATGACGTAGTAACGCACGGATCGACAGTAGATTGTCGATCCTGATTTGTAACTCTTTGCTGTTAAAGGGTTTTTCGAGGTATTCATCAGCTTGCTCTGCCCAGCCTTTGATACGGCTTTGCACATCTCCTTTGGCGGTTAGCAAGACGACTGGAATATGACTGGTGAGTTCGTTTTGTTTGAGTTGTTTGAGCACTTCAAAACCACTGATCCCCGGCATCATCACATCACTGATCACTAAATCGGGTAGTTGCTCTTTGGCGATAAGTAGCCCTTGTTCACCGTTGGCTGCGGTAAGGCAATGATAGTTGTCGGCGAGGGTGTCGGTAAGCAATTCGAGCATATCCGGATTGTCGTCAATCAATAATAGGCTAGGTTTGGATTGTTCGGTTTGGCTGCTCATATGATTAGTTGCTTGAGTTGTTGCTTGGGTGTCCGCACTACTGTCTATTTCAATCAGTGAGGCAGTGGACAATCCGCTGGTTTCTTCCACTGCTGCATCTTGGCTTTCGCTCAAAGGTAAGGTGACGGTAAATGTGCTGCCCTGATCGATTTGGCTGCTCAGTTGGATGTTGCCTTGATTGGCTTCAACTAAATCTTTGACTAATGCCAAACCGATACCTGCGCCTGGGATGTTTTCGCCATGATTTTCGTTGGCACGGGTGAAGCGGTTAAATACTAGCTGTTGGTTATCTGCGCTGATGCCGATGCCGTTGTCTATTATTTTGATGATGACATCGCTTGTCCCCGGTTCAACGGTTAAGCTGATTTCACCATTGGCGGGGGTATATTTAATCGCATTGGAGAGTAAATTATTGAGGATCATCTCCAGTGAATCGGCGGTTAAATACAACACTACATCGGTAAATGGCTGATAGTTCACGCTGAGGTTTTTACTGTCAAATAATGGTTGGAATGAGGTCAACAAACGGCTTAACGTCTGCGCCAGAGAATAGTGATGACGTTGCTCCATTTGAGTGGTTTCAAGTTTGGATAGCTCCAGTAATTGATCGACCATACGCAATAAGCGTTGGCCGTTACGTTTCATCATCGCGACTTTTCGGGTGAAGCTTGATTGGTCTTCAGCGGCTGATATGGTGTCGAGCGGGTTTAAAATTAGGGTTAATGGGGTTTTGAATTCGTGAGAAACATTGGCGAACATCCGTTGTTTTTGTGACATCAGTTGGTTGATGGTGGTGGTTCTTTCAAGTACTCGTTGCTCCAGCTCTGTGGCTTTTTGTACCAGTGCTTTGGTGCGATAACGGTAGAGCGGCATACATGCTGCCTAAAATGCTGAGGGTGTACAGCAAGTAGGCCTTGCCAAGTTTTCCACCAAGGCGGCATCACTTTGATTTTAATCGATTTTGTTGCATCCAACCAAAAGTCGCCGTGGTTGCTGGCTTTAACTCGAAAGAGATAATTGCCCGGGTCTAGTTTGGTATAGGTGGCTTGTCGTTGTTTGGCATTGGTATAAATCCAGTCTTCGTCCCAGCCGTCGAGTTTGTAGGCGTAGTGGTTTCTCATTGGGTTGCTGAAATCCATGGCACTGAACTGTAATGAGACTAGGCGCTGTTTGTGGGTTAGTACGATTTCGTCCAGTTCGTTGATGGCTTTTTTTTAGGCTGAATGGGCTATTGTTGATTGCTAGGTTATTGTTGATTGCTAGGTTATTGTTGACTGCTCGGCTGTTGATGGCCACCCGTTGATTGGATAGTAAAAAATCGGTCAATGTGACGTTTGGTACGCTGGTATCGGTTTTGATGGTGTTGGGGTAAAAACGGTTGAAGCCATTGATGCCACCAAAAAGCATTTCGCCATCACCACTTTGAGAATTATTAGCTTTAGCGCGAAAAACCGCACCGAGGTTAAATTCGTTGCTTTGCAAACCGTCTCTGGCATCAAAAGTGGTGAAAGTTTGATTGACTGGGCTGAATTTTGACAGCCCTTTGTTGCCACTGAGCCATAAAAACCCTTGTTCATCTTCAAGAATACCGAGGATCACATCATTGGCTAGTCCGTCTTTTTCGCGGTAATGAATGAAACGGTTATTGGCGGCATCGAATTTGTTCAGCCCGGCGGCGGTGCCAACCCACAGTGTGCCTTTGGCATCTTGATGGATGGCAAATACTCGGTCATGACTGAGGCTATGTGGGTCATCTGCCTGATGACGGTAAGAGACAAAACTGTTGTCATCAGGGTTATATCGATTCAACCCGCCGCCCAGTGTGCCAACCCATAAGGTGTTGTTTGGACTTATGTAGGTCGACATCACGTTGTTGTTGCTTAAACTGTGTGGATCCGCCGGGATATGCTTGAACACTTTAAAGTGACCTGTCTGCTGGTCAAGCTGGTTTAAGCCTGCTGCGGTACCAATCCATAAAGTATTATTGCTGCCTTCAACTAGGGTTTTGATCCGATTGTCACTGATGCTGCGATTAAAGTGGATAAAGCGGTTGTTGTCGGGATCATATTGGTTGAGTCCCTCAGCAGTGCCTACCCAAAGTTTGCCTTGTGAGTCTTCAAGCAGTGCATAAACTTGGCCATCACTGAGGCTGTCGGGATTATTCTTATTATGAGCGAATGTGAAGAACTGTTCGCTTTTATGATCGTAGCGGCTAAGACCACTGCCACGGGTGCCGAGCCAGACGTCACCCTGACTGTCTTTGAGGATTGAGCGGATGTTGTTTTCACTGAGGCTATTGGGGTCAAATTCGTTGTGTCTGAAATGGCCGAAGCGGGCAGTTTTGGGGTCAAAACGATTGATGCCACCCCCACTGGTGCCAATCCATAATACACCTTGATTGTCTTTAACTTGATTGTCGCTAAAAAGCGAATATATTAAGTCGCTGCTGACACTGACAGGATTGGCGTCAGATTGGCGTAATGCGCTAAATCGGTTGGTTTGTGGGTCATATAGATTCAAACCGCCACCCCAAGTGCCAAGCCATAACTTGCCGTTGTCGGCTGGTTGAATCGAAATAACAAAGTTATTAGTCAAACTGTTTGGATCTGATTTATTGTGTTTGAAATGCCTGAAGCTTTGGTTTGCGGGGTTATATTGGTTTAAGCCGCCACCGCCGGTACCAATCCACAGGGTGCCTTGGGCGTCTTTGAATACCGAGCGGATGCGGTTGTGGCTCAAGCTAGATTGGTTTTTATCGTGCATGAAGCGTTCAAATTGCTGACTGTTTTGGTGGTATTTGTTCAGCCCTTTGCCAGTGCCAATCCATAAATTTCCCTGCTCATCTTCAACCATGCTGTAAACGCGGTTGTGGCTTAGGCTGTGTGGGTTGTCTTTTTGATGGCGTAAATGCGAGAAGCTTTGACTGTCTGGATGAAAGCGGTTTAATCCGCCAGCATTGGTGCCAATCCACAGAGTATTGTGGCTATCTTGATAGATAGTGCGTATGCCATCGTCACTTAAACTATTAGCATTGTTGCTGTCATGGCGAAAGTGAGTGAAGCTTTCGGTTTGGTGATCATAACGGTTGAGCCCGCCACTGCTGGTGCCAACCCATAGTTGTCCGTTGTTATCTTCGAAGATCGACCAAATAGAATTGTCAGAAATAGCTCCAGGACTTTGCGGATCACGTCTGAATACTTTGAATTCGTAACCGTCAAAGCGGTTGAGACCATCCCGGGTACCAAACCACATAAAACCGTGACTGTCTCGCAATATACTGGTGACGGTATTTTGCGATAAGCCCTGAGCGATAGAAAGCTGTTCAAATCGCAACGTCGGTTGAGCCGCTTGAGTTTCTGAATTAAAAACTGAAAATAAGCCCAGTAATAGGCTCAGGATTAAAAAGTGAATTTTTGTTCGCATAGGAGATCTTTTTGTCGGTTTCGCGCTATCGTCGGGCAGCAGTTTACCATTAGCGCCAACATTTAATCTATGGTTGTTCGATGGTTGGCGTTACCTGACTATTTATCTGTGTTAGAGTGCGATTTCTATTACCACAAAAGGAAGCTGTACACATGAAGAAGTTTTTTACCACTGCCGTTTTATTGCCTTTGAGTTTTTTAGCACTGAACGTAAATGCAGGGCAAAGCTTTGATTTGCAGGAGATTAAATATATCGCTACCGGCTGGGGAGCTGAGGGGATTTTTATTGATACTGTTGTTACCAGTAATACCGCTGGCGGCTGTGGTGGTCGCTTTATGATTGAACCGAATCACCCGATGATGAAGGAGATGTTGACAATTGCATTGTCTGCTTATCATACAGGGAGCAAGGTCAATTTGTATGTCGATGGTTGTGTTAATCCAGCAACGATGAACCTCAAATCAGTGGCTGTTACTAAATAATCGGCAGGAGTCAACGTCAGCCCACGATTTGAAACGGCTTCGCCATTTATCGTAGCCTGGACGTCAATACATACTGTCTACAGTGTTGAGTGCAAAAATAAACAGTAAAGCCCGCCCATATCTTATGGGCGGTTGTTGAGGAGATTTACTGGCGCATTAAATCTTTGATGTATTTGACTGGTGCGCTGCCAAAACTGAGGAATTTTTCGTGAAAAGTTTTGAGATCAAAGTCTGCTTTTTCCTTCATTTCTTCCCTGAAATCATAGATTTCGCGATAGCCGCTGTAATAACTGGTGAGTTGGACTGAGCTTAAGGTCACCCGTCGCCATTTACCCTGGGCTTCGGTCTTTTCTTGAAATGCCTGATTCATTAATAAATCTAACGCCTGATCTTTGCTGATGTTGTTAACGTGAACACCATAATCAAGCAGGGTATTGCTGATCACCCGAAGATTCCATTTATAGTACATCAACCATAACTCAGGTTCGAAATCACCGTAACCTTGTTCGAGCATCATCCGTTCAGTATAAACAGCCCAACCTTCGACCATGGCACCATTGCCCAAAATCGCTTTGATCAGTGACGGTGATTTATTGGCATAAATTTTCTGGGCATAATGACCGGGCACGGCTTCGTGAATGTTGAGAATTTGCAGCATCCAGTGGTTATATTCGCTGAGATAACTTTCAGCTTGTTGGTCTGTCATGTTGTCTAGCGGCGTGACATTGTAATAGGTGTTTTCTTTTTTGTCATAAGGCCCAGGTGCACTGATAGAAGCACCAGCAAAACCACGCATATAGAGTGGGGTTTCTCTGACCACCAACGGTTGTTCCGGGTCCATTGTCAGTAAATCTTTGGCTTTGATAAAGGCTTCTAGTGCGGGGATCTGTTGACGAATGTCGCTGACAAATTCATCACGTTTAACGTGATTGGCTGATAGGTGTTTAATCAGTTTGGCGGTAGCCTTATTAGCTTGATTTGGTTTGGTTATACCGGGAAAGTATTTAGGCCACAGTTGGTTGGTAAGCTCTGTCATTTTTGCTGTGACTTGCTGCAAGTCGTTTTGTGCTTTTTGGTAGATTTGTTTGGCACTGTATTGAGACTGAATATCCATGGCAAACTTCTCTTCGTAAAGCGCTTCTCCGAGGCGGAAATCACGGGCGTTGCCATTGGCTTTGAGTTGGGCTGAGCGTGTTTCAAGGTAATCAATGTAGTCGTTAATCGCCTGTTTGGCGGCCTTGACTCGCTGTTTGAACAGCTGTTTTTGTTGCTTAGTCAAACCCGAAGCAGTGACTTTTTCCAGCAAGTCGTTGGAGAATATGCTTAACCCGCCCTGACTTTGCAAGATGGCTAAGTCAGTATGTTGTTGGGTAGGAGTGGTGATGTTGGCTTTGGCAGCTTGATAATATTGAGGGATGAACTCGGTGCGTTTAAGGAAAGTGCGTAGACGATTGTCGAGGGTGTCATAGTTGCCATTGATGATTTGGGCAAAACCGCCTGCAACGTTATAACTGGATGGATCCCATTGGCGGCTTTTGTATTGGGTTAGTGACCAGTGCTGCTTTTTCAGCAAGTTGCTGATGAGATAATAATCGGTTTTTTGGTGGTGGCTTAAGCTGCTCAACGGTATCTGGCTGAGCAACTGTTGTTGCTTAGCAATAAAAGCAAAATCGGCTTGATAGGCGGCTTCATTAGGGATAGTCAGTATGTGATCATACTTATGGTAACCGGACCACATTGCCCAGTCAGGATCGTTTAACCATAAGTTGTCAATAAACTGTTCGCTGAATTGATTAAAGGCGGTACTGGTGGCTGTGGTTTTTATCGCTTGTGCTGTGGCGGTAGTTTTATTAATGGTGGTGCTGCTGGTGTAGCTGCTGCAAGCGCTGAGGGCAAGTGCGCCAGCTAAAACGATTAAGGATTTTTTCATTGCTTCGGATTCTAATTAAGAGTGCGTTATGCAGGTTATGTTAACTGTTAAGGGATTTAAAGGGTAGGTTTGTTGTGTGTTTGAATATTTCTGTGTAAGGGCGTCATGGATGTGATGACGCCTCTTCTGTTATAAGGCAGATATAAGGCTGATGTGAAGGCTAAAAGATGCCTGAAATAGAGTTAATCAATCCGGTGCGCAAAGAGAATGCGGCTTCGTCATATCCCAAGTTAACTTTATTAGCGGTGGAGACGATACGGGTTTCGTATTGCTTCATATCAGTGGTGCCACTGCTGCTGACTTGACGACTAGCGCTGCTGCCAAGGCTTACCCGGCTTTTTTCTTTGCTGTGCAGCACTTCGCCTTTTTTGGCGCGGACAGAAACCAGTACATCGGTCACAGCGGTGAAATAAACGTCTTTGGTGTTCGCTTCAACTGCCATGCCTATCAGTGCGCCACCAACAACAGCGGCAGTTTTGCCGCTACCACTACCAAAGGCTGAACCAATGTAACCGCCAGTGATGGCACCGCCGAATCCTTTTGCCAAAACATGATCGCCGTATTCACCATCGTCTTGAGTGACTTTACGAACATTGGCTTGCAACCAGTAATTGGCTTTTTCTGGATCTTCAGTAACGCGATAGCCCTGATGCAGCAAATTGCTTTTGACCTGACTTTCTAGTGCAAAGGCGGGTTGGTTTGAGGTGTTGCGAACTTGAACAAAAATAATGCGTTTTTTCGGAGCCATCGGATCGAGAAAAATGGTTTTGCTCATTTTGGTTTGGGTGACCAAATCTGATTTAGACATTTTGGTATAAATGGCCGAACAGCCAGCTAAATAGACACTAAAAAGTAGAAAGGCAATGAGTTGGGCAGTCTTGTTTATCATGATTAAATTCCGTTTGCGGTTAAGAGTATTGAAAGCATAGGGTCAGTATAAGCTGGCAAAGTGAACATAACCTGAACAATTCTGAACGATAAAATAACAGGCCAAAATGCAGGCAAAATAACAGGCAAAATAACAGGCCAAAGTGCAGCAAGCGTGTTGGCGGTTAATTTTTTTTAATTCTTGACCTTGTATTTCACTCCAAGGTTTATACTTAACTCAATGGCAAAAGACAAAATTTAGCAGGAGGGTCAAATGATGATGCAAATAGGCCAATTGGCGAAAAAATTGGATGTGAAAACCGATACGTTACGATTCTATGAGAAGAACGGCTTATTAACGGCATCAAGTCGCTCTGAAAGTGGTTACCGTTATTATAATCAAGCTGATCATCAGCGGGCGTTGTTTATTATTCGCTGTAAACGGGTTGGTTTTACTTTAGCTGATATTAAAGAGCTGTTATCAATTCGGATTGATAAGACTAGCCATTCTTGCGAAGAGGTTAAGGTACGAACTTCTGCCAAGTTGCGAGATATCGAAATGCGGATTAAAGAGTTGGAATGTTTCCGGGCATCCCTAAGTCAATTGGAACAAGCGTGTTGCGGTGGACCGGAAAGTGCCGAATATTGTTCGATTCTTGAAGCCTTGGAGCCAGCCGATGTTGATTGATCATTTTATCGAATTATTTTTAGTTTCTGCCCCTTGGTTACTGTTGGGGTTGTTGATTGCCGGTTTGATCCAGTTGTTTGTACCGGCTAACTTGATGAGTAAACAACTTGGTAGTGAAGGGATTGTTACGGCGACTAAAGCGGCCTTGATTGGTGCACCATTACCTTTATGTTCTTGTGGTGTGATCCCCGCAGCGATAGGGCTGCGTAAAGCCGGAGCATCAAAAAGCGCAACAACGGCCTTTATGGTGGCAACACCAGAAACCGGAGTTGATTCTGTTACTATGTCTTATGCTTTACTGGGACCGTTTATGGCGGTGATCAGGCCCATAACGGCCATTGTTAGTGCGATTGTTGCAGGCAGTTTAGTCGGCAAAGATAACGTTGAAGTTAAAGCTGCAACTACCGATGATGTAGCTGCTGCTAGTTGTTGTAGTTCGAAAAAAAGTGTCGAAAAAGCGCCTAAGCCTGAACCGCTGAAAAAATCTTGCTGTGCCTCTGAGCATAGTCATTCAGCAGCAGAACAGATCGCTAAGCCTCCATTTACCACTAAGTTGGTGCGTAGCCTGCATTACAGTGTGACTGATTTACTCGATGGTACGGCGCTATGGTTGGTGGTTGGTTTGATCTTCGCCGCTATTGTTCAGACTTATGTACCAGCTGATTTTTTAACTCAATGGGGTGGTGGTTTGTTGGCAATGGTGGTGATGGTATTGATCAGCATTCCGATGTATATCTGTGCGACTGCATCAACACCTATTGCAGCAGGATTGTTGTTGTCTGGGGTCTCTCCAGGTGCGGTATTGGTATTTATGATGGCCGGACCGGCGACGAATATTGCTACTTTAGGGGTGGTCGCCAAAGAGTTGGGTAGACGGGCTGTGGCGGCTTATCTGTTTGGGGTGATTGCTACGGCGATGGTGTTTGGCTGGTTGACTAACTATCTGGTGGCTGAATATGGCTTTGAAGTGGCTCCACAAATAGGTGCCGATCACCAGATGTTGCCACAGTGGTTAGTGATTGGCAGCGGTATTTTACTGGCCTTGCTGATTGTGCGTAACTTGTTGATTAAGTTTGGTCCTATGCCTGTTAAGAAGGCGCTTTGGGCTTAACAATTAACAGCTAGCTCCGGGGATTGGAGTTTACCTGTTGAGCAAGAGATTGGTTTTAACCTCCTTCTATTGCTTTAATTTTTCGATATAAATGCGAATGTTCTAATACCCTGACATTATGTTTTTTAGCTTGGGTCATTAAATAGCCAGTAATGTAATCAATTTCGGTTCTTCTGCCAGCCGCTATATCTCGATTCATCGACGAATAATTATTGGCGGTGTTGTTGATAACCCGATAACAGTCGTGGATTAAATCGCCATAATCCAGAGCAATACCACAGCTATCGGTGACGCGTTTGATTTCATCGCATAACCGGTTGATTTGGGCACTGAAACGAGTTTGCTTTAAGTCGCCGTTCTTGATTTGATGGATGGCGGTTAACGGATTGATGACGCTATTGATAGCCAGTTTTTGCCATAGTACGGTGTTGATATCTTGATGCCAGCTGACCGGGCCAAGGATTTGCTCAAGCGTTTGACTGAGTTGGTCATTTTCGACTGAGGTTTCAGGGGGGTTGATCCAACCCATTTTGGTTTCTCCCAAACCTGAGTGGATCAAATGCTGTGGCGTTTTACGATAAGCCCCGTGAGTGGTCGTGGCAAACAGTAATGGTTGATTAGGCCCAAGCATCTGCTGCACTTGTTCAATAGTTCCCATACCGTTATGACATAAGATGATCACTGTTGAAGGGTTAATCAGCGGTCTGATTTGTCTGATCGCAGGCAGTACATCATAGGCTTTGAGCGGGACGACTAAATAATTGATGGCTTGTTGTTGGTCTGACGAGTCGGTGTAAGTACTAAGATGCACATTAAAGTTAGATTCCTCGCCATGAATGTCAGTAAAAGTAAACGCCCCTTGATGGGGCTCAGCCGATGGGCTGGCAGGTCTGAGGACCAGTCGCACTGTTTGCTTTAATCTAACCAATTGATGCGCCCATAATAGCCCTATTGCGCCTCGGCCGATAATATGCCAATTTTCACTCATACTGCTGTTGTCCTTGTTGGCTGTGAATAGGTAAAAAGTTTTGCTGAGTATAACAAAAAAATCAGGGTATAATCGCGAAAACTTATTTGTTATTTTACCCTTTTTATAACCCTTTATTTTTAGACTATAAGGAAGTCCAATGCCTTCATTTGATATTGTTTCTGAGGTTGAATCCGCAGAGATTTTGAATACTACCAACAATGCCACTAAAATACTCGGCACCCGTTTTGATTTTAGGGGGGTTGATGCCAGCTTCACCATGAAAGATGATGTGATCACCATGAAAGCTGATGCCGATTTTCAATTACAGCAAATGCTGGATATTTTGCGCACTGAAGCGGTGAAACGCAAAGTCGATCCGGCCAGCATGGAAACCAAAGATGTGGTCCATTCAGGCAAAACTTTTTCACAGCAAGTGAGTTTTCAACAAGGTGTTGAAACCTTGATCGCGAAAAAAATCGTCAAAGCGATTAAAGATAAAAAGATCAAAGTTCAGGCGTCTATTCAGGGCGATCAGGTTAGGGTCACTGGTAAAAAACGCGATGACCTGCAAGGGGTTATGGCGTTGGTTCGTGAAGGCGATTTTGGCCAGCCGTTTCAGTTCACCAATTTCAGAGATTGATTGTAAGACGTGCTAAAGCAACAGCTCGCCAAATAGCTGACGGATTTTTTCTAGTTTGGGCCGAATGATAATTTGGCAATAAGGCACTGTGGTGCGTTTTTGGTAGAAATTCTGATGTTGCTCAGGGGCTGGATAAAAGGCATCAAACGATTTGAGTTCGGTGGCTATTTTATTAGGCCATAGTTGTTCATTGTCAATCGCAGTGATCATTTGTTGGGCTGCTTGGTGCTGATCGTCATTATGGTAGAAAATCACTGAACGATATTGTGGACCTATATCATGTCCTTGACCATTGATTTGGCTGGGATCATGAGCGGCAAAAAACAGGCTGAGCAACGAATGATAAGATAGCTGTTGTGAGTCGAACTCTATGTGTACCACCTCGATGTGGCCAGTTTGGCCACTGCAAGCCAATTCATAGCTGGGGTTGGCTTCTACGCCGCCAGAAAAACCGCTACTGATACTCTTTATTCCTTTTATTTCTCTGAATACGGCATCTAGGCACCAGAAACAACCGCCGCCAATGGTGGCCTGTTGTAGTGAATATGTATTAGTGTCGGTGGTGATATCGGTGGTCGAAGGCAAGGGTGACTGCATTGAAATAGTTGCTCTTTAAGTTCTATACTTAGTTTTATAATCAGAGCTTAAAGCTGAAAAAAATGATGTCAAGTCCAAAATGAAGGATAGCGGGGGGCGATAAAGTGAATGATAAAAAAGAATGCCGTTATTGTCGTCGTCTCAGAGCCATTGTGATTTGGGGCGTTTTGGTATTTATCGTGTATTTCGGTTTTTACCGTTAAGCTGTTGAGTGAGGCAAGGGCAAAGGCGTAAAATGCGGCGGTATCAGCGATAAAATATTGTAATCAGTTGATTAATGTCGTTACTTATTGTTAAAGTTTGCCAATGAAAATTTGACTGGTGGGAGAAGGTTTTATGAGCAGTTCAGAGTTAGACAAAGCTTTTATTTTAAGTGGTCGCAACACCATTATACATAAGCAGAAAAAACTCGATTTGGTGATTGTTAATGATGATAATGATCCAATCCTCAAAATAACGCATCAGGGGATTGCCCTCTTTAAACAGCCTTTACCAAAAAATCGGCGTGAAGCAAAAGAGCGTTATCTCGAAATTGTGCAAGTTGGTGCCCAGGATGTATTTAGTGAACCTAAGACTTTGCTTTTTGTGCAAGCACTAGATGGTAGGGAATATAAAATAGATTACACCAAGAAGGGCACTAAACAGTTCGTTAAAATTCATCAGGAAAGTTATTTATAGCGCTTTTTTAACATCCGTCCATATTCAGAAGCTTTAAGGGAATACTCTTGCCAGACGTCAATATCAAATTAGTGGAAGGTTCCACCAAAGCCGAGCTTACCCTGTCTTATCGCGGCGATGGTGAAAAGCTGGAAAAAAACACTTTCATCAAAGAGTTAGAGTCTTCATCTATCGGTCAGTTTTTTTTGTTGATGGATGAATTCATGTTGGTGTTAAACAAATACAACGAATTTGTTGATTCACTTCATGCCCAAGAAGACGGTATTGGTACCTGTTTTTCTGGTGTGGTTGCTGAGAAAAAAAATGCCCATTTACGTATTCTCATTGCCGAAGATGAAATGAGCGTTGAAGCTCAATTGTTTGGTGCTTATGGTGGTAGTCATGTTTCTGCCAATCAAATTATTAAAGCCGCTCAGGAACAAGAAGTTACTTTTGGTTTTGACAAGCAAGCGGTGGTCAGTTTGGCAGCCAAAGCCAGCAAAGCTAAACCTGGCAGTGAAGTCCAGCAAATCATTGCCAACGGCAAGCAGCCTATCAACGGTGTCAATGCCAAATTCGAGCAGACAGTCATCTGTATTAAAGATCGCGTGTTACAACCCCAAAGTAAAAATGAAAAAACCGATTCGGTGAATATGCGTGACTTAGGTGAGATCATTTCAGTCAAAGTCGGCGATCCGGTGATGCGTAAAATTCCGATGATTAAGGGCGTCAGAGGCTGTACGGTCAAAGGTGAGGTCATCGAAGCAACAGAAGCCACCGATCTACAATTTAGTGTCGGTAGCGGTACTGAAATTGATAGTAAAGATCCACTGGTGTTGGTTGCCACTTCTGTTGGATTACCCAGACGAATCGAAAATGGGATGATTGTTGAGGATGTTTTCGAAGTACCCAAAGTTGATGTGTCGACGGGTAATATCATCTATAAAGGCAGTGTTATTGTCAATGGTGATGTTGGCGAAGGCATGAAAATTCAGGCCAGTGGTGATGTCAATATTCTCGGTTATGTAGAATCGGCCCATGTTGAGGCAAAAGGGGATATTGTAATTGCCAAAGCGGCAATAGGTCGCCAGATAGAAGGCAGTGACAAGGGGGATTGCACTACCTTAATTAAAGCTCAAGGTAATATTTTCATTCGTCATGCCCAATATATCGAGGTGGAGTGTGTTAATACGGTGACTGTTGAAAAGCAGTTACTGCACAGTCGGGTGACGGCAAAAAGTGCGCTGATAGGCACCGAAGAGAATGCCAACGGCAAGATTATCGGTGGCGAGCTTAACCTGACAGAAACCTTGCGAGTCGGTTCAATTGGGGCTCCAGCGGGCAGCCACAGCCGGGTTAGCTTGAACCAACTGTATGATAAAGTGGTGGCTAAGCGTAATGAAATACGCTCTAGTATTGATGAACAAAAAAGCATCATGGCGGAAATAAAAACCGCCGTTGAACATATCAAAGAACTGCCTGCCAGTGATGAGAAAAAAACCTTACTCACCGAAAGCGTAATGACGTTTGAAAAGCATAAAAAAATTCAAAAACATCTGCTCGCCAAGGGTAAAGCGTTGGAAAATAAACAAAAAGAGTTATTGGTTAACAGTAAAATAGAAGTCAAAGACCGAATTTATTCGGGTATTGATTTTGTTATCGGTAGCGAAAAAACCCGGACCAAGCGCGAACATGGGCCTTCGAAGGTATTGTTGCAGGAGGGGAAGTTGCGGATTGATCCTTTATGATTTTTGGTTGGTTCGGGGGCTTTTTTTGACGGGAGGTTTGTGTGGTGGGCAACGCTCCGCTTTTGCGTAACGTGATTTCAGGCTATCCCTGCCTTTCACCCTTCGGGCCAGCTAAAGCTGTTTAAATTCATTCCCGATGAATTTGTCTCACCGGCTCATGCTTCACCTCGTTAACGGTCCACCCTACGGCGATATATCCACGGTAAGTCGTTTCGTTCTATCTTCTAACTTCTAACTTCTAACTTCTAACTTTTATTTTTCTGCCTTATGGCATTCATATTGCTTAATCGGGTGACTATGCCTGAAAATTGTCGGTGGACAGTGATATGAAAAAGTTTACACATTGGTTCGTTATAAGCGTTTTATCCTTTATTTTAGTGGCCTGTGGAGGTGGCTCGGACAGTGGTTCCGACACTACAAGCGGTGGCGGTGATGGTGGCAACACGACTGCGAGTGTTAATGCTGGCCTTGATCAGGCGGTGAATGAGCAGTTGGGTACCAGCGTGACTGCGGTGGGTTTTCCTGAGGGCGGCACCTTTGCCTGGACTCAGACTGCCGGACCGATACTTGCCGAATTTCCTTCCTCTGAAGCGACCGTCACTATGTCGGCACCTTCAACTAAATCCGAAGAAGTGATCACTCTAAGAGTTGAGTACACCAGTACTGCTGGGCAAATTGTCAGTGATACCATGGATATTACGGTCGCACCGATCAATCATGATCCGGTGGCGGTGGCAACGCTTATGTCACCTTCAACAGACCCGGTAGCACCTGATGCTACGGTGGTACTCGATGGCAGTACTTCGTTTGATCAGGACGCTGATGGCACTATCAGCAGTTATTCTTGGGAGCAGGGCAGTGGTAGTCCGATTGTTTCTCAACTGAATGGCTCTACCTCACCAGAATTTCATTTCATTGCGCCTCAAGTCGACACTACTACAACCTTTCCATTTACCCTCACTGTTACCGATGACGAAGGCGGCTCTGCTGAGTTTGAAATTGAAGTGCATGTCGATCCGGATAAAAGCGTGGTTTCAGTGGCTGCTGGGGCAGATCAGGTGGTTAATGAAGAGCAAACGGTGACATTGACAGCGACTGGTGATCCATCTGGCGGCACCTTTACTTGGAGTCAATTATCCGGTGATGGTCTAGGCAACTTTCCGTTCACCGGGGCGACAGTAGAATTTGTCACACCAGCGACCAAAGAAGTACAAGATTATGAATTTAGAGTGCAATATCAGTCACCTACCGGATTTGTAGCGGTTGACCAGCTCAAAGTGACGGTTAATCCGGTGAATCTACAACCGATTGCGATTGTCAGAGTATTGACACCGGACTTGTTGCCCGCCCAGCCCAGTGAATTGGTGACACTTGATGCCAGTGCGTCAACCGATAGCGATGGTTCAATTGTTTCTTATAACTGGTCGCAAACCAGCGGCTCGACGAGCATTACGCCTGAGCTTTCGAGCGATCCGCGAGAGTTTAAGTTCAGAGCCCCGGTGCAAGCTAATCCTGAAAGCTACATTATCCATTTGTCAGTGGTTGATGATGAACAGGGAGAAGGTTCGTTTGATATGGAAATTGAAGTGGCGGGTACTACTGATTTAATCGTTGCTGACGCCGGAACCAATCAAACCGTTGATGAATTTAGCAAAGTGACGTTAGACGGACAGGCCAGTTATTCTACGGTTTCAGCGGTAACTTGTAGTTGGACGTTATTCTCTGGACCGACGGTTTCTTTCACCGACCCGGACAGCTGTGTCAGTACTTTTGTGGCACCGAATGTCGATGTCAATACCGATTTGATTTTTGACCTTAAGGTCACCAATAATCAAGGCGATCAGGCGACAGATATGACTACAATCACCGTTGAGCCTATTGCACTGGGTAAAATCACCGATTCTGGTCAGGTCGCGTGTTATAACCAAAGTCAGGAAATTCCGTGTGCTGACAGCAATTATCCTCGTCAAGATGGTGATTTCGGACGTGATTCGGTGGCTTCTTTCCTTGATAAAGTGGGCACCGGTGAAGCCGGTTTCGATTACACCAAACTGGGTGTTAATGGCGATGAGATTGCCGATGATTCACTGGATTATGCTTGCGTTAGAGATAACTTCACCGGTTTGATTTGGGAAACCAAAGTGGTTTCAACCAATA
This sequence comes from Alteromonadaceae bacterium, assembly GCA_965277695.1. Lineage (GTDB taxonomy): Bacteria > Pseudomonadota > Gammaproteobacteria > Enterobacterales > Alteromonadaceae > JABSOG01. Next base: position 41,829 of record CBDIDQ010000008.1, read on the forward strand.
ACATTCCTAATACTGCGTTACGGGATAATAAAAATACCTATGTATGGCATTATCCTGACGGCTCTACCGGTGGTGAGAGTGGCACGGCTTCTGATCCGCTGACCACTTGCCCGAGTACAGAGAATTGCGGGCTAGAAACCTATGTCGTCGATGTGAACCTCAGTGTACTGTGTGGCGGCTCTAACTGGCGTGTACCAACCATGCTTGAATTGCAGTCTATTACCAATTATAGCAAAGGCATAACCACAGGTGCAGTCGATACTAATATCTTCCAAGATTTACCGGGGGTTGGTTTGTTGGGTCATCAGTATTATTGGAGCAGTGAGACCAGTGCTGATGGTGGCGGCAAACAATCGAGTTGGGTGATCAATTTTGCCGACGGCAATGACGATACTTTGCCGAAAACTCAAAGTGCTTATATTCGTTTAGTTCGTAAACCGTGATCAGGAGATTGATAATGATTATTTCAAATAAAGTATTAAACAAAGCATTAAACAAAGCATTAAACAAAAAGCTACTGATTGCTGTTGGTTTACTCACTAGCAGTATCGCCTCGGGTCAAACGTGTTATACCGAATTGACTACAACCACCGCGACAGAAAATTTCTCCATCATCGCCAACGGATTGGTTCAGGACACGGTAACCGGATTGATGTGGATGCGTTGTTCTTATGGTCAAACTTGGGATAATACCAACTCGACCTGTACTGGCGCACCGGCGAGTATTACCTGGCAAGATGCATTGCAACTGTCGCCGGGGATTACTGAAGGGGGTTTTAGCGATTGGCGCATACCTAGCGTTAAGGAGTTGGCAACGATAGTTGAAAAAAGCTGTGTTGATCCTTCGGTGAATATTACTATTTTCCCGGCGACTTCGGCCGAAAATTATTGGACGTCGACCACCGTCAATGATGAAAATACTTGGGCGTGGGGCATGGCTTTTTATAATGGTCGTAACAATACCAAAGAAAAGTTGCTCGACTTGCATGTTCGTTTTGTGCGCTATAGCCAGTAAAGAGGCCAATAAGGAAATAAACGGTTGCCGATCTTGATGCAGATTTGCTAGGGTAGTGTTCTTTTTTCACTACCTTGGTAAGTGTGTACTTTCTATGTTTAATATTGGCCATAAACTATTGCTCTGTTTGCTGGTATTGACAGCTGTTATGCCTGGGATGCTGCGAGCAGAAACTTGCGAAATAGAACTCAAATATGGCATTTTAATTACCCCCGAACACATCCGTATTCTTGAACGTCATTTCACCCAAATTCAAATTAACCATGATGAGCAACTGTTTATCAATGGCGAGTGGATCCAGCTCGAAGTTCATGAAATCGAGTTATTAAAGTCTTTCAGTAAAGGGTTGCGTAATGAAGTGCCGCAAATTGTTGGCATTGCAATGGAAGGCGCTGAGATTGGCCTGACGGCACTAGATAAAATCATGAATGGCATTGCTGATAACGCTGATGGTGACCTGTTTAAAGAGGAGTTCGATAGTTTTCGCGCCCGTTTCAAACAAAAATTCAATCAGTTCGACGATAAGTTTTATATTGCCCCGCAAAGCCTCGACAAGCTTGATGACTTTTTTGAAGATGAATTGGGTCAAGAAGTAAAAAAGGTGGTGACTGGTTCATTGAGTGCGGTATTGATTGCCTTGAGCGAAGCGATTAACTCTAATGACAGCGGTCTTGAACGGGATGTGATGGATGTTTCTGAGCAGTTAGAGCGACTTGAAAGCAAAATTGAACAGCAGCTATCGGTTAAGTCCTTGGTGCTGCAACGCAAAGCCAAACAGTTTTGCGACCGCCTCACCGAGTTGAATAAAACCGAAAGCGAGTTACAGGTGATGGTGCCTGAACTGCGTAATTATGATGTGGTGAAATTAAAGGACTAATTAAGCAAACATCTCCAGCAAATCATTTAAAAAGAAGGTGCCGTGTTGGCTGATTTGCCATTGCTTGGCGGTTTGGCTCAGAAAACCCTTATCAATGGCTTGGGTAATGGCGTCCTGTACATCGCTTTGCTTTAAGACGGTGAAGCGCTCAATTTCATCTTTATCAAATGCCTCCATCAGCCGTAAACGATTCATAAAATATTCAAATGCTTGTTCATCTTTGTCTACTAGCCATTGCTTGTTGAGATAAGGTTTGGTCAGGTCCATATAACCTTTGGGGTGTTTGACCTTGCTGCTGCGGATGATTTTGTTTTCATTAGGCAAAGTGATTTTACCGTGGGCTTCACAACCGATGCCGAGATAATCACCAAAACGCCAGTAATTGAGGTTATGGCGACATTGTTGACCGGGCTGGGCATAGGCTGAGACTTCATACTGCTGATAGCCGTGGCTGTTAAGTAATTCATGACCCTGCTGTTGGATTGCCCATAATTGTTCGTCCTGAGGCAGTTTAGGTGGCTTGGAATGGAATAGGGTGTTCGGTTCAATAGTCAGCTGATACCAAGATAGATGCGGTGGTGCCAGTTCGATGGCGGTGGTCAAATCTGACATCGCATCGTCAAGAGTCTGGTCTGGCAAACCGTGCATTAAATCGAGGTTGAAGGTGTTGAGCTTGATATCATGAGCCAGTTTAGCGGCGTTAATCGCTTCATCACAGTTATGTACCCGACCCAACCGAGTGAGTTTCTCTGGCTGAAAACTCTGTACACCAATCGAAATACGGTTCACGCCTGCTTGGCGGTAACCGGCGAAACGATCTGCCTCTACCGAACCCGGGTTAGCTTCCATGGTGATCTCAATATCGTCGGCAAATTCAATTTTACTGTTGACGCCTTTGAGCAAACGCCCGATTGCCTCTGCCGAGAACAAACTTGGAGTACCCCCGCCGATAAAAATGGTGCTGAGTTTGCGACCTTGAACATAAGCCAAATCTTGGCGTAAATCATCGAGCAAATGTTGCACATACACAGATTCAGGGACTTCCTGTTTCAGCGCATGAGAATTAAAGTCACAATAAGGGCACTTTTGCACACACCAAGGAATGTGAATATATAAACTTAACGGCGGTAATATCAACGGTTTAATCCTGAGTCGATGTCTTAAAGGTTGCGGTGAACAATCGTAAGGCTTGTCCCCGGTGACTAAGTTGGTTTTTTTGTTCGCGGGACAATTGGGCTGAGCAACAGTTTTCGCTAGGCACAAAAAACACTGGATCATAACCAAAACCTTGGTTACCCACTGCTGATTCGGTGATCACCCCTTCCCAAGTGCCTTGGCAAATAACAGGTGTTGGATCCTCGGCATGAGTCATATACACCAGCACACATTGAAACCTAGCGGTGCGTTTTTCAGCAGGCACCTCTTTCATTTGTTCAAGCAGTTTACGCCAGTTATCTTCATCGTTGGCATCAACGCCAGCAAAGCGTGAAGAATAAATCCCCGGAGCCCCTTTGAGAAAATCCACCTCTAACCCGGAATCATCGGCGATGGCGGCAAGCCCGGTGGCTTTGGCAGCATGGCGGGCTTTGATAATGGCATTTTCGACAAATGTGGTGCCAGTTTCTGCCACTGAGCTGACGTTAAACTGACTCTGTGGCACAATTTCGATAGCAAAAGGGGCCAGTAATTGCCCTAACTCTTTGACTTTGCCGGGGTTGCCGGTGGCTAATACAATTTTTTTCATGGTAACTGAGTTCTTGATTTGAGATGAACAGCTGATGGGCGGGATTTTACGGGAGTTTGGCGGGTTTGGCTATGGTTGGGTTTTTATAAGGAAGGGCACAGCGATGGTAACCCTTCCTGATGTGGTGATTAATTCACATAAAATTTTTGTGAGAACTTAAATGATTGGGTTTCACCGTCTTGTTTGAGTTTAATATCAAAATTGTAGGTTTCTTCGTTGCGGTAGTCGATTTGAGCGATGTAATAAACCGCATTACCTTCAACGATTTCTTTGAATTTTAGGTCAACCGCTTGACCAAGTAAGTTGCGGGCTTCGCCGGAGATAACCACTCTTTGGGCGACATTGCCTTTTTTGTTACTAAGTACTGAGATGTTGATCAGACCAGAATAACTGCTACGTTCGATTTCATAAGCTTTGGCGATGTCGGGGGTAAGGAAGGTTGAGCCCAGCGCCATGTAGTGGACATTCCAGTTACCTAATTTTTTCATTTGTTCAGCACTGACTGAAAATGTTGTCAGTGCTGCGGTAATGCAAAGTGATAAGCAACTGGTTGTTATAAAACGTTTAATATTCATAGCTGACTCCTGAGCTAGGGGGACGAGGGTTTTTAAAACAGTATAGACGCTAGTACAAAAGTTGACCGAAATCCCGCCAATTAAATTGCGATTTATCTCGGTCATGGTCATTGTTTAGTCGTCTTAAAAGCTCATATGAAGAAAATCACCCAGTAGTATTTGGATGAATTGTAAGCCGACTAGCAATACCAAAACAGATAAATCCAGTCCACCCATTGCTGGAATAACTTTTCTGATCGGCTCCAGCATAGGTTCGGTCAGTTGATGTAACACGGCTTCAACCGGGTTTTGCCCTTGACTGACCCAACTCAAAATGGCGCGGATCACTAATACCCAAAATACTAGATTAAAGGCTTCTTTAAGTACGCCGATCAGTGATTGGATCACAATGGCTAAAACCGGAAAGCCATGACCTGACAGCAGTGCGATTATGGTGAATTTGGTCGCGACGACTAAAAAAGCGAGCACTATCGAGGCCAAATCAAAGCCACCCAAACCGGGGATCACGCGGCGCAGTGGCCGTAATAACGGATTGGTGGCTTTAGTGACAAATTGGCTGAAAGGATTGTAAAAATCAGCTTTGGCCCACTGTAACCAAAAACGTAATAGCACCACCATCAGGTAGAGGTCAAAGAAGGTGGTGATTAAAAAGTTGATTGCATTCATGTATTGGGTCTCTCTGTTGCTTCTTTTATTACTGGTGTTTGAAAACGGATTTTAGTTTTTAGCCAATGGCTGGGCACGGTCAAGAGCCTTTAGCTGGGCAGGGTTAAGAGCCTTTAGCCAGTGCTTGAGCGCGATCAAAAGCCGCTTGCATGGCTTCATCGACGATAGTACTCAGACCTCGTTCATTATAAGTATTCAGTGCCGCAGCTGTAGTGCCGCCTTTTGAAGTCACATTTTGCCGTAACTCGGCGATGCTCAACTCGCTGTTTTGCGCCATAGTGGCGGCACCTGAGGCGGTTTGTTGCACCAGTTTTCTGGCGGTTTGCGGATCGAAACCAAAGGCTTGTGCTTTGCTGACCATGGCTTCCATAAATAAGAAGAAGTAGGCCGGTCCACTGCCACTGATGGCGGTGATCGCATCAATTTGCTGTTCTTGCTCTACCCAAACCACCAGACCTGTGGTTTCCATTAAATAATTAGCTAACGCTTGTTGCGCTTCATTGGCCCCGCTGGCAAATAAACCACTAACGCCTTTGCCATATAATGCCGGAGTATTGGGCATACAGCGGATCATTGGCACTGCTACCGTTAATAAGCTTTTTACCCGTTCGCAGGTGACGCCAGCGGCGACCGAAATAAATAATTTGTTGCTTAGCTGTGCTTTGATGCTGCTGAGTTGTTCGCAAACCTGTGCCATCATCTGGGGTTTAACAGCCAGCACCACCACATCAGCGGCGGCAACGGCTTCGAGGTTATCCTGAGTTATATTGATGTTAAAATCATGGTGCAAGGCTTCAAGCTTGGCTGTTGAGGGATTGGTCGCGGTAATGTTCGCTGCGGGAAAACCATGATTGACCAGCCCGGCAATAATACTGCGACTCATGTTTCCGGCACCAATAAAGGCGATTTTATTCTGCTTCATTTAGTTACTCTTATCGTTTATGTCGGTATTTAACTTTTAACTTTTAACTTTTAACTTTTAATTAGGCGAAGCCTAGGGTTCTCTGGCACCAAAAATGGCGGTACCGACTCGAACCATAGTCGAACCTTCGGCGATGGCGGCATCCAAATCACTGCTCATGCCCATCGACAGAGTATCTATTTTTGTGTCTGTCTTGGCATATTGGCTGGCCAATTGCGCAAAACAATCATGCATTTGGCGAAAAGCGAGTCTTTGCTCACTTGCGTCAGTGGTTTTTTGCGGGATTGCCATTAGTCCCCTAAGCGTCAATTGCGGCATTTTACTAATAGCCAATGCCAGTTCGCTTATCTCTTGTGGGCTCACACCGGCTTTGCTGGTTTCACCACTGATATTGACTTGGATCAACACATTCATCGGTTCTCGATTGGGATCTCTTTGGTCATTCAGTCGCTGGGCAATTTTTTCTCGGTCGATGGTGTGAACCCAGTGAAAATCGTTGGCCAGCAGGCGGGTTTTATTTGATTGGATTGGGCCGATAAAGTGCCATTCTATCTCTTGGTAAGCACTTAAATCTGCCACTTTTTGTGCCGCTTCGCTGGCATAGTTTTCACCAAATTTGCGGTGACCCTGTTGATATGCGGCTATAATTAATTCGGCTGGTTTGGTTTTGCTGACCGCCAATAAGTCCACGGCGTCAGCGGCGCGGTGGTATTTTTTTGTTATTTCTTTAATCTGTGCATAGGCGGATTGCAAACTGTCTGCTATGTTAATCATAATTGTTTTCAATAAGTTGGAGTTAATATTCTAATGGATATTACAGAGCTATTAGCGTTTAGTGTGCAACATAAAGCATCGGATTTACATCTTTCTGCCAGTGTGCCGCCTTTAATTCGTGTCGATGGTGATGTGCGTCGTCTCAACATCCCGGCATTGGAACACAAAGAAGTCCATGCTCTAGTGTACGATATTATGAATGATCGTCAACGCAAAGAGTATGAAGAAAACCTTGAATGTGACTTTTCTTTTGAAGTGCCCAATTTGGCCCGTTTCAGGGTGAATGCTTTTTGTACAAATCGAGGTGCAGCAGCGGTATTTCGTACCATCCCTAGTGAAGTGTTGACCCTTGATGATTTGGGCGCACCGGATATCTTCCGCACGATCTCAGATAACCCCAGAGGACTTGTTTTAGTTACTGGACCGACTGGCTCCGGTAAAAGTACCACCTTGGCGGCAATGATTGATTACGTCAACCAATCCCGCCATGATCATATTTTGACCATCGAAGATCCAATAGAATTTGTTCATCAAAACAAACAGTCATTGATCAATCAGCGTGAAGTTCATCGCGATACCTTAAGTTTTTCTAATGCATTACGCTCAGCGTTACGTGAAGATCCTGACATTATTCTGGTGGGGGAAATGCGTGATCTCGAAACCATTCGGCTGGCGATGACAGCAGCAGAAACTGGGCATTTAGTCTTTGGCACCTTGCATACCACTTCAGCTCCAAAAACCATTGACCGGATCATCGATGTCTTCCCTGGTGAAGAAAAATCAATGGTGCGTTCGATGCTGTCAGAATCCCTTCGGGCGGTTATTTCTCAGTGTTTATTGAAAAAAGTCGGTGGTGGTCGAGTGGCTGCCCACGAAATCATGATTGGTGTGCCAGCGATCAGAAACCTGATCCGTGAAGATAAAATTGCCCAGATGTATTCATCCATTCAAACCGGGGCAACTCATGGAATGCAAACTATGGATCAGTGCTTGAAAAACCTAGTCAATCGCGGCATCGTGACCCAACAAGCAGCAGCAGGCAAAGCGATGGATAAAAACGCTTTTAGTGGTGGCGGTGGCATGGGTGGCGGTGGCATGGGCGGCGGTATGGGTGGTGGCATGGGCGGCGGCTTGTAGCTGTCTGCGCAGACCAAATGATAATAAATAGGAAATAACCATGAGTGAATTTATCGCTTTATTACAAAAAATGTCCGAACAAGATGCTTCGGATATGTTTGTCACCGTTGGCTTACCCACCAGTGCTAAAATCAACGGTGAACTATTACCAATTGAAGAACGAGTGCTCGATTTTGATACTGCTTATGCCATGGTCAAAGGCGCAATGTCTGAAAAGCAGCAAATTGAGTTTGATACCACTAAAGAGTGTAACTTCGCTATCTCCAATGAAGCAGGACGTTTCAGGATCTCCGCATTTTGGCAGCGAGATTGCCCGGGTATGGTTATTCGTCGAATTGTCACCGAAATTCCTAGCATCGAATCACTGAACTTGCCTCCGGTATTAACCGACATGATGATGTCAAAGCGGGGATTATTGCTGTTTGTTGGGGGCACAGGTACTGGTAAGTCAACCTCATTGGCGGCCCTGCTTGGTTATCGTAATGCTAATTCCAGAGGACATATTTTAACTATCGAAGATCCGGTTGAGTTTGTTCATGACCATCGTAAGAGTATTATTACCCAGCGTGAAGTTGGCATTGATACCGAATCTTTTGATGCGGCGCTAAAAAGCTCATTGCGTCAGGCTCCGGATGTCATTCTGATTGGTGAAATTCGCTCACAAGAAATTATGGAACATGCCCTGTCATTTGCTGAAACCGGTCATTTATGTGTGGCCACATTACATGCCAATAATGCCAACCAAGCGATTGACCGGATCATGCATTTGGTGCCAAAAGAGATGCATGGCAAGTTATTGTTTGATTTAGCCTTGAACCTGCGCGGTATTGTCGCTCAGCAGTTGGTGAAAACCGTCGACGGTAAAGGTCGGGTAGCGGCGATTGAAATTTTGCTGAACTCACCAATGATCGGTGAGTTAATCAAAAAAGGTGAAATGGGCGAAATCAAAGAGATCATGAGTAAATCCCGCGAGATGGGAATGCAAACTTTTGATCAGGCGTTATTTGATCACTATAAAGCGGGTCGGATCACCTATTCAGATGCCTTACATCATGCTGATTCACCTAATGATTTACGTCTGATGATCAAGTTGCAGAGCAATGATACTGGCGGTGCTGGTATTTTAGCCGGTGTAACGATTGATGGCATGGAGCCCGATGAGTAGGGTTTTTACGCCCATTGCGCCTCAAACCAGCTGTCGAGGATCAGCTTAGCGGATAAATTATCTACATTGCCTTTTGTCAGGTTTTTGTAACCGCCTTGAGCAAATAATTGGGCGCGAGCATCGACGGTGGTGAGGCGTTCATCTTGAGTTTCAACCGGGATGCCGTAGCGCGAAGCCAGCCGATTGGCGAATTTCTTCGCCGCATAAGTCACCGGTTGTGGGGTGCCATCCATATTTAAGGGTAAGCCGACGATAATGAGGTCTGGTTGCCATTCGTTTATCACACGCTCCACCTCGTCCCACTCAGGAATACCATCACGGGCTTTTAAAGCCTGTAATGGTGTTGCTGAGGCGGTGATCTCCTGACCTGTTGCTATGCCGATACTTTTAGTGCCGAAGTCAAAACCGAGTAATGTCCGTTGACCTTTTTCCTTGAATTTTCTTTTTGCCACGCTACTCTGCTCTTGATTGTTAATTGTTAATTGTTAATTGTTAATTTACGCATGACCGACTTCTGATGAAATCTGACGCATATCGACACCGAGGCGTTCGGCGGCTTTTTCCCAGCGTAAGTGAGCTGGGGTGTCAAATAACAAGTCTGGATCGGCGGGTATGGTCAGCCACGAGTTTTGTGATAATTCTTGTTCGAGTTGGCCTGCTGTCCAACCGGAATAACCGAGGGTGATGATGAATTTATCTGGCGAATTGTCGCCAGCTATCGCTTCGAGGATATCCTTTGAAGTGGTCACCATGATTTGTTCACTCAGCTGTAAACTGCTGTTCCAGCCGTGTTGGGGGGAGTGGAGCACAAAACCTCGGTCAGTTTGCACCGGGCCACCGGAGTAAACGGCGTTGGGGAAGGCTTTGTTGTTACCACTGGTGTCGATATCAATTTTACTTAATAACTCACCAACGTTGATGTCAATGGGGTGATTGATGATCAACCCCATTGCGCCCTCAGGGCTATGCTCACAAATATAAGTGACTGTACGCCGAAAGAAAGGATCATGTAAGGTCGGCATTGCAATGAGAAAGTGGTTCTCTAATGATTGCTTGCTCAAGTCTTCAACATTCTCTGTCAGCATGGAGTGACCCGAGTCGCCGGGACCTGCGCCACTGTAACTGGTCAGGTCCTGTTCGCCTGCCTGCCTTTCGATTTCATCAGTCATATTTTCTGCCATGTTATGAGTTGCCCGGCTGCAACTTGCTTTCAATTACGTCAAACAACCTACCGGTGATGTCGACGTCAAAGGCGTTTTCTATTTCTTTAATACAGGTAGGGCTGGTGACGTTGATCTCAGTCAGCTTATCGCCAATGACATCAAGTCCAACGAAGATCAATCCCTTTTTCTTAAGTGTAGGCCCTACTTGCGCTGCGATCCATTTATCGTCCTCAGATAATGGTCGGGCTTCTCCACGGCCACCAGCGGCGAGATTACCCCGGGTTTCGCCTTTGGCTGGTATTCGCGCCAAACAATAAGGAATGGGTTCGCCGTCAATCATCAAAATACGTTTATCACCATCTTTGATATCGGCAATGAACTTTTGGATCATTGCAAATTGCTGGCCATAATCTGTTAAAGTTTCGATGATAACGCCGACATTCGGATCATCCTGCTTTATCCGAAAAATCGAAGTGCCGCCCATACCGTCCAGTGGTTTGACGATGACGTCACTGTGCTGCTGGTGAAATTCGCGAATTTTAGTGGCCGAACGAGTCACTAGGGTATCTGGTGTACACTGAGGGAACCAGGCGGTGTATAACTTTTCATTGGCATCACGCAAACTTTGCGGTTTGTTGACGATTAAAGTGCCTTCATGCTCAGCTTGCTCAAGCATATAAGTGGCATAAATGAATTCGGTATCAAACGGTGGATCTTTACGCATTAAAATAACATTTAGCTCGCTCAGCACGATGTCTTGATGCTCACCATATTGAAAAAAGTCATCGGCTTTATTTTGTACGGTGAGCAATTTAGTGGTGGCACGAGCCTGACCGTTGAGCAAATACAAGTCGCCCATTTCCATGTAATGGATTTCATAGCCACGGCTTTGTGCCTGTAACAACATGGCGAAGCTGGAATCTTTTTTGATATTAATGTCTTCAATCGGATCCATCACGATGCCGAGTTTAATTGCGGTTGCTGTTGCCATTTAAGCTAAATCTCCAAACTGTAATTGTAATGCACTGACGACGGTCAAACCGGCCGTTTCGGTGCGTAATATGCGAGGACCCAAAACGATTTCGGTAAAGCCTGCGGTTACGGTGCTGCTGATTTCATTATCAGACAGCCCGCCTTCAGGACCAATCAGTAAACGAATGCCATTTTGTGGTTGAGTTAATGTCTTTATGGAGTCACAGGCCCTCGGATGCAAGTTTATTTTCAACTCTTCACTGGGTTGTTGTATCCATTGTTCTAGTGGAATAGGTTTGTGAACCACTGGTACGGTATTACGACCACTCTGTTCACAAGCACTGATCACTATTTTTTGCCATTGTGAGCATTTTTTATCTAACCGTTCGCCGGATAATTTTACCCCACAACGCTCGGTAAAGAGTGGCGTGATCTCGGTTACGCCCAATTCAACCACTTTTTGCATGGTGAAGTCCATTTTGTCGCCCCGGGAAATGCCCTGACCCAAATGAATTTTTAACGAGGATTCTGCGCTGCGTGGATCGAACTCATTGAGTTGAACGGTGACGTTTTTTTTGCTGGCGGCGGTGATAGTGGCATTATATTCGCCACCTGAGCCGTCAAACAAGATGACAGCTTCACCTGGCTGCATTCGTAATACCCGGCCGACATGACCCGCTGCCTCAGGGTCAAGATTGACTGTGGTGTTTGCCACCAGTGGGCTTAAATGATAAATACGAGGTATGCGCATAATGTTTATTTAACTGGTTACTTAAAGTTGATTTGATTCAATTAGTTACGAATTTTCTGGATCTTGTTAGTCAAACAGCCCACACTGATTTAAGAAAGTGGGCACCGGGTAGTTTATATGAAAAGCGTTTTGGAAGTTAAAAATTTATCAAAAAAATTTAAAGATTTAACCGCAGTTAAAGGGATCAGCTTTGAAGTTCCCGAAGGGGTTTGTTTTGGTTTGCTCGGACCGAACGGTGCAGGCAAAACCACCACGATTGAAATGCTCGAAGGCATAGTTAAACCCAGCGGTGGCGAGATCTTATTTTATGGCAAACCGGCAAGTAAAAGCATTTACAACAGCTTGGGCATTCAATTTCAGCATACTGCACTTCAGGACTTTCTCACCGTTAAAGAAACCCTCAAGATGTTTTCTGCTTTGTACGATCAAACTGCCGATATTAGCGAGTTGATTGAATTGTGTGAGCTGGGTGATTTTCTCAATCAAGATCATCGTAAACTCTCTGGCGGACAAAAGCAGCGATTACTATTAGCGTTGGCCTTGATTAATGATCCAAACATCATTTTTTTGGATGAACCGACCACCGGGCTAGACCCCCATGCGCGGAGAAATTTTTGGGATTTAATCACCGCAATTAAAGCCAAAAAGAAAACCATCCTGTTGACCACCCATTATATGGACGAAGCTGAATATCTCTGTGATGACATAGTGATCATGGATAAAGGCAAAATTATCGCCCATGACAGTCCGGATATGCTGCTGAGCCAGCATTTTGGTGGTGCAATCATTCGTCTACCGCAAGCTAATCTCGATGGTTTTGATGTCAATCAATACACAGTTACTGAGCGTAACGGCTTTACTGATATTACTGCGTTACAAATTGAGGTGACGATTAAACAATTGATTAAGCAAGGCATTTCGTTACAGGGGTTACAAGTTAAATCACCAAACCTAGATGATCTGTTTTTAAAATTAACCGGTAACCAACTGGCTTGAAATAAATAAAGTGCAGAGAAAATAAGGAAGCTTACGGATGTTTAAACGATTTTTAGCCATTTTGATTGCCCGTACTATTGAATTTTGGCGAGATAGGGCGGCGCTGGCGTGGAATTTTATTTTTCCGATATTACTGGTAGTTGGATTTGGTTTGATTTTCTCCGGTGGTGGCCAACCCGCTTATAAGGTGGGTTTAATTGGTGAGCAGCAAACTGAATTTGTGAAGACCAAATACATCCAGTTTGTTGATTATCAAGCGGATGACCAAAGTGTCGCAAAAGCGATACTCAAATTGCAGCAACATCGGCTGGACTTATTGGTGGATAGTGGTCAGCGGGTGTATTGGATCAATGATAGCTCACCTAGTGGTTATATTGTTGAGAAATTATTACTACAAGTGGAACCTGATTTTACTCAGCAGCTAGCCCAAGGGGCGCAGATCCGCTACGTCGATTGGGTGTTGCCAGGTATTTTAGCCATGAACATGATGTTCAGCTGTTTGTTTGGTGTTGGTTATGTGGTGGTGCGTTATCGGAAAAATTCGGTATTGAAGCGGTTACAGGCGACGCCATTAAACGCGATCGAATTTATGTTGGCACAAGTGGTTTCTCGGCTGATGATTGTGCTGATGACTGTTGTTGTTATTTATGTGGGTTGCAATTTGTTTTTCAATTTTTACATGATTGGTCATTATTTGGAATTGTTGTTGCTGGCGCTGCTTGGTGCATTTGCAATGATTTCCTTGGGCTTTGTCATTGCCTCGCGTAGTCAAAGCGAAGAATTGGTCGGCGGTCTCATCAATCTGATTTCGTGGCCAATGATGATGATGTCCGGTGTTTGGTTCAGTCTTGAAGGCGCACCGGATTTTATGCAGTTAATCGCGCAATTTTTGCCGTTGACTCATCTGATTGATGCCGCCCGGGCGATCATGAGCAATGGCGATTCATTGTGGGATTTGAAATATAACGTGTTGTCGCTAGTGGCAATGACAGTGGTGTTTACCAGTATTGGTGCGGTTATGTTCCGCTGGGATAGTGATGGACGTTGAGAACATAGTTAACAATTGAATTAACGCCGTTGCACGGTCGCTGGGCTTTCAGGGTTTTTGGAGCGCTTGGTTCTTTAAAAACAAAAACATTTGGATCACGCAGACACGGAGATACGGAGAAGGTCAAAATCAAAAGCTTATTGGAGAAACCATGAATATAGCTTTGTTAGGTATTCCATTTGATGGTAATTCGTCATTTGAGCGGGGACCTGCTAAAGCACCAGCAGTCATCCGCGAGGTGTTAAATGGTGGGTCCTTAAATAGTGGCTGTGAAAATGGCTGTGAGCTGAAAAACAATGTGCGTTGGCTGGATTGTGGTGATCTGATTATTGACAACAAAACCAGTGAAAATAGGGATGGTAATCATTTTGTCCAATCAATAGAGCAAGCAGCGGCGAAATTATTAGCTAATAATACCCGATTGCTGACGCTTGGTGGCGATCACAGTATTTCCTATCCATTACTTCGAGCTTATGCAAAAATTTACCCGAAATTAAATATTCTACATATTGACGCCCACTCGGACTTATATGATTCGTTTAAAGGCAATCGGCTATCCAATGCCTGTCCTTTTGCCAGAATAATGGAAGAGCAGTTAGGTGATCGATTGGTGCAAATCGGCATCAGAACCTTGAATCAACACCAATTAGAACAAGCTGAGCGGTTTGAGGTGCAAATGATTGAAATGAAAAACTGGCAGCCAAACAAGCTACCTGAGTTTGATGGTCCGGTTTATCTTTCACTGGATATTGATGGTATCGATCCTGCCTTTGCGCCCGGCGTGTTCACATCGCGAACCTGGCGGTTTAAGTAGCAGAGAAGTGATTAATATTATCCATCAAATAAACGCCCCTGTCGTCGGCGCAGATATCGTTGAATTTAATCCACTCAAAGATATTGATAATATCACGGCTCAGCTAGTGGCCAAGCTGGTCAAAGAGGTGGCGGGTAAGATGTTGATGTCATAATGCCTGGTTCAAACCCCCGTCTCCTCCAGCAAGGGCAGGGTGACAATGACCACTACGCCACTCTTGCCTGAACTGCTCTCGGCCCAGTTTTCTGCGATAATCTTGCCTTGATGAAATTGTGCCAATCAAGCGGGCGATGTATAAACCGATGCCTAAATGAGGTTGTTTTTGCTGAATTTGCGGGCGTAATGATACCATCGAATCGAAAATGCGATCTTTCATTTCCTCTGGCAAGGCGGGGCCAGAATTGCTGATGCTGAACATTGCATTGCCTTTATCCTGTAGGGCTGTGATGGTAATTGGCTGGTCTGCCAGTGAGAACTCCACTGCGTTGTTAACTAGCTTGTCGAGTAGCTGGGCGATATATTCCGGTGCGCCGTTGATGCTTAGTGGGGTCGGGGATAAGTCCAGTTTAAAACTGACGTCAGGATAGGCATATTTGTAACCCTCGACACAACCACCTAAAACTTCCATTAAATCAAAGACTTCTTTATCTGCACTTTGTAAGGTTTGCTCCAACCGGGTGGCTTCGCTCATGTTGGTAATGATTTTGTTAAGTCGGGTAATACCTTCTTGTGCCCGGTCCATGTAGACCTTGGCATCATCACTCATCGGCTGCATAGCGAGATTTTCCAAAGACGAGCGAACGACAGCAACCGGTGTGCGAAGTTCATGGGATAAGCGCGATGACATATTCTCTAAATAGTGAGTATATTGGCCTAACCTGCCGACAATGCTGGCGAACGTGCGAGAAAGATCGCCGATCTCATCGCGAGTGGTCGAGCCTTTAAGAATGTTTTTTGATTTTGCCCTGCTCATCAATCGCTTGCTCGGTTTCGTTGCGTAGTTTGCGAATTCGACTAGAAATGCGTGAGGCAAAGAGAAATAACGCCAAGGTGCCGAGTGTCATAACAGCCAGAATGATATTGAACAGTTTTTCTAACGCTTTGTTTCGTAACGATCTTATACCGTTGGTGGTTTCTTCGGCGATCACCGCACCCCATGACTTTATTGTCTATCCAGATAGGATAAGCGGCAGATAAAATTACTGCCCGGTTATCTGCGGTCAAGCGCCATTGTGATTTGGGCTTGCCAGCTAATGCCGAGGTGATCTGTGTGCCTTCGAGTCGACCTGCATCATAGAGTTCATCGAGAAAATCTTCGGGTGGTCGGGTAAGTATTTTGTAATACAGCGGCAGCAATACCATCTTTTCAAATTGCTCCCAGAAGTTGCTCGGCTCAGTATTTTTGTCTTGAGCAAGCTCCCAAAAACTGCCTTGAGAGCGAATATCACCAGTTTGAGCCAATACCCGCTGATGTTGATCGACCACCCATAAGCGATAGCTGGTGTGCCCCATGCCTTTGATAATACGTTCAATTTCTGGCGAAGGAACTAAAACAGTGCCTAGCTTGCGGTGGTCGGTGATATCCGAAGTGCCGATGGTGGCACCCTGTTTGCGATAAAGCGGATCATCAACGTCAGTGACGGCAAAGCCAATCTTGCTGCCGAGCATAGTCAGCGGCATTCGGATCTCGATGTTATAACCTTGGTTGGTCTGTTGCCATTTGCCTTGAATGCGCGGCTCAGGTTTGGTCAATAACGGATTATCAGAAGTGTTGGCCAGTAAATAGCTGTCGAGCCAGCCGGATTTTCGGTTAGAAATCACATAATGACGGAATCGTCCATCCGGTGCTATCAGGGCAATTTTGAGATGGTCATTACGGGTCAACCTTAGTGAGTTTTCTGGACGATAGACGACGTTATCGTCAAATACTTCGAAGAAGGCATAAAGATAGCTGCCATATTTTCCTACCATATGATTAAAGTTGAGCGTATCAGGTTGATATTGACTGCGATCATAGGGTCGGTTGCCTTCAATCAGGTGATCTTCGGCATAATGTAAAGTGTGCTGAGTATAATCATCCCAGTCTTCGAGCTGACCATCCAAGCGAATGGCTTCATTAATAGGATAAGCGTACAGATCGCGACCTTTCACCACTGAATCGAGGAAACTGGCCTGTACATCAAATAACTTTGGTCTTTCGTGCAAGGCGGTCGCCAGTGCCCGAGCGGTGCCGATGAGGGTTCTTTCTTGGCCTTGACGGAGGTACTTTTCCATTTCCCACACGTATTGATAGCCCAACCAAGGAATGGCGAACAAAAAGCCAGATAACAGCACTAGTTTGGCCCGCAAGCCAAAGGGAATACTAAACATTAAGAAGGCTCATTCCAGCGATAACCCATGCCATAAACGGTATCAATGCAGTTGAATTTATCATCCAGTTGCAAGAACTTTTTACGGATACGTTTGATGTGTGAGGTGATCGTGCTGTCATCGACTACGATCTTCGATTCTTGCATCAGCTGTTCACGACTTTTAACGTGCCCGGCATGTTTAGCCAGTGCATACACCATCCAAAACTCGGTGACGGTAATTTCAATCGCTTGACCATCCCAATGAATGCTCATGCGGTTGGTATCTATCGTCAGTTGGCCGCAAGTTAACAGATTATCAGCGTTGGTTGGCTGGTCCATCACATCAAGACGCCTGAACAGTGCGGCAATGCGGGCAATGAGATGTGGCAGGCTGATGTCTTTGGTGAGGTAGTCATCGGCACCCATACGCAGCCCGCAGACGGTATCAAAATCATTATCTCTGGCGGTTAAAAAGATGATTGGCAGGGTATTAGACATCGCTCTGAGTGACTGACATAAGCTGAAACCGCCATCGATTTCATCTTCTAAGCCAATATCAATGATCGCCAAATCTGGCAGTCGTTGCTTAAATACCGCCAGCGCCTGCGGGCGATTGGCAAAGGTCTGCACTTCATATCCTTGCTTGCGCATGACGTCAGCATAATTTTCTCTGATGGCGACTTCATCCTCAACAATAGCGATGGTTCGACTCATGATGTTGTTACTCACTACGGCTTGGCTAATAGCCTGACTATACAGCAATTTTCTAACATTTTAAGGGGGCTACGGGCGAAAAAAGACTAAAAAGCCAATTGCCATTTTTCTGCCACAATTGATCGCCGCTTTGCCTGTTTTGCTGCCCTGAATTGCCATATCAATGGGTTTTAATGAAGTCATTAACATTGCAGTTCAACTTTATATTAAGCCGAAAAAAATAGGACAAAAAATCATGAACACTAAATTAATCGTATCAGCTTTATCATTGACCTTATCACTTACCTTACCTGCTGCTTATGCACAGGACAAAACGGTTTATGAAGAACAAAAAGCCGGTATCGGCATTGGTTTTGTTATTGGTGCCGCCGTTGGTGGACCAATAGGGGCGATGGCAGCGAGCTTCATCGGTAACTCGGTGGGTGAAAGTGTCGGTGAGGGCAAAGCGGATAAAAGGGAGATTGTGCTGCTTAGAGAGTCTTTGCTTCATTCAGAGGGTGAAATTGCCCGGGTTAAACAGCAACAGATTGAAAAGTTGCGATTGGCACAACAACAACTTAATGAGATACAGCAGCGATTTGTCGCCAAACAGCGGCAATATGAGCAGAAAATGGCGGCTTTTCATCAACAGCTTTCAGCGCAAAAATCATTGGTAGTGGCGCTGCAATTTCGTACAGGCTCCAGCACTATCGAACCGGTTTATCAGCAGCAGCTGGTGGAATTAGCCAAAACCATGGGAGCGATGCAGGGTTATGGTTTGGATTTATCCGGTTACGCCGACAGACAAGGCGAGCAAGGTTATAACCAGCAACTTTCACAACAACGCGCTAACAGCGTTAAACAATTTTTGGTCAGCCAAGGTATAGCGGCTAACAGAATTGCGACAACGGCTTTTGGCGAATCTCAGCCATTGCAAGCGACGCAAAGCTTAGAATCAGACTTCTTTGATCGTCGGGTGATTTTGCAATTAACCCCTACCGCCGCAGCTGTCGCTAAAAACGATTAGTCTCGTACCGCAACCCGAGGATATGACAATGAAAAATGCCACTATGACCATCAATATGACCATCAATATGACCGTCACACTTTTGTTGGTGGCCTTTTTGTCACCCGCTTTATTATGGTCACTGACAGTCAGTGCCACTGAACACGCTGACAACGAAGATAATTTTGGTCAACCAGTCGAACTTTATGACGCTGAGCAAGGCCGATTGGTGTTTTCTAGTGGAGACAGTAACGATGGTGGTTTGACCCACTATTATTTGGCACCGACGTTAAAAACCGCAGTCAGCATGAAAATCACGGGTTTAATCGCTCGGGTAAAAGTCACCCAACAGTTTGGCAATCCCAATCAGCAATGGCTCGATGGCGTTTATACCTTTCCATTACCAGAACTGGCAGCGGTTGATCATCTGAGCATGATCATCGGCGAGCGGGTGATTGAAGGGCAAATTAAGGAAAAGCAACAAGCCCGAAAGATATTTCGCCAAGCCCAACGTGAGGGAAAAAAAGCCACGCTGATAGAACAGCATCGGCCTAACATTTTCAGCAATAACGTGGCTAACATTGGCCCCGGCGAAAGCGTTACCGTTGAGATCGAATATCAGCAAACGCTGCATTATGATCAGGGCGAGTTTAGTTTGCGCTTCCCGATGGTGGTTGCTCCTCGTTACATCCCTGGTAAAAAAGTGATTGAAGGATTTAGCGGCACTGGTTGGGCGCAAAATACCGATGAGGTCTCTGATGCCAGTCTGATCACGCCAGATACCAAAACCGCTAACGATGCGGATGAGCACGAGGTGTCGATTAACATTGATTTGCAAACAGGTTTTCCTGTGGCGCTGTTATCCAGTGATTTTCATCAGCTTAATATCACTGAGGTAAATGCCCAACGTTTTCAGATTGAGTTGGATCAACAAAAAACACTCGCCAATCGTGATTTCATTTTACGTTTTAAACCCGAGCCTTCGAATATCCCGCAAGGTGCATTTTTTACTCAGCAAAAAGGCGATGACAATTATGCTTTGCTGATGTTATTGCCGCCTTATGAAGGGGTTGACTCATCGCAATTATTGGCCAAAGAAATGATTTTTGTCATTGATACTTCAGGTTCGATGCATGGCGATTCGATGAACCAAGCCAAAGAGGCGTTGCTGTCTGGCTTGCATCGACTCAAAACCGGAGATTCATTTAATATCGTCCAATTTAATTCTCATGCTTATAAATTATTTCCTCGGGCGATGCCTGCGACTGTGGCGAACATCAATCGGGCGCAGCATTATGTCAATGGATTGATCGCCGAAGGTGGTACGCAAATGGATGAGGCATTACAGCAGGTATTACATAATAGTGACAATGTGGCAGTGATCAGGCAGGTCATCTTTATTACTGATGGCAGTGTCGGCAATGAAGCCGCGTTGTTTGACATTATTCATCAACAGCTTGGCGATAGTCGCCTGTTTACTATCGGTATAGGCTCTGCGCCAAATAGCCACTTTATGCGCGGGGCAGCGACTTTTGGTCGGGGCACATTTACTTATATTGGTGCTGTTGATCAGGTAAAAACTAAAATCAGCGCTTTATTTCAAAAACTCGAAAGTCCGATATTAAGCGATATTAAAATCGCTGGGTTGAACGATCAGCAGGCGGACTACTGGCCTGATCCGATCAGCGACTTGTATTTGGGCGAACCTTTGATTGTGAGTTTGAAATTGCCGCTGGATCAGCAAAACCTGACTGTTAGCGGCAAATTGGCTGCACAAAATTGGCATATGGATTTGCCGATTGGCAGAGGCGGCAAGGAAGAGGGGCTGGATGTTTTGTGGGCGCGAAACAAAATTCGTTCACTCAGCGAACAAGCGAGGACCCCGATACAAAGAAAGGAGGTCGGTAACGAGATCACCCAATTGGCATTAGCTCATCATTTGGTGACTCGTTATACCAGTTTGGTTGCGGTGGATGTTACGCCAAGCAAGCCGGCCCATGAACAAAGCAAAACTAAAGCTTTAGCGAATCATCTACCCGATGGTTGGACTCGTCATCAGCCCCATGGACAGCTGCCACAAGGGGCAACATCTGCGCCAATGAATTTACTATTGGGTGGTTTATTGTTGTTGCTAACATTGTTGTCAATCAGAGTTGTGCCAGTAAAATTTGGTCGAGGAGCAAGCGAATGTTGAGCATGAAAAGCGAACAATTGACCTTTAAAAGTCTTGTTGTCGGTACCTTATTGGTATTGAGTTTATGGCAACTGGGGTCGGGCAGTTATATCTTTGCCAAAGCACAGGCTGCTCAGTGGTTGCTCAGTGATGCTTGGCAGAAAACCCTAGCAGGTGAAGCTAATGTCAAACCTTGGTCTTGGGCCGACACTTGGCCAGTATCACGATTAATTGTGCCGGGTCAGAACTTACAAATGGTGATCCTCGAAGGCAGCTCTGGTCGCACTTTAGCCTTTGGCCCCGGCCATGTAGTGAACACTCCCTTACCGGGTGAACTAGGAAATATAGTCGTTGACGGTCATCGCGATACTCACTTTCGGTTCTTACAAAACCTTAAAGCGGGTGATATCCTCATCCTCGAAACCTCACAAAACAAACAAATCCACTATCGCGTGATAGGCCACAGTATTGTTGATTATCAGGATACCGCTGAGGCATTGAATCAAGATAAAACCGCATTGACTTTGATCACTTGTTATCCGTTTGATTCGCTCACCGCTGGTGGACCGTTGCGTTATGTGGTTGAAGCTAAGCCTATTTCGGCTGTTCTTTGATAAGGGCTTTGAGGGTTTGGGCAGAGCTCAGATATTGGCGGTAGCTTTGTTCAACATCTACACTTGGTTGTGCAGTATAGGAAATTTAATTTGCGCAACTATTGCGCAATATCGCATATTGCGATAATATCAAGGAGAAGAAAGATGCGAGTGATAACACCAAGAGTGATAACAGAGGCGATGGTACGCCATGGGCAATGGAAAGTCGGATTGAAACTGTGGTTGGATGTGTTTAATGAACGACAGTTGAGTTTTAAATCATCAGCACAAATCAGGGAGGTTTGGCGGTCTATCAGTAAGTGGGAAACCGATCGAATACCAGCAATAAAACTCAGAGAACGTAGTAAAAAAGGACCTTTGGATATCTATGTGTTTGATGTTCATAAAAACGATTGCCGTATTGTGGCATGGGCAAGTCCCAAAGCACATACTTTCTTCATCAAGGCTGTTTATTCCCATGCAGAATACGACAAATGGTGGAAACAGGACGTTAAGTAACTATTTTCCATCCTGAAACGTTAATTTTGTGCAGTCGTACAATCTTAACTGCCTCGGATGAAATTCATAACCTATTGATTAATAGGCATTACCGCTAATGCGGCATAGCGCCCGTCCTGCCATTTGGCAGAGCGAAAAAGTGTTTTCGGACGGACACTAACCAAGATTTAAATCGTAAGGAGTCAATAATGGATACACTCATGATGATGCAAAATACCATGACAAATCAAAACAATTTCGCCGGTCTGGCACAAATGTTCAGCCAAATCGCCCCGCAAATTAAGCACTTCGCTAGTGATTTAGCCAATTTATCAAGCGCTTGCACTACACCGGTGAAAGATGATGATGATTTGACTGAGCGTATGGCGCTGATCGATGCGCTATTTAATTGCGCTGATACAGAAGATGATATGTCAGCGATATTCGCCCATATGGTCACTGATCGGGTATATGAATATGAGCAAAAAAACTTGGTGATGCCTGAGGTAACTGCCGCCGAAGCACTGGCGTTTTTTATGGCTGAAAACGGAGTGAAACAACGAGATTTGAGCCACATTGCTACCCAAAGCATTATTTCAGAAATTCTCAACGGTAAACGCAAAATGACCGTTGAGCATATTAAAGGTTTTGCGGCACATTTTGCTGTGCCGGAGAAGACTTTTTTAGGGTAGGTTTTGCTACTACACTTCTCCAGTCGATTTCTTAATCACCTGAGTAATTGACTGGATCACATCATTTTGCAACGACGTTGTGACGGTTGTCGTTAAACCTTCTAGTGTCGGCGATGCCATTAATAATCCTTCATCATTGGTCAGCAGATAACCATTATCTTTTAATGAACCAATTAACAGCGATAACACTTTTTTGTCGAAAAACTCCGGTGCTTTAATACCAAACATTGACGATAAACGACTGGCGATGACTTGGCTGTTGTCTTCTAGTTCACTGCGCGGTATCTGTCGAGGCTGGGCGACTAGGTTCAGTACAATGGCATAACGTTGCAAGGTACTGCGGATAATGTTGGCTAATAATTGTAGCTGGAAATTTTCAGCTCCATGACGGTCGGTGGTTAGCATTTCGTCATCCATTTTGTTGATTAAGCCTAATTCAATTAATGCGTCAATTGTCGATTGAGCATAATTAGGCACATCTAAATCATCAAGGAACCACTCATCTTTGAACAACGGATATAACTGCTCAACCGCTGTAATTATTTGCTGCTGAGAAATCTTGTCGTGCATCAGTACTTGAGCGGCGATTAAACTGGGAATAGCAAATAAGTGAATGATATTATTGCGATAATAAGTCATCAACACACTTTCTTTAGGGTTGAGGGAGATCAGTTCTCCATAGCTATCACTGGCGACTTCTACCTTTCTTAAGCCAATTAAATGATTTACCATCGCTTTGCCGCTGGTGTCTGGTATCGTCATATTCTCATTGTATTTGATTTGCCGACTCAGTTGCAGATAACAGTCAAGTTGCGTTTCTAGCTCATCCCGGGTAAGGGTATGCTTATCCGCAGCTAACAGCGTAGTCGCGGTTAATGTCGTGGCACTGAGCGCGGTAGCATTGTTAATTGAGGTCATGATTTTGTTGGCTAAGCGATTAACCGTCGGTGTCATCCATTGGGGTTTTTGCGTTTCATCCGGATTGATATCGGCTTTCCACTCAGGCACATGCTCGTTGAGAAACGCCTTTAATGGCAGCGGCTGACCAAAATTGACATAACCATAACCGTAATCACGTAGATTTTTCAGCGCCTTAATCACACCAAACACCGATTCGGCTTTTTTGCTGCTACCTTTAAGCTCCTTTAAGTAAGTGTTCACTTCCATCACATGCTCATAACCGATATACACTGGAACGAAAGTGACTGGTCTGTCAATGTCACGCAACATCGCCTGAACAGTCATTGCAATCATGCCAGTTTTAGGGATTAATAAACGTCCAGTACGGCTGCGACCTCCTTCAATAAAGTATTTGACCGAATAACCTTTTTGGAATAATTGACTTAAATATTCCCGAAAAACCGTGGCATAAAGCTTATTACCTTTAAAACTACGACGCATAAAGAAGGCACCACCACGACGCAGTACTGGACCTACCGGGCCAAAATTGAGATTAATGCCGGCCGCGATATGAGGAGCCACCAAACCTTGTTGGTAAATAACATAAGATAACAGCAAGTAATCCATATGACTGCGATGGCAAGGGACATAGATGATCTCATGGCCTTTTTCTGCTAAGTCTCTGATCACGCCACCATTATTGACTTCAATGCCACTATATAATTTAGCCCATAACCAGTTCATAAAACGGCTGGTTAAGCGAATGTACGAGTCACGATAGTCAGCGGCAATTTCATCTAGCAATTGTTTAGTGTCTTTTTTAACGGTTTCTTTGTCTTTACCGCTTGCCGTCATTTCATCAGTCATCGCATTTTTAACCGAATTTGTTGACAGAACACTGTTAAACATTTGTTCACGACTCCACAATTTGGGACCGGTGACGGACAGTTTTTGTCGATAAAAGTGAAAACGAGCAACACGAACCAGTTTATGTCCGGCTTGTTCGAGGTCATCATGTTTGTCTGCCATTTGTCGAATCGATACCGCTTGGCTGAATCGAATAAAATTAGCCCTGCCAGAAAACAGCACCATAAACATTTTGCGTAACCAGCTCGGGGATTCATTGTCAGCGATCACCGATTGAAAATCGGCATTTTCTCTGCCCGGTGCACGGCCATAAGCAATGGTGACGGGAATTAATTGGGCATCAAGTTGCGGATCTTTACGGTGTGCTTTGAGTACTGTTGCACCAGTGACTAAGGCGTCGGTTTTGCGTGCTTCACCAAAGAATACTGGTGAGGGGTTTTGTAAGCATAATAAGGCATTGATCGATTGTCCATCAATGACCACCGGCTGATTCGGGCTGGGTAAGCCCGATTGCTTACAGGCCCGGGCGATAGCCATTTTATCACTCAGGGAATTAGTTTTGATAATATAAAAAATCGGTTTGCTAGTATCGATGCCAAGGTCATTAACGACTTTATCCGGAACGATTTTTGATTTCATTAATAGGGATATAGGAGCATTGACAAATGCATTGAACAGAGTAACAATTTTTAACATTTCTTAGTATCGGCTAGTCAGTTGGGCCGTAAGAATACCATAGACTAACTTATTGATGCTAATGTTTACGAGGCTTTGGGGTGTACTCTATGGGCGATTGATTGTAAATAAATTGTTTTTTTATAACCGCTAACTGCTGGTTTTTTCAACGAATTTTGTTAAAAAGTTGAAAAAAATCTTGCGATCATGTGTCTGGAACTGTATATTTGCGCCCCGTAAACACGCTACAACTATGATCATTCAATACCGGATTTAATTCCTCACGTAAAGCCGGGTTGTCATCGATAATCAAATATTATAGCTTGCCACAGCCGACTGGTTTGATGGTTAAGGTGTAAATCAAAATAGGTAAACTATGAAAAACAAATTAAGCGGTGGTGGCAGCTTGCCCCCAAGACCAGGAACAACGGCGATCTTACGTGGTTTTGTTGGTGGTTTTATCGGCATATTCTGTTTGGCAATGTTAGGCTCGTTAACTCCTTATCCCTTTCTTATGGCACCGTTTGGTGCAACCTGCGTGATTTTATTTGCTGCTTCAGCATTACCTGTGGCACAGCCGAGAAATGTTGTTGGTGGTCACTTTTTATCTGCGGCGGTCGGTTTTGCCGGTTTCTATCTTTATACTTTGATTGGCAATGACATAGTGGCTATGTCGGTTGCTGTTGGTGTGGCTATTGCCGGGATGCAGTTTTTCCGTGTGGTTCATCCACCAGCGGGTGCTAACCCGTTAGTGATCATTATGGCTGGTGTTGCTGGCAATGGTTATGGTTTCGATTTTATGATTTTCCCGGTACTGTTAGGCAGTATCATTTTGGTCGGCATCGCTGCTGTGATCAATAATATTGGCGAAGGTCAGAAGTGGCCCATATACTGGCATGGTATGGGTAAATAATCTAAGTGCATTGATCTAAAAAGTTTAAAAAGTGGAGCAAACTGATGCCTAAATTAGTTTTAACAGTAAACCAACCTGTAGCCGCGCCAATTAAAGCCAAACTGGCCGCTGCTTTAACCGGATTGACTGCTGAGCATCTGAATAAAAAGCCAGAAGTGACCATGGTAAATATTCAGGATAACCTGAATGATTGGTATATTAATGGTGAGTTGAATGGCACAGATACTGTGTCGTATGATTTGATTATCCAAATCACTGGTGGAACCAATACCGATCAGGAAAAAGCAGCCTGGCTGGCCGCCACTAGTGAGTTATTGAGTAAAGAATTGGGCTTGTCGCACTCCCTACCTAACTACATCAGTATTTTTGATGTTGATGGTAAGAGCTGGGGATTTAACGGACTGAGCCAGTTTGCAAGATTAAACAAATAAAGAGGATTAGAGAATGAGCATTTTAATCGGTTATAAAGAAGATGCATATCCGGACGACAGAGAAGACGTGAAATTTGGTTTTCATGGTGATGTTGCTATTCCGGCGCAGTTTGATGCAAATAGCGATGGTGTTAGTGAAAAAGTTGAGTTTGCCCCTTATGAAGATAAGGTGATCAAAGGTCAGTTCGCTTATCGTAAAGCAATGTCAATTTGTCCATTGATTGTTGAAAATGCACCAGGATTGAAACCGAAAAAAGTTGTTACTGATGAATTATCAGCACAATTCAACAGTGCTTATATGGCGTTGTTGAAATTTGATGCCGGTAGCAGCTTCAAAGTACAAGGCCATGAAGGTTTCTTGGTTGTGTTAGTGATGAATGGTGATTACATTGAAAATGGTGTGAGCTACGAGCCGGGTCAAATGTTGATCCGTGCGCCAAAGCCAGCGGCTTCAATTGACTTGGCATCAACCAATGGTTGTACCTTGTTGGTTTCTCGTTATAAACCAGTAGAAGGTGAAATTCCAGCAGATAAACTGTTGAAATTTGATTTTGGTGGTGACATCAATTACGACGGTGACTTTGAATTTACTGCTTATGATGGTGAAGGTTCATTTAGACCATACAAAAGCGCTGGTGATGCAATCACTGGTGTTAGCTACCATGTGTTGTTTGACGATGCGACTGAAACTGAGCTTGGTGAAAACAAAGGTGCCGATATGGCATTTTTGAAATACGAAGGCAACAATCAAGCTGCGGCGAAATTGCATCATCATCAAGGTTTTGAAACCGTGTTGGTTATGCAAGGTGATTACATCGAAAATGGTGTTCACTTCGATCCGGGTCATTTGGTTGTCCGTGCACCAGGCACTCACCATGAAATGACTTCGGTTAATGGTTGCGTTATCTTGGCATCACGTCGTAAACCTGTACAGGGTTGCATCGGTCGTGCTAAAGATTTAAGTGATGCAGCAGAAGCTAAATTGCTGGCTGATCAACAAGACTAAAGCAAACGCCTTAGGCATTGTGGTTGATGTGATGGTTATCATTACATCAACCGTTATTTTTATTTACTCCCCGTTTTTTCCCTCATCTGTTTTTCATCCTTTTTGCTATTTTCCTCCGACGTTTTAGGTTTATTTGCTGATATTTTCTGCGATACACAATTGTAGTGTATTTTTTGTTATTTTATATTTGCTATATTACAATAACTGTATACACTAACAGTAACCCTTACTGTATGGAAAAACAGATTATGAAAGAATTAACTGCACGTCAGTCAGAAATACTACAAATGATCAAAGATCATATGCATGAAAGTGGTATGCCACCTACCCGGGCTGAAATTGCCAAATCACTGGGATTTAAATCTCCTAATGCCGCAGAAGAGCATTTAAAAGCACTGGCCAAGAAGGGCGTACTTGAAGTATTACCGGGCACGTCTCGGGGGATCCGTTTATTAGGTGCTGATGCGGTGAATGACGATGACGGTGGTTTGCCGTTGATTGGTCAAGTTGCCGCTGGAGAGCCTATTTTGGCGCAACAGCATATCGAGAGCAATTATAAGGTCGATCCTACGCTGTTTCACCCTAACGCTAATTTCTTACTGCGGGTTAGTGGGATGAGTATGAAAGACATTGGCATTATGGATGGTGACTTGTTGGCAGTACACAGTGCCCAGTCTGCTGAGAATGGTCAAGTCGTGGTGGCAAGGGTTGATGATGATGTCACCGTCAAGCGTTTCAAGCGTGATGGCAATATGGTTTACCTGCAAGCCGAGAATGATGAATTTAATACCATAGAAGTGGATTTAGCGGTGCAACCGTTTACGATTGAAGGTTTAGCCGTTGGGGTTATTCGTAACAATTGTGATTTTTGAGCTAGCGATGGGGTCAGATTCTGACCCCACTGTATCTATCAGCTGCTTACCTTACTTATCCGCCAACCCAGCTAAAAACGCCGCGATAGCGCCCATACCGGTGACTTTCACGCCAGCTTCGGTTTCAGCCTGGCGATTGTAATTGGTGTTGGTATTAACGTCATAGGCGTAGATTTCGCCATCAGCATCACGAATGATTTCAATGCCAGCCACTTCAATGCCGTTGTTTGCTAGACAATTTTCTAGTTTGGCAATGATAGGGTGATGATCAAATTCTGTGGTGATTTTGAATTTGTTAACTGGGGCTTCAGTGGTTGGGCAGAAGTTATCATCTACCGCACAAACATCTGCCGGACATAATTCAAATCCCTGCTCAGTATTGACGTTAACCGCATAGATATACTTGCCACCAACAAATTCACAACGAGTGATAAAAGAAGCTTGCGGTTGAATATATTGCTGCAATAGCCAAGTGCCATCTAATGGCTCGTCGTATTCGGCACTTTCGATATAACCCGCCAGTGCCTCTTCGCTTTGAAATAACTGCACACCCAAACCTTTGCCGCCACGATTGGGCTTGAGAATGAGTGGCCATTGATTGAATGACTTGGCAGACGCGACGATATGCTGTTTGCCAACAACTGGACGGGTTGCAGGCGTTTTAACACCCGCTTGTTGCAGTGCGGCATACTGTGAAATCTTACAGACTTCGAGATACAGTGCATCGGTATTGTTAACCACTCGTCTATCGTTGTTTTCTAGCCAAGTGAGGGCCATTCTCGCCAGTTCAGGCGCAAACCGATGACCCCGGGTATGGGATGAAGCACTCATGCGGTTATAATAAATCGCATCTGCTGGCACTTGATCAAAGGTTACTTCACCATCATCGAGAAACCATTCTTTGGCTTGGATGCCTAATGTCTTAAACTCCGCTCTTAATGGCACAATCCATTCTTCGTTCTCGTGTAAAATGTAGATATCTTTCATAAAGCCCTCTAACTATAATTCTCATTGGTTTTGGTGTATTTATATTCACATGAAACAACAGCAGCACAAAAGCCACTGAGCATTGATAAACAAAAACCAATAACAGTGCCTATCATTAAAATCATTATTGCTGGACCATAAGCAGTTTCAGTCGATACTGATATTCCCGACATCTCACCATCTAATGTGTAATTTATGGTGCCCGTTAATAACGCAAAAATAACAAAAATGATGCTGGCTATAAAGACCATATAACTCAGCACACTTAACGCTCGGGATGTAAATAATAAAATTTTTAAGTTGTCTGATTTGATGTTTGAATATGGCAGTAATTTCATTTTTATTTTTCCTATTTAAATATCGTTAATTCAAATAATTCATTAGCAAGAAGGTTGTACTATTGTGCAGGTATATTTACCTGCCGAAGTTAGTGTACAAGTTGTTCGATAACTCTGGAGGCAGGATTGACGTAATGTAAATTCAATACCATAAATCTCTCCATAGGTTTTAAAAATATCTGAGGAACTTCGATTGTCAAATACGAAATTGCCTAAAAATTCTGATTTCTTATCAGGTATCTGATTGCCGGAACAATCAAAAGCGCTATCTGCAACAACATCATACGTATCACCTGAGGAGTTAACGACTACTTTTAAATGCCCACCAGAGCCAAAGTTTATTTTTTGGGGAACTGCAAGCCAACCAGGTGAAACTGAAGCCGGACCAACAGCGACAGAAGATGATTGAGCAAAGCTATTCCATGTATTTAATGCAGATTGTAATTCAGGAAAGCTACTGAGTGTGCGATCAAACATTTCTTTTCTCAGTGATGATGTCGTCATAAAGTCGTGTGGGGTGCTTTTTCCTTTTTCGCATGTTGATGCCTCGGTTGAATTGTTTTCAAAATAACGACTTGTGTGTTCGAGTTTGTTCGAACTGGCGTAATTGCTTGTATTGATAAGATTTGCAAGCTCACTGAGACCATCTGGGTTGCTGTTTAATGTATCAAAAAACTGTTGTCTATGACTAAAGAACTCAGTGATTGCATCGCGTACGTTACTTGGTATGTAAGCGTTACTAAGCTTTGGGTAAAACGATTCTTCACCCATGCCAGCAGATTCGAATATAAACCATTCGTAACCATAGAGTTTTTGTGATTGAAAATCGATAACGTAATAGATGTTGCCAATCGGTTGGGTTTTTATTTTAGATTCTATTTGAAACTGAGAGCAGTTATCGCAGTGTATAACTTTTGCCGCAGCTTCTGAATTAAAAGAAATAGTGAGCATGGTGTAGAAAAAAACCATGGGTATTAGAAGTTGCTTCATTATGTTCATTCTCTTTATTGTTGCTGGTTATTTTTGGTGTATATACCTAAAAGAATTTTGTATGGTATAGGAAATAAATTGTAAATAAAAGGATAATCAAAGTAAATTGAAGGCTGTAATAAATGAGGTCGTAAAACCTCGTTTTAAAGGGACTAACCGTGCTATAAGTTGGTCAGATTGGTTCTTTGCTTCAACGCTTTTGCATGAAAAGTAATATGTTGACCAATAAAGCTGGCGATAAAGTGGTAGCTGTGATCATATCCCGGATGCAAATTTAGCTGTAATGGGTGATCTATTTTGGCACAACTTTGTGTTATCAACTGTGGTTGTAATTGTTCATCGAGAAAGCCGTCTGCCTCGCCCTGATCAATTAACAAGGGCAGTTTAACTGCCTCGGCGTCGACCGGGTTTTCAATCAAATGACAACTGTCATAGACTTGCCAATTTGATTTGTCATCGCCGAGGTATTGGCTGAAGGCTTTTTCTCCCCAAGGACATTGCATCGGGGCAACAATTGGGGCAAAAGCCGACACTGAGCAATAGGCTCCCGGATTTCGCAGCGCTATCATTAACGCCCCGTGACCGCCCATAGAATGACCACTAATGGATTTTCGTTGTGGGTCGGTGGCAAATTCTTGGTTGATTAAGGCGGGCAATTCTTTCACCACATAATCGTACATTCGATAATGCTCAGACCAAGGCTGTTGTGTGGCATTGACATAAAAGCCAGCGCCGAGACCAAAGTCCCAAGCACCTTTGGGGTCATCTGGCACTAAATCACCTCGTGGACTGGTGTCTGGGGCGACAATGATGATGCCATGTTCAGCGGCATAACGTTGGGCACCAGATTTGGTCATGAAGTTTTCTTCTGTACAGGTTAATCCGGATAACCAGTAGAGCACGGGCAGGTTGCTGTTAGTTTCAGCCTGCGGTGGCAGATAAACGGCGAAGCGCATTTCGCAGTTGTTTTCACTGGATTGGTGGCTGTAGGTATTGATCCAACCGCCAAAACTGTGGACCTTGCTTAGCAGTTTTGGCGAAGAGAGTTTAGGTGATGAAGTCATTTAAAAAAGCGTCCTTAAAAAATAATCACTGAACGCAGGCTTTCACCGCTGTGCATCAGATCAAAAGCCGTATTGATGTCTTCGAGTCCCATGGTGTGAGTGACCATTTCATCAACCTTGATTTCGCCTTGAAGATAACGTTCAACGTAATCCGGCAATTGGCTGCGACCTTTTACTCCGCCAAAAGCAGAGCCTCGCCATACTCGTCCAGTAACCAGTTGGAAAGGTCGAGTGCTGATCTCTTGTCCGGCTCCTGCGACACCGATGATCACTGACTCACCCCAGCCTTTATGACAACATTCTAGCGCACTGCGCATGATTTCAGTGTTGCCGATACATTCAAACGAATAATCGACGCCACCATCAGTTAAATCAACAATCACCTCTTGGATCGGCGCGTCGAATTTTTTCGGATTGATAAAATCAGTGGCACCGAGCATTTTCGCCATCGCGAACTTGTCTTCATTGATGTCGATAACAATAATCCGTCCGGCTTTGGCTAATACGGCACCTTGAACCACACTCAGACCGATACCGCCCATGCCAAATACTGCGACCGTTGAGCCGGGCTCTACTTTGGCGGTATTTAATACCGCACCGATACCTGTGGTGATGCCGCAGCCTAATAAACAGACTTTATCTAGTGGCGCGGCTTTGTTGATTTTGGCTAAAGCTATTTCTGGCACCACAGTGTACTCAGAGAATGTTGAAGTACCCATGTAATGAAAAATAGTTTTGCCGTTTTGAGAGAATCGACTGGTGCCATCGGGCATCAAACCTTGACCTTGGGTGGCGCGAATGGCCTGACACAGGTTAGTTTTACCGGATAAACAAAATTTACAAGTGCCACACTCGGGCGTATACAACGGAATAACATGGTCGCCGACGGCTAATGTGGTAACACCCGGGCCAATCTCTTCCACGATTGCCCCGCCTTCATGACCTAAAATACTCGGGAAAATCCCTTCAGGATCACTGCCAGATAAGGTATAGGCATCGGTGTGACAAACACCTGTGGCGACCATGCGGATCAGAACTTCACCGGCTTTTGGACCAGCCACATCGACTTCTTCAATAGTAAGGGGTTTTCCTGCTTGCCAGGCGACGGCGGCGCGAGATTTCATGATAAATTTCCAGTTTATAAATAGGGTAACAAAGCGATAAGCGAGATTGGCTCAACAATAACGTTAACGACAAAAAACAACAAGCCACGATTGCGAAGACAATAATAAAGATGATCTATAATCTGATTGATTATTAAACTAATGTAAGTATTTGGTTACAATTGAAAACATAATATTACAGCATTATGACAAGCCCTTTTGTATCATGCCCTTGTCCACTCAGGTCGGAGTGAGGCATTAACGATAACAACTACACGTATTATATTAGTAACAGAGGGTAACAATAATGTTTAAAAAATTAGTTTTAATTTGTGGTTTAGTGATGAGTCTGACGATGCCAGCGGCGTTTGCGGCGGATGGTGATCACACTATGTATCTGTTGCGTCACGCAGAAAAAATTAGTGGTCAGTCAGATGGCGGGTTGACGGGTAATGGTAAACGGCGGGCTGAAAATATCGCCGCAATATTAAAAGATGCGGGTGTCACTCATGTTTACAGTACTGACTTTAATCGTACACAAGAAACAGCCAAGCCATTGGCAGATGCATTGTCATTGTCAGTTGAGTCTTATGACCCATGGTCGATGCCTGAATTTGCCGAATTCTTGAAAGCATCTAATGGTGTTTCAGTTATTGTTGGTCACTCTAATACCACGCCCTATATGGTTTGGTTAGTGGGCGGTGAGCCGGGCTCAGAGATTGCCGAAGACGAATTTAGTCGTTTGTATCAGGTCACTTTGTCTGCTGATGGTTCAGCCAAAACCGTGTTGCTGCATTCAGTCGCTGACTAATTAAATTTATTATTTCAGTGGCTATTAATCGCATCACTGACGGGCAGGGTGGTTCTGGCTTTGCTACACTAATTATTGATGTACTTGCTGTTGCTCTGTGCCGTCATAAACGGTTAATTTTTGTACAGAAAGAGTGGTGCATTGAATAGGATATTGTTAGTATGTTTAGGCTTAGTTGGTTATCGTCAATCACCAATGAAGTATGGCTTAATAAGACGTAGATAGGGGATCTATCCCCAAGTTAACACCACGTTTAGGATAAAATAAGTAATGAATTGCTCTGCTAATAGCGACATTGCCGTTTTACCGTCAGCCGCGAATTCGGGTATCGCTCGTATCGCGGCTTTGTTGTGTGTTCTTGCTACTTTTTCCAGCTTTTCTATCCAAGCAGATAGCCCCGAAAATAACGATTCTCATTGGTATGTAGGTACTGCCGTCGGTAATGTGATTGGTAGTCGCTCTTCTAATGAATATAGGACTGATTTAGCTAACAGTGGTGTTGCTGTTTCGAGCCTTGATGTTGACGACAGCCGCATTGGCTGGAAATTCAATATCGGTTTTGATGTTTCACAAAGCGTCGCTATTGAAGCCGGTTACATGGATTTAAACGATGTTAATCTTGAAGCTAATGGTGAGCTTACTGATGTCGCCGCTTTTGCCGCCAATGGCAGTAATATTCAACCCAACTCCGCCGACGGTTTTACCCTGAGCAGTATTTATCGTTACAGTGTCAGCCAAAACTTTGGTTTAACCGGTAGTATCGGCGTATTTAACTGGGATGGTGATTTTTCCACCCGCGTTCAACCTGCCGACGAGAACATCTCCTCAGACAGCAACAGCGGCACCGATTTTTATTTCGGTCTCGGTGGCGGCTATCAACTGTTTGATGACGTGACCCTATCAATAGAATGGGAGCATTATCAACTCGATAGCGAAAACGCCGAAATCTGGTCTATCGGCGTCGATTATCATTTTAAGTAGCTAGTGTTTTAAGGTCTTTTCATTGATTTTTTTCTGTTATCACTACCGCTATATGAGTTGATGGGCTGTTCAGGTATCTGGAGCGCTCTGTTCCTTACAACCAAAAGCATTCACCACGGAGACACAGAGGCACGGAGAAGGTCAAAAGCAATTATGGTTTTAAGGTCTTTTTTTTTGGATTTTGACTTTGTTTTACTCCGTATCTCCGTGCCTCCGTGGTCAAAAAATGCTTGTTTTAAAGAACGAAGCGCTCCAGTGACCTGAAAAGTCCGTCAAACCCGTAAGGAATTTATTCTTTGGTTTCTCCCGATATCTCTAGGTTGGCTCTGGCAGCCCTTTAAGATTGCACTTAAGCCACTGATGCTGTAAGCTGCACCGCCGCCGTTAGAGCGGCTTAATCCCAAGACGTAACCAGTACAGTCGCAACAAGTGAGTATCCTATGAATTTTTCCTCCCTGGGTTTATCTGCCCCTATTCTTGCCGCAGTAGCCGATGAAGGATACGACACCCCTTCACCAATTCAATTACAGGCCATCCCTGCGGTACTTGAAGGCAAAGATGTGATGGCGGCGGCGCAAACCGGGACCGGTAAAACAGCGGGTTTCACCTTGCCTATTCTGGAACGACTTAGCAAAGGCTACCCAGCGAAACCTAACCAAACCCGTGTTTTAATTCTTACCCCTACCCGGGAGTTGGCGGCGCAAATAGCCGAAAGTGTCAGCACTTATGGCAAAAACCTGTCAATCACTTCAACGGTGGTTTTTGGTGGGGTTAAAATAAATCCGCAAATGACCAAACTGCGTGGCGGTGTTGATATCCTAGTCGCTACCCCAGGGCGTTTGATGGACTTATATAGTCAAAACGCTATTCGTTTCAAGCAGCTTGAAGTGTTGGTATTGGATGAAGCTGACCGAATGCTGGATATGGGCTTTATCCGTGACATCAAAAAAATCATCGCTTTATTGCCTAAGCAACGACAAAATCTATTGTTTTCGGCGACGTTTTCAGAAGAAATTCGCGAGCTTGCCAAAGGGCTAGTAAATAACCCGGTTGAGATTTCTGTCAGTCAGCGTAACACCACAGCACAGACCGTCGAACAGGTGGTTTATCCGGTCGACAAGAGCAAAAAATCTTCTTTGCTGGTTCGTTTGACCCATGATAATAACTGGGAGCAGGTATTGGTTTTCACTCGAACCAAACATGGTGCTAACCGTTTAACCAAACATCTTGAAGGTAAAGGCATTCGTGCTGCTGCGATCCATGGTAATAAAAGCCAAGGAGCGCGAACCAAAGCTTTGGCTGACTTTAAAGCGGGTGACATTCGGGTGCTAGTGGCGACTGATATCGCCGCGCGAGGTTTGGATATTAACCAGTTGCCGCAAGTGGTTAACTTCGATTTACCTCATGTTTCAGAAGATTATGTCCATCGTATTGGCCGTACCGGTCGCGCTGGGCAAACGGGTCATGCTATTTCATTGGTGTGTGCTGATGAGGTTAAATTACTCAATGGTATTGAACGCCTGATCCAAAACATTTTACCGCGTAACTTTGTTGCAGGGTTTGAACCTGTCAACCCGCTGCCTGATTCGCCTAAATTACGTGCGCTAAAAGCGAAAAAACCGAAGAAAGACAAACCTGAAAAAGTTGAACATCAGGATGGTCAACGTTCGGGTGAAAATGCCAGAGGTCATAAGCCGCCGAGCAAAAACAAACGCCATACTGGCGGAAATAATAGCGGAAATAATCGCAATGAAGGCAGTAACAGCAACCGTAGTGGTGGTCGATCAAGCGCCCCGAGTGGTAGCCCTAGTAACAATACAGGCAACCGCAGTGGCGGTCGATCAAGTGCCCCTAGCGGTCGTCCTAGTAACAATAATAGCAACAATAATGGTAATAATTCAGGTAACCGTTCTCGTCGGGGCAATCAAGGGCAGTAAAACGCCTAAGACGATAAACCTGCTAACACCTTGATCATTTCATCGGGTTCGGCGCGAGTCATAAAGTCTTCTTCAACGAAGGCATAGCGCACGATCCCGTGTTGGTCGAGAATATAGGTCGCCGGGATGGTCAGTTGATGCACCTCAGTATCATGACGTGCTTTAATATCGAGACCAAACTTGATGTATTGTGCAGTTAATTCTTCGGTCAAGGTATAAACCAATCCGCAACGCTTTGCCAATTCGCTGGCATTATCCCGTAACAGATTAAAATTCAGATGGTTTTGTTGTTTCGTTTCTGTGGCATGTAAAGCCAGCTCAGGAGAAATGGCGACTAATGTCGCATTCAGTTGTGGCAGTTTCGTCACTATGTCATTAAGTGCTTTCAATTCAAGTAAACAATATGGGCACCAACCACCACGATAAAAGTTGATGATCACCGGTCCGGTGTTTAACAGCGAGTCTAGCGAGCACAAACTGCCTTCACTGGTGGATAGGTTAAAGTCCGGGAAAATATCCCCAATCGTCAGGGCATTTTGACACATTTCTTTACGGACAATTTCTTGTTGGGTTAATGAGGCGTTACGGGCTAATGCTTCAAGGATATCGGTTGGCACGGTATCAATTTGTTGTTTGTTATATTCTTCGATGTTGTGTTGCAAACTCATATTGGCTCTCTGGATTTATGAACTGAAACGCCGTTTATTCACGTTGGTAGACGGGTTTTTGAACTGAATTATCAGCATAGCAGAGAATCACAAAACTAACTAATTCGGACACATTGTGATGGCAATTTGCGCTGTAACTGTTACTGCAATACTAAAAGCGAATTGCTGTTCGCTTTGGTTTTTTTACTACAGTTTCAACAACTTGCTCAGGGTACTCAGGTTGTAATGGGCTGGGTTTATTGTTGTTGGCATCGCTTGGCTGAGGCGGTTTATCACCGACCTTAACGCTAAAGCGCTGACCATCAAATTCAATCACATCACCGCTGACGATTTTTTTACGTTTCTGGGTTTCGACTTCACCATTGACGCTGACCAAGCCGCCTGAAATGACCGTTTTAGCTTCACCACCGCCATATACCAGCGATTCAAATTTGAGGATTTTATAAAGTTCGACAGCTTCACTGTTGATGAAAATGGTTTTCATGATTTTGGGGCTCTTGGTATTGATTGCCTAGGATGTTGAGTCGCCTATTATACCTGAGTTATACCTGTATACCTGAGTTATACCTGAGTTTGTTTTTATTCGCTTGGTAACCACAGGGTTAGTGCGCTCTAAATTGTTAATTGCTTTGATACAGCGGCAATTTAACGGTGATCTCCAAACCGCCCTGTTGATGGTTATGTGCCACTATAGTGCCGCCATGGCTACGCACTGATTTCTCGGCAATGGCTAGCCCCAAACCGGTGCCGCCGGAGCGTCGCTGGCGTGAATCTGAGACCCGGTAAAATGGCTGGAACAACTGAGAAAGTGCCGAGGCTGGTACGCCCGGGCCGAAGTCTTTGATTTGCACGATGACTTGTTTGGGTAGCTGTTTATCTGCCTGCTCTACCTCAGTATGCAGCGATATGGTGACACAGCTGTTTTCTTCGGTGTATTTGACCGCATTACGTACTACATTTTCAAAGGCACTGGCTAACAGTGCCTGATCGCCGAGCACATGAGCATCGGTGGTGGTTGTCAGGCTGACACTCTTGTTATCTTCTTGAGCTTCGAAGTTGGCATCTTTAATCAAGTATTCGAGTAGACTTTTTAATGATAGCTCGAACATTTCAATGTTTTGCAGTTGGCTTTCGAGGCGCGATAAACGCAGTACATCGCCAATCATATCATCCAGCCGATTGGCTTCTAATTCAATGCGTTGCAGGTGTCTTTGCTGGTCTTTGCCGTCGGGTTGAGAAGCTAGCCCTAGAGCGATTTGCATTCGAGCTAATGGTGAGCGCAATTCGTGGGAAACGTCACCGAGCAGGCGTTTTTGCGCCGCCAACAACTGGGAGATCTTCTCTGCCATATCATCAAAATCTTGACCGAGCTGGCCCAGTTCATCATTACGTAAAGCCACGCCATTAGAGCGAGCGTCTAGATTGCCTTGCGCCAGATTACGATGGGCATTGCGTAACTGATGGATTGGATTGACCAGTGACATCGCCATAAAAAAGCTTAGCACTGCCGATATTACTAGCGGTACACCAAGACGCAGCCAAGCTGGCAAACTGCGAAATCGAGCCATTGGGTTAGGCGCAAAAGGTTCGACTAAAAAGGCTTTTAACTGATGTTGCCTGATGGTGACTTCAAAAGGCCCATAAACCAGCTGATCGGCTTCTAACATGGTGGTGGGATGAGTACTATCGATGGCCAGCTGTTTGAGCTGAAACTCCGGTGGTAACGGTTTATTACTGATGATTTGTTGCTGTTGGTCAACAAAGATAAAAGTATGTTTAGGCCCGCCAAGGCGGGGGGAGCGTAGCAAACGCTGAATGGAAAATTCTTTGCGATGGCGCATTCGGTTGCTATGAGATTCGAGTGATTGCACTTTGGCGCTGATATAGTGGGGGATTGGTTGATCTTCAATATTGGGTGCGATTTGGTGGGTGACAAAAAACATGCTGAAAATAGTCAGGATGATCATTAACCAAAAGCCTAAAAAAATCTTGCCAGCGAGAAAGTTCAGCGGATTGAGTCGTTTGTACCACACCATTAACAGGCTCCCTTAATAAAAATATAGCCGGCTCCGCGTACGGTTTTGACTTTTTCGATATCGCTGTGAACTTGCAGTTTTTTGCGGATATTGCTCAGGTGCATATCAATACTGCGGTCAAAAGGGGCGAGGCGTCGGCCTAGCACTTCTTTACTGATCACTTCTTTGGAGACGATTTCGCCGGGGCATTTCATCAGCAATTGCAGTATTTGAAATTCGGTGCCAGTCAACTGTACCTCATGCCCTGCACAAGTGACCTGACGGCTGGCAAAGTCCAATTTGACCTCATTGAGTTCAATATCGTTTTGCTGATGCAGTGATTGAATGTGTTCCATACGGCGGGTCATTGCCTTGATCCGGGCGACCAGTTCGCGATGGTTAAACGGTTTGGGTAAATAGTCATCGGCCCCCAGCTCTAGGCCAAAGATGCGATCAAAATCATCGCCTCGGGCGGTGAGCATCAACACCGGGGTTTTATTGGTTAGGCGCAATTGTTTTAAGACTTCAAAACCATCCATTTTTGGCAGCATCACATCAAGTAAGATCAGATCGAACTGAGTGGCATTGGCTTTATGTAGGCCGCTTTCGCCATCATGGGCGAGGGTGATCGTAAACCCTTGACTGCCGAGGTATTCGCTCAGTAGCTCGGTTAATTCCTGATCATCGTCAATCAGCAGCAAATTATAATCAGACATATAAACCCTTGTGCATCAGCTAGTAGCGTAATTTTATCTCTTAGTGTGCGGCGTTTGTGAAGCTTTACATAACCTTTACACTTCCTTTTCGTAACTTTGCATTGCCAGTTCTATACTTTGTCACGTTGTCTATTAACTTAAATCTTCTAGGAGAATGAATATGAAAAAGATTTTATCAGTATTAGGATTAGTATTGGCATTTACTTTTGGTGCCAACGTTTTTGTCGCCAATGCGCTGGCAGGCGATCATCGTGATATGGCCCGAGGTGGACCGGGTATGATGAAAGCCATGTCAATTTTGTCAGAACTCGACTTGAGCGATGAGCAAAGAGCAGCGATTAAAAACCTGCGGCACGAAATCAAAGCGGCGTTTAAAGCCAATAAAGATGCTCACATAGATTTTCGTGATGAAATGAAAGCGCAAGTGCAGTCAGATCATTTTGATGAAACAGCGGTCAGAGAATTGCTCGCCAGTAAACAGCAAAAACGCATCGAAATGGGTGTGATGCACGCCAAAATGCGCAACGGCGTGTGGAATATCCTGACCGAAGAGCAACGTACATTAATGACTGAATTAATGGCCAAGCGCGGCGAACGCGGTCACCACAAAGGTAAACGTCATGGCCGTCACGGCGAGCGCCACAGCCACAGCCATGACCATGAAGCAGAACAAGAAGGTGACCAGTAGCCGGGTATTTATGCCCGTATGTGTTTTGATTTCCCTTTTGAACAGGTTTGTTTGACCCCTGGCGTTGTTTTGACGCTGGGGT
Source organism: Alteromonadaceae bacterium (assembly GCA_965277695.1). Taxonomy (GTDB): domain Bacteria; phylum Pseudomonadota; class Gammaproteobacteria; order Enterobacterales; family Alteromonadaceae; genus JABSOG01. The sequence goes on from CBDIDQ010000008.1 coordinate 82,498, forward strand.
TTTTTCTTTGGTTAAGACTTGTTTTAGCTTATCCTTGGTTTTTTCTTTTATCTGTTTACTGACAAAACGCCCATGACCTTAATCGATCACCTGCTTGAGCTGAGTGCTGACCCAACCACTTTACTGGATACCATTACACTGAACGGCCAAGCTGTTATTGGCCAAGCTGTTACTGGCCAAGCTGTTGCAATCCACCAACAGGGTCATTATCGCTGGGTTTATACGGGCGACCAGTCGATTCAATCTGTTTTATCTTTAGATGCCCCAGAGCAACTGAATTTAATCAACCAGAATATGATGCTGGTAGCCTTATTACTCTGCGATCAACCTCAGCGCATTCTCAATTTGGGTTTTGGTGGTGGTAGTTTTGAACGCTTCTTTACTGCCAGATATGCTGCTGCATCAATCGTTTCAGTTGATATTAATGTTGAGCTGGTGGCATTGGCGAAGCAATATTTGCAGGTACCCGCGCAATGGCCAGTGATCATTCAATCGGCAGATGACTTTTTACAGGGGAATTTACAGGGGAATTTACAGGGGAATTTACAGGGGAATTTACAGGGGAATTTACAGCAGAGTTTTAATAAAAAAGTGGGCACCTTTAACCTTATTCTCTGCGATATCTTTAACGGTGAATATCATGCTGATTGCGTCAATCAACAATCATTTTACGCAAATGCTGCGGCAAACCTCACCACTGACGGCGCGATGGCGATCAATTTGGCACCCGAATCTGATCAAGCACTGATCAGCATTTTAGGTTTTGCCCGACAATACTTCACCACTGTGATGATCAGCAAGGTCACCAATCAACAAAATGTGGTGATGTTATTGGCAAAATCGGCTTTACCGACAATGGCTGAACTACAGTTACGGGCGGTGGATGCGGCTGATAAATGGCAGCTGGATTTTACTGATTGGTTGGCAGGGTTTAAATTGTTGCCTCGGTGAGTCAGTTTGCCTAGCTACGCAATAATAGCGGCTATTGCAGTCATCAGGTGAAAGCTCTAGAATATCAACGCTCTTTAGCTTTTGGGCTATTTTTTTCAGCCTGGTCGGGCGATTAGCCAGACCCAAACTTATTGAACGGGAATACGGTTGCGAAAGCTTCGCATCCTCAACTCGTTCCTCGCTGAGGATGCGAAGCTTTCGCTTCCTCTGGTAAAGGGCAATATGCCCGGTACAAACGTTGTGCCGGGCATTTCCACCAAAATGACACTTTCAGGGCTTGGATGAGTATCTACCAAACATTATTGTTATCTGAACTGCTGAAACAAGATGATGAAAAAAAGCTCGTGGCTATCGACAAAAAAGCACTTGATTCTATTATCAAGTCTGCGCCTAAAATGTATCAGGTTTATACTATTCCCAAACGTACTCACGGCCACAGAGTCATTGCCCATCCAGCCAGACCCTTAAAGCGCTGTCAAAGAGCACTTAATCCCCTATTGGCTGAATTGCTGCCAGTTCATGACGCGGCTTATGCTTATAGAATTGGGCGAGGTATCCGTGATAACGCCAAACGGCATCAAAAGTCCCGTTACTTGCTTAAGCTCGATTTTGTTGATTTTTTTAATAGCATTACTCCGGAATTGTTTTTTACTGTACTCGAACAAATGCAGATTGAATTGCCGGATATCGACAAAAAAATGTTGACGCAACTGCTTTTCTGGAGTCCGAGTAAAACAGACGACAGTAAACTTATTCTCAGTGTCGGTGCCCCCAGCTCGCCTTTGATATCTAATTTTATGATGGTTCAGTTTGATCAGGCAATGCACACTTTATGTGTAGCCAAAGCTGTTCAATATACCCGTTATGCCGATGATATATTTTTTTCCACTAGCAGCAAAAATCAGTTGTTTGATTTGCCTGAGCAGATAGCCACTTTACTTGATGAATTATATGGCAAGAGCATCACTATAAACGAAATGAAAACGGCTTTTTCTTCAAAGCGTCACAACCGCCATGTGACCGGGGTCACGCTGACCAATGATGATCAGTTATCTTTGGGCAGAAAACGTAAAAGAGTGATATCGTCTCTGGTTCACCGTTTTTCATTGGGTATTTTGGATGATGACGATATTAGCCACCTTAAAGGTTTGCTCAGCTTTGCCAGAAGTATAGAAAATGATTTTGTTATCCGGTTAGAAAAAAAATACAATAAAAACACCCTCCAGGCGATTGATAAATACAGGCTTCAGCCAGATGAATGATTATACCCGTAAAGTTCCCAGAGCGATTAAAGTACTGTTAAAAAAAGCCGAACAGGGCGATGTCAAAGCACAGTTCCAATTGGCTGAATATTATAATGAAGGCAAGTTTGTTGAAAAAGACGAGGCGGTGGCTGCTGATTATTTTGCTCAAGTGGTGGAACAAAGCAAAACCTTTGAGCCTAAAGTGCAATCTATTGATTTGTTTGGTTTCAGGCGCTTCAAAAAGCAAAAAATTAAACTTCATCCTCAAACCACTATTTTTGTTGGTAATAATGGCTCAGGAAAAACCACCATTGTCGAAGGCTTGTCATTGTCGTTATCTTGGCTGGCGGCGCTGATTAAAAATAGAAATAGTGCGGGTCATTATATGGATAAGTATGATGTTAACAATAACCCCGCTATTTCGTTTGCTGTTGTTACCACCGCGTTATCGGTGCAACGTAGTTTGAATTATCCGTTGACGTTAGCCAGACCTAAATCTGGCTGTGTTAGCAAACAAAAAAATGAATTGTCTGGCTTCAGGCAATTAGCTGAAATTTTCAGGCATGGCAATGCTGATGTCAGCGATTTTGGATTGCCGATTGTTGCCTATTATTCTGTGGGTCGTGCGGTTGAAGTGACAGAAGCTGATTTTTATCATGCCAAAAAACAGGGCAATAAAAAGGGCTGGCATAAGTTTGATGCTTATTCTGAGCAGGACGAATCAAAAAACTTCCGTGAATTTCTCATGTGGTTTATTCGTATTGACAATATCACTAAAAATGATGAGCCAGATAAAGCCGCAATTATTGTGCTGGAAACTGAAATTGATCTTCGCCAGCAGATGAGGGCACAACTCGATTTAGATAATGATGCTAATAAGACCCTTGATGATAAATTGAAACTTCAAATTGCCACGGCACAAGCAAAGTTGGCGACGTTAGTTAACCCCGTTGAAAAAGAGGACAAATTACATCTGGCAATGGCAGAAAAAGTTAAAGAAGCCATTTATGCCTTTATCCCCTCACTGAGCAATATCAGAATGAAGCATTCGGTCAACGGTATTGATATGTTGATGGACAAGGATGGTATTACAATCAGTGCTTTGCAGTTATCTCAAGGTGAAAAATCGCTGTTTTCTCTGGTCGGCGATATTGCCAGACGTTTAGTGATGTTAAATCCGGCAGTAGATAAAAACCCGTTACATGGCAAAGGCATTGTTATTATTGATGAAATTGACTTACATTTGCATCCACTGTGGCAGCAAAAAGTGGTGGGACAACTTAATCAGACCTTTCCAAACATTCAGTTTATTTTGACGACTCATAGTCCACAAGTACTGTCTACCGTCAAAAAGGAGCATATTCGATTGCTAAGTACGCATGAAGGAGAAACTGTGTGCATGATGCCAATAGGAGAAACTTATGGGTCAGCAAGTAATGACTTATTGGTTGAGGTGATGGAGACGCAGGCAAGGCCACCGATTGAAAGTGTGTTACGTATTGAGGAATATATGAAGTTAATTGATTTGGCTCAGCATACCACTGAAAAAGGCATTGCGTTAAGAAAACGATTGGATGAATTACTGGGTAAAGATCACCATGAGCTGATGAAAGCAGACAGAAAAATAGCCAGAAAAGCGTTGCTTAAATCATGAGGTATTTGGTTAAAACTGCATTAGGTAGTAAGGTGCTGGAGCGTCAGGAAAACATCGGTGTGCCGCAGTCTAAGAAAGAAGCTAATGACCGATGGCACGAATTTGGCAAAAAAAGCACGGTGCGAAATAAGATTTTAGCGCAGCAGTTGGGTTTATGTGGTTATACCGAGTTTCAAATTAATGAATTTTGTTCGATCAGTGGTAGTGATGCCAAGCAAGGCTGTCATATTGAACATGTCAAACTTAAATCAGAGTATCCGCAACAGACTTTTGATTATTTTAATTTAATTATATCGGTATTAAGTGACGCTGATTTAAAATACTTCAAGATGGGTAAGTTTGGTGATGTCAGATATTTTGGCGGGCATCATAAAGATAGAGATAATGACTTTAGTGCGGTAAATTTTATATCGCCTTTGGATCAAGATTGTAGTCATTATTTTCAGTTTATTGAGGATTCAGGTGAGGTAGTTCCTGCGGTTTTACTTGATGAAATAGAAAGTCAGAAGGCTAAATATACCATTGAGTTACTGAATTTAAATCATTCCTTTTTAAAAAATCAACGCAAGAAAAGAATGGCTGAAGTCGCTGAGGATATAGACGGCCTTAAAGACCGTGATAAACTCAACGAGATTAGAAATTACGAGTTAGGTGTTCATGGTGACAAATTGTTTTCATTTCCATCAGCCGTAGCATCAATTTTTTAGGTATGGAAGATATTGCTTAAGTTAGCAAGATATCGACGGAAACATGACGAGACCCATCAACGCAAGAAACCCGGTCAACCTGTAACTGCTGTGCCTGATTAAATAGCATAAATTGTTGCAAACTGGGTTTTAACGCTTGTAAAAACTCATCAATTTTCGGCGTTTCAAGGTGCAAATGTTTCACCTGTAAAATGCCGCTTTTTCTGTTCATCTTCACATCCATTCGTCCGGCAAACTGTTGCCCCCATAATAGCGGTAAGCTGAAATAGCCGTATTGACGTTTGTCAGCAGGCACATAACATTCAATTTGATAGTCAAAACCGAACAGCTCCAACGTACGTTTACGTTGGATCAACAGGTTGTCAAAGGGCGAGAGAATTTTAACTTTGCTGCGGGTTAAGCTTTGCGATAACAAGTCGGTGACGTCGGGTAGGGCGTAATATTGCTGTTTGTTAACCTCAACAGAGATTAATTGACCCGCTGCCAGCATTTGTTCGCAGTGTTTTTTTATCGTCGCTTTGATGCCTTTGAGTAAATAGCAGATGTGCTCTGGTTTGGCGATGCCATGGGCGCTGAGAAAGCGACTGATCAGATGTTGATAATACTCGTTGTCGCTAGGGATAGTTGTGTTGATATTACTTGGTAATACTCGCTCGGACAGGTCGTAAACTTTCTGAAAGCCCTGACGTTTTACCACCATCAGCTCGCCTTCCATAAACAATTGTTCTAAGGCTTTTTTGGCCGGTTTCCAGTCCCACCAGCCAGTGTTACGCTGCGTTTTATGCTCAAAATCTTTGGCTTGTAACGGCCCTTCGGCGGTGATGCGCTGTAATATTTGCTGCGCCAATTGCGGGTCTTTATCAAACCAGTGTTTGTCGCCTGATGCAATGGCACGTTTACGCGGTAAGCTGAAACGATAATCACGCATTGGCAAATAAGCGGCGGCGTGAGACCAGTATTCAAAGATTTGTTTGTCTTGCTGTAACTGCTCTAGCTGTGTGGAGTGATAGTTATTCACCCGGTTCCACAGGCTGTGATGATGGGCACGCTCAACCACCGATATGGAATCTATTTGAACATAACCGAGTTGTTCAATGGCATCAAGCAGGGCATTTTTACCACTGTTAACTTTAAGCGGTTTATGAATGGCTTGGCTGAGCAGCGCGATTTTTCTGGCTTGTGCCAGTGTCAGCTCGGTAGTCACCATTGATTAATAACATCCTTAGCGACAGTCTTGTCTTGAGGACGTTCAATGCTATGTTCTGTGGGTTGAGGTGTGACTGTCATCACTTTTACCCCTTCTGGCGATTCAAAACGATGCCACAACCCTTGCGGAACAACGAATAAGCCACCAGCATTTAATTTGTGCCCAACTTCGATGTTATCGGATAACAAAACCAGCGTGGTTTCGCCCTCAACCACCATCACAATTTCATCGCCTTGCTCATGACGTTCCCACTCACTCAAACCAGCATAATGGGCGATAAATACCCCACCATCGCGATACTCAGATAATAATCCAAAAGCGCCCTGAATTTCTTCATCTGTGGTTTGTGGTGTTCGACTGGCAAAAAACGTTAGCTGTGCCAGCTGGTCGTTAATATTTATCGGCGTGGCTTTTGGCATGTGAGGTTCCCGGCAAATTGGATGGCTTGAGCTGTATCAAACGAGCAGGGAATAATAAGGTTTGCGTTGTTTTGTGGTCAAGGGTTAATTTTTAAATCTGTTTGCAACGCTTTCGTTTTACAACAGATTTGTTTTAAAACAAATCTGTTGTAAAAATTTATTAATCAAGTCATATCAAAATCAAGCTGAACACTTAACCCGGTATTTTTAACCGCCACACCATTGACCATTTTGGTTTTGTATTGCCAGTTTGATAATGCTTTGACTGCGTGTTGGTCAAAAATGCCAGTTGGGTAAGATTGCAGCACCTTGATGTTTTGCGGCTTGCCCAGTTCGTTGACGTCAAAAGACAGTTTGACAAAACCTTCAATGCCTTGTTGCGCCGCTTTAGCTGGGTAATCAGGGTTGACGAATACCACGTCATCATCAAAAGCGCGGTCAAAAATCGTGGCGTGGTTTTGCGCGGTATTACTGGTCGCAGTGCTGGTGGCAGTACAAGCACTTAATAACACACTGAAGGCCACGGGAAAGGTCAGTGCGGGGATAAGTCGTGTCAGTGTGGGTTTCAATGGTTTCTCCAAGAAAAATAAATCTGTTAATGTATAAGGAAATTTGGAGCGCGGATTTTAGTCGAAACTAACCGAATTGGCAACACTGTTGTGGTGTGAGGTCGGACATCTGGGTTGAATGGCTTAAAAGTGGCTTGTGGGCGGAGCATTTATCTCCGCCTGTGTTGCTTATTTTATTGTTGTTTAATCCCTTTATAAACCTGACGTATCATCTTTTCAGTGGTAATAAATCCCCAATTCCACTGGTCGTGATATTTGGCCAGCGGATTGAGTTTAACTGCCTCGTCTTCACTTTTACCTTTAGCTATCAAATCACTAATCAACTTTTTCGAATCTTCGAGCATCGCCACCGCTTCGGCTAAGTCTTGTTTGCTGGCCAAAGGACCGTGGCCAGGAATGATTTTGGTTTTGTTATCAGTCAAGCTGAGGATTTTTTTCTGCGCTGCGATATATCCATCTACACTGCCGCCTCGACTAAGGTCGATGTAGGGAAATAAACTGTTGAACATCACATCTCCGGCGTGGATCACATTGGCTTGTTTAAAATGGATCACCGCATCGCCGTCTGTATGGGCGTGTTCGACATGAAAGATATGAGCATCATTGCCATTGAGATAAAAATGCATCGAATGCGAAAAGGTGATGACCGGTAATGCGCTCTTAGCCGGTGAGGTGTTTTTAGCAGCAGCCTCTTTAAACTGACGAATACGCAAGTTGTCATGGGCGACAATTTGCGCACCTTGCTTGCCTAATGACTCGTTGTTGCCAATATGATCGCCATGTACATGAGTATTGATCAGGTAGTCAATCGGTTTGTCGGTAACCGTTTTAATCCCGGCTTTAACGATATCCAAATTAGGTGCCAGTGAATCATCAATCAGAATGACGCCATCAGCGCCAACAGACAAACCCATATTGCCACCAACAAAACCACCAACCCCCTGTAACATATATAACCCGGGCACCACTTCGGTGGCCGATACGCTTAATTTAGTTTTTTCTTCGGCAGCTTTTGCTTGGCTTACACTGCTTAAAGACGCTGCTAGTAATAATCCTGTGATGGCTAATTTCATTATTGTCATGCTAATTAATACCTTTTTTCTTTAAATTGTTTTGAAATAGTCTTGAAATAGAGAGCGTTCGTTGTTATCTGAATGTTTTATATCATGCCTATGAACCAGCAGCCAACGCCAAGCCTAAAAAAGTGGGCGTTTTCCTAGAACCTAGCTAAAATCAAAAACTTGTCGATTGCCAAAAAACAAGGAATTAAAAACAATGAATGAACAATCTCTCGATAGCTGGTTTCAACGATTTATTGCCTCATTAAAAGAGGGCGGCTGGGAAGCGGTGTTTCAGCCACATGGCTGGGATTTAGACAGCGGGTCAAGTCAGCAACAACTTAGTGTCGATCGTGAGCAGCTGGGGTTTGAAGATTTTGCCATGGCGGGCGAGCAGGCGATACAACCGGGGGATCCGGCGTTGAGTTTGTTATTTCACGCGGTGTTATCTGCGGGGGTGGTGACTGACGGCATTTCTAACTATCCATCATTAATCGATATCGATAACCTCGAAAACTACATTTACAGCCTGTCGCCGCTGACCAAAGAGCAAAGCGAGCAATATACCGCTGTGGTGGTTACCAGCGAATATCGCGCCGCGAGCACCACCCCACATAAAGCCCACGCCGATATGCTTTATTCTAGAACCGGTTTGGGCCGGGTGGGTAGCGAAGCCGCCGAATATGATCCACAACGCAGGTGTTTTACCACCAAAGCTAATGAGCCGGGTGCTACCCGAGTACAACCTGTGCGTTATTCAGTTTACCTGTGTGAAGCTCAACATTACAACAACGACAATATTGGCATACAGGGCGCAAAGCATTCAAAAGACGAAACCCGAACCTTTTGGTTACCTAAACACAAACTCTTCAACGGCAGTGAATGTATTACTGGTTGCGATATTCAATTGGCTTACCAAGAAAAGCATGAAAATGAGAAGTTACGCCGAATGGTGACGCATGGCGGGCTAAAACTGGCGGGGGATTTTGATATTAATCAGCCACCATTTTACTACGTTAGTGATAAGCACCAGTTTTTAACCACTACAGAAATTGGTAGCTCTTGGTTGGTTGAGCGAGACCCGGGGCCATTTGTCGATATCGCTAAACAAAACGGTAATATTGTTACGTTTAAGGTACCTCCTATCACCAATAAGTGGCTCCCGTATAATAATCGTCGTTATACCTCTTTAAGGGTAGGACAAAAAATACTGTGGGCGGGGCTGGATTATGCGCTGAGTTGGGTGATTGGCAAGCTCGGTAGTGATCAACGCACGTTTTTGTCCCCTCGTCGCTGTGGTGAGTTCACTAATATTCGTCATGTGGTGGATCAAAACGGTGAGGTTAAAGATTTGAATCTGGTGCCGGGCAAGACGTTTTTAAAAACCAACCGGGCAGGCAATTACAACGCCATTATGCATCAGGACGGTATTAGCGAAGGGGTTGTCGGTTGCACCGTTACTGGTTTGGGGATAGATTTGGGGATAGATTTGGGGATAGGTTTGGGGCAAAGTTCAGTGAAAGCGTTACCTGCTTGGTCATTGATGACCGCGCCGGATTTCATGCCGCGAGTTGGCAATATCGATATCTATAAACATAAAGAAAACTTTACGATTGGCGGTCCCCGGGCGCTTTGTGAGGGTCGGCTGGCGATCAATTCCCGGCTAAAAACCCCCGATGATCAATCACAGGCTTTTTCTCGTGATGAAAATACCCTGACCGCCGTGGTCTGTGCACCACGGCCAAATGCGGTCGCAACTAGGGTGCAGCCTGCCTATGATGTCACTCATGTTTTGACTGATCATGCTTCGGATATCTTTGCGCCGGGTTGGGAAGTGACATATAACCGCGATAGCCTGTTGTCTTATCCTTATTATCATACCTCTGGTTTAGGTTCGCCCTTTTTAGAAGACGTGAAACTGTGTGCCGCAGCTAATGGTATGTGGCCTGCGGCTTCTCCGGATGCGGCAAGAACCTTTAAGCGTAAAACGCGCACCGCATTACCTTTGACTGATGAAGAAATTGGTTTGGCCGCTGATTCAGCTTTGGTACAGCGTGGACATCCGGGCAATGCGGGTTGGGATGGCGAAAACGGTCCTTATATCACGGTTGATGAAGGTCGTTGGAAAGTTAATTATTCTGGCATTAATCGTAGCGATTACGTCAGTAATGGACTGGCGGGCAAAGTCAATTTTAGCAATTTACGACCGCTCAACGAGCAAGAAGCTGACCTGAGAATGGATTTGTTGCAGCAAACCAATACCAAGATTTTAAATGGCACTGAATTGTCAGACAGCCCTTTTTGGCTGGTGGCTTTTCAAAAAATTGCCGATTGGCAGACAGATAACAACCAATTTAATGTGCCCGATGAGTTATTGGCTTCGGTGCAGCAATTGTTGAGTGCCGCACCGGTTGATGAACCCGGCTATTTTATGGTTTTTGCCAAATATTCAGCTGAGTCTACCACCAGTGAAGTGTTAAAACGTCGCTTGCAAGCGGTTGATAGTTTGACGTTAGTCAAAGCGATTAAGGGCCAACAGCCTGCGGTGCTTGAAGTTAAGGCTGCGTAAAATGTAACTATTGAGTTTGTGGACAATTAGACTTTAAGAATGAAAATTGTGAATGTCTTAAGGGTTTAACCGGCTTTTCAAGTCACTGGAGCGCTTCGTTCTAAAAATAAAAAAACATTTAGACCACGGAGACACGGAGATACGGAGAAAAACAACGTCAAAAGAAGAACTAGCCCTTAAAACAATTATTGCTTTTGATCTTCTCCGTGCCTCCGCGTCTCCGTGGTGAGTGTTTTTGCTTGTAAAGAACAAAGCGCTCCAAATACCTAAACAGCCCATCGACCATATAACGGCAGTGATACTGAATAATTACCGTAAAATTAACAGTTAACAATTAAAAACAAAATGAGTAGGAAGCCGGATTGATACCCTTGATAAAAAACATCTTTAGACTTTTTCCGGCGAAGCAAAACGATGTTGATGTATGGGTGACGTCTACTAACCTATCGGGATTGTTGGCGGCCTATGCGGCGGTGCAAAATGATTTGTCTGCGGTGCTGAGCGGACAACAACCTGTCGCTCAGCAGTTGGCTGGGTTTGATTCGTTAGCACCGGAAGGACGATTACTGTTGGCGCATTTGTTGACGGAGCAGCAAATTCAATCGGTGGCAGTAGGGCATTTTGATGGCATTTACAGAAACGGCGTTTATAGTGAGTTTGATTCGGTATTAGGCCAAGGATTGCAAATTGATACTGATAAACTCAAACAATTGTTATGGCAGTTACTAAAAGCCAGTGATGTTATGTTGCTTGAAGTGCCAGTGACCTCAGTTGATCATACCGAGGCGGGAATACACTTTAAGACGGCAGATGAGCGAGTATTTAATGCTCGCTGGTGTCTTGATTGTGCTGGGGCAAAAAGTCAGCTGACCACTGCGCCGTTGATCACCACCGGACCGCCGCTTTTGATTAAACGTGAGGTATCGGACCGACCTTACTGCCTCGATAAAAATAAAGTCGAATTCAACCGTACCTCGTCAGGCTGGGTTTGGCTCGCCTATGACACTAACGGTGTCGTCACTACCACCGAATACTCGCCAGATTTTCCGGGCACTGAACCAGAGACGCACTTTTATAATGCCCAGTGGTATCATCGTGAACACTATGTCGATGAGCGGGTGATTTTATTATCGCCTTGTGCTTTTCGCTTTGATCCGGCCTCAGGTATGGGCATGACGGTGCAAATTAAAGCGGCGCTTTTGGCTGCTCGTAGTCTGTTTAATATCATCCATGATGGTGCTGATGCAAGTATATTAGAGACTGGGTATGAACCAGAAATGCAGGTTTTTTACCGGGATATTCGCGATCATCTAAGGCGTTTTTATACTGACTTGGGTATTTTGTGAAGTGGCTGTTGTTTTGTGCTGTCACACGGTAAACTAGCGCTTTTCCTCAGCAGAGACGCATATTATGGCCATTAACTGGTTTCCCGGACACATGTTCAAGGCGAAGAAAGAGATCGCCAAAATTATGAATCAGGTTGACCTGATTATTGAAGTGCTGGATGCGAGGATCCCCTTTAGCAGTGAAAACCCCATGGTACCCGAATTACGCGGTAATACACCGTGTCTCAAAGTGCTTAATAAAAGCGATCTTGCCGAAGCCGCCGTGACTCAATTATGGATGGATAAACTAGAGCAAGAAGAAGGCATTACCGCCATCGCGTTGACCCAAAAGCAACCAGCAACAGTGCGCAGTATTTTGTCAATTTGCGAAAAAATGGTGCCAGAACGCAATCTTGAAGTGACCCCACTCAGAGCCATTATTCTCGGCATTCCCAACGTCGGCAAATCAACCCTGATCAATACCTTAGTAGGCCGCACGGTGGCTAAAACTGGCAATGAACCTGCGGTAACCAAAACCCAGCAACGTATTCGATTGCCCAATAACATTGTTTTGCATGATACCCCGGGTTTTTTATGGCCCAAGCTGACGCCAGAAGAATGTGGTTATCGTCTGGCCATCACTGGGGCGATTAAGGATACTGTGGTGGAGTATGAAGATGTGGCGATGTTTTTGGCTGAGTTTATGCTCGAATATCATCCTAAAGTGCTACTTGAACGTTTTGAACTTGATGAGTTACCAGATACTGAGATTGAACTACTCGAAGCCATTGGCGCACGACGGGGTTGCTTGCGCAAAGGTGGACGAGCAAACTTGCATAAAGTCTCTGAAATCATGCTGCATGAGTTTCGCAATGGCGCTTTAGGTAGACTAAGCTTGGAAACACCAAGCATGGTTGAGCAGGAGGCTGAGCAAGAATAGCCTGTGGTTAATGGTTTTAAATCGGTAAAACCAAGGTGAAACTAAGGGAAAATGGATTTTTTTGTAAAAAACCTAATTTAGTGTGTTTACAATATAGACATATCAAATGATCTTGTTAAAATCAATTGATAATAAAACAAAAATCTAACTTATTTTCCGACAGGATCTTTTTTGACTTACAGGACTACTCCACTCACCATTGACGAAACCGCCCGATTACAACGTAAAGTTGATCGCATGGGCGCGTTATTACAACGTTACAAACATAACCGTTCGGTGCAAAACGCCATGCTGCAATTGTCAGAATTGGCTAGTGCTGTCACCGATATGTTTGATTTCTACAGTGCTATCCATGGCGTTGTTGGCCAGTTATTACGGGCCGAAAACTTTTATGTCGTGCAGGTTTCGCACGCCGAGCAAGATGAGTGTTATGTACCTGCTTATTTTGCCGATCAAGCCGAAACGCTGTCGATGGAAGACCTCCATTCAGATATGTTCAAAGAAGGGTTAACCGGTTTTGTTTACCGCACTGGCAGAACCCTTTTATGTGATGAAGCTTTATCGGCAAAAATGGCCAAAAATGGCGATATCGTCGCCCATGGTGCTGACTGCTCTCATTGGATGGGGGTGCCACTGATCAGAGATAATCAACCGTTTGGAGTTATGGCGGTACAAACTTATGACGATACCCACTACAGTGCTGCCGATCAGGAATTACTGGAGTTTATTTCACTCCATTTAGTGACTGCGATTGATCGGATCAAGCAACGAGAACTACTCGAACATAAAGTACTGAGTCGAACCCGTGCGTTAAATCAACTTAATCAAGACCTGCAAGTTGAGATCAGCGAAAGACAACGAGCAGAGGCACTGCAAAGTACGCTATTTAAAATCTCCCAAATTACCGCAACAGCGGTTTTAATGGATGATTTTTATCAGTCGATACATCGCGTACTTAAAACCTTAATTTATGCTGATAATTGTTATATCGGCTTGTTGTCTAATGACGGCAAGCGATTGAGTTTTCCATTTTACGTTGATTCAAAAAATGAAAGAGGTCGACCCCGCCCATTTGGCCGAGGGTTGACTGAGTATGTGATCAGCAAAGGCGAAGCTTGCCTGATCAATGCTGATAACCTAGAGCAACTTGAGCATGATGGGGTGATTTATCGACGCCAGCATGATCGCGCCAATTATAATGAAAACTCTACTTCTTGGTTAGGTGCACCGCTGATCGTCAATGACTGTGTTATTGGCGTTATCGCCAGCCAAGTTTATGAAAATAAACATGTTTATAGCAACAAAGACTTAGAGGTGCTGCGTTTTGTTTCACATCATTTAGCCGTCGCTATTCAGCGCAAGTTGGCCAGTGATGATTTACGTAGCAGTCATGATGAGTTAGAAAACAAAGTATTAACCCGCACTCAGGAACTTCGTCAGTCAAATTTATTTCTTAAACTACAAATTGAAGAGCGCAAAAAAGCCGAAGAGAAGCTGTTTTTTGAGGCCAATCATGATGCCTTGACCAGCCTGCCCAATCGCAAAATGTTATTGCAACAGTTGGCCAAAGCGCTAGGTAAAATCAAGGGCCAACGCAAAAGTGATGAACCGGTTAATGAAAATAAAGATGGCACTGCCCAGATTGATTTTGCAGTGTTATTTATTGATTTAGATCGGTTTAAAATTATCAATGATACCTTGGGTCACCACGCTGGCGACGAGTTTTTAATTGAGGTCAGTTTACGTATTGCCGGTTGCATTCGAGAGCAGGATATTCTGGCTCGTTTGGGTGGTGATGAGTTTGTTATTTTGCTCAACGAAGTGCAATGTCTTGATGATATTGAAGAAATTTCTGAGCGTATTATCACCTCGGTGGCTTTGCCGTTTTATATCAACAACCAAGAAGTCTATTCGGGTGCCAGTATTGGGGTAGTGCAAAGTAATGACAGCTATCTTAGTGCCGATGATTTATTGCGTGATGCGGATGCGGCGATGTATCAGGCAAAAAACATGGGGCGTGGTCGTTTTATTGTCTTTGATGAAACCATGCACCAGCGGTTGATGGATGATTTGACCGTCGAGCAAGCGTTGCACAAAGTGGTTAAATCGCAATTGATATCACCGGAATATAATCCTTTATACAATATTCACAGCGGTGAAATACTGGGCTCTGAGGCACAAGTATACTGGCAGCATCCTTTGTTGCGTAAAGAACTTGGTGATATTGAAGCGGCACAGCTGATTGAGCTGGCGAGAAATAACGGCGTAATTATTCAGATTGATCAACTGATGTTGCAGCAAATTTGTCAACAGATGAAACCTGAGGGTCGTCTGGCGGATGTTGGTTTGGTTAGTATTCATGTATCGTCGATGCATTTGAGTCAATCTAAGTCATTGCAGCAATTACTAGCGATTGTCAAAGCCGCTGGTATTGACGCTCATAAATTGTGTTTTGCCTTCGAAGAAGCGTGTTTGCTCAGCCTTATTGAAGCAAATGCTAACGAAGTGGGTTTAAGCGGGTTTAAGCGGATTAAAAACAGTGGCATCAGTATTGCAATTCAAGGTTTTGGTGCAGGTTTATCATCACTGGGTCTGCTGACGCAAAATAACATCGATTATGTCAAAACCGATCCGAGCTTTACCCGCTCCTTGCTAAAAAACGACAGAAATAAAGCCCTGCTACAAACCCTAATGACTTTAAGCGGTACCTTCAATTTCAAAGTGATCCTCGACGGCATCGACAGCGAAGCCTTGCAACAATTAGCCGACGAACATCAGGTGCTGATTGGCGCGGGAAAGTACTTTGTGCAACGTGCAGCTGAAAAACTAGCCGCCTCACCACCGAAGCTCACCTTGCACAATTTTGGTTAATTAAATTGATTTTTGCCTTTTAACTTATAACTTATAACTTTCAAATATATATTCATTGCTCAGCGCTCAATTTCACCTAAGTTGGTCTCATTATATTGAATTATCGATTATTGATGACGAGCAAGAGCGGCGTTAGCCGATAGCGCTGATAAGCTCACCACTATCTATGGCAATCAAGATGAGCTGTTGAAGCAAAGTCTTAATCAAGGCGATTTAGCCGGGTATTTACTCAAGCTCCACGGTGATGTCAAAACCTCAAGCTCTTGGGTGTTGAGCCATAAGCATTATCAGCAAGCTTACGGTGCGAAACAGGGTTTTGATATTAACGCGCCACTACCTGCATTTTTAGCGCAGCTTTTTACCACTCAACCTTTGCTATTTATAGGTTGTTCTTTGGCACAAGACCGCATTTTGCGCTGTTATCGCGCAGCAGCAAGCAAGGCGATGAGTTAAAGCTGTTTAAACGCCGTTTGAGCAATTTAAATATCACTCCGATATGGCTGGATAGTTTTGACGATATCAATCTCGTGCTGGAACAACTTGCACCAGCGACTTTGAAAAAGCCTGTAACCAAAGGCTCGGATATCTTTGTTGGTCGTGAAAAAGAGTTAAAGAGCGTGAAGCTGAATTGGCAGCGTTGTGATTTCTACGGCGTAGACGAGAATTCATTCTCGTAAGGGAGCCAGAGCGACCGTGGACCAACCAGCCATCATCAACCACAAAAAACGAGGTTAAAACCTCGTCTACGTTTACCCAGTTTCACATCGCCGTTGTCCGACATCGCTCCAAATAAGCCACAAACATCGCTGTAGTCTGCTCAATAAAACTGCGCTGATTGAGGTTAAAATTCACCGCTGGGGCACAATGGTTAAACACCACCCAATCGCCAATCATTACCGTGAGTACATAACCGAGATATTCAATGGCGTTATGCAGCTCGGCTGAATCATAATCGTCAGTACAGTCTTGCCAGGAATCGAGTAATTGCTTATATAGCGACATTTCGAGTTTTTGTTCATCAGTGTCGTGGGGGTGAAGGCGGGTGTATAGCAAAGTGGTGGTGAAAATATGTTTGTCTTGTTGGTGATACCAGATGGTGGCGACGATGAGTTGTTCCACTCGGTTGGCTAAATAACCACGCCAGGATTTTTCTATCAAGGTTTGAAACCAGTTAAAGTATTCATGCTTGGCGACCTTATATAGATAGGGCAGCAGCTCGTCTTTGGATTTAAAACGACGATAGAAATTACCCACTGAAACCCCGGCTTTAGCGCAAATATCTGCGACCTTAACCTGTTCAAAATAACGGTCAACCAGCAGCTCGTCTAGTGCTTGTAACAGCTTTTCTAAGGTCTCTTTACTGCGCAGTTGTTTTGGCGGGTGAGAACTAAAATAACGGACATAAGGCATTAGTGAGTTTCCTGCGAGAAACGAAAAGTGGTTAAAATATAGTCTACGCTGGTACAAAATGCGAATGACTATTCCAGCGTTTATTCGGGATGAGAACAAAACCCTATTGCCCTTTGGCGGTTAAGCAGGTAGATTAAAACTCCGCTTGCTTGGTATGGTTCCTAATACTGCTAATTTGGCTGGGGCTGGTG
>CBDIDQ010000009.1:0-108070 GCA_965277695.1 Alteromonadaceae bacterium
CGTTAAAATAAATGTGGGTAATAAAATGTCTGTTACTGAGGGTAGACGCGAAAATGAACGATTTGCTCTTCTTCAACATTAACCTCTATCTCACTTTCCAGTGCCATTTTCAGCAGGTAATCGGCATTATCTAAGTTTTGCGAGCCTATATCTGTGGCATTATGGCTAGCATGGATTTTTACCGTAATGTCATCACTCCAAGCGTTTGCCGGAATAACTTTAGTATTCGACGAACCTTGTTTTTCAAACGTTAGGGTGTTGTCGAGGATGCCTGTATCATCTTCGAGCGTGATAGATAGTAGGTCACTGATAGGTGCGCCGTATAAGGTCTCAGGGGACTCTCCTAAGGGACAAGGGCCATGAAAGGTTAAATGACCTTTAACATTGCTGGCACTAAAAGAGCTACCATTAAATACCTGTAATTTAATCGAACCGGCACTATTCGTTTCAATACCCACATTTTGCAAACTACCAAATAGCTCTAAATTAGGGCCACCTGGCATGGCATACCGGCCCAGATCTGCAATGGCATATAAACCAGTGTAATGAGTATTTGATATGAGCTGGGCAATACTTGATTGTGCGTTTTTTAGGGAAATCAAATTGCCGTTATTTTGATACAAAGTGTTAACATCGAGGAAGACCGGATGATGACTGTCGATGGATTGAAGACCTTCAATGTGGTTATTTGCCGAATCAAGATTTATATCAAAGGCGGACAGGAAATCATTCCATAAATCACTATCATGATCTGTTCCGCCTGAGCCAGCACCAACATAAACACAACCTCCGTTATTCACATAATTTATTAGTAAGTCATTGGGAACCGCGTCATTAGCAAGAAATATTCCCTGGTATTGATTAGCAATAGCCAGTGTTAAAGGGGTATTTGCATGACTTTTTTCTTCGATATGATGCCCTGTACTTACCAAAACCGCTTCCATTTGGTTGAAATCAAAATTAGCGGCAGCGCTATATATTAAAAAATTACCGGTTACCCCCCCCCAGTAAACCAATTTCCGATATTTTTAACGAATTGAGCAGTATCTGTAGGAGCCTGTGTAAAGCCTGTTGTGCCGAGTGTCCATTCGTCATTTGCGACGATTATTTTACCTGTTGGCATAGCGAATCTCGTAAGTTGAAATTAATAAGTTCATTACCCTAAATCGAATAATACGTATGCTTTAAACCTACTCTGATGCGTATTGATAAGATCTAAAACGAAGACAAGAATATTGTCAAATTAGATCGAAGTCAAATAAAAAAACCTAGAAATATTTGAAATATTTGGGGTCTAATATTTGGGGTCTGAGCGATAAAATCATTGTTATATTTTTCAAATACATCGATCAAACTGGGGGGGATGTTCAAGTGTCGTTTTCCACAATCAACCCCAACTTAGATATAGCAATGTTGATCCAGAAGTACTTTGGTAAGAGTTTCCACTTGCTGTTCAAAATCTTTATCTATGCGCTTACGTTTGGAAAGAAAGCGGTGTACGACCGGGCATAGGTCGTACACCCCTATCAATTTCTTAACCCCTATCAATTTCTCTTTTCCAACAAAATGAGAGAATGAAAAAATTACCCACCAAGCTTGTTTCACGGTTTCTAAAAAAACAAAAATCGTAACTATTCAGCGTAGGATGGATGAGCCTCAGCGAAACCCATCAATTGGACGAAAACAGCTGAAATATCATCGTTTATTGCCTAATTGCGTTGGGTTTCGCCTCTGGCTCACCATACCTAAGTAAAACATATCTCCCTGAAAACCATTCATTTTTAACAACTTAACGGATATTTATCAAAGGTCAGATACTTGACCCGGACAGCATCACGATATCGTCTCAACAGGTGCTGACCCAGGGACGTGAGACCATCGCCCACTTTAACCAACTGACACAAACCAGTATTCCAATCGCCGAACAGACCGACTTATTGGCGTTAAATGCGGCAATAGAAGCAGCCCGAGCCAGTGAGCAAGGTAGAGGGTTTGCGGTAATGGCCGATGAAGTCAGAACGCTGGCACAACGCATCCAAAACCAGACCACACAAATCCACGCCATCATCGCCAAGTTGTAAGAAGCCACCAAACTCACCCAGCAAAGCATGGTGCATAGTGTCGACAAAATGGCCAACAGTATCAAAGAATCTAGCAGTGTCAGTGAGTCACTGAACACCATCGGCGAGGTCAGCCACCCAGGTTTCTGCCGTTGCCAGCGAGCTGGAGCAGGAGATGTCGCATTTTAAAGCGACTTAATATCAACCCTGGGTCTTGAATTGTGAATTGCTGATAATTTATTGACTTTAAAGGAATAAAATAACAATGTTTGCAGTAAACGTTGAAGCGATTACCGCTTTATTTGTTGAAATGCATGATTCAAGACCTCATTCCTTTCTAGGGTGCCTACCTTACAGCGAGAAGCAAATCTACGCCTTGAATCATCGACAACATTTGTGACAAATCGACAAGTTGTTGCTTTATGCTTACGGTGCATGATGTAGTTACACCTTCCGGAGGAGAACATATGCGACTTTCTATTGAAATTACAGCCCAACAACATCAACACTTAAAAGCAGCAGCTGCATTACAGGGTAAATCCATTAAAAATTATGTGCTTGAACGAACATTGCCAGATATCAGTGAACAAGCATCATTGCAGGAATTAGAAGCTTTTTTGCAGCCTCGGATTAAAGCCGCCGAAAGAGGAGAGTTTTCATCAAAATCGGTTGATGATATCTTTGATGAAGTGATTCAAGAGCAAAGTGAATAATGCCACATTACGAGTTAACCAAAGATGCAGAAGCGGGTTAAAAAATACCTTCAACTTAATTGCTCAAAATATCAATATCACTTTATTTTTTACCTCACCGCAAAAAATACAAAGCCAGTCATAGTTGGCGTGATCCATCAAGAAAGAGATATTGTTAGCCGACTGACTGAGCGTTTATCTTAATCCCCGAGAAAATCATTAACCAACATTGACACCATCTAAAATCGAAGGGCTAGATAGAGCTTTCAATGATCCAAGCATTGATAATATATATAGAGCCTGCCGATCTGGGACGGATTGGAATTATTAAAAAACGCCATTCGCCTTCCACAAACAGTACCGGTAAACAGCCTTTTAAATGCGGTATTTCGAAATTACCCACTCATTGCGGAGCCGCATGATGGGTGGTGTAGAAGCTAGAGACTTCCGGCTACCCGATTAGCGCTTAACTACCTAATTGTTGCAAGCTATATAATTTTTCATCACCTGAACCATCCGAGTACTTTTCTGAAATACTTAACTTCTGTTTATTTACTGAAAAGGTGATCTTTGGGTCATATTTATCTGTGCGCCAGCGACCCGTGTCAGAAGCCCAAATAACTGTAGCACCTTCCAATTTACACTTGTATGCCCAGTGCTTCCCATCATCTTTACGTATATATGATAAATGAGTCACATTTCCGGATATTTTATCAATTTTAATAATTAAAGGATTTCTGCCCATAACCTTAGCAACTGTAGCTTTACATATTTGCTGTTCTGAAAACTCACCTTTTCGAGAATCACCACATCCAAGCAGTGAAATAGCTAACATTAGAGCTAAGCTTGGTTTTAACAATTTATCAGTATGCATAGAACCTTCTTTGAGTAGGAGTCATTGGAGTCAGGTCGTTTGGACCCCCATTTGTTTTTGTTGTAGCTAAGTTAGAGTTGATTGTGAAAAACAACCCCTAACCTGTAAGTGATAATGATCAAGTCGTCGAAACTTGGAGAATCGAAATGTTTCACAAAACCTTAGTTTTATAGTTCAAGATATTGCGCTCGCTAAAATCAATTTGCAGGCCGACAAGGGTTACCTCTTTATTCTTGTAGGCACCTGCGTAGTTTTTATCGATGATCTGTTTGATGGCTTTTTGTGCGGAATCGGTTTTTAATTCGAAAATATAGACATTTTGTTGATATACCACAGACAAATCAAGGCGTCCTTTGTTGCCAAGGCGCTCAGGGGCTGCATCAAATCCCGCTGCTTGCAGGTACATTAATAACAAAGCCGAATAAAAGTGTTCTGTTTTATTGGCATCAAAAAGTACGTAGGGGACTGAAGATAATATGATTTTAAACTGAGTGATGACGCCATCGACATTTTTCTCAGCGAACGCTTTTTTCAAGCCTGCTTTTACCTCAAACATATCATCATCCGCCACGGCGTACTGAGAATTCAAAATCAATTCACAAAATGAACGGCGAACTTCATTATTGGGAAAATCTAGAGTGTAACTATCAGATGATTTTTCTTTTATCGTCAGGTAACCCGCTTGGGTAAGAAAACTCTCCGGCGAGGTTGAATCAATTTCTCTTTTGCTGAGGAAACCCCGTGGCACTTTTTTTTGTTCGAAGTCGGTAATGTTGTAGTTCTTATCCTTGCTGTAACGCATGATGAATTCAGGAGATCCGGTTTCCATCCAGTAGGGGATAAATTCCCCCTGACTGGAGAAGAATTTTAATATCGACAAGGGATTATAAACAAAGTGTTCGCCATCCCAAGAGTAGCCATTGTAATAATGCGCCAGCTTGCCCCAAAACAGTTTTTCACTTAAGCCAGCGTGTTTTTGGATTTGTAATATAGGTTGCTTGAAGTGATTGCGGATCTCTTGTTCAGTATACCCCACCACGGTAGCATAATCAGGATTAAGGGTAATATCATCCAGATGATTCAGGGAACTAAAAATACCAACGTGGGTAAATTTCGAAATACCAGTAATAAAAGTAAACCGGATAAAGGCTTCATTGGCTTTAATCATTTTATAAAAGCTGCGCAGCAGGTTTTTTATCTCATTGAGCGCCGAGTTATGCAGGTTTTCTAAAATAGGGTTATCATATTCATCAATAAGAATAACCACAGGTGTCGATTCTCCTGCTTGTTGAATAAGGTTGTAAAAAGCGACATCCGGGAATGAGGTTGGTTCAAGCTCTATTTTCATACGTTTTGCAGTATTGTTGACAAGCGCCAGCAGTTTTTGTGAAATCATTTGGGGTTGATCGCCATTAACCATACTTAAATCTAGGTGAATAACAGGATTAACTTTATCAAAATCCCAATTATCATAGGCATAAGTATCGACAAACAGTGCTTTGTTACCGTTAAATAGTTCTTTGAATGTGTTGACCATCAAGGATTTACCAAACCTCCGTGGTCTTGAGAGAAAGACTGGTGCGGTAGACTCAATCAGTTTGAGTAAAAAAGGCGTCTTGTCCACATAGATACAGTCGTCTTCTATCAGACCTTTAAATTCTTGTTTACCTATGGGGAATTTTTTCATTAGCTTTGTCTTGGTTATCTCATCTGTTTGCTGGAATGAGTTCAAACATACCTTATAAGCTATATAACCTCAAGTCGCTAGGTATTTGTGACCATGAGACTTTTTAACTATTGTTTGTCGCCCGCTAATTATTCTCATGGAAACTTCGGCAAGGTTGATCATTTCAATTTAACCTTCGACATTGGTCATAACAAAGCGCTAAAAACGGACACTGCAACCCGTCACACTTTTTACAAAAAACCGCAAAAATAGGTCTACTCGTAGTGCCATTTAATTTAGCATTATGGCTTCAACATCCTTAGCAATTTCTTTTAAGATAAAATGTAACAATTACCGCTTTATTTGTTGAAATGCACGATTCAAAAAAACTAAAAAGGGTTAAGTGATTTGATCAATAATTAGTTGTTTTAATGCTTGTATATTGAACAACTGACTTGACCTCTTAAACTACCTGATTTTACAAAAGCGTAACTTAGCGTGTTTATTATTATCTGGAAATGCTTTGCTAATTTGCGCTTGTTGCAATTCCATTTTTATTAATTCTTCATATGAATTAAATGATAAAGGGATAACATCTAAACCATCAATTTGAATATTTTCCATATAATCCAACCTTAATGATGACTTAAAACGCTAACACTTAAATAACTATTATAGGAATATAGCGAGTGAAATTTATGAGTGTAGTGATTTGTTATGTTTTGGTTTAATCGCGATCTAATATTATTTCACCCTCGTAAGTATCGCCATCTGATGAGGTATATTTACCTTTTACCTTAATTGAGTAATCATTAAAAATCGCCCAAATGAATGTAACGCCGATACTCAGAGTGACTATTGCTGTTATAAGTGTGCCACTTGATACTGCACCAACAACCCCCGCAGTCATACCTATCGGATTCCAAAAGTTTGTAGCCGCTATACCAGCAGAACCTATTGCTAATGCTAAGCCTGTCTTTGAGGCAAATTTGACTGTTTTGATATTGCTCGCTAGTCTTTTATCAGCAACAATAATATGTTCTACTTCATCGCCTATTGCTTTTTTAAGTTCAGCTTTGGTATTAACTACAGCATATTCTTGCATCTTGTATCCTTTCTTTATTGAAAAACATCACATTATTAGCCAGAAAAAAATCCGTATTTAAACACGAATAAAACCAACCGTTCACCATCTCGATTTAAAATACACTACCCTGAAAACCAATAATTTTCAACAACTTAACGGATATT
Source organism: Alteromonadaceae bacterium (assembly GCA_965277695.1). GTDB lineage: Bacteria > Pseudomonadota > Gammaproteobacteria > Enterobacterales > Alteromonadaceae > JABSOG01. The sequence goes on from CBDIDQ010000009.1 coordinate 6,544, forward strand.
TATCAAAGCAACATTAACGAGGTTAAAACCTCGTCTACGCCAGAGCGGGCGCAACATTAACAAGATTAAAACCTCGTCTACGCCAGAGCTGATACGCCGTAGACGAGAATTCATCGAAGTGTCGGACCATCGCGTTTTTTTTAAATTGATACATCATCACCAATCACAACTAATCAACAACCTTTTCCAGGGTATTAATACTGACATGGGGCCAACGGGTTTTTTCGCGATCTGGCATCAGCATATAAAAATCGAGGAACACCAATTGGGTGTATTGCAGCCGTAATTTGGGGTTGCCATTGCTGTCTTTTTCGGCCAGTTCTTGTATCCAGAAGGTACATTTCATATCTGAGGCATCGGCGTTCTTTTCGATAAATGGTGTGTTAACTATGCCGCCGCTTTCGATGCTAGTATCCACTTCGAGTTTGGTTGTTTTGACGATATGAACGTCTTTATTGACCTCTGCTAAAAAGCGGTTAGGGTAAACCGGATCGAATCGACCTTGGAACGGGTTGTTTTGAAAATACTGGTAAGGGGCTAGGTAGAACTTTTTATCGAACTGTTTACGCTCTTCTTCTCCCATGCTTTCTGGGTCTTTGACTTCACCGGTTTCTGGGTCTTTAAATTCGTCAGATAAGTTGCTGCCAAGTGTGAGGTATTCGTCAGGTAAACCGCTGACATCTTCTATCTCTGGCTGGCCGTCAGATTCGCTGCTTCTGCCTAATGCCAATAATGAGTCACCATGGGGAATAGTGCCTAGCCGGGCGATATTAAGGTCGTTGGTGGTTTTATTTTGAATGTGCAGCCACAAGCCAGTTTCAAAGTGGACGGGTCCAGGCTGGTGATTTAATTGCCCGCCGGGGTATTTGTCATCATTTGCTCTTATGGGATATTCAGCCGAGTGGGTTTGGTCGATTTTCTGCTCGTAAGCCAACGCCGCGATGGTCTGATCACCGGTTTTTCCTCGGTTCATCGAAGCCGCATCAGCCAGCTTGAATGTCAGTGTTTCGTTGCATTGATTAAGCAATAACTTGTAATGAAAAGGACGAAAGTCGACGGGAAGTGGGATCATGTTGTAGCCATGCGCTTCGAGCTTGGCGGTGTTTTTCCAAGTGCCAACCAATTGCGCTAAAGGACCCAGCGCCTCAATATCAGCATCTGTTAGTGTGGTTTTTTGCCCATGTTGTTGTTTTGTATCGTTATTTGCCATTAGCCTTCTCTTTTTTACGGTCTGTTTTGAGGTGATAAACGGTGCAGCCATAATGGCTGGCTCATCAGATAATAGACTATTTGCTATAACTTGAAGCCAATTGAAGCCAAAAACTTGATTTTTGTCGATCCAGGTTGTACACGTTCTATTGGCATAATTAAAGTAGCCTCAGCAGCTGTGCAAAATAGCATCAAAAAGAATCTATCCGTTAAAGGAAAATTTATGAAATCCGTCAATCAGGCCGTTTTCAATCGCGGCACGACCACTTATCAATTCGACGCCCAAGCCTATCCCCCCATCCAAATTACCGACGCACCGGACGACATTGACTGGAGCCGCTGGTCGATGCTGCACGACAGACAACTCTACAGAATCTATTTTTTCAAAAAAGACAGCGAAGACACCCTCTATCAGTTTGCCTACGATGGCACTTCCTATAAATTTGGCTACCGCTCAATTCCCGAGCTTAAACTCACGCAAATAATGCCAACGCCAGGCGACGAAGCCTCAGACACCAGCACTTTCGCGATGATGTACACCCCGCTTTATAGCCCGCCTTACCCGTCAGATGAACACGGCGAATATCGTCTGTTTTTTCATCAAAAAGCCTTAGATAGTGAAGGACGACGCTGGCTTAACCAGTACCTGTGGAAACCAGACACCAACACTTATCGACTGGATGGCAGTACGGCGGTGAAATTTGAAATACGCGACTTTCCAGCAGATACCGACTGGTCGCGCTGGTCGATGTTATATGACGACAATGGCGATACCCTAGTCCTGCCTGCTTATCGCATTTATGCCTTCAAAAAAGGCAGTAACACCGAGCTGTATCATGGCACTTTTGACGGTACTATATACCGCTTCGCCTACAAGCAATCGATCCCAGTGATGACGCTAGCAGACAACCCCGAGGACAGTGATTTAGAAAAGAACTTCGCCATGTTGTATGACATGAAAGATTACCATTTATACATGCAAACCAAATAATAAAAGGGAAATAAAAAACAATGCACATCACTAAAACCAAAACCGGGCTCATCGCCATTAGCCTGTTACTCGCGGGTTGTACCGCCACCAGCAATGCCAATAATTCAGCTGCTGCCAATGCCTTAGCGAATACTGCAACGAGCACTTCAACCAATACCACCACCACAACAGTTGTGACCAAAATAACCACTACAGCGGATGGAACAACCACAACCGATAGCCAACTCGATCCAAGAATCGCTAAAAACCCTCGTACTCTGGCGATGTTCAAACCGGGTTATAACCAATGTTATGACCGTAATACCGAACCCTACACTTTTGTCGTCGACAGCCATAATCACTTTCGTCCCTTTGGTGGCAATGCTGTGCCAATGACTGAACTGGCTGAATATTTTCGTCGTCTTGGGGTATTGTTTGTCAATGTTTATGGCATAGGGCAAACCTTGCCAGTGGATTCAGGCTGTGAATATTACGGCGACTGCCCCGGCGTACAAGTAGAGCCAAGCATTAAAAATGACTTCAGAAATGCGTCTAATTACTTGGAATTTGCCCCCAGCGACTTGAATTTTACCCTGTCAATGAGCTTCCCTGATTTGGCCAATCCTGAATACAACTCACTGCAAATTCAGCAGTTAGATAAGAACTACTCTGGCATGTTCAAATGGATGGGTGAGGTTAATCTGGTGAAGCAAGCCTTGTTTCCCAATGGTCGTCATCCAACGCCAATAGAAGCCATCAAGCAATGGGATTTTATGCCGACCCTCAAAGAAAGAAACATCCCCATCGCCATTCATTCTGATTTGGGTAGTGATGCAGAGCCGACCAAATACCTTTATTTGATGGATGAAGTGTTGCGCTTGTATCCCGACAATAAAATCGTCTGGGTGCATATGGGATTATCTAAGGAATTGAGTAACATCGACCCGGCAGTGCATATTCCACTGCTTGAAGAAAGACTAGACAACTACCCTAACCTAATGCTGGATATCACTTGGCGAGTGATCTACGACAATTATTTTTCTAAACCAACCATCAGAGAGCAGTATGTGACGTTTTTGAATAAATATTCCAACCGCATCCTGCCCGGCACTGATTTTGTCGCCTCCCGCGAAAAGAGTTACGAAGTGTATGCCGAAGAGGTTCAGGTGAACAGCCAAATCCTACTCTATCTTGATAATGCCGCGTTCAGAAATATTGGCCTAGGACAAAACTATTTTGACCTAATGGGATTAAGCCAATACACCGCCCCGCAGATTTGTCCATAGGTTAAATGCAATCGCATTTAACTAATAAACTGATACCATTTTTGCAAACTGTAATCATAATTTGGCATCACACTATTCCATACGGCGATATTACTTAAGCGTTTTTGGTAATTACCGCCGTTGCGAATACTGCCGGTGTTAACCGCAATCTTGCCATCGGTGCCTTTGAGTGGTTCGCTGGCCGGTTTGCCCTGATACCAATAATCCCACTCTGCTGGGCTCAAATACTTGGCCGAGCGTTGCGGGTTAGGAATGTAATAACCTTGACGGGCAATATAGGCCCCTGCCCAACCAGACAGCCACCAATTGAGATATTCATAAGCCACATCTTTGACTCGCCCCTGCACCGCAGAAGATAAACACATTACGCCATGCCAGCCACGATAACCTTCTTTTGGCGCAGCATAGGTGACCGGGATCCCCTGTTGGTTGAGCACCGGAACAGCCGGTGAAAACAGGCTTTCAATCACCACTTTATTACTGCTCATAAAGTCGACCGACTCAGGCACCGAATGCCAAAAGCCAGCAAAATGGTTTTGCTGTTTATAGGCGGTTAATACCGCAAAGAGTTGATCTAACTCCAATTTGGTCATCGCACCAATGTTGATAAATTTCACCAGCCCTTTCGCCTGAGCCGCCATTGCTAAATCAAACAAACCAATGGTTGGTGAATTCATCACCCCAACCTTGCCTGATAACCTTTCGTCCAGTAACCAACCCCAGCTTTCGGTTTCATAAGCCACGCCTTTGGGGATCACTTTGGTGTTATAACCAAACGAATCGACATTGTGAACATAAGGCAAAAAGCTGACGAGTTCGGTGTGATTAGAGCCTAAACTGTGGTCTTTTTGTACGTGGAGAATTTTATAGGGCGCATCGCCAGCACCTAAACTGGCTTGTGCGGTAATTTGACCGGTTTTAGCCAGTAAATTGATCTCATCCCAATAGCTAATGCGTTTTTTTTCAATCGGTTGAATAGAGCCTGACTGCCACAAGGTACTAATACTGTTGGACCATTGCTCATAGATATCAAAAGAAGACGGGGCCATGATGGCTTTTTGTAATACTTCACCACCGCTGCGGGTTTCAAAAGACAGTTCGATCCCTAAGTCTTGCATCGCCTGTCGACGCAATTCTTGCTGCAAGGTAACACCAGTGCCTAATATTCTTAATTTAGTGCGTTGCCGGGCAAAAACATAGGGCGCTTTACTGATCAATCCCGCACCGAGGCTGGCAATGGCGAGGTTTTTAACCATTTTTCGTCGCGAAGGACAAAAGACTAGTGATTGGGTAGGTTTTGTCTTCATTGTTGTCTCTTTTCACCTTTTCTCTACCCGCTGTTTCACGGTTTTCTCAGGGTAAGGCATATAATCCTGTTTGTCCAACGTCTGAGTGGTAGGCCGTAGACGCGAATTCATTCTGTCTCTTGATCACATCTTTAATGGTACTATCTAAATTTGATTGTCACTATTTAGCGTAATTGCTGATTTTGCGAATAAATTTGGGCATTATCTTTTTTATCTACAAAAGGTGGGCGTTGCTACGTGCTGTTACATTTTATCGAAACATAGAGCCGTCGCGCCCCCTAAAAAGGCGGTAATATCAAATGATTGTGATTACCTTTTAGAGAGCAGGCTCTTGTACAGTGGCGCAGAGCCTTAGTGATGCACACCAATACGAGTAAGTCGGTGAGGATTTCCAATTTTAATTTTGGCGATAGTTCCTTTTTCATACTTAACCGTTTCAATGCCGATGATTGCCAGATGATGTTATATGATCAGCGCTAAATTAATTACAGGCAGAATCATCAGTTCAAGTCCGTCGCTGCTAGACTGTCCACTTTTTGTGTGTATTTTGAGGAACATCCTCTAATATTTGACCGTTGTTCATCCTGATAGGGCAATGTTTTCTGTCATGGTTCGGTGTCCATCAAGCATCAGCATTAACGCCGCCCAACCCTCCCAAATAGTTTTCGTACTCACTCGTCCTGTCCTTTTACTATCGTGCCAGCCGCCCAGTTTCGCCAATGCATAATAACCCCAAAAAATGGAAGGCGGTTCTGTCGGGAGTTTCTTTTCCTCTATTTTCAACCACAGCATTTGCCATTCCACCACACTGAACATGAGCTCACAGGATTGCTGTTTGGCTTTTTCTTTATTTTCGGCCATCTCCTTTAATTGCATCAACCGCACTGCCACAAACGCTAAAATGGTACCCATGCGTTCAGTATTGGCACGGGTTTGCAGCCTCAGTTTTTCAACCTGAGTACCCTCTGATTTCCAAACTTTGTGGAAATCTTCTATCCGCCAACGTAACTCATAGTAGCGAACAATTTTTTGCGCATCTTCTATCGTGTTGATTGGTTCATTGGTGTATAAAAACCAGCATAAATCAGACGCTTCACCGCGTAAGTCAAGCTCACGGCAAATCACTAAGTTCAGCGACATTTCATCTCGGGTGTTTTTATCGGCGTCATGTGTTCTTTTGAAGGAAACTGAATGGTAACTGATGCCCATTTTCGCCGTCCGAGCGGGTCTATTTTTGGTGTTTTTACTTTTCCCTTTTTGTTCAATTTTAAGGGATTGTTCAGCCGCAACCGGAAAGTTTATCATATCCTTTAATTTGACGGTCTTATCATGATTGGGCAATTGAAGCGCTCGATTGTGCTGACACCGGATAATAAATCGCCTATCGTTATTTAAATGTTGATCCATATACTCATATGAGTCAGCTTCTCTGTCGCACACATGAATCACATTATCAGTTCGGATGAAGGTTTCGTCCATTTTGGCAGCAGATTCTTCCCAACGATAACTATCTTTCTCCTCTTTAGGTCGCCGCGCCCGGGCTGAACCGGAACCTTTCAACGCTTTTGGTAATTCACTACGAATATAATTCTGTTGATGTGCCAAGCCAATCACGGTTTCCGTGTCTGCATCTAGCGCAAGAATAGAATGCTGGAAAAGTGAGCGGCCTTTGACATCGCGGTTTTTGCCTGCCGGATTATTCCCAAGATCGTCACACACATTATGTGTATAACTTAACCCTGTGGTATCTTCGAGCGCAAGAACAAGACGGCGCTCAGCAGATTCTGCCGCCGTTGTTTCAAAACCGGCCTGAGCGATGGCTGACGCATCAACATAATTATTTTCAATAAAACGGTAGGCCCCTTCAATACTGGCAGAATCCTTACTCGCTTTAACTACTGACTTGCCCGCCCCGTCGGCCATATCAGCGGCGACCTTAACCAAGCGTTTTGTTCTTCTTTTGTCATTCAACTGCGCTTTTCCGAAAGTTTTTTCAGCCCAGCTTTCGGCATCGGATTCAAACATCTACTGACCACCCTGTGAAAAAAGCGTATTTGATCACAATGGTGAAAAAAAGCAAGTGAAATATCACAGTTAATTTCAATGATACTAAATAAGACACAAGTTTAAGCTGAATCAGACACAAGCCAAAAATGCAAATAAAGATGTGACTAAGAGACAGAATTCATTCGCGTTTTTGAGTCGCCAAATGCCCCCCGGGACGATTGGAGCCAAAAATAAAGCAGTCGACATCACAATTGTTTCAGTGCTTTGCGCTATGCCATTGATTTGGCTATAGTGAGGGTACTCCGCCCCGTAAGAATAAATTATAAATTATGCGCATTGTTGCTGCTGTATTGTTGATGTTGCACTGTTTCATGAGTTTTGCCACAGTGCCCGCCGCTCGTTACAACAGACTGACCGTTGATGATGGTTTATCACAAAACTCAGTCTACTCCATCCTTAGTGATCATCAGGGGTTTATGTGGTTTGCTACGGCGGATGGTTTGAATCGTTATGATGGTTACGAATTCAAGCATTACCGCCATGATCCCAACGATATTGCTAGCCTCTCCAGCAGTAATATTTCGGTGTTATTTGAAGATAACAATGGCACTTTATGGGTCGGCACTCAAGATGGCGGCTTAAACCAATATGATCGGCAAACCCAGCGGTTTATTCGCTTTATGCCCGATGCCGTCAATCCACACAGCTTGAGTCACCCTAATGTCAGCGCCATTGCACAAGATGCCAAAGACAATTTATGGGTTGGTACCTGGGGCGGCGGATTAAACCGTTATATCGCCGAGCAGGAGCGATTTGAACATTACCGACACCACCCTGCTGACCCCAACAGCTTAAGCCAAGACAGCGTAAGCAGCATTTATCATGATAGTAAAAATAATCTCTGGGTCGGTACCGCAGGCGGTGGGTTAAATCGATTGAATAACACAACTGGCGATTTTATTCATTTTAAACACCAGCTTAGCGACAAAAACACTATCAGCAATAACACCATCAACTGTCTGTTTGAGGATAAACAAGGCGTACTGTGGATTGGCAGCGACAATGGTCTGAATCAGTACGATGCCAAAAGCCAATCGTTTATTCATTATTATCATCAGGCAACAGACCCCTACAATCCAAATATCTCTTTAAGTAACTCTTTAAGCAACTCTTTAAGCAACTCTTTAAGCAATAATAGCATCAGAAATATCACCGAAGACAATGGCGGCACCTTGTGGATCAGCACCTATACCGGTGTTGATCAGCTCGATAACACCCGCACCCGGTTCAGCCATTACCAACACCGCATATCCAAAACCGAATTCAGCAATAAACTGGTATTATCACTGTATCAAGACAACAAAGGCACCTTGTGGATAGGCACACTCAGTGGCGGTATCCACACCGTCAATACCGGACAAAAAGACTTTGGTCACATCAAACATGATGGCCAAAACCCCAGCAGTCTCAGTGATAAAGCCATTTTATCGATCTATCAAGACTCGCAGAATGTGATCTGGTTAGGCACTCAAGGCGATGGTCTCAACACCAGCGCCGATCAGGGCAAGACCTTTAAATCAGTGCGACACCAAGCAAATAATCGCAACAGTTTAAGCCATAATATCGTTCGCACCATTTTAGAAGACAGCAAGCAAACCCTGTGGTTCGGTACCGATGGTGGCCTGACCCGATATAACCGAGATAACGGCCAGTTTAAACAATTTATCCACAATCAGGCGGTAGCGGGCAGTTTGAGTAATAACGGCGTTAAAGTGATTTTCGAAGATTCGAAAAAGACTTTATGGGTTGGCACTTGGGGTGGCGGTTTAAATAAATTCAACCCAGAGCAACAACAGTTTGAGCATTTCAATCAACACACCACTGAGCTAAACAGTGATTTTATCAATGCTATTTTCGAAGACACTAATGGCATACTTTGGGTCGGCACTGACAAAGGCTTAAATCGTTTTGACTTATCCACCAGCCGTTTTATTGACAATGCCGATAATCGATCTAATTCAGCCATTTTTGCCCCTTATGTGATCACCTCACTACATCAAGACCACCACCACAACCTGTGGATCGGCACCTTTGGCAGTGGCTTAAAAAAGCTTAACTTAGCAACCCAACAGCTCACTCACTACCACACCAGTGACGGTTTACCCAGTGATGAGATTTACGGCATTATTGAGGATAAATCGGGCAACTTGTGGCTTAGCACTAATATCGGCTTGTCGAAGTTTACCCCCGATAAAGCCACCTTTGTTAATTACACCGTCAAAGACGGACTGCAAAGCAATGTTTTCAGTAAGGGAGGTTATTTTCTTGGTGGTGACGGCGAGATGTTTTTTGCCGGTATTAATGGCTACAACCACTTTTACCCCGAAAAACTCAATGATGACAAACAACCCCGAGTGGTGTTCACCGACTTTTTGTTATTCAACCAATCCGCAGCAATAAAAAAGCCCAATCAGCCAGATACTGGTGTTTTTACTTTGCCTAAAGCCATCGGCACCCTGACACATTTAACCTTAGGGCATAAGCAAAACCTAGTGTCATTTGAATTTGCCGCATTGGACCACAAACAAGGGTTAAAAAGCCAATACGCCTACAAGCTCGACGGCTTTGACAACGATTGGATCACCGCCGACGCCAAAATTCGCCGAGCCAATTACACCAACCTGCCTGCGGGCAATTATACCTTACGTGTCAAAGCAGGCAGTGCTGATGGTTATTGGTATAAAGAGCAGGCATCAATGCAAATTCACGTTAATCCGCCGCCGTGGTTAGCTTGGTGGGCGTGGCTATTTTACGCCGCAGTGATATTGTTTGCAGTGTTAAGCTTTATTCATGCGCAAAGGCAAAAAGTGCGTGATGCTCGTGCGCTGAACCTGCAACTTGAAGAAGTGAACAAACTCAAAGATCAGTTTCTTGCCAATACTTCCCATGAATTAAGAACACCATTAAATGGCATTATTGGCCTCGCCGAATCGCTGATGGATGGTATCGGCGGTCCACAATCGCCAACCAGCGAAACCAATTTGGCAATGATTGTTGCCAGTGGCAAACGGCTGTCGAATCTGGTGAATGATATTCTCGACTTTTCTAAACTGAAAAGCGCCAACCTGACGCTGCGCACTAAGCCGGTGGATTTACACAGTTTGACCGAAGTGGTGCTGAGTTTGTCCCGCCCGCTGCTCGATAGTAAAACAGCCACTGATAAAAACCTCAAACTAATCAATAACACCGCGACAAACTTAGCCAGTGTCGAAGCCGATGAAGACCGTTTACAGCAGATCATGCATAACCTCATTGGTAACGCGATAAAATTCACCGATCAGGGCGAAATAACCGTCAGTGCTACCCTGCAAGATGGGCTAATGCAAATCAGCGTCACAGACACCGGCATAGGCATCGCACCCGACCAGTTCGAACGCATTTTTGACTCTTTCAAACAAGTCGAAGGGGATTTAGAGCGAGCCTATCAGGGCACCGGATTAGGTCTGGCAGTGAGTAAAAAGCTGGTAATGTTACATGGCGGCACAATCGATGTGGCCTCAGATGTCGGCGTCGGCTCTACCTTTAGCTTTACCTTGCCAGTAGCCGCAGAGCGTGCCCAGCCAGGTACCGCCTTAACACAGTCAGTATCGAGATTACATGTGCTTGACAGTGAATCTATAATGGAGTTTCTGCCAGACAATGACGATGCCAAATTTCGAATTTTGGTGGTTGATGATGAGCCGGTCAATCGACAGGTGATTTTCAATCATCTGTCTTTGCAAAACTACCAATTATTTGAGGTGTCTGGTGGTGAAGAAGCCTTAGCCATGTTAGAGAGCCACGGCCCATTTGATTTAGTCTTACTCGATGTGATGATGCCCAAAATGTCCGGCTATGAGGTGTGCCAGCAACTGCGTCACACTTATTCGGTCAGTGAATTGCCAGTATTATTTTTGACTGCCAACAATCAAATCACCGATTTGGTGCAATGTTTCAGCGTCGGTGCCAACGACTTTTTAAGCAAACCGGTATCCAAATATGAGTTGCTAACCCGGGTAGAAACCCATCTTAAATTGCTCGATATCAATCGTAACTTAGAGAGCAAAGTCAGCAAACGAACAGCGTCACTAGAACAAGCCACTCGGGCCAAATCGGATTTTCTGGCGAAGATGAGCCATGAGATACGCACACCGATGAATGCAGTGATAGGGCTAAGTCGTCTGGCGCTTAAAACTGAGCTAGATAATCAGCAAAAAGACTATATTGAAAAAGTACTGGATGCTGGTGAATCGTTGTTAGGATTAATCAACGACATTCTTGATTTCTCTAAAATTGAAGCTGGCAAACTGACCATCGAGTCCGCCGAATTCCAACTCACCAAACTGTTGCAAAAATCAATTAACCTCAGCGCTCTGAGTGCTCATGCCAAAGGGCTTGAATTGGTGACTGACGTCGACAGCAGTATTCCTGAGGTGTTGATTGGCGATCCATTGCGGCTGCAACAAATCATCGTTAATCTGGTCAACAATGCGGTCAAATTCACTGAAAAAGGCGCAATCTGCGTGAAATTTCAAGTCCGCAAAGAAACTGACAACCAGCTATTGTTACATTGTTCGGTTATTGATACTGGCATTGGCATGTCTGCCGAGCAACAGCAAAAAGTGTTTAAATCGTTTTCTCAGGCAGATGATTCGGTTACCCGCAAATACGGCGGCACTGGCTTAGGTTTGGCCATTTCCAAACAGTTGAGTGAATTAATGGGGGGCGAGATTTGGTTAGATAGTGAACCAGACAAGGGTTCGACCTTTCATTTCACCGTATTGGCAGATAAACCGACGGAACAAACCGAGCTGATCACCGTTGATCTCGCTGAGATAGCCCAACTTAAGGTATTGATTGTTGACGATATGATCTTGGCCAGAGAAGTATTGGCCAAAATGCTGATTGAGCTGGGAATCAAAGCCGACGAAGCCGAAAGCGGGATACAAGCGATAGACATGGTACGCGACGCCAGACAAAACAATTGTGGTTATGATTTGGTGTTGATGGATTGGCGGATGCCCGGTTTAGACGGCATTGAAACCGCTCGGTTGATTAATGAAGAGCATCGCGACAGCTCTCCGCATGTATTGATGGTCTCGGCTTATGACAAAGATGAAGCCAGAGCCAGTTTGAGTGAAAGTCAGATCAACCGCTTTATGGAGAAACCAGTCAGTCAAAGTGCCCTACTCGATGCCCTAGCCTATACCATACGGCCCGGCAGTAGTGCCGCTCAACAAATGATCACCGGGCCGCAAATTATTGATGCCCCTAACCTCAGCCAATACAAACTACTGTTGGTTGAAGACAATGCCATTAACCGTCAGGTGGCTATCGGATTTTTGGCTGATACCGGGGTCAACATTGAAATTGCCGAAGACGGCCTGATCGCCCTAGAAAAAATCCAACAGCACAGCTACGACATGGTGTTAATGGATATTCAAATGCCCAACATGGACGGTATTACCGCCACTAAAGAAATCAGAAACACCTTACGCCAAATCGACTTGCCAGTCATTGCGATGACAGCCCATGCCATGGGCATAAACGTTGAACGCAGTCTGGCGGCAGGCATGAACGGCCATATCAGCAAACCGATTGACCCGGATGTGCTTTACCACACCTTGTTGCAACATCTCAATGCCGCCGCGACAAAGTTTGAACAGCCAAGCAAAAGAACCGTGGTCAGCACGAAACGTATCGACCGATGGTCCGATGATGAACGTCAATTAATTGAAAAACTCAAAATCGTATCTGGACTAGATTGTGATCGGGCCTTAAGCCTGATGAGCGGTAGGGCTTCACTATATCTTGGATTGGTAAAAGACTTTAGCAATGACCAGCGGGATCTCAAAAACATTCTGATCAAGCTATATAACACCAATCAGTGGGAGGAGCTTTATCGCCGCATCCATACATTGAAGTCAACCTCTGCCTACCTTGGAGCCATTGGCCTGTCGACGCTGGCTAAACAACTTGAAGCACAAATGGAAAATGATGAATATAACCAACAATTACTGCTCGAACTATGTGACGTGCTGCAACCATTGATAGACACTTTTGCTGGTATTTTCCCGCCGAATCCGTTTATCCACCAGCCGTCGAATTTTAGTATCGAACAACTAAAAGCCTCATTAACTGAGTTATTACCGCTACTCGAATCCTCTGATTTTGCCGCCGAGGAAGTCTTACCAGCCTTAACTCATTTGTGCAGCCAAACCGATTATGCCGATGATGTTAACCAACTAGTAGAACATGTCGACGATGTAGAATTTGAAAAAGCGACAAAAATCGCAACCCAAATACTCAATAGGCTTTAGAATACCTATGCGAATAAATCCACTTTATAAGCGGTTGTTAAAAAAAAATCGAAAATAATTTCAGCCGCTAATGAGATGATACCATTATAAAAACCGGTATGAAAAAACCGCAAACCGATCAGCATTCACCCCGATAAAGAATATAAAACCAACAGTTGCGAATTTTTATTACCTTTTTATAACATCCAATATTTCCCATAAAAATAAGCCCAAATATTATTCGGCTGAAACCAAAAACAGTCCACTTGACTTATCCAACTGTATTTAATACATTGCCAGCCGAACCATGGAAGTTCATTCATTAGTATCAATAAACCCGTTCATTTAAGTTTATTGTATACAGGAACAATTATGCCGTTAATCTGGAAGAACCACACAATGAAAATGAATCAAGTAAACCCCACTGCCTGTTTATCGTTAGCCAGCTTATCGCTATCAGCTATCGCATCATTTCCAACTCATACGCCAGATTTACCTAACTCGTGTCGCACTGTTCTAAACAGATACAGCTGCTGACATCATTGAGCAAATCAGACTGGAGATGATGTCTGTTAATCTTGTCGGTAAAACCGATGGGTTTAGCTGTTTCCCCGCTCTACTTAACATCCTGACGATATATACCGTCTGTTCGACTGTTGATGAAATTCGCCTCCGGCTTAGTACATCTACAGCAATACAGCGTTAAATCATCCAGGATAGTTTTACCCCCAGATGTTTTTCAAAACATTGATCACGCGCCAAAATGATAGCGCTTACACAAGTGCCTATTAAACTTACGACTAGGAGTCATTATGAATAAGAAAATATTAACCGCGACGCTTTTGTTACTACTACCAACGGCACATGCCGCAGACAATAGCCCAACGGAATATCCCATCCCACCGATCATTGATATCAGCGACAGCAGCCTTGAACGGCAAATGGACCTTAGTTCCTGGGTAAGCCAAAATGAACAACCCAGCGCACTTAAAACCGTCACAACAACAAGCAGTGCATTGCTTGGTCAGCCCATTGATAGCGTTGATTTTGCCGATCAACAGTTGGCGCTATGTGTGTTTGATAATGCCAATACTTATGGCTGGCAAGACACCACTGAAGTCACTGGACTTGATTGTGACAATCGCGAGATCAGCAACCTCCAAGGGCTGCGAGCCTTCGATAAACTAGGCTTTTTATCGTTGAGTCACAACACCATCACCGATGCTACCACCGTCGATCATTTGTACAATCTGGAATATTTATACCTCGACAATAATCAGCTCAGCGATGCCGCAGCCGTGAGTTACCTGCCAAAACTGCGCACTTTATATCTGCATAATAACCAACTCAGCAATATCCCGCCGTTAAACGACCTCAATCAACTGCAACGCTTGTATATGTATAACAATCAAATCAGTGACCTTTCACCGCTTACCGATATACAATCATTACAATACCTGCTACTCGATAATAACCAAATCAGTGACTTGTCGCCATTGGCTAACCTCAGCGGCTTAAACACCCTGTTTGCTCATACCAATCAAATCAGTGATGTGACCCCGTTAAGCAACTTATCTGCACTGCAAAGACTGCAATTGTCAGGTAACCAGATTGCACAAATTGATGCCTTGTCAGGGTTAACTGCACTGCAATGGTTATTGCTCGGTAACAACCACATCAGTGATATTGCCGTTCTCAGTCAAATGAACCAATTACAACGTGTGGATCTGGGTCTTAACAGCATCAGTGATATAACCCCACTAAGCGAATTGACGACGCTGCAAAGACTCTATCTGTCATACAATCAACTCAGTGATATTTCAGCACTAAGCCGTTTGACCGCATTGCAAAGATTATTACTCAACAACAACCAAATTGTGAGTACCTTGCCACTGCACAATATGATTGACCTAAAAACCGTCTATCTGCAATATAACCAACTCGAAAACCCCGGTGGATTAACCCATTTAATCAGCCCCAAAACCATCAACCTTTTTGCCAACGATACGCTGGCCTGTGACACCTTAACCACCTTAGATGGATTATACGATGCTGGTGTGGTCTACGGCCCAGCCAATTGTGAACCCCCAGCACCGAACACCGACGTTTTAATCAGCAGCATTGTCTTTGCTGACGCGGCGTTACAAAGCTGCATGACACAAGAAGCCAGCAACAATGGCTGGACCTTAGTGG
Source organism: Alteromonadaceae bacterium (assembly GCA_965277695.1). Taxonomy (GTDB): domain Bacteria; phylum Pseudomonadota; class Gammaproteobacteria; order Enterobacterales; family Alteromonadaceae; genus JABSOG01. Next base: position 21,854 of record CBDIDQ010000009.1, read on the forward strand.
CACAAGTGACGTCGTTTCGGTGTAACTATGCTGGCGTTAACAACACCAGTGGATTAGAGCATTTCACTTCGCTCAGCTCACTGGATTTAGCCGGGAATACTTTTTCAGCATTTGCAGAATTATCGAGCCTGACCAAGTTGCAACACTTGGGGCTAGAGTGGAATAATCTCGTCGAGTTACCGCCATTAAGCAACTTAATTGACCTCAAAACCATGGTGATCATTGGCAATCAATTAATCAACTTAAATGGACTAGCCAACCTACCAGCATTAGAGATTTTATTGGCCGAAGACAACAACCTCAGTGATATCTCTGGTTTGAGCAACATCACCACATTGAAATCAGTTGAAATGACCAATAACAACATCTCTGACCTATCACCGTTAACCAATCTCAATGCGCTGACTTGGATTAACCTGTTTAACAACACCATCACCAATGTCGACCCGTTATTCTCGTTAAGCCAATTGTCTATCGTATTAGCGGGTAATGATGGCATTGAATGTACTGATTTAGATGCGCTAGCAGCCGCCATTACCACAGTGCATCGAGGAACTTGTGTGCTTTAACTGAGTAAGGCAAACATAGGACAAAAACAGGGCGCACATTGATGTACGCCCTACATGTTTACGGCATAAACGAGGTTAAGGCGTGGTAATCAATTTTTGGCTGACCACTGGCATCATCATACCTCGGTCCTCATGACGTAAAATATGGCAATGAAAAACCCAGACACCTTCTTTGTTGAAATTATCCATCACGCTAGCAGACTGACCGAGCCCGGTTTGATTGGGCACATTGATCCAATACCTAACCTTAACGTAACCATGGGGTGGCACGATCACCGTATCCCACCAGTTGCCAACAAAATGCGAGATAGCACTGTTGCCTTCATAAATTGTCGGAGTTGTTGGGGCCTTTTGTGAAGATGACAATGTGGGCAGTGGGTTAACACTGGCAGCCGTCATCACCCATTCACTTTTGTCGCTGAATTTCTCATAGCTTAACTGCCCCACTTCGGTGACAAAAAAGGGATTGATATGAATATGAAAAGGATGACCGACGTCCGAATTATTGACCAATACCCATTCCTCTGCTGTTTGTGCCACGGGTTTGCCAGGAATTCCCTGGATACTGGCGGACGATGCGTGGTTACTATTAACAACCGCAGGTGTAGATAAACCGGATACGTCTAACCACTGTGCTGTCTTGGTATTATCGGCGGTATAAGAATAACCATTTTTTGTATCGTATTGCAGTGACTGAAAATAACCGGGATTAGTCCAATAGTACGTAGCTGGGTCTGTGCCGACCGATGCTGGTACCGCATTAGTCCAACTTGGATTATGATCACTCAAAACCAGTCCTTCGACAATGTTCAATGTCGCCGAGCTGCTCTTGGCATCAACTTGCTCTACTGTGGTATCAACTTGCTTTAAGGTGGCATTGGTGATCCCGTGTGCTAATCTGCTGTTAACTCTATTGGTGTCATTACCAATCGGATCATTCAAAGCAAACTGGCGACCATTTAAAGTAAATTGATTGACCGCAACGGTATTTTTTGCGTTTTTAGTGTCGGTAACGGTGATCGCGGCACCAGAAATATCAAATATGATCGGTCGAGACTGGAGGATATCGGCATCGGTAAAAGGGCTGACATAAGCGGGTATCTTCGCCATAGTGCCAGTGGGGCTAATGCGACTTAAGTGGGTTGCTGTTGGCAACGCCGGGCTATTGACCTTGGTAGTGCTATCAGCAACTATTAGGTCCAATATCTTAAACGGTATAATTTTGCTGGGATTATAGTTAGGCCCCTCTTGTGCGGGTTGCCACAGGCCGCTGGTACTTGCAGCACATAGCGGTGTGCAGCTATTCGCTGTCGGAAAATCGATCGCTAGGGCAAAATTAATATCAAGTAAGCTTTGGCTATTTTTTTGTACTTTAATGATCGGGGTAAAAGGATAGTTTGCATTTGAAGTGGGGGCTGAACTTGGCGGTACTGGTTGGGTTATCCATGTTTTGTCAAAACCATCGTAGTTTTCATCATAATAATTAGTACCAGCGACAACAACGTCAGCCCCCGCTTTGGCTGCAAACAGGTAAGGGTTGCCGGGAGGAGCAAAGGCACTAGCTAAGCTACCACTGCATGGAACTGTCACAACCGTTGCAGCTTGTGGCTGAGGCGCTTGTGCCTGGTATTTACTACAATCCCAAATCAAATTAGCCTTGGGTGCAGTCTCGGAGCTGGTGATCGAAATATCTGTCGGGTAATACTTAAACAGCGCATAACTACCGCTTGTTGGCAATTGAACCAAAACATCAGCCCGGTTACCCGGAGCCAGCAATAACGGATTTAGTGCCGTTATCTCGGTGAGTTGAGCTTGGGTGATACCATCTGAGGCCGCCAGATTTAACGGCTCAGAAATATAAATCGGATTACCCGCAGCGTCCTTTGCCCCGGTATCTTTGCCTAACCAAATATGCGCAAAAGCGAGGTGATTAGCACCAGCATTAACCAAACGCCAGCGTTCCAGCTGACCGGTCGCCAGGGTAAATGTCGGTTGATGCAAACCGTTAATGGTGATGTCTGGCGTAAAGTTGTGTTGTCCGCCGCCACTGGCACCACCATTGCCATTGCCTTTGCCTTTTTGCGTACCATAGTTGGCAATCTCTTGGATCATCAGTACCTTGTCATGCTCGTCTTGCCATTGTTGACGGCTAGTGGCATCTGCAATAGACACGATGGCGTTAGTGCTGTTTTCTTCAATTACAATCGACCCTGCCATGCCGTTTTCGACTTGAGCGGCGGTTGAACCATGTTTGTGCGGATGGTACCAATGTGTGCCCGGCAGATGATCTGACGGTATTTTATATTGATAATCCCAACTGCCGCCTTTAATCGACTGGTCGGCAACCGAGCCTTCGTTTAAACCCGTGGTGGTTGGCGTATTAGAATGAGGTGCATCGTAGCCCGTTGTGCTTGCGCCTACTGGCACAATAACAATGGTGACATCATCTTTTGCCGGATCGACATGCAGACCGTGAACATGCAAGTTGGTATTATCCAAATTGTGGGGAATATTAACCTCGTGCTTGAGGGTATCGGCAGCATTATCAAGCGTTTCATCAGGACTGGTGGCCAAATTAGCACTTTCGGCATTTTCAAAATCGTTAAGCTGGGTGGAATTATCACGGTTAAGTTGATTGTTTAAATTCACATCAAGCAAATCACCGGGTTTAAAATAAAAGGTCGGTGCCGGTATCATCATTATCTCTTTACTCAAACCATAACCGCGAGTCCAGATGGTTTGAGAAGTTGTACCATCGGCATTCTGTGCGCCAGTGATGGTATTGGTTTCGCCAAACTGGGCAAACAACGTGGTGTTGAGCACCCCATTTTGCGCATAAACTTTTTGCGGCGCAACGCTGGCTTGTCTAACAAAATATTGGCTGGTGGCGCTGCTGTCCAATTTAAATTCCACGGTATTGCTGGTCGCTTTTAACATTGATTGGGGGATATTCCAGTAAACCGTGTGCCAATTGGGGTTGGTATCGGCAAAGGCGCTGGTCAGCAGGTTTTGACCATTGACACTGATTTGAATAGGGTTATTCGCTTGCCCATTGACCAGTGCTGCGGCGGTGACAAATCCTAGCTGCACGCTACCCAAATGCGTCAATGCTAGGCTGAATGACAAACCATTGCCGCTGTTGAGCGACCATGTTTTGTATTGATCGCGATAAACTGAGGCACCTAAACTGGTCAGCGTAAATGAAGTGATGGTACTTGAACCAGTTGCAGTATCTGCCGCTACAGGTACATTTAATGAGGGTTTCGACAAATCAATGGTTAAATTTGACGTCAGTGTTGGCGCAGCAGCAGTCTCCTTTGCCTGAGCAGCTGCCGCATTTGCCGACGGCGTTATACTGAGCATGGCTGTCATCATTGCGACGATGAGCAGCATCATAGTGGTCAGTCGTATATGGCGGCTGGATATGACTTGCCAGTCACCGATTAGGGTGGTTTGATGGGGTTGGATACTTTGATAACGGGCACTCGAATTGACGTCTGAATAAGTTTTCACGCTGTTTTCCTTTCAGGTTATAGTCACTAGCTGTCACACATGATACCGACGACTTAACTGATCATTAACAGCAATGACTGTTGGAGTGCCTGAAACTATAGGACGCTTTTTAACCCTTTTCCATTTTTTACCGAGAGATTTGACCATAAGGGGAATGAAAAATACTCTCATTGCCCACGTCTTGTACCATATCACCACCTCTAGTAATCAAATCTAGGTTATCTTGCGGGTCTTTAGCATCGACGCCAATACCCCATCTTTGTTGATTAAGCGATGATAAATTACCGCACCAATATGCACCACCAGCAACACCATAATCAGCTTGATGCCAAACTCATGAGCCTGACGCAGCAACTCAAATGTCTGTTGTTGATAACCTTGCTGTGCTGCCGGGTTTAACTCAAAATAGCCAAACACTTTTACTGGCAATTGATGGAACCTAGCAGTGAGATAACCAGTCAGCGGAATAAATACCATGCAGAAATAAAGTCCCAGCTGAACCACTTTTGACCCATATTGTTGCCACTGGGCAATGTCTTGTACAGGTCTTGGATCACGTTTAACAAAGCGCTTGATCACTCGTATTATCACCAGCAAACTGATCACAGTGCCAATGCTTGAATGACCCACCAGCATGGTCATATGCTCTTCAGTGGTCATTTCTTGGGCAAAACCCAGCAGTGCCAACAGCATTAACGGGATCAATATGGCCAAGCTCCAGTGCAGCCATTGATAACCCCGATCAAACTGCTTGGCTGGGGTTGAGGCTGGGGCTGCGGTCTGCGCTGATTGTTTGGTTAAGGTTGTCATAACTTGCTCTCCTGATAAAAGTGGTTATAGTATGATTGTTATCTAATCACTTATAATTCACTACTTTTACAAAAGGTTGTTTTTTATGGCGAACAATGACCTTAACCAAATTCGAATTTTCAGCAAAGTTGCCCAGTTGCAAAGCTTTACCAAAGCAGCGGCTGCACTGGGCGTAGAAAAATCCACTGTCAGTACCAAGATTAATCAACTGGAGTCTCGACTGGGGATCAGACTGTTACAGCGCACCACCCGCTCAGTCAACTTGACCGAAGCTGGCTCACAATATTTAAGCTATTGCGAACAGGCTTTGAGCGCATTACAACTGGGTGATGATTTTATTGCCGGGTTAAGTCATATTCCCAAAGGTCGTTTACGAGTCAGTGCACCGCATGATTTGGTCGATTTTATTATGCCAACGGTGATCACCCCGTTTTTACAGCAGTATCCGCAAGTTCAGCTCGAAATCATTCAATCCAATCAATTTGTCGATTTAATCAAAGAAAATTTTGATATTGCCATCCGCTCCAGCCGAGAAGCAATACAAGACAGCAGCTTAATTTATCGCAAAATTTACCAAGCCGAGCTGAGCTTGGTGGCCAGTCGAGAACATATTGAACAATACGGTGTGGCAAAAAACCCCGATGAACTGGCTGCTCAACCGAGTGTCGGCGTCATTAATGAAAACAACGACAACTCTCTTTTCATTCATTGGCAAGAGCAAAAAGTACTTTTAAAACATCGTTTTGCGGTCAATAGCATGACCAGTATCAGGATCGCAATAAAAGCCAGTCTCGGATTTGGCATTATATCAAAAAACATGATCCGCAAAGAACTGGCGCAACAACAGCTAATAGAGATCAGCAGTGATATCCGCATAAAACCGACTGCCTTGTATCTGGTTTACCCGTCAAGGTCTGGTCAACCCGCCAAACTAAAAGCCTTTGTCGATGCCTTGGTACAATGGGGGCGAGATAATCAGCGGTAAGATAAGCATGGGTAAATATAAACAAGATACAAAACAAAAAAGGAGCACCGAAGTGCTCCCAATAAAAGAAAATGTTTTACCAAGCTAACGATTAATTAGCCGTCACTGTCAAGGTAATACCAGCAGCGGTTGTGTAACCGTTCAAACCGATATGCCATGTGCCTTGGGCAGGTGATGGCAAAGTACAAGATTCAGCGTTGCCGTTTTTATACGGACGACAATCATATGAAGTCGCTGTAGGTGTTGAGCCGTGTTTAACAAACAAGTCAGCATCACCTGTACCACCAGCAATACTGACAGTCATGGTTGAGTAACCCGCGCCCAACTCTTGAGTATACTGCGCCCATTGACCTGCACCGACAGACAAACCTGACAATGAATCATTGATTGGCGTTGGACCTGTTGAACCACCCGTGTAACTACCGGTTAAGCTCACGCCAGAGAATGCGCTATAAGCTTTGAGACGAACATAATAAGTACCGCCCGTTTGCGTACCCGTACAAGACTCAGCATTACCGCCTTTGTATGGACGACAATCATAGCTACTGTCAGTCGGTGTGGAGCCAAACTTAACATACATATCTGCATCACCAGTTCCGCCAGTAGAAGCAAAGCTGATGTTGGTTGCACCTGCTGGTACAGCTAATGTATATACCACGTCTGTTCCCGTGCTGGCGCTGATGCCTGTAGTCGCAACTCCATTTTTCAACACTTTGTCACCGATTGGTCCACCGTCATCCGGACAAGAGCCAACACCAACAGCACACCAAGCAGTACTGACTGCGGTTTTTTCAGTGGCACCATAAAGCTCTTGGGCCGCCTGCTCTGTTGCTGTACGAGCGCCAGAGAACTGGGTGTTTTGACTCATATAAGTGGTCAAAGCGCGATAGAAGATTTTCTCGGCTTTTGCCATACCAATGGCTGGCACTTGCGCAGTGGTTTTGTTACGCGGATGACTTCCACCATCAACCAACAATACGTATGCCAAGTTGGCAATACCAGAGTTTAAGTGAACACCGCCATTATCTTGCGAACCGGTATAACGCTCTGGATAGTAATCTTTTGACTGACCATCCTGGGTCGGGTTGCTCATGTATCGGAAAGCTTTGCCCGGAGTATTATATAAGCCGTCGCCCAACAACCACGTTGAAGACGTTGTGCCATTTCTGAAAGATTCAGCAGTGACACCAAAAATATCAGACCAAGCTTCATTCAAAGCACCCGGCTCATCTCGATAAACCATATTGGCAGTTTTTGAAGTCACGCCGTGAGTGAACTCATGACCAATAACATCAAAATCGCTGGTAAAATCATTATCAACACTGCCGCCCGCTTGACCATAAATCATTTGGCTACCGGTCCAGTAAGCATTCTGCTCACCCAAATCAACACTTGAAACCAGCGCCATACCATTGTTATCTAGGCTATCACGACCGTGTTTTTGGCTGTAATAATCATAAACCCAAGAAGCGCCGTCATGAGCACGTTGAGCAGCAGCATTACCGCCACAACTTTGGGTGTTAGTACACAGTAATGTACCAGGTGCTGATTGAGAAGAGCCGCCATTAAGCGTATGGGTTCGCCATGATTTGGCTGAATGCACTTGCGGATGACGAGTCACCACAGAGTTGTCCGCGACACTATAGAAAATGATGTCACGACCAAAATCACCAGCACCATTATTCCAAGTCACTTCCATTTTCCACACTAAGGTCGTTTGACTTGCGCCGTCAGCGCCAACCACATAGACATAAGAAAGTTCAGGTTCGCTGGTGACTTCACCAATGTTGCTGGCTAATTTGCGGGCTTGATTACTGGCTTTATGATTTAAAGCAAAAGATTGCACTGCTGCGGTGTCGGCATTAACAGCCAAGGAGCCTGATACGGCGTAAATGTTGTCGTTAAGATTAGCGTTGGCTAAAACCCCTACACTTGCCACGTCAGCATGAATGATCATACTGGTGCCGTAAACGTTTAAGCCATTAATGGTTTGCGATACATGGGTGTGTCGTTTGCCCAGTTCATCAGTCCACTGACGTTTGATGGCAAAATCTTCATTACCATTGGCTTGATAAGCACTCTCGTTTGACAAGATGTTTTTCAACACACTGACAGCGTTATCAGCGGTAGCAACACCAAGGTCACCTGATAGAAAAGCAGGTTGAGCCTGAGCGCTAACTTCTGCCATAGCTCCCAGCGAAGCTGATGATAAGGCGACTGCAATGGTTATTGCTAGTGGATTCAAAGTTTTCATAATTATTATCCCAATTTATCCTGTAGTTGGTGTTAGTTGATGTTAGATTTTTTTATTTTGTTTATCTGTTAGCGCCTGTCGTTAAGGTAGAAAGTTAAAGTCGAAAGTTAAAGTCGAAAGTTAAACAACCGCTCCAGCAGATGAATCTACAATAGCAATCGTTTTTTTTATTTACAACTAGTCAACATTTACAAACAGCATTAACTTTTTATAAACATTTACAACAAAATGTACAGGATTGTTGACGGTTTTTTGAAAAATATCGTCACAGCTCAATCAAAAGCAATACAGAGATATCATGTCTGTTATGTGAATTAAATGTTAATTGCTGATCAGCTTTGACGCGCACACTATTTGCGCGATTGAGAGAGGTATTGAAGTGAAGAATTTGAGTCGAAACACCAGCAGGTCGTATCTGAGATACTGCCCGCCAGTATCTCAGTATTAGCGATTGACTTCCTGCCGTGCCTGGCTTAAATCCATAAGTCGCCATTTTTTCTGCTGAAATTAATAGCGACTTAGGCACAAAAGCTAACCAATGGTTAATTTAGAGTAAATTAAATGCTATTTTTTAGTGTTTGTTTTAACCTGCCAGTGATCGGTGATGATCTGGAGAAAACACCAATATAATGTAAAGCTTGGTATACAAATAAAAAAATACCGCGCTTTAAAATTATCTGAATACTGTTTTCACCTCACCTTGATACAAACTGGCTGTATTTTGTTGACCCAACAACTGCCGGGCTTTTTGTTCAATAAAAACCGTGACCGCATCAGAGAGTGCATTACCGACACTAAAACGCTTCACCCCCAGTTTATTCAGGCTCGCGGCGTCGCTCAGGCTGGGCAACGACATCACATTTAATGGTGCATCAATCGCGTCAACCAACTGTTTGATCTCATCACTTTGCGACACACCGGGTACGAATACGCCACTGGCACCACTACTGACATAATCCACCGCCCGACTAATGGTTTCATCCATCGGATTTTTCAGCTGAATATAAGTGTCGATCCTGGCATTGATGAAAAACCCCTGATGACCCTGACCATCGAGTTTAGCTCTGATTTTTTCAATCAAACCGCACTGCTTTTGTTTATCGATAAGGCCAGCTGTGTGCTTTAACGAATCTTCAAAATTAATCCCCGCAGCCCCCAGGTCAGCGACTCTCAGCGCGTTTTCAGCAATAGCCTCCGTAGTATCGCCATACCCCGACTCAATATCGACACTCACCGGAATATCCACCGCCGCAATCATCTTAGTCACTAACGCCAACAGCTCGCTAAAGGCAATATTTTCGCCATCCTTATAACCCAAAGCATTAGAAATCCCCCAACTGGTGGTGCCAATCGCTTTAAAACCCGACTGCTCCAGCACCATTGCCGAGATCACATCCCAAGCGTTAGGTAAAAATAACAGCTCAGCTTGTTGATGCATTGCGGTAAAACTTAAATCTGTGTTCATTACTCATTCCTTTATTAAAAATAATTTAATTGATTTATTGGCGACTATTCAAAAAAGCAGAGGTCGCCGCATATATTTCAGCGGTCTGAACAAATGCCGCCATATGACCGTTATTCCCCTGTAATATCAGTGATTTGCTGTTCAATGCCTTGGCCAGTGTGATGGAACTCAAGGGGTTTACCAGATGATCGGATTCAGCGACTATCAGCAATACATCGGCCTTAATACGCTGTTTAATGCCCTTACGCCCGACACTTTTATAAATATTCTGTTGCAGCATCGCTTTCACCGTGGCGAGATAATCCAATGGTTTCATCATATGCTGGTATTTTTGTGCCAGATACTCCGCTACCCCGTCAGCTGCTAGGTTTGAGACAAAATCTGTTGGTGTACTGATATTCATATAAAAAATATCGTAAGATTTTTTCAGTGCAAAATTCAAACGCTGCTTATTGAAACCTGCGTTGGTCAACAAATCGACTTGAGTTTGCCACACTAAAACATCAAACGAAGACTGTACCGGTGTGCCAACAATAGATATCACTTTAGTCATAAACTCCGGGTAACTCACCGACCATTCAAGGGCTTGCATCCCGCCCATGGAGATACCAGCAACGGCAAATAAATGATTGATGCCCAAGTGTTCAACCAGCAATTGATGCTGAGAATTCACCATGTCACCAATGGATATCGCGGGAAAACGCGGCGTATTAGATGGCGAAGACGATACCCCATTAGCCAACGCATCAACCACCACCACATATAACCCCTTGATATCCAAGTTATTAACCAGAGCGCCGCTGGTGAACACATCCTCACTGGTGCCGCCAAACCAGCTTGGCCATAAAACCACATTAGTTTTATCAGCATTAAGCTTACCCACCGTGCGGTAGCCGACTTTGAGGTTTTTTATGTGCCCGCCAGCAGTAGTCTTAAAATCGCCGATATTAGCAATCTTTAGTTCTGGTTGAGCAATGGCTGGATTAACTGAGAATATCAGTATTAATAAAAGTACCATTTGATGTAAGGCTTTCATTATTGTGAGTCCCTGTTTAATTCTGGTCAATTTAAAAACTCGGTTTTCGCTTGTCTGCTATGAATAACGTTTTGGACATTCAGTTGCTGATTTTCTTTCGACTGTTTCACCTCAACCCCTTCATGATTCAGTAACCATAATTTGCGTTCAATGCCACCGGCATAACCGGTTAAAGCACCACTAGAGCCGATCACCCGATGACAAGGCACAATCAGGCTGATCGGATTTCGCCCATTGGCCCCACCCACCGCTTGCGAGCCTTTAGGTTTGTTAACCATTTTGGCGATATCGAGATAAGTCACCACTGCGCCAAACGGAATGTCAGATAAACAAGTCCACACTAATTTTTGAAAGGCGGTTCCCTGAGGGTCAAGCGGCAGCTCAAAGGTTTGGCGTTTGCCCGCAAAATATTCGAGTAGTTGCTGTTTGCAACTATCAGTGATGTCATTGGTTTTGATCACGCCTTTTTCAGCACCCGAAAAAATCGTTTGGGTTATACCTTTATCAGAGGCTTTAAATTCGACCACCCCCAAAGGGCTGTCAATATAATCTGTATACATTACAATTGGCTCCATAGTTGAAAAGTTAAATAGCTTCGCCAAGGAGAAGCCGTTGCTGAATCAAACTCGACTGCTTTGTCGCTGTCTTCTTTGTGCTCAAGCGACTTTTTCATCGCATTTTTAACCCCCAAATCACCGGCTAAAAAGATATCAGGCGCACTTAATCCCCTCATTTGTGCATAATCCACAGTCCACGGACCGATGCCTTTGAGTTTTAGCCAGTTTTCAGCCGCATTAGGCTCTTCATCAGTGAGGTAATGCTGAGCCAGATTACGCAAAGTTTGCTTGCGTGAGCCGGGAATTTTTAAAAAAGCCAATTCACTGTTGGCGATAGACTGAGGGTTTGGAAACAAATAATGATCGCCATGTTGCTCACCTAACTCCTTCACCAAAGTAGTCACCAAATTACGCGCCGCCACAACCGATATTTGTTGTCCTAATATTGCCCTTATACCCGCTTCAAACATATCCCAAATGCCCGGCACCCTGACGCCAGAATGAAACGGAAAGTCAGCTGGCAAACAGTGCTGCAAATCTTGCTCTACCGCTTGCATATCAACATCGACATCTAAAATCCGGCGAATATTATTTATCACCGCTTTTAACACCTTCACATCACTTAATTCGACCGTCACCTCAAAGCGGTTTTTATTACCATCATGTTTCGCCGTAAACGTACCGGCACTGCCATGCCAGTTAAAGGTGCGGCCATAGCTGGTTTCATCACACCATTCGAGCTTATCCACCGCCCTGCCCGCCAAAATACCTTGCATCCGCGCCCAATCAAATGGCGGACGGTAATACATCGTCAGCATTAACGCATTGGCCTGATCGCCAGCGGATTTACGCATCTGAGAAGGGGTCAGTTTTAACTGTGATTTAAAGCAATCGTTAAAGCGGCGCACACTTTCAAAGCCACTGGCCAAAGCCACTTGGGTGATCGGCAGTTTGGTTTGATGTAACAACTGTTTAGCAAACAAACACTGTTGATAAAGGGCATAAGATTTAGGCGACAGCCCCAAATGCTGTTTAAATAGCTGACGTAAATAACGATCACTAATACCCAGTCGTTCAGCCAGTTGCTCCAAAGACCCTTCTTGCAAGCTGCCCTCATCAATCAAACGAATGGCTCTGTCTAATGTCGCATTCACCCCTTTCCAAGCCGGCGAATTAGGCGCACTGTCAGGTCGACAACGTAAACAAGGTCGAAACCCGGCATTGGCACACTCAATCGCAGAGGCAAAATAAACCACGTTTTGTTCTTTCGGCGGATAGACCGGACAAATAGTGCGGCAATAGATCCACGGTGGTTTTGACGGCGGTAAAAAATTTACCGTCAAAACGCGGATCCCGAGAGAGTCGGGCTTTTTGACAAATTTGCGGATCTAACATAAACAAGCTCTGTGGTTAGCAATGGAGCAAAGTATAACCTGCTCATTTCAACAAACTAGCCAGAATCGGCAGTGAAGCTTAAATAGGGGATTTATCCCCGAGGGTTTTATGGTGTTACTGTAGATAGGGGGTTTAAAAGAGTTTGGGGCACAAGTCGTTTGATCGACAATCAATTGTTTTAAGCTCAAATGACCCCAAGGTCTCATTGCGTAATAATATGTCCAGATATCAATTCGTTTCTTTTTGATCGTTAGTGTCTTGGGCATATATGGCCCTTCTGTTGACTAATGTTATTATTATTGATGCAAAAACAAAAATCCACATCAATAAAGCAGTGCCGAATATAAATAGTTTTGCTTGAAACTTAGTCGCCTGCCTGATTTCTTCTTCGAGAGATCGTCCTCTGGCCCTTTCAAGGTATTCTTTTTCATCTACTGTTGTTGGCTGATAAAGTTCCAGATCACCTGCTGCATCTCGCCAGGCAATTATCAGACCTATATCCTGATATACCATACTTGCAGAAATCCGCCTATCCTCAACTTCTGGCGCTTCTACAGCACTTTTCGACAAAAACCGCCTAAAAGCCATAGCTTTGGGTTCATCTGGAGTAAAAGTCGTGTAATTCATCCATGTAAAATGATTCATAGATATAAGTAGTGTTAACAAGCAAATAAACACAAATAGATACCAAGCAGGCTTGAGAAAATCCCTGAGATCTCTGGTTTGCCGAACAAAACAGTCGATAATGGCTTTGGTAAAAGCATAGGACAATAAAATGGTAATGAATCCCAATAAAGCAGAGTAAGACTGCCAAGGTACGAAGAGTTCAGGCAGAAATTCAGAACCCCAAATAGATATCAATATAAGTAATGCAAGAAAATTAAACAATCGCTTCATAGGGTTGTCTGAAAATAGTTGATGTAGAAAAAAAGGATTTGATGATTAACCTTTTCTCTTTAGTTATGTGATGGAGTAAAAAGAAAAGGCTCTGGCAACCAACGTTCAATAATGAACGCCAGTTTATTGATTGATTTTTTATGACTGTAGTGCCGTTACCTTGCTAGCATTTTACCACTTTGGTACCGGCGATATAATCATGACCACAACGTCTTGTTTTACCAAAAACAAGAAATATACTGATCAACAAAACAAACGAACCAATGACTGGTATATATTGTATCAACATATTGAATCACCCCGATACATTGCCAAAGATGTAGAGATCCGGCAAGCATTATGTCAGGTGCTTATTTGCATGTGGAAAAAAGGGGTCATTTGATTGTCGATCAAACGACCCTATAGCCTCTCAACATTCTCGACCTGAGCCCATGCCCTCGCTCCCGCCGATTATTTCATCTAATTTACTCAAAGCTTTTTTATCATCAGCAACCAACTCTTTGTACTGTGCGATCAAATCCAAAAGTTTTGGATTTGATACATCTTGGTGAAAATCAACGTTTCTCTTAATGTTATTTAAGATCTTATCTGAGATATCTTTTATAAATTGCGCTCTGTTCCCTTGGTCTGATACAACTGCTCCCTTAATGTTACTTTTAATGCTAAACAGGGGATTGTCTTCGACAAGATTAATCATATACCTTAAATTACGCCTACCAGTGCCAGACAATGAAAATATACCTTTATCAACTAAACCCTTCAAGTCACGCGTAGCAGTTGCTGGCGCACAACCTGTTATGGCCCGGTATTTCTCATTGCTAATACCCTCTTTGACGAAACCGTCAAGGCCAGAGCCAAAGACCTTATCAAGCGCCTTTTGTTGCCTTGCGTTGAGCTTGGTATCTTTAAGAAGCGTAGGGGTGTAGATCTGGCTGTGAACAGTAAATCAATAACTTACACATCAAATCTAACCGTATAAGGGCGGTTTTTGCTAATTTTGTTGGAAATTATTTGATTGCCCCGAGTTTTGTTATCCGTTGTATAATCTCAGCCTATTTTGACCAACCACCAGTCGTTGAAACCGATGCCAAGACCCTTACGAGTTGAATTTGAAAATGCTCATTATCATGTCATGAACCGCTCAGTTGCAGGACGCTCAGCTTTTACTTCACCACAATGCTATCAGGATTTTCTTGATATTCTCGGTAAAACCTGTTTCCGCTACGGTTTAGAGGTTCATACTTACTGCCTTATTCATAACCAATATCACTTGCTAATCAAGACACCAAAGGGAAATTTGAGCCGGGTCATGCGTCATATTAATGGGGTTTACACTCAGCATTACAATGATTTTAACGGTACTGATGGACCCTTGTTTAAGGGGCGGTTTAAAGCGGTGTTGGTTGAATATGGCGATACTTTTTTGAAGCTGTCTAAGTATATTCATTGCCGTCCTATCGCCATCAAAAAGCCCGTCGTAAAAAAACTGATTGACTACCCTTGGTCGAGCTTCCCAGCCTATATTGGTCAAGCAGCGCCGATAGATTGGCTTTCACAAGGTGATCTCCTGGCAATACTTGAAGGCGAGAATAAGCCGCAAAGTTATGCTGATTATATGGCATCAGAAGTCGATGAAAATATTTTACAGTTGTATGACCGAAGCCATCTACCGAGCATCATTGGTAGTAAAAAATTTAAAGCGTCAGTCGCTTGTGCTACGAATATACCAAAACCACACGCGCAGTCTGGTTTTACCCTGACTCAAATCATTAGTGGCGTTGCGGCTTTTTACGATGTCACCAATGAAGATATTACACGGGTTGTCAGGGGCGCTCAAAAAGCGAATCACAAAAGAAAATTAGCCATGTATATGTGCCAAGAATTAACGGGTGCAAAACTGACTAAGATTGCTGATGCATTCAATTTAAGCAGTATGGGAGCCGCGAGCCATGCCACCCACAGTGTTCGTCAATTGATTAAAGATGATAGTGAATTTAAGCAACAAGTTGAGGATTTAATCAAATATATTCAGCAATATAGCGGTTAACATTTATTGCATCCAATACACACTAACACTTGATTTTTGGGGGGATGCAGGCACACTTTATATTGTTCACACGACATTAAATATCGATATACAAAGGTACCAGCGATTCTCGCTCAACTAAAACGGAACGTAATTTGGTACCTCATTCACCTGTTGACAATCGGTTTCGGACACAAGGAAATCCAAATCAGACACGCGTTATTTTTGTTTCAGGTAGGCACGATCCTACATAATTAAACGCATAGGGGGGTAAACATCTCACCTAGATTCGGTTAACTATCGTCTAACGTAAATTCCTTATGTTTCGGATCCAAGCACCAAGCAAACAGCCAGTACCAATCTGGAATAATAAACATATTCGTGATTTGCCGGATATGCTCCCATAAATTTCGCTTCGAGCCATACATCTTTCGACACAGCTGGTAGGCTTCGTCGCACAACTCCAGTATCTGGTGTAAGAAAAATGCCAACAGCGTTGATAGGTACATGTTCTGAGACAGATATTTTTTGCCATGTCCGAAATTATGTTCTATTTTGTAGCCCTGATTCTTTAAGGTATTAAAGCATTCATTTTCGATTTTCCAGCGACACCGCCCAGCTCGGATCAGTCGCCAGACGTTTGATCGGGTCACTTCAAGATCGGTTACCCAACTATTTCGGTAGACTCTACCCGTTTCAATATTAACATCTTCGTATTCAAGAAAATTGACTTCTGGTGCCGTTGACTGCCCTGACAAGGGCACCCCGTTACGCCAGCGATAGCGATGCAAATGTCCCTTGTCAGTATGTTCAATCCAAGGCCAGTCATCGGTGTAGTCCGCTAGCCACGTCATTAAATACGTATGGTCGCCGGGCTTGCAGGTGAAAATGTAGTGCATGTTCAACGACAGCGTGTGCTTGATGATCGTGCTGTCACTAAATAAACCATCGCCGCCTATCAGCAAGGGTAAACGCGGGTGATCTTCTCTGAGTTTGGTGAGAAAGCGTTGTGTTGCCTTGTGTTCACAGTCTTGCTTCTTGTCCCCATCGGTATTCAGGATCGGCTCCGGCATCAGCGGAATAACTTGACGAGATTCGGGATGCATCACCGCGCCTTGCAAAACTTGATGCTGATAAGTCGTTACGTCGCCATGTACCTTAGTTAAACAACATTCACACTGAATTTTTTTTGAACTGTGGTATTGGCTGCCGTCAATCGCGACATAGAAAAGACCGCTCAGACTCAGTGGTAAGCGGAATTTGTCCAACTGCTTATCCTGCCGCAGTTGCTCGAATAATGTGTTGAATGTCGAACGATACTGCTCGCTATCAATTTCATCAAGGATATCCCTTGTCTGGGTTTCTTGCGGTAACTCAGTGGCATTGAATAAGTACGACAGGTTGTTATCATTCAACCCAGCCTCCAGTTGTTGCTGAAATTGGAGCCAAGAGGGCTGCTGAAAAAACATGCAGGCTAAGGCCGCCATCATCACGTCGTGTTGTTTATACGTACAATGAGATTGTCGCCGATTATCAGGAATGAGGCGAAATTCATGACTAATTTTCGCGATGAGGCTGGTCAAATTCAGGTTTTTCTTAATTTTAAAGTCAGGTTGATAATTTTCGATTCTTGGTCTTAATTTCATGATTCCATTACCAATATAATAATTATGCGCATTATATACTGGCACTATCTGTCGTGCAGACATTAATTTGAGATTTTTTCAAAAAAATTCTTGCTCGTTTGCGGGAGAGGTTTATTTTTAGTGCCGCTACAGCCCTTGAATATAGGGCTTCTCAGGGAGACCGAGATCTGCTGCAAAGGTACCTGCCATGCAACTATCTCATTCAATTAAACCGAATTCAAGCGTTGAGACCAATACATTTGACGATTTAATCAAAGGTGTTAAAGCGGCACAGCTTGAAGCCCGTGCGGGGGCGGATTTCAATCAACTTGAAACACAAGTCGCACAGCTGTTTAACCAAGCGCAAAGGGAGATATTGACAACCATACTTGAAGAATATGACATTGACGTCCCGCAATTTGAATGCGATGGGCATATCTACAAGCAAGCCATTAGAAACACCAAGCGTTATATGACAGCCGCTGGTGAAGTGACTGTAGCGCGCAACCTTTATCGAAATAAACGTAATGGTGAAACCTATTGTCCCATGGCATTACGCAGTGGCATCATTGAAGACTTTTGGACGCCTCAAGCGGCCAAGCAGGCAATACACACCGTGTCATTGGTCACCCCGGCAGAGGCTCAGCGTCTATTTAAAGCACTGGGTTGCATGGCTCCATCTAGAAGTAGCTTGACCCGCTTGCCTGCCAAACTCAATGCCATTATTGAGCAGAAAAATAAAGCACTACAAGAGCAACTCAATAAGGCACTCGCCATACCAGCGCAAGCCGTTACCGTGAGTGTATCGCTAGACGGCGTAATGATACCTACCCGCGATCAAGTATTGCCCGGCGACACAAAATGGGGCGAAGCGAGCTGTGGCACAATCACCTTTAGTGATAAAGCGGGTGAAACCCTGTCAACCCACTATTACGCCAGAATGCCGGAACACAAAAAACGTTCGTTGAAAAATCAATTGGCTGCCACGTTAAAAACCATTGAACAAAAACGACCTGACTTGTCACTGGTTAAAGTGGCTGATGGTGCCAAAGACAACTGGACCTTCCTCGAAGGTGAACTTGGAGAGGGTGATTGCGTGTTGGATTTCTACCATGCAGCAGAACATCTGCATCAGGCACTTGAGTTTATTTATGGCGCAGGCTCAGCGCATGTGAATAAGCAACACAAAAAATATCGAGGCATTTTACGTGATGACCCACAAGGTATAACCAAAATCATTAAGCACTTGAAATACAAAGCCAAACGAAAAGTGAAAGCGCTGGATGGGTTAACAAAAGAAATTAACTATTTCGAAAACAACAAGCATAGGTGTCAATATCAGGCGCTTATCGAGCAAAATAAACCAATAGGCTCTGGTATTGTAGAGTCCGCGTGCAAAACAGTGGTTCAACTGCGATGCAAGCGAGCAGGTCAACGTTGGGAACATGATGGTGGTCAGGCCATTTTAAGGTTCAGGTCACTTTTACTCAGCGACCAGCTGGATATCGCTTGGGATTTCATCGCTTCACATTACAAAAGTGACGACATAAAACTGCCAGATAATGTCGTCCCATTTCGACGAAAATGATCACAGCGAGACCTACACCCCTATTCTTATTCTTTTGTCTGTTCGTTTTCGCTGTCTAACTTGGTTTGTTGCATCGCTGGCAGAACGATAATGTGATGGTTGCAACATTCTGCGATCTCTCACACAGTAGCACCAGTTGAATGTTGGCAGAAATACATCGGCACTTTTCGCGGTTCATTTTTACATTAAGTGCGCTTGTTCTTTTTGATTTACCCTTGAGCTTCCTCATTCAAACTGAGTTGAATAACACAGAAAACCGCTGTTAGCGGATCAGGAAAACGAGACCCCCTGACTTGTTTAATTACAGCATTTTTCAACACGATAGTAGTTTAAAGTATTTATTATTCAATGGCTTAGAAAAGTCTTCTTAAGCAACTGACTTGACCCCTATTCTCTGGGTGTAGATCTGGCTGTGAACAGTAAATCAATAACTTACACATCAAATCTAACCGTATAAGGGCGGTTTTTGCTAATTTTGTTGGAAATTATTTGATTGCCCCGAGTTTTGTTATCCGTTGTATAATCTCAGCCTATTTTGACCAACCACCAGTCGTTGAAACCGATGCCAAGACCCTTACGAGTTGAATTTGAAAATGCTCATTATCATGTCATGAACCGCTCAGTTGCAGGACGCTCAGCTTTTACTTCACCACAATGCTATCAGGATTTTCTTGATATTCTCGGTAAAACCTGTTTCCGCTACGGTTTAGAGGTTCATACTTACTGCCTTATTCATAACCAATATCACTTGCTAATCAAGACACCAAAGGGAAATTTGAGCCGGGTCATGCGTCATATTAATGGGGTTTACACTCAGCATTACAATGATTTTAACGGTACTGATGGACCCTTGTTTAAGGGGCGGTTTAAAGCGGTGTTGGTTGAATATGGCGATACTTTTTTGAAGCTGTCTAAGTATATTCATTGCCGTCCTATCGCCATCAAAAAGCCCGTCGTAAAAAAACTGATTGACTACCCTTGGTCGAGCTTCCCAGCCTATATTGGTCAAGCAGCGCCGATAGATTGGCTTTCACAAGGTGATCTCCTGGCAATACTTGAAGGCGAGAATAAGCCGCAAAGTTATGCTGATTATATGGCATCAGAAGTCGATGAAAATATTTTACAGTTGTATGACCGAAGCCATCTACCGAGCATCATTGGTAGTAAAAAATTTAAAGCGTCAGTCGCTTGTGCTACGAATATACCAAAACCACACGCGCAGTCTGGTTTTACCCTGACTCAAATCATTAGTGGCGTTGCGGCTTTTTACGATGTCACCAATGAAGATATTACACGGGTTGTCAGGGGCGCTCAAAAAGCGAATCACAAAAGAAAATTAGCCATGTATATGTGCCAAGAATTAACGGGTGCAAAACTGACTAAGATTGCTGATGCATTCAATTTAAGCAGTATGGGAGCCGCGAGCCATGCCACCCACAGTGTTCGTCAATTGATTAAAGATGATAGTGAATTTAAGCAACAAGTTGAGGATTTAATCAAATATATTCAGCAATATAGCGGTTAACATTTATTGCATCCAATACACACTAACACTTGATTTTTGGGGGGATGCAGGCACACTTTATATTGTTCACACGACATTAAATATCGATATACAAAGGTACCTGCCATGCAACTATCTCATTCAATTAAACCGAATTCAAGCGTTGAGACCAATACATTTGACGATTTAATCAAAGGTGTTAAAGCGGCACAGCTTGAAGCCCGTGCGGGGGCGGATTTCAATCAACTTGAAACACAAGTCGCACAGCTGTTTAACCAAGCGCAAAGGGAGATATTGACAACCATACTTGAAGAATATGACATTGACGTCCCGCAATTTGAATGCGATGGGCATATCTACAAGCAAGCCATTAGAAACACCAAGCGTTATATGACAGCCGCTGGTGAAGTGACTGTAGCGCGCAACCTTTATCGAAATAAACGTAATGGTGAAACCTATTGTCCCATGGCATTACGCAGTGGCATCATTGAAGACTTTTGGACGCCTCAAGCGGCCAAGCAGGCAATACACACCGTGTCATTGGTCACCCCGGCAGAGGCTCAGCGTCTATTTAAAGCACTGGGTTGCATGGCTCCATCTAGAAGTAGCTTGACCCGCTTGCCTGCCAAACTCAATGCCATTATTGAGCAGAAAAATAAAGCACTACAAGAGCAACTCAATAAGGCACTCGCCATACCAGCGCAAGCCGTTACCGTGAGTGTATCGCTAGACGGCGTAATGATACCTACCCGCGATCAAGTATTGCCCGGCGACACAAAATGGGGCGAAGCGAGCTGTGGCACAATCACCTTTAGTGATAAAGCGGGTGAAACCCTGTCAACCCACTATTACGCCAGAATGCCGGAACACAAAAAACGTTCGTTGAAAAATCAATTGGCTGCCACGTTAAAAACCATTGAACAAAAACGACCTGACTTGTCACTGGTTAAAGTGGCTGATGGTGCCAAAGACAACTGGACCTTCCTCGAAGGTGAACTTGGAGAGGGTGATTGCGTGTTGGATTTCTACCATGCAGCAGAACATCTGCATCAGGCACTTGAGTTTATTTATGGCGCAGGCTCAGCGCATGTGAATAAGCAACACAAAAAATATCGAGGCATTTTACGTGATGACCCACAAGGTATAACCAAAATCATTAAGCACTTGAAATACAAAGCCAAACGAAAAGTGAAAGCGCTGGATGGGTTAACAAAAGAAATTAACTATTTCGAAAACAACAAGCATAGGTGTCAATATCAGGCGCTTATCGAGCAAAATAAACCAATAGGCTCTGGTATTGTAGAGTCCGCGTGCAAAACAGTGGTTCAACTGCGATGCAAGCGAGCAGGTCAACGTTGGGAACATGATGGTGGTCAGGCCATTTTAAGGTTCAGGTCACTTTTACTCAGCGACCAGCTGGATATCGCTTGGGATTTCATCGCTTCACATTACAAAAGTGACGACATAAAACTGCCAGATAATGTCGTCCCATTTCGACGAAAATGATCACAGCGAGACCTACACCCCTATTCTCTTCCTTATTCAATGGCTTAGAAAAGTCTTCTTAAGCAACTGACTTGACCCCTATTCTCTTCCTATAGTAGTTTAAAGTATTTATTATTCAATAGGTTAGAAAAGTCTTCTTAAGCAACTGACTTGACCCCTATTTCTTTTCGTTCTGATGTTAATCGGCATTTTGGGGGCTACGATTGAAATTAGTGGGTGATAGCAATCAACAAGTTCTTTTAAAATAGTTTGTACAATCATACTGTCCTTTAATTACAGCGTTTTTCAACATGATAGTAGTTTAAAGTATTTATTATTCAATGGGTTAGAAAAGTCTCATTAAGCAACTGACTTGACCCCTATTTTTTTTTGACCCCTATTCTCTTATTCAATGGGTTAGAAAAGTCTTCTTAAGCAACTGACTTGACCCCTATTCTCTTATTATTCAATGGGTTAGAAAAGTCTTCTTAAGCAACTGACTTGACCCCTATTCTCTTTTGAAGACTTTTGGACGCCTCAAGCGGCCAAGCAGGCAATACACACCGTGTCATTGGTCACCCCGGCAGAGGCTCAGCGTCTATTTAAAGCACTGGGTTGCATGGCTCCATCTAGAAGTAGCTTGACCCGCTTGCCTGCCAAACTCAATGCCATTATTGAGCAGAAAAATAAAGCACTACAAGAGCAACTCAATAAGGAACTCGCCATACCAGCGCAAGCCGTTACCGTGAGTGTATCGCTAGACGGCGTAATGATACCTACCCGCGATCAAGTATTGCCCGGCGACACAAAATGGGGTGAAGCGAGCTGTGGCACAATCACCTTTAGTGATAAAGCGGGTGAAACCCTGTCAACCCAATATTACGCCAGAATGCCGGAACACAAAAAACGTTCGTTGAAAAATCAATTGGCTGCCACGTTAAAAACCATTGAACAAAAACGACCTGACTTGTCACTGGTTAAAGTGGCTGATGGTGCCAAAGACAACTGGACCTTCCTCGAAGGTGAACTTGGAGAGGGTGATTGCGTGTTGGATTTCTACCATGCAGCAGAACATCTGCATCAGGCACTTGAGTTTATTTATGGCGCAGGCTCAGCGCATGTGAATAAGCAACACAAAAAATATCGAGGCATTTTACGTGATGACCCACAAGGTATAACCAAAATCATTAAGCACTTGAAATACAAAGCCAAACGAAAAGTGAAAGCGCTGGATGGGTTAACAAAAGAAATTAACTATTTCGAAAACAACAAGCATAGGTGTCAATATCAGGCGCTTATCGAGCAAAATAAACCAATAGGCTCTGGTATTGTAGAGTCCGCGTGCAAAACAGTGGTTCAACTGCGATGCAAGCGAGCAGGTCAACGTTGGGAACATGATGGTGGTCAGGCCATTTTAAGGTTCAGGTCACTTTTACTCAGCGACCAGCTGGATATCTCTTGGGATTTCATCGCTTCACATTACAAAAGTGACGACATAAAACTGCCAGATAATGTCGTCCCATTTCGACGAAAATGATCACAGCGAGACCTACACCCCAGTCCTCTCCTAATGCCTTAACAACCAAGGGTCTCGCAGAAATCCTGTGAGTCTTCTTGAGGCGGGCAGTGTGGGTTGGTCGCAAGACCAGTGCCGTTGCAATTATTGCTATGACACCATAAAGTACACCTTGAAGTTATAACAGCGGCACCAGCAACTTCCGGAGTCATATCCATCGGCAATGCCTTGTTATCTTTGGAAAGGTTTTTGAGTTTCTTTTTATTGAGTTTTAATTTCATTTTAATGCCTGCTTTTTGTTGTTAAATGATGATATCAGTATTCTGCACTGTGACGGCTGTTAACGTCGTCTGTGCGCAAGAAAACTACTAAATAGAGCCCTTAAAGTCAAAGCTTTTTTAACCGGGTGACCACCAATGTAAAAGCTCAAGGGGCCTACCATTGAAATGAGTAAGTGATAAGTCGATATTTTAACCACTAAGCTGAATAATGATAACCCTGACGATATCTTTCAACACCCCTTCCCCAACTTCCTACACTCAACCCACTCCCTTAAATACTCCCGAATAAAAGACAAAGGCAACCACCCGCCACCGAGAAATAAACAGCCCCTTACCCTTATAAGCAATAAAAAATAACAACGTAGCGCTGTCTTCTCGATTCACCCACCACAAACAGATCGCTATTACCGTCATTCCCCTGGCACCAACCTTGTCACTATGACACAGCCAATCCATCACGTTAAACCGCCTCATCAACACATATGCCGGTAAACAATCTCAACGCCATCACTGAAATAATCAATCTCACCCAATAGTTCACAACCATAAAGGTCGACCTTAAGCGCTTCATTGCTGTTGATTTTCCAGCCGTCAATAATCGCAATCTGGACGCTGACATATTCTTTGCTGCGCACCTCACTATGCCAATTAATACAAGCCGTCATCTGTCGGACGCCGGGTTTAGCACGGTTACTTTGCCCTCGCACACCGCAATAATTGATTTACCGGCTTCAAATTCAGCGGGAATGACGACTTGTCCGTCATTGCTGGCAACGGCTGCTATCAGGGTTTGGTGATATATGCTGATATCGTTGAGGCATAGGTAAAATACGGTTACCTGCTTGTTTTGTGTTTCTTTCGCGACAGTCATTTCAGCTTTACCACTGTGCGTATCGCCACATCAAAAGAATAATCAACGCTTGTGGTGAGTTGATTGAGATTGGTGATTGTCATCGTTGCCCTTGTTGCGCTGGGGCTGCAATAACCTTCGACTTCGGCGGTTTGACCGACGCCTGTGAAGGTCAGTAAGATAAATTGGTTTTTAATCATGTGACTGGTTTGGCACGTTGAGGTACCCGATACCCCGGCGGTTTGAATGTAATAAGTGCGACCGACGATGAGGTTTTCAGACAAGGTGACGGTTTTGCCGATGCCTTCATAAATGGTTTTGTCGACAGCGCTGCTAATCAGGATTAAAAAATCATTATTGGCGGTGACTGGCAAAGCGGCGGTGATCAGCAAGCCAAGCACAATCCATAATCTGTTGAGTTTCAATTAGTTAATCCTTATCACTTTGCGGATCACCACATCAAATGAATAGTCTAGGTTGGTGGTGAGCTGGTTAGTGCTAGCGACTGTTAATGTGGCGCTGGTGCCCGATGGGCTGCAATAGCCTTGCACTTGGGCGGTTTGACCCACACCAGTGAATTTCAATAAGATAAATTGGTTGTCGATGATATGGCTGGTTCGACATGTCGATGTGCCTGAATAACCACCGGTTTGAATATAATAGGTTGCGCCAATCACCAAGTTTTTTGTCAGGTTGACCACAGTGCCGACGCCTTCATACAAGCTTTCGACTTTTCCGCCGCTATCGGCATTATCCATAAATGTTTTGATTGCACTCATTGAGGTGCCAGCAGCGGTGACATCGTTGGCGCTGATACTGCCAGACACCGCCAAATCGGTTTCGACAAACCAGCGGTTGTTATTGGCGTCATAACCAAACTCGCGGCTGGTCTGCCAAACGTCTTCATCGTTGGGCCTGAGGTAAAATGAATTGCCGGTGTGCAGCGCATTCATGTAAGTGGTCTGCCAACCGGATGATTGCACTGTGCCGCTGACATTTACGCCAGTGTTGGTGGTGGCCAGCTTGTTTGATGAGTTGAAGGCAAGCTGGGCATAGACGTTGGTATCGCTCATCACCCCAATGGCGGTGTGATTGGTGCCGGTGTTGTTGTTTGAGCGCAAATATATCTCGCGGCCATTGGCGGTGTTATCAATATACAAGTCGCTAGTCACGCTGCGAATGAAGTTGTTATTACCATCGTGGTGAAGGCTTAAATCACCGGCTGCGCCCCAACTCGTTGCGTAGTTATCTAGCCAGGTAGTATTGGCATTGACCAACGATGGGGTACTTGTGGCAATCGCACCAACATCAGCTGGGCTAAGGGTAATATTTCCGCTCAGTGCTTTGCCGTTGATGGTTCTGTTCGTTGGCACAAACCCGGCTTCAATATGACTTTTTAATTGGGCGACGGCCTTTGAACTGGCATAGGTCGTTGACGAGTTTAAGCTGTAAGCATCTGATATCCCGTAGTTGTTAACTTTGCTTAGGCCGATGTCAGCTTTGGTTAAAACAAGATTACCTGCCAACGAGTGACCATTGATGGTTCGGGTCTCTGGCACCGCTCCTAACGCTTCAGGTGTTGGTTTGAAACCAGCGGAATACACCCGCTGGCCACGGTCAAAAACCCCTAAACTGGCGTTGACGGTTTCAGCGTTAACATTACCGATATCATACAGGCTGTTATTACCCATGTATAAATCAGTTTGCATGGTATTCAATATCCCTGAGGCGTCATGAAATCGGTTCAAGGTGGTGCTGACGGCGGCACTTTGCGAGGGTAGCGGTAGGTTTAAAGTCACAATATTTAATGTCGACGAGCCGTTCATTTGGCTGGCGATATGTTTGGCAACCGTTGTGCTTTCGGCGCTAAATGTTAAGACGTAGGTATTGCCTGATGCTGCGCCTACAATGTCATTGTTGTAGGGGGTACTGAACTGGCCAATGTAAAAGCCATCGGCAACAATATCGCTTAATGTCGTGGGCCACTGCATTTTTTGGGCACGATAATTCAAGGTGCCCGCTTTAATGTCTTTGAGTCGATCAACCAAGCGCTCTGCTAGCTTAAAACGTTGGTTGATGCCATCTTGCGCCAGCTGGTGCAATCCGCCCTGCATGTCTGGTATCAGTATCCCGGCATTTAGTGAAAAGGATACCGAGCAGAGCAATAGCGCTGTTGATTGGTTTAATTTCATGGTTTATTCACAACCTGGCGGCACTGATAACCGCTTGTTGAGGGTTAAGGTATCGCCATCTAATGATGCGCCATTGGCAATCGCCAGCCTGGCCAAATGAACAAAGGCGGTATCCAGTTTGATGGTCACCTTTGAAATCGGTTGGCCATTTTCAAGCGATAGCAGTAACTCGTAACCATCGCCATATTCGACCGCTTGTTCAACCGCAATATAGCGCTTCACTAAATCATCTGACTGTGACACTGGCCCCATTCGACATGCCGACTGATAAAACAGGCTCAAGGCTACAGACAGTTGCTTCATCTGAATGTCTAAGCGTAACGCGTTATATTCTAACTGGTTGATCCTGCTCAGTTCAACATTCACCCGCAACACCCACAAAGCACTTGAGACCATCACCACCAATAAAGCGGTTAATGCGAAGCCATTTGGTTTACCCGGCTGCATTAAATCGTTTTCAGGGTGATGGTATTAGTCGCGCAAGCCGCGTCAAAATCCTGTTTTAGCGCGTTGGCTATTTTGTTGCAAACTTGCGTAGGTAACCCGGTGCTGGTGACTGTCAAGTCAGAGGCTGTTGCGCCTGCTGCCACGGTATAATTACCGCCCCATTCATTAATGCCGGTGCCGCTTTTAAATCGGTCGGCCAAATAACCCACGGTGATATCGGTTAGATTCGCGACACTTACCGTGGTATAACCATCGCTCTGATCGGCTTTGTAATCGCGCGACGCTTTAACAATCAACGACATATCGGCGACTGTCCGTTGCGCCAATATATTCTGTTGTTCGTCGGCAACCATAGCTGAGAAATAAATACTGATCCCCATAAAACCACTGACCCAAAATCCGAGGTCAATCATGCCGAACCCGCCCTGTTTTTTAAAACCTTTCATATTACTCGTTACTCCACTCAATAATTGTATGAATTCATACACTTTTAAAAATTCATCATGCCCATGCTGGCTTTAAACAAGGCACCAATGCCCAGTCCACCGAAAATAAAGAAGATGATATATAATCCAAAACCCCACGCCTTAATCGCCCGCTTGTTTTGCAGTTTAACGTCGGTGGTTGATTGCTCCGCTGCGTTTAATAACGCTTCAGTAAACTCTTTGTCAGTCAGTGCCCGCGAGGCTGACAAGCGAACCAGTTGCACCGTATTCAATAACCCAATGCCAAATGCTTGTTTGCCCCTGCCGACTTTAGCCGCATAAATCATTTTGTCGGTATGCTGCCTGACATAAACCGAACCATACTCGCCAATCATGCCGAGCGCTTCGATATCACGCATTCCCGCTTGTTTCAGCAAACCCAGCAGTTTCATCACCCTGATCCCCCAAATGACCCGGTAATTTGAGAATGGCCATATACCATCCAGTTTGACCCGCGTCGTGCCCGTGAGGTTATGTTGCAGGTAACTGTAACCGGCTATCAATGCCGCCAACATCAGTAAGACAATAAACCAGCCGTCGAAGACGATGTAGCCCAGCGCCACCGCGATTGTGTGTTCAATACTGGGTTGCGCTGCGTTGTTGTTTGAGGTTTCCAGCGCGGGCAACAGGTATCTACCAATCGCGGCGGTGGCAATAATCGCCAGCAAGGCCATTACTCCAGGTTGTAGCAAGATGGCTAAGGCATCTTTGCTGATCGCTCGTTCAATTTTGACTAAGTTGGTGATCTCATTAATACTGGCTTTGTTAGCGCTGGCCAGCTGCGACAGTTCATAACCGATGGCAATATTGGCGCTAAAATGGGCTTTGATCACCGCGACATAAGACCCACCGATATTCAGTGAGGCAATGATTTCATCGCTGATCTGCACGGCAATATGGTCCTTACCGTATATTTCTAGGTAAGATGACCTGACCTTAAACACCGCGTCTTTGGTTTTGTATTGGCCCGATACCATGTAGCTGTTCAGCATGTCGATGTATTCGAGCTGGCTATCAATATCAAAAGACAGCGATTTAAAGCTAAACACCAGCCTGTGATAATAAGGCAGCACGGTTGCGAAGGCTTTCATCAGCTGTTCTCCAGCAAGCGTTGTACATCCATTTGGCCACTTTTTAATAAGCCAATCAGTTGTCTGTCAATGCTGTTGAAGCCTTTGTCTATCAGGTGTTGTTGCCATTGCTGTGTATTGCCATCGCGGATATACGCTCGGTCTTCATCAGTTAATACGATGATTTCAATCACTAACCTGCGGCCTTTTTGCTCCCCGCTCCAATGGCATTCGCCACAGCCTTTGCCATGGCGGACAAACATTTGCCAGTCTTCATCCCCGCCCAAATCAATGCTATCAAGCAGCTTGATTTTTTCCCGATAGCTTGCTGCATCTGTTCGCAATAACTCGCCTAATGGTACTTTGCAGTGATCGCACAAACATTTCACTAGCCGCTGGGCCATGATCAGGTTAGTCGCGCCATCAGCACCAATATCTTGATAACTGACACCCAGTGAAACCAGCCGCTCGACTACACCGACTGCGCTATTGGCATGAATGGTGGTCAGGGCAAAGTGACCAGACTTGGCGACGTAATATAAAAATTCAGCGGTTTGCTCGTCTCGCACTTCCGTTAGGTAAATACCGTTAGGTGCCTGGCGCATGATGGTTTTTAATTGGTTTTTGCTGCCCAGCACCGTATCAATAGTGTTTTGAATGATATTACGGTACTGTCGAGGCACCGGTATTTCCAGCGGATCTTCAAAGGTTTGAATTAATACCCGCTTGGGATAACCCAGCAAAATGGCCATTAACAGGGTATTTTTGCCTGAACCGACCGGCCCTGAAGTCAACATGATGCCTTTTGATTTAATCATCTGTTGCTTGATGGCGGTCATCACCTCAACAGGCACGGCCAAATCGCCCAGCCGCCGGATGTAAGACACCGGTTGCAAGCGCATTTGCACCAGCAGTTCGCTGATCTTCGAGGTTTTACTCTTGGTAAAACGAATTGAATATTCTTCAGCCAGCTGGCCATGTTGGTCATAGACGCTGTGTTTGAACTGGGTTTCTTGCCGGGTGGTTGACTCGTCAAAGCGGCCAACCGATTGGCCCGCCGATTCCCTGCCGTCAAATAGCGCAGCACATACTGATAACCCGAGGTTAAAATCACCCATCCATTTAACCTGTTCAATCAGGTCGTTATCCACTTTATATTGGCAATACGCCTGGTTGTTTTCTCTCGATAGCACAATGTAAATATCCTGTGCCCCCAACCCATGTGCCTCAGCCATGATATCGGCAAACATGCGGATTGAATCCGCATCAGATATCGCGGTATCTTCGGCCTGCGCTGCTGGCTCATGTTGGTTGATGATTTCAATCACTTTGGTACTACTGGCAAGGCGAATGTTCGACACCACGATTTGTGCCGCTATCGCCGTTTGCATGATAGCCAATAGCTTACTGTTTTGGGCTTGCTGGCCAACCAGTAACAGCCCGCTTTCAAAATGCACTACCGGCACCCCAATGTCTTTGGCTTGCTGGCTCAGCACTTCAAAGTATGCCGCCGACGGCTGACCTAACGCAGCGGCTTCAACCTCGCCCAGTGGCGCGATAAAAGCGGGTCGTTTACCCTGAGGCTCTTTACCCTGACTTTGAGGTTTAGTTGGATCTAAATAAAACAAAGGTTCGCCTCTTTATACACAGCGATTTTGTAACAGCTGTGATTTATATTTCAGCACCACACAGCGATCAGCATCGCGCAGCGCCACCACTTCAAACGCGCCGACACGATGACCGGTGCGAACCCGCTCGTAAGTAGTATCACCAATTTTTAACGAGACAAAACCCTTACCCTGATCAGCGGTATAAGACATCAGCACCACTGAAATATCAGCCAGCTCTCGATAGAGCGGGTTATTATCAGCGGTTTCTGTTGCCACCGCTGCGATGGTTTTGCCCTCATTAATCGCGCTGATTTTTGCGCTTAGCTCTAGGCTTTTCAGGGTGTTTTTTTGCACGTTCAAGTTGGCGGCGGCCTGCGCTTCATACTCTCGTGATAAGCGAGTGTGCAAGCGGATCCCCAGCCATTTTTTCTCCAGCTCAGGATTTAAGGTATTGGCCAGCAACTTGGCGGCTTCAAACATATCATTGGCGTCAGGCGCGACTTTAAACGGCAAAACGGCTGTTGTTGTCGGCTCAGCTAGGGTTGCTTTGTCAGGCGCTGCAACCATGGCAGATACCAGTGAAGCATTCAGATCGGCATCTGCTGTTGTTGAAAAATACTGATAAACGCCAGATCCAATAAATACCAGCATACCGCCTATCTTGATAATGTTATTCTTTTTCATTAATCATCACTCCCGCCAATGTCATGGCTATTTCAGCATTAAATAACCCGGCTACCGCGACATCACGCGTTAGCTTAATAGCGCTGATAGCAAACGGATCGCCATAAAATAAACTGCCCAATGCATTCAAATCAAAGCCGTCTACCTGCGGCATTTTTACGGTGACCGTCTCAATAACATAAGGGCTATGGCGCTTATTGTTGTCTTTGCTAAATTCAACGCTGGTACCGTCCCACCACGCATTCAATCGGGCAGTCGCCAAACGTTCATAACTGCCAATTTGAAACCGTGCAGCCGATGACAAGGTGGGCATAAACCCCAGCTTAGCGGTCAAAAACGCCCGTTCACCAGCAACATTAACGACATAATGCTGGCTTCGGCCAAATGACATCAAAGTTGACATATTGCCATCCAGTGATGCCAATCCGACCGACAGGATAAAACCCTGACCGTTTTGCTGATAAACCTCCACTTCACCGACGCGCCAGCCAATCAGGCTGTCGAGTTGATTCAGTCGTTTCGCCACTTGGCTGAGGATAAACAACGGATTAGCACCGTCTTTGGTGAGGTGGTCAATCAACCCTTGATAGACGTTTTCATTGCTCACTAAGGGCGGGTTTATTGGCTTGTCTGCTGTTGGCCAAAAGCCATAAATGCTCGCCAGCACTATCGCTGTGCTCACCGCTGCCATTTGCCAATAGCTGGCTTTTTTCTTCAACAGCGGGATTTGTTTGAACGGTACCAGGGCGATTAATCCGACCGATGGCGCTTTGCTATTCCACGCCAAAAACGGAGTGGCTAGCCAGGCTTTGTATTCACATTGTTCAACCGCAATGGGGATGCTGACCTTGTTATTTAAAACCGTCATATGATCTGCTGATGAGTCAACATCGGCATTGGTCAACAGCTGAAATTCACCGATACGCGGCCAAATCAGATACAACGCAGTGAAAGCTAATTTGAATTCATTGCTGTTATATTCCGTATGGTCAAACAGGTATTCTCCAACCAACACCCCAGCCGATTTAATCAGCATATATAGCTGATCATTCTCCAGTAAAACCACAATCACATTAGTGATATCGGCTAACATTTGCAGCAATGAAGGGGTTATCACGGTCAAACGGTTGGGTGAATGACATAGATAATACCCTTCCCCTTCATTGACAATACTGCCATACATCGAGCCTTGTGCACTGGCCTTGGTCACCTGGCGCTTTAAATCATCGAGGTTGTGGGCAAAAACCCAGTGAGTCGAACGACTAAAATTCATCACCACCTCTCACAAAAACGCCATTTCAATCATCATCACGGTTTCGACATTTTTGTCTAAAGCGCTACGACTCATGCCGGGCAAAATTTGCCCAGAAGCGCTGAATATTGCGCTTAACTCATCATTGCTGAAACCGCCAACAAACACCGGACGACCCGGTTGCAAAATCACGGTGGTGTTCAACAGCTTGTCATCAATCACCGGTGACTCAACTTGCGAATCCCCTTCGCCCTTTTTATCCAGTCGTATCAGCGCACTTTGTGACGATGACAGATGTAAAACCGCGTCTTTTAACCCAATATTCGGCATCAGGTATAACAGGGTGCCAGACTGAGCGACTTTTTGTTCAATGCCCCGAGTGGTGCCGACATTCAGCGTCACTTGTTGTGGTCGGTCAGAGACATAACTGACTTTGTTCACGCTGTTTAACTGGGTGATCCGGTGATTAATCAACACCGCCCGCAATACTGACGATTGTAAAATACTGCCCTGTTTGCTCAATGCCTCTAATGCCAGCTCAGAGCCGTTTTTATGCTGCAACAGGGTTTTGCCCCGATTGCCCAGCCCGCCAATCATTGATGAAAACGCTGAAGTGGCATGTTTAAGCCCGGCGTTTGACCCCAATACATTGCTGTCTAGAATATCCATGTCTAGATTCAACTGGGTGTCCTTAGCCACTTCGATGGTCACTAGGGTTAAATTCACTCTGATTTGACGCAGGGCGACATCATGTTGCTGGGCCATATAACGTTCAACTTGTTCCATTTGCGACGGGATCGCCCGGACAATAATGGAGTTGTTAGACGGCATCAGCTTAGCGCTGGCTCCTTGGGCACAGATTTGTTGGTCTTCTGCGCTGCCTTGATGGCAACCGAGTACTTCATCAACCCCCACTTTAAAATCTAGTAACGGGTCAATTTCGCCGCTGACCACGCTATATTCGTCACCGGCACTGGCAACCAAATCTGCTTTCACTTCATCATCATTGGACGAGCTAATAGCGCCATTATTCAACCGGGTCTTACCGATAGAATAACGCACCGAACCACCAATCACTCGCACTGGAAATATCCGGGTTTGATATTTGCTCAATACCACGCTGCCGTCATCCACTTCAAAGGTATAACCGGTTGCGGCGGCAATGGCTTCAAGTACATTGCCATGGGTCAAGTCATCACCAAACACCGCAATGTGACGGTTGCGTTCAACGCCATCTCGGTATTCAACGTTCACCCGCTGGTCGGCAAACAGTCCGTCCATCACTTTATAAAGCGCCATTTCACTGAATGAGGTGGTCACCTTTTGATGGTACCAGTTGGGCAAAACCGACGCCGCTAAGCTCAGTTGCTCAACAAACAGGCCATTATAGTGAAACACATTGCTCAACGATTGAGATTTATCCCGCGAATCCATCACCGCTGTTTTTTGCTGATCAATTTTATCTAGCACTTTTTCTGGCGCGTAATAAGACGCCAGTCCAGCGCAGCCGGTGGTAAACACCAGTGGTAATATCAGCAAACTCTTGGTTAACGTCACTCTATTACCTCGCCACACGTAAATATTGGCTATATTTGCTATCGTTTTGATAAAACACCGCTGCTACGCCGTTTCTGAAGGTCATAAAATAAATCCGTTGCGGTGAGGTGTAAGGTTCAATCATCTGCTGCACCAACGCATTGGCTGAATCCGCCTCGATACAGCTGTCAACAAACACCCCGTGATGACCCACTTCATACACCAACAAAGCGCCTTGATAATGTGCAGCGATGATGCGTTCAATGTTGCTTTTAAGGGTGCCTTTTTCGATTTGAAACTGATGTTCTCCTGAACAGTTTTCAACTGGCGCTGCCAAGCTGTTTAAAGCCAGACTCGCCAGCATCAATGCTATCATTACAGTTGCTACATATTTCATTGTTAACGCTTCACCACTAGTTTAAATTGCGTAATTCAGGGATTTTGACATCGGAATAATCCGGCTGGCCTTTATCTTGATAATGATCACTGGCACTGCGAATTTCATCATGACCAATAGCTAACATAGAATCCCGATATTTTGTATAATAGTCAGCAAATTTCTCAGCACTGAAACCCGCTCTGGTTTTTTCAATATCCTGGCTTGAAGCACCTTGCGCGTGGGGTCGGTAGACTTCATCAATGTAAGCGTCACCGTCGAGCGCAGCCTGGTTATACAGCGAATCCATCACCAATTTGTTGGTTTCAAACGTGTCTTGGTCAACCATAGAGCCATCAACAAACGCACTCCCGTTAACCTTCGCTTCAACCCCGCCAATCATCGACGCAATACCCGGTATACCGACACCAGCTGAAATCTCTTCTCTGTGACCAAAAATATCCTGCTTGCTGACACTCGAATGCATCGTACTATCAAGCTCTTGTGCCAGCTGCGTTAGCGTCGAGTCTCTCACCGAAGGGTCACTCATCTTGTCAAACATGTTGGCGTAGTCCACGGCGGTTTCAGCCATTCGATTTTCCATCACATAAGCAAACGAGCCATGACCAATCTGTCCAGATCCCTCGTTGAGCGAAAGCCCCCGTGATACCTCCAGCGAATCATTCACTTGCTCAGCGTTGCCTGTTTTGGCAAACACTGAGACCACAGAACCATCACCGGCCATATTCATATTTAACAAGCCACCCTCATCGTAATAACGGTTATCCATTGGCGTAAACATCCCGGCGTTTTCCATTTGCCCCAGTTGCTCACCCGATAACGCCATTTCCCACGAGGTGCCATTTTTGGCTAGTGAAATATCCTTTTCATCCCAGTTCATCACACCCATAAGCCGTTGGGCGTTGATCAGATTGGCTAGCTCTTCATTGCGACCCAAGGTTTTTTGCGCTTCAACATAATCCTTAGTTGAGGCATAGCCTTCACTGGCCGCCACATTTGACACCACAGTCCCATCAACGGCATTAGCCAAATCATGGGCCTCAAACCCGCTGATCACTTCATTCGGACTTAAATTGTTATAAGCTTTGCCGGTGCCTGCCATGGCAAAGCCCTGGCTCTGGCCAGAGAATTCAGCTAAACGTTCGACACCTAAGCCAGACATATTGCCGACCTTTTCTAATCCGGTCATTTCTCCCGCAAAACGAGATTCACTGACATCTAAGGCATCAACATAGTCGCCACTATGGCCATAATGATTGACTCTCGACGCCAAAGCCCCTTGCTCAAAACGGCCCACTTCTTTGAGTCCATCGGTTAAATTGCCCGGAGTAATTTGATTGGCCAGATCGCCGCGTAATTGCGTCGACGATGCCCGGTCGGTCTGACTAATCGCAGCATCTCCCTTAGCCGCATCAATTAAGGTTTTACCCGGATGCACCGACTGCAAAGCGTCAGCTCGGGCACCGGTTGAAGCCACTTTATCAACTTGACTGATCAAGGCATCTGCTTTGCTCGACTCAACCAGCGTCTGATCAGGATGCAAAGACTGTAAAGCCTGTGCCCTAGCATTAGTTGATGAAGCCCGATCAACACCGCGTTTAAACGCATCAGATTGAGTAGCTGTTGCAAGACTCTTGTCAGCATGAACTGACTGTAACGCTTGCGCTTTGCCGCTGGTGCCCGCCAAATCCATGGTCCGGCTGATTTTGCCCAGTTCAGATCCCGCACCACCCAAGTTGCCGCCAAAGTTGTCAGCGGCAAAGTTATCTTGTGCCAATCGGTTGCCCCCTTGGCTGGCACCTTCAAACACACCCGCGCCACTGATCGCCTGATGACCGCTATAACCACTGTTTTGTAACGCAGAAAACTGACTATTCGCCTGATTGTATGGTGCACTGGTCATCATCTGATTAGCGACACCAAAAGACTCCATACCTAACAGGCCCATGGTGGTCATCTTCGCTTGTGCATCCATTTGCTGTTGCAGCGTATTGACCCGGTTAATCGGATCCAGTACGTCATGCCCGGCTTTATCACCTATACGGTCAATATCGCCTGACCATTTTTCTGACAACTGAGTGAAGGCATAACCGCTGATCCGAAAGAACACCCCTGCAATAAAGGTCGATAAAATCACCCCCATACTTTGTGCTTTGCCTAAAATCGCCAGCCCTTTGGTGGCCTGATCCGGCATCATCATTAAAGCGCCGAGCGACATATTCATATTCTTAATCCCTTCGGTCATGCTGATCACCTGATCCATAGCAATACCATGCACCACCGAATCAGTGACGCCCCATAACGCCAGCCAAACCATCAGACCAAACATCATATGCACACTTTTAAATACCATGGGGGTGACAATAAATAACGCCAAAATCGGCATTAATCCCAGCACCACGCCAAACACGATGGCCTTAATCGCAGGTAACCACTGCTCTGACACCAGCTGGCTGGAGAACCCCGATTCAGTAATATCCTTACTGGCCAACTGGCTGATAGTGCTGCCCGGTGTTTGCATCAAGCTCGATACTATCGCTTTCGACAGCATAATATCCTGCATAAATTTGCGGTAACTGCCAGTGGCCGAAATATCAAATACCAAGGCTTGGGCATCCTCTAAAATGGTTTTACAGCGGTTCATTTGCATCACACCCTCACCCGGTGCGTGTATGGCAAAACCAGATTGGGCACAAACATGTTCGACATATTCTTCATAAAGTGCCGCTGAATTGAGCGTGGGGTTTAAATGCCCATTCCACGCATCGGTGCAACTCATCACTGAACCGACCTTATCAGCGGTCGAATACATGGTGGTAAACACCGACGGGTTTACCAGCTTGGCCAACTCCGCTTTAATATCGGCGGTATCGCTTTTTAACTGCTTTAAATCAAAACTGTACGAAGCTAGGCTCTCGGCCGCCGGTAGGCAATCGGCGACATATTGCCTGATGCTTTTTTGAATATAAGCTTGATGGCCAAGCGGTTCGCCCCTGAACGAATTAATCAGCAACTCCAGTCCCACCCCGCCACCTTGCAACGAACGCGGATGCGCCGAGCCATTATCCATCACCTCGGTCAGTGCCCTTTCGGCGATATTGGTGACACGCGCGGCAAAAACAATCAGCTCAGGCACACCGGACACCGCTTGATAACGATTAACCACCGGGTCATAAATATGCATGGTGCCTTTGGGCATGATCAGCCCTTTAAACACCGCCATGCCAAACAACACCAAAATGAAAAAGCTCATCAAGGTGGTCATATCGAGGCTTTTGCCCAGCAAACCCTGGCCAATGGTGATCAGCCCGCCAAAAAAAATGCCAAATACCGTGGCGACAAAAAACAGCACAATGTATTCACCATCATTGAAGATCAGCGAGATCCTGATAAAGGCGTTTACTGTGACGTCAAACCCGCCGTAGACATAAAAATCTGAATCCATTTACAGTCCCAAGGTATCCTTGGCATTTTTCAGTGAACGTTGTTGTTCTTGTCGTTGATGGCGGTCAACAAATTGTGCAATCTGCTGATATTCTTGCAGTTTGGCGATATAACCTTGGCGCATTTTGCCGCGCACATCTCTAAGTCTTGATTCAATTCGTGGCAACAAAGGCGCAATGCTGATAAACAAATCCTTATTGCATTTTTTGCCTGCTTCGCCACCTTGCCCCGACACTTCAAATACTTGATTCATCTTGCCAAACAGCAACTGGGCATTACGGTATAAGTCATTAAACATCCGGTCAGCATAAGCAAAACTCAGCAGCTCTGCGGTTTCATTGACCGTTTCTGCCACTGTGCCATCAACGGTCGCACGATAGACAATCCGGTAAACTGGCACCGGTGCAGCGTTAATCCAGTCTTGTAAGGCATTATCCATCACCGCTTTATTACTGATGGCATCGGCGATTTTGAGTAAATTAGTTTCAACCAGTCCTTTAATGCCGTCGGCCAGGTAACGGGCACAAACGCCAGTTTCACTTTTGCCCTCTGTGGAGCCATAAACAAAATCATCCATACTGGCATCAGCATTGTTACTGCAAGGCAACACTTCACGCCCCACCGGAATGTGACCCGCCGCCGACACATCGATATTGATGTCACCAATATAACCCCTTACTAAGTCAGCATACTGACCCATGCCAAAGCGGTCGGTCGACTTTTTCACCAGTGATCCCGGCGTCGCAAACAACACTTTGAAATCGGCATGACAACCTTGCCATTGCTCATCTAGGTTTATCGTTGGCTGACCGCCAGCGGCATTAATCTTCTGCTGTGAGCCATGGTAGTTTTTTGAGTCTGCCGAACTTAATGACTGCTCGTTGGTGACCGTACTCCAAACATCCGAACCAATATCACTGTAACGACCCTCAACCACAGTGGTCACCGCTGATTTGGCGATGGCACAATCATCTAGCTGAAGATTGTTCAGTTGGTTAGCGATTTGCTCAAACTTGGCCAGTGATTCAGAAAACTCTTTGGTCACCGTTTTAATCGCCATATCAAAAGCAATCGCCGGTGCTGCCTGCATGGCGTTCTCTAACTTCTGCACCAGAAACTCTTCATCCAAAAACGACACGCCGCCATAAAACAGATTGACCCCACCGCAACCACCAGACAACTTGGGTAGCTGCACACTGATAGGATGATCGACCGAGGTATTAATTCGCCCCTGAAACCCGCCCAGTGAGTAAAAACCCCGCTTTTGATTCTTAAACGACGACGGCCCGGTCGACACCGCATTATCAAACCAGTCGTCAACCCAATCCCCGGCGCTGGCAGCAGTACTGAACACACCGATTAGTAACAAAGCTAACCTGCTCATTTTTATTTACCGCTCCCGGCTTGTGGGTCATAAAACCCACCGCTCATCGACTCCGGGGTATAAAACTGTGCCGGTGATATTTGTCCTTTTAACAACCTCACTGCTCGATACGCATTGTCTTCAATCCCCGGGATACTCTCGGCACCAATGGCAATATTCATCCATTTTTGAGTGCCCTTTTGGATCAGGATAGTGACCGGCGTCATGGTGACATTAAACCGCTGCGCCACACCGGGCTGGCGGGTAATATCCACCTCTCGGTAAGGCCAATAATGTTTGTCGGTGAAGTACTTCAACGAATTACGCTGTAACTCACAGTACTGACAGCCCGGTTGGCTGAACATCACCAACGCAAATTCTTTGTGCGCCGCCACTAATGCCTGATTAACTTCGGTATCGCGAATTCTTCGCTTAGCTTCTCGTCCGGCATTGGTGATCGGGTTTTGTGCCCTAGCATTCAGCTTCGGATGCTCCAGCATGGTCACTGCGGTTAAAGCAGTGAACGATCTGGCCACTCGTCTGGCGGCATCAACCACCGTCCAGTAATCTCGGG
The DNA here is from genome assembly GCA_965277695.1 of Alteromonadaceae bacterium. Taxonomy (GTDB): domain Bacteria; phylum Pseudomonadota; class Gammaproteobacteria; order Enterobacterales; family Alteromonadaceae; genus JABSOG01. The sequence goes on from CBDIDQ010000009.1 coordinate 61,264, forward strand.
TTGCCTCAGGTGTTCTTTTCCACACCGCATACTCCCGGTATTCTTCCTCCAGCGCTTTTATCTTCCTTGGGTGCAGTTGCATTAATTCAGCAAGTTGAGGATTTGGCGGCGGTACCGGGTATTCCTCCTCTTCTACTGTCTCTTCGACAACAGGCTTCTCACCCCACCAATAACCGCGAAGGTTGCTTTCATCGGCGGCACTAACGCCGGTGCCCGAGTAAGCCAACAACGCCATTAATAGGCTTTTAAATATCTTCATGACTACAGCAACGCCTTCAAACGTTGTAATTCATCTAAGGCAACAAACCCCCAATAACGACTATCAAATGAATCGGCATGACTACCGACAACAAACACTTTTCCCACGGGCACTGCCCCACCTTCCCAAGAAAACAACGGCATTTGCCGCCCATCTACTGAATCAGATTTGGCAAATCCCAGATAACGCCCCTCACAATAAAAGTTAAACTCCGCTTTCCTTTGCAGCACCTCGCCTTCATAACAACCGATCCGTTTGGTCATTAAAAATGGGCTTTTATTAATCAGCTCATGTTGAAACTCAAAGCTAACATATTCGTCTTTAACCGGTTTGCCTTCAATTTTCCATAGCACAGTCGGTGCTATTGAAGACGACATCACAATCACCAAACCATTAGCCAGCCAATACACTGCCAGTATGGATGCAGCCATGCATACCATTAACAGTTTTGTGGCTTTGGCAGATAATTTTTGCGTTGCTTTCATTGCTTATTCGATCTGTTTTTGTTTGGAGTGTATGAATTCATACATTTTTAGATAGTGTATAATTTCATACACTTTAGGTCAATGGGTATTTTAGTTAAAATAGCAGCACAGGTAATTACATTAGATACCCACTTAACGATATATACAGATTAGCGGTTCAATATCATATTTTTTCAAATCACTATGAGGCACTAATGGCTCGTAGTATCGAAGATTTTCAGGGACACCAAGGGAGTCTAGCGATTTGATTAATAATCAATTGTTTTAAATGCTTGTATATTGAACAAGCAATTTGAACCCCAAATTTTTTCATTGGACCTTTAAGGCAATGAGCCAGATAGACTTCACCAGATGACACCCATCATCGAATGATACCCATAATTTGCAAGCCGAAACTCAATGCAGCATCAATTTTTTATCTTTGCGCACAAAAACACTTGTTAATTTCCCATTGTTTATGTACCCTAACTTTTCTAGCGTTGTATTAGGGTCAATCATTCGATTGGCTGGTTTAAACAACAAAATAACAGCAGGATAAAAACGTAATGAAAGCAATAAAAATGAAAAAAATGCTATTAGCAATTGGTTTAGGATTGGGATTAAGTGGTGCGATATCAGCACCAGTTCTTGCCGGACCAGACTCTCAAATGTGCGCCGAATACAAAATTGAATGCAGTGAGGGCAACGAGAGATCTTGCCAAAAATTTGATGATTTGTGTTGGTGGAGACGTTAATTTAAATCATTTAAAAGAAAGGGGGTCTTGTTCAATATACAAACGTTTAAACACTTGATTATTGAACAAGATACCTGACCCTTATTAACTTATTAATGTTTAAAAACTTATCACCAGTTTAAATTATATCTATTGTTGCTCGGAGTAATCAATACGGACCGCGCCATAGCGAGCGTACTGTGAAGACGACATATTCCAATGGTGACACATAATCAATAACATATTTTGTGGATTGCCACCATTGTATGCTGGTACTTCACCAAAGTTGTCATATTGCCACACATCAACATTTGCAGAAGTGTTTAAGGTCATTTGTACTAAGCTACCACTTGAAGCAACGGAACCACTGGTTCCGCTAACAAAACTTAGGCTACAACCACGAGGTGAAATACCTTGGTAGCTTACATCAAAGACAACACGCTCTATGTAACGACCGTATTTGACAGGTAACGCGCAGACCATAGAAGAACCCAAACCAGTTAACTGTAAACCTGCTTGGTACCGTGCTGCATAACTACCAGTGCGAACATTGTGGTTGTAACCACAGACATTAGCTGCCGGATGCACAGTAGATTCAGCGGTACTCGATGGCGCTGAACTTGCAGCTTGACCCGTTGCTGAAAATAAAACAAAACCAGCCGAAGTTAATAAGGTTGTAAATACTTTATTCATCTTTATTCCTATTTTAAAAAGGATTGGGGTTCAAGTATCTTGTTCAATTTACAAACGTTTAAACACGTTGTTATTGAACAAGAACCCCCCTCTTTTTTATTAATTTTGTATTTAAAGCATACCCGGACAGTTTGGTCTGCCGGGGTTTAAATTAAAGTTCGATTTGTACAATGGCCCACAATCATCACCAGCACATGCTTTAACGGCTAAATAGCCACCATCCTTCAAAGGTATACTTAAAAAGTTGTCATGATTAGCGACACCACCTGGATTTCCACTATATAACTTGCGCCATTGCGAATCTGGCGCATTGATATCTGTATTATGATATACAGCATAATAGTCGGCTAAAGGATGATCTGACCACCACACCACTTGAGGCGCACACTGTATCCAAGCATTATAATGAGGGTGATTTGAACCAACATTTAGATCGAATGGTTTTACAATCTCTGGCTCTATAATATTCGTTGACTCATAATAAGCGACGTAAGTAAATGCTTGAGTTGTCACCGTTCCACTACCGCCTCCTTCTGACCAAGCATAGAGAGCGATTTGAGGAATATCTTCAAACTTTAGGTTTAAACCTCGGTAATCTATAGTCGACCGTACAGTTGTACAATCGGCAAATTGGTTCAAACTAACAGACTCCGTTTTATCTCGATTTAATGATGAACCATTTTTGAATGAATGTAGTCTTACATTTGCCCTGTCTGTCACTAAATGGCTTTTATCGTGACAAATCGTTACCGTCCATTCTAGTTTTGTCAGAATGTTATTGTCTTCAGCTTGTTGCTTCTGGATACCGTGAAACCCATTTATAGGATAACGACGCTCCCAAGTGCCTATTGTGACATTGTAGAAAGGGTAGGCAGTAACCCTAGGCAAAGCTTCCTCAGCCGCGAAAGTGAAACCAGTGGTAAGAAGACTAAGCATTATAGCGAGCAATTGTATTTTTTTCATATTGTGTATTTTACCTTTGTTGTAAGTTTAACTATTATATTTTACCAGATAATTGAAATAACGAATTAAGGGCTTGTTTTATTATTTCTTAACTACTGATAAATCCGCCATCGTGAGAGAAATTTTATTATTACCGCCCCCAATAAAACCACTATAATTATGATAAAAACCCAAGGTAAAGCTATGTTGATTGGCAAGTCCTCTTCCAGTATACGTATCTTTACTGCCACCAAAGACGATTCCATTTATTGTTACTTTCGTTGAACCTGTAGCTGGAGCATCTTTATATACAGTCTCAATAGTTATCTCATACTCAGTCCCGTTACTGATTTGCATTTCCGCATGTAGCTTACTGACGTTATATTTCTGTCTAAGCATTAATTTATTATCTTTAATTTCAATAACAAGCTCAGGCCCTTTAGTCGCATTAACGAAATCTTGAAAAATAATGGCATGTCGTAAACCACTACTTACGGCATCTGCAATATCAATATTTGGCGTTAACTTAAAAGATTGTGTGATACTGGTCCCGGGCCTATCCTTGTGGACCAGTTCTGTTCTGTGATTATAGGCTTTTTTCACATCGGTCAGGTTGTTGGGATGTTCAATTCTAGGTGAGAATATAAAGGTATTTGCGTGTTGACCAGTATGAATTATTTTGGCCAAGCCCCTTTCCCTCACCATCTCTCCCTTTGAATATCCTTGATTTCAAGCAAGGATAATCGTAACAAAAATCCAGCGTTGTCCATTCGACAGCTGAATTATCATCATTAATACCGGGAATAACCGGATCTATTTCAACGTCCACAGACACCTTTTGTGAATATTGACTACATGTCCATGAGTTTCCATCTGCACAGGCTTTGATTTTATAGGCATATGTCCCACTGGGCAGTGATGATCTGGAAAAAAAAGTACCATAACCATTGTAGAGTGTTCCGTTCCCCTCTCCCTGAACGACATAGCGCACACCTGAACCTGCTGAGTGCCAGGCAATCCGATACGAGCCATCTTCACTGACTATAGGTACTTCCTTGAATGTTGGTACTTGCGGGATGGTAGCGGCAGTAAGTACAAGCGGTGAGCATGAAGCAGCAATCAATGCCAAGCCAAGAAATTTATTCATATTCTTATATTATCCTTTTGATTAATAGAGGGATTAGGGTCAAGTGTCTTGTTCAATATACAAACATTTGAAACACTTGATTATTGAGCAAGATACCTGACCTCAGTGACACCCTTGTGACATCTTTACACCACGTCAAATCACCAGCAATGTACCCCTGATGGATTAGACGGGGACACTATACTATATTATTAAGCAATGTAAATAGGTTCCCAAAATGATATTCATTAGAAAGGATTGAACAAAAAGATTGGGGGTCCAAGAAAGATTGGGGGTCCAAGAAAGATTGGGGGTCAAGTATCTTGTTCAATATACAAACGTTTAAAACACTTGATTATTAAACAAGATACCTGCCCCAAACTTACCGTTAACAGGGTTTTATCTCAATTTAATGGGACTCTCTATCGTTATTGGTTGCTGGCCCCGAATGGATTATTGAGGAGATTTGGAATTGCCGCTAGGCAGACTTGAAAAGTCTTTTTAAACAACTAACCTGACCCCCTTTGTTTTTAACTTTTATTGATTTTTAAAAAGATAAAATATATTTAATCTGTATTAAATGTGAATAAATTTAAATAAAACCAATAAGTTAACACTTTCTTAAATAAATAACACACTGATTCCAATCATCTTCCATCTCCCTAAAAAATAACCCTTTTATTGTCAAAATAAACATGTTAGATTTCGCCCCGTTCAGTATCGATACCGAAATCCACAGGAACAAAAAGTTCTATTGACACTAACTAATATAATTGATGAGAAACAAATGTTTAAAAAATTATTAGCTACAACGGTTTTAGCCCTATGTGTATCAAGTGCACAAGCAGGTGTTCATGTAAAAGTTGTTAATAACGACTCTGACACTTTTAGCGTTATTGATGTTGATACGCAAATAACCAGCTATATGCCTTACCCAACTGACGTACAATCGGGAAGTACATCAAACTTCAATACCACTTCATCGTACAGCGGTTTTGATGCCGTTGAGGTTAAGTATCGTTCAGATGCAAACTACAGTACTTGCAACTTTAGGTATACAACCATAAACAATTTACCACAAACGCCAATTGTGAGTCGAACTGGCTCAGCAAAATGTTCGGCACGTATAACCGGATTTGATTTTGTTACTGGCGATGCATGGGTCACATTTACCATGGATAGATATTATTAAGCAAATGTTTGATGGTTTGATCTAAAAACGAAAAAAGAGGGGGGCAACCGTCTCTTTCTTTGTTTTTCCAATGCGGAATCTCACAAAAAATAAAAAGGGATTGTGGCCCAGAACATCGGAATTGGGGTCTGGGAATTGGGGTCAAGTATCTTGTTCAATATACAAACGTTTAAAACACTTGATTACTAGACAAGATACCTGCCCCCTATTGACTTGTTCCGGCACGGCTGGTTTGTACTTAGCTTGGTGATGGCACTCAGTGGTTGCCTGGTGAAGTCATTGACCATTCAAAGCTTGGCCATGGCGCAGATGGGTTGCCTGGTGAAGTCATTGACCATTCAAAGCTTGGCCATGGCGCAGATGGGTTGCCTGGTGAAGTCATTGACCATTCAAAGCTTAACCATGGCGCAGATGGATTGCCTGATGATGAATCAGGACTCTATTGCGATGCAACTGCATCCTAACAACTCAAGTCATTGATGTGGGCATACTCAAAGGCAGCATCTGGCATGATGACGTGACCACAGCCGTTGTTCATCGTTCTTGCCCTATTGAAATAGGGCAAAAGCGGGTGCTGTTGACGCTTGATCCGATGTAAAAAATTTTAGTCGGCGCTGTAGCGACAACCCGGCGCTGCCGCACCTACAAAACGGTAACCTTGTCCTTTTTAAGCACTGTTTTTAATCATCATAATATTGGTGGTAACGGTGGTGAACCCACTTTTGCGCCTCTTGCTCACGATCAAAGTGATGGTCGTAACTGTTGTGATAGGTATGCTTGTCTACCAGTTGAGAGGCCATTTGCACTTCCATTTGGGTCAGATGATCAACCGTTTCTGCCCAGTCGTTATCGTTTTCCAGCGGTGGTAAGCCCTCACTATACGGGGCTGTGACCAAAGCCATAGGATCATCCTGCCTTGGTGTGCTCAAGGTTAAAACATCGGCAACAGTTGGTGCACATCCATCCCGGTTGGTTAATGGTTCGACGCCAAAGCGCTTTTCAACCGTGGCTAAAATTGAAGTGTGATCCAGTGGCGTCGGGGCTTGGCTTTGCTCACCATTAAGATCATTATCCGGCGCTTTAACCCTGAATACGGTGCTTTTTTCAATCAATGGTGATACCAACACCGCAGGCACCCTTACACCAAAGCGCTGAAAGTTAAATCCTTCATTATCCGGGCAGTCTTTGGGTTGTTTGGCATTTTGTGGTGGCGGCATATGGTCATAGGTCCCGCCGTGCTCATCATAGGTGATGATCAATAAGGTTTTATCCCATTGTGGCGAATCCCTTAAAGTTCGGTAAACCTTAAGTAAATATTGCTCACCTTTGGCAACATCATAATTGGGATGTTGGCTATTGCCTTCATATCCCCAGTCAGGGGTTAAAAAGGTGTAATTGGCCAATTGGCCACTGGCAGCAGCCTGTTTAAAGTCATTGTAGGCACCAAATTGACCATTTTTGGGGTTTTTAGGTAATCTTTGGTAAGACATTCTGGTCAGATATGGATGGTGACTATCGCCAAAAATGGCCCATTTAATACCCTTGTCTTCAAGGCGGTTGTATATGGTTTCTGCGCTATACAGATTACAGTGATCACTGAGTCGTCCCTGACTGGTGCCTAATTGTACAAATGCCCGGTTTGGTAAGGTTTCGGTGGGGAGTGAGCAATACCAGTGATCACAAACCGCATAGCTTTTGGCTAAGCCAGACAAGACCGGCAATAATTCCGGGGTGTACATGCCCATAATATCGCTGTAATGGGTGCCTTTAACAATATTATGTTTGCGGTAGTAATGGTTAGATTGATTTTTAATGTTGTCTTCACATTGCCATTTGAGGGTATATTGGTAATCCTTGATAAACCCGTTATTGCTGGCCACAGTATGCGCTGGTGGAGTTTGGTAGTCTCCAAATAATTGGCTGTTGGTGTTGCTATACCCTTCACCCGGATCACTGCCTGGCCAAAAATAGGGGTGGCCTTGGTCCGGGTTATTCGGGTTGTTGGGGATTTTAAACACTTTAATCGGCTGGTTATTGTTTAATGGATCAGGATTGCTTTCATCTCCGGTCAATCCCTCATAAGGTTGGCCTGAATCAGACCGATTATTCTGGTCGGTATATAGAAATCCCAGCATATGATCAAAAGAGCGGTTTTCAAGCATGACGACCACAATGTGGTCAATGTTATGCAACTGGTTACTGTTGTTTATCATGATATATTCCTTCTTTTCAGTTATCTCGGTTTTATTGACCGCAAGCGCGATATACCCAGCACGGCCCGGCATGATAGTTTTCAGGTGAATAAGGCAGAGGATTGCGGATCAGTTGTAGTGCTGACTCTTTGAGCGAAAACATGGTCGTTACCGCAGGCACCAAAATATCCGGTTCACCGTTAAATGCCTGATGTAACTGGTCCAGTAGTTTGCTGAAAAGTGTAATAAAGCCGTTGCTTAACTGATCTAAATGTGGCGTATCAGCAACATCGGCTGCCACCGGGTTAGGCTTCATATTGTAGACGGCAGCAAAGTCAATGGTTAACTTGGGTCCGGTTGGGCCGCTGTTATGGCTGTCACCTTTGATATAACGCCGACCGACAAACAATTCATTGAAGCGATAATAGTGTGCAAGCTCACGGGGTTGTTGAAACAGTTCGTGATCACCACTGCTAATGCCTGTGGTGTCATTGAGCTCAAAGGGTTTATCTGGATCCCATTGTTCTGTTGGTGCCCCTTCACCTTGGGCAATAATGGCGTTAATGGCAAATTGGGCGGTCTCAATATCAATGACCGGTTTGATGATGCCGCCACCGCCATAATAGTATTTGTGGGCAATCTGGCATTGGGGATTGTTAACAAAAATACCGCCGTCGGTGTGATGGTCAAGATAGGCGAGTCCCTGTTGAATGTTTTCATAAAACTCGCCAATGGTGATCACCCCGTCGGCTTTTTCTCCGGGCAACTCTATGGACAAAAAACCTTGCAATGCCTCGCGGGAAAATGGCAATAAACCCACTTTAAACCAGTGCTCATTGTCCGGTAGATAAGTGGGATAGGTCGGTAAAAACGCTTGCTGATTAAGCGCTGGTTTACCGCCAACCCCAATCAGTACATTGGCGGCATTGGTGAGGTGAAACATTTCTTCCATGACAACACTACGGATCACACTGGCGGCATTGATGTTACTGCCCTCTTTGATGCTGTATAAAGCGGTCAGATAAGGCGGCACGGTTGAAAACTCCAACTCAATCGCCAACTGCAAATGGTGGTGCAGTTGCTCGATGGTTTCAATTGGCGCAAGTTTGTTGTCTACGACTTTGCATTTTTGTTCAATATACATAATGATTTCCTGCTAATTAGGCGTGGGTTTGACACTCTGATGGTTGGGTTTTGCCCGCTTGCAAAGCCTGATAGACATTACTGGCTGCCCAGTAGGTCATTGCAGCCATGGTCAAAGTGGGGTTTGAGGTGGCGATGGTTGGCATATTGCCACAGCCTACTAGGTACAGATTAGGGTGATCCCAGCTACGCTGCTCTTTGTTGACCACGGAGGTTTTGCGGTCAAAACCCATGATATGGGTGCCAACCAAATGACCTGCACCATTGTAGGTATATCCTTCGCCTTGATACGTCAGGTAACCCGGATTGGAAGGTTCGTATTTGGTAAAGCTTTCAACCCCAAGTGCTGAAAAATCTGGTCGGATACCTGTTTGGCCGCCGCCATTCCGGCCCGGGTATAGTCGGTGACATTGTATTCGATCACCGGGCGGTAGTTGCCGAGCTGATCACGGTAGCTTGGGTCTATGGTGACACGGTTTGCAGGGTCCGGCAGTTGTTCAACCAAAAAGCCAAAGCGGAACATACGCGGATAAATTGACTCGATGGTGTGTTTGAGTTCATCGCCAAACAGATTTTTATCATCAATCAAATCAGGGACCGTGCCAATTGGCGCATCTTTGGGCCAATTCCAGCCCCAATTGCCAATCTCCAGCCGAAATGCGGCATGGTTTTTACGAAATGGACCACCACGCAAAGAAGGAATACCTGAGGTTGAACCCGGGCCACGAAACGCGCCGATGGCTTTGGGCATCAGGCCCCAAGTCAGCATGGTGGGATGATCCATCAGGTTACGCCCCACCTGGCCGCTAGCATTGGCGACACCAGCAAGCCAACAGAATTTTGGCATTTTCAACCGCATGAGAGGCCAGTACAACAATATCACCACTGACGCTTTTACATTCATGCTGGGGTGATTGGGGGTTTTTATAGGCTTTGTAATGAACCTTGCTGATTTTTTGGCTGACTGGGTCTACATCCAAATCATAAACCACGGATTTATTGCGGACTTCAACATTGCCGGTCTTGCGTGCTTGTTCCAGCGTTTTTAGTGCGCTGTATTTGGCCTGAATTGGGCAGATCGGCACACAGCTGGCATTGCCAGCGCAGCGTTGACCAACATCTGGATCACCCACTGCACCGACCGGACGGTATTGGCCACGGGGCATCCCGTTTCTGGCTTGAGGCGTACTGACCACGTCCACCGGATATTGTTTAGTATTGGTGGGATAACCGCCTTCATCCAAAGAGACGGTCATGCCGGACACCCCCTTTGTGATGGTATCGTCGAGATAACTTTGCGGGATTTTCTCCATCGGGTAGTTGTAGTCTGGGCAAAACGGGATTTGCACTGACATATTGTTGATCTGGTGGTAGTTTTGCTCATCGGCATTGCCTGAAACACCAATGCCATGTTCAGCCATTTCATACCAGGGCTGTAAATCGTCATAGCTGATGGGCCAGTCAAGACCACGCCCAAAGGTGCTTTTTAGCTTGAAATCTTCGGGCAACATTCTCAGGCAAGTACCCAACCAGTGCAATGTCGTGCCACCTTCGGTGCGGGTGTAACTACTGGCAAAAGGCAGTGGGCCTTTTTGCACAAAATAGCCGTTGGTCAGGGGTTTGTTATCCCTGATTGGCGCGATATCGCTGACCTGTGGTGAGGGCGCATTGGGGTTATTCGGATAAGGGGCGTTGGGAATTTTTACCGTGGCATTGTAATAGTTATCAAGATAACTGTGATAACCCTTACGTTCGACCTGCTTGTCTTTGTGCAGCTCTGTTTGGTTAAAAAACCGTTCTTTGGTGCCGGTGCCCGCTTCAAGTATCAGCACCTTTTTGCCGTTCTTGCCCAGCTCTGCGGCCATAATCGCACCACTGATACCAGCTCCAACAATCACTACATCATAATGTTCACTCATGACTTTCTCCTTGCGCTTAAAGGTTTATATCGACATTAATATCAACAATATCAATGGATTGATTGACATTATCGGTTTGGTTTTCCGGTGGCATGGCCCAGCTAGAAAAACCCGGTTGTCTGCCACCCATGGGATGAGAGTTAAGGGCGGTCCAAGCTAGTCCCTGCAAATAGGCATCAGAGGAAATAACAAATTGACCATTGACCAGCTTTTTTTGGTACTCATCCGGGATTTGGCTGGGTATGGCATAACGCTGCTGCCATAGTGGCGGCAATTGATACCAGTTGCCCACATACCACATTTTGATGATATTGCGGGCGACCGGGCCAAAGCAGGCATTGGCCAAAATGGCTGAACGCAGTTGTTCTTTGTTTGGTTGCAAGCTCTGGAAACAGTCGAACAGATTGGCAAGGATCTCTTCGCTGACAAATGTACTTAACACATCGTAGTATTTTTCGCCCACCCCTGTGCCCTTGAGGTGGGCCAAGTTGTATCCGGTTAAAGCGACGGAAAGCTGATAAAAATCGGCCAGATAACGCATAATAATCCCCTTATTAATTAACGAAACAGACTGGTGCATACCACAAAACTGCTGCGTTCCTTAAAGTCTGTATTTGATGGTGTGATCAAATATAGGAGGGCTGGCCTGTAAAAAATATAACACTTTATGTCACGGCGGTGTTATGAGTGAGAGTAACTTATATAGGAACTTCTTGTTATAAGATGTTATATTTTTAATCCCAATTATCCTCTAGTTTTTATCCTGTTGCCCAGTTGTTCTGGCAGCTTTAACGGCATTGCCGAAACAGATTAAAAATTTAAGGAAATTTAATATGACGACAAATATTGCACCCAATTTAACCGAAGCACTGATTCACGAACCACAGCAAAGCAGCCCGTCAGCCAATATTGAGGGCCTAGGGCCACTGCAATACCTGGTGGGCACTTGGACCAATCAGGACCTGTTGGATAAAGCGGGCATAAGCACTGGCCAAGGTGGTACAGCTGCGCCTTATTCTTATTGCTTAATGCCATTGCCTCAAGCCAAATCTGTTGATAAATCATCGGGTGCTGCCGATGGTTATGATGCCGACGGTTATATTTTAAAGAATTTCAGCTATTATGAAGAATTAACCTTTTCTCCAGTTAATGGCACGGTGCCTAATCGAGGCGGAACCGTCACCCAAGTGTCCAATACCCTGTTTTATGAGCAACGGGTTTATTTTGCCGATGGTCCAAACAAAGGCGCGTTGGTTCACGCCGAAAATGGATCACTATTGTATTTAACCCAGCAGCAACAACAGCCGGGTCCTTATGGTGATGGGGCTGGTGATAGTGTAAACAACCAGGTGGTGCCAGCTGCTGCGGCCAACCCAGTAAATCAGCCATTTAATTTGGTCAAGATGATGTCTGTGCCTCATGGCAATTCGATTATGGCAGCAGGTAATGTCAGTACCCAAGCGGATGAATATATGGGGCAAGGTGCACCGGTTATAGACATGGCCAACCCGGTGTTTCCTGATGGTGCTTTAACCGAAGGCGATGTCAAAACCAAATACAGCAATAAAGGTTCGGGTAATCAGGTGCCAGAATACACCCTGGACCCGAAGATGCCACTGCGCCAGGCCATTGACCCCCAGTATCATTCTAAAACAGGCCAATTCAACCGGGCACCGAATCGCCATATTCATTTGCAGGTCAACACCAAAAACAGCGACCATCCGGTCAACAATATTGCCTTTGAGCAAAAGTTTGCCACAGTCAGCGATTACTTTATTGATTACTGGCTTGAAGCGTTTGCCGATGGCAAAAAAGATAAAACGGCCCCGGAGTTTACCCAGTTACAGTATTCCCAAACAGTGATTTTGGATTTGCTTATCCCAGGCAAGGGTAAGGTGTCATTTCCGCATATTCTCAGCAATACATTAACCAAATTACCGCCAAAAAGTTAATCCATACGTTTTGACGCCGGGTAAATTACGCGGCGAATTGATTCATTATATTTATTCACGATAGAGTGAGGTATTCATCATGACTTGGTCATATTTAGCAACCCAAGCCGATAGCGCAACAGCAGCATTACAGCAAATACAAAGCAAAGTCGATAACACGCCTGTTGGTTATTGCGGCAAGTTTGCAGCGTCAAATGAGGGGGGAGTTGTGAGTTTAGGTTTGGGTAGGGACATCGCACGAGCGGTGTTTTTTTATTCAAATCAAAGTATCAGCCAACCCAACATTCAACCCTATAACACCCAATGGGAAATGCAGAACTTTTCCAGCGACACCGATTACAACAGCTTGTATCAGGACACTGTTGAGGCGTTGGCCAAATTGACCAGCTATCAACAGTTTTATGCTTCGATCATGTTTACCAATGCCAGTGAGAAAATGGCCACAATGACCATAAGCTATCCCCTGTCGGAGGGATAGTATTAGGTAAAAAATGGAGAAATATTATGAATAAATATCAAAAAACAAGCGCTGCCATTATCGCCGTTTTGGGATTGTCGGCTTGTGCCTCATCGGCGAAACCCTTGAGCACTGAGGTGATCACAAGCGCGCAAAAGACGGTTTTTAGTGCCAACCTCAATGGTGTAAACCAGAATAATTCAAAGAACCCCAGTAGTGATGGCTGTAAGGCCGCCAAACCTCGGCTACCCTATTTTGACGGTTTGTGTACTTCTGGTAACACCAATAATAAAAATACGGGAACAGTGGTGTATAACGGCTATCAGAACGCATGGGGGCGAGGATATTTTGTGCTGGATGAAGCTAACAAGACCCTGACATTTAACATCCGTTACGGTGGCTTAAGCGGGCCGCCGATTATGGCGCACTTTCATGTTGGTACAGACAAACAGGCAGGGCCAATTATCCAAACGCTTTGCGGGCCACCACCTGCAACCGGATCTCATCACCATGGTTCTGCTAGTAGTATTGGGTTTTCTGCTGCGCCTTTGGTGAGTGGAGAATGCCCCTACAGTGCCAGTGGTCAGTTTAGCGGGGTTTATCCGTTAAATGGCCAGCAGTGTGATGGAGAAACCGAGGCGCAAAAGGCCCATCACCCGTGTGTCAAAATCACCGTAGAACAACAGATTGAGAAGTTAAAGGCCGGTGACGTCTATCTTAATTTTCATACTTTGCTTAATCAGCCCGGAGAAATTCGTGGTCAGTTGATTGCGCAATAATAAAATTGGGACTCTCTGAGAATAATTTTTAAACATAAAATATAATGAGGTAAAGACATGTCTTATACAACGATCGACACTCGAACACAATCACATTCTTTTGATGTTCTTTTTGTACATGAAGATGTAAATACGACCATGTCACTGGTGAATATGGGGGATGGCAAATTGGGTTTGATTTACGATTCACATTTTAGTGGTATTAAAAGTGGTCATGTTCATGGGGGACCAATTACGGTTGAAGGTAATATCGACAAAGTTGTCCATGATTCACCCAAAGTAAGTGTGATCATTATTGGGTTTAACCAAACAGCGAGTTACGTTTCTATGCATGTAACAATTGAAGTTGACATCCCTGTCCTTGGATCCAAAACCATTTTCAGTAAAACTCTGGGTGGTGCTTACCAGACAACTACGGGTTGGGCAGCTGCGCTAACGGAGTTTAATCAAGTGCTGGGCAAGAGAAAAGCCAAGTGATTGTTGGGCAACGTCGACGTTCACAGTGTTGCTTGAATCGTCGTTAACAAGTTGAAATGGCGGCACATATTTGTGGCGCACCTTAACGCTCCTTGCCCGGATTATTTTAATGGCACTTCATTGATGCTAATAATGTTATTATCTCCAGGGACAATGCCAAAGCCAAGTGAAATGGCTTCAATTGTATCTGAACCCCAATAGATACCACCGGCAGCCCTCATATTATCCACAGGGACCTCTTTGGTTATTACCCAATATTCCGTTTCTTTTTTCTTAAGCGTCTTTAATGCTGATTGCTCAATGAAAGTAACACCATCTACGGCATCAGTGGTTTTGTTTAATCTCAGCTGTAACAGCTCATAAAAATTATTATTGTTTTGGGAGGTTAACCCAACTAGGTAGATGTTATTGCCATCATTAAACAGGTTAATGTTTTGAGGCCATTGATATTGTTCAGTGAGTTCATGGATATTAATAATATACCAACCTGTGTTTGTTGTTGTTCGGTAGTTTTTATCCAGGTTGATAAAGGCAATTTCTTTGCTTGAGATCACCAGAGCAACCACAAATCCATTGCCGGTTTTGACAAAACCTGCTGCCTGGGCATCTCTGAGGGGGTCACTATTGCTGGCTACGACACTGATTTCATTGATGATGCTTGGCTGCGCAGGATTGCTGACATCGTAAAAACGAACGGCTTTTGGAGAGTCAATTCCCGGGCTTGGCTCTAGTGCCAGCGGTACTAATAAAGTACTGCCATGAATTTGTAGACCACCGATATGGCCATACCCTTCAACAGTATGCTGGTTAACGACTTGTTTTGATTCACAGTCAATAAAAATAATAAGACCATTGTATCCATCAACAGTATTGCTTGCTGATACCACGAAATAGTGCTTGCCGTCCTGTGTGACCAGTTTTTGTATGCCTTGAATATGGTCACTGGGGCCATGAGGGATTTTGTCTAAGCTGTGAAAACACCACTTCATGGGTTTGATATTGTTAAGCTGATGCATTAGCTGAGGTAATTTGGCTGTTGTTGTATCATCAGCAAAGTTGGTCGTGGTGACGTCTTTATTTGTGGTGATATTATCATTTTTTTGATAAGTGCCCAGTTGGAAAAAGATGCGATTGCCAAGTGAGTTGACGTTAATAGCGAAGTTTTCACTGGTTGCCACTTTGGGATGTACGCCATTACCATAAACCACTGAGTTGCCTGTAAAGTTCAAGCCACTGCCGTTATTGCTAACCCCTTGTCGATAATACAAGTTTTTCAGATCATCCAATCCGGATCTATGCACCTGAAGCAAGTTTTGACCATATAGCGCAACAGATGGGGTTTCTCCCGGTTGATATAAATGGGATTTGCTCCAGGTCGCGGTCAGGTTATCAATGGTGCCAGTACGATAATACAGTTTATTTTCAAGGTGAGAGGTGTGAAACTCAATGAGGGTTTGTTGGTAAATGGCGATGGTGGGGTTGATTCCTGCTTCGAGGTTTTCGCTTGGTTGCCAGCTAATGGTGCCCTGATCAACTTTACCGAGAGTGACATAAAGTTCAAATTGCTCAACGGATTGGTGGATGACAACACAATAGTCTTGATTGATTGCTACAGCAGGGTTTCGGCCTTTGCCAAACAAGGTTAAATGATTGTCAAAGACAGGCGTGTTTTGTAAGTTGCCGAGTTGATAATAGAGATTGTTTTCATTGTCTTGATGAAATTCAAGACTCATGCTGCCCCACAGCGCCACCGTTGTGTTTTTGCCCGGGCCAATGGTTTCATCCTTATCCCATTGTGTGCTTAAGGTGTCTTTTTCTATCACTCCTTTTCGGTATCTGATCACATCAGGTGTTGTGCTGTCTTGGTAACACATTAAGACTGTTTCAGTGGATATGGCGATATCGGGGTTTATACCACTGATTGAATCGATATTTAGATCCCACTTGACATTATTACTCATTTTTTGATTCCTCATTAATGGTGATTTGATGTGTACTGCTGAGAAGTAATTTAAGTGCTTATTGAGGGAAAAAACATAACACGTTATAACATTCTGACCACTTAAAAGGAAAATATTCATCGATGTTTTACCTGCTTCCTGTGTATTAATATTCAATCCAATTTGTTATAAGATGAAATATTTTTTGCCGAAATCCTGTTTTAGACTTGGTTTGAGTTAACAACACAAGGTTAACAACACAAGGTTAACAACATAAGTCAATCAAACAGGATAAATATTATGGGTACAATTACAATCGCCAATGAAAGCAATAATCAATACGAAGTGATCAAATGCTGGGTAAAAATGAAAGGCAGTGAAACATGGGTGATGGGCGCAGAGGCTGCGGATGGAAATCAATTCCTTGCTGCCGGTGAAAGTTCCACAGTCGATTTTGAGCAAATCGGCGCGTTTGAAGAGCTGATTATCAATTTCATCCATGATGGTGCAAAGTACCATATGGCGCTTAACCGGGGTCACTATTTTGGTGGTGATGCACATCATTACCCTGATAAATATGCCAATGTAATATACAAAATCATCAAAAACACCGATAACGACAGCAAAATTGAAATGAAGGTGTCTTATAAAGGGGTTGATGATGGGGAGTATCATAATTCAGGCGACAAAAAATACCTGCAAAAAGAGTAGCCAGCAGGATGTTTGTGAACAGGCATCCATCAGGATTTTTTGCCAGCCCTTGATGATTTTCAGGGGCTGATGATATGCGGCAAACACAATGCAGATAATTGGGGTCAGAGTTAAATTAATTAAAGGAACATTAATTAATTTAACTCATCAGCCGCCATCAACAAACTCATCGCAAAGGCCCTCAGGTTTCATCAGTCTTTTTTGGCCTACCTGCTTTGCGAGGCGTTACCCTTTGTTCCGTCAGTATTTCAATCTCCTGTTTAAAGCTACCGCGTCCTGCTATCGCCCCTTACCTACATCCATATAGGTAAAGCTACCGCGTCCTGCTATCGCCCCTTACCTACATCCATATAGGTAAAGCGACTGTCACCCAGCGCCAACCTTTATTGGTGCAATCCCTGATGTCATTGATAAGCTGTTGATCCACAGCTGACTTAAACAATGAACGATAAAAACTGAACCGCCAAGGCCAAGATATAAAGGATGGGGCGTCAATAACCCACTTTTTTTACCCAGAGCATTGCAGACCGTTTTCAAATTACATGGCTATTTTAAGTCCCTTTAATTAATTTAACTCTGACCCTAATTATCTCCCAAATGGAACAACG
This sequence comes from Alteromonadaceae bacterium, assembly GCA_965277695.1. GTDB lineage: Bacteria > Pseudomonadota > Gammaproteobacteria > Enterobacterales > Alteromonadaceae > JABSOG01. Next base: position 78,852 of record CBDIDQ010000009.1, read on the forward strand.
TTGGCCGAATAGTGTCTTTTGGCAACGGCGGCAAGGTGAGTTGGCGGGGTTTATCCGTTAAAAGGCCAGCAGTGTGATGGAGAAACCAAAGCGCAAAAGGCCGATCACAAGTGTGTCAAAATCACCTTAGAACAACAGATTGAGAAGTTAAAGGTCGGTCAAGTCTATCTTAATTTTCATACTTTGCTTAATCAGCCCGGAGAAATTCGTGGTCAGTTGATTGCGCAATAATATATTTTTGAAGTGTCATTCCTGTTACTAATAGACATTGCAGAATTATATTTAAAGCGTACTGTAAGCGGCAGGAAAGCTATACTCCTGCCGTTTTAATGTCGGACGTGCGGGCAAAAGTCATTTGTTCTTAATGTTCAGAAGTAACTAAAACTTGTAACTGACATCAACACCTATCTGCCGAGAAGAGGCTTTTATGTCTTGTACCATGCCGAATAGCCCTATCAAATCAAATTTAAAATGATTGTACTTTTTATTTGATAGGTTCTTGCCCCATATAGATACATTCCAGTTATGACGTTCATAAGCGATTCGAGCGTTGTACAAAGTATAACTGGCTTGACTGGTATAAGGATTTTGGTTTTGATCAAAATAGAATTTAGACTGGTGGTCAAGATCAACCTGATAGATGAGTTCTGCATCTGAAAAGTTGACGATGTATTCCATTTGATTGGCAATATTCCACTTTGATGTGTAAGGCAATCGGTTGTTATTAATCTGTTGGCCTGAAATATCAACAAATTGCGCCAAATTGGCTTTAGGTAGATAACCAAGTGAAAATTGCATTGCAAATGCTGTGGAGAGTTGCCACTTTAAGTCTGCTTCTGCGCCATAAATCGTAGATTCCCCGACGTTGTCAAGCAATTGAACTGGAGGTGCTGTGGGGTCTATTGCTTGTTGGTTCATAAATACTTGTTGGTTTTGGTAATCATAGTAAAACATCGCAAGATTCAAGTGGGCATTGTTATTATCCCAATTGGTTCTTAAGCCTATTTCGTATGCGTCTAGGGTTTCGGGTCCAAAGTCACTGCGCTGTGCCGCTTGCTGCGAAAAAACAAATGCGCCGTTATAACCGCCGCTTTTAAAACCACGAGCATAACTCACAAAGCTACTCACGTTATCGGAGAAGTGATGGTTTAGAGCCAGTTTACCGGATAAATTTGTATCCTCTAATTCGTCACCAATGTTCCACCCAGGAATATTTTGGCCGATCTGATCGTTTGCTTCTTGAGCGACATTGATCGTACCAATGGCTGTATATTGGGTGGTTTCACTGGAATATCTCAAACCTGTTGTGAGTGTGGTATTGTCGGTTATCTTATATTCAGCGTGAGTAAAAATGGCAAAAGTGGTCGTATTGATTTCATTATCCCAAAAAAACGTTGAAGCAGAGGCGTAACTGTCATCTGTGGCACGTAAATCTCTAAACAGATCCATAAAATTGTTTTGCGTTATGGATTCACGAAGAAAATATACTCCACCAATGAGATACATGTTATCAAATTCAGTATGTAATCTGATTTCTTGGGTAAAAATATTGGTATCTACGTTAAAAGCGCCTTCTCCTAATCGGGCCGGACTGGCATCACCATTAAAATAATGAGTGCGATTAAGAGTGTTATAGCTACTGATACTCTCGATATGAGAATCTGAGTTTAGCTGGTAATTAAGGTTAATATCGATTCCTTTACTATCGGTTTGGTGTGGGCTATTTTCATAGACATCATTATTTACCGCTACATCGTAGAAGTCGCTGGAACCATCGTTAAACCCAAATAGATCTGTACATTTGTTGGATCCTGCTTCGGCGGGTGAACAAAAACTGGTGGGGAGTTTCGTGACTGGATCAATATGCTTTATCACGCCAAGGTTATCATTGGGCTGTACAATACCATCCCAATCTTCCATGTAAATTTTGCCAAATACTTCAATATCCTGCCATTGACCCAAGGAGGATAATCTCCAAGATTTTTGGTTCATTCCAGCTATTGGCGCATTGGGATAAAGGTTGTTGGTTGAATAGTCATATTCTTGTTGGCTAACTGCCAAGCGAGTTGCTACATTATCGCTTATTGGCAAGTTTAAAGCCCCCTCGATTTTGCTGTGTTGTTGTTCGGCTTGACCCAGTGTTAGATAGCCACCAAATTGCGCTGTTGGCCTTTGGCTATGAATCAATATGGCACCAGCATTACTGTTTCGACCAAATAAAGTACCTTGAGGCCCACGTAAAATTTCAACTGACGAAATATCAAATAAATTAAGTGCCAAAGCGTTGGCTGAACCTCTGGCGGCATTATCCAGATAAACGCCAACAGGAGAGGATGTTGAGGTATTGTAATCAATACTGCCTACTCCCCGTATGTTGACCGAAGGAGGCGTTCCTTCTCCCGCATTTTGGGTTATCTTGAAATTGGGTGATTGCCCGGATAAAGCCGTGGTGTCTTTAATATTTTGTTCAATAATCCGGCGACCGCTAATCACACTGATGGAAACCGCAACATCCCTAAGGGCCTGAGGGTGTTTTTGTGCTGTAACTTCTATGATTTCTGCTGTGCCTTTATTGGTGAGTTCATCGGCGTACAGGTTGTATGAATAAAGGCTGCTGAAAGTTGTAATGCCCCAAGTAAGTATTATTTTTTTCATATGGTATATTTTTTCTTGATTGTAAATATCGCTAACTTATTTGGCCAAAATAAAACTTTATTTGTGGCTGCTGGTTTTGTGTTATGGACAACTTGACATCCAACCACTGCTCAGAAAAGTCAGCCAATAACACCTCCGAAACAAGTGTATTCATCAGCTTGTCATTCAGCGATGAAAGTGTTTTTAAGGTTTTAATCAGTGAAAGCTTAAAATCTTCGTGACTGTTGCACATTGATTTGGATAAATAGATGCCGAGTTGATTTAAAACAGTGCCATTGGCACTTGATAAATCAATAAAAATCGAATCAGCAGAATGAAATTGCTCGGATATCACATTGATAAGTGCGTTCAGCAGCTGTATGTTTCCTTGCCACTGAATATCGTTGATAAACCGACTAACGCTATGAAGGTTGTGTTTTATATGGTATTTGGTTGTTTCAATGCCGTGACGTTTTAAAGATGACACGTGGATTAACTTGCCGTCGTGTAAATGTGACACTATCGTGGTTAATTGAGATTGTTCATCAATGTCTGGTTTGTTTAGAATAATTGACTGATACGTTTTGGCAAGCTTTTCATCACATATTGACTTAGGGTATGTAAACACATTTAGAACATTAACCGTTGTGTGTATCCCCAGAGACGTAAAAGGGGTTGTACAGTCGTCTTTTTCAAACCAAATAAAGTCAGGTTTATTGTCATCAAGAGCCAACAGGCGAGTGACTTTGCAAACCATTGAATCAGTAAAGTTGCTTAACTTGGCATTGCTTAATGCGATTGTACTGTAGCATACCGATAAATCGATGATGCCTGATCCATCCAAGTGCACCTCCATATAATGGAGCACAGGGTTTACAGGAAACAAAGCAAGCATAGAACAATAACTTTGCTGCTTTGTATCGTTAACACCAAGCCCTTCCAGAGAATCTTGGAATGCATCAAACATCATCATAAGCCTATATTACCAGCTAAAGTTAGTGCTGAGGTATTTGATATATTCCTCTTTGTTGGCGTCAATTAGCTCATGCCACGCGTGGTGAAGTTGTTCGTGCTTTTTTGATTCAGTGATCTCCTCATTGTACCTGATTTTGTGTATCGTTGTAAGGGCTTGTATTTGAGCTGTGTCCAAACCATGCTGCCCCAAAAAGGGAGCTCCTCCTTGATTAAATTCTTGTGCAAATTTCTTATCATTTAGAACCTTTGATATAAATCCAAATAGATTATCCGCCTGCTTTTCTATAGAGGGATTTTGCTTCATTTTTTTTCTCCTGTTTGTGTTAAATTGTTTTTAAACTTATTGATACCAAATAGAAAATCTTGCCCGCTCGCATCTGCATCAGTATGACATCCTATACAGCCATGGACAGGTGGCTTTTTATTACAATGATAATACCGAATGTCGTCATCAATAGTTTGTTTAATGTATCTCGCTTTTTTCTTCTTATCTTCACATTGTTGAGAAATTGGTGGTAATAGATATGGCTCCAATACAACACTTCGCAAATTTTCTGGCTGTATGGCATTTTGTTTATTTGCTGTGTGTGAGGAAGTTGGTGGCTTTTTTGGGTGTTCAGAATTGTGTTTCTTTTTAGTTGCATTGGAGACGAATTGAACATCAATAAGTTCATAATGTGATAACACAGAATGTTGTTTTTTCAACCATTTTTGGAAGTGATCATTAAGTTGTTTTACTTCTGATGGAATTGGTTTTTCTCTGGATAGAACTGGACTGATCACATCTTTGTAGGTGATATCTTTGGCTTCTTTTGCTGAGTGGGTAATATAGGCATTTTTAAACAAAATGCTATCGTTATCATAACTGAATAGTGCTTCAGTATCCCCTGAGGATTCAACGTTATTTTTGTGTGAAAACACCGCCCATCTCCAGTTAGTATAATTGGTATCTTTCATAGCGATAATCATGCCAACCATGCCGAGATCTACCGTCTTATTTAAGTGCTTTGGTTGAACGTCTTTAAGGGTGAAGAAATGATTTTTGTTATTATGTTTGTTTAACACTTTCCATGCAATTTGGATTGAAATAGATGGGTGATAATCGATGATATCCCAGCGATCATTTGCTGTTTTGTCTTTATTTGGGCATGAGCCTTGCGGAAAAAAATAGCCAGTTTTTGTGTGAGTAACGTCGTTAAACTGAGACAAATAGGCTTGATTAATAACTGGATTATATCTTGTCTCAAAAAACACCTCACTGCCATGTCTGTCGACCAACAACCCACTCCCTAGCGCTTTGTTTTTAAACACAAAGCTGGAATGGGCTTTACTGACCAAACAGCGACCATTGCATTTCCAGCTATTGTCTGTTGCCTGACGTGCAATGTTTAAATTTGCCCAGTGGTTTTCCAAATAGGCGGTGAGTTTCTTTTCATATGCAGTGCTAGTAACACCTGGGTCCACTTTGGTTGCGTCACAAAATGAAGCTGGCAATGTAATACCTTTTATACTGTAAATACCATTCGATGAGGCTGCACAGAATTGTGGTAACGTTTGATAAGTGCGTTTATAGTCTCTGATATCGAACGATCCTAACCAAGTGCCCCACCTGGGAATGTATTCCGGTGTTGTTTTTATTTCTTTAGGATTTAGGAAGTTACTGTTAATGCCCAAAAATAGTTTCCACGCATTATATCTAAGGGCGGTCGGCTGTTGATGGGAATTTACACGTGTATCAAAGTACGGATTATCTTGATCGCAACTGTAGGTGGTTGGAATATTATAAAACTCCGTTGGATCATTAAACTTTGATTGGGCATTGATTTTAAGACTGCAAAACGTCACAACCAGTAGTAAAAAAAACTTATTCATTGGTATGATCCTTTAGTAATTTATTTCTAATTTTTGATATATCTTGAGCAAAACATTCTTCATCAAAAGAATCATAAAGGTTGATTGCGTCACGGATTTGCATTTGGCTGGCGGCTAAATTGCCCGCATCAAAATGACATTCCGCCTCAATAGCTGTAAACCATGGTAAGTGAGAGTTAGCACCCGTCTGGGACCAGTTATCTCTGCTCTCTTTCATTTGAGATATTCCTGTTTTATACTCACCATCTTGACAGTTTATCCAACCTATAAAAAACTTCGAAATGGCCATCCAGTTAACGATATTGTGTTGTTTTGCAATATGAAAGGCTTTGTTTGCCGAACACCTCATAGCCTCAATATGGCGTTCAAAATAGCAATGTCGTGTTTCTAAGGCATAAAGATGTGCCAGTGTATGCGGATCTTTATAGACTTGAGTACGGTTTAATGCTTGTTCCATTTTCACTTTGGATTCTACCTGGTAATTCATTTGCTGGAGGGATATGGACTGGTAGGCGTGAATTGCAGAGAGTAAATCATAGGGAACCAATGTATGGTAGTAACTCAACTGCTTTTCGTCATGGGAGTCAGCGGCAGCGACAAAGGCTTTAATCGCTTGTTGTTGTTGGTTTAATCCCTGGAACATAAGGCCATTAACAAAATGATATATAGGCTGAAATTTGGCGGAGATTTTGTGTGATGCTTCAATTTTGAATTGGTTGTACAGAACAAATGCTTCTCGGTACGAAGCCAAAACAATATTATTGAGTAAGGCATTAAAATAAATGGCGCATTGGCGCTCAAGGCCAATATCTTTGGTAGCCAATGTGTTTAGTATGTCAATATTTGTTTTCAATGCTGATGAGGCGAATCCTGTTGTTGTCATTAGTAAAACGCTGTAGAAGGAGCGTAAATCAGCTTCTTGTATATTTTCTTGCATTGTTCGGTTGGTTTTGTTGCCGTCCGTGTATTTTAATGCTTGTTCAATGAGTGCGGTGGCGTTGGCATAATTGCCATTTGATAACAATTCTTGGGACAGTATAAGGGAATTTTCATAAGCTTTTGCGTATTGAACTGACAAGAATAAGTGATTGACGTATATTATCGGTTGTTGGGGTCTTTTGGATGCCGATAACAACTCCATTGACTCGGCAATACTGCTATGATTGATGAGCTTGAATTCATATACCATCGACTCATAAGCCGCATCCCTAACCAAAGCATGTTTAAAGATATAACTATCACCACCGACCTTGCGCTGCAAATAGACCAATTCTGCGCTTACCAACTCATCCAAATCCGTCTGCACTTGTTCTTCTCTTCGCTGTGAAGCCGCCACTAGCAAGTCATAATCAAACTCCCGCCCAATGGTCGCTGCCAACTGCGCGGTTTCTTTGGCATACACCAACCCATCGAGTTTTTGCTGTAATGAGTCGCGCAAACTGCCCGGTATTTCCTCAATAACTTCTTGATTGATAAAATCAGTGACACCATTGACATGCTTGACCAAGCCTTTTTGCCTCAGCATATCCACCAACTCTTCGATAAACAGCGGAATACCATCGGTACGGGTAACAACGGTATCCAACAGATTTGGCGATAGCTCTTGTTGGCAAAACAACATTCGCACAAACTCAGCCGTTTTATCCTGGTTTAATTTATCAAGTGCAACGGAGGCAAACATGCCGTTATCCAGCGATGTCGGCAGAGCTTGGCGTGAGGTGCTGATAAATACATCGTTTGAGGTTTTAAAGCCAGTATCGTTAACAAGTTTGGCAATAAACTCGATGCTGGTAGGGTCAGCCCAATGCATATCTTCAAACAGGAATAAACCGGGCTGCTGATCAAGCATGGTGGTTGGTCTGACCAAAAGTGCAATCAGGGCATCAAACAACATTTGTTTTTGTATATCCGGGCTATAAACCGCAGCCTGGATATCCTCGGGCAAAGGCAGGGTCAGCCATGAGCACAATATTGGCAGGGTTTGTTGTGCCTTAATATGTTTATGTCCGGTTAAGGCTTGCGCCAGTGCCTGGGCTGCTGTCTCTGGGTTAAGCGCATCAAGGGAGTATTTGTGTTTGACCACATTAAGTATTGGATAAAGGGCATTGTTTTTATGCTCTGGCAAACACTGGGCAACATAGTGGGTAAAACCGGATGCCCGGGTTCTTAGCTCAAATATCAGCCGGGATTTGCCAATGCCTGCTTCGCCGTGCACATGGGCACATTGCGCTGATGCCCCGTGGTGGTATTGTTTGTTTTGCACCAGTTTGGTCAGCGATTCAAGCTCTTGCTCGCGGCCGATTAACTGATGATTGTTTTTGTTGCCACGTAAAAAGCCAAATGCCTCGACCTGGTGTTCGCCAATCAATGAATAAATGGGCATGGGTTGATTGGACAGGCCCACCTGTTGGCTTGATTGTGGCTGAAATTCTAGATAAGCATCCAGTTGCCTCTTACTGCCGGGGGTGGTCAATATCTGGTTGTGTGCGGCCATTTGTGCCAGCTGTGCGGCGATATTGGCGGTTTCACCATCAGGAATGGCATCGGCATGAATGGTGACTATACCTGAGTTCATGCCCATTTTGACCGATGTTTCTAACCCTTGGGTTTGTTTTAATAGCACGTTACGTTTGTTGATTTTGCTGGATATTTCCAGCGCTGTGCGGGCGCACAAGCGACCATCGTTATCACTGACCAGCGGATAACCAAAATAAAACAATAAACTGCCCGCCAATGTGCCAACATGACAGGCCCCAAACCTGATGGCAATATCAATACATTGGGCCAATTGATCCCGGTGCAGGGCATCGGCAACTTCATGGTCAATTTGGTTATCACCTGTCGCTTTGATATGCAGCGACAATGACAAGGCGGTGATTTGTTTCCGTTCGGTCATTGCGGTTTGTGATAACTGCAAACCGGTGATTTGGGTGGCATCATCGTCAGTTTGTGCTGTGGTGCTATGATTCGAGGCTGGGAGGCTGACTGAGCCTGTAATATCACCCACCAGGGTTGAAAAGTTTAATTGACTGAGTTCGTGGTATACCTCTGCGGCACTGGCAGCCCTTTCGTCGGCTTGCTTATGCAACACCCGGCGCAGCAGGGTGGCCACCGGGTGACCGGCCAGTGCTGCGGGGATAGGCACATTGGATTGATTGAGCTGTTTGTGGAAAATGGCCGCCAAACTGCTGCCAGAAATGGCTGGTTGTGCCGTCAGACTTTCAATAAATACCAGCCCCCAGACATAAATATCGGTTTTGGGCGTTGGCGGTTCGCCGCGAAGCTGTTCAGGTGCGCTGTAAGCCGGTGTGCCGAGAGTTTCCCGAGTCAGGGTGATCGTTTTGTGATCCAGCTGACGGGCTTCAAGTGCCAAAGTGCCAATACCAAAATCAAGCACTTTGGCATGGGTCTTGGTGCCGGCTTTGCTTAGCATAATATTGGCTGGCTTAATATCCCGGTGAATGACCCCTTGTTCATGGGCATGTGACAGGGCATCCAAAACTTGAGTCATTATTTGTGCCGCAGCTGATGGTGCTAGTGGGCCTGATTCTGCCAGCCGTTGCTTTAGCGTTTGACCTTCAACATATTCAAATACCGCATAAAATAATTCGTTACACTGGCCTTTATCGAGTAAGCGGACGATATTTGGATGTTGCAGTCGGCTGCATAACTGGGTTTCTCGCTCAAAACGTTCGATATAACGCTTTTTGGTGGCTGCATCAAAGAGGCTATCGAGTGACATAAACTTAATCGCCACCAGTTGTCCGGTATTAAGCTGTTTGGCGCGAAAAACACGGCCAAATCCGCCTTCGCCAATTTTTTCAAATAGCGTATAAGCCTTGCTGTCGAATTGCTCTGCGAGCAAGCGATCGTCAATTGCGTGGTCAATCATGATTTATTATTATCAGGCGATTTGTTTCTAAAGTTACCCGAATCTACCCTGTATTTTTTTTATAATCAAGCCCATTGTTGGTAGGGGTAAAAAACTTTTCAGGCATATCTGTTCCTGCTAAATATTTGATATCATTGTTGAATTTTCTGTTTTTGATCAATGGGTCAAAATTTTTAATTTCGCAAAATCAATGACTTAGTTTTTTTTGTTATTTCTTTTGGCTGTTTGTTGTTTCAACGAAAGAAGCTGCTATTTTTGCCACTTGGGCAGCAGCGGTTGTTTTATTGATTAAAAACAGTTCCCTTACCCAGATGTTTTCGGCTATGCTTGAGCAGCCGTTAACGGCTCGATTAAAAATCACCGATTATATTGAAAATATGACATTTACAGTATTCCTAAAACAATAAAATCCAGGTATATCATGGCCCGTTTGCATAACTTTAAAACCAATGAAACCATTCAATTATTGGCACAACATATTGTTGGTCGCCATCCATCATCTTCCAATTTGGTGTTGGACAACCCCAATGCTTCCAGATTACATGCGACCCTTTTATGGAATGGGATAAATTGGTCAATCCAGGACAATAGCAGTAACGGTACTTATGTCAATACAACAAAACTATCACACAAGGGTGTCCAACCGCTAGAGTTAGGGGATAAAATCAGCTTTGTTAAGCCTGATTTGGATGTATGGCAACTATTTGATGTCGAAGCACCAAAAAGCATGTTAATCCCCGAAACTGCCGGAATTGAGCTGATTATATTAGAGGATATTGCGGTTTTGCCGGATGAATCATCACCACGGGTTACCCTCTACCGATCCCCCGAGGGGCACTGGTTGTGTGAAACTGAATCTGGTTGTAGGGTTATCGGCAACGGTGAAGAAGTGGGGGGAGATGGCAAGTTTTGGCGTTTTGTTGAAGCCCCTGATTGTGCCGAAACAGTGCCTCTGGATGAGCAGGAAGTGGTTAGCCTAAATGATATTTATGTGTGTTTTCATGCCAGTCAAAATGAAGAACATGTGCGAGTCGAATTGACTGTTAATGGCGAGGTTTATGATTTGGCTGAAAGAAATCACCATTATTTAGTGATGTTATTGGCTCGGCAATACAGTGAGGACAAAGCCGCTGGTTTTGATGATAAAGAACAGGGCTGGATGGATAAGGACGCTTTGGCGCAAATGTTTCGGCAAAGCGAAGTGTATATCAATATGTTGATTTATCGCTTTAGAAAGCAAGTACTTGGTACCTTGCCAGAGCACCTAGTGATGCCCCAACTGATTGAAAGAAGAAAAGGCGAAGTGCGGTTTTGTTGTGATAATGTCGATATTATCGGCGGAATGCAGTTGGCTGCTGTTGAGCATCAGGGCGATAGCGCTTAAAATCATGGTCATTGACGGGTCAATAAAGTATGCCTGCACGTACAGGATTCAAATCAACATAGGCCATGTCACTTAATACTGCGGCATCATCCAGCAGCGCTTGAGATTTAAACCTTTTCGCGGTTAACACCCTTTAATTTTCTGGTCATTCTACTTTATTTGTGGCTTTGACCATATCAAGTCATTTAGGGTAACAATTGCGCTACCTAAATAAAACCAAATACCTGACACTAAGTCATGAGGCGTTTATGCAAAGATTGATGTCTCATACCGTGCTGCCGGGGAAAAAACAATGTCTGGTATACGGCCTGAATCATCACTGTTGTCGAGAGAAACTGAATCAGGCCAGGACTCACCAAGGCTAGGCAGCGTGCGAGACAATAAAGGTGTTAAGCTAGCAGGACTTCCTGGCCAGCAAAGAGAAAAAAGCGGTGTGGCAACAATGCGGGCTGGCGCTGACAAAATTAAGAGACATCAGAGAATTAGAGGAGAACGAAAAATCCCGGTTACACCTGTTATAAAGCTAACAGAGAAATTTTGCCTGCAAGCGAAAGTCTGGCAGGTGCGCGCAACAAAAGTCTGCTTCAAATCAGGCAGGCAACCTCCCCGGAAAACCAATCCGCCCCATCAGGATACGATGCCAGGTATCAACGCCCGTCAATGAGTTCAGCAGCCTAAACGCCATAGCACCGAGAACGTCAGATTTAACAAGGGCGTTCAAAGCGAAATGGGTTGATGCCACTCTTTTTGCAAAAAACGCAACAGGATTGCCTGCAAGCCATCCGTTTAACTTAGTGTTCAATATACAAACGTTTAAAACACTTGATCATTGAACAAGATACCTGATCCCTATTGACCCAGCGATTCTCGCTCAACTAAAACGGAACGGAATTTGGTACCTCATTCACCTATTGACAATCGGTTTCGGACACAAGTAAATCCAAATCAGACACGCGTTATTTTTGTTTCAGGTAGGCACGATCCTACATAATTAAACGCATAGGGGGGTAAACATCTCACCTAAATTCGGTTAACTATCGTCTAACGTAAATTCCTTATGTTTCGGATCCAAGCACCAAGCAAACAGCCAGTACCAATCTGGAATAATAAACATATTCGTGATTTGCCGGATATGCTCCCATAAATTTCGCTTCGAGCCATACATCTTTCGACACAGCTGGTAGGCTTCGTCGCACAACTCCAGTATCTGGTGTAAGAAAAATGCCAACAGCGTTGATAGGTACATGTTCTGAGACAGATATTTTTTGCCATGTCCGAAATTATGTTCTATTTTGTAGCCCTGATTCTTTAAGGTATTAAAGCATTCATTTTCGATTTTCCAGCGACACCGCCCAGCTCGGATCAGTCGCCAGACGTTTGATCGGGTCACTTCAAGATCGGTTACCCAACTATTTCGGTAGACTCTACCCGTTTCAATATTAACATCTTCGTATTCAAGAAAATTGACTTCTGGTGCCGTTGACTGCCCTGACAAGGGCACCCCGTTACGCCAGCGATAGCGATGCAAATGTCCCTTGTCAGTATGTTCAATCCAAGGCCAGTCATCTGTGTAGTCCGCTAGCCACGTCATTAAATACGTATGGTCGCCGGGCTTGCAGGTGAAAATGTAGTGCATGTTCAACGACAGCGTGTGCTTGATGATCGTGCTGTCACTAAATAAACCATCGCCGCCTATCAGCAAGGGTAAACGCGGGTGATCTTCTCTGAGTTTGGTGAGAAAGCGTTGTGTTGCCTTGTGTTCACAGTCTTGCTTCTTGTCCCCATCGGTATTCAGGATCGGCTCCGGCATCAGCGGAATAACTTGACGAGATTCGGGATGCATCACCGCGCCTTGCAAAACTTGATGCTGATAAGTCGTTACGTCGCCATGTACCTTAGTTAAACAACATTCACACTGAATTTTTTTTGAACTGTGGTATTGGCTGCCGTCAATCGCGACATAGAAAAGACCGCTCAGACTCAGCGGTAAGCGGAATTTCTCCAACTGCTTATCCTGCCGCAATTGCTCGAATAACGTGTTAAAGGTCGACCGATAATGCTCGCTATCAATCTCATCAAGGATATCTCTTGTTTGCGTTTCTTGCGGTAATTCAGTGGCATTGAATAAGTGCGACAGGTTGTTATCATTCAACCCGGCCTCCAGCTGTTGCTGAAACTGGAGCCAAGAGGGCTGCTGAAAAAACATGCAAGCTAAGGCTGCCATCATCACGTCGTGTTGCTTATAAATACAATGAGATTGTCGACGATTATCTGGAATGAGGCGAAATTCATGGCTAATCTTCGCCATGAGACTGGTCAAATTCAGGTTTTTTTTAATGTTAAAGTGAGGTTGATAGTTTTCGATTCTTGGTTGTAATTTCATGATTCCATTACCAATATAATAATTATGCGCATTATATACTGGTACTATATATCAAGTAGACATTAATTTGAGTTTTTTTTCAAAAAAATCTTGCTCGTTTGCGGGAGAGGTTTATTTTTAGTGCCGCTACAGCCCTTGAATATAGGGCTTCTCAGGGAGACCGAGATCTGCTGCTATTGACCCTTATGCTGCTCAAAAGGATGTTTGGCTTGGTGGAAAAAATACATGTTTACTGTATGATGGTATTGAAGACCTTGCACATATAGTGGAAACATAAATGTAAGTTTCTCAAACGGAAAAGCAACAGTTGGCCATCACTTCGCGATTATAGCCAACTATTATTTTCCGCTTAGCTCGGCATTATTTTTAAATAAGGAGAAGTAATGAATTTTCGTAAAGTATTACTAGGATTTATGTTTTTGACGTTTTCCGTCCCTCTATTTGCAGATTCTACGGCTGCTAAGAAAATAGATAAAATCAAAATAGATGGTGATGATGGGTTCTACTACTTTACTCCCGTCGGCGGGGTGTGGTCAGGTCCTGGTGCGTGTGCAAATGCTCAGTTTGTCTACATTGTACCAACACAGGTTCTAGCTGAAGAAGCAATGCTAAGTGTAGCGCTTGCAGCAAAAATGTCTGAAAAGCTAGTCTGGTTTACAGGCACCTGCGATGTAAGCGGGTACTTTAAGGCAACGGAAATCTGGATTGAATAGAAGGGATTAGGGTCAAGTGTCTTGTTTAATATACAAACGTTTAATAGAAGGGATTAGGGTCAAGTGTCTTGTTCAATATACAAACGTTTAAAACACTTGCCCCCCTATTTCTTCATTTTGGTCATGCAGATATTAGTATGATTTATTATCACCATTCGCCTTGAACTTTGTGATCACCACTAGTATTGACATTGACCAGCCGAGTCGCCAACACCCGGGCAATGTCAGTCAGTAAATGCAACGCTGTCGAGGGCACTCTTCTGACCATTTTTTGCAGCGAACGGCTCGTCAACAATAGTATTTCGCCATCAGTGAGTGCCGCCAATGTTTTTGACACAGGATAACCCTCTAAAAAACTTCTTTCACCAAACAGTGATATTGGACCACAAATCAGCGTTTGTTTAACATCGCCAGTGTGCCAATCCCCGCTGATCACCTCTACATTACCTTTAAGCAATATCACCAAAAATCGCGCTGTTTCCCCTTGTTGTACCAGCACATCACCCGCTTGAAATTGTCGATGATCAGTATATTGCAATATATGCGACCATTCCTCATCGTTTAAATTTTCGAGTATTGATGAACTATAAGCTGGAGCATAAGTGGTGTCATCACTTTTGCCTGGCGGAGAAAAATAGGGCGTCTGTGTCGACTGGTTAAGTCTCACCAAAATAAGCTTACGAATGGGTTCTGGTATTCCCGGCATCACCCCTTCAGATAGAATTTGCAGCGGTTTGATGGTGCCTGGGTAAAGTAGCGTATGTTCACCATTGGCACACATACAGGTGAAAATAGCTGATTCTTCCAAAAAATACTCCGCCGACAAAGCGATATTCTGCGCTTTTTCCAACGGATGTAATAACGTCTGAGCATCAGCTAAAGCAGATAAATAGCTTTGTGCTTCGCTGTTCATTTGCTGGTGAAACTGCTGATCATTGTGGTAAAGCTGTTGATAACTTTGATGGTAATGAGCAAAATTCGGACATTGCTCGATTTCAGACATTTTTACCCATTGAAAATCACAGCTCTCTCGATACCGATTAATAATTTCTTGATAATCATCGACAAATTGACCACCGAGTTTTAAAGCGGCCGCCCTGCCCGCTTCGATGTTCACTTTATTAGTCACCTGAAAGGTATAGCGATAAATACTATCCGCAAGCACCAGCACACAACGACTAAAATGCTGGCTGATCCAACGAATGCTAGCTTCAAATCGATCTCCTTCACTTTTGGCACTGCCCAAACTAATGCCCAGCATACAACTTCCATTGCCTTGCAAGACCTGTTTTTTCATATGTTTTGGCGTGATTGTGCCCCATCGGATCTTATATCGATATTTTATGGTACGAGACTGGCTGGATTTCACCTGTTTGTCGATCAAGCTACGTTTATCGTCAATGCGATCTTTTACCTGCTCTTGCAGGATTAAAAGTTCCTCCAGAGACATGCTTTGCATTAAATGCGGGATCAAAGGATTGCTCATATTATGCATTCTTCTTGGTTTGATTGTTAAAAGCTTCGCGAAATTAATAATTAACAATGAATAATTAACAATTAAAAGCAAAATCAAAGGCTTACATACTGGCGAGTAGGGTTATTTGATTATTTTCCAATCTCCTAAGCCGTTGCAATGTAATAATTATTAAACGGGTCATTGGCAATGCGCTGTATATCAACCTGGCTAAACCCTGCTTCATTTAACATCGACAGCGCTTTTTCTTCGCCCCACATCGCCCCTAAACCTTCTCCGCCTTGCTCCATTGATACACTGACGCAATGCATACATGAACTGGTATACAACCAAGGACCTAATGGATGATCCAAATTTTTCTCCAAATAACTAGAGGCTGCCAAATCAACCATTAAAAAAGTCCCCTCTGGCGTTAAAGACCCCGCGATAGCTTGCAACACCGCTGCGGGTTTGGCTAAATCGTGTACCGCATCAAACGCAGTAATTAAATGGTATTTTTGGCTGTCATCCATCGCCAAAATATCCGATTTTTTAAAAACGACATTATCAATAGCATCAGCATCGGCTTTATTATTGGCGGTATCAATCGCATCTTGCACTAAGTCATAACCGGTAAAGTGACTGTTAGGAAAAGCCTTGGCCATCAGTCGAAGCACATGTCCATCGCCACAACCGACATCAAGTACATCAATGCCCGTTTGCAACATCGTAATGATGTTAGGTATGATAGGTAACACATCCTGAATCAAAGTGGCATCAAGTCGGTGAGCATTCACTTCGCTCCACAACGCCATAAAATCTGGATAAGCATCATATGATACGCCACCACCGTTTTTAAAACTCTCGATTATGCCAGACTCCACCGACCCAAGTTGCCCAATAATAGGCGCTAAACGCGCCATATTATTTAAACCTGCTGTCGCCGTTAACACCATAGCGTGTTCTGCTGGCAGGGTATAAACCCCAGCAGCCGCATCGTAAACAATAATGTGCCCGGTAACCATGGCACCTAACCACTCGGTAACATAACGTGGGTTTAATCCTGCTGCTGTGGCAATTTGTTCGCTGGTCGACGGCGGTAAACTCGCGATGGTTTCAAATAACTGAGTGCGATGGCCAATACTCACCGACAAACCCAACAGCGCATTATTAAGCATTAACAGCATATTACTGGAAAATTCCGCTACTTTTTGTTGATTTATTTCTGTCATAGTCACTATTTTTTAAGGCTATATTTTGTCGGCATCCTAACACGACACTTTGCACTAAACAATAATTGAGGGGGCGACATTAGGGTTAAAATTTTAAGTCAATAGTCACCATTTAGCTTATGGATAATTCGTCGAGAACCAACGCCAGCTCGCGACTTATACCGAAAAATCATTTACCCGCCGGTGCAATATCCGCCAATTGCCGCAACGCTTCGACATGTAAAAGGGAGGGTCTTGGTTTAGTGCTGACTTCAATGTCGATTACACCAAAATGGAAGTGGCTGGCGGATCGGGTGTTGCCGACATGTCTTTGGGCCATACTTGCCGAATGAAACTGTTGTTTACTGAGTATTAAGCAGGGCAAAGTGGGCGAAGTTTAGGCGACAGTAGTGCTCGCCCACTTTATTAAGAACAAATACTGGCAGGCATATTCATCCAGTTGGCCTTGAACAGACTGTTGATCTCGCTTTGCTGTGACAGATTTATACGACAACAATATCAGAGGATAGAAAGTTTATTCTCAACAAAAAGGGGCTCTGATTTTTATGAATTTCAAATTTAGGCCCTGACCCTGTGGGAACAAATTAAGGTTACAGTTATCCCCAACATTCACGAGGTTGAAACCTCGTCTACGGCAGAACGGGTAGGCCGTAGACGCGAATTCACCGAGATGTCGGACCATCACGTTTTTCAATCACATTTTAAAAGGTAAAAGAGCGGATTGTACAATATACAAACGTTAAAACACTTGATTACTGAACAAGATACCTGACCCCTATTACTCTTCAGATACATTACAGCATGACCCCTATTCACAAAAACTGCCCTAAAACAACTTCAGATATTCAACAATTGCTTTCGCGCCTTCTTCATCTTTAGACCAATCCAAAATATATCCACCGGCCTCGTCATCGGTGTCGTGACCTTTGTTGCTGAGAGCCGGTGCTATCGTTGTATCGTAGCGGTAGCCGTCGGACGTTTCGGAGTCTTTATTTCTCCATTGATAGCCAACGCCCTCCTGGTCATATTTCAGGCGGGCCTTGATGAAGACATCCGGTCGTTTAGTAGGCACGAGCAACTGAAAGAGAGTGGGCACAGACCCGTTATGTAAATAAGGTGCCTGAGCCCAAATACCATCGAGAGGATTTGCAACATATCCTCGTTCACCCTCAGATGGCGTTGGCTTGAGCATGGTTCTGGGCTTGCCCACCAAACTGACACCTTCGAACTCCCCACAAGGTTTTATATAACCCTCGTCGATTTTAATAACCGTGCCGGGCGTACAGCTTAAGAAAAGGCTAGCAACGGTTTGATCATCTGACACCTCAGTGCTGCCATCCACCAGAGTGGAATTGTTGGCTCTCCCCATATCAGTGCCCATATTATATATGGTGCCATTGTGGCTTTTATGGCAATCAAGGCAGCTTTTTTTTAACCAGCTCAACTTTACTGTCCATGGTTTTCGCATTGCCATAGATTTTTTTAGCACCAATCAACTAGGGTAACAATTGATAATCAAAAAACGTGATGGTCCGACATCTCGGTGAATTCGCGTCTACGGCGTACCAGCTCTGCCGTAGACGAGGTTTCAACCTCGTGAATGTTGAGGATAACTGTGACCTTAATTTGTTCTATATGGTCGGAGCCATTTTTTCAAGGTATTGACTGCACGTATGCGATATTGTACGGCATCAAAACCAGTATTAGCTGCTCCAACCAGTATTTGTTGTGTACCAAGACTGGATTCCACACGAGATATATGACAGGCACCACAGGTGAACGACGTGTAGTCCAGTCCTATTTGACTGGGATCTCTCGATAAACCACTAAAACCGAAACCTTGAGGGATCGGATAATTATTCCATGCTTTCGACTGGTTATAAGGGAACATACCAATGACATCCATAAAATTATCTTTGCTCCCCCATTGCTCTGGTGCGATTTCTGGGAGTGGTTTTAGAATAATCAACGGTATGCCGTCAATTTCACTGGAAGCAAAATTTGCAAACCACTGGTAAGCCGTATCATTATCCTTGATGTACTGTTTCTTTTTTTTCCACTAAAGATTTTTGCCTATCAGACCAAAGCTGATGATTCTGCGGAACGGGAGGCAAATCCACGAGAACCCTTGGGGCATCCAACTCTTGCGCCAACACAGAGTTAGGGAGGGTCGATGCAATTAATAAAATTAGAATGGAACGTTTCATAGTAGGTTTCCTTTGTTATATTATTATTTGTGATGCATCAACATTGAGAGGATTAGGGTTAAGTATCTGGTTCAATGTACCAACATTTAAACACTCGATTATTAAACAAAATACCTGACCCTATTACTTGCCTTAGCAGATTGGCTAGACTTTAAATTCACTGACCATTCTTAGCAAGTTACCCATTAGGTGGTCTATATCTTCTGCTGATGTCGATACAAGCTGATTGTTGTTATTTGCCTCATCAACCGTTTGAATAATCGATTGGGTATTGATATTGATAGTGGTGGCGACTTTGGATTGTTGTTCGGCGACGGAAGCAATTTGCAAATTTAAACCAGATATATGGCTAATACTGTTGCTCACTGTTTGTAAGGCTGTTTCAGCTTGTTGCATCTGTTCGATGCTCGAAGTCGATTGCTGGCTACTGCTATTCATGACAGTGACTGCTTCGTTAGCCCTTTGTTGTAATTCAGTCAAGGTATGACCAATTTTTGACGTCGACTGCTGAGTCTTTTGCGCCAAATTTCTAACTTCATCAGCTACAACGGCAAAACCTCTACCCGATTCACCTGCTCTGGAAGCTTCAATAGCCGCATTAAGTGCAAGGAGATTGGTTTGCGCAGCTATATCGCCAATGACGCCAACAACCTGTTCAACTTCGTCACTAATTGCCTGTAATTGTTCTATTACAGCGGATGCGATAGTGATTTCATTATTGAGAGATTTAATTGAAATAATAGCATTTGAGTGAATATCAGCTGATAGTTTTACTTCTCTTTCGGCCAGTTGGGTGGCCTGCGATGCATCTTGGGCATTGCTAGCAACCTCGTGAATGCTGGATGCCATCTCTGCCATTGCTGAAGAGACGAGCTGAGTTTCATTTTTTTGCGCTTGGTTAGTGATCAGCGCTTGTTCGCTAGAATGGTTTAACGACTGAGTTTTTGTATATAGCTGGTTGCTGGTTGATTTGATGGTGCTCACGACTTCTTTAAATCTCAATAACATCAAGTTAAAAGCGTTACCTGCTTGGCCAATTTCATCCTCAGAGCCCGAGGAAATTTGTATCGTTAAATCTTTAGTCGCCTCTGCTGTTGCGATTAGTCCAGATAGCGTCAGGATTCGTTTGCGCAAAGAAATTGCAATCCACATTACAGAACCGATTATCATCAACGCACCGAATGCATTACCAATTACAAGTATTGTTGACGCATTTGAGATTGTCATGCGAATGGAATTTCCGCTAGACCTTATTTGGCTGGTGTATGCTTTTTTGAGCGCCACAAAACCATCAATAGCAGGTTTGTCCGAAATCCTTATGGCTTTATCGATCGTGTGAGCCGATTCACCTGTCTTCAGATTGGCTCTCACTTTAATTGCTGCTTTACGGTATAAATCATTTACCTTGGAAATGTTATCTAATGCCTGAAGTTCTGTGGCTGTTAGGTCTGATAGAAGGCGGTATTGGTTAATCGCAGTCTCAATTTCTTCATTGCTTTGCATGATTTGTGAAAAATATTTGTCATCCGCCCTCAGCACAAAATTTTTGAAGTCGTGGATCATGTTGCCGTAGCCAAAGGATGATTGAATTTTTAGTAATAATTCCTGTCGAGTAACGGTTTGGGTTTGGTACTCATCCCAGCTTTGTTCAATAGGGATCACCGAACGATACGATAGGTACATTGTCATAAGAAGGATCACACTGATCCCACATAACAAATAAATGAACTTTTCCCGTAGTCCAATCTTTCTAGCTGTATTCACGTATCTCTGCCTTATATTTATATTAGTGTTTTATTTTTTTGTCCCGGCGGCAAAATAGCACAATTGGTTGACCCGTGTAAAGATAAAGTATACTTGTTAACACATTTCTATGGATGAGGCCCTTTTGGGGATCAGATAAAAGTTTTGAAGGCGCTTATTTCCACTCGAAAATGAAGTTGTCAAAGGAAATATCTTACCAATTGCTTACCAGAAGCGTTTTTATCGGGGAGCGGGTAAGCGCTATTTATGATTTTAAGTGTGAGTGTTGTGATTGAAATCAGGGCGTAAGAAAGAGCCAATGTAAGATACCTGGCCCCTGTTTCCCTGAAGTGCCCTTTCCCAAGATGTTAAAATCTCAGTGAGGGCAATATACTATTATTCAGCGCATACGTTCCAAACCAAATTAGGAGAACGAAGCTCTATTAACGTTTCTATATCCGCACAAGGAATATATGGATTGTCTAAGAGCCACCATCTAGTGCTAAGGTATGTCATATCAAACAGTGGTGAGATATCACGAATTTGATTATTGCTAATACCAAGGCTTCGAATTTCGTTATGAGTGTGTAGCACAGAAATATCTGAGATCTGATTGTTACTCATGCTTAAGTGTCGCATATTGGTCATGTTGACTAGGGCTAAAATGTCTGAGATTTGATTGTCGCCCATGCTGAGTTGACGCATTTGTGTCATATTAATTAACCCAGATATGTCACTGATTTGGTTGTCAAATACATACAAATGTACCAGTTCCGTTAGGTTGGCTAACGGTGATATGTCAGTGATGTTATTGTGAGGTAAATCTAACGAGGTTAATTTAGTAAGCCCTTGAAGTGGTGTAACGTCACTAATGGTATTGTAGTATGCTTTAAATGAATAGAGGTTAGCGAAATATTGCATCCCTTCTAATGAAGTCACGTTTTTATTATAACAAGAGAATTTATCGACTTCTTCCGGACGTGTCCAACCAATAATATTTGCAAATGAGCGTATACAATCACGCAATCCGTCACTTTCAAATTCGATGTCCGTAATGAAACTAGGCGTAGAGATACACTCTTTTGGCGTTACGACTATACCCGGCGCATATTGTGCGACTAATGCGTCTAACTCATTACAGATTAACCAACGATCACTACCCGTCAAATCAAGAACATCGATGCTAATGAAGTGATGTAAACCGGCGATATCGCGCAATTTGTTGTATTGCAAATAGATGATTTGCAAGGCGGTAAGGTTGCTAAGCGTATTGACATATTCGATAGCATTATTTTGCAATAATAATGTGCTTAGCTGTGTCATGGCCGCAAGGGGGCTGATATCAGCGATTTGATTGAAACCTAGATATAAGGTTTGCAGTGCAGTTAAATCAGCAAGTGGGTTTAAATCAGCGATGCTATTAATGTTTAAATCTAAAATCACTAACTGAGTTAACTCACTTAAGCTGGAAATATCATTAATTTCATTACCTTCTAACAATAACCATTGTAATGCGGTTAATTGTGCTAGTGGTGATAGGTCGGTCACGTTGTTTTGACCTAAATGCAATCTTTCTAAGTGAGCTAAGTTAGCCAGTGGTGAAGCATCAGAAATCAGATTGGTGTGGGCGAATAGTGCTTTTAGCTGGCTTAACGAACTTAGTGAAGCAAGGGTAGAGATTTGATTGCGATCAATGAGTAAGGTATTTAATCCGCCAAGGCCAGACAGTACCGAGATATCTGTAATTTGGTTGTTAGATAAGTAAAGGTTATAAAGGTTGGTTAAGTTGCTAAGCGCTGTAATATCGCTAATTTGGTTATCGTTAAGGTGCAAATAACGCAGCCCATTTAATCGGTTTAATGGCGAAAGATCGCTTATTTGGTTATATCTTAGCGATAAAACCAGTAACGAGGTTAATTGCTCAAGTCCATCAATATGAGTAATGAGGCTGTTGTCACAACGTAAATCATTGACTTCGCTGACTTGAGTCCAACCCTTGCTAGCGGCTGTTGATAGCACACAGTTCCCTAGGTTTACATCGCTAAATTGAATGTCGCTGATTAATTGGCTGTCACTGACTGAATTGCTTTGGATTGTCTTAGCCGACAAACGCAATTTGCTCGAAGGTTTAGCTTGTTTAGTTGCTATGACACTTGATTGCGCTGTAACTTGCTCGGTTAACTGCTCGGTTAGTTGTTCAGAACTGGTTGGTGTAGCTGTAGCTATAGTCAAGGGGGAAAATGCCACTGACATGAGCATTAAACTAGTGGTTAACAGTTTGTTTCGCATTAAAAAACTCCTAAATATTTACTATTGATGTTATTACGACGTCCTTAAGACTCATCGCTATATGGCATGAAGTGTGCCAGCTTAGCAATGGCATTTTTGGTTATTCGGTATGCTGCCTATGTGCTTTTTATAGGCTGTTTTTCATATTGCGGATCTAGTTTTGTTAATTGCGAAGCAAATTAGTAGTGAAATTTGCAACTTGGTAACTTGCAACTTTGGGGTCAGTCACATGCTCTGAAGAATTGGGTCAGGAATTGGGGTCATGGGTCAGGAATAGTGGAATTGGGGTCAAGTGTCTTGTTCAATATACAAACGTTTCAAACACTTGGTTATTGAGCAAGATACCTGACCCTTATGACATATTGCCCGTTTGAAAAATAAAATACCCGCCAAAAGGGCTATAACAATTGCCAGCAGAAGGTGCTGGCAAAGTCACAGTCTTAGAGACTAATGAAGAACAAAAAGAACCTTTCCCATCAAATGGCAAAAAAACCGACACTGAACCCAACGATGTACTCGCGCCGCTAATATAAGACGTAGGTGAAATATACAGGTTAACAGGGATAGTCACATCAGAATTGCGTTGTGCACAAACTGAGGTCGTCATATTGGTGGTCATTCCAGGTGTTATTCGGTTGGGGGCGTAATAACTACCCAGTCCTTCATCCCAGTAAGCAGCCTGAGCCATAAATGCATTTGATACCAGCAATGCTGTTGCACTTATTTTCAATACATTGAATATTTTACGTTTCATAAATAAATCCTTATTGTTGTTCGATAGTAATATATGCAGCCGCCATAGCTGCAATAGTAGTTCAATAGAGTACTGTACCCTAAGCTGAGCACTGGTATAATTGCAGCTAAGTATTTGATTTGCAACGTTTTTATCTAGAAAGTGTTAACGGTTTAACATCATTGTTAACCCAGAATTGAAGGGTTGTTTGTACCTTGTTAAATAGGTAAATTGGCAGTGCCAAAAACAGGCCGATTTGCAATAGGATGTGGTCAACTATATGGATGTAGATTGGTAGGGCAATGCAGGGAGCAATTGCCGAGAGCCAGAGGCGAAACCCATCGCAATTAGGCAATAAACGATGATATTTCAGGTGTTTTCATCCAATTGATGATCCAAATTTTTCTCTAAATAACCAGAGGCTGCCAAATCAACCATTAAAATGACGATTAGGAAAAGCCTTGGCCATCAGTCGAAGCACATGTCCATCGCCACAACCGACATCAAGTACATTAATGGCCGTTTGCAAATTACTCTTATTAACTGCTATTAACTAACGGATGAGGTTGGTTAACAGGCTGTTATCAATAAAAGCAAATAAAAAGGGAAATTTAATAAGTATCTTTTAAAGGTTTTATCAATGTGAATACGAAATGTGGTTTTTATTTTAATCACTGGAATGATGATGGCATAAACAGGTAAAGATGAGGGAATATAGGTGACAAAACGTCCCCCTTAGAGTAAGTGATTACTTCGTTTTGTATTGTTTGATTTTGATTCTATTTTACCTTTATAAATTTAAATATTTTATTTTTTATCTATTTTTCAAATAGTTATAGACAGTGTGTGAAAATTTAACTATCCTTTGTACCGCTGCCAACGGTTTCTTTTATGGGACTTTTGTGAGATCTTCTGCGGCGACTCTTTTTATTTATTGGTTCAACTATACAAGGAATATTTTAATGATATCTTCTGATTTCCCTTTACGCTTATCGCTGTTGGCTTTGGCATGTTGTGCACCTGTCACGCTTCAGGCTGTTGAAAAAGTGGCTGAAAATAACTTAACGACAATTAATCTTTCTTCATTGACCACAAACCAAGCGCTGGCGGTTAATAGCTTACCGTCAGGTGGCGATTTGAGTGTAACTAAAATTGCGGCGAAAACGATTGAGCAAAAGATCAAACCCCTGTTGAGATCTGACAACGCCCGATTTTCTGCGGGCTCTCAAAGCGTTGCTGTTGAAACCGCAGCAGCGACTATGGTCGTTGAAAATGCGGGTGAAGCGCGTTATGTAGCCATGGATACTGAGGTTAAATCGTCGGTTATTCTACAAGACCAGAAAAAAGCGGTAAACCCTTCGTTACACTCCCCTGTTGTGGCTTCTGCCATCACCCCATTATGTCCCACATTGAGTACAGGATTGTTATATACACTCAATGGCATGGTAGCGGGTGGTTCGGCTTGTTATCATTTTGAAATCACTCAGCGGGGTAAAACGACGGTGATGCTGTTAGGCCAAGGGACACAAACCGATGCCAACCTGACGTTATTTCGTCATGAAGAAGATGACAGCTTAACCGTGGTGGGTACATCAGCGACGGCGGGTAATGCAGATGAAGGTATTTTGGCATTGACAGAGCCAGGTCATTATTACTGGTTTATTGAAACAGTTGCCGGTGATGGTTCGGCCTTTAACTTTGCTGCGGTTGAAAATACCGCTGCGGATGCTTACGAATTGAATGATGTTCAGGCGCTGGCTACCGCGTTGCCAGATAAGCAAAATCGTATATCGGGTAATATCGATAGCAGCAATGATGTCGATTACTATAGCTTTACAGCGGTACGCGGTCAGTCAGCGATGTTAGCTTTGGTTGATACTTATGGTAATGGTGAATGGCAGCTAGAATTCCTTAACGGTGGTAGCTGGGCACCGCTGGGTAACGGCACCAACTGGGTGCTTAATGGCCTGTCTGCGGGTCAGGAAGTGAATGTTCGGGTTTCGCCAAAAGCCGGAGCAAGTATTAATCCAGCTCATAACTACCAATTGGTATTGGGCTCAAAAGCTGACCTGGGATCATTTACTATCAATGGTGAATCCAATGTGTTGCGTATTCCTTTTGGTCAAACTGGGATATCATTGGTTGACCAAGCTTATGAAGAATTGTATTGGTCGATTCATGTTAAAGATACTACTGGTGCACCTGTAGAAGGAGCTCAAGTCACTTACAAAGTCGATAAAAATAATAACTACCAGTATGACGATTATCCGGGTGTTACTGACAGTAATGGTCGTGCAGGCGGCACAGTTCAGCTGGGTACTTGTTCTGGCATTTATTACACCGAATTTTATGATTATATTGGTAATTATAAATCTTGGTTTGGTGCCGACTTCAATCTCGGTTATACCAAAATGGACGTGGCTGGCGGATCGGGTGTTGCCGACATGTCTTTGGGCCATACTTGCCAAATGAAACTGTTGTTTACTGAGTATTAAGCAGGGTAAAGTGGGCGAAGTTTAGGCGACAACAATATCAGAGGATAGAAAGTTTATTCTCAACAAAAAAGCCCGGTGAACCGGGCTTTTTAACAATTGAGAATTGGGGTCAAGTGTCTTGTTCAATATGAGAATTGGGGTCAAGTGTCTTGTTCAATATACAAACGTTTCAAACACTTGGTTATTGGACAAGATACCTGACCCTTATGACATTTATTGCTGTGCAGGGGCGCGGTTTAGTTAATAAACAACGTAAAAGCCGCGTAGCTGCCATCGTCCAAAAACCCTATACCGATAAGCTGTCGGTTATTGTTAATGTCTATGGCGCGGGTTATTTTTTCAGCAGATCTCGGTCTCCCTGAGAAGCCCTATATTCAAGGGCTGTAGCGGCACTAAAAATAAACCTCTCCCGCAAACGAGCAAGAATTTTTTTGAAAAAATCTCAAATTAATGTCTGCACGACAGATAGTGCCAGTATATAATGCGCATAATTATTATATTGGTAATGGAATCATGAAATTAAGACCAAGAATCGAAAATTATCAACCTGACTTTAAAATTAAGAAAAACCTGAATTTGACCAGCCTCATCGCGAAAATTAGTCATGAATTTCGCCTCATTCCTGATAATCGGCGACAATCTCATTGTACGTATAAACAACACGACGTGATGATGGCGGCCTTAGCCTGCATGTTTTTTCAGCAGCCCTCTTGGCTCCAATTTCAGCAACAACTGGAGGCTGGGTTGAATGATAACAACCTGTCGCACTTATTCAATGCCACTGAGTTACCGCAAGAAACCCAGACAAGGGATATCCTTGATGAAATTGATAGCGAGCAGTATCGTTCGACATTCAACACATTATTCGAGCAACTGCGGCAGGATAAGCAGTTGGACAAATTCCGCTTACCACTGAGTCTGAGCGGTCTTTTCTATGTCGCGATTGACGGCAGCCAATACCACAGTTCAAAAAAAATTCAGTGTGAATGTTGTTTAACTAAGGTACATGGCGACGTAACGACTTATCAGCATCAAGTTTTGCAAGGCGCGGTGATGCATCCCGAATCTCGTCAAGTTATTCCGCTGATGCCGGAGCCGATCCTGAATACCGATGGGGACAAGAAGCAAGACTGTGAACACAAGGCAACACAACGCTTTCTCACCAAACTCAGAGAAGATCACCCGCGTTTACCCTTGCTGATAGGCGGCGATGGTTTATTTAGTGACAGCACGATCATCAAGCACACGCTGTCGTTGAACATGCACTACATTTTCACCTGCAAGCCCGGCGACCATACGTATTTAATGACGTGGCTAGCGGACTACACCGATGACTGGCCTTGGATTGAACATACTGACAAGGGACATTTGCATCGCTATCGCTGGCGTAACGGGGTGCCCTTGTCAGGGCAGTCAACGGCACCAGAAGTCAATTTTCTTGAATACGAAGATGTTAATATTGAAACGGGTAGAGTCTACCGAAATAGTTGGGTAACCGATCTTGAAGTGACCCGATCAAACGTCTGGCGACTGATCCGAGCTGGGCGGTGTCGCTGGAAAATCGAAAATGAATGCTTTAATACCTTAAAGAATCAGGGCTACAAAATAGAACATAATTTCGGACATGGCAAAAAATATCTGTCTCAGAACATGTACCTATCAACGCTGTTGGCATTTTTCTTACACCAGATACTGGAGTTGTGCGACGAAGCCTACCAGCTGTGTCGAAAGATGTATGGCTCGAAGCGAAATTTATGGGAGCATATCCGGCAAATCACGAATATGTTTATTATTCCAGATTGGTACTGGCTGTTTGCTTGGTGCTTGGATCCGAAACATAAGGAATTTACGTTAGACGATAGTTAACCGAATCTAGGTGAGATGTTTACCCCCCTATGCGTTTAATTATGTAGGATCGTGCCTACCTGAAACAAAAATAACGCGTGTCTGATTTGGATTTCCTTGTGTCCGAAACCGATTGTCAACAGGTGAATGAGGTACCAAATTACGTTCCGTTTTAGTTGAGCGAGAATCGCTGTTATTTTTTGCCAACCGGCGTTTTGTGGCAGAATATGGTCTATATACGAAAAAATACCATCAACATAAATAAACCCACGGTCATGTCCACTGAATTGGATATAACCAACAATATCGCCGTTTTCATTGATTGCCTGTGGGCGGCAGGTGCCATCGCCATCAATGCCCGGATATTGCGGGACACTCACATACGTATATGAATTGGAGTTGCTATTGTATATGGAACAGCGTTTGCTATTTGCGTCCCGGCCTACGGCAAATCCGGCATCGTTGATTGCCTCAACTTGAACGGTATTGACGATTTCGCTGATTATTCCGTTTTTATTAATAAAACTATGGCTAAAACCATTAATGGTATTAGTACCAACAGTAGTTCCTTGATTATTGATGTCATTAATCACGCTGTTGACTGCACCCGGTAAATGCGAGAACACATTATAAGTCCCGTTTGACCAAACAGCGGGGGTATTATTAAACATCCAAACGCCGATTTGCTCGGATTCATTAATTGCTTGAGTATATTGTGCCTCGGTTAATTCGTTCAGTAGTGTATTGTTGTCTGGCCAATAGGCTACAGTGGCATGACCATCAACTTTACTCACGCGGCCAACAATACTGCCATTATTGTTAATATCATAAGCCGTAGCAAGACCGCTGAATCCTTGTGAGGGTCTGATATAGTTGTCTGGTAGCAGTGTAGCTACAGCGTCATATTGTGACCATTTGGTCGCATAATTCCAATTGCCGTTTCGAGCGGTTCCAACAATAACACCGTCATCATTAATCGCGTTTACACCGGGAAATGGATAGAAGTCATTGACTTTAAAGATATTGTACTGGGGGACTGGTGGCGCGAGGATGCCATCACAGCCAGCCAAATCAATAAGGTCTAAAGCCGCTTTTGCCTGAATCAAACCATAACCATAAAGATCATCTCGCCCTGCAACACCTTTATCTAGCGTTGTTTTTTGTAAAATATCGCGGATTTGTTGATTGTTACATTCGGCATGATGACTCCAGACTAAAGCAGCCACACCAGACACATAAGGCGTGGCGGCTGAAGTGCCGTCCATTTTACCATATCGATTATTGGGCAGAGTAGATTCAACACCGACGCCCGGCGCGGTTAGTTCAACTTGGTCATTACTTTGGGTGTACATCCATGCTTCACCTGCTT
>CBDIDQ010000010.1:0-112677 GCA_965277695.1 Alteromonadaceae bacterium
GCACCGCCAATAAACAAGCCCAAGAGTCGGCGCAGTCCGAATCTCAGGAAAAAACCAATGAGTTGCTGAAAAAGATTGCCGAGCAGCTAGAGCAACAAATTCTTGATGGTGCGATAGAGCTGGAATCTTTGGGTCAGCAAATTATCATTCGGATCCGTGAAAATGGTTCGTTCCCGTCTGGCTCTGCCAATCTACAACCGCGCTTTCGGCCAATTATTCGTCAGGTCGCCGAGCTGTTGACCGATGTGCCCGGGGAGATCACTGTTTCAGGTCATACCGATGATATTCAAATTAGTTCTGAGTTATACAGTAATAACTGGGATTTGTCGGCCAAAAGGGCGGTAGAAGTCGCGACCGTAATGGTGGATGTTTCAGGCTTTGACAAAGACCGCATCGTGGTAGTGGGCAGAGCAGATACCAAACCTTTGGTACCTAATGAAACCAATACCAACCGTCGCCGTAATCGCCGGGTAGAAATCTCTATCATGCAAGGTAAAGCCAAAGAGTCGCCGTCAATTGGTTTGACCGAGGGCGATTCGTAAGGTTTTGGTCACCTGTTGAGGCGCTGGTATCTGTTATCACTTTTATTATCCCTAAATTAATGTATGATGTGCGGCGTTTAAAAATAAAAATCAGGAACGCCAATCATGTTACGCCATCGTTTTCAGCTCGCACTGTTACTGTGCCTGCCGCTTTTATCATTTGCCGACAATCTGCAAGGCTTAAACAAATCCCACTATCAATTCATTCATGGCGATTTTAACCATGACGGTCAACAAGATACCTTCGCTCTCGCTCGCAAAAAGAACAAACATCACTATGTGGTTTTTGCTGATGGCAAACGCCGGAAGATCAAAGCCAAAATCGGCGGTAAAGATTGGGATGCTGAATCGTATTCTGTTATCGCAGATAAAAATCTTATTCGATTGCGCAATGCCAAAGGCGGGATTGACGAGCATGAGATAGAAGTTGATAAAGACCCTTGTACATCTGCCTGTGGTCATCAGAGTTATAACGTCAAGACTGGCGAAACCAGCACAATTTACTCGCTGACCGCTGTGCCAGCCACACCGGTCTATTACCCCGGCACACTGGGCGGTAACTACAAAGCGGTTTACACCAGTTATACCGTCAGCCTGCCGAGCGTCTCCGGTGCAACCAGTTATCAATTATATGAAACTGCACATAATTCCACTTCAACACCTGCTGATAGTCAATATCAGCGGGTTTATGATGGTTCATCTACCGTTGTTAATCGGGTCGATACCGATTATGGTTGTCGTTGGTTACGTTATAGGCAGCGTGGTTATTTTAGGCTCGACGTCCGTCGGGCAAACGCTAACCGTCAGTCACACGCTGGCGGATGTTGAAGGATTAGGTTCTGTTAGTTATCAGTGGTACCGAAACGGTGCTGGTATTGCTGGCGCTATCGGCACAAGTTATTTACTCAATAATGATGCAGGTTCTACGCTCACCGTTAAAGTCTCTTATCGCGATGGCGGCGGCACAATGGAAAGTGTCACCAGTGCGGCAACGGCGGTAATTAAAGCCGCAGTGCCCGGTTGGCAACAACTCGGACCGATTGAAGTCGCTAATACAGCGGTTGTTGAACCCACTTTAGACGCTGTGAATTTGTTAGCTTCATCAGTAAGTGGCAGTGCGGGCGTTGCTGGCGGTCAAGCCAGTTATCATATTCCTATTGCTTTACCGCCCGGTCGTAACGGTGTTCAACCGTCAGTTTCTCTGGGTTACAACTCACAAAATGGTAACGGCATTGTTGGCATGGGCTGGTCATTAAATATGGGTGGTGCCGTCTCACGTTGCGCCCCGACCTATGCGCAAGATGGGTTTAGTCAATCGGTGACCTTCACTAATAAAGATCGGTTTTGCCTCAATGGTCAACGCCTGATTCTGGTCGACGGGGTTTACCGCACCGAAATGGACAGTTTCGTTGTCGTCACGCCAACCCCTGATGGTTTCAGCGTCGCACGACCTGATGGTTCAACCGCCACTTATGAAAGTGCCGATGCATTGGGCTGGAAAATCACTCAAGAGCCTTGGTCTGGCGGTAAAAACACTATTGATTATGTCTACGACGAAACCAATGCAGGCGAGCATTTATTATCTGCCATTCACTACACCGGCAGCGATGGTATTCAAGGTGATCGCGCAGTTCAATTCGTTTATGAAGATAGAGCCGATAGCCGAGAAAGCTACATTGCGGGTCGTAAAATCGTCAGCCGGAAACGCCTCAGCACTATCACAACCGTCATCGCTGAACGCACTATCAGCAGTTATAAACTCGCCTACCAACAAAGCGGTGCCAGCCAGCGAAGTTTGCTGAGTAGTGTGCAACGTTGTGGTGCCACGAACTGCACACCTGTCAGCTCTTTTGATTGGTCAGACAGTCTGAATTTTGCGCCAGCTACACCACTAAAATTTGGCGGGGTTGAAATTTACAAAAACGTCAAAACTATCGAAAAAATCATGCCGTACGGCGATATCGACGGCAACGGCACGGCAGACTTCCCCGGTTATATGGTCAATGCAGCGCAAGATAAAACAGGCACAAATACCTTGGCAGTCAACGATTATTGCCGCCGAATTGCAACCACGCTAAATTACGATTGTCAGCAAGCAGACATTAATTTAGATGGTAAAATTGACCCATTTAACTACCAAAACGGTTATCTGAACATTGATTATTCCGGCGATGCATTAGGTTATGTTCAAACCAATATCGCCATTGCTGCCAAAGCGAGCGGTGAAGATAGGGGCGATAGTATTATTACCCTGCAAGACATCAACGGCGACGGCTGGCCTGATGCAGTGGTTTACCGACATAACCCGAGTGACACGGCACAACTTGAAATCTTCGTGCATTCAATGGATGGTTCAGCGCCTTATGCCGCCACAGGTGAGGTGCTTCATTCTTTCGATAGCGAAGTTGTTAACACTAAAAGAGTGCTCAAAGAAAACGCCACGTTCGCCGGAGATTTCGATGGTAATGGCTTGGCAGATTTAGTCATCACCCAAATGAACGGTCCCTTGCTTGCCGCCATGCCGATGGGTCAACCTCGGACGATTAAACACAATCACAGCACACCTGAAACGCTATCATTTGTTGATAGCCCAGCGCCCGCCAGCCCGGTATATGACGGCAATGGTCAATTCTCATTTTTCAGCTATTTCATCAATATCAATGGCGACGGATTAACTGATGTGCTCGGCTGGAAAGACCGACTAAAAGCAATGGCATTGGTGGTCTCAACGACACCCAATATACCTATGCAGGTGCGATGTATCACGTACAAGGTCGAGGCTTTACCGGCTTTCGTACCTTGACTGAAAAAGACGTCGCCCGGAATATCATCACCACCAGCACTTTCGAGCAGAAGTTTCCCCGAGTCAGCCAGCTAATCACCCAAACAAGCCAAATCGGTGACATCACTATCGCCAGCCTAAGCAATAGCTGGCTGGATAATCCTCAGCACACCATCACCAACGTTCACCACTGGTACACCAGTCAGTCGATTCAAAAACAATTTGATTTAGCTGGCGTTGCGTTATCCACCCAAACCATGAATTTCAGCAATATCGACAGCTGGGGCAATATCGGTAAAACCACCACCACTATCGATACCCTTTCAACCACCATCAAAGAAATTGACTTCGCCCCCAGCGATTTAACCAGCCAATACAATTCGATCAAAACCACCACCGGCGAGCAATGGCAATTACTCACCGTCGACAGCTGGGATGACACGCATTTTAAACCAACTAAAACCACGCTGACGGCCAGTGGCAGCGCATGTTCACACATCAGTGAAACGACCTTAAACACCTACGGTTTAACCAGCTCAATCACCGAAACCGGACAAAACAGCGCCTGCGAAGATTTAACAGCTCGCCAGACCTTATTCAGTTACACGGGTGATGAATATTTGCCAAATAAAATCACCAATGCGCAAAGTCATGCCACCAGTTTTGTTTACGATATGGGTTTTGGTGTAATCACCAAGCAAACCGACCCTAATAGCATCGTCACAACCACCTCACTTGATGAAATTGGTCGTCCGCTGTCAGTCACAACAACAGGCTTTCCAACCCAATACATTCGTTATTTAGTGGCCGATTCCAATTGGATGACCCGCACAACTCAGGCGGGTTCACCGACTCAAGCTATCTACACCGACAGTCTCGGTCGTACGGTACGCAGCGCCATTCAAGGCTTTGACGGCACTTATGAATTCGTCGACAAAATCTACGATGGTCTAGGTCATCTCAGCAAAGAATCATTGCCGTACACCGTCACACCACACTACACCGAATTCGGCAATTTCGACGCCCTCGACCGCCCCGGCTGGCGCAAACTGCCTCACGGTTTACAGTCGATTTATAGCTATAAAGGTCTGAAAACTGAAATTAGTGTCGGCAGCGATAGCCGAAAAATGTCCCGCACTTATGCTAGCCTCGGCTGGTTGCTCAGCACCAGCGATGCAAAAGCAGGCAGCAACACTTTCACCTACGATGACGCAGGTCGCCCGCTGACAATTAAAGATGCCAACAGTAATACCATCACGGCGACATACAATGGTTTCGGTCACAAAACTCAGGTCGACGACCCAAATCAAGGCATCACGACTTTTGCTTATAACACCTTTGGCGAACTCGAAAGCCAAACCGCCAGCGGTGTGACTCAGACCTTCACCCGTGACGGATTAGGCCGGATCACCCAAAAAGACACCGCCACTTATACATGGGATACGCTCAAACAAGGCTTGCTGACCAGCGAAACAGACCAAGGTATTACCCGAACCTATGCCTACAATAACGCGCTGCAACTGAGCCAGTTATCTGTCACCGTCGATGGTGTCACTCGCACCATTAAACATCAATACGATAGTGTTCTTGGTCGTCCCAAAGCCTTAGAATATCCCAATGCTTTAACGCTGAAATACAGCTATAACGCCCAAGGTTATCTGAGCAAAACCAGCAACGCCAATTCAAAGTATATCTATCGCGAAGTGACAGCCATCGACGCGCAAGGCCATATAACAGGCGCGACACTGGCCAATAACCTGATGTCACAGAGCAGCCGTTTTAACGAGAGCGCTGGCACCATGAGCGCCACTGCTGTCACGAAAGGATTAACCCAGCTGCATGGTCATACTTACTCGAATTATGATGAATACCTAAATATCAAAACAGAAGTCAACGCACTGACAGGTTTAGCCAAAACGTATAATTATGATAATCTCAACCGCCTGATAACTTACACCGCCAGCAACACTTCACCAGCATTTAGCCTGTCAGTTAACTATGCTCATGATGCCGTGGGTAACCTGCTAAAGAAAACCGATTACAGCGCAAATAAAGACAGTGCTTATCAATATTGCACAGGCACTAACGCCCTATGCATACTAGAAAAGGCCAGTGGTCAAATCGTCAATTTCAATTACGATGGCCGAGGAAATCTAATCAACGGCGATGGATTAACCTTAACTTACAACGCTTTAAATAAACCGCTAACTATCACAGGTCGCAACGCCACCACCCAATTCACCTATGGCAGCGACAATGCTAGAGCCAAACAAACACGAACGATTAGTGGCAAAACGAGTACCACCTATTATGTCGATAAGCTGTTTGAAATGGACAATGATGGCAGCTGGCGAGCCTATATCGACGATATCGCGGTCTTGAGCTGGACGCCTGAGCAAAAACACAAGCTACTCTACACTCTGCGTGACCGACTCGGCAGTGCGACAACATTAGTCAATCACGACGCTCAAATTACCAGCCGCCGCTACTTCGACCCTTTCGGCAGAACTTCATCCGCCAGTGCCAGCAACAGCCAATTCACTGATTTATCAATCACTAACCGCTTTCGTCGAGGTTTTACTGATCACGAACATTTAAACGAACAACAGTTGATCCACATGAATGGGCGAAGGGGAACTAGAAACGAGGGTTCGCAGTTTTTTGTTCCCCTGAGATGAGTGCAAGGATGCACGAAGGGCGTACGCCATGGACGGTTAAATCACCACAGTTGCCTTTGCACTAAACCAAATTAGTGATAACTTGACTCTCGCTTGATTACAACCTCGGACGATTCTTGAGTGTTGATCCGTTCATTCAAGCACCGAGTAGCACCCAGAGCATTAACCCGTATTCGTACATTATGAACAACCCGTTGGCAGGGACTGATCCGACAGGGTATGTGAGCAAGTGTAACCAGAATCCGACTTGCCAGATGCAGTCGTTTTTTAGCTCAGTGGGTAGTGGCGGGTCGAGCTTAATTGGTAATTTGATGGGCCGATTGAAAACCACGCTGGCTAATGGGCATGACACCAAACAGGCCAAGAAAGCGCAGGAGCCTAAGGCGGCTGCTGAGATTCAGTCTCCAGCGGCGGTGAGTTTT
The DNA here is from genome assembly GCA_965277695.1 of Alteromonadaceae bacterium. Taxonomy (GTDB): domain Bacteria; phylum Pseudomonadota; class Gammaproteobacteria; order Enterobacterales; family Alteromonadaceae; genus JABSOG01. Next base: position 6,425 of record CBDIDQ010000010.1, read on the forward strand.
GTACTGCCGAGTAAGGATAGCGTGGACCGAACCCATTTAGCGAACTGCGGCAGGATCCAGCAATGTAGTGGTCTTGGCAATTTAATAAGAAATAAGCTTATTCCACCTGTTATTGGTCCCGGCAACAGCCAAAATAACAGTGGTGATTTAAGTGATAATGGTAATCCACCAGGGGTCAATGAGGCTTATGGTTCAGGCTCCAATACGGCTGAAATTGTTACCTCATCAAGTGTCGATGATAAAGAAACGATACGAGAATCTAGCGGTCCAGAAACAAAGTCCAAATCAACACCTAGAGGGATTGTAATCGGCGAAACCCAAGCACGAGTAGAAACAATGGCAGCAGCCATGAGAGCCAGCGGTTTTCATATAGAAACAATCGTGTCAGCTTGGCCAGCAGGTAATTTATCCCCAGCTGTTGGTAAAGCATTTAATCAGATGTGGATTAATCAAAAAATGGACGAAGGGTTTACGATTTATGATATAGGTTTAGATGACCAGCGACCCAGCAGAAGTGTTTATTATTACATAGAAAAACGGGAAATAATGAGGCGATCATATTTAAACGTAGTGCCTGTTAAATTGAAGTAATTGAGAATATATATGAATATTATTGAAATAGTAAAAATTAAATTAGGTTCTCTGATTCACAAAAAAATATTTACAATTGTTGAGTCAGAAGCAAATAATATGTATGAACAAGTAGTGCTTGCTGCTGACAAGGTAGGATTTAGAATAATAAGAGATTTACGTGAAGACGACATCAATATTATAATCTTTATTATAAATCAAGGGGTTGTGCCTTCCATATTGGACAGTTCCAGTAGTGTTAATTTGCAGTTTTATTTGGAAGAAATATTTAGTGAACAAAGCTTAGTAGATGAACTTTTTACTTCGACTAATAATGCCTCCGATTTCATGGAAAAATTCAGTGAAGTGCTTTCAATAGATATCAATAAAATTACCAACCTAAAAATGGACTTATTTGAATCTGCTAAAGCTAAAAGCAAAAAACATTTTGATGAAAGTGTTCGTCAATTTGATCAACAAATGGCTGATGGTTTAGATGATTAGAAAACTGTTGGGTGAAGGTATAACGAAAAATCCAGCAAATATTAGTCCTTATATTTTTTTCTTTTAATCTTACAAACATGTCCCATAATAAATGTTTTTTGATATGATACCAGTGATTTTAAATAATATGAATACTATTGAAATGGCAAAAGATAAATTTAACCCATTGATCCAAAACAGAAAGAACAAACACGAACGATTAGTGGCCAAACAAGTACCACCTATTACATCGATAAACTGTTCGAAATGGACAATGACGGCAGCTGGCGAGCGTATATCGACGATATCGCCGTCCTCAGCTGGATGCCTGAACTAAAACATAAACTGCTTTACACCTTGCGTGATCGACTCGGTAGCGCAACAACATTAGTCAATCACGACGCTCAAATTACCAGCCGCCGCTACTTCGACCCTTTCGGCAGAACTTCATCCGCCAGTGCCAGCAACAGCCAATTCACTGATTTATCAATCACTAACCGCTTTCGTCGAGGTTTTACTGATCACGAACATTTAAACGAACAACAGTTGATCCACATGAATGGACTGTAACGTCTCTTAATATAACGAACTGATCCCCACCCAATATCCCACGTTAAATTGGGTCTTTGTTGTCACAACCCACCAAAATAATGAAGAAGAAAGAGGTCAAGTCAGTTGTGAGGTTGTGAAATAAGTCTAAATCGGATACGTATTTTGAGGGTGATCATGCTGTGTCTTCGACACAAATCGCGACAGAGGTGGTCCGACACATCGGCGCTTCGCAGCTGCCGCTCCTACCACTTAACAGGTACTACAACAATGTGCCTAAATCGGACTTATTTCACAACCTCTTGTTTAATGAGACTTTTCCTAACACATTGAATGACCTTGCTGGCCAAGAAGGTATAAATGCATACAACGAGGGAGTCGATAACGGAATTATACTCGGGTCTGCCACTATTCCGTTTGTTAGCACTTTGGGGGGCTGAAGCATCTTCAGCTAGTAGAAAAGGGTTATAACAATGAATACTTGTTTGAATGATTTTGAGGTTCCCCTGATTTCATTAATTTTAAAAACATATGATCCGGAAAATAAACAGTGGGCAAATATTTTAACTACGATGCAGGTTTCTTCACGAGAAATAACAGGTGTAGGGGCGTATATTAATTTTGATGGTGAAATAATTGTGCCAGACGTACCTTCTGGGTTAGGGACGTTTTGGCAATTGATGATGGTAGACTTCATTATTTAGAGTTTTTTACTTATGCAGATGAAGAGTGGAATGGAATAATTATGGGCGCTAAGGTCAATATTTAGGGCTCAGAAGTAGACCGTCAAAGGGCATTATCAATTATGACTACGGCGAATACAATTACTCCACTGAAGCCGCCACTGCGGTGGTTTCGTTCGGCTGGGCCACTGGCAAAGGAATATCGATTTGATAAAACACCCCTTTGTCTGGCTCACTTTCACATTTGATTTTTCCCTTTAACCGTTGAGTAATAATGTTGTAAACCACATGCATTCCGAGGCCACCGCCGCCAGTGCTCATTTTGGTGGTGTAAAATGGGTCGTAGAGTTTTTTCAGTTGTTGTGAGTCCATGCCTGAGCCATTATCTCGGTAAGTGATGAACAGATGTCCCTGTTCGGTTTGGTGGGCTGCAATTTCAATCAGGTTGTTGGTGGTGTCATCAAAAGCATGAATAATTGAGTTTATCACTAAGTTGTTTAGTAGTTGCGAAAACAATCCTGGATCACCGGTGATCAGAATTTTATCTTTGATGTCACAAGTCACTTCAATTTCTTTGGCTTTGATTTTATTGCTCAAGTCAAACAGGGTGTTGTTAACGTAGTCGTTGAGCGAAAAATCGACCAGATTATGGGTGGTTTGAGCGACGGCTATTTGTTTGAAGCTGTTGAGCAAATGGGTGGCCCGCTGCATATTTTTAATCACCAAAACAATGGTGGCATCAGAGCGCTCAAGAAAATCGGTGAGTGATGCCCGCGATAAATTGTTGGTTTGCAGGTTTTCTTTTAAGTCGATCAGAATATCGTGTAAACAAGAAACACCTGTATAACTGACCCCCAGTGGAGTGTTGATTTCATGGGATACGCCGGCAACCAACGCGCCGAGCGCAGAGAATTTTTCTGATTCAATCAGTTGGTCTTGGAGTTGTTGTAATTGTTCGTAAGCTTTTTCTAGTTTGTCTTTTTTGGTCTGTATCCGCAGATTAAAGTTAACCAGCTCTTCGTTGGCTTCACTGAGTTCATGGGTGCGGTCGGCAACTAGCTGTTCAAGATGCTCCTGATAATCTTTCAGCGCCAGTTCGTTTTCTTCAAGGGCTTTCATGATATCGTCAAAATCGTGACTCAACGCCCCCAGTTCGTCCATTCTCTGTAGCTTGAATTGCACCCCACGTTGGCCTAACGCGACAGCATGAACAGCGGCTGTCATTTGACGGATGGCGCGGGTTAGTCTGTCGGCAATCAGGCATACACATAAACTGCCGAGAAAAATGCTGAGAAAAATACTGAGTAAGCCGTATTGCGTTAATGTGGCCAGTTCATCCATGGTTGGCGTACGGTCAATACCAACCCTGGCCCAGCCGATTTGACGACTCTGGGTGAAAATCGGTGCGATGACATCAATTCGCTGATCATTGTCGAGTAATACCTGTATGTTGATGGAATTGCCCAATAACGTTTTGTTGAATGGTATCGAAGCGTAACGGGTACTTTGATTTGAGTTTTGCTGCGCTGAGTTGTTACTGAGCAAGCTGTTGTTTAAGTCGACGATAGTGGCGTAGTGGAGTGTAGGGGTGTTGTCTGTCACCAATTGCATTGGGGTAAAATTATTGCTGGCGATCCATGACGGGCTGTGGCTGGCCAGTGTCTGAGCCAGCCCTGTGGCTAGGGTGTGGCTTTGCTGATGTAAAAAGGTTTTTTGCTGATCTTGTTGAAAAAATATAAAAGCAGACATCAACAAGGTATAAACCAGCGCTACGCTGAGCATGAGTTGCCGGGAGAGGGATTTACGCCAGAGGTGCGCAATTGATTGGGTGACTGACTGCGCCACTGAAAGTGATGTTGTTGATTTTATCGTCATATCCTCACCCAGAGTATAGAACAGAGTATAGACCGCATTTGTCACGCGACAATAACATTTTGTTAATCCCTGATGCTTTCGTTTATCACCAAGGTATATTGGTCAAAAGTAGTCACTTTGCGGTAACCCAGTTGTTGATACAAAGCCTGAGCCTGATGGTTATCAACGGCGGTGATTAATTTCAGTGAATGGGCTTGGGTCTCAATGGCCAGTTGTTTGGCCGCTGCCATCAATAAGCTGCCGATTTTTTGTTGCCTGAATCCCGGGTTGACAAATAAATCATTCAATAACCACATTTTTTTCATCGCAGTGGAAGCAAATGCTGGATATAGCTGGATAAACCCTGCGGCTTGTTCGTCAACCTGTGCCAAAAAAATCACTGAGTCTTGGTTTTCAAGCCTCGCTTTTATAAAATCCCGAGCAGCAATGGGATCAGGTGTTTTTTGGTAAAATAATCGATATTGTTCGAATAGTTGCGCGACGTGATCGAGGTCGTCGAGGGTTGCGCGAGTAATTGTTTTTGGGATGTCAGTTGACATTGCTATTCTTCTTAAGGGTTTATCGCTTGATATACATGATAATAACTAGAGTTGTTTGGTTATACCAGTCCATAAGTCTTGTCTATGGCCACATTAGTAAATGATATCGGTGACAATTGCTTATTTTGTCCTATTATTTACAGCAACTATAGTAGCTAATCAGATCACCATTGAGGATACAAAGATGTCAAGAGCCGCAGAGTTGTTTGTAAAATGCCTAGAAAACGAAGGCGTGGAATATATTTTTGGCATTCCGGGAGAGGAAAACCTCGACGTCATGGATGCCTTGCTCAGTTCACCGATTAAGTTTGTCACTGTGCGTCATGAGCAGGGGGCCGCGTTTATGGCGGATGTTTATGGTCGTCTGACGGGGAAAGCCGGGGTGTGTTTGGCGACATTAGGACCCGGTGCGACTAACTTGGTGACCGGGTTTGCCGATGCTAATATGGATTATGCCCCCATTGTGGCGATTGCCGGGCAGGGGGCAACCACTCGTATGCATAAAGAAAGTCATCAGGTGTTGGATTTGGTGAGTTTGTATGAGCCGATATCGAAATATGCCAGTGAAATTCTCAGTGCTGAAATCATCCCAGAAATCGTACGCAAAGCATTTAAAGTGGCTGAGAGCGAAAAACCCGGCGGCTCGTTTATCAGCTTTCCTGAGAATATCGCCGGGACTTTATTAACCGCAGATAAGCTGCCATTAAGGGTGCAGTCGGCCAGTGCACCCAGGCCAGAACCGCAAAAGGTTGAACAGGCGGCACAAGTGATCTCAGCGGCGAAATATCCGATTGTGATGGCCGGTAATGGGGTTATTCGCGGCGGTGCCAGTGCTAATTTGCTGGCCTTTGCTGAAAAACTCAAAATCCCGGTGACCACCACGTTTATGGCTAAAGGCGCAATGCCGTTTTCTCATGAGCTGTCGTTAGGCACAGTAGGGTTACAGGCCCATGATTATGTCGCTTGTGGTTTTGACCGGGCTGATGTGATCATTTGCGTCGGCTTTGACATGATTGAATACCATCCGCACCTGTGGCATAAAACTCTCGATAAAAAAATTATTCACATCGACCAGTCCAATGCTGAGGTTGATGAGCACTATATGCTTGAGTGTGGCGTGATTGGTAATATTCAAAATTCGCTGGACGATATTGCCGCATTGGCGACACCTAAAGTCGATTTGCCCTCAAGTACGTTACGCCAAGCGATTGTTGATGAATTGAATGCGTTTGAAGACGACAATAGTTTCCCGGTAAAACCACAACGCATTTTAACCGATGTCAGAAAGGCCCTGAATAACGACGATATTCTGATCTCTGATGTTGGGGCGCACAAAATGTGGATCGCCCGGATGTATCAGGCGGAACTCCCTAATACTTGTATCATTTCTAATGGTTTTGCTTCGATGGGCATTGGTGTGCCGGGGGCTATCGCGGCAAAGATGTTGTATCCAGCAAAAACCGTGATGACCATTAATGGTGATGCCGGATTTATGATGAACTCTCAGGAAATTGAAACGGCGTTGCGCCACAATGTGGCCATTATCATTATGATTTGGAATGATAGCGAATACGGTTTGATTAAATGGCATCAGCTGCGCCGCTTCAAGCGTGAAAGTAATATTAGTTTTACTAACCCGGATTTTGTCAAATATGCCGAAAGCTTTGGTGCTAAAGGTTATCGGGTTGAATCGGCTGAACAATTGCTGCCAACTATCGAACAAGCAAAACAGGATAATACTGTGGTGATCATCGATGTGGCGGTGGATTATTCTGAAAACATGAAATTGACCGAAAAACTGGGTGAACTGGTTTGTCCTATTTAATTAATAATAAACGGAAAACATGATGCAAAACACCATCAGACATTACGAAATAAAAGTCCCCGGGGCTGACAAAAGTGGTGCTCCCCTTGAGGTGCATTCGCCATATGACGGGCGTTTGTTGGGCACTTTGGATAAGGTTAATCAGGCGGGTGCCGATCAGGCGTTAAGCAATGCTTATGCGTTATTTAATGATAAATCCCAATGGTTATCTGGCGAAAAACGCATTGCTATTTTGAGTAAAACCGCGCAATTGATGCGTGAGCGGGCCGAGGTGTTGGCTCAAGTCGCACTTAATGAAGGCGGCAAACCGTTGCTCGACAGCAACATCGAAGTGGCTCGGGCTATCGACGGTATTGAAAACTGTATTGAATGTATTAAATCGGGGGCGGGCCGGGAAATCCCCATGGGAGTTAATGCTTCATCGGTGAATCGTTTGGCGTTTACTTCACACGAGCCGATTGGTGTGGTGGTGGCGGTTAGTGCATTTAATCATCCGTTGAATCTTATCGTGCACCAAATTGGCCCTGCTATTGCCAGTGGTTGTCCGGTGATTGTTAAACCGTCAAAAGACACCCCGATGAGTTGTTTTATGTTGGTGGATATTTTACGCGAGGCGGGTTTGCCTGAGCAGTGGTGTCAGCCAGTGGTCACTGATGGTTCGGCGGTGGCTGAGAATTTGGTGACTGACAGCCGGGTGAGCTTTTTCAGTTTCATCGGCTCAGCTGGGGTCGGTTGGATGTTGCGTAACAAATTGGCTCCGGGTGCTCGTTGTGCCCTTGAACATGGCGGCGTGGCACCAGCGATTGTTGCCGCAGATGCTGATTTAGCCAAAGCCTTGCCGTTATTGGCCAAAGGTGGGTTTTATCATGCCGGGCAAGTGTGCGTGTCGGTGCAGCGGATTTTTGTTGATAATAAAATTGTCAATGACGTGGCCGTGGGGCTGGCGGCGTTGGCAGCTAAAATGGTGGTCGGCGACCCGGCTGATGCCAAAACTGAGGTGGGTCCAATTATCCGTGCCAAAGAGCTTGAGCGGATTGAAAGTTGGGTGAATGAGGCGGTTGCAGGTGGTGCTGAACTGATGTCTGGCGGTAAACGCCTCAGTGACTCGTTATATCAGCCCACGGTTTTACTCAATCCGCCAGCTGATGCCAAAGTCAGCACCAAGGAGGTCTTCGGTCCGGTAGTTTGCGTTTATGGTTATGATGATATTGATGAGGCGATTGCTCAGGCTAATAGTCTTGAAGTGGCTTTTCAAGCCTCGGTATTTTGTCAGGACTTGGATATTGCGATGCACGCTTATCGTCAGTTGCGGGCGTCGGCGGTGATGGTCAATGATCATACGGCGTTTCGGGTTGATTGGATGCCGTTTGCTGGTTTGGGTTCATCGGGCCATGGGGTTGGCGGTATTCCGGCGACTTTTGAAGAGATGCAGGTGGAGAAAATGCTGATGATTAAATCACTGGCGTTGTAAGAGATTGATTTTTAAACGAAGGGCTCCAAATCCTCAAAAGCCCATAAACCTAGAAGGCAACATTAAGTCGAAGTAACACTACCGTTACAGGGTCGGGTGGGCTTATCAAGGTTGCTGGAGCGCTTTGTTCTTTAAAAAATAAAAACAACGACCACGGAGACACGGAGATACGGAGAAGGTCAAAGTCAAAAGCAATTATTGTTTTAAGGGTTTTTGCTTTTCTCCGTGCCTCCGTGCCTCCGTGGTGAAAATGCTTTTGATTTTTGAACGAAGGGCTCCAAATCCTCAAAAGCCCATAAACCTAGAAGACAACATTAAGTCGAAGTAACACTACCGTTACAGGGTCGGGTGGGCTTATCAAGGTTGCTGGAGCGCTTTGTTCTTTAAAAAATAAAAACAACGACCACGGAGACACGGAGATACGGAGAAGGTCAAAGTCAAAAGCAATTATTGTTTTAAGGGTTTTTGCTTTTCTCCGTGCCTCCGTGTCTCCGTGGTGAAAATGCTTTTGATTTTTGAACGAAGGGCTCCAAATCCTCAAAAGCCCATAAACCTAGAAGGCAACATTAAGTCGAAGTAACACTACCGTTACAGGGTCGGGTGGGCTTATCAAGGTTGCTGGAGCGCTTTGTTCTTTAAAAAATAAAAACAACGACCACGGAGACACGGAGATACGGAGAAGGTCAAAGTCAAAAGCAATTATTGTTTTAAGGGTTTTTGCTTTTCTCCGTGCCTCCGTGTCTCCGTGGTGAAAATGCTTTTGATTTTTGAACGAAGGGCTCCAAATCCTCAAAAGCCCATAAACCTAGAAGACAACATTAAGTCGAAGTAACACTACCGTTACAGGGTCGGGTGGGCTTATCAAGGATGCTGGAGCGCTTTGTTCTTTAAAAAATAAAAACAACGACCACGGAGACACGGAGATACGGAGAAGGTCAAAGTCAAAAGCAATTATTGTTTTAAGGGTTTTTGCTTTTCTCCGTGCTTCCGTGCCTCCGTGGTGAAAATGCTTTTGATTTTTGAACGAAGGGCTCCAAATCCTCAAAAGCCCATAAACCTAGAAGGCAACATTAAGTCGAAGTAACACTACCGTTACAGGGTCGGGTGGGCTTATCAAGGTTGCTGGAGCGCTTTGTTCTTTAAAAAATAAAAACAACGACCACGGAGACACGGAGATACGGAGAAGGTCAAAGTCAAAAGCAATTATTGTTTTAAGGGTTTTTGCTTTTCTCCGTGCCTCCGTGTCTCCGTGGTGAAAATGCTTTTGATTTTTGAACGAAGGGCTCCAAATCCTCAAAAGCCCATAAACCTAGAAGACAACATTAAGTCGAAGTAACACTACCGTTACAGGGTCGGGTGGGCTTATCAAGGATGCTGGAGCGCTTTGTTCTTTAAAAAATAAAAACAACGACCACGGAGACACGGAGATACGGAGAAGGTCAAAGTCAAAAGCAATTATTGTTTTAAGGGTTTTTGCTTTTCTCCGTGCTTCCGTGCCTCCGTGGTGAAAATGCTTTTGATTTTTGAACGAAGGGCTCCAAATCCTCAAAAGCCCATAAACCTAGAAGGCAACATTAAGTCGAAGTAACACTACCGTTACAGGGTCGGGTGGGCTTATCAAGGTTGCTGGAGCGCTTTGTTCTTTAAAAAATAAAAACAACGACCACGGAGACACGGAGATACGGAGAAGGTCAAAGTCAAAAGCAATTATTGTTTTAAGGGTTTTTGCTTTTCTCCGTGCCTCCGTGTCTCCGTGGTGAAAATGCTTTTGATTTTTGAACGAAGGGCTCCAAATCCTCAAAAGCCCATAAACCTAGAAGACAACATTAAGTCGAAGTAACACTACCGTTACAGGGTCGGGTGGGCTTATCAGGTTGCTGGAGCGCTTTGTTCTTTAAAAAATAAAAACAACGACCACGGAGACACGGAGAAGGTCAAAGTCAAAAGCAATTATTGTTTTAAGGGTTTTTGCTTTTCTCCGTGCCTCCGTGTCTCCGTGGTGAAAATGCTTTTGATTTTTGAACGAAGGGCTCCAAATCCTCAAAAGCCCATAAACCTAGAAGACAACATTAAGTCGAAGTAACACTACCGTTACAGGGTCGGGTGGGCTTATCAAGGTTGCTGGAGCGCTTTGTTCTTTAAAAAATAAAAACAACGACCACGGAGACACGGAGAAGACAAAATCAAAAGACAAAGGGTTAGGGTTAAAGGTAAAAGTTGCGCTAATTTCATTGCGCAGCTATAACTTATTGAAATGCGACTGGCTGTTGTAGTGACAAAAGGCTAAACTATCCGGCCAATAAATCGAACTCATCATAAGTTAATAATACTAATGAAAAGCTTTCAACCTTTGCTTGCAAGTATCGTGGCTACCAGTGTTTTTTTGACTGGCTGCAACACCAGCCATTCAATTGACGCTGACAAGTCCTATGATGTCGCCTTAGATCAAGTTCATCAACACATCAAAGTCTTGGCTTCCGACGAATTTGGCGGTCGAGGGCCTTTATCTGCGGGCGAAACGCTCACCATTAATTATCTGGCCAAACAGTATCAAGCAGCGGGTTTACAACCGGGTGTTAACGGCAGTTATCTGCAAAAAGTTGGCATGGCAAAACTAACCCCGGACCAAAGCATGAAGCTGGAGATTGGTGGCTTATCATTCGACGCCGGGGCTGATTTTACCGCCCGTACCCGTCAAATTCGCGAGCAAGTCAAATTGCAACAATCTGAACTGGTGTTTGTCGGTTACGGTATCAATGCGCCGGAATATCAGTGGAATGATTATAAAAACCTCGATGTCAAAGGTAAAACAGTGGTGATGTTGGTTAATGATCCGGGGTTTGCCACTCAAGACGACAAGCTGTTTACCGGTAACGCCATGACTTATTATGGCCGCTGGACCTACAAGTATGAAGAGGCTGCTCGTCAAGGGGCTGCCGGGGTGTTAATTGTTCATGAGACGGCTCCCGCTGGTTACCCGTGGAGTGTGGTCGAAAGCTCGAATACTGGCAGTAAATTTACCCTCGTCGATGCGCAAAATAATGCCAGTTTATTACCTGTGATGGGTTGGTTACATGTCGATGCTGCTAAACAACTATTCACTGAAGCCGGGCTGGATTACGCCACTGTCAAACGCCAAGCGCTGGACTCACACTTTACCGCGCTACCACTTAAGCTAAATGCCAACCTGACCCTCAATAGTAAAATTTCTCAAGCCGAGTCTCACAATGTTATCGCCTTATTGCCGGGCACTAGTCAGGCTGATGAATATATTATTGTCAGCGCTCACTGGGATCATTTTGGTACTAAACACAGTGCCAATGGTCAACAGATTTATAATGGCGCAGTAGATAATGCCAGCGGCAGTGCAGCGACTTTGGAAATAGCGCGATTGATGGCTGAGCGGGCTAAAATCACGCCGTTTAAACGTTCGATGTTATTTGTTAATTTTACCGCCGAAGAGACTGGTTTGATTGGCTCTGAGCTATTTGCCGCAGGCAGTGTTTATCCGACCAAACAGATGGTTGGGGTGTTGAATATTGACGGCATGAATCCGCTGGACGGGGTGGATTATATCTTGCAATACGGTAAAGGTATGTCGCAAATGGAGCAATACTTGGCTAAGGCAGCCAAGGCGCAGGGGCGTCGAGTGAAGATGGATCCTCGGCCGCAAAATGGTTTATTTTTTCGCTCTGATCACTTCTCAATGGCTAAACAGGGTGTGCCGGGGCTATTATTTATGAGTTTGGGCGATACCGATCCAGATTACATTACTCATAAATATCATAAAGAAGCGGATGATTACTCTCCTGACTGGTCGTTAGGCGGGGTTGATCAGGATATTCGCTTGATACTGGATATTGCCACTGAGCTGGCTGACAGTGCTGTTTGGCCGCAATGGACTTCGGCATCAGATTTTAGTCAACGCCGTGCCGAGGATGGTAGGCAATAATGTCTTTCTTATGGATAACCTTTAATCAGGACTTTTTATGCAACTGAGATTTCTGGCCAGAAAAACCCACAAGTGGCTGACCTTAATTGTTGGCATTCAAGTGATGTTGTGGATTGTCAGCGGGCTTTATATGACGGTCATTGATATTGATTTAATTCATGGTGATCACCTAGTTAAACCTTTGCCAAAGCAATCGCTGTCGGCTCAAGCCGATGAGCAGGCAATTGCGCCGTTACCGACCAAGGTATTTAAGCGTTATGGTCATGTCAGTGCGATCAAACTCATTCGTCGTATTGATAAAACCATTTATTTGCTCAGCACCGATGACGGCACGATCATGTTGGATGCCACCAACGGCGCGATTTTGGGCGAATTAACCCAACAAGAGGTGATGGCGTTGGCTACCACTCATTATGCTGGTGATGCCGCTATGGTGCAGACCCAGCGGCTTGATCAATATCCCGCTGAGCTTGGCGGACGTAATATGCCGGTTTGGCAAGTCCGTTTTGATGACTGGTTAAATTCAACTTTATATTTTGACGTTAACAGCGGTCAATTGATCAGAAAACGCAGTGATTTATGGCGTTGGTTCGATTTTTTCTGGATGTTGCACATTATGGATTATGAAACTCGTGATGACATTAATAATAACTTGTTGCGACTGGCAGCTGGTTTGGGATTGATCATGTCATTCAGTGGTTTGATGTTATTATGGTACCGCTTTAAACCACGGAGTGAGAAGGCATGAGTCAATTGGCAATATTTCAATCGGTGCATAAATGGCTGGGTTTATTTGTTGGTGTGCAACTTTTTCTTTGGACGCTCAGTGGTTTGACCTTTAGCTTGTTGACGCCCAAAGAAGTATCGGGCAGGTATATGATTGACTCGCCATCGCAGGCGTCAATGGTGATGCCGCTGGCTAACTTTGATCAGGTGGTGAGGCAATATCCGGATGCTTTGTCGGTGTCCTTGTCTTTTTTGGCTCAAACGCCGGTTTTCTTGGTCGAACAAGCCAAAACAAGCCTAATTATATCAACCAAAACCCTTGAGCCTGTGGTTGTCGACCGACAAATTATTACTGATTTGGCCAATGCTCGTTTTAATGGTGCTGGCAAGTTGGTAAACGTGACTAAAGAAACCGTTAAAACCACTGAAAATCGCCGTTTTAAACTGCCAGTATGGCGGGCTGATTTTGCTGGAGAAGAGAATCCGAGTTTATATTTTGATGGTGTCAGTGGTCGTTACCTCGGGGTTAAAGTTGACACTTGGCGGGTATTTGACATCCTCTGGATGTTACACATTATGGATTATACCGAACGTGCCAGCTTCAATCATCCGCTGATTATTTTAGTCACCTCGTTGACTTTGTTTATTGCTTTGAGCGGTATTGTTTTGCTATTCAATGGCATCTCCTTTCTCGATTTTAGGTTTTTTAGAGGTAAAAAGCTGCCCATTCGGATCACCGGCAAAGCAGGGTTTGACAGTGAAATCTTCGTATCCAAACATGCTACGCTTTATGATTCACTGGCGAGTGTCGGTTTTGAATTACCGTCAGATTGCGGTGGCGGAGGCAGCTGTGGTTTATGCCGGGTGAAGTTAGATCATGCTGACAGTCCGACCGCTGCTGACAAGGGGATTTTATCGGTTGATGAGCTGGCCGAAGGTTATCGATTGGCTTGCCGAATGCGGGTGGATTCAGGACTAGTGGTACAATTACCTGAGTCGGTGTTGCATCAACAGGTGATGGAATGTGAAGTGGTGAGCAATGAATTTGTCACGCCGCTGATCAAAGAGTTGGTGCTTAAATTACCGTTGTTTAGTGAGTTTTCGTTTGAACCCGGTGAATATGTGCAGTTGCATTGTCCGCCAGGTAATACCGATTTAGCTGATGTTGAAGTGCCAGAGTTGTATACGAAAAGTTGGCAAGACAGCGGTGCGGCTCGATTAACCAGCCATCGCGATCAGGCGGTGTTACGGGCTTATTCAATGGCCAACGAACCCGCTGTGAAAGGGCAATTGAAGTTTAATGTCCGTTTGGCTTTGCCGACACTGCCGGGAGTACCTGTAGGGGCCGCATCCAGTTATGTGTTTGGTTTAAAACCCGGGGATAGCATGGAAGTGTCAGGTCCGTTTGGTTATTTTCATGCCATTGAAAGTTCGCGCGAAATGATATTTATTGGTGGTGGGGCCGGGATGCCGCCGCTGCGCAGTCATATTTTGCATCAGCTGAAAACCCTAGGTTGTAAGCGTAAAATACGGTTTTTCTACGGTGCCCGTTCGGTTCAGGAAATCTTCTATAAAGAAGAGTTTGATGCACTGGCTGAGCAATATAAAAACTTCAACTGGACCTTGGTATTGTCTGAGCCTCGACCTGAGGATGATTGGCACGGTAAAGTCGGTTTTGTCCATCAGGTGATGCAGGATGAGTATTTAAATCGTCATCCGAATGTGCAAAATTGTGAGTTTTATTATTGTGGACCACCGATGATGAATAAAGCGGTCTATCAACTGTTGGCCAGATTAGACGTGCCCAGAGATCAAATCAAAAGCGATGATTTTGGTGCTAGGTAGCGGATAGAAGGTGGGCGATAGCAGGTAGACGCGAATTTATTCGCGTAGGGGGCCACAGCGACCGTGGATTAGACGTGCCCAGAGAGATCAAATCAAAAGTGATGATTTTGGCGCAGGGTAGAGGATAGAAGGTAGACGCGAATTTATTCGCGTAGATACTATGTAATACCAGAAGGTAAAGAGAGAGCCAAAGCGACCGTGAACCACCAGCCAACAACAGCCCAAAAACGCCCTACAGGAAGTCGTCACCGCCGCCGCCGCCAAGCATAACTTCACCGGCATCGGCGAGTCGTCTGGCAGTTGAGAGAATTTCTTTTTGCGCTGCTTCAACTTCACTGACGCGTACCGGAGCCATGGCTTCGAGGTCGTCACGTAGCATATCGGCGGCACGTTTAGACATGTTGCCGAGGATTTTGTCTTTGAGCGAGTCGTCTGCGCCTTTGATGGCTCTGATCAACACATCCTGCTGCACATCTCTGAGGATTGCCTGAATCCCCCGGTCATCAACGTCAAGCAGATTGTCGAAGACAAACATCAAGTCTTGAATTTGTTGTGACATCTCTTCGTCGTGTTCGCGCATCGAATCCATGACCTGACCTTCGATATTGGTATCGAGGTAGTTCATGATATCTGCTGCGGCTTTTAAACCACCCATTTTCGCCGCTTGTGCACCAGCTTGACCGGCGAATTGTTTCTCCATGATCTCATTCAATTCTTGCAGTGCGGCTGGTTGTACTTCTTCGAGGTTGGCGATACGCATTAGCAAATCGAGGCGGACTTTTTCGGCAAACTGCGAAATGATTTCTGCCGATTGTTCGGGTTCGAGATAGGACAATACAATGGTCTGGATTTGTGGATGCTCGTTGCGGATGATGTTAGCCACCTGCTTGGGGTCCATCCATTTGAGTGAATCGAGGCCCTTAGCGCCACTGCCGAGCACGATTTGCTCGATGATGTTACTGGCTTTTTCCTCACCGAGGGCGGCGGTTAGGGCATTTTTAATGAAACTTTCACTTTGGAAGCCGATGTTACTGAAGTTTTGGATCTGATCGATAAATAACTGATGTACTGCACTGATTTTATTTTGGTTCAAATCGTCCAGCCCAGCCATTGCCATACCGACTTTTTGTACCTGCTTAGGTTCGAGGTTTTTAAGGATTTGAGCGGCGTCTTCTTCTGACAGACTGAGCAATAAAATAGCGGCTTTTTCGATGCCATCGAGTTTATCAACGTCAAAGTTTACCGAGACCGTATTAAGGTCTCCTTCTAAATCTAAATCAACATCACTCATTTTTGCTCACCCAAAATTATTTATCCCAGTCCCCTGAGACCATACGATTATTTAATTGTATAGTCTCGATTGGCCAATTGCCATTATTCCTCGTCAGAATCAATCTCGTCGATGGCACGGGGTTTACGTTTCATCACCGGACCAAAGCCGCCGTCGACGCCTTCGAAATAGGTCTTGTTGGCTTGACCTTTTTTCGCTTTAGCGCGTTTGTCAGGTTTGCCAGTTTTGGCCACTTCGGCTTTTTTCACTGCCTGAGGTTTTGGTGCTGCTAATCCTTTAAACTTACCGACTAAACCATCGACATGCTCAAAAGGCATCGGTTGGTGTAAAAAGCGCTCGACGTTTTTGTAACTCGCCCAGTCTTTTGGACCAACCAATGAAATGGCGATACCACTGGCACCAGCACGACCGGTACGACCAATGCGATGGACATACTCCTCTGGGTGTTTTGGCATATCAAAATTGATGACGTGGGAGACGTTAAGCAAATCTAGTCCGCGTGACGCGATATCGGTGGTGATAAGGATTTTTTTCAGTCCACGACTGAAATCGTCCATAATTTTATTTCGGGCGGTTTGACTTAGCGAACCACTCAAAGCGGTGGTGCTGATGTCTTTTTTGGCTATTTCGACCGCCAGTCGTTCGGTATCGGCGCGGGTGGCGGTAAAAATAATCATCTGCTGATAGCTTTCATTGGCCAAAAAGTGGAATAACAGCGCTTGTTTATGGTCGAGATGATCACATAAATAGAGACTTTGTTTGATGTCTTGATGGGGGTCGGTAGACAAGCCAATCGCAATTTTAATCGGCTCTTTTAACAATTCGACAGCAAAGTCATCAACTTGAGCATGATCAAGGGTGGCAGAAAACATCAAGGTCTGGCGTTTGCGGTGATTAGCAATTTTATTGATGCTGGCTAACTGGTCGGCAAAGCCCAAATCGAGCATTCGGTCGGCTTCATCAAAAATCAGTAATTCAAGGCCAGCCAAATCGAGATTGCGCTTATCCAGGTGGTCGGCTAGTCGGCCCGGTGTGGCAACGATGATGTGGGGATTTTTGTTGAGGGCTTTGGCCTGATCGTTAAAATTTTCGCCGCCTAAAATCAACTGGGCTTTGATTGGTGTATTGGCCACTAGTGAGCGTAATTGGGCAAACACCTGTTTGGCCAATTCTCGGGTGGGGGCGAGGATTAGCGCCCGGGCATCTTTTTTACTGAGTGCTCTAACGGTGAGCATTCGTTGCATTGCTGGGAGTAAAAACGCCAAGGTTTTACGGAGCCAGTTTTTGACGAAGCGATTAAGTCGCGGCCACGCATGGCCTCAGGGATGGCTTGACTTTGGATCTCCGTCATCTGGGCAAAGCCCATATGCTCAAGTGAACGCTCCAGGCGTTTGTCTATTAATAAATCGGTAAACTGCAACTTATGCTCCAACCAGTAATGAATTGTCCGCTAGTATACGCTGAATAAAGGATTAATATCACTGGCGAATTTTGTTATGGTTGGCATCATTATTATCATTGTAATATCACTTAAATAAAAAACGGAAAATCAAGCATGAAATCAGTTAAAACATGGGTTCAATCGGGGTTACAAGTCAGTTTGTTGTTCTTATCAGTGTTGTTGCTGGCGTCTTGTGGTGAGGACAGCACTAGCTCAGAGAAAACCGCTGAAGACAAAGAAGCCGCAGTACAAAGCCAGCCGGACTCGTCAGGTGCCGGATCTGCGATGACTGGGATGGGTTTAGTCACTCAAACTGATGCGGTTAAATCCGGTGCTGATGCGGTGAAAAATAGCGCCGCTGCGGTATTAAAAGAGAAAAACGAACGGTTGCAAAAAAACCTAGCCAAGCTTGGTAAAGGTACTGGCAAAAGCAGTTGTGCGGCGATGTCGGTCAAACGGTGTTTATTCAGCGATGCGTGTGTCGTGGAGCAGGGCGAAGACAAACAATATGCCTGTCGCGATGCCGCCAACCAGTGTGAAGCCGGATTTGTGCAATCGGTTGGCGATCCGAAAAAAACCTGTGAAGCCAAAACCGATTGTACTTTTGTTGCTGCCTCATGTTTTTGTCCGCCAGGAGTTACCTGTGTTTGTGGCGGCGGCAGTCCTTCGGCTTGTGTGGCGCGTGAAAGGGGATAAGAGGGTTGCGGTCGCCACCAACCAACCAACCAACCAACCAACCGACCGACCCGGATTGCAAAATTACAACAATCAGGTAGACTGACAACGCTTTATATTATTGATGTTATTTTCATCAAAGAAATCAACATATTACGGGATAAACTTTATGCGTCGTCGATTACTCCTTCTATTATTGCCTGTTTTGGCTAGTGTCACTCCAGCGGTTTATGCCGATCAGCATAAAACGCCTGAGGTTGCTAGTTATCAACAGTCTTTGGATAAGTTTACTGAAGAGCGAAAAAACAAAAAATCAAAGGCCAGCGATAAAGATAAAGCTGTGATGGAAGCCTTTAATCAGGCGTTGGCGGCGAAAATGCCTGACCCGGGGATTAAAGTCGGCGAAAAAGCGCCTAATTTCACTTTGCAAAATGCCTTTGGTAAAACCGTAAAATTGCATGACGAATTACGCAAGGGACCAGTGGTGTTGGTCTTCTATCGTGGTGCTTGGTGTCCATTCTGTAATTTACATTTGCGGACTTTACAAGACAGTTTGCCACAGATTAAACATCATGGTGCTCAGCTTATCACCATATCACCACAAAAGCCGGGTAGAGCCGCCAAGCAGTTCACTGAATCTGATTTTCAATTCGAAGCGCTGAGCGATAGTGATAGCAAGGTGATGAAAGACTACAAATTGTATTTTGAAGTGACCGAAGATTTGCAGGCGGTTTATCACAAATTTGGTGTTGACTTGGAAGATTATAACGGTAAAGACCGTGCCGTATTACCAGTCCCCGGCAGTTTTGTGATTGATCAAGATGGCATTGTACGAGCGATGCAAGCGCAAACCGATTACAAAAAGCGCATGGAACCAGCGTTGATTATCAGTGCATTAAAAGACATCTCGGCTAATTTTTGATTGCTAGTACATAAAGAGGTTGGGCGTGACGAATAACACTTTTTTAGCTGTCGATTTGCCCATTATTCAGGCCCCAATGGCAGGGGTTCAGGATAGTGCTTTGGCGATTGCGGTCTCGCAGGCGGGTGGCTTAGGTTCATTGCCTTGCGGCATGTTGGGTCTTGAGGCATTGCAAACGCAATTGGCTGCTATCAAGGCGCAGACAAGCCAACCGGTCAATTTGAACTTTTTTTGTCATCAAGCACCTGAGCCTGACGCCAAGCGTGAAGCGCAATGGCGTAATGTGCTGCAACCTTATTTTAACCAATACGGAATTGATGCGGATGCGATTAAAGCGGGTCCGGGTCGTGAACCGTTTAATCATGATGTTGCTGATATCGTAGAGCAGTATCGACCTGCGGTGGTGAGTTTTCATTATGGCTTGCCGACGGCTGATTTATTGGCTCGGGTGAAAGGTTGGGGCGCGACGGTGTTGTCTTCGGCGACCACTATTGCAGAAGCCCAATGGCTTGAGGCTAATGGCGCTGACGGCATTATTGCTCAAGGGCTAGAAGCAGGCGGTCATCGCGGGATGTTTTTGACTGCCGATTTAACCACGCAAATGGGCACTTTTGCGTTGTTGCCGCAGGTTGTTAAAGCGGTCAATATGCCGGTGATTGCCGCTGGTGGCATTGCTGATGCCAAAGATGTCGCGGCTGCACTTTCATTAGGTGCGGTGGCTGCTCAAGTCGGCACGGCTTATTTGTTATGTGACGAAGCCAACACCAGTCAACTTCATCGCGCCGCTTTACAAGGCGATTCAAGACATCACACGGCTATTACTAATTTGTTTTCTGGCAGACCCGCCCGAGGCATTGTTAATCGGGTGATCAATGAAATTGGTCCGTTGAGTGATAGTGCCCCTGAATTTCCATTAGCTTCGGTGGCTATTACCGCGTTACGCCAACAGGCAGAGGCGGCTGGCTCAGCTGATTTTTCACCATTATGGAGTGGGCAAAATACTAGCGGCTGTCAGGCAGTTTCAGCTGCGGTATTGACCGGGCTGCTGGCTGGCAAACGATGATCAGACTGGCAACAATAAATGACCTTGATGCGGTGCTTGGTTTATACCAAGAACTTCGCCCGCATGATCCGCAATTAGACAGGGCGTTTGCCGCCGAAAAATGGGCTGAAATAATCAACGATAGTAAAACCGATATTATCGTTGCTGATGTAGCTGGTACTTTGGCTTCTACTTGTGCGCTTAGCCTCAACCTGAGCATTGCTAATGGTGCACGTCCGTTTGGTATGATTGAACATGTTATCACTGCTAAAAGTCATCGCCGCCAAGGGTTGAGTCGCGAGGTGCTAGCTTACGCGATTGAATTGGCGTGGCAGAAAAATTGTTATAAGGTAATGCTGTTATCTGGAGAACAATTACATGGCGCTCATAAACTTTATGAATCCGTTGGTTTTAAAGGCGGTATCGAAAAAGGCTTTGTAATAAAACCATCCGCTAGTTAATTGTATTACGGTGCATGGTCAAAACCGCTAAATCCTCTGTTATTACACCACTTGCTCATCATAACATTACCCTAACTTATTGAAATAAAACAATTGATTGGCGGGCATGGATCCTGCTCAGTAACCCGGTGGTTTATTGCAATTGACAATTAAGGAATGTTTATGAAACAGTTTATCGGACCTTTTAGAAAATCAGTGTTAACTATGGTCGGTGTGATTATCGTACTGATTGGTGTGGTTTTTATTATTTTACCGGGACCGGCATTTTTGCTTATTCCGCTTGGTTTGGCGCTGCTGAGTCTGGAATATCCGTGGGCAAGAAAGGCTTTACGCAAGTCTCAACGGTATATGTCGGTGGCAGCAGCAAGAATGGATAAGGCGACGTCCAAAAAATAGCGGGTTTTTTCCCTTGTATTCTGGCTTTTCTAAGGTATATTAGCAGCCCATTTAGAACATTATGTGAGAGTATCATGCAAGCAATTAATCTGGAAACAGCGAACAAAATCATCGAAGGCACAGTAGCAAAAGCACGAGCGGACGAACGTGCACCGTTAGGCGTTGCTGTTCTGGACGCTGGTGGTCATATCGTCGCTTATTCTCGTGAAGATGGCGCGACAACTTTGCGTTTTGATGTTGCCAGAGGCAAAGCTGCCGGTGCAGTTTCTTTGGGCATGAATTCAAGAAAGTTTGCTGAAATGGCAGAAGCCAGACCAGTATTTGTTTCTAGCCTGTCTACTTTGACTCAAGGCAATATCATCCCATCAGCTGGTGGTGTTTTGATTAAGAATGCCGAAGGTCAAATCATCGGTGCGGTTGGTGTGAGTGGCGATTTGCCAGATGTTGACGAAGCTTGTGCTATCGCCGGTATCGAAGGCGCTGGATTGTCTGCTTAGTAACTTAAGTAAGAGTAAAGCCCCACAAGCGGACGGTTCAACGTCCGCTTTTGATTTTGCTGTTAATTATTAACTATTAATTATTAACTATTAACTATTAACTGTTAATAGTTTTTACTCCTCTGATTGTTTAATAATACAAATCTGATTACCACCCTGAAATGTCGCTTTGATTAACGCTTGTTTGGTCATTTGACAGATTTTTTGCTGATCCCACTTCGCCAGCCAATTCACCACACTATAACCCAACGAAATTGTCACTATCGGCTCTGGCGTATTGCTCGGATGGTCAATCGACAGTGATTCAACATAAGTGCGAACTTCTTCGGCAGTCGATTCGATATCTTTAATATCACTGCTGGATAATATGCAGGCAAAACGATGATCTTTGAGTCTGAAACATAAGTCATCAGTACGGTTACAGATACTTTGCAGTGCTTCGGCAACGGTTGTGACTAGCTCATTAGTGCGGTGCTCACCGTATTCTGCTTTGAAGGCGTCAAATTGGTCAATATTGACGTACATTAGGGTGAACAGCTGCTGACTTTGTTTTGATTGGTAGAGTTGACCTTGAAAACACATGTTGAAGTAGTGTCGGCTGTAGAGTCCGGTGAGTTTGTCAGTGATGCTTAGCTCCAATGATTGTTTGACTTCACTGATATCGTAAGACAATGAGCATAAGCCAAATACGCTGTCCTTTTCGTCACTGATGGGAAATTTGACGGTGTAATACATGTGTTTGGTTTTATCGCTGTGGGTCATGGCTTCTTCGGTTTCGAGCGTTTGGTTGCTGGCGAGTACCTTTAAGTCGTCTTTCCACAAGGCATCGGCGACATCATGAGGAAACAAGTCATAGATGTTGTGACCAGCAAATTCCTCGTAGGCTAAATGTTCAAGTACATTAAAACGACGGTTGGCGAGGGTGATATTGCCAGCTAAATCTTTGACGGAGATCATGATGGGGGCTTGATCTAATATGGCTTGAAATAGCTTGTTTTGATCTTCAAGGGTTTGTACCCGCTGACGTAAGCGGGTGAGTTCTTCGATTAGCTCTGCGGTGCTTTTTTCTGAATCTTTCATCTTTTAATACCCGAAACAGCACTTTTATCTTGTACTGTCATCTTTATATTGACTGGTATTAATGAGTATAACGGCTATTTTGACGTTCGGCTGATGCGTTTCTACGATAGGTGTCGGTTTTTTGCCGCAATGATAAGGTTATAGTAACAGCTCCCTGTTTTGGTGGTTTTTGGGCGATCATCAGTGGATCGCCCGTCCACAAAAGTAGGGTTATTAGTTTAAAAACCGCCACGAAGACCTAGCGAGAAACCCCGTCCAGGCAATGGAACCACATTTTTAAGGAAAGAAGCGTGAACTCTGGCATGTTCATCGGTTAAATTCTGTCCTTTGAAATAGACAATCAAATCACCGGCAAAGCTGTCGGTATTGAGATAGTAATTAAAGTTCATATCGAGCATGGTGTAACTTGCGGTACGAGTCTCGGTTGCGGCGGTTTTATCCTGTTCGAAGTGGTGGGTAATACTCAACTCTGCGCTGTATTTATCGGCTTCATAATTGAATTTGGTACCCAAGCGCATCGGTGGAATACGGGGCAGGTTGCCACCACGGGTTTGCTTGGCTCTGATCACATCACTGAATGTGGTGACTTTTAACGCGTCATTTAACTGATAAATGACTTGGGCTTCAAAACCATACATATCAACATCGGTGGGGGGTGAATAACAATACCGGTAGTCCATCGCCGTCTGCTTCTTCCTCTTCTTCTCCTTCATGGTGATCATGACCTGCCTCAGCAAATAAGTTGGTGCTTTGCTGGAAATAGAAATCATTGATGCGGTTATAAAAGGTATTAAAAACAAATCCGAAGTCGCCTTCAAACTTGCGTAAGGTCAGGTCGAGATTATAAGACGTTTCCATTTCGATTTTGCGGTTAGCTAAATCAACATGGAACTCACCATTATCTTCTGAATGCAAATCAAATAAAGCGCCGATCTCAAAGCTTTGAGTACCTATGTGAGGCCCGAAGGAGAATAACTCAGAAGCCGAAGGGGCACGTTGTGAATAAGAGGCTGAAACCGCAAAGTTGTAACCTGGGGTGAAATCCCAAACTAGTCCAGAGGAGAAACTGACTGGGTTATAACTTTGTTGGTCAAAATTGACCAGCTCTTCGTGCTCTTCATGCTCCTCTTCGTGCTCGCCTGCTTCTTCCTCTTCATGCTCTCCCAGCTCAAGATTTATCGGTTGAGCCCTTAGTTTAATGTGCTCCACTCGTGCACCAAATTGCACTAATACGTTATCAAAGTGTTTTTCTTCAAGCCAAGCCAGCGCAATGGTGTCGGTTTCTGAGGGCGGGGTAAACGCCTCTTCACCGATGGCGGTAAAGTCGCTGCGTTTATAATGCAGGCTGAGGGCTCCGGTCCAGCCAGCGACTTCATTATGAAAGGCGTCAAAGCGACCTTCAAAGCTGGAGTTGTCAAAGGTGGTGCCGATTTGGCCATTTTCGATTTCTTGATGTAAATAGTCGGTGTAGGCAAACTTGCTATGTAAGGCACTGAAAAAACCACTGCCAAAGGACACTTCACTGATTAACTGATAGCGATTTTGCTTCATATCGGCATAAACGTGCTCAGGGCCTGCCGCTTCATGCTCGTCTTCATGCTCGTCTTCATGTTCGTCCTCGTCACCGTGAGATGCATGACCGGGGATATCATATACGCGGTCAATGCGGCCATAAGAAACACCTATAAAACCATTGTCCATTAAATAACTGGAGCCGAGGGTGAAACCGCTGGATTTTGATGAGCTATTGGCAAGCTTGCCGTTATTCTCGGCATCATGGTCATCGTGTTCGCCTGCTTCGTGTTCGCCTTCTTCGTGTTCGCCTGCTTCGTGCTCGCCTTCTTCATGGTCGTCATGTTCTAGCTCGGCAGGGCCTGCCAGTTCATAATCACCAGATTTGCGCCAAAAGCCATCAACATGATAAGCGAAATTATCGCTGGCGGTATTGATGTTGATTGAGGCCATTTTTTCGTCGGCAACGGTATTGTGTTCAAGTAGCCATTCGGCGGTTGTATCAGTGTCGTGAGGAATACGGTTGTCAACGACATTGACCACGCCGCCAATCGCACCGCTACCATAAAACAGGGTCGCTGGACCGCGTAATACTTCAATTTGCGTGGCGGTGCTGGTTTCTGATGATACTGCGTGATCAGGGCCGACTCTTGATGCGTCACCAGCATCGAGGCCATTTTGGGTGATCATCACTCGGGGACCATCAAGACCACGAATGATTGGGCTGCTAGAGACCGGACCATAATAACTGGCATGAACACCGACTTCGTTTTTCAGCGTTTCACCTAGGGTTGAGGCTTGTTTGAGACGTAAATTATCACCACTCAAAACGTTGACAGGCAGTGCAGACTCGATTGATGAAGAGTGCAGCGGCGTGGCGTGCACGTCGATAATATCAAATACGGTAGTGGCCAAAGTGATCTTAAGGTTGTTGACATCTTGCTGGCGCAATTCAACTTTTTGGTTGGCATGACTGTATTTGTCAGCGGTGATGTGCAGTTCAACCATGCCAGCATTGAGTTTATGAATGACAAAATGGCCTTGATCATCGGCATAAACCGATTCATTGCTATTAAGCAGGGTAATTTTAGCCTGTTTGATCGGCTGTCCAGCTTTGTCGGTAACTACACCAGCGATGGTTTGCGCCATGACAGACGGACTTAAAGCTGCGCCAATCGCTAAGGCGAGTAGGGTGTTTTTGGATAAATTCATAATTTCAGACCATAAATAAAGCATATAAACCACGCGGCTACAACGAGTCGGGCACGTCATAACCGGGCATCAAAATAGTAACTACAGGATGAGTTGCTATTGGTTTACTGGTGGGGCTCTGATATTGGCTAAAGTATGATGACTAAACTGGTACGTAGATTGATAATGGGGGGTTGACCATTCAATGGCATTGTTGACAAAGATACTGGCCAAGTTGCCGTGAAGGTCGTCAATATCACTGGTGGCGTGATAGAGTTGGCAATGGGTATCATGGGGTAAATTGTGGTGTTGTTCGAAGTGATCCGCTTGGGCCAACGGCAAAAACAGCAAAAGACCGATGAGCAGTAAAGTCTGCCACAGGGTTTGCTGTTGTCGATGCTCAGGGAAGCGAATAAGTGTTTTCATTGTGATGTTATACTATAACACTATGTTAAATGCAATAGGTACGATTGTGCTTATGTAACAAAAATTCAACAAATGGCTTTTCGCAGATTGCAATTTTGCCACTGCAAAATGCAAGAAATGAACACAATGGTACTTTTTAGTTGGCGTTTTCCAAAAGGAGCTGAGCTTTGTGCATCAACAATTTGGTTTCCTAAACAGCCAAATGCATCATTTTTTAAGCGAAAACTCAATAATAAACAGATGATTAGACGAATGGCATAATTCATGCTTATCGCCATGCAATAACACCAATTCACAGCATTTTGTTAAGAAGATAATGATGAAAAATATTTTGGCGCTAATGCGTCCGCACCAATATGTAAAAAACCTGTTTATCTTTTTACCGTTGTTCTTTGCCGGTGTGCTGATGGATACGCAACTGTTGCTTTATGCATTTATTGCCTTTGTTTCTTTTTCGTTATCAGCTAGTGGGATTTATATTCTCAATGACTATCAAGATATCGCTGATGATCAGCAACATCCTAAAAAGAAGTACCGACCGTTAGCCTCAGGCGTGGTGAGTAAAAAAAGCGCCATTGTGATCATGTTTGTGTTGTTTACGGTAGGTATTTCGCTGATGGCGGCTTTGTCGGTGTCTGCGATGATGGTGCTGCTCGGTTATATCGGACTGAATATCGCTTACAGTTTCAGGCTGAAACAAATTGCTATTTTGGATGTGAATATTATCGCCATTGGTTTTGTGCTGCGATTGTTCGTTGGTTCAACGGTCACCGCAATCCCGTTATCAATGTGGATTGTGATCATGACTTTTCTGTTGGCGTTGTTTTTGGCATTGGCAAAACGTCGCGACGATACCTTGATTTTTATTAATACCGGTAAAAAAATGCGCAAGGTTATCGATGGTTATAACTTGGCGTTTATTGATGGAGCCATGATGATCATGGGAGCGGTGGTTATTGTCGCTTATATCCTCTATACCACTTCTGCGACGATTGTGCAGCGACTACATACCGAATACCTCTATATCACCGCTTTGTTT
This sequence comes from Alteromonadaceae bacterium, assembly GCA_965277695.1. GTDB lineage: Bacteria > Pseudomonadota > Gammaproteobacteria > Enterobacterales > Alteromonadaceae > JABSOG01. Next base: position 32,916 of record CBDIDQ010000010.1, read on the forward strand.
GTGGTGCTGGGGATCATGCGTTATATGCAAATTACCTTTGTTGAACAAAACAGTAGCTCACCAACCAAAGTCGTATTAAAAGATACCTTTTTACAATTAACCATTACCGCTTGGGTGTTCTCTTTTGTTTGGATACTTTATTTATGATCGCCTTTAAATATCTCGTTTTTGCCATAATCTCAACCGTCGTTAATCTGTTGTTTCAACGGTTTAGCTTTACCCTGTACGACGGTTTTGCCAGTCTTTATATTGGCATGTTTGTTGGCACCGCAGCTGGGTTGGTATGCAAATATGTGCTTGATAAAAAGTTTATTTTTTATCATATCCCGGCAGATAAAACCCAGGATGCGAAAAAGTTTGTTGCCTATACCTTAACTGGGGTGATCACCACGGTGATCTTCTGGGGCACAGAAATTGGTTTTGATATTATTTTTGGTGGCGAGTACGCCCGTTATATTGGTGCGGTGATTGGTTTGAGCATCGGTTATGTCAGCAAGTATTTTCTTGATAAAAAATATGTGTTTACGGAGCAACCGGCATGAGTGTGTATAAAAATGGCAGCGGTTGGGGCAATTATCCACGGATAAAAAATAACGCGGTTGATTATGTCCAAGCGGCTGATTTAAAAGATATTGTGAGTCAGCAACAGGCGATGATTTCGCGCGGTAATGGCAGAAGTTATGGCGACAGTGCGCTGAGCGAAACTGTAATTAAAGTGAAACCCCATGATTTGTTTCTCGACTTTGATCAGGATGCTGGGGTGTTGCATATTGAAGCCGGAGTATTACTGGCGGATATTCTGGCCGCTTATGTGCCGCAAGGCTGGTTTTTGCAGGTCACCCCAGGCACCAAATTGATCACCGTGGGCGGCGCGATCGCCAGCGATGTGCATGGTAAAAATCATCATGTGGCGGGTTGTTTTAGTGAGTCGGTGGAGCAATTTCGCTTGATGTTGCCCAGTGGTGAAGTGGTTAATTGCAGTAAAACAGATAATACCGAGCTGTTTCAGGCAACGTGCGGTGGCATGGGACTGACCGGGGTGATCCTCGATGCGGTTATTCAATTGAAAAAAATCAATTCGGCAACGCTTGATCAAACCACCATAAAAAGTCGTAACCTCAAGGAAACCTTTGCCGCTTTTGAGCAATATGCCGACACCACCTATTCGGTGGCTTGGATTGATTGTTTGGCTAAAGGGGATGACATCGGCAAAAGTTTGTTGATGGTGGGGGAGTTTCGCGATGACGGCAAGCTAGATTATCAGCGTAAACAAACCCTCGATATTCCGTTTGATTTTCCTTCGTTTGCACTCAATAAATTGTCGGTTAACGCCTTTAACTGGTTGTATTACCACAAGGTTCGCCAAACCGTGTCGCACCAGCGGGTGGGCATTGACAGTTTCTTTTATCCGCTTGATGGTTTGGGTCACTGGAACCGAATTTATGGTAAAAACGGCTTTACCCAGTATCAGTTTATTTTGCCCAAAGCCAGCAGTTACGAGGGGTTGGCGGCGATATTGGCGGCGATTGCCGAGTCAGGCAAAGGATCGTTTTTGGCGGTGCTCAAGCTTTATGGCCCGGCTAATGACAACTTTTTATCTTTTCCATTGGAAGGCTATAGCCTGGCATTGGACTTCAAAATCGAACCCGGCTTGTTTGCCTTGCTCGACCAACTCGATGAGATTGTACTGGCCCATCAGGGGCGAATTTATCTGGCCAAAGATGTCCGGGTATCTAAAGCGGTGTTTGAGCAGGGATATGCCAAAGTCAATCAATTCAGAGCGTTGCGGGAAAAATATCACATGACGGAAAAATTCAGTTCACTACAATCACGGCGGTTAGAATTATAAAATGAGCTATTTATTAATCATCGGTGCGCGAAGCGACATGGCCAAAGCGTTGGCAAGAAAATACAGCGAAAACGGTTATGATATTTATCTGGCGGCAAGAAACGCCGAACAATTATTGCCGCTGGCCAGAGATCTGCAAGTCCGCAGCCGCACAGAAGTGAAGTGCGTCGAGCTGGACGTGCTAGATTTTGCCTCTCATCAAGCTTTCTATGACAATCTGGACGAAAAGCCTTTAGGCGTTATTTCGGCGGTGGGTTATCTCGGTGAACAATCCGCGGCCCAGTCAGATTTTGTCGAAGCGCGAAAAATTATGGATACCAATTATACTGGCGTGGTCAGTTTACTGAACATTATTGCTGATGATTTTGCCAAACGAAAATCGGGTTTTATTGTTGGCATTAGTTCAGTGGCAGGGGATCGAGGGCGTAAAAGCAATTACCTTTATGGCTCGGCCAAAGCAGCATTAACAGCGTATTTGTCTGGATTGCGTAATCGATTACATGATGATCAGGTGCATGTGTTGACGGTTAAACCCGGTTTTGTTGCCACGAAAATGACCGAAGGCATGGATTTACCAGAGAAATTAACCGCTCAACCCGATGAAGTGGCCGAGGCGATTTATGCGGCGCAACAGAAAAAACGCAATGTGTTATATACCAAGTGGATTTGGCGTTGGATCATGCTGATCATCAAAAGCATTCCCGAGTGGAAATTTAAAGGGATGAGCATATGACCACCTCTATTATAAGTGAACAAAAGCCATTGAGTTGGGGGCTGGGATTAGGGTTGTTAACTGTCGCGGCAATTTTACTGGATGTGCTGTTTTTTTCGATGACTTTAGAAGATGCGCAGATCACCTATCGTTATGCCCTGCGTTTTGCTGAGGGTTATGATTTTGGCATGTGGAATCGGACTGGTGCACCAGTCGAAGGTTTTACCACTTTTATTTGGATGATCTACCTGAGTTTATTTGGGCCTAACCTAGAGGCGATTGTTTACGCTTCTAAAATCACTGGCATGGTGGCACATGTGGCGATTGTGGTGCTGTTTTTTAACTTGTATCGGGCATTTGACAGTGCTGCAAACGGCAAGCAAACGCTGGCAATTAACCTGTTTAAAGGTAATGAAGCGGTCGCTGCCGATGCCTTTTTATACGCAAGCATGGCAGTTGCTTTGTTTGTGCCGCTGGCTTGGTATGCCACCACTGGGATGGAGACGCTGCTTTTTATCGCGTTAATCGCCTATGTGGTGTTTTTGCCGATGTTAACTGGCAACTGGCTGTTGTTAGCGGCGGTATCTGTGATGCTGGTGTTGACTCGGCCCGATGGTTTGTTGTTTGCTTTTGCTGCGGCTTTGTATTATTGGTTAGTGAGTAAAGGGGTAAGTAAAGGGCTAAGTAAAGATAAAAAATTTATTTGGGTGGCAGCGACAGTGATCTTTACTTTTGCCGCGTTGACGCTGTTTCGTTATCACTATTTTGGACACATGATGCCTAACACCTATTATGCCAAATCAGCCAACGCGATTGGTTTGATGCATATCAAGGCCGGTGTGCTTTATTTTTACGAATATTTTGTCAATTATTTTTACCTGTTTATTCCGGTTGGTGTGCTGCTACTTAAAAGCTTGATAGAGAAGAAGTGGCTTGAGCATGGTTTTGCTTTGCTGGTGTTTGCCGGGATTGTGGTTTATTTCTTGATCATTGCTAAGGCCGGTGGCGATAATCATTCGGCTTTTCCTTTTTGGCGGCATACCCTGAATGTTTTTCCGTTGTTGGTATTTTGTACTTTCTTTAGTTTAGGGGCGATATCAAGCCAATATGGGCGACGGTTTTCGCTGGTCACCGTGGCTTTGTTGTTTTGTATGCCGTTGATATTGAGCTATCCACAAAAACAAACCCAAGGTTTACAAAAATATCTGGCCAGTAGTTTGGCGAGCTTTCCGGATGTGTCTAACCGTTATAACGATAACCCACTGTTGCTGTGGCTTAAGCAGTTTAGTAATGAAGAAACCAAAATCTCAACCTCGTTAGCAGGAGAATTACCGTTGACGTTGGACGCTTATCATATTGACGTGCTGGGGCTTAATGACGCCGCGATTGCCCATAATGGCAGCTTTGATATTGAGGGTCCGCTGGATTCGAAAACCGATATGGATTATGTCTTGACTCAACGTCCAGATATTATTGAAGGGTATATGAAGGCTAAGCTGATTTTGCAACAGCAAGATTTGCTCAACGTGGTGAGTGCGAGGAAGAAAATGAATTTGGATACCTTGCTGCACCCGGTTTTTCAGCAGGAATATATGATCATCAGTAATGCGCCTTATCAGTCGTTTGATCGCATCTTGTTTATTAATAAGCAGTATCATCAATCGCTTGATAATCGTGAGATGATTGAAGTACAGCCCATCACACATTTGGTATCTGTAGCGACGCAACTAGTCACAGGCTCTACGACTTTGGGGTTACAGTGATTTTCAGGGGGTTAATTTTGATGGAAAACGATGAAAAAGCCATTGCCTTGTTTGATTTTGATGGCACCTTGACCACTAAGGACAGCCTGATTGATTTCATTCAATATGCGGTGGGTAAACCGGCTTTTTATTTTGGCTTGCTGTGGCAAAGTCCGAAGTTGGCGGCGTTTGCGCTTAAACTGATGAGCAACAATAAAGCCAAAGAAAGCCTGTTAGGGCATTATTTTGCTGGCTGGGAGGCTGAGCGTTTTGAGCAGGTGGCGCGGCAATATTCACTGACCCAAATTGACCGCTTGATGCGGCCCAAGGGGCTTGAGCGAATACTCTGGCATCAGGCGCAGGGTCATCGAGTGGTGGTGGTATCAGCGTCAATGGAAAGTTGGTTGCAAGCTTGGTGTCATACTAAAAGTGTTGAGTTGATTGGCACCCAGCTTGAAATCAAAGCGGGCAGGGTGACGGGTAAATTTGCCAGTAATAATTGCCATGGTCAGGAGAAAGTTAACCGCATTAAAGCGCAATATAACCTTGCTGACTACCAACAAATTTATGCTTATGGAGACACCTCTGGCGATACTGAGATGCTAGAATTGGCGGATAAACCGCATTTTCGCGTATTTGAGGTGTAAGTTGAGGTGTAAGATAATTTATATCATTTGAAGGAGAGTGAATAAGTGAATTTTTAACACTCAAAAAACCCGTTTTAAACACTTGCCAAAAAACCATCATATCCTTTTATATCAATAGGTTATGATGGTTTTTTGGTTTTGATTAGGACAAAAACCAAGCAATTTACCGCACATCATAGACAGTTATTATTCGTTCATTTTGGCTAAAAAAACCACTAAATAATGCATAAATGCATAATTATGCGATAGTTTATAACTTTTTATTCTATGCGGTGGGGAGACCCCGGTTAATCACGGCTGTGGCGGATTTTACCATGGATTAGAGTGTTTGCTCGGTTAAATTGCGCTTGTAAGTCCGATCTGGGTGCACTAGTATCCGTTAACAGAATATTGAATAAATGTTCTGACAAGTTGAATAACAATAACAACAACAAAGAAAAGTAATAAAAAAGTAAGAAAAAAATAAGAAAAGCGTAAAGGTTTGCAGGTCAAACTGAACATAAACGATTTGTGATAAATCTAACTGTTGTACATCACACAAATTATTTTTGTCAGCTTGAATGACAGCGTTGTCATAAGGTTAAAATGAGTATAAATGACAGCGTTGTCATATGCAAGTGAAAAAATGAAGAATAAATCAAAATAACCAGGAGTAAACCAATGAATACCAAGTTATCACGCGTTGCCATGGCTATGGGGTTAGCCGGAAGTTTGTTCAGTATGAGTGTCAATGCGGCACCTGGGCAGCCGAGGATAGAGTGGATGGAGACCAATTTCGCATTGGTTGAAGTGGCCGAAAGTGGTACCGCCTACAATCAAGTGATCACCAAAAAAGACTTCGCTGAAGTGCCTGTCAGCTGGGCTAAGTCTGGCGGCACCAATGGTTCACGAGTTGAGTATCGTTTGAACGGTGAAGTGGTTTTGACGCAAACAGTCGCCGCTGGCGGTACTGCTGAGCAAACAGGCTCTGCGACATTGCAAGTGGTTAAAGGTGGTCAATACAATCTAGAAGTTGCCTTGTGTGACGACACAGGTTGTACCGCATCAGCGGCAACCGCTATCAAGGTCGAAGACACTGACGGTAGCCATATGGACCCATTAGTATTAACGCCTAACGGCACTAATAAACCTTACGTTAACAAAAGTAATAGCGTAGTTGGCAGCTATTTTGTTGAATGGGGTGTTTACGGTCGTAAATACACTGTTGACCAAATGGCAGCAGATAACTTGACTCATATCCTTTATGGTTTCATTCCAATTTGTGGTCCTAACGAATCACTTAGACAAGCTAATGCTTCTGGACACGGTGCGTTAATGCGCAGTTGTGAGGGTTTACCTGATTCTTCCGTTGCTATTCATGATTTATTCGCAGCAGTGCAAAAAGGCCAAAAAGGCGCATCAACGGGTTCATACAAAGGTAACTTTGGCCAGTTGATGGCGCTTAAACAGGCGCAACCAGACTTGAAAATCTTACCATCTGTTGGTGGTTGGACCTTAAGTGACCCGTTCTATGCGTTTAGCGACCCTATTCGTCGTAAAGTGTTTGTTGACTCGTCAGAAGAGTTTTTGAGAACTTGGAAATTCTTCGACGGTATTGATATTGACTGGGAATATCCAGGCGGTGGCGGTGCTAATCCAGATTTGGGTGACCCGGTAAATGGCGGTAATACTTACTTGCTGTTGATGCAAGAATTACGCACCATGCTTGACGGTTTGAGTGCTGAAACCGGCCGTGATTATCAGTTAACCAGTGCGGTTGGCGCGGCTCGTTCGAAAATTACTAAAATTGACTATGCAGCAGTGAGCCAAGTTATCGATAACATCTTCTTGATGAGCTATGACTTCTACGGTGCTTTTGACCTGAATACGCTGGGTCACATGACGGGTGTTAATCCACCTGAGTTCAGACCTGGCGACCCACAAACTCAAGACTTTAACGTCTCTTCGGCACTGGATATCATTGAAGCGCAAGGCGCTGACATGAGCAAAGTGGCGGTTGGTACTGCTATGTACGGTCGTGGTTGGACAGGTGTTAGCGGATTCGCACCGGGTGCATCGCCAATGACGGGCACAGCGACTGGCGCAGTTGCTGGTTCATGGGAAGCGGGTGTAGTTGACTATAAAGACATCGTTGAATATGAGAAAGATCCAGCTTGGACTAAAGGTTATGACCAAGTGGCACAAGCCCCTTACATCTTTAAAGCAAGTACCGGTGATTTGATTTCTTATGACGATGCTCAATCGGTTATGGCTAAAGGTGCTATCGTTAAGCGTCGTCAACTAGCGGGCTTGTTCGCTTGGGAAATCGATGCAGATAACGGCGATATCCTTAACGCTATGCATGAGTCTTTAGGACATGGTGATAGCACGGGTAATAGTGCACCCATCGCCAATGCCGGTGCTGACCAAATCGTCACACCAACGTCGCCTGCTTTAACCACTTTGGTTGGTAATTTGTCATCAGATCCAGATGGTGATGCGGTGACTTATGCTTGGACACAAACTGCGGGCACACCAGTGACGTTGAGCGGTGCCAATATGGCTAACGCTACCTTTACTGCACCCACGGTAACAGCTGATCAAACACTGACTTTTGAATTGTCAGTAAGCGATGCACAGTACACTTCTACAGACAGAGTGAATGTTACGCTTAAAGCGGATAACCCAACCAATGCAGCACCAACAATCTCGTTGCCTGCTGACATGACAGTGGCTTCATTAGCTGACTTCTCTGTTGCCGCAACAGTTGCGGACCCAGATGGCGATGCAGTGACAGTCACATGGGACGTACCAGCTGGTTTCCAAACCGTCAGTACAGGTGCTAACAATGTTGCATTGAAAGCACCGTCAGTAACAGTCGACACCGCGTTTAGCATAGGCGCGACGGTATCTGATGGGTCATTATCGTCAGTCGCTGCGTTGACAGTAACGGTTACAGCTGCTGATACTAGCCAGTGTGGTACTAACACAGACCCTAACGCAGGCAACTACGATGCTTGGTCTGCTGGTGCGGCTTATAACGGTGGCGCAATGGTCAGCCATAACGGTCTGGTTTACAAAGCCAAATGGTGGACACAAGGTAATAACCCAACGGCAGCCGACAGCCCTTGGGAATTGGTTAGCGCAGTAGAGTTACCGTGGAATGCAACAACAGCGTACAACGGTGCTGATGAAGTGAACCACGATGGTCGTCGCTACCGTGCTGCTTACTGGACACGAGGCGAAGAACCAGGTACTGCCGCTGTTTGGACTGACATTGGTGCGGCTAGTTGTCCTTAGGAAGTTGATAGTTTAAATCTAACGTTTTACTTTTTACTTTTAATAATAACAAAAACCAAATTTGAAGCCGGGCTATTATCGCCCGGCTTTTTTTGGTTTGGGGGTTGGTCATTACGTTACCTAAATGTAGGAGGGGCGTCCTCGCCGCGATCTGTGTCGAAGATACAGCAGTGTTGCCTTCGTCAACAATCGCGCCGGGACGGCCCTCCTACATGAAAGTATCATCAAATTGTTATTTTGTTTTGACCAAAGCCTTTGTTTGGGGTGATGGTGACGGGAGGGCATTGCTCGCTTCGGCTCCCTGCGCGGATAAATCCGCTGCCTACTATTTTTGAATATTAGCGAGCTGTCCATTTAAAATGTTGATGGTTTTACTGTCAGGAAAAGTGGCGGTGATTTGTAGTGTGCCACCGAGGGCTTCTATATACTCTCGCATTGTTGATAAGCGCATATCATCTCGATGTTCCATGCGGGATACATTTTCTTGTTTAATACCGAGCAGTTTCGCCATACTGTCTTGGGTTAGATTTTTACTTTTTCGGATTTCTTGCAAAGTCATATATTCGGCGCTTAATTGTGCATAACGTGTTTCAATTGCAGATTTTTCATCATCTGAGAAGTCGTCCCAAAGTTTTACCATGTTTTTGCTCAGCATGGTTTAATCTCCTAATGTTTGTTGCTTAAATGGACGTCAAAACGTTGATCGGCCTTTTTAATGAGGTGCTTGTAAAAGCGTTTTTGGCTGACTCCAGTTTTATCGCTTGCAACAAGCATGATAGCCTGCCGCTGGGGATCAAAAGCAAAGGCAACACGCCATATCCCATTATCAGCGGTAAATCGAAGCTCTTTCATATTGGCATCATGCATCGAAAATGATATGCAGTCAAGTGCATAATTTGAACTGATAGAATAAGTTGTTGGGTAATTTATGTGTATTTTAGGCGCTTATCGGGTTGATGAGGTTGACCTTGTTCAGGGCTTTTGTTAGCTGGAGGGCCTTTGTGTCTAAATTGTCTTGTTTACAACAAATGCTCTATATAAACTTGTAGCTTCTATGAATTAAGGTAAACTTGGCTAAAATAATTCACTTTTAGGAAGGCCGGAATATGTCTGTCCCACCGCTTTTAGTGCTTGATACTCCTAAAGCGTATAAAGATTATTATGAGCGACATTATTGCCGTGGGCTGGTTTTTACTGTCGACGGAGTGCGTGTTTACTTTAAACCACAAAAATTTGGCCATGCATTTTATGAAAATTCAGCTAGGCGAAAAGGGCCAAAAGATGAGTTTTCAATTGTTAGAGCACAAAGAATGAGCTGGATAAAGTTGACGCTTGAGCATCCTGAAGCTCGGCTTTATCAGGGTTGGAACAAGAATAAAAAATGTTTTGAAGAAGATCGTCGAGTGAGCGTTGTTTTTGAAAAATACTAATGAGTTAAAGGCTAATTTTGTGACTTGTTACAAGCTGAGCAAAGCATTGAAAAGATAAACTTATCACCGATTTGGCATAAAAGCAGGTGTATTGAAATACTAAAAGAAAAGAGGAAAAAGGAAAAAGGGCCGCTGATTCGCTACGCTGGCTCAGCTGGCAAAAGCCTCGGTAAGTCCACTGCTAAAAGGCAGTGTATCCGTTGATGATTATAGGGCGAGAGTATTGTCCTACGCAAGATAAATTTCTTCCTTTGATTTTTATATTTGAGTGTTTCACAGATGTTCTCGCCAAATTATTGCCTACTGCGCATTCATCGCATCAATCTTGGCTCCTATAGGGCTAGAAAAGTTAAACCCATCATGCTGATCCCAGTTAATCGACCAGGCCATTACGCCGCCAATGTTGGGGAATACTTTGCTTGGTACCACTGAGCCACAGCTGCTACCGATGCTGATGCAATCCAATGCGTTGATGATGTTTTGCGTTGGTGCTTGACCTGAGTTGGCTGAGCTTGGACCAGAGGGTAAACCAATGGCAACTTGATCGTCTCTTAATGGGGCGAATTGGCTGCCGTCGGCTAGTTCAAAACCTTCGACTAGCATTTTCACTGAGGCAACCATCATGTCAACAGAACCTTCTGGCGCGACGTTGGCGTCATAGGGGTTAGGTAAACCACCATTGTTATATAGTTGTACGTGCAGCAAATCTAGGGTGCTGCGTAGTTCGTTGATCAATGGGATGTAAGCACCCCAAATACCCGTGTAGGCAATCATGCCGCCGTGCACATATGGGTGCTCTGGTGCCATAGTTAAATACATGTCGCCGCCCATATTGGCTTCAATCGCTTTTAATGCACGCGGTAATCTGGCTTGGATTTGCGTACCATGCAGCAGGTTTGAACCACTTTCCAAATCGATATCGAGACCACTGAATCCCCATTCGTTAACAATCGCCGATAGGCTGGCGATAAAGTTGGTTTCATCGGCGTCGGTGTTCAGGGTGATGTTACCTTCGGCACCGCCTAAAGACAGCACCACTGGTCTGCCTTGGGCTTTAAGGGCGGCGATATCTTGTTTGAATTGTACTGGGTCGATAGCGGCACAACCGGGTTTGCCAGCAAACAGGTTAAAGTGAACGGTACCGTTGGAGTTGCGGTCGTTGTCGGCAAAAGCGATGTCAATAACGTCCCATTGTGCTGAGATGTCACGCAAAGGGATAGGACAGCCCGCAGCATTGATAAAGTTATGCCAATAACCAATCAGTTTATGCGGTAATTTTGCTGGCTCTGCGATCACGTTGACACTAGCTGCGCCACTGGTTGCGACATCGCCTGTGCTGTTGGTGGCTTTGGCGGTGATGGTGTATTGCCCCAATGATCCCGGTGTCCAGTTGGTGCTATAAGGAGCGCTAGTATCTGTAGACACTACTGCGCCATTGACCAAAAACTCAACTTGGCTAATGGTGCCTGATACTGTGCTTGAGGTTGCGGCGATAGCGACGGTTTTACCAAGGGTGACTGTGCTGCCGCTGGTTGGTGAGGTCAAACTGGCGACAAGCGCTTCATCAGTGACATTGACCAATACGGTGGCAGTGGATGCATTCCCTTCATTATCGGTGGCGACGGCTTTTAATTGCACTTCACCGACACTGGCGGCAGTCCAATTGGCGGCATAAGGTGAGATGGTATCGACTGATAAGCTGGTGCCTGCGGCGAAGAATTCAACACCGGTAACTGAACCGTCAGAATCGCTAGCAGCAACCGTGACTGTTACTGGCTTGCCGACTAATAATAGCGCGTTATCTGATGGCGAGGTGATGGCGACTTCTGGACCAATGGCACAAATACCTAAGTCGGTCCACGCATCAGACCAATATTGACCGCTGCCTGGGGCATAAGCCCAAGCCGCATCTGAACTACACCAGCCGCCAACGTCACAGCGGTATTTATGATTGTTGCTTTGAACTTCGTCGCTGGTGTTGTAGCTGTTGCCCACTACATAAGCAGGGATTCCGGCACAACCACCACCGGCTTGACCATCGCCAATGGCTAGGGTGAGCGCCGCTGTTGAGGTTGTCGCGTTAGCATCATCGGTCGCCGTAGCTTTGAAGGTATGTGAACCGGCAGTGGCTGTCCAGTTGGCTTCATATGGAGCAAACAAGTCGCTAGCGACTTTTACATCGTCAACATAAAAATCAACACTGCCGACGCTACCATCACTGTCACTGGCTTGTGCAGTTAATACTACACTGTCACCGCTAGCAATTTGTGAGCTGCCAGTCGGTGAGGTCAAATCAACGGTGGGTGGTACGTTATTAACAACATCGGCAACGCTGATGTTAACACTAGTCAGCACTGATACGCCGCCAATGTCTGTGGCTTGTGCAGTAATTACATGGTCGCCGACAGTGGCTGTCCAGTTGGCATCATAAGGGAAAGTGCTGTCAATACCAGCGGATACGCCGTCTACAGCAAAAGCCACTTGCGTTATTGTGCCACTGGCTACACTGGCGGTAGCTCGAATGACAACGTTGTCATTTTTGCTTAATAAAGCACCGTCTAAAGGGGAGGTGAGTGATACCTGGGGTAAATTACTGACGCTACAGTCGCCTAAGCTAGTCCATTGTTGAAAAGGCCCAGAGTGACTTTCTGGACTTTCGTTGCGGGTCCACCAATTGGCTTCATAGCCGACGTTTTGATATTGGACCCGGCTGTCTTTGACATATTCAACCGCAGGACCCCATTCTGGTAGGTCGCTACAGTCAGCAGCCAGCGCACTGCCTGACGCGATGAGATGAGTTAAGGCTAAAGCGCCAATAAGGCGAGCCTGATTCTGATTAGTTTTCATTGGTACTGCTCCGTTATTTTGTTGTTTTAGTGTTAGATTTTGGGTGTCAATCAAAAACGCGAATGAATTCGCGTCTACGGCGTAGACGAGGTTTCAACCTCGTTAATGTTGATTTTTTGTTGCTTCTTTATTAATAGACTACGTAAATTGACAGCGTTGTCTATTTGTTATTTGGGATGTGTTATTACTTTTTGTTATAGGCTATAGCTAAATGGGTGTTTTATTGATGTTATTATTTTTACTGCTTAGGGGGATTTCATTGGATTGTTCAGATGTCGTCTGATTTAGTCTTATTTTGCCAACTTGACCTATTTTAGTTGATACCAGCAAAAATACATTGTCCTTGGAACCTAACCCAATTTGGCTTTCTGGGCTTTTGATTACAGGATTGATAATAATTTCCCTATTGCCCTTAGTGGTGAGGCATTCAATCGCAATTAATTGAATGCCTGCTGGTAAGCAGTTAACTAAAATTTGGTCATAGTTATGACCAATTAAATCTTGACCCATTTGGCTAGATAATTTTTGCGCTGACCATTTCTCAATTCGCACCAGTTGGTTGCTTTGATCATAACTCATGGCTTTAACGAGAAAACCAGAGACTTTGCCGCGATGAAACACCATTCTTGAAATGATTTGTTCGATGAACTTATTAGTGGAAATCAGCTGTTTGGCACCCGCATTATAAAAGAGTCTTTCATTATCCATCGCCCGTATTTCAGCGGCGATGTGAGGTATCGACTTTTGGTTATGGGTAAAGCAATTCGTCAGGTAGTGGTTAATGATAGTGACCGTTTTAAGTGCCTCATCATCTTGATAAACGTTATTTTGTTTGTTATCTGCTGCCTGATCGGGACCTAGGACTAATATTCGAGTGACTGTATCAAGCGGAAAATTGGATCGATTTAGCGTGTGAAGCAAATCATTGGTTTCATACACATTGAATTTTTTACTTTCCGTAATTTTAAGGTATTTATCATTTGGTGAGGAATGTTGGTCTATTTTTAGTTGTAATACCTGTTTACTGCTGCTTGAGAGTTGGTCGCACAATTGAGCGGCTATATCGTAGCCGCCGATGATTAGAATCACTTCTTTAGCGATATCAATGGCGGCAAATGAGTCTTTTTGAATCGTCAGGTCTTGATTCAAACTACCGTGTTTCAGGTTTTTCAAAATGATTAATTTATCATTACTGGCAATGGTGTCTTTATTGCCACCTGCTACTGAATTAGAAAAATAAGGACTATCAGTCCTGAATTCTAATTCTATCGAATCATGTATCACTTTTTTTGATTCTTGATAGACGCCTAATAATAAGATGTTTTGCTCTCTCAGTATTTTAACGCTGTCTTGATAGGTTTTTTTATCAATGCCATATTCTTTGGCTTCGACCTCAGCCAACTGATAAGGCGGTTCGAATGACAGCAGGTTTAATAAAACATCACTGACACCCGGGTTAACAATTGAATGTGATAAAAATCGAGCTGAATAGCGCTTTAAACTGATGAGCCTTTGCACTTTGTGATCGTCAAAATAGTTGACATTTTCTTGGTAAAAAACTTCGGCAATGATTGGATAGTCAGGTTTGCTACTGGTTAGGTCGCGTATTGCTGATACGGTGAATATGCTGCGGTAGTTACCTTGTTGAACTTTTTTATCATCTGCAACGATAATTGCACTGTGACTGTTTTTAATTCCAATTGCCTCCAGTACTTTATAAGAGGAGCTGATCCCTCGGTAAAAAAAGACTTTTTGACTATTCAGGCCATACTTTTGCAGTGGTTTTTCTTCGTCGATTTCAGCAATGATAACGATTTTATGGCGATGACCGGGAGCAAATTGGGAAAGTAAGTTGTTAACAATAGACGGTACTCTATCGTTCCAGCCACAGATTAAAATATGATCGTTTAAATGGGGTGCCACTTCACCTCTTAATTGTTTTTCACGATGCCTGTCTTGTTGTATTGATTCATGGATCACGATGAAAAATGCCCCGAGCACGGCAAGAATGGGGATCACAACCGCTGAAACTTTGGCAATCATACCGTTTGGAAAGATATTTTGATTAAAACCGGTGACGGCAAAGGTTAATAGCCAAAATAAAATATCAATTATGTCTTTGCCTGCGAACGGATTAACCACATCGTTTTGGTGCGCATAGCTTTTTTCGAAATAATTGATAATAAGTATATCTGTAAAAACAATGAATACAAATAGCCAAAGTAACATCACCCAGCCATGGCTGGTGGTGAGCGATAATAAGGTATCCCACATTTTTTTTGTTACGCCTTGATAAAGCGATCTTATGAGTGTCGATTTTAACAACCAGCTTACCCAGCGACGCTCCATTGCCCAATGACGTATTGCAATAATGGTGATCAAAAAAGCCAAAATAATAAAGGCGGCAATATAAATACCTCCGACATTTGCCAAGACGCCTTGTTCGACATAATACATCTCTGCTGAGTGGTGTAAGCTGATGGCGACTTTTCTGGCAATTAAATGTTTGCTGAAAAATGCCAAGTTTTTATCGACATTTTTTTCTATTTCAAACCAATTTTGATGTAGCGTCTTGGTTATTTTTTTCACCACTTCGTCGGAGAGTCCTGACGTTCCATCTTGATTGCGTACTGCCAATACCGCTCGTATATAAACTAAATACTTTGGAATAAAGTCGTCTTCGTATAATTTATAGCTATAGTAAGGTTTTTCATCAATCAGCCTCTTAACAAATGACTGATCAAAACCTAGCAGTTTAAATCGGGGGTCTGTATTTAGATTGCCAGAAGTGGTAATGATGGCATCAATATCGTTATTCGCTAATGCCTCTTTAGCTGCCTGTAGTCCGCCTTCTTTATAGCTTGTTTGTTTAAAATCAGTTTCGCTTATGTCATATCGTTGTAAGATTTCCAGTGCGTTTGCACGCGATCCACTTTTTTTCTCACCGATATAAAGCTTTTTGCCTGATAGTTTAAGGACTTTGTTAATGTTGCTTTGTTTTTTTACTAATACTTGAATGTATTCGGGAAATAGTGCAGCGATTGAGCTTATCTTGCCTATATCTTTGGATTTATCTGCATGATTTTTGCGACTCACTCTATACAAGACATCACTTTGTATTAGTGCCAAATCGGCTTCGCCTTTGAGCATTTTATCAACGTTATCTACAGAGCCTGCGCTTATATGGACGTTAGTTGGTAGTTTGTGGTTTTGTAGCAAGCGCGAAATAGATAACCCAACAGCATGATAATCTCCCTTATTATTGGCGGTATGCAGATCAATGGTGTTGTCAGCTAGTGTATTGAACGAAACGAGTAGCAGAATCAATAAACTGATTATGGGCAGATTATTTTTATTCATTTATTTATTTCTCTTTTACTTTTATTGTTGTCGCCAATCAGACTGACAAAAAATTTCTGCTTACCTTTTAACAGATATTGCTAATAATGTAAATAAATACGGTATTTTATTTTTGGGAATTATAAATGAAACGTTTTATACCGTTTAATGTTTTGTTGATAAATTGTCTGCTGTGCTTGGCAAAAATCCTCCCATTATTAATCATTTGTCCTACACTTTTTTAGTTAGCGCCCTTACAGAAACGTAGTTTCTCTCTGCCAGCATGGCAGGACGGACGCTATGCCGCATTAGCGGTAGGGCTTATTTATTAATAAGTTGATGGATTTATCAAATCTTGAGTAAACTTCCGGCAATGCCGGATTTACGTTTTGGATAAATACGAGTCAACACTATCAAAAGTCGAGGGACACATGAAAAGAATACATTTTATTGGTAACCTGATGATCGGGTTACTGTCTGTATTTTCCTTAGGTGCAGTCGCTGAGGAAACCATATGGACGGATATCTATAGTAAAACCAATCTTAACCAAGTTGAACGAGTTAATGCCAAGGCCAGTGATTACCGTTTGGTTGATGCCAAAATGGCGGTGCTTGAACGGCGTTTATATAACACTGAAACAGATACTTATGAATTAATGCTGCCCCTGCCTGATGGCAGTTCGGCGCTATTCAGGCTTGATTATTCACCGGTTTACCAGCCTGAACTGGAGCAAAAATACCCCTCAATCAGAACCTTTAAAGGTTACCAAATAGACAAACCCGCCAATAGTGGGCGTTTTGATATTACGCCTCATGGTTTTCACGGGATGTTTAAAGTCGACGGTCACAGTGTCTTTATTGATCCGCTGCAACGAGGCAATAACGGCACTTATATTAGCTATTACAAACGTAATGCTATTCCTTTAAGTCAGCCACGTATGGATAAGGTGCTTCATGCCGCTGACAGCTATTCATCAAATTCTTCTAGTAGTTCTTTTAGTAGTTCTTTTAGTAGTAAAACGGCGGCTCCAGCGTTAGCGGGCGAAACCTTAAAAACTTATCGTATTGCGATTGCCGCAGCAGCTGAATATACCGCTTTTCATGGCGGGACTAAAGTGTTGGGGCAGGCTGCGATTGTCACCATGATCAACCGAGTTAATGAGGTGTATCAGGTTGATTTATCCACTAAGTTAGAAATTATCGGCAATAACGATACGGTGGTTTACACCGATGCCGCGACTGATCCGTTTGATAATACCGATGGTGATTTGAATACTAATTTAACTGTGATGGAGAATAATATTGGTAGTGCCAATTATGATATTGGTCATGTGGTCAATACCGGAGGCGGCGGTTTGGCCTTTTTAGGCGTAGTGTGTTCGAGCAGTAAAGCGGGCGGTATGACAGGCTCTGGCAGTCCGGTTAACGACCCGTTTGTGATTGATTTTGTTGCCCATGAAGTGGGCCATCAGTTTGGCGGCGAGCACAGTTATAACGGTGGCACACTCAGTTGTACCACACGTTCACCCAGCAATGCTTATGAGCCTGGCAGCGGTGCGACTGTGATGGCTTATGCTGGTATTTGCGGTGAAGAGGATATACAGAGTAACAGTGATGCTTATTTTCACTCCAATTCGATTGACCAGATGATGACGCATATCGTTGATGATGCGACTTGCGCCACCACCACCTTAATTAATAACGAGCCGCCAGTGGTCGCCGCTGGTAGTGATTTTACTATTCCTGCTAATACCCCTTTTAAATTAACTGGCTCGGCGACTGATGTTGACGGTGATTCATTGACTTATGTCTGGGAACAATTCGATTTGGGCACTCAGTCAACCAGTGTCGCCACTATGGTTGATGATGGGTCGCGACCTATTTTCCGTTCATGGACGCCAACTAGCAGTCCTAGTCGCTATTTACCGCGTTTATCTGATGTGATTGCCAATACTACGGTGATTGGTGAATCTTATCCGACTACTGACCGCACTATGAATTTTCGTTTAACTGTGCGCGATGGCAAGGGCAATACGGGCAAAGACACTATGCGAGTGACTGTTGATCGCAATTCAGCTGGTTTTGCTGTTACTGCTCCTGCTGGTGGTGATACTTGGGCTCATAGCACCAATCCGGTGGTCAGCTGGGTTGTTTCTGGTACTAATACCGCACCGGTGAGTTGTTCGACAGTTGATATTTTGCTATCGACAGATAGTGGTGCGACGTTTGATCAAACGGTTATAAGTGGTACGACTAATGATGGTAGTGAAGCGATTAATGTGCCAGCCCTTGAGAGTACTACCGCCAGATTACTGGTGATGTGTCAGGGCAATATTTTCTTTGCGGTCAATAGCGGTGTTTTCACCATTAATGGCGTCAATACCAGTGCTGAGGCTCCGGTTATTACCGGGCAGTCTACTTTGGCAGTTGATGAGGATAATAGTTTGACTGTTGGTTTTAGTGATTTGACGGTAACAGACGGCGATAGTGACTACCCTACAGGCTTTAGCATGACCTTGACCGCAGGTAGCAATTATACCGTTAGTGGCCAAGTGATCACCCCGAATGCTGATTATTCCGGCACATTAACGGTGCCAGTAAAAGTGAATGATGGTTCGCTTGATAGTAATTCGTTTGATTTGACGGTGACGGTGAATGCGGTGAATGATGCGCCAGTGATCAGCGGGCAACAGGGTATCAGCACTACTGAGGACTCCTCTGAAACCTTGAGCTTATCGAGATTGACTATCACTGATCCTGATAATGACGCGGCGGATTGGACTTTAACGGTGATGATGGGCAATGATTATACCGTGAGCGGTTTAACTGTGACGCCAGCGGCTGATTTCAATGGGACCTTAACGGTGCCGGTGAAAGTGAGTGATGGCACGGCTGATAGCGAGCTGTTTAATGTGTCAATTACTGTGGCAGCTGTTAATGATGCACCAGTTATCGCTTCTGCAACGAGTCAATCGATTAATGAAAATCAGGCGCTGAGTATTACTTTGTCGATGCTAGATGTAACTGATGTCGATAATAGTCGTAGTGAGCTGACCGTAATGGTGATGGCAGGTGAAAACTATAATGTAATTGGTACTACCATTACACCAAACAGTGGTTTTGTTGGCAGCTTAACGGTGGGTGTCAAGGTCAATGATGGCTCTGTAGACAGTAATACAGTGCAGATGGCTGTTACGGTTGCTGGTGTTAATGATGCGCCTGTGATCAATGGTGCACAGTCGGTGTCGGCGGTGGAAGATCAGAGTGTCACCCTGAACATTGATATGTTAGACATCACCGATCCAGATAACACTAAATTGCAAATGACTATGACGGTGATGGCGGGTGATAACTATTCAGTGAGTGGTTTTGTGGTCACTCCTGATGCTGATTTTGCCGGGGTGTTATCGGTGCCAGTTAAAGTGAATGATGGTCAGTTGGACAGTAATATTTTCAATGTGACGGTTAACGTTACCGGGGTTAATGATGCGCCGATAATTACTGACGTTGCCGCACAAACCATGAATGAAAACGCCAGCTTAATGTTAACCACTGCGATGCTGAGCATTGTCGATGTAGATAATAGTCTGGCGCAGCAAACCTTGGTGGTGATGCCGGGTGATAATTTCACTTTAGATGGTACTACGGTAATGCCGACGGCTGAGTTTAACGGTACTTTAAGTGTATCGGTAAAAGTCAATGATGGGGCGCTGGATAGTAACATTGTGACCATGACAATCACTGTGACTGCGGTGAACGATGCACCAGTGATCAGCGGCTCAACTGCATCATCTGTGGATGAAGATCAAAGCATTACACTGGCTTTGAGCACGGTTGACGTAAGCGATATTGATAACAGCAATGACGAGTTGTCGCTCCAAGTATTGGCGGGCGACAATTATACGGTCGACGGTATGACTGTTATGCCAGCCGCTGATTTCAATGGTGAGCTAATGGTTAATGTGACTGTTAGTGATGGTACTAACACCACTGCGGTTCATCAGGTTATGGTGACTGTCAATCCGGTCAACGATAATCCTGTCGCGGCGAATGACACGCTCACGGTGGAAGAAAACAGTCAAAGCAACAGTATTGCGGTGATGAGCAACGACACTGATGTTGACGGTGACAGCTTGACGCTGGATTCTCTTGTTTATAGCGGTACTGGTGCCGCCAGTATTCAGGGAGAGAGTATTGTCTATGTGCCTGCCAATAACTTTGATGGTACAGAATCGCTGACTTATACCATTAGCGATGGCAATGGCGGCACGGCAACAGCTCAGCTGAGTATTACTGTGACACCACGCTCAGGTGGCGGTGGTGGTAGTTTGCCAGTGGGCTTGTTGGTGAGCTTGCTAGCGCTGATATTCGTTCGTCGCACCATAAAACGGTGATCATGAGATGCGAATTATAAATCTCATCTGTTTGCTCCCGGTGTTGCTGATGACCATGACAGGTTGTCAACCAGCAGTTTTGTCAGGTGAAAAGCCGGGAGATAAATTGACAGCAAAAACACTGGTGCCTGATGCCTATCCGAAGTTGGCTTGGTTAAACCAAGCTGACAGCGCCAAAGATGCCAAAGCGGCGATCAGTCAAAAGGACTATCGATTGCTCGCCATTAACCTGCGTGGTGCAGTCTTTCCGGGGGTTGACCCCGGTCAACTCGCCACAGTAAAGCAGCGTTGTAAGCACCGCTTTTTGGATGGTATGGGTGATGTGATCATCGATAAAGCCCATCGGGAATGGTGGCAAAAAGGCAGGGACTACGCCGAGGCTTATAATCGGATTTTGGTGGCCTATTGTTTAAGGGAATAGGTGTTTGGTAGGAACGAGCTCCAGCTCGTGATTTTTGGATGTATAAGTTATTTGGGGGTAAAGACAAAATAAGATTCAGTCAATTTTCGTAGAAGGGTGGGTGTTTATACTTCTGTAAATGCCCTCCCTTTCTTATATCGAACTGGATCAACAACCTGATGATCCTAAGGTACTCAAGCGTTTATTTTCAGAAGAGGCGGTTAACATTGAACAACAAAAACTTACTGGATAAACCTGTAGCTGTCTGGTCGCTAGCTATATTGATTATTTACTCTGTGATTAGTTTTTCTATCGAAACGCTGCCTGGGCTGAGTCCTTTTACGATTGAGTTTCTGTATTACTCTGAAATGGTCGTCGTGGTGATATTTACACTGGAATATTGCTACCGAATTTATAGTGCTGAAAACCGATTAGGGTATATTTTTAGCTTCATGGGTATCATTGATTTGTTGGCAATTTTACCGTTTTATTTAGCTTTGATTGTTGATTTACGCTCGTTACGTCTACTGCGCTTGTTTCGTTTGGTAAAGTTCCTCAGGTGGACCGGTTATAACAATGCATTACGACGGTTTGGTCAGGCGATATCGCTGGCTAAAGAAGAGTTGATCATCTTTACCTTGGCGACTTTGATGATGCTTTATTTTGCCGCTGTGGGGATTTATTATTTTGAACATGAGGCCCAGCCACAAGTCTTTCGTTCAATATTTGATAGTTTATGGTGGGCCGTCGGTACATTAACCACTGTCGGTTATGGTGATATTTATCCGATCACATTAGGTGGCAGGTTGTTTACTTTTTTTGTTTTAATGCTCGGTTTAGGGCTGGTGGCTGTGCCCACTGGCATTGTCGCATCCTCACTATTAGCGATACGAACCAAGAAGGACCAATAATAGCACACAGCATCAGCTTACTTGTTATCAACAAACGTCTCATAACCAATAAAAACCCCCAATCCAACCAGTATGCTGCCGGTCAATCGATCCTGCCAGTATATGGCACTGGGGTGCTGTGCCAGCCAAGTGCCCAGCTTACCTGATAGCAAGGCGACGCTCAGATCACAACACAATGCGATCACCCCATAAACACTGCCTAACATAATCAATTGCATCACCACTGAACCTGACTCTGGGGCAACAAATTGTGGCAAAAAAGCAAGAAAAAACAACGCTGTTTTGGGGTTGGTCAGTTCGACGACGATGCTTTGGCGAAAGATCTTTGCACTGGACATAATGGTTATGGTTTTGGCTTGTTCAGTATCAGTCGCCTGCGCCTTAAAGTATTGAAAACCTAGGTAAACCAAATAGGCTGCACCAAATAGCTTTAATGCGGTATAGGCAAGTGGGGAGTATTTGAAAATGGCAGCAATGCCAAGGGCCGTAGCGAGCACATAAACAAAAGAGCCGATTGCCATACCGCCGGCGGCAGAAAACCCCGCCTGTGGTCCCTGACTCATGCTGCGGGCCATGATGTAAAGGTTTGATGGACCCGGAGAAAGGCTGATTAAAACAGCGGCGAAGGCAAAAGTAAATAATACATCAAGTGTTGGCATGGTGGTTTTTTCCTTTTCGTTTGGTGCCATTCTTATTGGAGTGGCGATTTGCGTGGTTATGTTATAACAAAATCAGTATTGAATCGTTAAATTAAGACGTCTGAGGCTGATCAGATAAAATTGAGATAGCCCATCATGCCGCAAAATTGTTTATAATGCCCAATATTGACGATGGCAAGAGTAGGGAATAACAAATGAAAGCAAGTGCTTATCATATTTTGGTCAAAACCCGCGAGCAGGCGGATAAATTAAAAAAACAGCTCGAACAAGGCGGTAATTTTAGCGAGCTGGCAAAAAAGCATTCGATTTGCCCGTCGCGGAAAAAAGGTGGTGACTTAGGTGAGTTTGGACCCGGAACAATGGTCAAGGCAGTTGATGATGTAGTGTTTAAAAAATCAATACTCACTGTGCATGGACCAGTAAAAACCAAATTTGGTTTTCATCTGATAAAAACGGTTTATCGTAGCTAATTTGTTAATAAATTGAGTGATTTGCACCGTAAAGTGAATTAGATCCACCTAACGAAAACATTTATGGTTATCTACTGGTAAATAGTGGTTTTTTGGTATAACATTTTTTTTGAGCAGGTGGAAAGGCCGTCTGTTCAACTTTATACTTAATACGAGAAAAAGAAAGAGTCTATCTATGTCTGAGCAAGTAAGTGGTACAGTAAAATGGTTTAACGATGATAAAGGTTTCGGTTTTATCACTCCTGACAACGGCGGAAAAGATGTATTTGTTCATTTCCGTTCAATTAACAGTAGCGGTGGTCGTGCAACGTTACAAGAAGGCCAATCAGTGAGCTTCACGGTATCTCAAGGCCAAAAAGGTCCTCAAGCAGATAATGTTAACATTACCTAGTTTGTTGGTTTTTTAAATTTTAAAACGCCCTCTTTTGAGGGCGTTTTAGTTTCTGGTGATTGGTTTTTGAAAAAACGCGAATGAATTCTGTCTCTTAGTCACATCTTTATTTGCATTTTTGGCTTGTGTCTGATTCAGCTTAAACTTGTGTCTTATTTAGTATCATTGAAATTAACTGTGATATTTCACTTGCTTTTTTTCACCATTGTGATCAAATACGCTTTTTTCACAGGGTGGTCAGTAGATGTTTGAATCCGATGCCGAAAGCTGGGCTGAAAAAACTTTCGGAAAAGCGCAGTTGAATGACAAAAGAAGAACAAAACGCTTGGTTAAGGTCGCCGCTGATATGGCCGACGGGGCGGGCAAGTCAGTAGTTAAAGCGAGTAAGGATTCTGCCAGTATTGAAGGGGCCTACCGTTTTATTGAAAATAATTATGTTGATGCGTCAGCCATCGCTCAGGCCGGTTTTGAAACAACGGCGGCAGAATGTGCTGAGCGCCGTCTTGTTCTTGCGCTCGAAGATACCACAGGGTTAAGTTATACACATGATGTGTGTGACGATCTTGGGAATAATCCGGCAGGCAAAAACCGCGATGTCAAAGGCCGCTCACTTTTCCAGCATTCTATTCTTGCGCTAGATGCAGACACGGAAACCGTGATTGGCTTGGCACATCAACAGAATTATATTCGTAGTGAATTACCAAAAGCGTTGAAAGGTTCCGGTTCAGCCCGGGCGCGGCGACCTAAAGAGGAGAAAGATAGTTATCGTTGGGAAGAATCTGCTGCCAAAATGGACGAAACCTTCATCCGAACTGATAATGTGATTCATGTGTGCGACAGAGAAGCTGACTCATATGAGTATATGGATCAACATTTAAATAACGATAGGCGATTTATTATCCGGTGTCAGCACAATCGAGCGCTTCAATTGCCCAATCATGATAAGACCGTCAAATTAAAGGATATGATAAACTTTCCGGTTGCGGCTGAACAATCCCTTAAAATTGAACAAAAAGGGAAAAGTAAAAACACCAAAAATAGACCCGCTCGGACGGCGAAAATGGGCATCAGTTACCATTCAGTTTCCTTCAAAAGAACACATGACGCCGATAAAAACACCCGAGATGAAATGTCGCTGAACTTAGTGATTTGCCGTGAGCTTGACTTACGCGGTGAAGCGTCTGATTTATGCTGGTTTTTATACACCAATGAACCAATCAACACGATAGAAGATGCGCAAAAAATTGTTCGCTACTATGAGTTACGTTGGCGGATAGAAGATTTCCACAAAGTTTGGAAATCAGAGGGTACTCAGGTTGAAAAACTGAGGCTGCAAACCCGTGCCAATACTGAACGCATGGGTACCATTTTAGCGTTTGTGGCAGTGCGGTTGATGCAATTAAAGGAGATGGCCGAAAATAAAGAAAAAGCCAAACAGCAATCCTGTGAGCTCATGTTCAGTGTGGTGGAATGGCAAATGCTGTGGTTGAAAATAGAGGAAAAGAAACTCCCGACAGAACCGCCTTCCATTTTTTGGGGTTATTATGCATTGGCGAAACTGGGCGGCTGGCACGATAGTAAAAGGACAGGACGAGTGAGTACGAAAACTATTTGGGAGGGTTGGGCGGCGTTAATGCTGATGCTTGATGGACACCGAACCATGACAGAAAACATTGCCCTATCAGGATGAACAACGGTCAAATATTAGAGGATGTTCCTCAAAATACACACAAAAAGTGGACAGTCTAGCAGCGACGGACTTGAACTGATGATTCTGCCTGTAATTAATTTAGCGCTGATCATATAACATCATCTGGCAATCATCGGCATTGAAACGGTTAAGTATGAAAAAGGAACTATCGCCAAAATTAAAATTGGAAATCCTCACCGACTTACTCGTATTGGTGTGCATCACTAAGGCTCTGCGCCACTGTACAAGAGCCTGCTCTCTAAAAGGTAATCACAATCATTTGATATTACCGCCTTTTTAGGGGGCGCGACGGCTCTATGTTTCGATAAAATGTAACAGCACGTAGCAACGCCCACCTTTTGTAGATAAAAAAGATAATGCCCAAATTTATTCGCAAAATCAGCAATTACGCTAAATAGTGACAATCAAATTTAGATAGTACCATTAAAGATGTGATCAAGAGACAGAATGAATTCGCGTCTACGACGTAGACGAGGTTTTAACCTCGTGAATAATCAGAATCTCTTATCGCCTGATACGAAAAAGGATGCCGAAGCATCCTTTTTTTTCTTCTTGATATATCAGCTGTTATATCAACGTATGTTTAGAACTTGTAAGTCGCCTGAACATAAGCAAAACGACCTTGACCACTATGGACGGTGTTAACAAAGCCCATGAAGTCATGATAAGAGAACGGTGGCTCTTCATCAAACAGGTTAGTGATACCCAAGGTTAACGTGACATCTTTAAAGCCGATGTAGTTAACTGTGGTGTCAACGGTGGTCATTGAATCAATATCTGGCAACACAGTACCATCGCCTTGGATACGGACTGAATCATCTTGTCTGAATTCATCAATGAAGTTAACCGCTACGTTGGCACTCCAATCATCTTTGAACCATGATGCTGCCGCTGTCCAGCGGAACTCAGGTTGCTCAAAATCACCTTCTTGAGTGTCAATACGACGCGAACCATCGGCATTTGGACGAGTATCTTCATACTTCAATACGTAGTTTAAGACGTATGAGAAGTTGAACTCGCCCATGCCAGTTTCATATTTGTAGTTAACATCAAAATCAATACCGGTGGTTTCCAGCTCACCAATATTTTCATACTGGTCAAAGATGCGTACAACTTCGCCTGGATCATTAGGAATAGTTGAAGGCAAACGGACCACAACTGATGAATCATTACCCTGAGTACTGAACTTGAACTGGGTATCTTTAGTGATGATGTTTTCGATATCATAACTGTAGTAATCCAATGCAAAGTTAAGGTTGTCAGTGACTTCGAAAATCATACCAAGGTTGTAGCTTTTTGATTCTTCTGGTTGCAGTTCACGGTTACCTGATAATACCGCCGTATATTCTTGCGGCTCACAGGCTTTATTGACATTACCAATCGCTGCACAACGTACAGTATCAACTAGGTTAGGTGATTCGTCAGTATTACCTAAACCAATTTGGTGTAATGAAGGCGCACGGAACGCAGTACCATAAGAACCACGGAATTGGATTGACTCTGTTGCACTCCACAAGAAGGCAACTTTTGGATCGGTAGTTGTACCAAAGTCACTGTAGTCTTCGTGGCGAATGGCTAACTGAACGTCCAAACCGTCAGCAACTGGAATACCCAACTCAGCATAAATAGAGGTATTGTCACGCTCACCAGAGGCTTGTGTCGCTTCAGTACCAAAGACTTCACCGCGTAAGAACTGGTCATCCGGATTATCTTCAATGGTTTCTTCACGATATTCAGCACCAACAGCTAACATTAATTCGCCAGCAGCCATGTCCATTAATGGACCTGAGACAGTCGCATCAAACGATTTGTTGGTTGATTTACCGACACGAGAGGTTTGAGTTTCAATGAAATCCAAAGCTTCTTGGGTGTTTAATGAAGGTTCAAACGGGTTCCATAAACCTGAATCAATGGCTTCTTGAACACGAACCGAGTTAGGGAATCCGTCAATACCGCGTTCTGTCGCTTCACTTTTAATGTAGCTGTAGCCCGCATCCCATTGCCATTCACCGAATTCTCCTTCGGCACCGACTACAGCACGATAATAATTGGCGGTAGATTCTTTAACCCGGTTGCCGATATCAACCAGACGACGACGCATGGTCAGGTCTTGGTCGTGGAAACCATGGTTTGGATCATTAGCAAACGGGTGGTTAGGGTTTTCGGCAGACATGAACAATTCGTTGAAGCTTGGGCTACCTGCGCCTTGAATTTTGGTTTTGGCGTTTTGACCGTTTAATTCGGTTTTGATGCGAAAGGTGTCATTGACGTCATATTTACCCATGTAGATAAAGCTCAAACGTTCAGTAGACGGTACCATTGACATCACTGGTGCATAGTCATAACGACATAAGTTGTTTGCCGCATCAATATCCTCAGCCGCACATTGGTCATTACCAAAGGTATCAGCTAAACGGATGGTTGAATCTGACGCCAGTGCGATAGTGCCAGGGAAACCCGCTGAGCTGCGAAAGTCAGTGGCATAGTGGTGGCCAGTTATTGCTGCTTGGTTAGCGGAGCGAGTGTAGCTGCGGTCGCCATATAGGGTTTCTTCACGGTCGAAATAATCTAGCACAAAAGTGTGGCTAGATTTGTCACCGCTGCTACCCCATACCATGGAGATATTTTGTTCTTCACCGCCACCGTCAGCCGTATCGCCAACTTTGACTGAGATTTCAGCACCATCATAGTCATCTTTTAAGATAACGTTGATAACACCAGCAATCGCATCAGAACCATAAGTGGCTGATGCACCATCTTTTAAGATGTCGACACGTTTGATCGCGGCTAATGGGATGTTGTTGATATCAACAAAGGCGGTATCGATGTTTTTGGCAAATGGAGATACCGAGATACGGCGACCATTAACCAAAATCAGCGTTGAGTCTGCACCTAAACCACGCAATGATACACTGGCACCACCGTTGGCGGTATCATCACTGCTGTTACCTTGGGTTGAGAAGGTGCCTTGGCCCGAGATAGGTAGTTTGGTGAATAAACCAATCAGGTCAGTTACACCGGTTTTAGCGATGTCATCTGCACTAAGTGAGGTTAAAGGTGATGGGCCTTCCATATCAGAGCGTTTGATATGGGAGCCGGTAACAGAAATGCGTTCTACTTTTTCGTCAGCTGCCATGGCAGAGGGTACTTGAATTGCTAGACTGACCGCTGACGCGATGAGAGCCAGTCTAAAATTATTTTTAGTTATCATTATGATGTCCGTTGAGTAAGTCAGTGTAGAAACTTAAGTAAAATTAAGTCCTCACCATTTAAGCTAAAAATTATGGACGGCAATAAAAACTAACTTGGGCTATTTTCTATTACTTTGGTCCATGCCTTTTTACTGTTTATTTACTGTTTTAGATTACTGCGTTATAGTTTGTGATGTTTAATTCCCCAAATCCATCCTTGCTGTACGGATAACGTACGATTGTCCATCCCCGAAAAAAACACCGTTTCGCAGTCTAGCAACATCATCAATTAATTGAAATAGGGTGATTCATAACAATGGCTTTTATCCGTCTAATTGGTTGAAAATAGGCCAGCTGTTGCACAAGACTTGGTTATGTCCGGTAAAACAAACAGCAGTGTGAAGTGAGTGTGAAGTGAGTGTGGATGGGTGCGGCTGATAGTGTGGCTGATAGAACGGGATAAAAAAATAGAATTTACTTGACTACAAAACCTGGCTGTTTATAATTTTGCCCAGCTAGAAAGTACGTCTTATATTTATGCACACAATTTCGATGTTAGTTTATACCTCGTCCTGTTTTTTATAAGTAATAGCAACACTTTTGGCAACATTATCTTGTTATCTGACTCATTTCAGTACTTAGGTATTAGGCGAGCAATAACAATAAGATACCCACTAGGCTTTTAAGCTTTTAAATAAATAATAGGATATGATTATGTCTGATGTAGTTTCTGGTACAGTTAAATGGTTCAATGAATCAAAAGGTTTCGGTTTTATCGAGCAAGAAGGCGGTCCTGACGTTTTCGCTCATTTCAGTGCTATCCAAGGTTCTGGCTTCAAAACATTGAACGAAGGCCAAAAAGTGCAGTTCACTGTGACTCAAGGTCAAAAAGGCCCTCAAGCAGAAAATATTACGCCTGTTTAATCTTTGATTAAGCAGCACCGTTAAAAAAAGGCAAGACCCTAGGGTCTTGCCTTTTTTTTGGATTTTGTTTTTAGCACTGCCGTTATACGGGCATATGGGCTGTTCAGGTATCTGGAGCGCTTCGTTCTTTACAAGCAAATGCATTCACCACGGAGGCGAAGCGAAACCGAGCACATACTTGCTGCTCGCAGTTCGCTGAGGTGAGTACAGGATGTACGATGTTGCAGGGCTTCATGGATGAAAGTGTACCACAAGCCAACATAGTATTGTTTGGTGCTGTCTTTCAGGTTGATGGGCTGTTCAGGTATCTGGAGCGCTTCGTTCTTTACAATCAAGAGCATTCACCACGGAGGCGAAGCGAAACCGAGCACATACTTGCTGCTCGCAGTTCGCTGAGGTGAGTACAGGATGTACGATGTTGCAGGGCTTCATGGATGAAAGTGTACCACAAGCCAACATAGTATTGTTTGGTGCTGTCTTTCAGGTTGATGGGCTGTTCAGGTATCTGGAGCGCTTCGTTCTTTACAAGCAAATGCATTCACCACGGAGACACGGGGGCGCGGAGAAGGTCAAAAGCAATGATTGTTTTAGGTTTTTTTGTTCTTGATTTTGACTTTGCTTTTCTCTGTAACTCCGTGTCTCCGTGGTCAAAATGTTTTGGTTTTTAAAGAACGAAGCGCTCCAATGACTTGAAAAGCCCGCCAAACCTGTAAGACATTCACAATGTTTATTCCTGAGGTTTCATTATTCATAAACTTAATTATGCTTCGGTTTGCCGATTTTTTTCCAAAAGGTCATCGCGGGGATTTGTACTTCCCATAGTTCATTGGCATTAAAGGTAAAATCGTTTTGAAAACGGCGGGTAAAATAATCTTCCTCGTAGCCAGTTGCTTTGCGTACGTCTTCATAAAAAATATTGCTGTCGCGGGAGACAATCACTTCGGTTTGACTCAGGGATTGGCTTTGCTGGCGGGTGATTTGTTTACATAGCGGTTCATCCGTTTTAGCCGGATACAGCGAAGAGACAATCGCTTTTTCTATCGCTTCGGTTTCTTTTGAAACAAAATAAATGCCGCTGCCTACTGGGAACTTTCCTACCATCGCGAGAAACAGCCGGGCAAATTTTTCGTTGTACTGCTTATCTTCTATGCCCGCTTCAATAAAGTCATAGGCTTGATAAATCACATGATAGTCGTATTCCGGTTTGGTTGAGACGATAAACGATGAGTAAACCATCGGCAGTCGTAACAGATCATCAAGTTCGTGGCTTTTGTTAAACTGGCTGTCGAGAAAAGCTAACATGAAGCGGAGTTTTTCGCTTTCGTAGCTTATAAAGGCTTTTTTGTCTTCGGCGGAACCCTGCGGTGATATCGGCAGACCGATACCGACTTTAAGATAATCGAGGGATTTTTGGTGCATCAAATCAATCAGGTTATTTCTTTGTGACTCATCAAGTTGGCGATAGCGGTCGCCACCGAAGATGGCTTCAACCTCAGGTGAATAACTGCCAATGGATTGAAGCAGCGCAGCTTTGGCTATCGGTTTTAATACTTCTTCGCGATAATCCATTTTTATTTGCGGGTCTAGCTCAGGCTCATCTTCTGCGGTCATATATTTGGCATTGTTATCGCCAAAAATGGTGTGCAGTTTGGTTTTTAAATAGCGGTTTTCAAATTGGTGGTTTCTTCTGACATCATCAAACAGCGCAACAACCAAAGCAGCGATGTAAATCGGTTTGTATTTTTCATTTCTCAGGCAGCGAATTTTTTCATCGGGCAAGGGCGTCGACAGAGAAATAGTGCCGAGAAACTGTGAAAATATCTTTTTACTGCCAAGTAAGTCAATCATATCGTCTGCAAGCTCGTCGAGGGCGTTTTGACGGGCGGTGCGTTTATCGCCGATATCTTTAATTAGGGCTTTATATTCTCGGACTAAATTATCACATTTGATATTCAGTGAGGTGAGAAATTTAGCCGCTGATTTTTGTCCTTTGATTTGTGGTAGCTTGCCATGTTTTTTTTTGTAGTTTTCGATGGTCGCTATTTGTCTTTTGTATAAGGTGAGGGTGCGTTTGAATTCGCCGAGCTGCTCCATTTGCTGAAGATAGCTGGTAAAAAACGTGATGGATTCTTCAACCAGCAATTGATGATTTTGTTTATAATCGGTGATTTTTTGTGAGACTTCGCTGGCCATGATCGGAATATCAAAACGCCGCTCTTTGCTGCTATTACCTGTTTTAATAGTGGACTTAAGGCTGGTTGTCATAATTATATTGTCAACTTCTGTTTATATGTTGCAGGTAAGTAGGTTGATTATATTGGTTTTTTTATTATTGTCTGTACTAGTATACAAACAAAACCCCACCTTGACAAAAGGTGATGATATCTGTCTTTTATGCCTTGATTTCTATGGTTATTTGTTATTAAATATTGCGCGATATTTACATAATACTAACAAAGTACCAAGAGAGACCTTAATATGCCGTTATTTCAACCGCTATCCCTTGAAGATATTACCTTAACCCGCCGCCATGATGCCACCGACGCAGCTGATGACCGGGAGTTTATTGATGTTATGTTGATTGATGTCGATGCCTATGCCACCGAGTTATCTGTTCAAGTGCAGCATATCCACCATTTTGGTTTGTGTTGATCGCACTGCACAGAGTGTACGCTACTGTGCTAAGCGTTATTTCTTTTCTCTGAAACTGTATTGCTTCAATAATTGAATGGTGTCATTGAGGGTGGGAATATCTGGCTCTTGGTTAAGCGGGTAGCCGTTGGTCGCCGAGATGATACGGTTGTTGCCTTGCTCATCAAGTAAAGTGATTTTATCTTTTCGAATTGAGATGATGGTGCCGTTGGTATAGTTGGCTGCCAGTACTTTTGGTCGTTTGCGCAGGATGTTTTTGCCGTAAATATCGTTATCGCCATCCTCTTTAGCTGCTAGCTTGTCTGAGTCACAGTGTAACCATGATTGAATTAAAGTCGCGTTGATATCAAGATTCTGCGTAACCTGACCTTTATAGCGTATCGGTGTTGCCCATTTAACCAGTAATGGCGTTTTGACGATAGCACTGGCATTGGCATCAGCGCTTTGTTGACTTTTGCCACTGATCACAATGACGTTGCCTTCAAGGCTGGTCAGATATTGGTTTAATGCACTGGTTTCAATTTGCTTAATTGTGATTTTTCTCGTTGCTATTGCTGCTGGCTGACCTTCGGTAATATAACCATAACCTGCTAATATCGCTGAGTTAGCAACATCAAGGTCAACATCGAGCTGATGGCTTTGCGCAATTTCATACCACTGTGGTCGCTGGCTGTGGGCAATAATGCTGTCTTTATAAACCGCAGGCAGGCCATAAAGTAGATTGAAAATCGCGTCTTCGGTATTGCTCGGGACATAATGTTTGTCAAACAGAATATAACCCTGAGTAAATAATTGTCCGACAGTGGCAATATCCATTGGAGTCGTGGTGATTAAGATTTGTAAATCAGTGTTTATTTCGTCGACTTTACATTGTAGTTGCTGACGGCTAGGGTAAAAATCGAGATTTTGTTTGAGTGATAATTGATTGTCCCGCTGAGCTTTATGCTGTTTTTCATCCAGTAAACCGTTTTTTGCCAACAAGGTTTTAGCTGTGGCGGGATACGAAAATACAAACATGTTGTTTTGTTTGGTGACATCATAGTCTAGCGTGGCATCAGCCCAGATGTGGATCAGATGACTGACGATAAAAGCGGTTAAGAAGAATACGCTCAAGCGAGCGCCAAGTGCTCTTTCTCTGAGGTTTTCTAGCCGTTTCCAGGTGAAATTGCTAATCAATAATTCCATCAGCAAAATTGCACTGCTGATACCAAAAACCCACAAAAATGATCTCACCGGATGGTTATTCCAGCTGTTGGTGAGCAAGGTCACCACTTGCTCCAACGAAGCGCCAGAAATATGATAGCCAAGGCGACTGTAACTGTAAGCGTCTATTGACAGTAATACCATGCCACAGGTGGCAGTAATGGCGGCGACGCCTCTAATGTGTTTGGGGTAGGGGAAAACTAACGATACCGGAAAGATAGTCAGAACAAAGCTGATGAAGGTTAAAAACGCAGTGTGACCAATCCAGTTGGTGATTAAATAAGAAAACCCCAGTGGCGTAGTCGGTGAGGCATCGGTGGCAATAAATGATGAGGAGATCACCAGTGCTAACAAAATATTAAAAAAGGTAAACCAATGTCCCCAACTGGACAGCCGTTGGGCTTTATCGATAAAAGGTTGATTGGGGTCGAGGATCATTGTTCGCTTCCTATTGCTGGATGCCTATTGTTAGATGATGCAGATCTATCATTAATGTTCTGTGTTACTGACACCTGCGCTGCCAGCCACAGTCGCTTCGAGTGCCTGATTGAATGTATTGATCACATGTTGTTGTTGAGATTTAGGAATTTGTGTACTGATGATGTGGCTGGCAGCATTACCCAAGCACATTAGGCTTAGCTCGATACTGGCGTTATTGCTGGTTAACACACCTAGCAAATCGTTGATCACGTTTTCGATTTGGTTGTCGGAATACTTTGAATTAATTGGCATATTTATCATAAAGGGCTATAAGTTTTGGTGTCGCGTATATTACCATAGTGATTAAGCGATTGACGACTATTGTCTGGGTAAATGTCGGGATAAATATCTGAAAAATACCTAGATAAACGCCAATCATCATCACCAAGAATTTCCTTTGCCAATAGAGAATAATGCATGTCCACTGAAGTGTTAAATTTAGCCATTAATTATATTGAACAAAAAGAGGACGGCGCGGTGATCTGCCGCAATCGTGACGATTTGTTGACCGTAACCGACCGCATCACCAATTTTATTGAACACCTTCATTTTTCTTATAGTAGTAAGTCAGGCAAAGAGTTCTGCTCTTTTACTGCTGAAAAAAATACCGCGTTTTCTTCTCATTTGGCCAGCTATATCGCCAAAGAAGAGGACTTTTTAAGCTTTGCTAATTATTCTAGTCAACTGCTCAGTGATGAACTGAAAAAATACAATTTTGCTGAGAGTGGTTACCTGTTATTGTGCGAATATCAATATCTGGCGACTGACTATTTGATGATCATGCTGCTCAATATCAAAGATCATTTCAGTGTCACTAATGAGCTGGAAATTGCCAAATCGCGTCATTTGGATTTATCGAGTTTGCAATTGGCGGCGAGAGTTGATTTAACTGAAATGGCGGTTGATAAAGACAGTAATCGTTATATTTCATTTGTTAAAGGTCGTGCCGGGCGTAAGGTGGCGGACTTTTTCCTTGATTTTATGGGCTGTGAAGAAGGCATTAATGCTAAACAACAAAGTTCAGAATTGCTCCAGGCAGTAGAAGACTTTATTAATGTTGAACAGCTCGATTCAGAGGAGAAATCAGAGGTCAGAAAGAATGTTTATGACTACTGTAACGAGCGCTCTCAATTGGGTCAGGATGCGGTGGTTGCTGAAATCTCTTCTGCCATGGAGGTTGATTCATCTTTTGCTGAGTTTCAACAAAGCCAAGGTTATGACCTTGAAGAGAGTTTTCCGGTCGATAAGCGCACAGTGAATACGCTAGTGAAATTCTCCGGGCAGGGCGGTGGTATCAGTTTGAGCTTTGACAAAAAATTATTTGGCGATAGTGTTTTTTATGATATCGGCACTGATTCGTTGATGATTAAAGGCGTACCACCGAATTTGAAAGATCAGCTCGAACGTCATATTAAAGGCGGTACTGGGCAATAATTAACAATTAACAATTAAAGAGCAGAGCAAAATCAAAAGTCTGCATAACAAAAAAGCGACCCGAGGGTCGCTTTTTTATTGGCTTACCTGCAATGGCGGTTAGCTCATTTCAGGTGTTGCCGGTTTTGTCATCGGTGCATGACTTTTGGACCGTGCCGCTGTTGCACCAGCGGTTTTGCCTGAGGTGATGACGGCATTACGGTTTTCATTACTCATAAATTGAGGCACGAAAGTCTCTGTGGACATCGCCGGTGTTTCTGGCTTGGCCATGGCCGCCGATGACTTGGACTTGAATGCCACCCGAATATAAGGTTGCGCTGCACTGATTGGTTCAGCGACAACTGGCTCTGCGACAACTGGCTCTGCGACAACTGGCTCTGCGACAACTGGCTCTGCGACAACTGGTTCAGCGACAACAGCAGGCTCAGCAGTAACAGGCTCTGCGACGACTGGTTCAGCGACAACAGCAGGCTCAGCAGTAACAGGCTCTGCGACGACTGGTTCAGCGACAACAGCAGGCTCAGCAGTAACAGGCGCTGCGACAACTGGATCAGCGACAACAGCAGGCTCAGCAGTAACAGGCGCTGCGACGACTGGTTCAGCGACAACAGCAGGCTCAGCAGTAACAGGCTCTGCGACAACAGCAGGCTCAGCGACAACTGGTTTTTCTTCGCTGGGATGAGGGTAGCGAGTTTCTACTGGATCTGAGGTTACCTCTGCAACTGTTTTAGTCTCTGTTTTGGCCTCTGTTTTAGTATTGGCGTTGCTATCCTGATCTTGATTATTACGGCGTTGACCGGAGCCACGTAAATGTCTCGGTGAACGTCGATTTCGGCTTCTAGGCTCTCGGTTACCTTCGCTTTTAGGCGGTTTTGGCTGCCCACTTGTTTGTGGCTCAGCAGTTTGTGGCTCAGCTGTTTGTGGCTCAGCAGTTTGAGGCTCAGCAGTTTGTGGCTCAGCAGTTTGTGGCTCAGCAGTTTGTGGCTCAGCTGTTTGTGGCTCAGCAGTTTGAGATTCAGGTGTTGACTCGGCGGCTTGAACGTTGGCCTTAACCTCCGTTTCAGCTTGCACTTCTGGCTTAGCTTCTGCCTTCACCTCTGGCTTAGCTGCTACTTTCACTTCTGGTTTAGTTGCTGCCTTCACCTCTGGTTTAACCTGCGGTTTAGTTTCTGCTTTCACCGGCGCTGGAGTTTGGCTGGTTGGTTCAACGACTTCACTAGTGGCTTTTTCTACCCGAACTTTGTTGCGCATATTACGGCGCTCACGACGTACTGCGACTTTCTGTTCGCTATTTCCGCTTGGTTCAGGCTGTCCTTGTCTGTTATTTCTATCGGCATTTCTGTCGGCATTTCG
Organism: Alteromonadaceae bacterium; assembly: GCA_965277695.1. Lineage (GTDB taxonomy): Bacteria > Pseudomonadota > Gammaproteobacteria > Enterobacterales > Alteromonadaceae > JABSOG01. The sequence continues at coordinate 68,934 of CBDIDQ010000010.1, forward strand.
ATTAGTGTTTCTGTCGTTACGATTGCGGTTGCGATCAGTATTTCTGTCAGCATTACGATCGGAATTCTTGTCGACATTGCGATCAGCGCTACGTTCGGTATTGCGTTCAGTATTGCGTTCGGTATTTCTGTCGGCATTACGATCGGCATTGCGATTGCTGTTTCTGTCAGCATTACGATTGCGATTATTACGCTGACCTGAACGAGAACGACCGCGACGATTGTCACCATCTTGCGTTCGATTATCTTCGTTTTGACGATTATCGCGGTTGCCGCCTTGGCGGTTACGAGCTGCCTGTGGTTGTTTCGGTGCAGGTGTGGGTTGCTCTGGCGTAGGAGCTGGCGTTGGGGCTGCAAATAAGCCTTTAGCCCAACTGATAATGCCCGCTAATAACGAAGGTTGAGCATTAACTGTTGGTGCAGGCTCGGCGGCCACTGGTGTCGATGCCGCAGGTATAGTGCTTGGTTTAAAACCACTGAGCACTGGCTGTTCTTTTTCACCCTGAGTCTGATAATTTTGTACATGTTGCGGCACAATCTCAGGCTCTTTGACTTGTTTATAACTGACCGCTGAGGACTCTTCACCCGCTTTAATGCGGCTGACTTCATATTCAGGGGTTTCCATGTTTTCGTTGGGGATCACCACAACGTGCACACCATGGCGCTTTTCAAGGCGACGAATAGATTTACGTTTTTCGTTGAGTAGATAAGTCGCGACTGGAATAGGCACCTGGATCTGAATAAGACCGGTGTTATCCTTGATCGAATCTTCTTCAATCAGTCTTAAAATCGATAAAGCTAGCGATTCTGTACCACGAACTGTACCCATGCCATTACAGCGCGGACAAGTATGGGTGCTGGCATCGCCAAGCGAAGGACGTAAACGCTGACGAGACATTTCGAGCAAGCCAAAGCGCGAGATTTTACCAATTTGAATTCTGGCACGATCTGAACGGGCGGCATCTTTTAAGCGGTTTTCGACTTCACGTTGGTTCTTCATTGGTGACATATCGATGAAATCAATCACCACCAAACCACCTAAATCTCGCAGTTTTAACTGACGGGCGACTTCATCAGCAGCTTCAAGGTTAGTATTGAGCGCTGTCTCTTCAATATCACTACCTTTGGTGGCTTTTGACGAGTTGACATCAATTGAGGTTAACGCCTCAGTTGGGTCAATCACAATCGAGCCACCAGAGGGCAATCGCACTTCACGTTGAAATGCCGATTCAATCTGACTTTCAATTTGATAATGGGTAAAAAGAGGGATGTCATTTTGATAAAGTTTGATTTTGTTGCCAAAATCAGGTCGTAAACGTTCGATATAACCTTTGGCTTGTTCGAACATGGCGGTTTTATCAATTAAGATTTCACCAATATCACGACGTAAATAATCGCGAATGGCGCGGAAAATCACATTGCTTTCTTGGTGGATCAGAAACGGTGCACTGCGACTTTGTGCCGCGTCCTGGATTTCCTGCCAATGTAGCAGCAATGAGTTTAAGTCGTATTCAAGCTCTTCATAAGATTTGCCGACGCCTGCGGTGCGCACTATCACACCCATGCCTTTTGGCAAGTCAAGACGGTTTAATGATTCTTTCAGTTCTTGACGCTCGTCACCTTCGATACGGCGTGAAATGCCACCGGCCCGGGGGTTATTGGGCATGAGGACAAGATAGCTGCCTGCGACGCTGATAAAGGTGGTTAAAGCGGCCCCTTTTTGGCCTCTTTCTTCTTTATCAATTTGAATGATCACTTCCTGGCCTTCCTTGATCACTTCTTTGATACTAGGGCGGCCGTTAAGGACATAGTTTTTGGGGAAATAATTACGGGCGATTTCTTTTAGTGGTAAGAATCCGTGTCGGTTGCCGCCGTATTCGACAAAAGCGGCTTCAAGACTAGGTTCAACCCGGGTGATTTTGCCTTTATAGATATTGGCTTTTTTTTGCTCATGGCCAGGGCTTTCGATATCTAAATCGTATAACCGCTGTCCATCAACCAGTGCAACCCTGAGTTCTTCAGACTGGGTTGCATTGATCAACATTCGTTTCATATTGTGACTCTATTAATTAAAGCCACTACACACGTAGTTAGTGCTGAACTATTTTCAGATAGCCGAAGATCATAAGTGCGCAGTCTCACGACTTGTTCATTTCGGTTTTTTTTCGTTCTTTTTCATACTGCCGGTTTTGTAATGCCCGCAGCGATTGTTTTAATCTGATTAACGGTACGACTAGCCATGGTTGCAGTGGCGTGTATTACTGTTTTGTTCAAGCTTGGTTGGGAAAAACGCCTTGTTGCTATTGGTGATATATTACGTTCATCACCTCACACAAGATGCTTGTTTAGTTTCGGATGTCAAAAAACATTGGAAAATTTGTTCGATACTGTATGATCACGCATCCGATTTTGCGTCGTTCTTCCTCTTACATTTTGGCGAGAACACCGTTTCCCTGCATTTTGTCAGGGCCTAAAGCGGGCGGATTATCCCATTAATAAGCCGCCTTTAGCAACTTAATTATTGATTGAATTAGTAATATTAGCAATGACAGAGCAAAAAAAGCACAGTGTTGAATATGTGGTGATTGATGAAGGTTATCAGCATCAGCGGATTGATAATTTTTTGCGTGCCCGCTTTAAAGGCGTGCCAAAAAGTGTGATCTACCGGATCATTCGCAAAGGCGAGGTTCGAGTTAATAAAAAACGGGTAAAACCGGAGTACAAGTTACAGACCGAAGATATCGTCAGAGTGCCACCAGTCAAGTACGAAGAAAAGTCTGCCAATGATATTTCACCGAAGTTGAAAGTGGTTGCCCAGCTGGAGAGCCAAATTTTATTCGAAGACGATGCGCTTATTGTGATCAACAAACCCGCAGGTTTGGCGGTTCATGGTGGTAGCGGTTTGAATTTCGGTTTGATTGAAGCGTTGCGTAGTTTACGACCTGACGCCAAACAGTTGGAATTGGTTCATCGATTGGACCGGGATACTTCTGGTTGTTTAATGATTGCCAAAAAGCGTTCGATGCTAAGAGTGTTACATGAACAACTTAGAGCCAAGACCATGCAAAAGAATTACTGGGCACTGGTTGATGGTAATTGGGATGCTAAAGTCAGAAAAGTCGATGAACCGCTGAAAAAGAATACTTTACAGTCGGGTGAACGGGTGGTCAGGGTCGACAAAAGTGAAGGTAAAGAATCTCAAACGTTATTTCGCGTGTTAGAGCGATTCAGTAGTTGTACCTTGGTTCAGGCGTCACCGGTGACGGGGCGTACTCATCAAATCAGGGTGCATACGGCGTGTAAGGGACATCCGATTGCCGGTGATAATAAATACGGTAATAATGATTTTACTGATTTTATGAATAAAAAAGGCTTGAAGCGGATGTTTCTCCATGCTTATAGCCTTAAATTTGCCCATCCTGCGACGGGTGATGAGTTATTTATTGAAGCGCCATTGGATAATAGTTTAACCAAAGCGTTGGATATGCTGCGCTCGTAAGCAGAGGATTTTGCAATGGAAAACAAGATGAAATACAAATTAGTGATTTTTGATTGGGATGGCACCTTAATGGATTCCGCTGGCAAGATTGTGTCGTCGATGCAATCAGCTGCCCGTTTGGGTGGTGCCGGGATACCGAGTGATCAGGCGGTTAAAGATATTATTGGTTTGAGTTTGGATGTGGCGGTCAGGCAATTATTCCCAGCGTATGACAGTCCGGTTCATCAAGTGATACATGACCACTATAAAGATCAGTATCGTCATCACGACCAAACCCCGACGCCGATGTTTGCCGGTGCAACAGATTTACTTATTGGGCTTAAATCCAGTGGCTATAAATTAGCGGTAGCAACAGGCAAAGGTCGACGAGGATTGGACCGTGTGTTACATCAATCGCAGACGGTTGATTTATTCGAACATACTCGTTGTGCCGATGAGGCCGAATCAAAACCCTCGCCGGATATGCTGCAACAACTGTTGACGGCGATGGATGTGCAAGCCCACGAAGCGGTAATGATTGGTGACACCGAATACGACATGGCCATGGCCAAAGCCATTAACATGGATCGCATTGGTGTCAGCTTCGGTGTCCACTCCCGTGAGCGTTTGCAGGCGCAAACACCGATAGCGGTTATTGACCAGCTGATTGAGTTACGGGGTTTGGTGTAGAAAGAGTTTGTTTTTATCACTGCCGTTATGCGGGCTGCTGGGCTGTTCGGGTATCTGGAGCGCTTTGTTCTTTACAAGCAAGAGCATTCACCACGGAGACACGGGGGCACGGAGAAGGTCAAAAGCCATGATTGTTTTAAGGTCTTTTTGCGCTTGATTTTGACTTTGTTTTTCTCCGTACCTCCGTGTCTGGATGATTGCTCCTGCATAATCTAACCCACGGGCATCCTGCCCTAGTCCGTGGTCAAAATTTTTTTGCTTTAAAGAACGAAGCGCTCCAATGATCTGAAAAGTCCGCTAAACCCGTGAGACATTTACAACATTTATTGTTTTGTCTTTTAGCATTGCCGTTATCCGGGCTGCTGGGCTGTTCGGGTATCTGGAGCGCTTTGTTCTTTACAAGCAAGAGCATTCACCACGGAGAAGGTCAAAAGCAAACCTCCTTAAAATTTTTTGATTTTGACTTTGCTTTTCTCCGTATCCTTGAATGCTCAGCATAATCAATTAGCTATTCATGATTCTGATTATGCCATCTTTCATTACGGGGACGTTGAAGTTTAAAAGTAGGCCGATGTTGGTATTGGATAATTTGAGGTAAGTTAGTAACTGTGCTTTGTGGATGGGTTGTAGTCGTTCTACCGACTTTAATTCAACAATGATTTGTTGATTGACCAATAAATCAATTCGGTAGTTGGCGCTTAATTTATGCCCTTTATAAATAATTGGTAATTCTTGTTGGCGTCGAACATCTAATCCATTATTTGATAATTCGTGGATTAAACACTCTTCATAAACGGATTCCAAAAGCCCCGGACCCAAGTGACGATGAACCTCAATTGCAGCCCCAATAATAATCCCTGTTAAATGACTTCCGTATATCATCGTAATATTCCTTTGAATGCTATTTCATTCCCATGATTATGTTTAACATTAGTCAGTTCTGTTTAATTTGTAAAATACGTCCTTTTGTATGACTTTGTTTTTCTCCGTACCTCCATGTCTGGATGATTGCTCCTGCATAATCTAACCCACGGGCATCCTGCCCTGGTCCGTGGTCAAAATGTTTTTTGTTTTTAAAGAACGAAGCGCTCCAATGACTTGAAAAGCCCGTCAAACCTGTAAGGCATTCATGCTTTTCTTTAATCACTACCGTTATGCGGGCTGATGGGCTGCTCAGGTATCTGGAGCGCTTTGTTCTCTACAAGCAAGAGCATTCACCACGGGGGCACGGAGAAGGTCAAAAGCAAAACACTTAAAATCTTTGGCTTTTGACTTTGTTTTTCTCCGTACCTCCGTGTCTCCGTGGTCAAAATGTTTTGTGTTTTTAAAGAACGAAGCGCTCCAATGACTTGAAAAGCCCGTCAAACCTGTAAGGCATTTATGCTTTTCTTTAATCACTACCGTTATGCGGGCTGATGGGCTGCTCAGGTATCTGGAGCGCTTTGTTCTCTACAAGCAAGAGCATTCACCACGGAGACACGGAGAAGGTCAAAAACCACACACTTAAAATCTTTGGCTTTTGACTTTGTTTTTCTCCGTACCTCCGTGTCTCCGTGGTCAAAATGTTTTTTGTTTTTAAAGAACGAAGCGCTCCAATGACTTGAAAAGCCCGTCAAACCTGTAAGGCATTCATGCTTTTCTTTAATCACTACCGTTATGCGGGCTGATGGGCTGCTCAGGTATCTGGAGCGCTTTGTTCCTTACAAGCAAGAGCATTCACCACGGAGACACGGAGGCACGGAGAAGGTCAAAAACCACACACTTAAAATCTCTGATTTTTCTTTTTAAAGAACGAAGCGCTCCAATGACTTGAAAAGCCCGTCAAACCTGTAAGGCATTTATGCTTTTCTTTAATCACTACCGTTATGCGGGCTGATGGGCTGCTCAGGTATCTGGAGCGCTTTGTTCCTTACAAGCAAGAGCATTCACCACGGAGACACGGAGACACGGAGAAGGTCAAAAGCAAAACACTTAAAATCTTTGGCTTTTGACTTTGTTTTTCTCCGTACCTCCGTGTCTCCGTGGTCAAAATGTTTTTTGTTTTTAAAGAACGAAGCGCTCCAATGACTTGAAAAGCCCGTCAAACCTGTAAGGCATTTATGCTTTTCTTTAATCACTACCGTTATGCGGGCTGATGGGCTGCTCAGGTATCTGGAGCGCTTTGTTCTCTACAAGCAAGAGCATTCACCACGGAGACACGGAGGCACGGAGAAGGTCAAAAACCACACACTTAAAATCTCTGATTTTTCTTTTTAAAGAACGAAGCGCTCCAATGACTTGAAAAGCCCGTCAAACCTGTAAGGCATTCATGCTTTTCTTTAATCACTACCGTTATGCGGGCTGATGGGCTGCTCAGGTATCTGGAGCGCTTTGTTCTCTACAAGCAAGAGCATTCACCACGGAGACACGGGGGCACGGAGAAGGTCAAAAGCCATGATTGTTTTAAGGTCTTTTTGCGCTTGATTTTGACTTTGTTTTTCTCCGTACCTCCGTGTCTGGATGATTGCTCCTGCATAATCTAACCCACGGGCATCTTGCGCTGGTCCGTGATCAAAATGTTTTGTGTTTTTAAAGAACAAAGCGCTCCAATGACTTGAAAAGCCCGTCAAACCTGTAAGGCATTTACAATATTTAACCCAGCACATCAACCCCAGCATTGTTGAGCATTCTCACCAGTTGAATTAACGGCAAGCCAATCAGGCTGTTGGGGTCGTCGCCTTCGAGTTTTTCGAATAGACAAATGCCTAGTCCTTCACTTTTAAAACTACCAGCGCAATTAAATGGCTTTTCAGCTTCGACATAACGATGGATTTGGGCTGCGGTTAACTGGCGAAAGTAAACTGAGAAGGGTTCGACGATGGTTTCAGTATTGTTGGTTTTGCCGTTAATCACCGTCAAACCAGTTAAAAATCGCACCTGATGGCCACTGAATTCGCTGAGTTGTTTGACTGCATTGTCATAGGTATGGGGTTTGCCGAGTATTTTTCCGTTGAATAATGCCACCTGATCTGAACCAATAACTACTGCCTGAGGATGGGTGTCGGCGATTGCTTGCGCTTTTGACTGAGCGAGTCGGGCGACTAGCTGTTCTGGTGATTCATCGGGTAGAGGGGTTTCATCGACGTTTGGCGCTTTGGTTTTAAATGGCAGGTGCAGCTTTTGGAGGATACTGCGACGAAATTCAGAGGTTGAGGCTAAGATTAATTCCATAAGGCTCTCTTTTTATTGACGGTTTTATTGGTTTTTGCGGTCTTTTGCTGAGACTAGCTGATTAAATCGGCATTTAACGGCAAAAACAAGTGATTTTGTGGATTTCTCATAAGCTGTTGGTTGACTCTTTACCTCGGGCGCTATATTATGCGCGGCTTATGCAAAAGTTAAAAATTCCAGTCACCTTGGATATTAAAAAAGCAGCACAACATGAAACCAGTTATAAAGGGATCATAGTGTTAAAAGAGCTTAAGCGTCTGACGCCTAGCTTGGTTGCGGATCAAGGTGAAGTAGACGTCGAAATGCAAACTGGTAAAGATCGCCAGGGCTTGATTTTTTTAAAAGGTCAGGCACAGGTCGAAGTTGCCAGCGTATGTCAGCGTTGCAATGAAAACATGACTATCGATTTGACAGCAACCTTTGCTTATTCCCCGGTCAAACCGGGTGCACAGGATGATGATGAAGACAATCAGTTACCTGATTGGTACGATGCCATCGAAATCAATGAATTCGGTGAAGTTGAACTGAGAAAGTTAATTGAAGATGAGCTGATGCTTGGTCTACCCATTATTCCGATGCATGACGAGCAGGATTGCCCTGCTGCCGACAGGCAAACGAGTTGGGGAAAAATCGAGGAAGTCGTAGAAGAGAAGCCAAATCCGTTCGCTGTATTAGAGCAGCTGAAACGAAAATAATTTTAGGAGAACCGAAAAATGGCAGTACAAAAGAGTAAAAAATCACGTTCAAGACGTGGTATGCGTCGTTCACATGATTCATTGACAGGTCCAACTTTGTCAATTGATTCAACTTCAGGTGAAGTTCACCGACGTCACCATGTAACAGCTGATGGCTATTACAAAGGTGTTAAAGTTATAGCCGACTAGGCTATTGGTGTTTATGCGGAATTTGACGATTTCGTTAGACATGATGGGGGGCGATTATGGCCCCCGATCTACTATTCCGGCGGCGCTTGCTGCTGTAAAAGAATTTCCTCAGCTCCATCTTATCCTCTGTGGTAACGCTCAATTTCTGCAAACTGAACTAAACAAAAGTGATGCCCTTAATCATCCACAACTGACTATTCACGATTGTACCCAAGTAGTTAATATGGATGAACGTCCGGCGTCAGCATTACGCTCGAAAAAAGATTCCTCCATGCGAGTTGCATTAAATTTGGTGCAAAGTGGCGAAGCCATGGCTTGTGTAAGCTCCGGCAATACCGGTGCATTGTTGGCGATGGCGCATTACGTATTGAAAATGCTTCCTGGTATTGAAAGACCCGCCTTGATTGCCACTTTGCCATCGGTAGGCACTAAACCGGTTTATTTATTGGACTTAGGGGCTAATGTCACTTGCGATTCTGAGGTGCTATTTCAGTTTGCGGTGATGGGGGCGGTGATGGCTGAAGAGGTTGAAGGGATCGCCTCGCCTAAAATTGCCTTGTTGAATATGGGCGAAGAAGAAATTAAAGGCAGTGACCAGATCAAACGTACAGCGCAATTGTTGTCTGAGACCGACAAAATTAATTATGTTGGTTATATCGAAGGCAGCGATATTTTTTCTGGCAAGGCCGATGTGATTGTTTGTGATGGCTTTGTCGGCAACGTGGCGTTAAAAACTTGTGAAGGAATTGCTAACTTAATTATTAATAAATTAAAATCTTCCTTGGATCGTAATGTTATTAGTCGTTTTCTCGGTTTTTTGTTGTTACCAGCGTTAAAAAAACTGTATAACAGGGTGAACCCCGACCACTATAACGGCGCGAGTTTGATAGGATTAGCCGGCATTGTTGTCAAGAGCCACGGTAATGCTTCACCGGTTGCATTTTTGAATGCAATTAAAGGGGCGGTGCTGGAAGTTGAGCGACAAGTGCCCGAAAAAATTAAAAACAAACTCGAAGATGTTTTAATCGATAAAGCTAATTAGGAGCTTCATGTTTTCCAGAATCATAGGCACTGGAAGTAGTTTTCCAGAAAAGGTCGTCACCAATGACGATTTGTCAAAAGTCGTAGATACCAGTGATGAGTGGATCACCGAGCGTACTGGTATTAAAGAGCGCCGTATAGCCGGCCCAGATGAAAGTGTTGCTACCCTCGGTGCTGATGCCGCACGTCAGGCGCTTGAAGCGGCAGGTCTTGAAGCGAGTGATCTGGATATGATCATCATGGGGACCACCAGTTCAGCCATTACCTTACCGAGCGCTGCTTGTGAAGTTCAGCGGATGCTCGATGTTCCTAATATTCCCGCATTTGATATCGCAGCCGCCTGTTCAGGTTTCATCTATTCATTAAGTATCGCCGATCAATATATTAAAAGTGGCATGGCCAAACGTATCTTGGTGATTGGGGCTGATACCTTGTCCCGCTTATGCGGTCCCACTGACCGGACGACGATTATTTTATTTGGTGATGGTGCTGGGGCGATGATCCTTGAGGCCAGTGAAGATCAGGGGGTTATTTCTACCCATATTCATGCTGATGGCAGTTACAAAGAGCTGCTTGGTGCTAATTCACCGAGACTTGGCGAGCCTGAAACCATTAATGACGGTTATCTTTATATGAAGGGTAATGAAGTCTTCAAGGTTGCGGTTAATAAACTAAGCGGGATTGTCAAAGAAACCCTTGAAGCTAATGATATGCAAGCCTCAGATATCGACTGGCTGGTGCCTCATCAGGCTAACCTACGTATTATCAAAGCGACAGCGAAAAAACTGTCGATGAGTATGGATAGTGTGGTAGTGACTTTAGACCAACACGGTAATACATCAGCGGCGACTATTCCTACCGCGATGGATATCGCTATTCGGGATGGCCGGATTAAAAGAGGCCAAACGGTGTTGCTTGAGGCTTTCGGTAGTGGCTTTACTTGGGGCTCGGCGCTAATTAAATACTAAAAGTTAGATACTAAAAGTTAGATACTAAAGGTTAAATATTAATGTACAGGGGTCAGCTACATGACTGAATCAGCACCATCATTTGCCATTACGTTTCCCGGGCAGGGGTCACAAAGTGTCGGTATGCTCAGCGAGCTTTATACTGAACATCAGGTGGTAAGAAACACTTTTGCTGAATCCTCACAAGCTCTGGGTTATGACTTGTGGGATTTGGTGGCCAATGGTCCTGAGTCTGAATTAAATAAAACTCACCAAACTCAACCTGCTTTATTAATAGCGAGTGTTGCCATTTGGCGATTATGGCGGGAAAAGGGCGGTTTACTGCCACAAGTGATGGCTGGACACAGCCTTGGCGAATATTCGGCTTTGGTTTGTGCAGGCGTGATTGAGCTTAGTGATGCGGTCAAACTGGTTGAAAAACGCGGTTTGTATATGCAACAGGCGGTTCCTGAGGGCGTCGGCTCGATGGCGGCGATTATTGGCTTGGATGATGACAACATTATGCAAAGCTGTCTGGATGCTGCACAAGATCAAGTCGTGGCTCCGGTTAATTATAATTCTCCTGGCCAGATCGTTATCGCTGGTGATAAAGCAGCGGTTGAGCGAGCAGGTGTTAATTGTAAGGCCGCAGGAGCCAAACGGGTAATGCCACTGGCGGTCAGTGTGCCTTCTCATTGTGATTTGATGCTGCCAGCCGCTGAGCAGTTGGCGGTTGATTTGGCCGCAGTGACTTTTAACCAACCTACTATTGCGGTGATTAATAATGTCGATGTCAGCGTGGTTGATTCAACTGATGAAATTAAACAAGCGTTAATACGACAATTGTCTTGTCCGGTACAGTGGACCAAAACCATCGAGTTAATGGCCCAACAGGGGATCACCGAGAGTTATGAGTTTGGTCCGGGTAAAGTATTAACCGGTTTGGTCAAACGGATTAACAAAGCGGTTAAAGGCACTGCGGTCAATAGCAGTGCTGCTATTGATGGCTTGTTGTAATAGATAGTTGTAATAAATAGCTGAAATAAATAGTTGTAATAAATAGTTGTAATAAATAGTTGAAATAAATTGCTAAAATTAGAGGAAAAATAATGTCAGGATTAATGTCCTTGGCGGGAAAAGTCGCCTTAGTAACAGGTGCGAGCCGTGGTATTGGCAAGGCGATTGCCGAGCAGTTGGCTGATTTGGGTGCTACTGTTATTGGCACTGCTACCAGTGAATCAGGTGCCGCTGCTATCAGTGAATACCTTGGCGAGAAGGGTAGAGGCTTGGTGTTAAACGTAACTGACCCCGATTCAATTACGGCTTTATTTGCTACCATTAAAAGTGATTTTGGCGGTGTTGGTATTTTGGTCAACAATGCCGGGATCACCCGTGATAATCTGATGATGCGGATGAAAGATGACGAATGGCAGGATATTATTGATACCAATTTGACCTCGGTATTTCGCTTGAGTAAAGCGGTATTGCGTTCAATGATGAAAGCGCGTGACGGTCGTATTATCAATATTGGTTCTGTGGTTGGTACTATGGGGAACGCGGGTCAGGTTAATTATGCCGCTGCCAAAGCGGGATTATTAGGCTTTACCAAATCGATGGCACGTGAAGTCGCTTCTCGGGGAATTACCGTGAATACCGTGGCACCGGGTTTTATTGATACTGATATGACCAAAGAATTGACTGATGACCAAAAGCAAAATATCTTTGCTCAGGTGCCAGCCAATCGGTTGGGTAAACCTGAGGAAATCGCCGCTACCGTGGCTTTTTTGGCCAGTGATATGGCGGCATATATTACCGGTGAAACGTTGCATGTAAATGGCGGAATGTATATGATTTGATTTTCGTCACGAGACCATTGAATTCATTGTAAAAGTATTGTTAACACAAACGTAGTGTGAGGTACTGGTTGGACCACAGACAAAAAAAACCAGTATCTGCTTGAAACCTAAAATTTGAAAGAATACACTACGCAAAAATTTATTAATCAAAAGCGCAACGGCGCTGATATAGGAAAAGAATATGAGTTTATCTATCGAAGACAGAGTATCGAAGATTGTTATTGAGCAGTTGGGTGTTGAAGAGTCGCTAGTGAAAAGCGAAGCCTCTTTTGTTGACGACCTAGGCGCTGATTCTTTGGATACTGTAGAATTGGTTATGGCACTGGAAGAAGAATTCGAAACTGAAATTCCAGATGAAGATGCCGAAAAAATCACTACTGTTCAAGCTGCTGTTGATTACGTTAAAGCCAACGCTCAGTAGTCTGTTAATTGATACGGTAATAAAGTGGGTGGCGCTCGCCACTCATTTCGTTTGTACTGACAAATTATTAAGTCGGGTTTGTCAGCCAAAATCCACCATCTAATCCTAAATCTATCTGCGGAGAACATTTGTGGCTAAACGTCGAGTTGTAGTTACCGGTATCGGTATGTTGACCCCACTGGGTAACACAGTTGAATCAACATGGGATAATTTACTAAACGGCAAAAGTGGTATCAGAGCCATCGATCATTTCGATGCGACCTTGTATGCGACCCGTTTTGCTGGTTTATTAAATGATTTTAATGTTGAAGACAATATCTCTCGCAAAGAAGCGAAGAAAATGGATTTGTTTATCCAGTATGGTGTTGTGGCGGGGATCCAGGCGTTAAAAGATTCAGGCTTAGAAATCACAGAAAAGAATGCCACCCGTATTGGTGCGGCTATTGGTTCTGGTATTGGTGGCTTGGGGTTAATTGAAACCAACCATACTAAGCTGACCAATAGTGGACCGCGAAAATTATCACCATTTTTTGTCCCCTCTACCATTATCAATATGATCTCCGGTCACCTGTCTATTATGTTTGGTCTGCGAGGTCCAAATATCTCTATCGTTACAGCCTGTACTACTGGTGTGCATAACATTGGTCATGCCGCTAGGATGATTGCTTATGGTGATGCTGATGCGATGTTGGCGGGTGGTGCTGAGAAAGCATCAACGTCTTTGGGTGTTGGTGGCTTTGCCGCCGCAAAAGCACTGTCTAATCGTAATGATGATCCACAAGCGGCGAGTCGCCCGTGGGATAGAGACCGTGATGGTTTTGTGCTTGGCGATGGTGCTGGTGTGATGGTGATGGAAGAATATGAGCACGCTAAAGCCCGTGGGGCGAAAATTTACGCCGAATTAGTCGGTTTTGGTATGAGTGGTGATGCTTATCATATGACATCACCGCCTGCTGATGGCGCAGGTGGCGCGTTGGCGATGGAAAATGCGATTGCTGATGCCGGTATTACTAAAGAATCTATCGGTTATGTGAATGCTCACGGCACATCAACGCCTGCGGGTGATGTTGCCGAAGTGGCTGCGCTGAAGTCGGTGTTTGGTGATCATGCTTATCAATTGGCTGTCAGCTCGTCAAAATCAATGACCGGTCATTTGTTGGGCGCTGCTGGTGCAGTTGAGTCGATTATCTCGGCATTGTCTTTACAAAACCAAGTGTTAACGCCAACGATTAATCTGGATAATCCCGGTGAAGGTTGCGATTTGGACTTTGTTCCTCATACCGCCCGTGACGCCAAACTGGAATATGCGGTGTGTAATTCGTTTGGTTTTGGTGGTACTAATGGATCTGTTGTGTTTAAGAAAGTATAGCTTGGTTAATCTTTCGTCGTAATGACTACGATAATTCACCATGAACTATCCCATACCCCGGTGCCGATCAATGATCGGTGCTTTAACTATGGCGATGGATGCTTCACCACCATTCTTTCCCAGTATAAACGGCTGTTATATCAGTCGTATCATCTCAAACGATTAAAACGCGCAGCTAGTGTATTAGCACTAGGTCATATCGACTGGGATAAACTGATGCACACCCTGTCTGACATGGTTACCGAAGAGGCTTCGGTGATCAAGGTGCTGATCTCCCGAGGTGCTGGCGGCAGAGGTTACAGTGGCGATAATTTGAGCCCCTTTATTTATATTACTACGGCGGCTTATCCGCCGTTTTATGCCGATTGGCGTGAAAACGGCATTGAGTTGGGGATTAGTCCGGTTAAACTGGGTCTGAATCCGTTGCTGGCGGGGATCAAGCATTGTAATCGATTGGAGCAGGTGTTGATCAAACAAGCGATTCAAAAGCAGCCCTCAGAAGATGCGGTAGTGTGTGATTTGAATGGTGTTGTTGTTGAATGCAGCGCGAGTAATGTTTTTTGGCGCAAAGACCAGCAGTGGTATACACCGACCATTGATACTGCTGGGGTTGATGGGGTGATGAAACAATATCTCATCGACAATTTGGCTGAATTAAAGCAAACCGATGAGGTAAAACAACCCATAGCGGATTTATTTCAAGCCAACAGCGTGTTTATCTGTAATTCATTGATGGGGATCGTGCCGGTGCATGGTTTAAACAGTGAAGCGCAAAGTTATCATTATGATATTGGCTTGTCTGGTGATCTCAGTCGACAGCTTAGTCAGCAAATAGAGCGGGGTGGGTATGAAAGGTAACGTCATTAAATGGATAAGCGGCTCAGTGCTGGTGATGCTGTTACTTTTTGTCGGGGCGTTGTCGGTGTATGTTTTTACCATTTTCCCTCATCAAACCATTGAGCTGAGCCAGCCCCGGCTAATTGAAGTGGTGCCCGGCAAGGGGTTTAACCAACTGTGCCGTCAGCTTGCTCGCGAGCAGGTGATCCAAGCCTGTGGTCCACTCAAGTGGTATTCTAAATTTACCCCGCAATTGCGCGAAATTAAAGCCGGTTCTTATTTGCTTAAACCCGGTCGGGATCATCGTCAATTACTGGAGTTATTCAGTAGCGGTACTGAGCATCAGTTTTCCATCACGTTTGTTGAAGGGGAGCGCATGACCGACATCATGAACAAGCTTGCCAATGCCGAAAACCTCATTCACGACATCACTGATCAACAGCGGCTGGCGGTGCAATTAAACGCCGCACATGACCATATCGAAGGGTTGTTATTTCCTGATACTTATTATTATGCAGCGGGCAGCAGCAGTTTTTCGATTGTTTTGAGAGCGTATAAAAAAATGCAAGATATGCTAGCTGATCAATGGTTAAACCGGGCGGTTGGGTTGCCGTATAACACCCCTTATGAAGCCTTGATTATGGCCTCTATCATTGAAAAAGAAACCGGGGTTGCCTATGAAAGGCAGTTAATCGCCTCGGTATTTATTAATCGTCTTAATAAAAATATGCGTCTGCAAACAGATCCGACGGTGATTTACGGTTTAGGCGACAGTTTTGACGGTAACTTGACGCGTGCTCATCTCAAGCAGCCAAATCCTTATAACAGTTATCGCAATAAAGGTTTGCCGCCAACACCGATTGCGATGCCGGGGTTTGAATCCATTTATGCGGCGTTACATCCGGTGCAGAGCGATTATTATTATTTTGTCGCTAACAAAGATCACAGTCATCAATTTTCGAAAACCCTGAAAGAACATAATCAGGCGGTTAGAAAGTATCAGCTTGGCAATAGCAAAGCCAAATCCGACACCCAAAAAGCATCAGTGGACAGTAACAATGAATAAACCCCAAGATAAAGCCCGCTTCATCGTGATTGAGGGCCTTGAAGGCGCGGGCAAGTCCACCGCGATTGAGGTGATCAAGACGTTTTTGCAAGCACGAACGATTGCGTTTATCTCTACCAGAGAGCCTGGTGGTACGCCATTGGCTGAAAAAATGCGTTCGATTGTTAAAGAAGTTCATGATGAAGTGCTGACACCGGAGGCCGAATTACTGTTAATGTATGCGGCTCGGGTGCAGTTGATTGAAAACGTCATCGCCAAAGCGATGCAACAAAATACTTGGGTGATTGGTGACCGACATGACTTGTCTTCTCGGGCTTATCAAGGCGGGGGACGACAGATCGACAGTGGTTTGATTGATGGTATTCGTCAAACTGTGCTTAAAGGTTTTGCCCCTGATTTGACCTTATATCTGGATGTTGACCCTAAAATTGGCTTGGCTAGAGCCGCCGCTAGAGGGGCGTTGGATCGGATTGAACAAGAGCAGCTGGGGTTTTTCCAACGAACCCGGGATAAATATCTTGAGATTGCTCATCAGGACGACAGTATTGTGATCATTGATGCCGCTGTTGATATTGCTGCTGTACATCGGCAAATAGAACAAGCGCTGACGCAATGGTTTGAGGCGCTATGAGTGTCTCTTTACACCCTTGGCTGACGCCGATTGCGCAGCAATTGTCTGCTGCATTGCAGCTGGGTCGATTGCATCATGCGATTTTATTGCAGGGGCAACAAGGCACTGGCAAATCTGCGTTGACCCACTTTATTGCGGCGGGTTTAGTGTGTGATCGGACGGCGGATTTGGCTGCCTGTGGTCAATGCAAATCTTGTTTGTTGTTTAATGCCGGTAATCATCCGGATTGTTTGTCGGTGACCAGCGAAGGTTTGAGTATTGGGGTTGATGATATCCGCAAAGCCAGTGGTTTTGTGCAACAAGCGTCGCAAATCAGTGTGAAGCGGGTGTTAGTCATCAACCATGCTGAAAAGCTCACTGAAGCGGCGGCTAATGCGTTATTAAAAACTTTAGAAGAGCCCTCGGGCAATAGCCATTTGCTGTTAACCTGCGATAATCCGGCACGATTGTTGGCGACCATTCGGAGTCGTTGTTTTAAAATCGCGGTCAACGTGGCGGATAAAGCCATGGTTTATCAGTGGTTGCAGCAGCAATTCAGTACATTACAACCCGATGAATTGGCGCAGTCTTTTGCGTTGTTATTTAAATTATCGAACCATGCGCCGATTAAAATGGCGCAATGGATAGCTGAAGGTAAACTGAGTGAGATAGCTCAGGCGACAGAGTGTTTTCAAGGTTGGTTAAATAGCACCTTGGCGACTGCACAATACCAACAACAACTGGCACAAAGCGAATTTGCGCTGTTGTTGTTTCATTATTTGCTGGTTGAGCATTGGCGATCACTAGCGTTGACTCATCACACTGAGTTGGCGCAGATGCAAAACAGTTTGGCGCAATTACGCCAATTTGCCAGTGACGCTCAACGTATTACCGGGCAGAACAAATCGCTGGCTTTATTGAATTTATTGACCGGGTTAAAAACTAACCTGGCGGGAGAATTGACATGAGTTTGGAAGAGATCCCCCTTGATTTTCATAATATTCGCGAACTGTACGATGCTTATATGCCGTATTTAAAAAACGGCGGTTTATTTGTTAAAACCACTCGTCCCTACCGTATGGGAGAGGCGATCACCTTAAGTGTGACCTTGCCTGATGCGTTGGAGCCAGAATCTGTTGGCGGTAAAGTGGTGTGGATCACCCCTGGGGCGAATCAGCATTCGACTCCTTGTGGTATTGGTATTGGCTTTTTTGAGGACAAAATGCAGATGCAAAGCCGGATAGAGAAACTGCTAGGCAGTATGCTCAATTCTGGTGAGTTGACGTTTACTATGTAGGGTCAGAATCTCTACATTATATTGTTTTGATTTGATTTTCGTTCTTAAGTCCTATTGTTACCGGTAAAATTACAATTATCGTTATTAACTCCTTGTTTTATCGTCGAATTTTCTGTGATGTCAGTAGTTTTGTTTTAGTTGCCAGCAGACTATACTAATCACTAAGATTAACTGCTCGGATAGGATGATTTGTGATTAAACTGGTTGGTGTACGAGCCTTGTTGTTGCAGCTATTGCTGCTATTGGTTATTCAACCCGCTCATGCTGAGAATGCGCTGGCCTCAGCTGTTGATAAACCACTGATTGAATGGTTTGTTTCTGATTCACCCCCCTTAACGATTATCAAAGGCCCCTTCAAAAATCAAGGTTATGGGGACGCTGTATATCAGCAGATCGCTAAAAAACTCGATAATTATCATCATCAACGCCAAATTGTCAGTGTTGGTCATGCCCAAAATGCGATTATGCATCATCAAAACGTTTGCGCTTATGATTTGCTAAAAACCGCTAAGCGTTCAGCTTATATGATTTTTTCTAAACCTATTTATCCGATATTGCCGATTGGTGCTATTAGTTTGGAGCAAAATGATGTGGCTGGGATGTTGGATGAGCAGGGTTATTTTATGCTGTCAAAGTTAGTGGGTAAGCGGGATTTTGTGTTGGGATTGGCGGCCAATCGCAGTTACGGTGAAGTGTTGGACAAAGCGTTATTGGCAATAGCAAAAGGTAAGGGAGGAGTGAGTCATTCTGCCAATAATTTGGCCACCGGGTTACTTGGCATGATCGAATTAAAGCGGGTAGATGCCAGTTTGGGTTACGCGTCTGAGGCATTCTACCTGAGTACTGTGGCGACAACTAAGCATCAAATAAAACATCCGGATAAAGTGATTTATTATCCGATTAAAAACCAACCTGCTTTATTGATGGGTCATATTGGTTGCAATCGTAGTGAATTAGGTCAGGCGGTGATCACCGCAATTAATCAGCAAATTGACGCTGCTGACACGGCTATCATCGTTAAAGCTTATCAGCGTTGGTTGCCGGATAGGGCAAAAGTGTTGCATAGCCAGTTAATTGATAAGGATTAGTCTGTGAAATTATTTATCTGGCTGTCTTTTGTTTGGTTGTTGTTTGGTTGGTCGTTGGTCAGTGGTGGTGCTGTTGCAGCGGCTGATAAGCCGTTGATTGAATGGTACGTCTCTGGCAAAGATCCTTACATGATCACCAAAGGGGAGTTTAAAGGTCAGGGTCATGGTGATGTAACGTATTTACGGTTACAGCAAAAGCTCAGTGAATATCGGCATTTGCGGCAAATTACCAATCGCGCTTATGCACAAGGGGGGATCAGGTATCACGAAAATGTCTGTGGTTTTGATTTATTGAAAAATGCTGAACGCTCTCAATATATGGTTTTTTCTAAACCGATACTGTATTTGCTACCGCTTGGGGTGATCACTTTAGCGCAAAATGATGTCACTGGATTGGTCAATACTGAGGGGCAATTTGTGTTGTCTTGGTTAAGGCAGCAAGAGCAGTTTATTTTGGGTATAGTGGCTGAGCGCAGTTACGGCGAAGCACTGGATAAGCAATTGATGGCTTTTCCTAAAGGTAAAAATGTGTTGGCATTAGCCGAGAAGTCTGTCGCCAGTGATTTACTTAATTTGATGAAATTAAAACGCATTGATGCCAGTTTGGGTTATGTCATGGAGGCTTATTATTTAACCAAGGAGTCAAAGACGATGGGGCAGAGATTGTCTTATTATCCCATTGCCAAACAGCCACCGTTATTAAACCGCTCATGTGGGTTGTCATCAGGGAGAATTTGGCCGTGAGGTGATTAAAGCGATTAATGAAAAATTTGATAATGATGATATCGCTATTATTTCGCAGGTTTATCAACGCTGGCTGCCAGAAAATGCCCGAAAACTTTATCTCAAACGTTTAAAAGCTAACGGGATGAATTAATTAATCTGACTATACTGAGAATATAGGAAGTTGATGTTGAGAATGCGTTTGTGAAGTCATCTGTATTTTTTCTGTTATTGTTATTATCCAGCAGCGGCAGCAGAGTTGCTGCCAGCGAAAAACCATTAATTGAATGGTTTGTTACTGCCACACCGCCTATGACGATTATGGATGGCCAATTTAAAGGTCAGGGTTATGGTGATGTCATCTACCAAAGTCTGCGTGAAAAACTCACTGATCACCGTCACAGCTGGAGTGTAGCTAAAATGGGTTACTCTCAAGGGGGGATCATGCATCATGATAATGTCTGTGCTTATGATTTGCTTAAAACCCCCAAACGGGCGAAATACATGGTGTTTTCTAAGCCGATTTATCATATTTTGCCGCTCGGGTTGATCACACTGGAACAAACTGATGTCAGCAAATTGCTTGATGACAGGGGTTACTTTGTGATGCCACGGTTAGTGCAGCATAAGGAATTTACATTGGGTGTGGTATTGAGCCGTAGTTATGGGGTTATGCTGGATAAACAACTACAAAAACTGCCAAAAGGTAAAAATGTGCTGGTTTTGTCAAATGATAATACCGCGACGGAGTTATTTAAGTTGATGACAATGCAACGGATTGATGCCAGTTTAGGTTTTATTATGGAGGCGCACTACCTGTTCAAAGCGCAGGTAAAGCAAGGTCAACGACATCAAATTGCCTATTATCCGGTTGCTAACCAGCCCCGGCTATTGATTGGACGTATCAGCTGTAACCGCAGCGAGTTTGGTCAGCAAGTTATTGCTGCGGTAAATCAAAGAATTGATGCAGCGGATTTGAGTGCGATTTCCCGGGCTTATCAACGCTGGCTGCCAGACAATACTAAAGTGTTATATCAGCAGCTGATTGCGCCTTGATCTTGTTTCCATCTGGTGCTAGTTTTATTGGTGGACATATGCTTATAGCAAAATAAGTTTATGTTTTTATTGCTGTATTCCACAACTAATATCAATTAAATATGGAGAGGCTAATGACTATCAAAAAAGTAGAAACCATTACTGTCAGCACTTACAAATATCCTTAACAGCTTACATCACGGTTAAGGTTAACCCGGGCGCATATCTGCGCTTGGGTTCATTTCACTATCCTTTTATTAATTAACTGTTATTTAACTATCCTACCAATCAGGTGCAACTATGACACAGTGCTTGCGTTTGCCATATGACAATTTTTCATTGCAATGTGACGGGGAAACCCTGCATTACAATTTACCTTGGCTTCATATTGAAGCCGAACTGACTGAGCCGGACAAAAGTAATATTTTGGCGGCTATTGAGCAACTCAATAGCGGCAATTATTTTGGCTCATCAGCACAGGATTTTTTAGCTCAGCTGAGTGATTTCCCTGCCAGTTATTTAGCACCCCGAAAAGGTGACTTCTCAGCTTCACAGAATAACATCACATTACCAACCCATGATTTGCCTGGAGACCTGCTGAAACAGGTTGGTTCAAGCTTCACCATACAAACGTGGCAATGGGATGTGGCTGATATCAAAGGCATATCGCAGTGCAGTGAGCAGACTTATGATCCGCTTTGCATTGTGTCTTATCTGATTGGTAAACGGTTGGCACTTGAAACACTGACCGACCCTTATCGCAAATCCATCGAACAAAAACTCACTAGCCTGAGAAGCGTTGATGAAAGCTTATTGTTTGAAATGGCTGGCATATTAATACGACAAACACACTATATTACCAGTAACATCTTACGCATTTTAGCCATTGCAGTGGACGCTCATCCGGCACTGGCGAGATTAACCGAGCATTTTATGGATGAAGAAAGAGGTCATGACAAATTGATGGCGCGTTCACTGGAAAGCTTGGGTTATCAAGACCCGTCGGCTATTCAGGTGCTCCCTACCACCAAAACCCTGATTGACTTATTTGAACTTGCCGCAGGTCATTCTGCACTGGCTTATGTTAGTGCCATTGGCATGTTTGAAGGGGCTTTTTATCCTGATAGTGATCCGCTTGCTGAGTTACTGGAAAAAACCTCGCGACCTAATAGTGCTTATGGTTATAAAGCCCACTTTAAAATTAATAGCGAACATAATCACAAAGATGAAGTGTTTGAATTTGCCGCCGCCATACCGATGTTAAACGCTGATGATGCAGGGTTTGGCATCAAACTTTTTGAGCTGATCAGCCGTATCTCTCAATTGATGGATGTTGAGATTAACCAAGCAATTGATCGCCGGGTGAGTGGGCTGTTGTTAAGGTAATAATTAAGGTAATAATTAAGGTAATAATTAAGGTAATAATTAAGGTAACAGTTAAGGTAATAGTTAAGGTAATAGCTACGATGACAGAGACAAAACTGGCACCACCGATTTCAACATTAGTTGATTTTGTTAAACCTCAAGTCAGCGATTTGGCTGATTTGATTGAGCTGCAAGCCGAAGACGACACCATGCGTTATTATGGCGGGACGCAGCAGCAAAAAAGTGTTGAGCATCGTTTGGAGTTGGCGCTGAAACATGAAGCGCGTTTTGGTTATGGCTTGTGGCACTTATATGCCAAAAATACCAATACCTTTATTGGTATTGGTGGCATTATTCATTACAACTTTGATTTTGATGCCACGCAGCTCGAAGCGGTGTTGTGTTTAAAAAGAACAGCGCAAAAAGAGCAGTATGGTCATCATGTGATGGCGGCATTACAGCTTTGGGCTATCAAAGTAAAATTGACAAAAGATATTGTGGTGAGAGTAGAGCCCGGCAATAGCCGAATGTTGGCGCTGATCGACACCCATTACGTACCTAATAATGTATTAACTCGGATAACATCAGCTTCATCGGATGGCGATTATGTGGTCTACCAGATGAATCGTTCGATATTATAATTACCTTTACTTTTTACCGTTTAAACTCTACCATCCGTGGCCAATTATTTTCGTCTTTAACCACATAAACTGATGACCCAACCAACAATAAAATCCTCTTACCTTACCCCGCTATTTTCGATGTTGCTGCTGTTTTTCAGCGGGCTGAGCGTCGCTGCTGATTTTGACCCCGGTGGTGATGAAGTCGACCCGTTACATACCCCGTTGCTGGCGGACACCTTATTTGGTGATCATTTTGATACCCGCTCAGGTACTGGCACCTTTTCATTGTTTGATATTGATTTACCGGGTAATTCGGCGTTGCCAGTGCGGCTTAAACACCTTGAAGCGTTTACTCATGCCAACTCCAATCGGGCACAGGCGGGACCTTCGGCATTTCCTTCACCGCGTCAGCAGAAATTTGAATTCCCGGCGGTATATGGCATTGTTCCGGGTGATAACACTCGAACCCTGTGTTCCACACCAATACCGACTGAGTTAGCACGTAAGGCCGGATTTGGTCCTACGGCGATCATTGATGGTGTAGAGAGTCCCTTATTTCGTATCGATAGTCATGCTGAATACCCGGCAAACACCTCGTTTGTCAGCAAAGACCATTGGTTGATCAACTGCATCACTGACGCTGATGGTTATGAAGGTTTTCAAATCACCACCACCGCTGGATTGATTTACACCTTTGATATTGCCGATATTCATATCAATGATAATTACAGTCATCTGGTCACTGGGTTTATGTTGTATCCGTCGAAAATTACTGACCGTTTTGGCAATTGGGTGAGTTATGACTGGGGTTATCGCCGTGAAGGCTTAAGCACGGTACAGACAGGGAAAATGCCGCGCACCGAGACGTCACTAAACCTCGATTATCAGCATGTTTTGTTGTCGATTAGCGCCAATGATGGCAGAAAAATCAGCCTCTCAGGGGCTGACGATGTGACGGTCACCGCCGCCGGGCGCACTTGGCAATATCATTACCAAACCGCGACTCAAGGTGCTGATAGCAATATTGCTCGTAGCAATCAACGTGAAGTGGTGTTGCCGGATAATTCACGTTTCATTGTATATGAAGAAGAAAACCGGGGAGTCAGTCCGCTGACTTATGCCTTTGTCATTGAACACCCGCAAGGCGCGGTGGCGCGTTATGACATGCGTGAATACGCCAGTTGTGGCAGCCGTGTTTGGGCGGCGTCCAATCGAGTGCCAGTGTATGATGACCCATGGGCAGATAGTGCCTGTTACGCGCCTTTTCCTGCCAGCTTTCCGGTTGCCGACCCGAGCAAAAGTTATGTTATTGCGCTGAAAAAAGACAGTATTGAAGCAGTGACGCGCAAAACGCTGACCTTGAGTAATGGCAGTACACACATATTGGATATTGCTATTACCGACGGTTTTGAAACCACCGACGATCAAAGCAAAACAGACGTTAATAACACCCTACGCACGGTCACTTTTACCAGTCAGGATAAAATACACCGTTACAGCCACTATCAGATTTGGGATCATCGTCAGGCATTATTAAAACGTGAGCAAATTACTGACCGTAAAAGCGCGGTGGTGTTGCAGCAAATCGATTATGACTATGAAACTGTTGACGCACCGGGTTACGCCTGTTTGTTTGCTGGGTGCCTGGATGCGGTTGAGCGTTACAACCGGATTAACTGGGATAAAATTCAACTCAAATCGCGGTTGAAAAAAATCACCACCACCATTGGTAGCGATAAATACTATAACGAAGCGCTGCAAAGCAATATTTATGATGCCGTCACTGAGCGCAAAGAATGGAATAACTTCAACCACAAGGTGCGTTATAGTCGCTATGGTTTTCGTCACGATAAAACCAACTGGGTACTCAATCAATCCACCACCGTCGCTTTGTCAGGCGATGGCAGTAATTACACCACAGTCAACGAAACCACTTATCACAGCGCAACATTGGGTGAGGCAGATTATGCTGACCTGCCTTATCAAAGCAAAACGTTTGGTCAGTGGACCCGTCGTATTGCCAGCTATCACGCGGATGGTAATGCCCATCAAATTGAATTTAATGCATTATTAAAAAATGCCGCTGGTGCCGATACCGCCAAACAAAGATATCAAACTTTAAGCAATTATAAAGCGGGTCAAGCACAGACTCTGGTGCAATCGGCTCGTTACAATGATGCGGATACTATGACACAAACTCAGCTGGTGAATGACTTTGCTCAGCCAGTGAGCGTCACTGATTTTGATGGCAATACCACCGTCTACAGTTATGATGCGTTATCGCGGCTTAAAACCATCGACCCGGCTAATAGCTTTTGGTTGGATACCCTGCATACTTGGTCTGAAGTCGGCAATCAACCCCAATTGGTGAAAAGCCAATGTACGCTTAATGCCACTAAAGAGGCGTGCGTGAGTGGTACGTTGAGACACACGCAAACCCTCACTTTTGATAGCAAGCTTAGGGCAGTGAAGGTAGTCAATAAAGATCACCTGCTTGATATCAGTGTATTTGAAAAATTCAACTACAACGATGCAGGTAGAGTGACTTTTGCCGCCTATGCCGCTGATGACGACAGTCAAACCGATGGGATCAGCAGTAGTTATGATGGTTTGCAGCGTATTCATACCATTAGCCAAAGTGGTGGCGGCACACAAACCAGCACATATTTAGCGGGCAACAAGCGCAAAGTTAATGACTTTAACGGCATCGATACTACCACCACGTATCTGGCTTACGGTGCACCGGATTATCGTCAGCCCAGTCATATCGCTTCACCCGAAAGCGTCACGACCACCTTAGCAATCGACTTGTTTGGTGATATCAACGCGATTACCCAGAGTGGACCAAATAAAGCGGGCACAGGTACTATCAGCCAGACTCAATACAACGTTTACGACAGCAATCGACAACTGTGTAAAGTGGTGCGCAAAGATGTTGGACAAAGCTATTACAGTTACAGCGTATTAGGGGAATTATTGGCTCGTGCTGAGGGCGTGACAGGCGGCACCACCAGTGATTGCACGGCTACCGTCAGTGCAGAGCAAACCATCAGTTACAACCTAGATAATCTGGGTAATCGTCGCACAGTTACCTATGGCGACAGTAGTCCGACTGTCAGTTATACCCTGAGTCACCAAGGAGATTTAACCGAATTAACCGCAGGGGCTGTCAGTCAAAGCTATCATTATAATGACCGTCATTTGCTCAAGGACGAAAGCCTGACGGTAGATGGTAAAACCTTCGCCCTGACTTATGGTTATGACAACATGGGTTTTACCTCATCGTTGCAATATCCCAATCAGGATATGGTGAATTATGCCCCCAATGCGTTTGGTCAAGCGACAAAGGCCACGCGTAGTGGTCAAAACTATGTCACAGCGGCTGACTATTACCCCAATGGTCGGATTAAAAACTTCACCTATGGTAACGGTATTGTTCGTCATGTGACGCTTAACAGTCGTCAGCTGCCAAACAATATTACCGATGCCAAACCGGAGGGCGTGACAGCCTTCAAGCAAAGTTATACCTATGACAATAACCAAAACCTCAAATCGATTATTGATGGCATCAACAACAGTTTTAACCTCGATACCCTGAGCTATGACGGATTGAATCGCCTGACAGGGGCCACGGGGGTCACCGCTGGTTACGGCAACAGTGCCATTGATTACGACGGTTTGGGCAATATTACCCGCTACAGCAGCAAAGGTCATAACCTCGATTACACCTATAACACCGCCATCAACCGACTCACCAGTGTCACCGATAGCGTTGGCAGCACCAGCTTTACGGGTGCCTACGATGATCGGGCTAATGTCACCAACAACGGCAAACGTAGTTTCACCTTCAACCGGGCAAACCAGTTAATCGCGTCGGGCAGCAACCGTTATGTTTATGATGGTCACAGCCGCCGCGTTAAAGTCAGCGACAGCAAAGGCACCAGTTACAGTGTTTACAGTCGTAGTGGTCAAATGTTATACCGCGAACTCAATGGCAATGGTGTCATGCATATCTACTTTGATAAGCACATTGTTGCCAAAGACGGCATAATGCCGGTCAATGCCAACGGCAACAGCCAGCAACATCATCGTCCTTATGGCGAGCCAATAGAGCCGCCCAAAGATGATATTGGTTATGCGGGCCATAAATTCGACACGGATTTGGGCTTGAGTTACATGCAGCAACGGTATTATGATCCGAGCATTGGTCGTTTCATCAGTAACGACCCACTGGGATTCAGAGGTGTACACTCGTTTAACCGTTACGCCTATGCCAACAACAATCCCTATAAATTTGTCGACCCGGATGGTCGCAATGCAGTGATCAAACTGCTCAGACGCACCTATCACCACAATGGTAATGTGGTTGAAGCCGCTTATGACGTCAGCGGTGAATTAATCACCGTATTTGCACCGAGCTCCACCCCATTTGAACGGATTGAATCGGCTATCTCGCTAGTCTCACCGGTTGATTTAAACGATGTGAAAAAGTTTAAGGCAATGCTTGAAACGGTTAAGAAGAAATATGGCGGCAGGAAAGGTAATGCCCTGACTCGGGCGTTGAATATGGCGATTCAAAAGACGATTAAGGATAAAGGGGGTAATACTTCAGATGGATTTAATCGCGGACGAGAAAAGCGGCATACTAATGGCGGTAAAGGTAAAGGGTCTTCTAGATATTCAGATGGTACTGCCGTTGATGAAAATGGCAATGCATTTGAAGTACAAACGGTGGATACCAAAGCCGATGGTACGATGACGACTCGTGAAACCGAGGCAGCAGCAGATATTGCTGACATGTCAAAAAGCCCGGTGGTCTGTTATATGAAATCTTGTGATAATTAATAATAGGAAAATTAAAATGAGTGCGTTATGCGAAGAATTTTACGCTGATGAAGACGATTTGGCGGTACTTCTCAGTGAATTTACCAAATTAGGTGATTTCAAATATATAGAGATGGACAGTCAGCTGAATGAGGAGAATAAGTGTTATAAGGATGCAATTCATATACTTGAGCAAGATAAATGGATGACGAAAAGTCGCAGATGTAATTTTTTGGTAGTCGATAGTTCGGCTTCTCTTATGTCAGATATTCTTGATAAGTCCGATGGCAGTGGTCGGATAATTAGTATACATCAAGGTTTTAATTTAGATTCGATTGTTCTTAAGCTTGGCGGAACTAAAGAAAACAATACTTTGATAGCCAGTGTAGTTGACACTATAGGTGACACCACCAGAGCCAAAGAAATTCAAAAAATGTTCAGAAAAGTGGTGATGAAGCAGAGCAAAAAAATCAGTGATACCCGAGTAATGCCTAATGCGATGGAAAAACTCAAAGTGGGCTGGCGATTGACCGCAGGTTTAGGTTACCCAGATTTCAGAGATGTGAAGTTGCCAGAGTAACTAACGAATTGGAATGAAAAAATGTGTGCACGACGAGCCGAGTTTTACGGCGATGAAGAAGACTTGACGGTTATTCTTAATGAGTTCACTAAATTAGGTGATTTTAAGTATATAGAGATGAGTAGTTCGCTTAACCAAGAAAATAAGTGTTATAAAGATGCTATTCATTTATTGGAGCAAGAATGGTATACAAATAATATACGTTGTATGTTTTTGGTGGCTGACGCTCATACTGAGTTGATTTCTTATCCCATTGATATGGTTGATGGCAGTGGTTATAAGATAAAAATAAATCAGGGTCTTAATTTTGAAACAATATGTATCAACTTAGGTGGCACAGTTGAAAACAATATTCTTATCGCCAGTATGGTCGATACACTTGGCGATTCTGACAGAGCCAAAGAAATGCATACCCTGTTTAAAAAAGTGATCACCAAACACAGCAAAAAAGTCGGTGATACTCGGGTAATGCCTAGTGCGATAGAAAAGCTCAAAGGGGGTTGGCGACTGACCCCGGGTTTAGACCGCCCTAGCTTAAGGGATGTGAAATTGCCGGAATGAGCAAAAGGTTGAGATAGCAAATGAGTGCGTTATGCGAAGAATTTTACGCTGATGAAGACGATTTGGCAGTGCTTCTGAGTGAATTTACTAAATTAGGTGATTTCAAATATATAGAGATGTACAGTCAGCTGAATGAGGAGAATAAGTGCTATAAGGATGCAATTCATATACTTGAGCAAGATAAATGGATGACGAAAAGTCGCAGATGTAATTTTTTGGTAGTCGATAGTTCGGCTTCTCTTATGTCAGATACTGTTGATAGATCTGATGGCAGTGGTCGGATAATTAGTATACATCAAGGTTTTAATTTAGATTCGATTGTTATTAAGCTTGGCGGAACTAAAGAAAACAATACTTTGATAGCCAGTGTAGTTGACACTATAGGTGACACCACCAGAGCCAAAGAAATTCAAAAAATGTTCAGAAAAGTGGTGATGAAGCAGAGCAAAAAAATCAGTGATACCCGAGTAATGCCTAATGCGATGGAAAAACTCAAAGCGGGCTGGCGATTGACCGCAGGTTTAGGTTACCCAGATATTAGAGATGTGAAATTGCCGGAATTATAGGTGATCGTGAACTCGCAGGCGTGGCATAAATACCCCCGTAGGTAGGGCATTTATGCCCGCAGGGAGCCGAAGCAAGTGAGACCCACCCGCCGACATCAACCCCAAAAAGCGGATAAATCCGCTGCCTACAAGGGGGATAAACTCACCCCACCACAAAATACCCATTTAATAAAGAATCCTTGGTATTATAACGAAAAGCCACGCCATCCATATCGGTGACGGTGGCACCGGCGGCTTCGGCGATGCATTGGCCAGCACCGGTGTCCCATTCCATGGTGGGGCCGAGGCGGGGGTAGATGTCGGCGAGACCTTCGGCAACTAGGCAGAATTTTAATGAGCTGCCAACGCTGACCATTTCATAGTTGTCGTAGCGTTTGAGGTATTCGGCGGTGTCTGGGCTCGGATGTGAGCGACTGCCGACGATGCGCAGTTTTGCGCCAGCTGCTGGGGCTTTAACTTTTAACTCGCTGGTGGTGCCATCGTCTGTGGTTAACCAGCAGCCGCTGTTGATGTCGGCGGCGTAGAGTTTTTTCAATACCGGGGCATAAACCACTGACAGGGTAGGGGCGTGGTTTTCGATTAATGCGATGTTGACGGTGAATTCGCCGTTCTTTTTGATGAATTCTTTGGTGCCGTCAAGCGGGTCAACTAGCCAGTAGCGGTCCCAGCTTTTTCTGGTTGACCAATCGATGTCTGCTGATTCCTCAGACAAAATCGGCAGCTCTGGTGTTAGTTTGGCCAACTGCTCACAAATCAAATTATGCGCGGCTAAGTCGGCTTCGGTTAGCGGGCTGTGATCTGACTTTTCGGTGATTTCAAAATCACGCTGATAAATACTCATGATGGCGTCGCCAGCTTGTAGGGCGACTTGTTTGAGGTCGTCGAGCAGTTGCTTTCGTTCAGTCATTGATAAGGCCATTGTTGGTAAGGTAAGTTATGATTTTATCGACGCTTTGGGCCACGCTCAATTCGTCGGTTTTTAAGTGCAGCTCGGGATTTTCAGGGCTTTCATATACCGAGTCAATGCCAGTGAAGTTTTTTATTTCACCGCGTAATGCTTTGGCATACAAACCTTTGGGATCTCTTTGCGCACACACGTCAAAAGGGGTATCAACAAACACTTCGATAAACTCACCTTGTGGCACTAAATCTCTGACACTTTGACGCTCAGCACGGTGGGGCGAGATAAAGGCTGACAAGGTGATTTGTCCGGCATCGGTCATCAGTTTGGCCACTTCGCCCACTCGGCGAATGTTCTCTTGACGGTCGTCATCGCTAAAGCCTAAATCTTTACACAAACCATGTCTGACGTTATCGCCATCGAGTAGATAGGTTTTTATATTGCGTTGATGCAGCGATTGCTCTAATGCGTCGGCGATGGTGGATTTGCCCGAAGCACTCAAACCGGTAAACCAGATGATCGCGGTTTTATGCTGGTTTTGAGCTTGTCGTTGGGCTTTGGTGACGGCATGATTATGCCAGACGATATCTTCTTTCATGAACTGCAATGACCTTATTTAAACTGGAGCTAAAACGAAAATTAAAGCGCAAATATTAGAACGGGAAAACCATTGGGATCACCGTTAATGCGGTGAACGTATAAGCCAATGAGGTTGGTATACCTAAAATTAGGTAATCGCTAAAGCGGTATTGTCCGGCACTATAAACCATCAGGTTGGTCTGATAACCATAGGGCGAAACAAAGCTGGCTGAGGCACCAAACACCACCGCCATAATAAATGGCATCGGGCTGACATCAAAGCTGATGGCCAAGCTGTAAGCGATAGGAAAAACCAGTGCCGCAGCGGCATTGTTAGTAATGAGTTCAGTGAACAGCAAGGTTAGCAGGTAGATGGCAATAAATGCCCCGAGTGGCCCCCAACCATTAATATAATAAATCAACTGGTCGGTGATGAGCTGAGCAACGCCAGTATTGATCATCAATTGCGCTAAACCAATCGCCGAGCCAACGATAATAAATAACTCAATAGGAAAGCGTCGCTGCACTTCTTTGGTGGTGATCACACCAGAAACAATATAACCGATTAGTAACAGCAATAAGCCTTTTTCTAGCGGTAACAGGCCGATAATGGATGCGGTTAGCATCAATAAAAAACTGCTGACAATGACAGTGCTAGTCTGCAAGCTGAAATGCTGCTGTAATTCGATACCACTGACATAAACAAATTCTTTATTGAGGGTTTTGTTTTTAAATTCGCTGCCTGGTGCGAGGATCAGCGAGTCGCCTGGTTGGAGTTTGATACTACCCAAACCACCTTCAAGCCGAGTATGACCCCGACGAATGGCAATAACCGCAGCATCAAACTTTTCTCTGAAACGCACTTCTTTAAGGGTCTTGCCAGCGATATTACCGCTGTGGCTGATCACCACTTCAACCATTTCATTGGTAGGGGCAATTTCGTGATCAGGGCTTATCAGTTGCAAGCCTTTGAATTGCGCCAGTTTATGGGCGCTGTTGATATCGCCAACAAATAATAATACATCGTTTTCAAGCAAAACTTCATCAGGACCCACGGCGACGATATGCAAACCATCACGGATGATCTCAGCTAAAAACAGCGATTTTAATTGTCGCAAGCCATTTTCTTCGACGGTTTTGCCAATCATTTTGGTTTTTGCGGTGACTTTAGCTTCTAGGTAAAAAGGCACTTCTTCTTCTTTTTTTACCTCGTATTCTGGCAGTTTGCGCGAAAATATCACCACTGTCAGCAAGCCCACAGTTAACACCGCTAAGCCGACCAAAGTGAAGTCAAAAAAGCCTAATGGTTTGAGTCCGGCATCTTCAACAAAACCGTTAACGATAAGGTTGGTCGAGGTGCCAATGAGTGTCAGTGTGCCGCCTAAAATTGCGGTGTAAGACAAGGGTAATAACAGTCTGGATGGTGCGTGTGAAGTGTTTTCTTTTACCGCGTTGATCATGGTGGCGACTACCGCCGTATTATTGATGAACGAGGATAAAAACGCGGTAGATAAGCCTAACCGCGTAATTGAA
Source organism: Alteromonadaceae bacterium (assembly GCA_965277695.1). Lineage (GTDB taxonomy): Bacteria > Pseudomonadota > Gammaproteobacteria > Enterobacterales > Alteromonadaceae > JABSOG01. The sequence continues at coordinate 101,017 of CBDIDQ010000010.1, forward strand.
TGGGATAAGCTGCCTCGGGCTATCTGGGCGCTGAGCCAACCCACTAAGCGGGTTTTTTCAATTGCCAGCGAGGCGGTTAATAACATCATTAAGGTAATTAATGAGACGTTGGTAAAATTGACCAGCATCACATCCAATTCGATTAAGCCGGTCAAAAAACTCAAGGTGATGGCAGAAAAAAACAACAGCGCCGGGTTGAGTTTGGTGGTGATCAATGCCGCCACTAAACTCAACATGATCCCTATCAAGGTGAGTTGTTCAAAACTAATGCCAAAGTTTGCCATCACGTGTCCTGTCAATAATGCCTTGTTAATGGTCCTGACAGCCTAAACGGCCAGTGCCTGCCAATGTGGAAAGTGCTTGCGCACTAAGGCATTGAGGTCACGTTCAAACTCACTAACATCCGTTGGTGTTTGTTTGGCTTCAAGTGCCGACTCAATCAAACCCGCCGCAACAGTAATGTTGGTCAAACGGTCGATGACAATGAAGCTACCGGTTTTTTGGTTCTGCCGATAGGAATCAAATGCCACCTCTTCGGTCAGCTCCAGTTGACACACACCAATCTCGTTGAGCGCTAGGCTTTGAGTATCTTCACCTTCTGTCAGTTTGGCTAAGGTGTTAACGTTCACCTGATGGTCAATATGATTGACACTGCCAGTGGTCTTTTTATGCCCCAACTTAATGTTGTAGCTTTTACCTAGGCTCATCGGGGTATCAGACATCCACACCAAAGTGGCTCTGAATTGGTTTGACACACTCATGGCACTGTCAGCTGGCACAATAATGTCGCCCCGGCTGATGTCGATTTCTGAGGTCAGGGTTACCGTAGTCGCCTGTCCGACTTGGGCACTGTCATGCTCGCCAGAAAAATCAACAATACTAGCAATGCTGGATGTTTGACCCGATGGTAATACTTTAATCGCCATACCTGGGCGAATTTCACTACCCGATAAGGTACCGCTGAAACCTCTAAAATCAAGGTTAGGACGGTTAACATATTGCACCGGTAATCTTGGCTCGCCAGAGATGCGTTGCTCACGTTGGTCGGCATCTTCGAGTAATTCGAGCAGCGGTTTACCTTCATACCAATTCATGGTAGATGCACGGTCAACCACGTTTTCGCCTAATAGCGCCGATAGTGGTACAAACTTGATGTCTTCTACCGCTAAATCAGCAGCAAATTCACGATAATCGGCTTTGATTTGCTCATAGGTCTCTTCACTGTATTCCATCAAATCCATCTTGTTGATAGCGACGACAAACTGTTTGATACCTAATTGATCACAAATAAAGCTATGTCGTTTGGTTTGCACTTGCACACCATAACGGGCATCAACCAAAATTACCGCCAAGTCACAGTTTGACGCACCTGTGGCCATGTTACGGGTATATTGTTCATGGCCCGGGGTATCAGCAATGATGAATTTGCGTTTTGAAGTGGAGAAATAACGATACGCCACATCAATGGTAATGCCTTGTTCACGCTCGGCTTGCAGACCGTCAACTAACAGGGCAAAATCCAGCGCTTCGCCAGCGTTACCCATTTTTTCGCTCTCTGATTCCAGTGTTGCCAGCTGATCTTCATATAGCTGGTGGCTGTCATGCAATAAGCGGCCAATCAGGGTGCTTTTGCCATCGTCAACACTGCCGCAAGTCAAAAAGCGCAATAGGCTTTTGTCTTGCTGATCATTGAGATAAGTAGTGATATCAATATCAGGGTTGGTTTTGTTTGGTGTATTTAAAGCCATTAGAAATAACCCTCACGTTTTTTCAATTCCATGGAACCGGCCTGATCTTTATCAATCAATCGGCCTTGACGCTCTGATGATGTCGAGAGCAACATTTCTTCAATAATTTTCGGCAAAGTATCGGCTTCGGATTCAATCGCGCCAGTTAGCGGATAACAACCTAGAGTACGGAATCGTACAGATTCCATTGCTGGTTGCTCTTCTTTTTCTAGCGGCAAACGGTCATCGTCGACCATGATCTTCATGCCTTCGCGTTCAACCACTGGGCGCGATTTGGCGAAATACAACGGGATAATTTCGATATTCTCGCGATAAATATATTGCCAAATATCCAGTTCAGTCCAGTTCGATAGTGGGAATACGCGGATGCTTTCACCTTTGGTGATTTGTCCGTTGTACACATCCCACAGTTCAGGTCGTTGGTTTTTTGGCTCCCAGCGGTGGTATTTGTCACGGAACGAGTAAACTCGCTCTTTGGCGCGAGATTTTTCTTCATCTCGGCGAGCACCACCAAAAGCGGCATCAAAACCATATTTGTTCAGCGCCTGTTTAAGCCCTTGAGTTTTCATGATGTCGGTGTGTTTACCGCTACCATGAACGAAGGGGCTAATATTCATGTCCAGACCTTCCTGGTTTTTATGAACAATCAGATCAAAGCCGTGTTTTTTCGCTTGATTGTCACGAAAGCTGATCATCTCTTTGAATTTCCAGTGGGTATCAACATGCATCAAAGGGAAGGGGATTTTGCCGGGGGCAAACGCCTTGCGGGCCAGATGCAATAATACCGACGAATCTTTACCGATAGAATATAACATCACCGGGTTGTCAAACTCGGCCATGACTTCACGGATAATATGAATACTTTCCGCTTCGAGTTGTTGTAAATGAGTTAAGCTCATGCTGCTCGCCTTGTGTTAATGCTTGTGTTAATTGAATCTGTTGCTGTGGATTTAGCGTCTAAGTGCACCAACGGTTGGCCAAATGAACTGCTGCTGGCGATATTATTACCGTCAGCGCCAAACCACTGTAATTTGTGTTGCAGTGAAACCACTTCGCCGATAATCAACAACGCAGGGGATTTCAGCTGATGCTGTTTAATCAATTCTGGCAATTGTGCTAATTCACCCGTGACCACCCGCTGATCAATGCTGGTGCCACGTTCGATAATCGCCACCGGGGTATTGCTACCACGGCCATTGGCTAATAATTTGCTGACGATATCAGCTGAATTTATCAAGCCCATATAAATGACTACAGTCTGGTGAGGTTTAGCTAGCGAGACCCAATCAGGTCCAGTGCTGCCTTTTTCACCTTCTTTGGCCTCTTTACCGTCTTTACGTGTGTGTCCGGTGACAAACTGCACGGCTTGGGCGTGATCGCGATGAGTCAGTGGAATACCGGCATAAGCAGAACAACCTGCTGCTGCGGTAATGCCGGGTACAATCTGATAAGTAATACCGGCGGCAACCAAGGCTTCAACTTCTTCGCCACCACGACCAAAGACAAACGGGTCGCCGCCTTTTAAACGACAAACTTTGTGGCCTTGTTGCGCCAAATTAACCAGCAATTGATTAATCTCTTGTTGCGGCATACTGTGACAGCCCGCTGATTTGCTGACAGAAATACGATCAGCATCTCGCCTAACCAAATTTAATACCGCATCGGATACCAAACCATCATGGACCACCACATCGGCCTGTTGCATGAGTTGCAAAGCTTTAATGGTTAATAAATCTGGGTCGCCCGGACCACCACCAACGATATAGACTTCGCCGTTGGAGCTGCTAGTATCTGCCTGATTGTCAGTGTCAAACAGTTGTTCCAGCGCGGCTTCAGCTTGTTCAGTTTTAGACTGATCGAGTAAAGACACTACAGGACCTGAAAGTACTTGCTCCCAAAACTGTCGACGTTGATTAATGGTGCGAAAAACCTGTTTGGCTTTGCCGCGAAAACGGCCCATCAAATCAGCCAATGGGCCGAGATGCTGGGGTAACAGGGTTTCGAGTTTTTCACGTAGGCGACGCACCAAAACCGGTGCCGAACCACCGCTGGAGACCGCTACCATAATGGGCGAGCGGTCAATAATAGCCGGGAAGATAAAGCTACTGTGCGCCGGGTCATCAACCACATTCACCAGCATATTACGCTGCTGTGCGGCTTGATAAACTTGATGATTTACAGCGCTGTCATCTGTGGCAGCAATAACCAATATTTGTTGCTCAAGCTGCTCAGATGCAAACGAACCGCTGACCAATTTCAGCTGGTCATTAGCCGCTAATGCCTGTAATTCGTCGTTAAACTCAGGCGAAACCAAAGTGACATCAGCACCTGCATCCACCACCAATCGGGCTTTGCGCAAGGCAACTGCGCCGCCGCCGACGATTAACACGGCTCTGCCCTTTATATCTGTAAATAGTGGTAAATACTTCATTGCTCTAACTCTCGTTTTTTCGTTAATTCACCACAAAGACTGTGATGTTAATGCCGCCTTTCAACGTGTGCCGCCTTGTTCTTTAAAAACCTACCACGGAGACACGGAGGCACGGAGGAAAAGCAAGGTCAAAATCAAAACCTTAAAACACGCTTCTTTTGCTCCTGCTTTTGATCTTCTCCGTATCTCCGTGTCTCCGTGGTCCAAATGCTTTCGCTTTTAAAGAACAAAGCGCTCCAATAACCCTGAAAAGCCCAACGACCCTTCAACGTGTGCCGTCTTGTTCTTTAAATCCCTTCACCCAAATGAATCCCGCACTCTCGCGTTAATCCATGAAAGCGGGTTTCTTCTTCGCTCATACCCGCTTGTAACGGTCGGCTGGTTTGCACGTCGCCGACAGAAACATAACCTTTTTCCCATAACGGATGGTAGGGCAGGTTGTTAGTGGTCAAATATTCATGCACCGTGCGTTTACTCCAATCGATGATCGGGTAAAGCTTAAAGGTGCCGCGACTGATTTCAATCACGTTCTTGTCAGCTCGGCTAGACGCTTGTTCACGGCGTAAACCAGAGAACCAGGTCGAGACGTTGAGGTCTTTCAAGGCGTTTGACAGTGGGTCAACTTTATTCAGTTGATTGTATTTATTGATACCATCAACCCCTTGCTCCCACAATTTGCCAAAACGAGCTTCTTGCCAACCCGGACTGTGATCAGCCCGGTAGACTTTAAGGTTGAGTTTCAGCCGTTCTGCCAAAGTATCAATAAACTGATAGGTCTCTGGAAACAAATAACCGGTATCGAGCAATACTACCGGAATATCCGGGTATTGCTCGGTGAGCAAATGTAACATCACCGCTGATTGAATACCAAAACTCGATGAGATAATGGCCTGACCGGGCAGCTGGTCCAATGCCCAGCCGACTCTTTGCTCGGCTGTTGACTGCGCCAGGGTGTCATTACTTTCGGCGATGATCTCTTTTTGCTCTGACGGGCTCAAAGAGAAAAACTGCTCAAACTTAACTTTAAGATCACTCATGGAAGAGGCGTCCTTCTGTCACGGCTTTAATTACACCACTACGCACCACAAAGTTACCAAAGGTTTCCTCTGCTTGGCGATTAGCGGCATACTGTTCAAACAACTGGTCTAGTTCTGCCAAAATAGTGGCTTCGTCAATGTTTTCACGATACAGCTTATTCACTCGGGTACCGATACCATCAGAGCCCAAATACATGTTATAACGCCCAGCAGCTTTGCCAATAAAGGCAATCTCAGCCATAAATGGGCGGGCACAACCGTTAGGACAACCGGTCATTCGCATCACGATAGGTTGGTTGCTGATGCCGTGTTTGTCGGTTAACAGCTCAACTTTCTCAACAAACGCCGGCAAATAACGCTCGGCTTCTGCCATCGCTAATGAACAAGTGGGTAAAGACACACAAGCCATCGAATTTTGTTTGAGTAGCGAAATCGTTTCACCCATCAAACCATGCTGGCGCGCCAAGCCTTCAATAGTGGCTTTCTGGTCTTGCGGAATATTGGCAATGATCAGATTCTGATTCGAGGTCATTCTGAAATCGCCCTGATGAATTTTGGCAATTTCAACCAGACCGCTGCGCAAGGTTTTGCCTGGCGTATCTTTGATTCGACCACTTTCGATGAACACCGTCAGATGCCATCTGCCATCAAAGCCTTCAACCCAACCAAAACGGTCGCCTTGCTGGGTGAAAGTGACGGGCTTAGCGGGTGCAAAAGTCACACCTGCACGGCTTTGCACTTCTTCGATATATTTGGCAATGCCAATACGGTCGATAGTGTATTTCAAACGGGCTTGTTTACGGTCGCTACGGTTACCAAAATCACGCTGAGTGGTCAAAATCGCTTCGGCAACTTTAATGGTGTCGGCTTTGGCAATAAAACCAAAGTCACTACCCGCTCGCGGATAGGTTTTCACTTCACCGTGAGTGGTACCCATACCACCACCTGCGGTGACGTTAAAACCAATCAATTCGCCGTTTTCGATGATGGCAATAAAACCCATATCGTTGGCATAAACATCGACGTCATTATGTGGAGGTACTGCAACGGCAGCTTTAAATTTGCGTGGTAAATAGGTTTCACCATAAATCGGCTCAACATCAACATGGTTGTCAGCAACACGTTTGTCATCAAACCACAGCTCATAATAGGCTTGGGTTTTAGGCAATAAATGCTCACTGATTTTTTTCGCCCAGTCATAGACTTCGGCGTGTAAATGGGTTTCTACCGGATTAGGATTACACATGATATTACGATTCACATCACCACAAGCGGCAATAGAGTCAATCAATACCTTGTCCATCTCCTGGATCACCGACTTAAGCTTAGATTTGTAAACCCCGTGATACTGAAACGTTTGACGAGTGGTTAAACGTAACGAACCGGCTTCGGTCAAATCACCAGCGATTTTGTCGATGGCAATCCACTGTTGTGGGGTGGCAACACCACCAGGCACACGGGCACGTAACATAAAGCTATATAACGGCTCTAGTTTTTGCGCTTTACGCTCGGCACGTAAATCCCGGTCATCCTGCTGATAAAAGCCATGGAATTTGGTTAACTGAGTGTCATCATCAATGAACGACCCGGTTGTACGATCCAGCAAACCGTCTGCGATAGAACCACGCAAATACTTGCTGGTGGTCTTGATCCCTTCGACTGCCGAAGGCTGGTCAACTTTTGGCGGCATGGTAGTCATTAGTAAACATCCTTCTGGTAGCGTCTATTGGCGCGTAATTCGGTTAAGTAGTCTTCTGCCCCGGCTTCGTCAAGTCCGCCGTGAGTCTGGATCAAGGTCAGTAATGCCTGATGAACATCTTTGGCCATCTTGTTGCCATCGCCACAGATATAAACATGAGCGCCATTTTCAAGCCATTGATAAAGCTCAGCACCTTTCTCGGCGAGTCGGTCTTGCACATAGACTTTTTCAGCCTGATCCCGCGAGAAAGCCACATCAAGGTGATTCAACACCCCACGCTTGAGCAAGTTTTGCAATTCTGTTTGATACAAGAAATCTTGAGTAAAATGTTGATTACCAAAGAACAACCAGTTATCACCTGTTGCTTGTTGGCTATCTCGCTGTTGCAAGAAGGCTCTGAACGGCGCAATCCCGGTGCCAGGACCAATCATAATGACTGGTGTGGCGTGGTTTTCAGGCAATCTGAAATTGTTGTTTTGTTCAACATAGACATTCACTTTTTCATCTTCGTCTAAACGATGAGCAAGGTAGCCAGACGCACCACCAAAGTGGTTACGCTCAAAGGCGTCATATTCAACCACCGCAACGGTTAAATGTACTTCGTCTTCGACTTCTTCTGATGAAGAGGCAATGGAATACAGTCGTGGGGTTATTTTTCGCAAAGCAGTGATAAAATCTTCGGCGCTAATGCTTGCCGGACTTTTTATAGGATACTGAGAAACCACATCAATCACCTGACGATCAGCGATATAAGCTCTTAACGCGGCTTTATCCTCGTCAAGTGCTAACAGTTCAGCATTATTGGTCAGCTTGGCATAAGTGCTGACAAAACCCGGATGTAACTGAGTCAGCTCATAATGAGTCAACAACAGTGTTTTAATTGCCGTTGCTTCGCCGTTAACTTCTACGGTCTGTTCAGGGTCAATGGCAAGCAGCGTCAGCAATTCATCAACCAGTGCTTCGTCATTGTTAAACCAGATACCCAGTGAATCACCCGGTAAATAGTGGATACCAGAACCGGCCAAATCGATTTCGATATGACGCACATCTTTGCCCGCTTGTCGGCCAGTGATTTTTTGACTGGTTAGCAAGGTCGCAGCAAAAGGATTGTTCTTGGTATAAGCCAAGCCGCCTTTAGGCGTCAGTGGAATAATCTGCGCTTGGTTAGCATCGCTTTGTTGCTTTAATTCAGGTTCGAGGATCTCCAGTACACTAGCGGACCAGCTGGCTGAGTCATCTTCATAATCGACATCGCAATCAACCCGGTCAGCTAAACGGGTAGCGCCCAATTCAACAAAGCGTTGGTCAAATTCTTTACCAGTTTGGCAATAAAATTCGTAGCTGCTGTCGCCCAGTGCTAATACGGCAAAGCTTAAACCCGACAAATCCGGGGCTTTTTTGCCAAAAACAAACTGGTGTAAGGTTTCGATGTCTTCTGGCGGCTCGCCTTCACCGTGAGTGCTGACCAGTAAAACCACATGAGTTTCTTTTTTCAACTGCTGCGGCTTATAGTCGCTGGCATTAACCAAATTAACGGCTAAACCTTGTTGCTCAGCAGTTTGCTTTAACTGTTGCGCAATACCTTTGGCATTGCCTGTTTGCGAACCGTAGATAATAGTCAAGGTTTGACTGACCTGTGGAGCCGCAACCGCACTGACTGGACTGCTTTGCCCCGCCAATTGACTAGATGCTGCGAGGTAGCCACTGACCCAGGCTTGCTGAATAGGATTTAACTGCGCCGCCAATTGCTGCACTTGCGCAACCTGACTGGCGTTCAGCACTGAGTCTTGCTCAGTTAACGATGATAATGACATACGCTTACAATACCCGATTAATTAATATGCAATGATAATAGCCGTCTATACACCCAAACTAAAAATACTAAAAACGAATTTCTTATTACTTTTGAGTATATCCGTTTGGCCTAGATTAAACTGTGTCACTATTTAGTTTGTAGATAACTGGTAGGAGGGGCGTCCTCGCCGCGATAAATGGCGCAGCCATTTCAGAAAATAACAATTAATTCCTGTTCGCGCCGGGACGGCCCTCCTACCTTGATTGGTGTCATTTATCTACAAAGTCATCAATCACGCAGAATAATTACAAACCGTGTTAAATAGTGAATAGTATTATGGCCCCTTTCTTATAAATTTAAAGTGACTAAATCGGCATACTATAGTTGTTTTGATTCTAACCACCACCTTGAAGTCCAGCCGAATGACCACATAACATATTGGCGATTAACACTTGAATGGTATTCCCGTTCCTGACAAACTATGCCTCTTGGATTGTACCTGAACGGTTAGATCAGTAATAATAATTGAATAGTCCTTTTTTACTAATAAAGAGAAAAGAGAAATAACATGTCCCGTAAATACAACAATATACTGGAAACTATTGGTAATACACCCGTAGTTAAGCTAAATAACCTCGCTCCTGAGGGCGTGAATGTTTATGTTAAAATCGAAGCCTTCAACCCGATGGGTTCGGTTAAAGACCGCTTGGCTTTAGGGGTGATTGAAGCCGCTGAAAAAAGTGGCGCATTGAAACCAGGCCAAACCGTCGTTGAAGCGACTAGTGGTAACACCGGCATTGGCCTGGCCATGGTTTGTGCACAAAAAGGTTACCCTTTAGTGCTTACCATGTCTGAAAACTTCAGTGTTGAAAGACGTCGTTTAATGCGCTTCTTAGGTGCCAAAGTAGTCTTGACCCCAGCTGCACAACGCGGCTCAGGCATGTTAGCCAAAGCGGTTGAGCTAGCCAAAAACAACGATTGGTTCTTGTGTCGCCAGTTCGAAAACGAAGCCAATGCTGATGTGCATTCCCGTACTACAGCGGTTGAAATTCTTGAAGACTTCGCCGAAGACAAACTGGATTACTGGGTAACCGGTTTTGGTACTGGCGGTACCTTTAAAGGGGTTTCTCGGGTACTGAAAGAAAAATCACCTGAAACCAAAATTATCATTTGTGAGCCAGCTAACGCCCAGATGCTAACCAGTGGGGTAGAGCAGCCACATACGGCCGATGGTCAACCGTCAAGCCACCCGAGTTTCAAACCCCATGCAATGCAGGGCTGGTCACCAGACTTCATCTCTAAATTGACCATTGATGGTATGGCAGCAGACTTGTCCGATCAAATCATCACCATCGAAGATGCCGACGGTATTCAAGGCTCGAAAGATTTGGCACAAAAAGAAGGTATCTTTGTTGGTATCTCTGCTGGTGCCACCTTGGCCGCTGGTCTGAAAATCGCCGCAACGGCAGCACCGGGCACTAATATCTTGTGTATGATGCCAGATACTGGTGAGCGTTATTTGAGTACACCATTGTTTGCCGATATCAGCGCAGACATGAACGACGAAGAATTGGCTATTTTTAATTCCTAATCGTGTTGTTATTGTCCCCGCTTGTAGTCGCGGGGACAAATCCCTTGCCGACACTTGTACCAAGATTATCTGTTTCTGAAAGCGCTTAACATTGCGCTATGGGTCAAGTTCAAAACTCGCTTTATTGTCAAAACAAGCATTATTTTTACATATACCACCCTGCCAATTCCCAAAAAGAAACAAATATTAACGCGTTTAAAATCAATAAGATAAGTTCTTCGTAACCGTTCGTAACCGCGTGATTTTGGCTATCGTAACCGTTCGTTGCCCATCGGAAGTTCAATTTATCCATCAAAAAATTAGTATGGGAGCCATCAACGACGGCCCATCACTGTTAGCGATAATCAACAAAACAGGCACTTATTCAAGGATGAATATAGCTGCCTATGTCCATTTTTAGTATTTTATCTAAAGTGTTAAGGTTTGGAAAAGCATGATGAAGACAGGAAATAGTAATGAGCATAGCAATATGTCAGACGAAAAACAGCGTCATCAAGGAGAAGTCAAGTGGTTCAATATCGCTAAAGGCTTTGGTTTTATCACCACCGATGGTGTCAAAGACGATATTTTTGTTCACTATCAAAACGCCCCCAAGGACCAAAAGATTGGCACCCGCCGATTATTAGAAGGTCAAATAGTCAGTTTTATTCTTGGTGTTAATGGCAACAAAGGTTTTGAAGCCCTTGAGGTTAGCATTGAAAAACCCTTTGGTTATCTGCTGTAATTCATTCGACGTTATTGTTGGTCTCAATAGCAAATTCAGCCTCCAATCAAATATGGTTATTATTAATCGTCAAAAAAAACCGCGTCTATGGCGACGTAGACGAGGTTTCAACCTCGTTATATGATCAGCGGCCGAGAATTTAAGACAAAAAAACGCCACCCAATTGGGTGGCGTTTGTCGTTTAACGACTTTTATTTACTGAGTGCTTTGCCAAGCCAAAGTCACATTGTTAGCAGCACTATACCCTCTGGCACTGATATGAATCGTTTGTGCAGTAGAGTTGTTGACAGTACAGGTTTCGTTGTTACCACTAGCATATGGACGACAGTCATAACTTGATGTAGTCGGCTGTGAACCCGCTCTTACATACAAATCCGCATCACCAGTACCACCGGACATAGTAACTACCAAAGTCTTATGGCCTGCTTCAACCGCTTGAGTTGAATGATCCCATGCACCAGTAGCAACACTGATCACTTTGCTTTCACTGATTGGGTCTGTACCGCCCGGAGGATTAGTACCACCGCCAGTATAATCACCAGTCAAGCTAACATTAGAGAAAGTGCTATAAGCTTTTAAGCGAACATGGTAAGTACCACCAGTAGTCGTAGCGAACGAACAAACTTCGTTGTTGCC
>CBDIDQ010000011.1:0-10546 GCA_965277695.1 Alteromonadaceae bacterium
TATCCTGGGGCATTGGTTATCAGTTGTATCAAGAGAGTGAAGAATATTTTGTCAATGAATACAATCATTTTCGCACCCAGGGGCGCTGGAATGCCTTTATTGAAAGCAACCGTTTTGGTGATCTCTTTGGTGGTCTAGTTGATGGGCTATTCGATGGGGTAAAAGTACGGCTGGCAGCGAAAAATCTCGGTGATGAGCAGCAAAGTCGCAATCGCCGGGTGTATGCCAATGGCCGTAATGGTCAACTATTATGGCGACAATCCAGCGAGCGAAACCGGGGACCTGTCGTCAGTTTGACCTTTAGCGGTTCTCTTTAAGGACAAAGACAACCAATTTGACCATTTTTTATTATTTTTCAAGGAAATATTACGATGTTAGAAGCAATCAAATTATCCAAATCATTTGGTGATAAACAGGCACTGATTGACCTGTCAATTCGGGTCGATCCGGGGGAGATCCTGTGTTTGCTTGGGGCCAATGGTGCAGGCAAAAGTACCACACTGAATCTGTTGCTAAATTTTATTGAAGCGGATTCGGGCAAGGTGATTATTGATGGTGAAGAAATTCGTGCCGACGATAAAGCGGCAATGCACAACAGCAAACAAAAACTGGTGTATATCCCTGAACAGGTCAATCTGTATCAGGAATTTAATGCACTGGAGAACCTGGAGTATCTCGCCCAACTCAGCGGAATAACGGTTAATATCGGCCAAATAAAACAGGCTTTGAGCCAAACCGGGCTGGAGCAGCAAGCCTGGCAGCAACCGCTAAAAGACTATTCTAAAGGGATGCGGCAAAAAGTCGGTATTGCGTTTGCGATTGTTCGTCAGACAAAAATTTTGCTGCTTGACGAGCCGACGTCTGGCCTCGACCCCAGTGCTACTTTGGAGTTTATTGCCATTATTCGCCAACTGGCCAATAACGGTGCTGCGATATTGATGGTGACCCATGATTTTTGGTGTGCGCAAGCACTGGCCACCCACATCGGCATTATGAAACAGGGTCAACTGGTTGAACAGGTCGACAATGTAGGTTTAAGTTTGAATGCACTGGAACAGCTTTATCACGACGCCATTAATCCGCAGTTGTACGCCGAGTGTGCTTGATATGCCTGTCCTTAAACCCTCAATCCCTCAATCCCTCAATCCCTCAATCCCGATAGCCCAATGACCAAGGTTTTTTAATCAATGGATAAAATTCTGACCATATTTCGCCATGAGCTGGCGAGCAAACGCCGCAACGCCGGGCTGAAATGGCTGTTTGCCATGATGCAGCTGCTGTTGCTGATGGCATTATTGACCGGCTGGTACCAGTACAGCCAAACGGCGGCACAGCAAAGTACCGCCCAAACGCTGGTGGAACAACAATGGCGTGATCAGCCATCACGTCATCCCCACCGAGTGGCCCATTTTGGTCACTTTACTTTTCGTCCTCCGGGCACATTGGCTTTTTTCGATGTCGGCGTGAATAATTTTGTTGGCAACAGTATTTTTATTGAAGCCCATCGGCAGAACAGTGCCAACTTTGCCAATGATCAGGATGCCTCGGTACTGTTGCGTTTTTCTGGGTTGTCGGTGGCCAATATATTGCTGCTGTTTTGGCCCTTGTTGCTGATCAGTGTTGGTTTTAATGCGGTGGCGGGGGAGCGTCAAAATGGTACGCTGCGCCAGCTGCTGTCAGTCAATATTTCGTTGGGGCAACTGTTGCTGGGTAAAGGACTGGCCTATTTGTTGTTGTCGTTGCTGTTTATTGGCCCTGTGTTTGTCGCCACCTTGGTGGTCAGCGGGTTTGCCGATATCACCCTGACCAGCGACAGCTTGTGGCGTATTGGCGGGTTATTTGTGGTTTATCTGGGTTACTGTTTGGTGTGGTTGCTGCTGATTTTGCTGGCGTCTTGTCTGATTAGCAGTATCCGCAACACCCTGTTGGTATTGGTGTCGTTATGGTTTGGTTTGACCATTTTAATGCCCCGGGTAGTGGCAGATATTGCCGATCACCGTAACCCACTGATGGGTCGCAATGATTTTGAGTTAACGGTGCAACAACTCACCCGTCAGGTGGGTGACAGTCACAATCCGGATGATCCGCATTTTAACCAGTTTAAACAGCGCATATTGAGCGAATATAAGGTGCAAAAGGTCGAAGACTTGCCAGTTAACTATAAGGGCTTGTTGATGAAAGAAGGGGAGCGTATCAGTGCAGATATTTTTGCCAAGCAATACCGATTGCAATTGCAACAGCTGCACCAGCAGCAGGATTTTGTCAGTGGATTTTACTGGCTTAACCCTTACCTGTTTGCCCGTGACCTATCGATGGCTTTGTCTGCCACCGACGCTTGGCACTTTTTTGATTATGAATGGCAAACCGAAGCCCACCGTTATGCTCGGATCCAAAAACTTAACGCCATTCATACTGAACATATTGACCATAAAAATGATGGCAAACAGCTGGCCGACAAGGCGTTGTGGCAGACTTTTAACCACTTTGACTATCAGCAGCCGTCACCGGGTTGGTCGCTACAGCCGTTTATGGGGTTTTGGTGGTTGCCGCTGTTATTGCTGGTTGGTTGTGTTTGGTTATTGCTGGTTTTTCCTGGTTTAAAAATGGTTCGAAGGAGGTTGTATGCGCTGGCTTAAGCTGGAATTAAAATTGTTGTTTGCTGGCCTTGCTGCGCAATTGGCGCTGGCGGTGTTGGTATTAGCAGGGGGATTGGCCATTTATTTGGGCAGTCATGGTTATCAGCAGGTGCAGCGGGATCAGCACAAGGTAGTGGCCCAATATCAAAGCCATATAGAACAGCTCAAGCAAAAGGGGAAAGAAAAGGGCGAGTTGCCTGATGCCGGTGACTTTGCCTATTACGGTTTTGCACCCACCCGTTGGCAGTTGTCACCCTGGTCGGCGCTGTTTGTTGGTCAGAGTCAGGATGCTTACTCGTCCATGCGGGTTAGGGCACTGGCGTTACAGGGGCAAATTTACAATCGTGAAATCGTCAATCCTTCCCGTCAAAAGGCTGGTCGGCTGGATTTGGGTTTTGTTTTTACCTGGTTATTGCCGGTGGTATTGGGATTGTTGTCGGTGACCTTGTTGTCTGACGAGCGTCATGCCGGACGTTGGCGGATGCTAAATGCCCTGCCACTGGGGGGTTTTAGCTTGGTGGTAAAAAGGTTATTACTACGGGCTGCTTTGGTGGTGTTGCTAAGCTGGAGCCTGTTGTTGGCAGCGGCGTTGGTGTTGTCGCTACCGCTGGATGGCACTTTTGCGTGGTTGCTGATGGCGTTGCTGGTGTATTCGTTGTTTTGGCTGGCACTGATTGGTTGGATCATCAGCTGGGGCAAAAGTAGTGTTCACAACAGTTTAAGTTTTATTTCGTTATGGTTGTTTATATCGGTACTGTTGCCGGGCTTGGTGCATCTGTATTTACAAAATCAGTTTGCCAACGACCAGCCACTACAAGCGACGTTAAAACAGCGCATGGTGATGAACGATGGCTGGGATCAAGATCAACAGGCGGCGCTGGACCATTTTCTTCAGTCTCACCCACAATTTAAAGCAACCACACCATTAACCGGTAGCGGCGAATGGAAATGGTACTACGCCCAACAGCATCTGAGTGATATGGCGGCGGACAAGCAATGGCAGGCTTATCAGCAGATTGAACAGTTGCGCCTTGAAAAGCTCAATCAGTTAAGTTACCTGTCACCTAGCTTGCTGTTTCAGCTGCATATCAACCGCCTAGCAGGTAGCGGCAGTGATAACCAGTTGGATTATTTGCAAAAGGTTGCGGATTATCATCAACAGATCAGACGTTTTATTTATCCCTATCTGTTTTTGGAGCAACCCTTTACAGCGCAGGATATTGATGCTTTTCCGGTTTGGCCGATGGATTCAGCCGCGATAAAGCCAGCCTATAGCGGATTGATGGCTTGGGCTTTATGGTTAAGTGCGCTATTGCTGCTGGTTGGCTGGCGCTTGAAAGGGGCTGTCAGGCGTTAGCCCGGCTGTGGGCAGGCTTGGATTGCGCTTTGCATAAGGCCATGGATGGCCTGTTTTTGCATTTTTTGCAAACCCGATTCAGCAAGGGGGTGCGATCGTAACAAGCCACTTTCTGGATCAATACTTAATCTTGCGGATAGAAACAAATAGTGCCAGCCGAACGATGCATTGGAATATTTCCTTGCCAATGCATAAGGTAACCAAACGCCATGAACCAAGCGCCATGAACCAAACGCCATGAACCAAACGCCATGATAGTTATCGTTTTTCACAGCCAGTCGATAATATAGTTTCGTCGCTTCAATTTGGCTTTTGAAAGCAATAGGGGTGTACGGTATCTTGTGCAATAATCAAGTGTTCAAACGTTTGTATATTGAACAAGACACTTGATCCCTAATTTTGACTGTGAAAACTCTAGGGTCTTGAATCGTGTTAGATGAATATTATCTGTGTCTAAACACCGATTTTTTTTCCGGCTAATAAGCGTTAGCCTTTAATCTGGCCTCTACTTGCATCTCCCTTACATCATAACTACAATGTAATTATGATTGCATATAAATTCGAATGGGATTTAAAAAAGCGGCATCAAATCTAAAAAAGCACGGAGTCACTTTTGAGGAAGCAAAATCCGTGTTTTATGATGATTTTGGTCGGCTAATTCCTGATCCTGACAGCTCAATAAGCGAAGAGCGTTTCATTATTTTTGGCCAAAGTGCCGAGTTAAATACTCTCGTTGTATGTCACTGCTATCGAGATATTGATGAAACTATTCGCATCATTTCAGCTCGTAAAGCCGACAAGCGCGAGCGCAAGCAATATGAGGGTTTCCACTATGCGCGAACATTATGATTTTTCAAACTCAATACCAAATCCTTATGCTAAAAAACTGAAAAAGCAAATAACCATCCGCTTGGATGAGGATGTTATCGATTATTTCAAGCAGCTTTCAGATAAAAATGGTATTCCGTACCAAAACTTAATTAACCTTTATCTAAAAGATTGTGCTGTTGCTCATAAAGAACTTAAGCTCAATTGGCAGTAATAAAGGCTAACTAACAAGGATAGGTCGCGCGAAGCCGCGACTTAATCCTGTTGTTGGACAAGCCCGTAGCTGCTGTGCTGCTCAATATAGTAAATAAATAAAACCAGAGGTTGGTGGGAAGTGACTTTGAGTCTTCAATATTTTTCTTAAGGCGAGTTCGCCTGTATTCGCCAATATCAATATTGGCAAACCATTGAATTACTTCAACTTTTTCTTCTATAGTCTCCCCTTTTTCAATTAACATCTGGCTCGCGACAATTCCTTTTGCTTATACACTTCCCTGTTTTAACTCGTTTCTCCTAAAATCATAAATATAAGAAAGGGGGTTCAAGTCAGTTGTTTAATGAGACTTTTCTTAACATATTGAATAATAAGTACTTTAACCTATCACCGTGTTAAAAAATTATAATTAAGGAACTGTGCGGCTATAACCAAGCAATTTAAAAAGCCTTCTTAAACAACTGGTTTGACCCCTTTTTTGCACCCGAATTGGATCAATAAATTGCGTTGGCTTTTGAGGATTGTCGAGTCGATTGTTGTTTCAGAGGCAAAGCTCAAATTTAATGCGGCGGTTAGATTTGCGCATAAGCACAAGATGACGCTAAGCGCTATTTTCAGTGTTTCTTTCATTATATCTTCTATTGTATTTAGCTTTTGTTGATCACTATTGAGGAAAGTCTTTGTATCAACTAACAGAAAAGTCAGCAATGGTTGTATAAAATGCATTCAATTTACTTATTTATTAGAATAATAGATTGCTTAATGTCGAATCTATAATGTAGAATTTTGCGTGGGAAAAATGATTGTCATTTTACCCAAAAAATACATTTGGAGAAGGATATATATGGAACTCAATACTTTTAGTAAGAGTGCACTTTTTTGCGCAATGCTCAGTCTTTATGGTTGCGGCGGCTCGGGCAGTTCAGCACCAGTTGTGGTTGAACCACCACCGGTTGTGGTTGAACCGCCAGCACCAGAACCACCAACACCAGAACCGCCAGCACCAGAACCACCGAATAGTCCACCAGTATTAATCGTCGATACACCGCAACAAACAGTGGATGATCAACAAACCACGGTTTTTCTTAACGTTAATGCCACTGATGACCAACCGACTTTAACTTATGCTTGGTCGCAAAAATCAGGCGTACCGGTTGCATTAATTGATGCAAATACCGATGCTGCCAGCTTTGCAACACCTGTAGTGACTCATCCCCAAGCGGCGCAACAACTGGTGTTTGAAGTGGTGGTCACTGATAGTGACAATGCCAGCAGCCAGTCTGAATTAAATGTCACCGTTAACCCTAATAACTTTGCCCCTACTGCTGTTATTGATACGCCTGCCAATATGTTGGCGGGTCAAACCGTTACTTTATCTGTAGCGGCGCAAGACAGTGATGGCGAGGTTGTTAGTTATCTGTGGCAACAAGTTTCTGGTGAAGCGGTGACGTTGCAAAACGCCGATACAGCCAACGCTTCTTTTATTGCACCCAACGTTGATAGCGAGGCCGGATTTGGCTTTAAAGTCACGGTCACCGACAACAAACAATCGTCGGTAGATGCCAGTATAGATGTAGTCGTTTCTCAGCCATCACCGCCGTCATTGGATACCCAAGAACTGATCACTGCCAAAAGCGGGGCCTTTACGGTGATCGAGTGGCAAGCGACCAGTGGCGTGCCATTTAATATTGAATTAGTACAAACTAATGGGGCATCAGATTTAGCGATTGTGATGACCGACCAGAATAAAGCCCATTTTACCGCACCTGTTGGCGCATTCGAGTCACAATATACCCTTGAGTTAACGGCCACAAACAGTTCTGGTGGTGCTACCACTAAAACTATTAGTGTGACTGTCGCTCCGACTGCCAGCGATGTTTTCACTGAGGAAAAGAACGTTTTATCGCTGAGTGTTGGTGGCCATGATATTAGCAATTTTGCTGTCGCTGATATGGACAATGATGGCAAGTCTGACATTATTGCGCGACAAGATAATGGCACCTACTGGTATAAAAACAAAGGTGATCTTGAGCTTGATATGACACCGCGTTTTATGCGAAATGAGGTACAGTGGAATGCCAGTGATTATGTATTGCTTGAAGACATCAGCGGTGATAGCCAGCTGGATTTAGTCACGCTGCAACATAAATCGGACGGTGTTGGTTTGTATTATGCCAGCAATGATGGTTCAGGTAATTTTTTCACTGAGGTGTTAATTGGCTTGTTGCCAGGGGTATTTAGTGAGCCTTTCGACGGTGAACTGTCGGTGTTTACGTTTGAACCGGAACAAGATAGTGGTGTTAAATATATTGTCGCGGCAATGGAGTCCAATCGTAATGGCTTCCTGTTTATTTTTGCCCCGGGAGAGGGCGGTTATAGCCAAGTCAATGCGGTTGAGTATCAAGGCTCAGGGGTGATGGCTAATACTGCTTTGGCTTGTGATGTTAAACAAACAGGCAAAGCCGATTTGTATTACCAAACCATGCTCAGTCAAGCGGGTGGTGGGGATAAAGAGACTGTGCTTCATGTATTGTCTGCTGCTGATAATTATCAAACTGAAACGGTGATCAGTGAATCGTCTGCATCTGATGCTGCGCTGGCTTGTATGCAAGTTAATGGCGGCAATGATCGCTTGGTACAGTATCAGCGTAGTGAAGCGGGTAAGAATACCGCTGAGATCGGCTTTGATAGTGAACAACTGACTTATCAGCGTACGCCGTTTACTTCGGTGTTGACGCAACAGAGTTTGTCGGCAAACAATTTCTTAAGTGTTGATATCAATGGCGATAATTTGGATGATCTGATTGATGTTAATCATGACAATTGGGTTCGCAATATTTTTCTGCGCAATAACGCCACGGACCTGACGTTTACTAAAACAGACGATTTAGGCTGTGCTTGTGAATTGACCGATTGGCAAGAGTCGGGTGAACTACGACTTTTCAGACAACAAGAAAATACCTTTTGGTTGTCTGACAACCTTGAAAAAGTCCATGTGATGGATGACAGTAATGGTACCGTTGTTCCTTTTGACGGCATCATGACCATCATGGGGATCACCAACGTAGGCACTTCTTTGTTTATTGAGCAGCGCAGTGAAAGTTCACGGTTTTCAACCTTGCGGATGAAATTGGTTGATGGTCGTTTAGTCGAGGATAATTATCTCGATGAAAACTTTTTCAAAGGGGATACCCCGCTGATGGCTGATATCAATAATGATGGTAAAAAAGATGCCTTTTTTCAGTATCCAAAAACCCGGGAAGTCGCCGAACCTAAGGATGCTATTGCGGTGCGTTTGGCCACCGAAGACGGTTTTGGTCCGATACAAGAGCTGTATTTGGTCGGCGATACTGGTGAGCATTACGATGTGTTTGAGGTTAGCGATGTTAACAATGATGGCTTTTTTGACATCTCATTAAGATATACACGATATGGTGATATTTTTTGGTTGGTGTATGACCCATTAACAGCGGCTTATCAAAGCAAGGACGATGTATCGCCAGAAGAAGGACTGTGGCCACAACTTAATGGTAACAGCGGGTTGGCTGATCTCAATGGTGACGGTTTATTGGATATTATCGGTATTGGTCAGTTTGATAGGGATTGCACGTTTATGCCGCCTCATTATATTTGTGGTTATTTACGAGAAAATATTCAACAATCAGGCAATCAGTTCGGCGATTGGACTACTGTTGAGCAAGCCCGGCTTAAGTTTATTCGATTTGATGCTTATGATGTCGATCAAGATGGTAGTGATGATATTATGTTCGACGGTTTCAAATTTGTCGACGAGGATGAGTTACCAATAACTCAATGGTATAAGCGACAGCCAGATAATACGATGGTCACTTATCCATTGATGGATTTTCCACGCTATTATTTGGATTTGTTCGGCAGCGGTTCAGCTTATTTCTTCGACTGGGAGCAAAATCAACAGCTGATCAGCTATGAGTACAGCGATTTGGTCAAGCGACCAGTGGTCAGCGAAGTGCAATCTATGCCTCAAGTAGATAAGTGGAAAAACATGACCCTAGATATCGATAAAGACGGCGATTTGGATATCGTGCGTTTTGATAACGATAATGTTTATTTAATTGAGAATAAACGCTAGTAAAGTCTCAGGCAGGAGAGACGTTGCTCCTGCCTGATTATTGTTAATTTAACGGCTGGTTTTAGGGTGTTCCAACATGTAGGCGTCTAACCCGGCTGCTAAACGTTTTTGCCAACCCGGTTTATCTGATTCAAAATAATCCAATACTTTCGGGTCGAGTCGTACTGTTTTTTGAATTTTCACTTGTGATTTTTGCTTGCCTCGTCCCCGCCTAATCAGCTGACCTGAATTAATCATTTCGGCGGTGATTTCAAAAGCATCCGGGTCAGACTCAATACCTGCTTGAATTTGCGCATCTTCTTCTGGGGTAGGCATATAAATATTAGCCTTGGACATAATTTTTTACCTCTTTTGAATTGGCTTTACGTAAACTGATCACTCGAAGGTTGTCATTACGCTCGGTATATACCAGTACAAATAGTTGATTACCAATTAATCCATAGGCGATAATGCGTTGTTCGTTATTTCTGATATATGAATATTCTTGGGCACTGTCAAAATCAAATAATGTGACTAATTGAAAATCAACACCGTGTTTTTTAATATTCGATTGTCTTTTGTGCTCGTCCCATTCTAAAAACATAGCGTTAACTCATTGTTATTTTATATTGTAGCTACAATATAAGGTTGGTCAAGGTGTTAATACTGCCCATGCAAGGTCAGCAAAAAATTAATGCCCGCCTCATTTTGCCCCGAGCCATGGATGCGATAGTCCTTGTCAAACACGTTTTCTAATGCCCATTGCACTTGCCATTGCGGCGATAAAAAATAACCACCCTGAAAATTTAAAGTGGTGTAACCCGGTGTGCCGCCCGGGGGGATCCGCTGAGTGTCATTGCGATCACGCGTCGATAGGCGATCAGCTCTAGCCGCTGCAACCCATTGGCTGGCAAGCCACCAAGGTTGGTCTGGCGCTTGATATCTGACCCTTAATTGGCCAGATAGCGGCATTAGACGGTCAGTATATTCTCTGCTCAGTGGGCTGTCGGCGGTGGGGAAGGTATCGTTTTTGCCCGTCAACCAAGCGGTTTGCACGGCCACGGTCCAGTTGTCGTTGAGTTGCTGTTCTAATGCCAATTCGATACCGGTTACATAGCCACCACCGACATTGGCTTTGCTGATCTCAAATTCGCCATCAGCATTTTGCATCCCGGTTGGCAGCCGTTGGATTTGCTGGTTGATTTTGGTGTAATAAGCCGATGCAGTGAATCGGCTATTACCGCTACGATATTTGCTGCCCATATCTAAGGTGAGGTAGTGCTCCGGGTCGAGTCCGGTGGCTGGCACTTCAAATTCATTGCTGCGAGCACTGTCAAAGCGGGTCATATCCGATAAGTTTGGTGCTCTGAATCCTTGCGACAAGCCAACAAATACACTCTGTACTTGGTTGGCTAAACGAT
>CBDIDQ010000012.1:0-12579 GCA_965277695.1 Alteromonadaceae bacterium
ACTGACATCTTTTGGACATTCTGGGGTAATTATGGTGCTGGTAAAAATCTGTTCGGCCAAATTGGTGTCCCTACGGTATACCAAACTGCAGCGAGGTCCAAGCTCCGAGTCTGCGGGGAGAATACGAACTCCTTCATCGTATACAATTTCATTCTGGGCAAGTGGTAGGCGTTTTTTGAGGTGAGTTTTCATGTCTCTCCCCCATTTTTCAAATTTTTCTAATATCAGATCTTTTTCGGCCAGGTGCTTGAGTTCTAACAAAGGGTGCGATCCGATTGGCGCAGCAAGCATTTTAATTTCTGTGTCAGTGGGGCTATCTACGTCGTCAAATATTTCGGTACCCAAAAACTTAATCATATTTTCGATACCGTATTCAGCTCGATCGTCAGATATGCGGGTAAACCGAAGGCAAGTGCGTTGACATTGTTCATCGGGAGTCAATTGAGCGAGTTCTGAATTATGGGTTGTCTTGTCCATATTTATACCTTTTCATTTAAAATAAATTGATAAGAAAGTTCGGCCCTGACTAATCTGAGTTTTCAAACGTACCACTAATAACCATAGTCAGTGATTTTAGCCACAAACCATCGTTTCAGCAAATTTTATTTTTAATTCCTCTGCACTTAGGTATCTTCACAAAAATAACTAATCGGAAAGCGTTTTAACTTTTCGCTCGGGGTTGTAGGTCAGTTTACAAATTGCCGCTTGACATTGTACAACCAGAACAAAGTTATCAGGAAAAACCAGCGCTTGAATGGTGAATTTCAACAGATAAGGTAGAGACTTTCTATGACCCTTTGGCGTTAATTATCAGCCGCTAGTCGATTTAGCTATAAGACGGTTTAAAAAAATTGTATACAATTTCACATTTGAGCTAGTCAACCAGTAAGTTTTTGGGTTAGAATGGCCTCCTTCTTTACGAACTGCATTAGCAAAACTAATGCGTTGCTAATGGGTTGTAGAGAAGCAGCTGAGCCTTAACTGTTACCTTGGCTGTGACTTTTACTCCAACCTGAACCAAACTTAATAGGGCTGAATATGTTTACTCGTGATATGAATATTGCTGATTTTGATCCAGAATTATATGACTCGATGATCCAAGAGAATCGTCGTCAAGAAGAGCATATAGAATTGATTGCATCGGAAAATTACTGTAGTCCCAGAGTCCTAGAAGCACAGGGCTCGCAGCTAACTAACAAATATGCTGAAGGTTACCCGGGCAAACGTTATTATGGCGGTTGTGAACATGTTGATGTCGCAGAGAGTTTGGCGATTGAACGCGCTAAAGAATTGTTTGGCGCTGATTATGCCAATGTTCAACCGCATTCTGGCTCACAAGCTAATTCGGCGGTTTTCTTGGCCTTGCTTGAGGCAGGCGACACCGTATTGGGTATGAGCTTGGCTCATGGTGGTCACTTGACTCATGGTTCACATGTGAGTTTCTCAGGTAAATTATATAACGCCATTCAGTATGGACTGGACGAAGCCACTGGCGAAATCGATTATGCTCAAGTTGAAGCGTTGGCATTGGAACATAAACCTAAGATGATCATCGCTGGTTTCTCTGCCTATTCAGGCATCGTTGATTGGCAGCGTTTCCGTGATATTGCTGACAAAATCGATGCTTATTTCATGGTTGATATGGCTCACGTTGCCGGTATGGTAGCGACTGGTCTGTATCCTAACCCCACCCAAATTGCTGATGTGGTCACGACTACCACACATAAAACCCTTGCTGGTCCTCGTGGTGGTTTGATTTTGGCGCGTGAAAACAAAGCGATCGCGAAAAAATTAAACTCGGCGGTTTTCCCTGGTGGTCAAGGCGGCCCTTTATGTCACGTGGTTGCGGCAAAAGCGGTGGCTTTTAAAGAAGCATTGGCTCCTGAATTTAAAGTGTACCAACAGCAAGTACTGACTAACGCCCAGGTGATGGTGAAAGTGATGATGGAGCGTGGTTACAATATCGTTTCTAACGGTACGCAAAACCATTTATTCCTAGTTGACCTGATTGATAAAGATATTACTGGTAAAGCGGCTGATGCGGCTTTGGGTCGTGCTTATATCACAGTGAACAAAAACTCTGTGCCTAATGACCCACGTTCACCGTTTGTTACCTCTGGTTTACGTTTAGGTACTCCTGCTATTACTCGTCGTGGGTTTAAAGAAGCTGAAACCGCCACTTTAGCCGGTTGGATTTGTGATGTACTGGACGATATCGAGAATGAAGCAACCATTCTTGCGACGCGTGATAAGGTTAAAGATTTGTGTGCGACCTTGCCCGTTTATGGTTAATGGTGGCCAATGATGGTTGAAAGTTTGACCGATTAACTCTTTATCCAAGTAAAGGCCGCTCATGCGGCCTTTTTGCTTTGTACTATTAAGCAAACGAAACCAAATCAAACTAAACCAAATCAACGGAAAATTATGCATTGTCCATTTTGTGGAAAAACTGATACCAAGGTGATTGATTCGCGATTGGTGACTGATGGTCATCAGGTGCGGAGGCGGCGGGAGTGTGTAGAGTGCAAAGAGCGCTTTACTACTTTTGAAATTGCCGAATTAGTCATGCCCCGGGTGATTAAAAGCGGCGGGCGACGCGAACCTTTTAACGATGATAAATTAACCGGTGGAGTATTGCGGGCACTAGAGAAGCGTCCGGTCAGTACCGAGCAGACTGAGCAGTTGCTCAATAAAGTTAAATCCCGCTTGCGGGCTACCGGTGAGCGGGAAGTGCCTAGCGAATTGATTGGTAATCTGGTTATGGATGAGTTGAGCACGGTGGATAAAGTCGCTTATGTGCGATTTGCTTCGGTGTATCGCTCATTTGAAGATATTCGTGAATTCGGTGAAGCCATTGCCAAGCTTGACGATGAAACGGTTGACGATGAAGAGAAGGCACAATGACATTTTCGATTGATGACAGTCGTTATATGGCCAGAGCTATCGAGCTGGCCAGAAGAGGGCGTTTTACCACTTCACCGAATCCTAACGTCGGTTGTGTGATTGTTAACAATGGCCAGATTGTGGGTGAAGGTTGGCATCAAATCGCTGGTGGGCCACACGCCGAAGTGGTCGCCTTAAAGCAGGCTGGTGAGCAGGCACAAGGGGCGACGTGTTATGTCACATTGGAGCCTTGCAGTCATTTTGGTCGAACCCCGCCTTGTGCTCAAGCGTTGATTGCGGCAAAAGTGTCTAAAGTGATTGCGGCGATGGTCGACCCGAATCCTCAGGTCAGTGGTAGTGGTTTGCAACAGCTGGCGGCGGTCGGTATTGAAACCCATGCGGGTTTGCTTGAAGCTGATGCGCAGGCACTTAATCGGGGATTTATCAAACGCATGACACAAAAACGAGCATTTGTGCGTTGTAAAATGGCTAGCTCTTTGGATGGTAAAACGGCGCTAGCTAATGGCCTCAGCCAGTGGATCACCTCAGCTGATGCCCGGGCTGATGTACAGCAGTTTCGGGCACAAAGTTGTGCCATTATCAGTGGTGCCGATACGGTTTTAGCCGATAATGCCCTGCTTAATGTGCGTCGGGATGATTCGCCGAGGTTAAAGACTATGGTTGCTAGTGAGCAAGTGCGTCAGCCTGTTCGGGTGATTATTGATACGCAAAACCGCCTGACCCCGGACTTACGTCTGTTTAGTCAGCACAGCCCGATAATTTTAATTCGTCAACACCTTGAAAAATCACTGCAATGGCCGCAGTTTGTAGAGCAAATTGTGGTATCACAGTGTGACGGCAAGGCCGATTTGGTCGAAGTGGTACGAATTTTGTCTGAGCGAGGTTTTAATCACTTGTGGATTGAAGCCGGGGCGACACTGGCTGGCGCATTTATTAATCAGCAGCTGGTGGATGAAGTGATTTTGTATCAGGCCCCGAAGTTAATGGGCGATCAGAGTCGATCACTGTTAAATCTGCCTGAGCTTACCACCATGAGTCAAGTGATTGATTTGACCATCAGCGATTTGCGCATGGTCGGTCGAGATATTCGGATAACAGCCGAACCTAAAACAAAACGTCAATAGCGAGCGAGTAAATGTTTACAGGAATTATTGAAGCCACGGGTAAGATTGCGGCGCTTAGACGTAGTGGTGCCGATGCGGTGATCACCATTGATACTGGCAAGTTAGATTTAAGTGATGTCAAATTAGGCGACAGTATTGCCACCAATGGCGTCTGTTTGACAGTCACCGGGTTAACGGCGGGTTCTTTTACCGCTGATATTTCAGGGGAAACCTTAAAACGCACCACCTTTGCTAGCGCCAAAGTGAAAACGCCAGTTAATCTTGAAAAAGCCATGCTGTTGACCACCCGTCTTGGCGGACACATGGTCAGTGGTCATGTTGATGGCGTTGGCAGTGTAGTGAAACAGGCTGCGTCTGGCCGGGCGATGGAATACTGGTTATCAGCCGATGTGAGTTTGGCTAAATATATCGCCGAAAAAGGTTCGATAACGGTTGATGGGGTGAGTTTGACGGTTAACCAAGTTGATGGCAATTGGTTTAAACTGACCATTGTCCCCCATACTGCTGGCGAGACCACCATTAAGCAATTGACGGTTGGCACTAAAGTCAATTTGGAAGTTGACGTTATTGCTCGTTATGTCGAACGAATGATGGGTTTTAGCGCCGATGCAGCAGCTTCACCACAATCCTCTTCTTTACAACCCTCCCAGCAAGAAAGCAACGTTACTATGGCGTTATTGGCTTCATCGGGTTTTCTTAAAGGTTAAAAAATGAATTTAGATAAAACAGCAGCACTGATTGAAGACATTCGTAATGGCAAAATGGTCATTTTAATGGACGATGAAGATCGGGAGAATGAAGGTGATTTGATCATGGCGTCGGATTACGTCACACCTGAAGCGATTAACTTTATGGCTACCTTTGGCCGTGGCTTGATTTGCATGACGCTAATGGGCGATCATTGCAAGCAGCTTAATTTACCTTTAATGGTTGATAACAACAACGCCCAATTTGCGACTAACTTTACGGTTTCTATTGAAGCGGCTGAGGGGGTGACGACTGGTATTTCGGCGGCGGATCGGGCAAGAACCGTTAAAGCCGCAGTGGCTCGTGATGCGACACCAAAAGACATTGTACAGCCGGGGCATATCTTTCCCTTAATGGCGCGTGATGGTGGGGTGTTGACTCGTGCCGGGCATACTGAGGCCGGTTGTGATTTGGCTCGTTTAGCTGGGTTGTCGGCGTCGGCGGTGATTGTTGAAATACTTAATGATGACGGCACTATGGCTCGACGTCCTGATTTGGAAGTGTTTGCTGAAAAACATGATATTAAAATTGGCACCATTGCTGATTTAATCGAATATCGCAATATGAATGAAACCACCATTGAACGTATTGCCGAGTGTAAATTACCGACGGCTCATGGCGAATTTGATTTAGTGACTTATCGAGATACCGTTGATGGTCAGGTTCATTTTGCATTGATTAATGGTGAAGTGAAGAGCGATGAAGCGACGTTAGTGAGGGTTCACTTACAGAATACCTTTACTGATCTGCTGGAGTCTGAGCGTTCGTTGCATCGTAGTTTTACCCTTAGCGATGGTATGGCTCGAATCGCCAAAGAAGGCGGCGTATTGGTATTGCTCGGTAAAAGAGAAACTGCCGATGAGCTGATAAACAAAGTCAGATCTTACGAAAGTGAAGATAAAGGTGAAGTGTCTCCACCGGCGAATTGGAGTGGTACTTCAAGAAATGTCGGCATTGGTTCACAAATTCTCGCCGATGTTGGGGTGAGAAAAATGCGCTTATTGAGTTCATTCAAAAAGTATCATTCACTGTCTGGGTTTGGCTTAGAATTAGTTGAATACGTGTCAGAATAAGCAATTGTCTAATATCTGAATAGGTAAAGCGTAAATAATATTCGTTCAGTTTAAAACGCGATTTTTATGCTTTACCTTCACGAATGCTTCGGTATAATGCCAATCAGTCGACAGGGGTGTAGTTCCAATTGGTAGAACAGCGGTCTCCAAAACCGATGGTTGGGAGTTCGAGTCTCTCCACCCCTGCCACTTTTTACCAGTTTATTGATAACTTTTTATCGATAATTTTTGAAAAAGTGGTTCACGGCTTCATCTTGGTGAGTTACAACACATGCCTGCGCAAAACCCATTATCAAATACCACGCAATCTTATTCACATTACCTGTTGCAATCCATAGGCATCGATTTGTATGTTGAACGCGATGATAAACAAGTATTTAAACCTATTGCGCTGAGTGAGTTAACCAGTAGTCAATTGGTTAGCGATATTTGTCAGCTACTCAAAATCAAACCAACCGCAATCGAGTCATTGGCTGATAATGAGTTTCGTTTGGGCCAACTGAACTGGTTGTTTGATACGGCAGTTGACACTATCAGCATTAATACCGACGGTAAGCTGGTGACACCGCCATTAACTCAATTGCGTAATGTCGCAGCGAAACGGGCATTGTGGTCTGGTTTGGCTGATGTTATCGCTAAAAACACTTAATTTTTAACTGCCTTATTATGCCTCCAATGATTGAATACTTAGCTCTAACACCAGACGATATTGACACTATCTATCCGATTGAATCCGCTTGTCATCAGTTTCCCTGTAGCCTTAAAGTGCTGAGCAGTTGTTTTGGTCAGCGCTATCGTAGCGTCAAAATGTTGCTGGAGGGAAAAATCATCGGTTTTTACATTGCCGAATTAGTGCTGGATGAAATGACCTTGCAAAACATTTGCATCAGCCCGGATCATCAAGGTGCAGGTTATGGTAAACAGTTGATGGCTCATTTCATCGAAACTGCCCGAGGCTGCAAAGCCTCGCAGCTATGGTTGGAAGTACGTGAGTCAAACGCCCCGGCCATCGCCCTATATAATGGCTATGGCTTCGATGTGGCGGGCACCCGCAAGAATTATTATCCCGCTGATAAAGGCCGCGAGGATGCGTTGTTGATGGGCTGTTTTTTGTTTTATGATTGATGGGTTTGGTGAAATTAACAGTTAAAAAACCTTAAAACAATAACTGATTTTGTTTTTGACCTTCTCCGTATCCCCGTGTCTCCGTGGTAGTAAGTCTTTTGCTTTTAAAGAACGAAGCGCTCCAGCAACCCTGAAAAGCCCACTCGACCCTGTAACGGTAGTTGTTGTGTTTTGTTCTCTGAAGCCGATGAGCCTTTGAGGTTTTTGGAGCCCTTCGTTCAAAAATCAAAAGCATTTTCACCACGGAGACACGGAGGCACGGAGAAAAGCAAAAAATCGTTTTTGATTTTGCTTTTAATTATTAATTATTAACTGTTCATTATTAATTAAGCAGAGCAGCTTTACGCCTGCTCCCGGTTACGCAGTAGCACATCATCACATTCGCATTCGAAGATTTCGAGGTGATGTCTCAGTTCATCAATATCTGCGGTGTTGGCAGCGAATTCGAGGTTGCCGGCTAATTCGGTGAGTTTGGGATAGCCGAAACTGCCAGCACTGCCTTTGATGGTGTGGGCCAGTGCGCTGATTTCATCCCTGTTTTCTTCCATAATGGCTTGTCTTAGGGTCAGCAAGTGTTTGGGCACAGTGGTTAAAAAACTTTGTACTAGTTGAATATATTCGGCAGATGAATGTAATTCATGGGTTAGGGCGTCGATGTCAGACATCGGATTTTGTTCTTCGCCAGTATTGTCACTGCCAGCACTATTGTTGACACTGCTGAGGTAGCGGCCCAATTCTACAAATAGTGCACTCTGATCGATGGGTTTGGCAACGGTCGAATTACAGCCTGATTGTAGATAGGTTTGAATATCTTCTTTCATCACATTGGCTGTCAAAGCGATAATTGGAATATCACAAGCGGCTTTTCTCAATACGTCAGTCGCTTCTAGGCCACCCATTACTGGCATTTGCATATCCATTAAGATCAGGTCGAAATCGTCAATTAGGGCGCATTCAATGGCTTCTTCACCATTATTGGCTACGGTGACGTTTATGCCGCGTTTTTCTAGCAGTATTTTGATCAGCTGTTGATTATCTGGGTTATCTTCGGCAAGTAAAACATTGGCGTCAAACTGTTGCTCATTTTGACCGGTCATGGACATTTGATCGGCTAACAGTAATGCACTGGGATCACTCAGCGCTGCTTTGGCATTCACCAGTTCGATGGATTTGAAGGCAATACCGACATCAATGGAGATGGTAAAACAACTGCCTTTACCTTGAACACTGCTGACAACAATATCACCACCTAAAACCTGTGCGAGATTTTGTGAAATACACAGACCCAAACCGGTGCCACCAAAGCGTCGGGTAGTACTGGAGTCTGCTTGTTCAAATGGTTTGAAAATACGGGTCATTTCCGTTGCCGTCATACCTATACCACTATCTTCAACAGTAAAGTACAGCTGATTACTTTGTTGCTGGTAAGAAACCGTGAGCAAGGTATAACCTTCTTTGGTGAATTTGATGGCATTGGAACATACATTTAGCAGCACCTGTTTAAGCCGGGTAATGTCACTGCATATCATTTTGGGAATGGGGTATTGGTATTCAATGCGAAAAGACAGCCCTTTTTCGAGTGCTTGCGAGTAGATCACAGATTCGAGATCAAACATTAGACTACTGACGGCGAAGGTTTGCTTGTCTAATTCGAGCTTCTCGGATTCAATTTTTGACAGGTCAAGAATATTGTTGATCAGCTCAATCAGATGGCCGCTATTGCGTAACACGGTACTGAGGTATTTGTTGCGATCTTTATCAGTGCAGTTGTCGTCAATACAATGTTCGGTGAAACCGATGATGGCGGTTAGCGGGGTTCTGATTTCATGACTCATATTGGCGAGAAAGCGGCTTTTCAAACGGTTGGCTTGTTTGGCTTCATCAATGGCTACTTCGAGGCGCATATTGGTGTCTCGCAGCTCCCGGGTGCGGTCTGATACTTTGTCTTCAAGGTGCTGGTGATAACCCTTAAGCTCCAGCTGATAACTGAGAATTTTATTGATCATCTGATTGAAATCATTAAATAATAAACCTAGCTCGTCATTGCGACCGGTGACCAGTTTGACCGTCAGGTTACCAGCACCGACTTCATTACTGGCATCTGCCAGTTGTTTAATCGGATTAAGCAGTAATTGGGTGACGACAATTAAAATCAAGAAGGGGATCACCACGATGGAAACGCATAACATCAATACTGTGATAAAACTGATACGGTCACTGGCAAAATTGAGTTCTTCATAATTAATCCCTGAAAAATAGAAAAAGTCACCTTCTAAAGAAGTCCCTGAAAAAAGATTCTTGCTATAATTCATTGATTCCAGACTGACTTCACTGAGCTGGTTATTAGCAATACCTTTAAACAAAATTTGTAATTTTTCCCGGGGAATATAGGAACCAATTAAAGAAAAGTCGCTGCAAAATAAGATTTGCCCATCATCGGCTAAGACAAAGTTAATGCTGTTGGTTGAGAGAGTTTCGGTAATGCTGTCAGTGAGTACTGTGGGTTGCAGGTTAAATAACAAAAAGCCCCATTGCTCATCGTCTTGCTCAATCGCTTTATTTTTATCTTTTGGTAACGTTATTTTTTGTAAATAGTGCAGCGTGGCGGAAGTATTATCTTTTTGGCGGATCAGAAACTTACGTTCAGTATTGATTTTGGCCAATTCACCAGCAACAGCTGCGGATTTGGATTCAGCAAATAGGTCATTACTGAAAAAAACCACATCGTTGCCGTTTTTAGTGAGTAATTCAATGCTGTATATATCGGGGTAAGCGTCAAGGTAAGTGGCGAACACTTCAATGAGATCACGCTTTTTTTTCTGATAAGCGGTGGTTTTTGCCGGTAAGCTGAGCAATTCTTCAAGTACAGGGGAGTGGCTTAACAAATCAATGGTATTGCCAAAAGCAAATAGGTAATTTTCGATTTTTTCTCGTTGTTGTTCGACGAAATTGGAAATGGTTAATTGAGTTTGTTTCTCGGCGGCATCATTGGTATTGGTGATCGCAAACCAGCCTAGGCTTAACAAAGGCAAGATCACCAGAGGGGTAATATATAAAATCAGTTTATAGCTTAGTTTACTTTGTTTCATTATACCCTGGACGCATATGAGCTGCCTGTCTGGTATTTCTCGGTACCAGCACTGGTTATTGTTTATTTTTTGGCTTTTTTTACTGATGCTGATGTGTTTTCAGCATTAGTTTAAAAGTAGCGCAAAACAGCTATTAAATCACTAATAATTTCTCCAGTAACGGACAAACCTACTGAGCTGGAGATAAACGGTATATTTAAAGCATATTTAATGTGGTTTTAATCAAATGCAGATCTTTAGTGTATTATTATCCTGCCAAAGCATGGTAAATTAAACTTGGTGGCGACAGATTTTCTTGCTATTTTAAGGACATGTTAAAGAGTTAGAGGGATTTGCTCATTGCAGGTTAAGTTTTGATAGAGCCGATTTCAATCAGCATAAAGGGTCGTATTTAATAGGAAATGAGAAATCATAGCAATATTAGGCAGTTACTATGTAGTCGTAGGCTGTCCTTTCATCCATTATCACATAGTCAATGGTATTACTTGGTTATTATGGCCAGTGCTGTTGTACTGTTGGTTATCACTTCTTTTACTGTTAAAGCTGCGTCTTTACCATTGTCGGCCAATTTGCAAGCCGTATTATTGGCGAAAATTTTGATGTATGAAAAAACCTATAAAAACTCCTCCGGCGTTAGTGTTTATGTCGTTAACGCGCCCCCCATTTCAGAAGCTTTCAGCAAGCTTATCGGTGAGTCGACTGATCATATTGGTATTAAAACAGTGCTGTCTGGCGACAACCTGCCAGAGGAGCGTTATGACCTGATTTACCTTAATGATTTGTCGTTGGTCGCTGAGGCAAAAAAATACGCCAGCAAACATCGTTCGGTATTAGTCACCGGGAAAAAACAATTGGTTGAAGAAGGGATCACCCTAGGTACTAGTGCAGAAAACGGTCGTCCTAAATTTTATCTTAATCTGACTGCATCTTTTTCGGCGGATTTAGACTGGGAACCTAAAGTGTTAAGTATTGTGGGGACTTTTCGTTAACGGCGTAGACGAGGTTTTAACCTCGTGAATAAAGCCGGGTTATCCACTGGGATAACCCGGCTTTTTGTTATTAAAGGGTTTAGCTCAAAGCCGCAATAGGCGTGACGTAATCAAAACCAAGGTTGCTGGCAACGCTTTGACAAGTGACTTTACCGTCAATCACATTCAAGCCATTCAGCAAATGTTTGTCAGACAACAAAGCTTCTTTGTAGCCTTGATTGGCTAGTTTCAAAATGTATGGCAAGGTGACATTGTTTAGCGCAAATGTTGAGGTTCTTGGTACCGCACCAGGCATGTTGGCGACACAGTAATGCACCACGTCATCAACGATGTAAGTTGGATCAGCATGAGTGGTGGCTTTTGACGTGGCGATACAACCGCCTTGGTCAATGGCGACATCAACAATGGCTGAGCCGGGTTTCATATTTTTGATATGCTCGGCAGTAACTAGTTTTGGTGCTGCTGCGCCAGGGATTAATACGCCGCCGATCACCAAATCTGCGTTAAGTACATGTTCGGTCAATGCCGCACCAGTAGAGTAAACGGTGGTGACGTTGCTGCCAAATTGTGCGTCGATACGACGAAGCACATCAATGTTGCGATCAAGTAAGATCACTTTAGCACCCATGCCGACCGCCATTTGTGCGGCATTAGTACCAACCATACCACCACCGATGATGACGACGTTAGCAGGTTCAACACCCGGTACGCCACCTAATAACATACCGCGACCGCCATTGATTCTTTCGAGTGCCTGAGCACCAGCTTGAATTGACATACGGCCAGCGACTTCTGACATTGGTGCTAACAGTGGTAAAGTGCCACGGTCATCGGTGACGGTTTCATAAGCAATACACACGGCTTTGCTTTTGATTAGGTCTTCGGTTTGTGGTAAATCAGGAGCCAAATGAAGATAAGTGAAAAGGATTTGACCTTCACGCAGCATGGCCCGTTCAACCGCTTGCGGTTCTTTTACCTTAACAATCATGTCTGATTGAGCAAAAACGGCGTCGGCATTGGCCAATATTTTGGCACCGGTCGCTTCATAATCCGCATCAGTGAAACCAATACCGATACCAGCATTGGTTTCAACTACCACTTGGTGACCATTGCTGATCAACTCTTTAACACTAGCTGGCACCATGCCGACACGGTATTCATGATTCTTAATTTCTTTAGGTACGCCTACAATCATTTTCACGTTCTCATCAGTTGTAAAATAAAAATCTATTGTAGGGTAAACTTTGTAGTTTTATTCACTTAATTTTATGGGGCGCTTAGTATATTATATTTATTAATGAATAATATTTAGATTAAAATATGGTGGCATGAGTGCTCGACAGAATTGATAAACTGATTTTAACGGAAATTCAAAAAGAAGGGCGAGTCTCGAATATAGAATTATCTCGTCGAGTGGGTCTTAGTGCTACCCCTTGTTTGGAACGAGTGAAGCGGTTAGAAAAAGAACAATATATTCTGGGTTACACGGCTTTGGTTAATCCGCAAAAGGTCGGGGCTTCATTGTTGG
>CBDIDQ010000013.1:0-22417 GCA_965277695.1 Alteromonadaceae bacterium
AAAGCACATGGCCGACTTTATTAATGAGATTGAGCAAACGCTGCTCAAAGATACTCAGGCCCGAAATTTACCGCGCCCAGACAGGTTGCCAGCCGATCAACGTCAATATGATGCGCTTGAGAGCAATCTCAGAGATGCCCACACTTATCACCCCTGTTACAAGTCACGGATTGGTTTTTCATTAAGCGACAATCAAGCCTATGGCCCTGAATTCAAACAGCCATTACAACTGGCGTGGTTGGCTTTGAATAAACAACACAGCGCGATGAATCATAGCAAAAAGGTTGATTATAACGACTTCATCCGTGAAGAATTAGGCGAACAGGCGTATCAAGGGTTTTGTGATATTTTGGCCAATAAAGAGAAAAACGTTGATGACTTTTGGTTAATGCCAGTACATCCGTGGCAGTGGAGCAACATCATCAACAACACTTTTTATCTTGAATTGGCCAACCAAAACATCATCTATTTAGGCGCTGCTGGCGATCAGTATCTGCCACAACAGTCGATCAGAACCCTAGCCAATCTGACGGATAAAACAAAAAACTACGTCAAATTTGCTCTGAGTATCACCAACACTTCAAGCACTCGTATTCTCGCCAATCATACAGTGAAAAATGGTCCGATCATTGCCGACTGGTTGCATAACCTGCTAGCTCAAGACAGCGTAGCAAAACAGTTGGACTTTGTGATTTTAGGCGAAATTGTCGGTGTCACTTATGACTATGAAAATATGCCAGCCAGCAGAAGAGACAAGGTTCACGGCTCGTTGGGCACCATTTGGCGCGAAAGCCTACATAACTATCTCCATGCTGGCGAATCTGCTAGCCCGTTTAATGGCTTATTTCATTTGGAAGCGGATGGCACACCACTGATCGCCCCTTGGATTGAAAAATATGGCCTTGATGCGTGGCTAACTCAGCTGCTGACAGTCACGGTAAATCCGATTATTCATATGTTGTTTGCTCATGGCATCGGCATGGAGTCACATGCTCAGAATATCGTCTTGATCCACAAGGACGGCTGGCCGACTCGGATCGCCCTAAAAGACTTCCATGACGGCGTGCGTTATTCACCTGAGCATTTGGGCTTTCCCGAGTTATGTCCGACCTTATTCGACGTGCCTGAGCGACACATCAAGCTCAACCGTAATTCCTACATTCTGACCGATGACCTCAATGATGTACGAGATTTATCCTGTGACGCCTTCTTTTTCATCTGCTTATCTGAACTGTGTATTTTCCTGAATAAAGCATACCAGTGTGAAGAAGATCATTTTTGGTCAACCGCTGCACAAATTGTTAAAACCTACCAAATTGATAATCCACAACAGGCGGTTCGTTTTAGCCAGTTTGACTTATTTGCTGAAACCTTCGTGGTCGGCCAATTCACCAAAAGACGTATTTTTGGTGATGCCGAGGCACGAACCAAACAGGTCAACAATCCGTTATATGCGTTTAGGCTTCGCTGAATTAACAATTGATCTTAGGAATGTCTGAAGGGTTTGACGGGCTTTTCAAGTCACTGGAGCCCTTCGTTCTTAAAAAGAAAAACATTTTGACCACGGAGGCACGGAAATACGGAGAAAAACAAAATCAAAAGCCAACGATTTTAACTGTTTTGCTTTTGACCTTCTCCGTGCCTCCGTGTCTCCGTGGTGAGCGCTTTTGATTGTAAAGAACAAAGCGCTCCAGATACCTGAACAGCCCAGCTGTCCACATAACGATAGTTATACCGAATAGCTACAATATTATTTTTAATCCCTTTTAACCCTAAGCCACACATAAGGAGCAAAGCAACGTGAAAAGCGATGTGAATAACGGTGTGAAAAGCCATTTAAATGCCCTGCAACAGGCGTCTGATCGGGTCTTGCAAGACCTTATCGACTGCCTGTTTGTAGAAGACTTTTTTGCCGGTTTAAACCATCAACTGGTGTCACTCAATACCGCTGAGAACGATATCATTTGGCAATGGACGGTATCTGATGTGCCACTGGTTATTGTTCAGGTGCCCGTCACAGCGGGCATTACTCAAGCGATACGCAAAACCCCCGGCAGCAGTGTTTATTTGATTACGGCTGAGCCCGGACAAACTCGTCAATTAGATCCGATCAGCTTAATGGAATTGATAATTGAGACTTTCTCAGCGCAGCAAATTGGCAATCGTAAAGGAGCCGAGCGGTTATTAGCCACACTCAAAGAAAGTATCCAGCAGGGGGCTTGGTCGATAGCACATAATATTAATACGGATGATCTACTAGCGAAAAGCTCAGCCAGTTTATTTCAGGTGCTAGAACAATGGGGCTCACTCAGAGACCGCCCTTTTCATCCGGCAGCTAAAGCCAAAACCGGATTAAACCAGCAGGACTACCAAGCGGTGATGGCCGAATTTGGTCAGGTGATCGCACTCAACTGGGTCGCAGTTGATAAAAACGCCCTTCTTTGTGGTGGAGAGCTTTGCAGTCAAGAGCATACACCAGCGCAATTCATCTTATCAGTACAACAACAGCTAGCATTAACAGAAGAAATGCAGCATCGTGGTATCGCCGACAGCCATATTGCTTTGCCAGTTCATCCGTGGCAATTACAACATGGTCTGCCAACCTTACTGCCCGGCGCATTCGAGACCGATACCTGCCAAATACTGGCGTATCAGGGAGGTAATTTTTTATCTACCTCCTCGGTACGCTCTCTTGCACCAGATTCTGACAGCGAGCATTACTTAAAGTTACCGATGAACCTCTATTCACTCGGTTCTTGTCGTGACTTGCCTGCAAGGAAGATGATCAACGGTGATCGAGGTGAAAAATTATTACGTCAGGCGATGGGGCTAGATTTAACCCTAAAGCACACACTTTACCTGGGTGATGAATCCAAGTGGTGGGCCTATTTGCCCGAAGGTGGTGATATTTTTGATAAACCGCCGCGCCATTTGGCGGCTATGGTGCGGACCTATCCACCGCAGCTGCTGCAAAACCCGGACTATCGATTGCTGCCAATGGCGGCACTCGGTACCACCCTTCCTGATAGCAAGCGACATTTCTTTGATGACTGGTTGGTATATCGTCAACTGCCTGCTAGCGGCGCTGCTGTTATCACCTTGTTTAAAGAGCTGTGTAGCACCTTCTTTGAGGTGAATTTACGGCTATACAAAATGGGCATGGTCAGTGAAATTCATGGACAGAATTCAGTCATGGTGTGGTACCAAGGCAAGATGCAGGGATTGCTGCTCAGAGACCATGATTCACTGCGTATTTATCCGCCTTGGTTAGCGCAGCACGGACTGATGGATCCAAACTATGTCACCATGCCAGGAAAGACCAGTATTTTGTATCAGCAAAGTCCAATCGAACTGTTATTTTGTTTACAAACCTTAGGCATACAAGTCAATTTACGGGCCATTATTGAGGTATTAAGCGACTGTTATGATATCGCCGAAAGCGCCCTGTGGCAGGCTTTGCAGCAAGCGTTAAGTGACACTATTCAAACAATTGGTTTTACCCCCGAGGTTGAAACCTTATTACAGCAACAGCTGTTTGAAAATAAACAATGGCCTTTGAAGTTATTGCTCAAACCATTAATACAACAGGCAGCAGGGGCTGAAAGTATGCCTTTTGGCCAAAGCGTGGTACAGAATCCACTGTACTTAACAAGCACAGTCATGAACTCATCTAAGGAAAATAGCTAATGTATAATATTCAACCCAGAGTTCAAGGCGTCACAGCTGAACTACTGACTTTATTCGACCAAGTGGACGCATCGACAGTTGGCCACTTTACTGATTTCGGTTATGTTCGTGGCATTCAACCGCTATTTCGGCCAATCAACTTATTGGGCAATGCGGTCACTGTGCGTATTCCTCATATGGATGGCAGTGTGATCCGCGAAGCCCTACAGTTATGCCAACCTCAAGATGTATTGGTAATTGATGTATCCGGCGATGATCACCGCGCCTGTTGGGGAGAATTAAGGACACTTTCTGCCATGGCAAAAAAACTCGCTGGTGTGGTGGTTTCAGGTTGTGCCACCGATGTCCGCGCCATCACCGCACTGGGTTTTCCGGTTTTTTCTAAATCGGTCAGTGCCCTAACCACCCGAGCCCTCAATATAGAAGGCGAAGTCAACACACCAATTTGTGTTGGCGGAGCCAGTGTTAAACCCGGTGATTTAGTATTAGGTGACGACGATGGGGTTTTTATCCTTGACCCAGAGCAAGCGATAAAACTCGGTCAACTGGCTAATGAAAAACAACTTAAGGAGCAAGAGCTTAGAAAGCAGTGGTTGTAGCAATAAATTTTGTTTCCCTGTTAAATGACGAGGTTAAAACCTCGTCTACAGCAAGGGTTTCATGATAAGCTCAGCTGGTTTTTTCGTACTCTGTGGTTAAGATAAAATTATGCGCTTACAAATCAAAAACTTAGGGAATATCCAACAAGCTGATATCGATATAAACGATCTCACTATTGTTTGTGGACCTAACGGCTCTAATAAAACATGGCTCTCCTACGCTATTTTCCATTATTTTAGCTTTCTTAGTTCAGTTAATACCTCGGTCCACCACGAAACAGCAGATATATCACTTGATGGTGATGAACCCACAATTGATATTACTAGCAAAGGATTCACCAAGTTACTAGTATCAAACTTTACAATGCTTGAATTATTATGTTCGGACCAAGTTCACAGAACGTTTAACGCAAGTAAAGAAACATTTAAAGACTTCAAGATCACAAACGCAAATACCGATGAAAAGCTGTTAGAAATTATAAACAGCCTTATAAAAAAGACGATTCGCTACTCAACAGATCAACTATCGGTTACCTCTGTTGCTACAGATAATATTTTAAACTTAGAGTTTAAAATCAATGGCGAGCATGACAAGATAAATACTGACAAAAAACTATTGCTGTTTAGCGTTTTTATCAGTGAGATGATCCAAACCCACTCAGGTTTATTCAGACCCTTTGCCCTTACCTCAGAAAGAGTCGGTTGTTTGGCCTTTCAAAAAGACATTGATGGTTCCGCTTTAAGAATTAAGAATAAACTCGAAAGTTTACTCGAAACCTTTAGCTACGCTGAAAACGAGGAAGCCACTGCGCTTATTCGTGAAATGCATTTATTAAGCTTAGGCAACAGAGCGAGTGTGCCTGTGCCCGTTAGGATGAACCTTGAAGCGGTTCGTAACGCACAAGAAGAATTAACCAAAGAAAGCTTCTTAAAAACCCAATCGCCTGAACTCATTGAAGCGTTAAGAGAAATCACCAAAGGTTCATTTACTGTCAGCAACGGGATTTTGAATTACAACTACGATAAAGATAACAGCCTGCCTATTACTATCGCTTCTTCATCAATAAAATCGCTTTATCATCTGGATTTATATATTAATAATCTGGCCAAAAAGAATGATATTTTGTTGATTGATGAACCCGAACTCAATTTACATCCAGATAACCAACGCAAAATGGCAAAAGTGATAGCCAGACTGGTAAACGCGGGAGTAAAGGTCTTGTTAACCACTCATAGTGACTACCTGGTCAGAGAGCTGAATAATAGCATTATGCTAAGCAGTGAATTCTCAGATAAAGAAAGCATTATGGAAACACATCAATTGGTTGAGGAAGATATTTTAACGCCAACTCAAGTATCAGCATATGCAGTAGATACACAAGGCGAGTTTTCTGCAATGCCAGTGGGCAAATTAGGCATCAATACACAAATTTTTGACAACATCATTAATAGCGCCAACCAACTGCAAAGCGAAATTTACTATAGTTTGGAAGCGGCAGATGAGTAATTTCAAAAATAATATAGGCGAAATTCTGGCTGATAAAGCGATTTTACCCGTAACGATAAACAGACATTCAAACCCAAATAACATGCTGAATTTATTTGAGCAAGAAAAGGATGCCACCCTTAGACACCTTAAGCTAACCCATATAAAGGATTCTGATACCTGCTTTACTTTTGATGTGGTTGGTACTGGTGCTGATAAAAACAAATTTAAGACTTTTTCGCCCTATTTGAAATCATCAAAAAGACACAATTTTAATAAACGTTGTGATTTTATCATCGTAAGAAAACAAGACGACATTTGGCAGGTGTATTTTGGTGATTTAAAATCAACAAGGGTTGAACCCGGCAATATTTTAAAACAACTAAAAGCCTCCCAGCTCTTTTTTAATTATATTTTGAATATCATAAAATCAGAATTTGGCAACGAAGAATTATCAAATTATGAAGCAAGATTTATTTGCATACATGATAACGCTAAAAAATCATCTCCATTCATACCAAAAGGCCCAACGATCCCCGGCAACGCCGAAGCATCGACCAAAACAATTGACGGTGAAAAACTTACCATAATGCCCGTCGACGTTTTGTCTGGTGGGCAAGCAAGGGTAAGCTTTAACAAAATCAGTTAACTCATAAGCTGGCTATTTAAGAAGATAACGAGGTAACAAAAAAGAACTAGACGCCCCTCAGCGTAATAATTTGATTATAACAATAACAAGACCTATTATGAGCATTATTAACCAGTCATAAAGGCTTCTTGCCATGC
Organism: Alteromonadaceae bacterium; assembly: GCA_965277695.1. Taxonomy (GTDB): domain Bacteria; phylum Pseudomonadota; class Gammaproteobacteria; order Enterobacterales; family Alteromonadaceae; genus JABSOG01. The sequence continues at coordinate 6,559 of CBDIDQ010000013.1, forward strand.
AAACCATAAGACCTATTCTCGCCGACAATTCAACCAGTATTTCTGAGTTGAAAAAAAATCCGATGGCTGTTGTTGAGCAAGCTGATGGTTTTCCCGTTGCCGTATTAAATCGAAATCAACCCGTATTTTATTGCGTTCCGGCAGAGGCTTACGAGCAATTAATGGATAAGCTCGAAGACATGGAATTGGCTGAAATCGTCGAGCAGCGCAGAGGACAAGCAGAGATCGAGGTCGATATTGATGACCTATAAGCTTGTTTTTAAACAAGATGCACAAAAAGAGTGGCGTAAACTCGATGATACTGTCAGGTTGCAGTTTAAGAAAAAACTGCAAGAGCGTTTGCTTAATCCAAGAGTGGAAGCTGCCCGTTTAAGCGGCATGAAGGATTGCTATAAAATTAAATTACGCAGTGCAGGATATCGTTTGGTTTATGAAGTTCGTGACCAAGAAATTGTTGTGTCAGTGGTTGCTGTGGGGAAACGCAGTAAAAATCAGGTTTACAAGATCGCAGCAAAGAGAATTTAACCTATTTTTAGGTTGAAATTCACAAATCAAGCGATCTTCTTAGTTCCAATATAATTTAAGAAGAGAGAAGTCATGCTGCCTATTTTTTGATCAATCGTGTTAAGTCAAGACTTGTTACTAAATTATACTGGATTAGAGGGATATTGGTTAGTGATGAAAAAAACGCCTTTTTTCCTTTTTTCATATTGTTATTTGGCTATGATTGCATGTGGTCAAATAGGAAACTTTGAGTTGCTGAAGATTATGTTTTAATACTTTTGGTTATTTAGGGGCAGCAGCCCCTTTCAAGCCAAATAAGGAAATACTCATTGAACTATATCATTTTCTTGAGGCAGTATCATTGGAGGATGACTACCGAGAGTAACAACTGATATATGATGGTCTGAATGTTTTTGATAATGGATCACCCATTGAGAAGTCAGATCGCCTTGCTCAGATAACTTGTAACCTTCAATATCGCAATCCAAATCATAAAACCCGGCATGGAAATGCCAAAGTTTATATTTTTGCGCGTATTTTACTTTTGCTATAAATTGCGGATCGTCTTTATGGACGTTACCAGAAGATTTGTTTCTGACTTTGTAACCACCAATAAAGTGGTTGTCAATCGCTTGAAAACCGCCTTGCTGGAAGAGCGCAATGAATTGTTTAATTTTATTACGCTCAGTTTTTCCGAGATTTTTGACTTTACGTTGAAACGCTTTTTTTGGCGTGATTATATTTAGTGTCGTTGGATTTAGTGTGGTTTTATCTTTATTATCAGTCATTTAACCACTTATCAAAATCATCCAACGTTTTTATCGTTGGCATCGGCGTCAAATCACCACTATCAATAGCAGCTTTCATTTCATCCAAGTCATAATTAAAAATAACCTCTTGCGAGGGAGTCTTTGTCACTGGGGTAGTACTTTTTGATGGGGTCACTATTGCATTTGTATCAGGTTGCATTTTCTGCACTCCTTAAAATAATGATTTAATGGTAAACAGAATAACCCGCAGAGTCAATTGCTCGCACTAAGGAGGCAAAACCAACCCCATAATCGCCTCAGCCTGTTTAACATAAACAGGCCACTGCAAATAATTGCCCTGAGTCATCACAATCACCATGTTGTCATCGGGGAAAATATTGATGTATTGCCCGCCATCGCCATCGGCAGAGTAATAGCGTTTGCCTGCCACTTCGCGTAGCCAAAAAAGATAACTATAATCCCCCGTTTCACTGCTAGCTTGCACTGTCGAGACTGCTTTAACCCATGCTTTTGGGATGACTTGCTCACCTTGCCATTGGCCTTGGTTTAAATAGGTGATGCCGACCTTTAACATATCTCTGGGGCGCATTAACATTCTGGCTGAACCTTCTGGATAACCGCCCGGTTGCGACTGCCAGTCGTAATCTGTAATGCCTAATTTGGCGTAGAAATTGTCGTCTGCCCATTGTCGCAACGGCTGCTCAAGCTGATTGGCAAGGCCGCGTAATAGCATATTGGGGCCTGCACTGTTATATCGCCATTCAACGCCAGACCCAAGCCCAGCCCCGGGGCCTTTATTAGCCCGGCTCAAAACAAATCGAGTAAAATCCGTCGACTGCCACAATTGCACCAAATCATCACTGCCCCACTCGTCCCATTCGAAGCCTAATTGCATGGTCAGTACGTCTTCGATGGTCAGTTGGGTTTTATGTCGGTCGTCGAAAAATTCGCGGTATTGCTGAGGTAATAAGTCAGCCATTTTACTGTCGACCGACAAGTTAAGTTGCTCTAGGGCAATGCCAGTTAAGGTGCTGGTCAGGGCTTTATTGACCGAAGCGACATAGTGTTTTTTATCTGCCGTCCATTGATGATGAGCCGGACTGCTATCACGAATGACGCCCTGTTCAAAGTGGATCACATCGTTATTGCCGAAGAAATATTCTTCTAACACCAGCAAACCGTCTTTGTAAACCAGCAGACTATGCTGCTCTTTATAATTGTCGCTGTTATTGAGCAAGTCGGTGATTGATTGTGTGTCCAAACCAACAGCCGCCAAATGACCGGTTTGAATACCATCATTTAACTGCACGGGCGGTTGATAACGTGGTGAGTTGTCATGGGCGCATGCCGACAACAGCATAATCAAAACGGCTAACCTAAAGGCACTCAACGGTTAAGCTTATTGATCAGCAAAGCCCGCAGCTTTCTTGCCGCCATTTCATCAAGCGGTGGCAGTATATTTTCATCAGGATTAAAAATATAGTGATCGAAAATCTCCGCCCAAGCTTGGCGTTGTTCATCAGGCAAGTCGCGAATGCTCAACAAACTATGGCGTAAAGCGTCCATCGGAGCCCCCATGTAAGCCGGGGATTGTCGCCACCAGTAATTAATCAACAGATTAAAACTGTCCAAAGCTTCAACATGATGCCACCACATACTGGGGATAAATAAGCCATCTCCGGCTTCCAGCTCGGCGATTTGGGCATATTTTAACGCCGTGGTGAATTGGGGAAAACGTTCAAGATCTGGCTGATCAAAATCCACCAAACTAATCGCTTGACCAGCCGGGGTAAAATCAATCGGACCCACATAAAGGTTGCTGATTTGTGTTGGTGGAAATAAAGTAAACCGTCTTTTGCCTGAGACCACACAAGCGATATTGTCAGGCACATCATAATGGGCGGCAATGCGGCTTTGATTGCCCATCCAGGCACTGACCAAAGGTGGCTGTTGACTCAAAGGTAATAGTTGACTCAAAGGTAAATTATTCTCAGCGCTGAATCCGGGTAGACATTGCGCTACCGACGTTGAACCAACGTAAAATGCCGGGGGATTGGGCACATCTTTAAAGCGTTCAATTTGGTTTAATACTTCAGGCAACGGCACTCGTTTACGCTGAAAGTTGAAATCATCCATGCTTTGATTGTAAAAAAATCGTCCCTTAATCGCTGGCTCACCGACCATCGCGGTAACCGGTGTTGATGCAGCAAACTGACGCACCCCATCAATGCCACCATTAACCGCTGGCCAATCGGCAATCAGCCCTTTTAACACCAGTGGTTTGGTTGAATTCGATACCACTTCAACGACAGTATCGGGCGTACAATCAGTAATGACAGTGACAGAAAATGACATACCTATAATACCTACAAACGCGCGTTTTTCTTGTCGATCATCGCCGGAACATTAGCCACCGATGCCATCATCATATAAATCGCCTGCAAATAACCTAATTGATGCAATCGATCTAATACCTCGCCACTAAGCTTCGCCAGCTTATCTTCATTGATGGTATAAAAACCTACCAGCTCAGTAATTGAACCATCCGCCAGTTGTATTTTTAAGCTGAACGCTTCGAGTAAATCAAATTCAATCAACAGCTCAGCAAACGCCAAAGTTTGCTCGCCGCCCTGATAAATCTCTAACAGCACTGAATTGATATGATCTAAATAAGGACTATTACCGCCATGTTCAAGAAACACCGGCTCACCTTCGGTTTGGCTAATGCGTGGACTGTCCATATCAATATGAACTACCGGTTGGCGATTGCTAATACCATCGTCATTGGTATTTTGAAAACCGATTAAAAAAGGCCGACGTTGAATAGTCAGCGGCACATAACTGGCATTCCAAGCTTTACCCTTTCCATCCAAAGCATGGTCTAAAAACAGATTTTCGTTATCGGCAAACCCTAACAAAGCAATCGCTTCAAATTGGGCAGTATGACTGTTTTTACGCATGAAGATCGGATAATCCCCCTGCAAACGCCGAAATTCCTCAGGAAATGCCACGGTATAACTAATATTATCGCCATAGTCTTGGCTATTGTCTTGGGCATTGTCTTGGTCATAACCGGTGATGATTTTCAGGTCTTTATGGTTGATATTGTCTAATAATACATGGTTGGTCATATTAATGCCTTTGTTCTGTTGTAACTATTCAGCTTGTAGATAATTAGACCTTTGGAATGAAAATAGTGAATGCCTTAAGGGTTTGATGGGCTTTTCAAGTCACTGGAGCGCTTCGTTCTAAAAAAATAAAAACATTTTGACCACGGAGACACGGAGATACGGAGAAAAACAATCATTGCTTTAACCTTCTCCGTGCTTCCGTGTCTCCGTGGTGAATGCTTTTGCTTGTAAACAACAAAGCACTCCAATAACCCTGAAAGCCCATCGACCTATATAACGGTAGCGTTAACCAACCCTATCAACTTTAAAAGCTGTAACGCATTCCGACATTATAGCGAGGACCAAACTGTTGCGCACTCAACATTTGCTCTTTATATCGACCATGTAAACGCTGAGTTTCATCAGTGATATTCAAGCCTTCAACAAATACCGTTAAGTTTTCGTTATATTCATAACTCAAACTAATATCAATCTGGGCATAATCTTCAACAAACGTTGGTTCTTCGCCATAAGCGGCCAAAAAGTCATCACGCCAGTTATAGGCAACCCGGAACTGCCAACCGTCTTTGTCATAAAAACCGACCAAGTTGGCAGAATCACTCAAACCAGACAAGGAATGCTGGGTGCCAATTTTGGCCACGTCCACATCAATATCACCATCAACGATGGTGGCATTAACAATAAAACCAAAACCACTTTCGTCAAACATATGTTGAGCAGCAAATTCCCAACCTTCCAATTTTGCTTCTTCGGCATTGGATGGCTGAGTAACCCGCCACGAAATCAATGGATCGGCATCACTTTGGGCAATCTCACCATTGGCTGTACCACCGCCATTGAGCACGATGCGGTCAAAGATGTTGGCATCAGTTGCGGTAATACCTTCGGCACTCAATTCTGAAATCGCCTGTTGTGCCCGAGGACCTGCCAATGGATCACGCAAACCACTCAACTCTTGCAACTCAGTTTCGGTCAACAAAAAGTTTTCAACGTCTTTAACAAAATAACCCAATGATACATAGCTGCCTTCGGCGTAATAATATTCCAACGACAAATCAATATTATCCGAAATATATGGTTCCAGCCCCGGGTTACCAGCATTGGCGGTTCTTGAACCCGGCTTCGGACTCGCCGTTACCGAAGTCGTTCCACGCATATCCTGTAAACCAGGACGGGTAATAGTCTGGCTATAAGAAACACGTGCTTTGAGGTCATCAACAATCTCAAGGTCAATATCAATGCTCGGCAAGAACTCTGAGTATTCACGTTTTTCAGCAGTAAAATCCGCCTCTGAGGACAACACGGTTGACCACTCGGTGGCATTACGCCACAAAATATACTGAGGTAAAATCTGCTTCGAATTAGCAATGACTTCGGTTTTCTCATAACGTACACCGGCAATAATATTCAGTGGCATGTCATTAAAATCAGACTGTAAATCAAACTGCAAATAGACACTATCAGTGTTTTCAGTGATGAAGTGATCAGAATCCAGATTGCTGGCATTAAAACCATTCTCCCAGCTTGGATCGTCGCCAAACAGCTCTTGTGCAACTGGCAACAATTCAGACAAATTAGTGTGATAGAAATAAGGGATCAGGTCACCGTTACCACCAGAGAACTGGTCAAACAAACCACCGGTAGATATCCGAGTAAATAACTCATCAGGCCACAAATCCTGATCACCGCCATAAAAACCGGCGCTCAGGTTACCCGAGGTCGAAGCCGTGTTATGAGTGATCATTTCAGTCCGCGCATAACCAAAATTAATGCTCGCCAAATCACCGTCACCGCCGTTTAACCACTGACCGCTAATACGAAACTGCTCGATATCAGTATCATTAAACTGTGAGTTGGTTTGACCAAACAAACCTTCGATGTCTGACGCCTGAATTTCTTCCTGACCGTCTGGCAACTCAATGCCAATGATAGGAATATCGGTGCCAGTGGCATCAAACGATTTGGTCACTAGGTTGTTCGCACCCATGATGATCCAACTGTCATTACCTGCACCGGCACCTGTGGCACTGGCTGATGAATCATGATAATCAAAATCTAGATTCAAGGTATCGGTCACTTGCCAGTTAACGTTGGCACCAAACGATTTGTTTTCATAAACATAAGCATCGTCATAAGAGGTAAACGAGTAATCGCCACCGGTTTCTGTCAACGAAACGGCAGTACCATTCTCATCAACCACTAATTCTTCAATATTGGCACCGCCATTGAACCAGACAGCAAAATGGTCACGGGCGATGTTTTCTTTAAATTCGGCATAGGTATAATCAAGCGATGCCTTGATAGTGTCAGTCGGTGCATATTCTAATACCAACTGACCATTAGTTCGTTTACGCGACGCATCATTAATAGTGAAACGTTGGTTACGTGGATACCAGGTATTGCCGTCAGGATTTTGGTTATTATTGGTGACATTGCCATTTTGTTCATTGAGGTCGATGTTTTGTCGCCAAAAATCGACACGAGCGTTTTGCTCACGACTGTCACGTTTTTGATAAGAGCCCGATAACAACACCCCGATGGTATCGTCATTAAAGGTATCGCTGACCAAACCAGAGTATTCCGGCGTGATATCACTACCGACTTCATTCGAAGTATCCATTACTGCTTTGGCCCCAAATGACGATTTAAAACCTGGGGAAGCTAACGGACGCGCGGTTAAAATATTGATAGTAGAGCCGATGCCACCAGTTGATATATCGGCGCGACCAGTTTTATAAACTTCAACGCCACTGACACTTTCTGAGGCCAAATTGGCAAAATCAAATGAGCGGGTAGATTGTCCACCTAACTGGGCACCGGGCATTTGGCGACCGTTAAGGGTAACAAGATTAAATTCAGGCCCAAAACCACGCACCGTGACCTTGCTACCTTCGTTATTTGAACGGTCGATGGAAACACCAGAAATCCGTTGTAGCGACTCGGCTAAATTGGTATCTGGGAACTTACCGATGTCTTCAGCAGAAATGGCATCAACAACACCACGCGCTTCACGTTTGATATCCATTGCCCGTGCCATACTACCGCGAATACCTTTAACTTCGACCACTTCGACAGGTTTTTCTGCTTTTTCGTCAGCGTCTGCCGCCATTGCTGGTGCAAAAGCTGTAGCCCCTAAAAGTACTGAAAGACTTTGGGCTAGCAAAGTTTTGTTGAATCTTTTGTGTGTCATATCGCTACCTAAACTAAATTTGTTAATGGTGCTGTTGTTTTTTCATCGTCTGGTCATAACGACCACTTTGTAAGCGCTTACATAAACTAAAACAATTACAGCTTAAGGTCAACCCGATTTCGCAAATAAGCCTGCTATTTCTTCCCTAAATGGCAATTAATTGATTAAAACATCACCACCGCATCGCCAAAAACAACTTAAATAGGTATAAATAAACACCTAGGACCTCATTTCATCTTATCAAATATAATGTAAGCCGCTTTCATTATTAAATCATTTAGGTTATGCTGCGCGTTCGGATGTTGGAACCTTCAACAAAAAAATCGGTTAACCGTTGTTTTTATCCAAGTAAGCGCTGAATAAAAAACACAGAAAAAACCACAGACATGTATTGATAAATAGTCTGACAACCCCGGAGAGAATAATGTCAAGATTAAGACAAAAGACAACAACACTAAAAACACCTCTGCTGTTATCTAGCCTCGCGCTAGCGCTCAGTGGCTGTTTATATGAAGGTTCTAAGGTCGATACGCCACCAGAAGTGGCCATCCCGCCTACGCAAGAGGTGGTGCCACCGACAGCTTGGACATTAGTCTGGGAAGATCAATTTGATGGTACCGCATTAAACACCGACAACTGGACCGTTGAAACCGGTGACGGCACCCAGCACGGCTTACCAGCTGGTTGGGGTAATAATGAGAAACAATGGTACAGTGGCGATAACCTCAGTTTTGTTGATGGCAATTTGGTGATCAGCGCCAAAGAAGAGCCGACCAACGGAATGCCTTACACCTCTGCTCGTATCTTGACCAAGGGCAAAATGGACTTTAAATACGGCCGTATTGAAGCCCGGGTAAAAAATCCGGTCGGTCAAGGTTTATGGTCAGCCTTTTGGGCACTACCAACTGACGACGTTTACGGTGGCTGGCCTACTAGTGGCGAAATCGATGTAATGGAAATCGTCAACGCCAGCATCGACAGCACCGAAACTCTCGGCACCTTACATTACGGTATGGCTTGGCCACGTAATGTACAATCCGGCCAATCTTTTGATATCGGCAGTGTGGAAGACTTCCATGTTTACGCAGTTGAGTGGGAACAAGACGAAATTCGCTGGTTTATTGATGATGTGCATTTTGCCACCGTCAACTCTGATCACTGGTGGAGCTACTTTTATGATGACGCGCAACAAACTTACATGTCATCGCCTGACAACGCCCCTTTCAACCAGAACTTTCACTTACTGTTGAACCTTGCTGTTGGTGGTAACCTGCCCGGCGAGCCTAATGCAGACACCGTATTCCCGGCCGAAATGCTGATTGATTACGTTAAAGTGTTCAGCTGTGAAGATGATGTGGCAACAGGCGCGGGTTGTGCGGCAAACACCGACGACAGCATTAGCTCCCCTGGCCCAGCAGATATCTTCACCGCTAGCTACAGCCTTTATAATGGTGATTCAGACAATCAACTGTCATGGTCTATCGCCAGTGAAACCATCACTCGTGACCTCACCACGACAGCAGGTTGGACTAATGAAGGGGCTTTGAGTTTCAGCGAAGTTGATGCGGGTGGCGATCATGGTAATGTCATTGACATCATTACCGCCAATGCCGGCAATGTGGTGATTAATGCTACTGACGGTGAGAAAATCACCCTGCAAGGCATGGGTAACTCTGCTGCTCCGTGGGAAGTCCATGCGGGTGAAATCAAATTCGACCTGTATATCGACAGTGCCAATACTCCTGACGATGGCAACATCCTGATAAAAATGGACAGTGGCTGGCCAGCACTAGGTGTAAAAACCTTTGCCATTGCAGATTTGCCTAAAGACAGCTGGACTAGTGTCTCGGTTAAAGTTAACGATTTGTTAGCCAATCCTGGTGAGCAAGCACTCGATACCACCAATGTAATCAACCTGTTTGTTATTGAATTCAGTGGTGAAGCGCATGTTCAAATTGACAATATCAGCCTTAGCTGTGGTCATCCAAACAGTTGTGGTATCGCCTCTCCGGCGGTTGAAGTGACTTTTGATACTGTCGCTTTATTTGATGAAGCGGTGAACACCGATTTATGGACCAATGGTATTGGTGCATGGGATACTGTTGCAGGTGATTACTCTGATGGTGCGGCAGCCAATCATGTCAACTGGTCAGTCATCGACAGTGGTGACGCGGCTCATGGCAATGTGATCTCAACCACCTTTAATGCTGATGGTGCCAATGGCGTGTTCTACATTCAATCGGCGCAAGATGTCGATTTAACCAACCTAGCAGATGGTGAGCTAGCCTTTGATATTCGCGTCACTAACTATGGTAGCAATACCGACGGCATGACGTTAAAAGTCGATTGTACTTCGCCCTGTGGTACCGGTGATATTCCATTAGGTGTAATTGGCGATGGTCAATGGGAAACGGTGACTTACTCTGTTGCCGACATGATTAACCGTGGTTTAGTTATCACAGCGGTTAATAGTGGTATTGTTATCTTCCCTGCATGGGACCAACAACAGGGTGTGACTTTTGAGCTTGATAACATCCGCTGGCAAGTAGCGTCTGTGGGCGAACCGACGACTCCGGATACCCCAGACACGCCAGATACACCTGCTGGTGATTCGGTTGTGATTTATGAAGGCGTAGCTGATAGCAACTGGCCATTATGGGATTGTTGTGGTGGCGCGAGCTTCACTGAACTTGAAGATGATGCAGAGCACGGTATGGTTGCCGAATTCACTTTTGATGGTGCTAACGCCACGGTTGTTGGTTTCAAAGGCGTTAATTCGATTGATGCTAGCAGCAGCGGCACCTTTGAGTTTGACTTTAAAATGACTGCCGCGCCACCAGCTGATGGCCTTTGGACATTGAAAGTAGAAAGTAATTCGGATGTCTTTGCTGAGCTATTGTTATCTGAAAGTAACGAAGGCGTAGCGCCAGCCATGGACACTTGGCAACACTTCACTTTTAACGTCTCTGAACTGGCTATTGCCGGATTGAATACCAGTGACGTTAACATCATCATGGTTTTCCCGACCTGGAGCAAAGCGCAAGGTGCGGCATTCCGTATTGATAATGTGGTGTTTAAACCTTAATATAAAGAGATTTGGGTGATAAAGGGCAGCTTCGGCTGCCCTTTTTGTTGGTTGACTATATCGTTTTTACGCGGCAATCTGTAACGGATAAAGCCCGGCACGGGCAGTCATGGCAACTAAAGCATCAATAGTAAAACCTGACATTTTACCTCTACATATATCCCCTACCCGGGAGCGTTGGACGCCCATAAGCTGCGCCGCTTGTTCCTGAGTGAGTTTATTTTTTTGATAAAAGCGATAATGCTATCAAAAAACACGGCTTTGATTTTCATCTGTTCGGCTTTGCCTGGGTCCAAGTTCAGATCATCAAATATTGAACCTGTGGTTATCTGCTCGTTCATTACAGCCTCTCTTTTACTGATTTATAGCGATTGACGATAATGTCTTTATCAACCTTTGCTGTGGCTTGGGTGGTTTTCTGCCAGCAATGTAAAACGGTGACATAATTTTTGAACTTGGTTACATACGCGATCCTGTATGTTGTTTTACTTTCCCATATTCTGATTTCATAGACACCAGTAATACCTTTACCTAACCCCGTTAAGGGTTTCTAGTCTTGCGGTATATTGCCTGCTTGCAAGCGGTGTAATTGATAACCAGCATCTTGCAACGCATCCTCTGGAAACGCCAATAATTCAGTTTTGCTTGCGCCAGCCCAATGGATGGCTTTAAGTTCAGTAGTCATGGCTAAATTGTACGAGATCTTATACACAATGCAAATGGCATAACAGGATTAAGACTTGATTTTGGAAAATATAGAGGAACGAGCTCCAGCTCGTGATTTGTGCCATCCGACGGAATGCCGTAACCTTATCTGGCACTCGATAGTTTTATAAGCATTTTTCGTTCAATTTTAGCCATTATAAAGGTGAGACAACGCCTCACCTAAGCCTTAGACCAACGGTTTAATCAAGACAATATTGAAACAAAAATCGACACGCGTTTTGATCATCCTCTTGAAGACATTGGTAACCAGCCTCTTCACATTGCTCTTCGCTCGGTTGAAATGCCGCTATAGCGGTTGAACTTAAACCCATACCAAGACCAAGGGCGAGTAATGTAGCTTTTAATTGATTGTTTTTCATTTTGATTCCTAATAAATTGACTTCCAATAAAGATATGTAACATCCTGCTATGGCAAAATGTTGCACAGGACCTTAACAAAAATAAAACAAAAGTGTTGCTTTATGAGATGAACGGTTAATCACCCTTTACAGTATGGCAATCGATGGCTCTGACCATTTAGGGTGATCATTACGTTACCCAAATGTAGGAGGGGCGTCCTCGCCGCGATTTGTGTCGAAGACACAGCCGTGTTGCCTTCGTCAACAATCGCGCCGGAACCGTTATTTAGGGGTTTGAGTGGTGCCAGTATTTAACCTATAATCAGCAACCTCTCTAATCATTAAGGACTTTGCCTGTGTTGCGAGTCGAAAAGACCGTGTTTATCAGTTACCGCCGTACCAGCAAGTTTATAGCGTTGAGTATCTACCAGCATCTGACTTCACAGGGTTATGATGTTTTCTTTGACTATAACAGTATTCACAGCGGTGATTTTGAACAAAATATTTTCGCCAATATCACAGCCCGCGCCCATTTCATCGTACTGTTAAGCAATCAAAATTATCCGGAAATTACAGGCGAAATTAGCGACTGGATAATTGCCTGTAACCCCCGGCCCGACTTCCTCCTAATACCGATTCCTTAACGCAGGCACATCACTAAGATACTCAACAAACTCTACTTCATAACCGCTCGGGTCAACAAAGTAGACATTTTTACGATACTCATCTTCGGCCCCTTCGTGGGCAATAGCAAAACCAGCTTTTGCTAGTCGCTCAATCACCCCGGCGATGTCGCTGGTGACAAAAGCAAAATGAGCCAAACCGACTGTATGACCATTGATATCTCGGTTCTCGCCTACGCCATGATCACTAAAGGCTAAATACTGATAATCATCGCCGAAATGGAGCCAATTGCGCGGTTTGCCATACCACTCGCCTTCGCCACCACCGCGAACCGTCCAGTGGGGAAATGCCGCCTGATAAAAAGCCAACGTTTTGTTTAAATCACTCACTACCAAATTCAAATGCTCTAAATGCAACATAATATATAAACCTTTTACTTTACTAAAGACGTTTATAAAGTAAACCAATCACTTTACATTGTAAAGAATTAAATAAACTAAATGCTTTATTTAAAAAATTTACAGAGAATACAATCAGTTTTTGGTAACATTCACTGCTATATTAAATGATACCGTCCCTGTTCAGTCATTTAAAAGCATTAATATGAGTACATTTTTATTAGCGGCGTTGCCTACCTTTTTTCTCCCACCCGGTCTATCTAATCAAAAAAAGCTGGCACAAGTGCGTTTATATCCGGTTGAGCTGGGCAAACCTAACGTTGATGGCGATTCTATTATTAATCTGCAACAGTTCAATGACACTCAACATCAGTGGTCACAACTGTTCGCTCACGACCCCAGTTTAACGGTGGTCAAAAAAGCCTTGAAACAGTTGGTTGTGAGTAAAAAAGACACCATCGAACGGTTTGATTTTCGGCTGATCCAATCGTTTAGTGCGTCAAAAAGCTTTATGAACTGGAATCAACAAATTGATGCCGCCAAATATGATGACGCCTTGCATTGGGGCAGAAATTTATATCCAGGGTCAAACTTAGCGTTCGCCACCGAAACTGATTTTCAAAACAATATTAATCATGTGATGCGCGAGGGAGCGGGTAACCTTGGCAGTATAAATGTGCAGTATTACGACTGGTATCATCGCTATAGTTGGTTGAACACGGGTGGCTCTCATCATGCGGCGGCATTGGTTCATCAGCTGGTCGATCAGAATCGTCAATACAAATGCCGGGCCAATCTGACCAGCTATCATATCAACGCTTTACCGCTACAACGGGCTCGGGATGCATTTCATTTGCTAGTGGCACCAGACAAATGTCAGTGTGTTAAAACCCACCAGTATTATTATCTTTCGCTGCTGCTATCCAATTTAAAAATCAAATTCAGTACGCTGGAGTTTCCTAGTCATCACAGTCAATTGATGCTCTATGCAATACCCAAACAACAACGCTTTGGTATGACCAAAGCCCTATCACGCTGGATTGATGAACAAAAAATGCAGACTAATATTTTGTGTTTTTATGACATGCTTGATAAACCCGAGCGGTATTTTTAAGACGCTGGCGCGATTGGTCGGGTATCATTGATTTGGGTGTCATTGGCTTGTTTCTCAGGTTGATAAACCTCTACCCGGTTGCGGCCATTTTTCTTGGCTTGATATAACGCACTGTCTGCTTGTTTAAACAAATCTTCATCATTTAAATCGGCTCCCACCAATGATGAAACCCCGGTACTCACGGTGACCACCTGAGCAACCCCAGAAAACTTATGTTCAATCGCTCTGGCCTGAATATTATTTTTGATCACGTTAGCGAAATGACGAGCGCCTTCACTGTCGGTAGATGGCATTAATACCACGAATTCTTCCCCGCCATAACGTGCCGCTAAGTCGGTCGAGCGGGAGAGTGATCCGGCAATCGCCTGCGCCACGTCTTTTAATGCCAAATCACCAACATCATGACCATAGTTATCGTTAAACGGCTTAAAGTAATCAATATCAATAATCATCAACGACATCGCTTGCGACGCCCTTTTTGAGGCAGCAATGGCTTTAGACAGAGTACCTTCATACAAACGACGATTGGCAATTTGGGTCAGCGGATCAATTTCACTTAACTCTTTGAGATTATTATTAGCATTTTCCAGTTCTGCGGTGCGTTTTTTCACGGTGTTTTCTAGGCTATCTCGATGTTGTTTCAGTGCACTTTTTTCCCGTTCCTGAAACCATAAAGGTAAAAATACCAATGCAATGGTCAAAAACATAATAAAAAACAACACACTCACAATCACAATACGAGTGAGTTCATAAGCATGTAGCCCTTCCTCGGCGTCAACTTCAGTAACCAAACCGATACCCAATACCTCATCCCATTGCCACGCACCAAATACAGGCACTCCCCGATAATCCCGGTAAGCTTCCATATAGGGTTCGGTATCTCCCGATATCGCTTTGCTTGCCATCAAGGTCAATGGCCATTGGTCAATAGATGAGGTCGGCACATAACCTTTAAGGGTATCGCCACCAGGGTTGGCCACCCGAATCGACAACATCCCCTGTGCATCCGCACTGATAGCCCCTATTTCTCTGAGATGCTCAGTAAAGCGGCTTTCGGTTACCAACACCCCTTTTCGATCAAAAGCATAGGTTTCTCCACTGCTACCGATACTGCCTAATTGAGTAATACGAGTGAAATGGGCAGTGGGATCTAAGCGTAAAGTAAATACCGCAATAACGTTGCCATCAGCATTAATCACTGGCGATGCAATAAAAATGGTTGGTTGATGGTCGCGTAATAAACCGGATTTGGTCACTAGCGGAACATCAGAGGAAATGCTGGGAATAAACAGTTTTTCGCCACGAAACACCCGGTCCAGATAAGGTTTTCGTTGCTGATTAATCAGGTTTTCTTTACCAATATTACTATCACGCATGGAGCCGATACTCACCCTGTCTGGCGCAATCACAAAGAACCCCTTATCGTTACGCTGACTGATTTTTTTTGCCATCAGCTTTCTGAGTTTCGCCAATGTCGGGCTACTAATCACATCTTGCTGATTAGCGTATTCATCTAGTAATTTTTCGGTTAAACCAATCACCACTTTGTCACTAACCGTGTAATCAAGCTCTTCAAGTCGATTACCTAGCCACAAATGTAAGGCTTCTTGGGTAATTGTTAATACAGTATCGAGGGATTTATGCAAGTTTTGTTTCGAATTGGTTTCTATTGTAGACAAAGACAACCACATAGAAATAATAATAATCACTAGAAATATCGGCGGGAATATCATCGGTGCCGTAATTTTAGTGTTGAATAATTTCATTATCAATTCCAGTCTTAAGGGGCAAATACAGTTTTTCTTATTATAGATGTTAACCTCGTTAAGTGCAGGATATCATTGTCAATAATCTGTTTTAACAGCAATACGTTGGCCGTTTTTTGCAATAAAACGCTTAAGAGCCTCCGGGTCCTCAACGGCAGTGCTTCCCCACAATCCTTGGATCAGGGCTCGTCGATGCCGCGTCGCTGATTGGTT
>CBDIDQ010000014.1:0-84920 GCA_965277695.1 Alteromonadaceae bacterium
CTTTTAATAAAGTAATGATTAAATGAACCATCAGGTAAAGGGGTTCCTGTCGGGACGAGTTCCCACAACTGATTGTCGGTGCCACTGGTTTTACGCGGGTAACTGATGATAGGGGTTCTAGCTGCGGTACTTGCCCCCTCGATATCTAAGACGTTACCGTTAAGTTTGCTGGTAATAAAGTAATAGTCTGCCATGTTGTTATCCTCGCTGATGCTTCAGCTCTGTTGGTGATAACCGTCAGCAAGTTCACTGGCGGTGATTGTATTGGATGTTAATTTTTTTGCTATGGAGAAATTTCGACGCTCATCATCATGCCCGCATCTTCATGGTCAAGGTTGTGACAATGCAGTACAAATTTGCCATCAAAGTTTTCGTAGCGCGAGCGTACGGTGATGGCATTCTCTTCTTTCCAGTTGCCACCTTCTTTGGCACCAGAGACCAGTAAAGTGTCTTTCCAGTAGTTAATGACTTGGCCATTGCTCAAGGTTTCTGTTACCTGGAAGGGGTTGACATGAATATGGAATGGATGACTGGCACTGCTGTTTACCTGCGTTTCACTGACCCAGAGGTTCCATAATGTGGCAGTACCAAGTTTTAGTGGTAACGGTGGTGCGCTGGCATTAAACACTTGGCCATTAACGGTTTTGTCACCGTTATCTTCATTGGCAAAATAGACTTTTTTGGTGACAAAATTGCCGTTACTGTCAGTAAGCAGTTCACTGTCAGGGATAAGTTCATAAGGGTTGTCGAAAGTGCTATTGGTGATGTCAGGCATGTCTGGTGTTGTTTGACTAGAGGCATTGATTGTCACTGAAGCAATCAGGTTATGTGATTCAGGTGTGCCATAAAGGCTGTCGCCGGCTTCACTGGCATCATCAACCAGATAAATTTTACACTCGCCAGTCGTTTGTGGACAGACTGCGCTGCGTGATGGCATTTGGAATAAAATATCACTGCGATAACCCGGCTGTAGGGTGACTAGGTTAGTCGATGGCTGGATGGCACTACCCATGTTGATACCGTCTCTGGCATATTCGATAAAATCCAAGCGATTGCCGTTGACGTCTTCGACTCTGAAATTGACGGTGGCAAAAACGCCGGATTGGATCAAGCGCCAATGATGAATATCGCCTTCATTAGCGGTAATATTAGGTAAGCATTGACCGTTAATGGCATTAGTGATCGGTATACCTGCGGCGGAATTACCACACAAGGGGATGTCATTACCATCGGCGTCGGTCTCAACTGAAAGTTGTTGCAAAATCATTATTTTGTCTCTATCGCCTGTTACCCCAAAGTTGCTGGCTAACCAATCATCAGTGGCACCTTTGAGAATTAACGCACCTGCCATGCCATTTTTCACTTGCGGAGAAGTGGAACCATGTAAATGTGCATGTAACCAATGGGTACCCGGTGCATGATCTGGGCGAAGCGCAAACTGATAGTCAGAAACAGTATTTGAAGGCGGTAAATGTAAAAAAAACATCATCAGAGCCTGGTTTTGGAGACACATGGAAACCATGGGTGTGTAGGTTGGTACACTGGTCTATATTGGCACTGCTGTGATCCATACAATCATAACTGCCATTAACTGGCCCTAAAGCGTTGGTAAAACCAATATTTAATGTCGCCGGGGGTAAATTTTCACCCACTCTCATGATGTAGGCGGGACCTATTGGGCGGCTATCGGGGGCTGCGGTAGAATCGGAATAAGATTTCACATTGACTTGATAGCCATTGACGCATTTGTCCAGTGGCAGCGCGGTTAATTGTGTGGTGATCTGTCCGTCAGCACCAGCGGTAACGCTTGGTGGGTCTTGTAGTTCTTGACTGAACACCGTACAGCTGGGTGAGTCAGCAACTTCGACATAGCCGTTTGAAGCCGCCATTGAGACGATGTTGTTAACCAGCTGACTACTACTGCTTGAGGTGGTGCCGCAGGATGCCAGTATGAGGCTGGACAGGGCGGTTATTAATAGTCGTGGTCCGGTGTTTTTTCGGGTGAATAGATTCATATTTCTTTCCTGCCTTTACTATCAATATTGATTCATTGCCGGGCGTGGTGGCAGTATGCTGGCGTCTTCAATGCCCCATGGCGGGTTGTCGATATGGCCATACCAGGCCGCTTTGGGGGGGTGTCGGTGATGGCTTTTTTCACCTTGATCCAAATTTGATTACCCCAGTCGTAATGCCAGTACAAAATCGGGTCGTTAAGAAAATCTTCTTTGGTAAACGCCCAGTCCAGCATCCGCCGATTGAGCAAGCGGATATCATCTTTTTCGATCAAACCCTTATCGAGTTGATGTTCAAAATAGTCGGTTTTGCTGATCGGGTTAATTTCTTCAAATTTAGAGCCCATATTCAGCAGTTGGTGAGTGTTAATATCCCGTAAAGTCACATCAACCGATGAACCGGTGATATGGATCGGAAAAGTTCGGGTGTCGAGTTTGTCGAATTTACGCGGGTCGCGAACATAACCTAGGGCATAGTTACGACAATCATCTTCGCTGGCATTGGGGATTTCTGAGCGACCTCGTTCGTAGAAAAAATGCCAGAGTCCCTGTTGGCATTCAATCGGGCGGTAGGCGTCTAAAATCAGCAATTCAGCGCCAAAAGGCCGCAGGTTCTCGTTCACCTGCATCAGTTTCTCGACGTAGGTTTTGCGTAACCAGCCTTCTTGTCGACTGCCTTGGATCGCTTTGAAATAAGGTGCATTGGAGCCGTCACTGACCGCATGATAAGACTCAAAAGCAATATTATAGTCTGCAAGGTTGACCATAGGTTCATGAAATAACGGGTTGGTATCATCAACCGGGATTAAATGATGTGAACCGCTAATCTGTTCACGTTCGATAAAAGGCACTCTGTAATCGATGTTAAACATGTGATTGTCTCTTTTTTAACTGCTCTGGGCGATTTGTTTCAACAGGTTAAATTTTTCGGCAAAAAACTCGCCTTCATAACGGCCTTCTCTGGTGGCAAAATCTAGCACCTGTTGTTGTCTTGGCTTGTCAATCTGGCGCAGCAGGTGTTCAAACTGATCAGTTTCATGGGTGAACAGTCGTGAAATACAGCGGGCGGTATAATTGACGTCATTAGAGGTAAAAACGGCTTGATACTCTTCTAGGGTTTGCACTTTGGCGGTATTGATTCGGTGTTCGACCTGAGGGTCGTCGAGGCCCAGTTGCTTTTCGACTTCGAAGATATATAACCATTGCAAGTCGGCTACGCCAACGCGATCAAATGATTGCTGCATGAATTCCTGCTGGGTGCCAGTGACCCGGATATCATTGACCACAATGATGCCACAATCTTTAAATTCGTCGCCTCGGATCACGATGTCGTCATCACCGTGATGCAGGCGGGTGCGTTCTTTGATCCGCTGCTCAATGGAGTTGTTGGAGTATTCGTAAAAGGTTTTAAAGTCGTTGGCATCTTTAATCGCCATACGCTGTTTTGGCACTTTGAGGTCAATTTGTTTGAGCTTGTCTGCCAGTGCGGGTTGTTGTTTCAATTGTTCAAATATTTTCCAGCAAATGTAATTGGCGGCTGCGGGGATCACATTGTGGGGAGGAGCGGTGATGATCCACTGCTTAATCTGCGGATTAGCCTCAATATGGGCTATGGCTAAAGGAGCCAGTTGGTCGGCGAAAAAGGCGATGTCGGTTTTGCTTCCCAACTTCATCAGCGGATAGTGTTTGGCCAGTGGTTGTTTGAGTGTCTCTGCCATTGATGCTCTTTCAATGGTTTTGAGGCAAGTGAGCACGGTAGGGGCTCTTTTGAGTTGTTCTGAGTGAGTCATGAGGTGTTCCTTGAGGGCTACCGGGTTAATGTGCCCTCAGTTGAGGGCACTTTATCCCGCAGAGGGCTTATTAGAGGGCTTATTAAGACAGGCTTATTGATCGTAAGCGCTGCTTTTGGCCATGGCTTTGTTATGTGCCGCTACTGCCGCTGCACTCAAGGCGCTTGAAGGCACACTATCTACTTCTTTACCATTACCTAATACACCACTGGCAAGGAAGCTGAAATCGCGACCGGTTTGTTGCGCTCGGCCATGACAGCCCTGACAACCACCCATGGTGTATTTGGCAGCAGGTACCGCTTGACCATAAACCAAGTTTTCAGAAATGTTGGCTGACAAGCTACCGTCATTACGTTCGTTGCCGAAAGTATAAGTATTGCCACTTTGAGTCGGACCACTGACACCACCTCTGAATAGCTGCACCCCGGGCTGGCTGCTTTCAACCACGATGTTGGCAAGGTAATAATCAAAGGTGTTTTGATCACTGGTGGGGTTGGCTTGTACGCCTTTCAACCGATAATTAGCCCAAATGTTATTACTGTCGCTGGCTTTTATTTTGCTATAAACATCATTGTTGACATCGTTAACTTCTTTGGTAATGGTTTTAGGTTGGATCACCGTAGTGTAACCGCCATCCCAAATATTGTTGGGCGCAGCACCAGCATTAGGCAGGCGATAAGTCGCCAGCTGGTTGTTGGCTGGTGGCAGGTTGGGTTCATTGATGTAATAAGCGCCATTGGCATTGGCCGAATAGCTCTGGGTATTACCACTGTCATAAGTCAGCTGATTATAGGCCAGCTGGAAAGCTGGGTCGGTAATGTAGTTTTGCTGATTCCGGGTGACGGCATCGACATGTTCAAAGGTGGTAAAGATAAATGACTGATAGTTAGCGGTTTTTTGAATGATATGTAAGGCTATCATAGCAAATTGTTCGGTAACAGCGTGAGGCACACCATCAGCGCCGGCAGTATAATAAGTCGCTGGAGCCTGATGATAATCGGCCGGGTTAGAGTTTTTTATATCACGAACCCGACGCCAAGCTGATTTGACTTCTAGTACGTTGTTCGGGAAAACAATCGATCGAGTGTCTGATGGTTTGAAAGGCACATCCCAAACATAACGAGTTTCTGGGGTGTTGACTTTAGCCATATATAAAACCGGGAAATTCGGGTTGTTGGAGTTTCTGAAATACAGGTAGTTCTGGCCGATTTCGTTGGTTTCATCCAGATTAACGTATTGACCATTGACAGTGTAGGGGACGTTAGCCTTGGTGCTTTCATCAACATAATAAGTGTAATAGGTTGGTGTATTACCGATTGGCGATGGCGGTTTGGCGATCAGATTAGGATTGGTGCTATTTTGTACGTTTGCCCCGGCGTTAACATTAGCGGTGGTGTTGGCAACCACATAATAGGGGAAGGCTTCGGTACGGTGATAGAGACTTTCAAAAACGGTTGGGTTACTCAGTGTTGGGGTTTTGCCGGTGTCAATAAAGCTCTTGTTGTGATCCGGTTGTGCTCGACCTGCGCCGTTGCTCAAAGTGGGCTAGGGTTTGCTGATTAGAGGCGATAAATAAACGCCAAGCATAGTTAGCCAGTTCGGTATGACTGGCCCCGACGGCAATATCTGTGGGGTAAGGAAAACCATCCTGATTTAATTCAGCCACTGTGATCGGACTGCCACTATTAGTAGCATTCGCATAGTAGGGTAAAGCCGTTAATAAACTGGCTGACATTAGTGCGCTTAGGGTGGTGAGTTTGAATAGTTTGTTGATAGGTTTGGACGCTTTCATGGAATAACTCCGTGGTAGTCGTTTTTGTTTTTACGGTAAACCCGCTACATAAGTCTAGAATGACCCAAGAACGTAGCGGGAATGGTCTGGTTCCTTATCAGGCTTCGGCGGGCACGCTCCAGTCACTGCCTGCGGGGATCTCGCCTTTTTTCAGTGGCGGCATATACTCAACCGTGAAATTCTCTTCTAGCGAGGCGACCCACAAGCGAGTAGATAAGTTGACCTTGTATAATTCAAACAGTCGATCATCTTCTTTGGTCTTTTCGTTATAGACTTGGCGGTCAATCAGTTCATAGAACTCTTGAGGAACAAAATCTTCACGCAGACTGACATGGGCAGTTCTTTCGCCGTCGCTGACCCACCATTCAAACTTCATTTCGCTGTTGCAGCGGTTTTCACAGTTGGGGTTTTGCATCACGGTGAGACGGTCATTCTCTTTGCATTTGGTGACAAAATCGAGTGAGTCGAGTACCCCAGGACCTGGGTGACCACTAACCACGGTGAGGTTGTCACGACTCCAAAGTTTATCATCAGACAAGGCTTTGGCGGCCATCTGCATCGCTCGGTAACCTACGGCAGTGCCCCACCATAGTGAGCTTTTATGATTGGTCATTGACCCTTGATAGTCGACGGTAACAACTTCGCCGTTATCAACAACGCTGACAAAAACCCCTTCTGTTGGAGTGTATTCTTTGGTTGAAAAGTTACTCATGATTGTTCCTTTCGGCAATTAACAGTTAGTAATTGCCTTGTTTTATTAAATGATAAATTGTTTGTTCATGATGGGTTTCGCCTCTGGCTCACCCATGCTACTGTTTTCCACAAGCTCAATAGATATTGATGATTAGCAAATACGTGGTAATTGCTCGCCAATCAGCATATCGACGATACGACTGCCACCAAATCCGGTTTTCATGTGAACACGTCCAGCACGGCCACCTTCAAGGATTTTGCCGATTTGCGTCGCGTCTTTGCCATATTTGTGATCACGCATGGCTGATAATGCCGCTTCGGTTTCTTCCTCTGGTACCACCATTACTATTTTGCCTTCGTTGGCCAGATACAAAGGGTCAAGGCCGAGAATTTCACAGAAACCTTTTACCTCAGTACGAATAGGGGTGTCTTCTTCGACAATCTCAATAGCGACCGCAGATGATTCGGCGATTTCATTGAGCACTGAGGCAATACCACCCCGAGTCGCATCACGAATGAAGCGGGTATTTGGTGCGGCTGCCAGTACATCCTGAATGATCCCCTGCAACGGTGCACAGTCACTTTCAATCGGACTTTCAAGGTTCATGTCACCACGGGCATTGAGGATCGCCGCACCATGGTCACCAAGGAAACCGTTAACCAAAATGTTGTCACCGGGTTTGCACTTTTCACAACCCATCTGGAATTTTTCGTTGATAACACCAACACCAGCGGTATTGATAAAAATTTTGTCACAGCTGCCACGGTCAACCACTTTGGTGTCACCGGTGACAATCATCACACCCGCTTCTTTGGCCGTTCGGGCCATAGAGTCACAAATTTTGCGTAATTGTTCTACTTCCATACCTTCTTCAATGATCATCCCGCATGTGAGATACAGTGGTGTAGCACCACCAACGGCTAAATCATTGACAGTGCCGCAAATTGAAATCTTGCCAATGTCACCACCGGGAAACTCAATCGGGGTGATAACATAAGAATCTGTGGTCATGGCCAGTCGGTCGCCAATTTTGGCCAGATCTTTGAGTTCAAAGCGGGCCTGATCTTCCAAAGTGTTTAATGCTGGATTATCAAAGGCGGTAATAAAAACATCATCAATCAAGTCACGCATGGCTTTACCGCCGCCACCATGGGCGAGGGTGATCACTTTACTGACCAATTTGCCGTGGCGTACTTTGGTATCGGTTTGGTCTTTTTCGTCAATACTCATAATCATTTACCTTTTATTTGTTACCTTTATACTAGGTTTTTTGTTAGCTCAAATGGGTTAGCTGACTTCTACGGTATCAATGACTTTTTCACCGTAGCGATAATAAGCGGCACAGGCTCCTTCACTAGACACCATCAAGGCACCTAATGGGGTTTCTGGCGTACAAGCTTTACCAAACACTTTACAATCCCAAGGTTTGATAACACCCTTAAGCACTTCGCCACACTGACAAGATTTGGGGTCGGCAATGGCGATTGATTGGACGTCGAATTTCACCTCAGCGTCATAAGCGGCATATTCTTCGGTTAATTTCACCCCAGAATGGTCAATAGAGCCTAACCCCCGCCATTCGAAAAACTCACGTAATTCAAATACTTCACCGATAGCATCAAGTGCTACGTTGTTACCTGATTTTGGTACAACGCGGTTGTATTGGTTTTCAATAGTGGATTCGCCACTTTCGAGTTGCTTGAGCACCATCCATAACGATTGTAAAATATCTAGCGGTTCAAACCCGGCGACAACAACTGGCTTGCCATAATGTTCAGCAATAAAGTCATAAGGGTCATTACCAATAACCATGCTAACGTGGCCGGGGCCAAGGAAACCGTCAAGTTGCAAGTCTGGTGAATCCAGCACCGCTTTGATGGTCGGAATGATGGTGATGTGGTTGCAAAATAATGAGAAGTTGGTGATCCCCTCTTTTTTCGCTTGCAAAATGGTTAAGGCGGTACTTGGCATGGTGGTCTCAAAACCTAAACCAAAGAACACCACTTCTTTGTCAGGATTTTTGCGAGCTAAACTTAATGCATCCAATGGTGAATACACCATACGCACATCACAGCCTTCGGCTTTGGCCTGCAACAGGCTTTTTTTCGAGCCAGGTACTCGCATCGCGTCGCCAAAGGTGGTGAAAATTACATTTTCATGCTCGGCGATTTCGACACAATCATCAACACGTCCCATCGGTAATACACAAACCGGACAGCCCGGACCGTGGATCAGTTCAATACTTGGCGGTAACATGTTTTCAATGCCGTAGCGAAAAATAGAGTGGGTATGGCCGCCGCAAACTTCCATAATATAAATTGGCCGAGTGCGGCCTACACTGAGCTTTTCGGCAATTTGGTTAATTTCATGGATCAGGGTCTTGGCTTTGTCCGGGTCACGGAACTCATCAACATATTTCATGGTCTTTTCCTGTGTGTATTCTGGTAAAAGTCTATTTATTTTGATTCAAATTGCCACGTTCATCGGCCAATAAGGTATGCACCAAATCCCACATTACGTGGTAAATGGCAACATGACATTCTTGTACACGATGAATGCTGTCACTGGGTACAGCGAGGCAGTGATCAAGGCCAATTGTCGCCATTTCTCCGCCGCTGCCGCCTGCCAGACCAATCGTCTTGGCCCCCATGTCTTTGGCATGTAAAAACGCTTTGATTAAATTATCTGAATTACCGCTGGTGGATACGCCAATTAATAAATCAGCGGGTCGTAACATGGCTATAACCTGTCTGAGAAAGACATGACTGAAACCGACATCGTTACCAACAGCCGTCATCAGGGTTTTGTCCATGGTTAAATCATGCGCCGCCAACGCTGGGCGTCCAGCAGTGACCGGATGAAGAAACTCCACCGCAATGTGTGAGGCATCTGAACTCGAACCACCATTACCCATGGTGTACATTTGCCCACCATTTCGATACATATCGGCAATGGTTTTGGCTGCATCGACCACCGCTTGAGCATGTTCGGCAAAAAAAGCATCGATGACGCTATGATGTTGTGTCATTTTTTGCGCGACTGATTCTACTAATGCCTGATTCATTGATTCAGGATCTTGCTTCTTGTTGTGCAAAAATGGATAAAGCGCTTGCAGCTTTCTCTCATTTTGGGTTTGTTGTTTAACCGATTTGGGCATAGGTTCGGACATAGGTTCGGACATAGGTTCGGACATAGCATCGGACATAGGTTCGGTCATTGGGCACCTTCTTGCATGGCCGCCATTTCTTCTTGCATTTCCCCCAGCTCGATCAATACCTCAAGAGTGGCGGCGGCCTCGGCGGCATCAATTTTACTCATCGCAAATCCGACATGGACTAAAACCCATTCGTCGATATACGTCTCCAGTTGGGCGTCATCCTCAGCAATACAGCTGAGATTAACTTCACGCTGTATACCGCCAACGTCAACCATGGCCAATTGCTTTTCATGATTGGTGATACTAACTATTTTTCCTGGAATACCTAAACACATAATAAGCTCCTGTGTCGTTATTTGTGTGTCTGCTACTGCGAAAAAATGCAGACGGTTTTTTTTTAATGGTTTTGCCAACCTTTAACACTAAGGTTATGGTCAGCTTTGTTTTCTCAGGATACGAGCAGCACCAATAGCGGCTTGACCCAAAGAAATCCCACCGTCATTTGACGGTACTTGTGAATGACTCAAACATTCGATGCCCCGGCTTTGCAGCCCGGTAGTGATCCCTTCTAATAAAAATTTGTTTTGCATACAACCACCAGATAATGCCACCCGATTAAGCGAATGCTGATCAAGTAAGCGCACTAGCAGGGTTGTTATGATGTTAATTAATCCGGCATGAAAGCGGTTGGCGATGGTGGTGGTGGCCACGTTTTGCGCTAAATCTTGCAGCAAGCTATGCCACATCGGCGCTGAATTGATAGTGAGTATTTGCTCACCAGCTGTGGTTGTTTCGTCATCAATGGCAAAAGGATAAGGTTGGTCGATGTCTGAGCTGGTCATATCGACCAAGGTTTCAAACTCAATCGCCCCTTGTCCTTCAAATCTGGCTTGTTCGCGGCAAATGCCTACGGCAGCGGTGACCGCATCAAATAAGCGACCACAAGAGCTGGCTAATGGTACGTTGACGCCTTCTTCGATCATTCTATTGATGATGGATAAAGGCTGATTGGTAAAAAATTCGGCCAGCTCAGTACCTGCATAATTTGCTTGGTACTCATCCCACGTCATGGTGTTAAGAATGTGGGCGTAGGTATTGCGCCATGGCATTCGAATTGCCTGTGCGCCGCCAATCATTGCAATAGGTTTGAAACGGGCGACCCGTTTAGCCTCGGAATAGTCAGCCAGCAAAAATTCGCCACCCCAAATGGTGCCGTCTTCGCCAAAACCTAAGCCATCAATGGCTAAGCCCAATACTTTGTCGTCGTCCAGCGGAATTTGGTTTTCTGCCAAGCAGCTGGCGATATGCGCATGGTGATGCTGCACCTGAATCAAGGTGGCAGGTTCGTCGTTGTTGAGTTTTTGCGCCATATCTGTGTTGGCCAGCTTGGTTGACAGATATTCTGGGTGTTTGTCAGCGACAAATACAGTGGGGTGATGATCGAATAAGCGGGTATATAAATCGAGATTTTTTTCGTAATCGTCATAGGTCATCAAGTCTTCAAGGTCGCCTTGATGTTGCGAGACAATCGCTGAGCCTTGTTTGAGCAGACAGAATGTTGATTTTAATTCTGCGCCATAAGCGAGTAACTCTGGGCTGTCTTCAAAACCTTTGGGCAAATGGATGGAGCGCGGCGCATAACCCCGGGCACGGCGTAACAGCCGGGGTTTATCAGCCATGATACGAACCACAGAATCGTCAATACGGTTGGCGATATCACGGTCGTGATACAAGATCACATCGGCAATGTCAGCCAGTTTTTCAATCGCTTCATCGTTGTCGGTGATTTGTGGTTGTTGAGATAAGTTACCGCTGGTCATCACTAGTGGTTTGCCAAATGCTTTGGCGACTAGCCAATGCAAAGGGGTGTAGGGCAACATGAAGCCATATAAATTAGTACCTGGCGAAATGTGCTCAGATTAACGCTTCTCCCTGAGCGGATGATTGTCGATTTAACAGTACAATCGGCGCTTGTGGGCTGGCTAGCTGTTGGCTTTCGACTGCTGAGACATGACAATACTGCGCAATGATTTCGGTATCATGGGTCATCAAGGCAAAGGGTTTAGCGTAGCGATGTTTACGCTCTCGGAGCCGGGCAACAGCGTCATTATTGCTGGCATCACAACTGAGGTGGAAGCCGCCGATGCCGCGAATAGCCACTATCAAACCTTCTTCAAGACAGCGTTGAACCTGAGCTAATTTATCTACAGAGAGTTTGTGATCGTCGCAGCGTTTGCTGTTGTCGTGATTTACCGGAGGCTCAAAATCTCGATGATTGGGTGCTTCAACATACACCCTTGGACCGCATTTATGACAGGCGATGGGCTGGGCGTGAAAGCGGCGATCTGCTGGGTTTTTGTATTCTTGCTGACACTGGCTGCACATTGGAAAGTTTGACATGGTGGTTTGCACCCGGTCATATGGAATGCCCTGTACTATGGTGAGCCGTGGGCCACAATGGGTGCAGTTGGTGAACGGATATTGGTAGCGACGTTCGTCAGGGTTAAAGATTTCTTTGAGGCATTCCGGGCAAGTTGCAGCGTCGGCAGTGACCTCGGTTAGGCCACTGTTGTTGTCAGAATGGCTGATGCTAAACGCGTCGTAGCTCCACTTGGCGCTGATCGGGTGAACGTCAACGCTGTCGATTTTTGATAATGGGGGAGCCTGCTCGGTAAGGTCGGTTAAAAAGTTGGAGAGTTTGGTTTTTTCGCCAGAGAGTCTGATTAGTACGCCATCGGTATCATTATGGACCTCGCCTACTAAATCATTATCATGTGCTAGTCGCCATACGGTGGGTCGAAAACCGACCCCTTGTACGGTGCCTCGAACACGGACTTCGATGTTCTCATTCACACTCATTCATTTGCCCCCTTTGCCATTTTCCAATCATTGAATATAGGTTGGAAATAGGTTGGAAATAGATAGTCGGGCATTGACAAACTTCGCCTTGGTGTGATGATTCAATTGCTTTAAATCAAGTCTATTCACAAGTTGTATTACCCTGTTTTTTTTATATCAGTATTGTTTTTGCACTTGTATTTGTTTCAACGATTTTGGGTAATATACCTATTTATGAATGTCCCAGAAACGTTATAAAAAAGCCTAGACTATATTTTTAAAAGTTGTTACTTAATTAGCAGTTTTTTTTTATTTATTAACAAAGCGGGCAAAATGATGCTCAAGCATAGTTTGCTTATTTAGCGCTTTTTATCTGCAAAGTTATTGAATTTATTCAGGGTTTTAGAGAAGATGGCAGAGGTTTTGTGGTTTGATATGGCTGTTTGATTGAGCAAAAAATTAATCGATAATGGGGCGCTTTGGCGTTGTTTTTGCCCTATGTCAGATCGGTTTTTTAACCTTTAATTATAGTGTTGGTTCTGTTACCGGATTAGTCAGTTGGTGAATGATTAATAAGTTAGCGATAAACCAGATATCTTTAATGATAAATTGACCACCGCCACTGAGTAAGGTGTCGGTTGACAGTGCATCGGGCCAGGAAAATAAAAACGTTTGAGTAACAATAAATACACTGCTTGCCAGTAACAATGCTTGATTGATATAACGTTTTGTTGCCAGACTCAGGGCCAAAAGCAAAGTGATCATTAAGTCATACATACCAATCAAATTTGACGTCATTTGCAGGTCAAAGTAGTTATAGAGCCAGCCCATCAACGGGGAGCTAGCCACCAAATCCTCGATACCTTGCGCTTCAATTAAGGTAAATTTCATCCCGCCAATCCACAGATAAACCAGTGCAACCGGGAAAAAATTAAGCCAGATAAGTTGATTGGTTGACAATTTGGCTGGTTTTATTGCGCTGTTTATCAAATAAATGGCGATTGAAAACAGTGCAAAATACTTGATGATCCCTTGACCTGAACCTATCGCGGGAAAACCACCGAGCTGTTCAATCCACACCGCTTGACTCAATAAGGTACCTAGGGGTAACAGACTTATCATGACCAATAAGCTACCGCAGAGAATAATAAATGACCTTTTGACTATGGCTAGCAGCGTTAAAGCAGCGGCCGATAAAAAGCCAATTGTCGCAAAAATGACCAATGTTGACTCACTGACGAGCTGGTTTAAGCGGTAAAATTCAGCAGTAAAATTAATTGAGCGATGGGAACCGGTAAGGTAAGTACTGATGCCGATTAAAAGTAGTGATAAAGCAACCAAAACGAGTAAGATACGGGTTGCTGTGGGGACTGTTTTTGTCAAAGGTTGATTCATAATGAGCTGAGTTTCCTTGTTGGGGGTTAACATGACGAATATTCGATGACTAATTGACCGCACAATAATGGCTTTACATTCAAGGTTCAGCATAAACAACCTATATGATGATTGAAGTCGCTGTGATTACTATGTTTGTTTTATCGAAAAAGCGTCGTAGGTGTTTGATTTTTATTGTTATAAGGAAAAAATGTCAAGGTTAATTATTCAGCAAATGCATAAATTCAACGTTCTCTTAACCAAAATTAAATGAATTTGGTTACGCTGTCACCCGTTGCTATAAGTATACTCGCTTTTTGTTGGCAGGGTCTCTATATTTAGTATCTGGAGTTTGCAGGAAGGGCGGTTATTGTATACTCAATTTAGGGAAGAGTAATTCACCGACAAGATTTTTTGGAATGGCTTGATTTAGGATGTAATAGTGACCAATGTAAATACTAGTGTAAATAATGATAAAAAGAATAACACGAAAACAAATGTAAAAAGTAATGCAAAACGCAGCGGTAATGTAACAGAAACATCCGTTGATGGATATCAACCAGAACTGGGTAAAAACAATAAACAAGTTAATGATGAAGCGGCAGTTTATTACAGGCAAGTCGCCTTAAACATGAGAAAGGCAAGACGTCAATTAAGCTTAACCCAACAACAAATTGCCGATGCAATGGAAATTCCCAGAAGTACCTATAAAAGTCTAGAGAGTGGCGAAGTTGGTATTTATTGTTTTCACATGGCCAAGTGGTCTTTAGTGACCGGGTATGACGTCAGAGTGATCACCAAAGATACCCAATATGATGTTGCTGCTCGTTTGTCCCGTCAGGAATTGGTTGAGTTGATTGAAGAGCTACCAGCGGCAAAATATGACGCGATGGTTAATTTGTTAAAAGTGATTAAAGAATAACGGTTTTAATGTGTTTTTTGTAAGCATCCGGTCACAGTGTTTTAGTTGGGGTATAGAGGGATGAATGATAAGCCAGTGATACTTATTATTGATGATGATATGGCCAATCAGGAGTTGATTGAAGCCGTATTATCTGAGCGATATCAGTTGTTAGCCGCTTATAGCGGTAGTGAAGGTATTAGGTTGTGTCAGCAACATAAGGTTAATTTGGTATTACTGGATGTTGATATGCCGCGAATGGGCGGTTATCAAGTATGCCAGGCTTTGCGTAGTCAGCCGGAGTTTGAGTATTTGCCGATTATCTTTGTAACCAGCAATCAGTTCGGTGCTGATATCGAAAGAGGATTTGATGTCGGTGCCAGTGATTATATTGCCAAACCTTATTATTTGGCCGAATTGACCAGCCGGATAAAAAAAGCCTTAACGGTAGCGCAAACTATTGGTGATTTACAACGAGCGCTGCTTAACTGATAGAACAATCTGTTTACTACGACGAGTTGGCCGGGTGTTTTTCGCCCGGTCCTTTTTTTGCCTGTTGTTTGTTGCTATAGCAAAGAGCGTGGTTAACTTGGTAGCGCGTTCTCTTCTGTCTATGTTGATTATTGAATGTCATTAGCATATCCCTAATGTGTTTTATTGTGATAAACCTGTGTTCATAATCTATATTTTATGTGCGATGGTAGCTTTCTTTGTGAGGTAAGAGAAAAATAATCCACTATGTCAGTCAAATTAACACACTACTGGTAAACCATGCTGTGATGGCAGAAAATTGAGAGGCTGAGTAATGCCATAGATTTAGATATCGCCATCTTGCTTAATGCTGAGGGTGCTATCGTCAGGCATCACTTTTTGATCATGAGTTTAAGGGCTGATCATGAAAAAGGTGGCAATGAAGAAGCGTTTAAAAATGAGATAAGTGCCAGTATAGATTCCTTAAAAGCGCAGGAAATGAAACTAAAAACACATTTGGAACATATTAGTCGACCTGAATATACAGATTTAAGAAATGAACTAAAGCAGACTTTAAAGGAGCAATTGTATCGCAATACTTACATACAAGGGCTGGGTCTTAAGAGTATTGAGCAATATGAGGATGCTATTATTATGTTGAACAAGACGGTTGATTATGCTGCGGATAAGCGTAGTCAGGGTTATGCTTATTATAATATGGCGTGTTATTACAGTTTGCTCAATCAGACAGGCAGTGCCATGAGGTTTTTGGATAAAGCCATTGAAGCGGCTCCTGATTTAGCTAAAGATGTGGTCAGTGAAAGTGATTTTAATAACTTAAAACAAGATGACAACTTGTCGAATAACGCTTAAATCTCAATATTAAATCAAACAGTAGACGGGTGAGTGATTATGTTAAATGATAAAAAAATCTGGTAACTTCTGATAGCTAATATTGTTTATGAGCGAGTCACTAAGCGATATAGAAGCGATATAGAAGCGATATAGAAGCGATATAGAAGCGATATAGGTGACGTTTAATCGTGATGGTTCGACATTTTAACTGGTGCTCACGCTTAGCTAAGTAGATTTATCCCTCCTTCTTTAATTTCTTTTTTCCCTGCTGAAAGCCGCTGAAAAGCGCAAAACCCTATAACGATAATCTGATAACTTTGCTATAATCCGCGCATTCAAATTTTGGCCTGACCGCAGGTCTGACTTCTCAGTCATTAACAGTCATGATAAAGCGGCTTTCAGGCGATCTTTAACCCTTCAAAGAATGAGCAAAGAGTTAATAAATGTCAGACACTCAGTTTAGTAAAGCGGTGGATATAAGACGCACGTTTGCGATTATTTCTCACCCCGATGCCGGTAAAACCACCATCACCGAAAAGGTGCTGTTGTTTGGTCAGGCATTACAAAAAGCCGGAACGGTTAAAGGCAAAAAATCCGGTCAACATGCCAAATCCGATTGGATGGAAATGGAAAAAGAACGGGGTATCTCCGTTACCACCTCAGTAATGCAATTTCCTTATCGTGACTGCCTCGTTAATCTGCTCGACACCCCAGGTCATGAAGATTTCTCCGAAGATACTTATCGTACTCTCACCGCTGTTGATTCTTGTTTGATGGTCATCGATAGCGCCAAAGGCGTTGAAGCACGAACTATTAAATTGATGGAAGTGACCCGATTACGCGATACCCCAATCGTTACTTTTATGAACAAACTGGATCGGGATATTCGCGATCCAATTGAACTGCTCGACGAAGTGGAGGAGGTTTTAGACATTGCTTGTGCGCCAATTAGTTGGCCGATTGGCAGTGGTAAAGAATTCAAAGGGGTTTATCATATCCTGCGTGATGAGGTTATCCTTTATCAACAAAGTCAAGGTCATACGATCCAAGACAGCATAGTGATTAAAGGGCTGGATAATCCTGAAGTGGATACTCATCTGGGGGATTATGCTGAGCTGCTGCGTGAAGAAATGGAGCTGGTGCAAGGTGCATCTCATGAGTTCGATTTGGATTTGTTTTTGGCAGGTAAATTGACTCCAGTGTGTTTTGGTACGGCACTAGGTAACTTTGGTGTTGATCATGTACTTGATAGTATCGTCGAGTGGGCACCGAAACCTTTGCCACGAGAGGCTGAGCAGCGCACTATTATCGCTGACGAAAGCAAGTTTAGTGGTTTTGTATTTAAAATTCAGGCCAATATGGATCCGAAGCATCGCGACAGAATTGCTTTTATGCGGGTGTGTTCGGGTAAATATGAAAAAGGCATGAAAATGCGTCATGTGCGGATCAATAAAGATATCCGTATTTCTGATGCCGTGACCTTTATGGCTGGTGATCGGGCAAATGTCGAAGAAGCCTATGCGGGTGATATTATCGGCTTGCATAACCACGGTACCATTCAAATCGGTGATTCGTTCTCTGGTGGTGAGAATATTCGTTTTAGCGGTATTCCTAACTTTGCCCCGGAGCTTTTCCGTCGTATTCGTTTGAGAGATCCACTAAAACAGAAGCAGTTGCTCAAAGGTCTGGTGCAGCTCTCAGAAGAGGGTGCTGTTCAGGTGTTCAGACCGCTCGATAGTAATGACCTGATTGTTGGGGCTGTCGGAATGCTCCAGTTTGATGTGGTGGTGCATCGCTTGAAAGCTGAATATAACTGTGATGCCCTTTACGAACCGATTAATGTGGCTACGGCCCGTTGGGTGTATTGCGAAGATGACAAGAAAATGGATGAGTTTCAGCGTAAATGTAGTGTCAATTTGGCGCTCGATGGTGGTGACAACCTGACTTATATTGCCCCTACCATGGTCAATTTGAACTTGAATATGGAACGTTATCCTGATGTGGCTTTCCACCAGAC
Organism: Alteromonadaceae bacterium; assembly: GCA_965277695.1. Taxonomy (GTDB): domain Bacteria; phylum Pseudomonadota; class Gammaproteobacteria; order Enterobacterales; family Alteromonadaceae; genus JABSOG01. The sequence goes on from CBDIDQ010000014.1 coordinate 17,902, forward strand.
CCGTGAACAGTGATTTATAATTAACAATGTAGGAGGGCCGTCTCGGCGCGATTTGTACCAAGCGGTCAGACGCCTCGGTGCAAAGGTTTTTGAAATGGCTGCGCCATTTATCGCGGCGGGACGCCCCTCCTACCATGAGTTATCCACAAGCTGAACAGTTACGAACAATGAACAATTAAAAGCAGAGCAAAATTTAAGCATGAATATCAGAACAATTTTGGCGCAAAGAGCCACCGATGCAATTATTAAAGCAGGTTTGCCTGCTGACACTAACCCGGCGTTGACGCCGAGCACTCGCGCCAATTTTGGCGATTACCAAATCAATGCTGCCATGGGCGCGGCCAAGAAATTAAAAACCAATCCGCGTGAATTGGGGCAAAAACTGATTGATTGCCTTGAGGTGGATGATTTGGCTGAAAAAGTCGAATTGGCGGGACCCGGTTTTATTAATATTCATCTTAAGCCGCAATGGTTGGCGAGCCAACTTGAAAACGCTTTTGCTGATGCAAAACTGGCGGTTAGCGAACATGCCAAGCCGCAAACGGTAGTGGTGGATTATTCTGCACCGAACCTAGCTAAAGAAATGCACGTCGGTCATTTGCGCTCCACTATTATTGGTGATGCGGTGGTACGGGCATTGGAGTTTCGTGGTGACAAGGTGATTCGTCAAAATCACATGGGTGACTGGGGTACGCAGTTTGGTATGTTGTTGGCGCATTTAAGTGATCGTTTGGCTGCTAATGAAATTGCTGAAACCGCGCTGGCGGATTTAGAAAATTTCTATCGTGAAGCGAAAAAACGTTTTGACGATGAAGCCGGTTTTGCTGACCGTGCTCGTGAATATGTGGTCAGATTACAAGGTGGTGATGAAGCTTGTACGATGCTGTGGCAACAGTTTATTGATATTTCAATCACTCATAGTGAAGAGATTTATCAACGTCTTAATGTGACATTAGGTCGTGATGACATCATGGGTGAAAGTGCTTATAACCATGATTTAGCCAATGTCATCAGTGAATTAAAAGCGCAGTCTCTGGCAGTTGAAGATCAGGGCGCTCAAGTGGTTTTCCTTGATGAATTGGCCGATAAAAAAGGCAATCCATCGGTGTTTATCGTGCAAAAATCCGGTGGCGGTTATCTTTATTCCACCACCGATTTGGCGGCGTGTCGTCATCGTTCATTCACTTTAAAAGCCGATCGCATCATCATCTTTACTGACGCTCGTCAGGCATTACACTTCAAACAAGTTCAGTTCGCTGCCCGTAAAGGTGGTTTCTTGCGTGAAGAAACCGCTTATCAGCATTGTCCATTCGGTATGATGATGGGGGCTGATGGCAAACCATTTAAAACTCGTACTGGTGGTACTGTTAAGTTGGTCGAGTTGCTGGACGAAGCAGTTGAGCGGGCAGAAACACTGGTTAACGCGCGTGAAAATGATTTAACTGACGCAGAGCGCAAACAAATTGCGCTTAAGTTGGGCATGGGGGCGGTGAAGTTTGCCGACCTGTCGAAAAGCCGTACCAGCGATTACATTTTCAGTTGGGACAGTATGCTGAGCTTTGATGGCGCAACAGCGCCTTATTTGCAGTATGCCTATACTCGGGTCAGCAGTATTTTCCGTAAAGCTGATTTGGCGGTTGATCAGTTGACTGGCACTATCAGCATTGATGCCGATGCTGAAAAAGCGTTAGCTATCAAGCTGTTGCAGTTTGAAGAAGTGTTAGATTTGATGGTCGCAGAATGTACGCCGCATGTGTTGTGTAGTTACTTATATGAAGTGGCGAGCTTGTACATGAGTTTTTATGAAGCTTGTCCGATTCTCAAAGAAGGTATTGACGAGGCGACGCGTAACAGTCGACTTAAATTATGTCAGCTGGTGAGCAGAACCATGGCGACCGGGCTGGATGTGTTGGGTATCGATGTAATGGATAAGATGTAGTGAAATTAGAAGATGTCAGAAGAGAGTATTCGCTGGGGGAGTTGACACCTGAGTCGCTGGAAAGCTCTCCATTTGTCCAATTTGAGAAGTGGTTACGCGAAGCGGTTGATATTGAAATCAAAGATCCAACGGCGATGTGTGTGGCGACAGTCGATGCCAGCGGACAGCCATCACAGCGGATTGTGTTGCTTAAAGATGTCAGTGACGAGGGATTTGTGTTTTACACTAACCTCGGCAGTCGCAAGGCTGAGGAAATCAGTCAAAACGCCAAAGTGTGTTTGCACTTTCCTTGGCATTCGATTGAGCGTCAGGTGATTGTTTATGGCACCGCTGAAAAGCTGCCGTCGAGCACCGTGATGAAGTACTTTCTGTCTCGTCCAAAAGAGAGCCAGTTGGCGGCATGGGCGTCAGAGCAAAGTCGACCGGTGTCGTCACGTCAGGTATTGATGCAAAAATTTGGTGAGATGAAACATAAGTTCACTAAAGGTGAGGTGCCGTTACCGTCGTTTTGGGGCGGTTATTTAATTAAGCCCCATCAGGTTGAATTCTGGCAAGGCGGCGAATCTCGTTTGCACGATCGCTTTATGTATACGCTGGATGACAGCTCTGCACAGTGGCAGGTTGAACGGCTGGCACCGTAGGCGAGACTCACCCATGAAATTTATCGATACCCATTGCCACTTGGATTTTAGCTGTTTTGATGCAGACCGGGCGGCTTTAATTAGTCGCCTGATTAACAAGGGTATCGTGGCTGCTGTGGTGCCCGGTGTATCTGCTGATAATTGGTCGGCGGTGCTGGACTTGGCGGCTAACCATGCGATGATTTATCCGGCCTTGGGTATTCACCCGTGCTTCCTTGAGCAAACGCAAAAACCTGATCTCGACCAACTAGCGGTATTGATTGAAACTCATCGCAATAACATCGTGGCGGTTGGTGAGTGTGGACTGGATTTTGTGGTGGCTGGTAATGATGAACAACGAGAGCGTCAGCATTACTTCTTTGAAGCACAACTGTCATTAGCTAAACAGTTTGAGTTGCCTGTCATTTTACATCAGCGTAAAAGCCATGACCTGATTTTACGTGCGCTGAGAAAAAGCCGCTTGCCTCAGGGCGGGGTTATTCATGCGTTTTCTGGCAGTTATCAGCAAGCCATGCAATATATTGAGCTGGGTTTTAAGTTGGGTATTGGCGGTACTATTACTTATGACCGGGCGATGAAAACTCGCGAGGTGATCAGCAAGGTGCCGTTGGATGCGTTGGTGCTTGAAACTGACGCGCCGGATATGCCGATTTATGGCCGTCAAGGTGAGCGTAATAGCCCGGAGTATATCGGTGAGGTGTTTGCGGTATTGACCCTTTTGAGAAATGAATCACCGTCAGAGATAGAGCAGCAATTATTGGCAACGTCTGTAGCCTTGTTTACGCTTAATTCTTAAACTTTAGTTCTTAATCTTTAATCTTTAATTGTTAAGTTGGGTTTTTCAGCGACAGTCGGCTAAAGCGAGAAAACCCTCGGGTTAGCATAAAACCAATTACCCCAGATAAAATCATCATTAACAAAATATCATTCATACTACTTTTGTGAACTTCCTGTGGTTTTTTCAATACCGCATGACGGTGGTAATTGATCCGTAAGTAACCAATGATTGAGTGCTTAGTCGCTTTATCTTTGAGCGCGGTGATATAAACGGTGCTGGGCTCGTTGACCGCTGCTGCTGGTTTTTCGGTTGTCAGGGTATTCTTTTTATCTGCGCCGACCACTGCATCAATCAGCGCTTCATGTCGGGTGGCTTTGAGGTTGTTGAGGTGGGTTTGATGGACGCTTAGAGCACCGTCAGATTGCGCTAGTATTTTGCCATTATTGTCGTAGATCACTGCTTGTTCGATGTAACGGTTGGCGAGTAAATCATTGAGCATCAGGGTGAGTTGTGGCCATTGTTTTTTCTCTATAAGACGTACCGCAACCAAACTGCTTTGTTGAGTGAGTTGTCGGGTTAAATCTGACAAGGTGTGTGATTGAGCCTCACTGACGTTATTGCTGGTGGTGATCCACATGTTAAGCACGGTGACTAATAAGGCAATAGAAATAATAACTTGCGATAAACGCCTAAAAACAGGTAAAGGGCTAGATAAAGAGACTGGCAATGTTTTTGATTCGGATTGTTTCATCGCTCAATCATAGGCAAAAGCCGGGGTTGAGTAAACTTAATTTTGTGCTAGTTAGAGGATAGTAATAGATCATTTGACCTTTTATATCTAAGCTTTTAAAGTATCAGTCGATGTCGTTGTTTGTGAACAAATAGACAGTGATAAAATGTTTTAATAATGTTATAAACTTATTGAAAAATTGTATGAGAGGGTGTTCGGTGGTCGACAGACAAACTAAAGATCAAGGCAGTGAACAAGATTTATTGCAGTCAATCAATATCCTTAAAGATGCATTGCCTAAAATGACCCATTTGGATATTCCACCGACGCCAGAAAACTACGCGGTGTGGTATGAATATTCACAAGGTTCGATCCTCAAACTTAATGCCCAAATTGATGAACTGATCAGCCGTGACAATCCCTTTTCTCCGACTTTAAATCATCAACTATATATGGAGTACATTGCCCCACAAAACTGTGAGGTGATGGAACATACCCATAAAGATACCGAGTTACTGGTGCGTAGCCTGATTGATAAAATCGAGAGTATGCACTCGGGTACCAGCCACTTTTCTGGTGAACTGGAACATTTTCAAACCATCCTGTCTGATCATCCCAACATTGAAACTCTCAGTACGCTAGTGGCCGATTTGCTTGAAGAAACCGAAAAAGTAAACGAGTCCAACAATACCATGAAAGAATCGCTGGCGAAAATGGGTGAGAAGGTTGAAAGCTTAAAACAAGGTATGGCAACACTCAATCAGGTGGCATTGACTGATCCGCTAACAGGCATTGCTAACCGCCGGGCATTTGATGATACCCTCAATGATATTTTATACCAATATGAGAACAGCCCTCGTCATTGCTGCTTGCTGATTTTAGACATCGATCATTTTAAAATATTTAATGATACCTATGGCCATTCTGTCGGCGATAAGGTGTTAATTTATGTCGCCAGTGCGTTAACCAATGCGATTAAGGGCGATGATTTTGTCGCTCGCTTTGGTGGTGAAGAGTTTGTGATTTTATTGCCTGATACTGATTATGAAGGCGGTTTGGCAGTGGCTGAACACGTACGTAAAAAAATCGGTGAGAAAAAACTGGCGACTAATCACGGTAAAACCAATATGGGATACGTGGCTATTTCTATCGGTGTGGCACTGATGAATGAAAAAGACAATGGCCTGTCGATTGTCGAGCGAGCCGATAAAGCCTTGTATAAGGCGAAGAATACTGGCCGTAATAAAGTGGTGGGTCAAGAAGACTTATAGACGGCTATATCCCCTATAGGGTAGAATCATCGCACTATTTTTCTCCAATCGAATTAAAAACCGTGCCTGACTCTTATAGCCCTCTGACTTTACCTGCTGTTGCAGATGTTTTAGCGTTAACTCAACTACCCCTGGTATCGACACCACAATCGCTGTTTTTCCGCCTTGATGATCAGCAGCTGAGTTATTGCCGAACTGATAGTCAACTGCTGAGCGGTTGTCGGCTGATTGCTTTTGGCGGCAACTTGTCTGCCGATACCCTGCATACTTTATTGACGACCTTATGCGCTTTATCTGCCTCACCAATAAGTCTAAATCAACATCAGCCGTTGACGACTATGGCTGCGGCTGCGGTTTTTGCTGGGTTCACTGTTGCAGAGATTAAACTGTTAGCGATTGATGCGTTAGCCGAGCAGTTGGAGATTGAACTGGCAATAGTTGATCAACCGCCGAGTTTGGCGCAACCCGGATTGTTGTTGATGGATATGGATTCAACCGCGATTGAGATTGAATGTATTGATGAAATTGCTGTTTTGGCTGGCGTCGGCGAGCAAGTGTCGGTAGTAACTCGACAGGCGATGCTAGGTGAATTGGATTTCAGTCAAAGTTTGCGGCAGCGAGTGGCGGCATTGACAGGAGCTGATGAGGGCATTTTAGCGGCGGTAGCAGACACTATGCCATTGATGCCGGGATTGGAGCCGCTGGTGGCTTATTTGCAGGCTAATGGTTGGAAAGTCGCTATTGCTTCGGGCGGGTTCACTTATTTTACTGAACAATTACAGCGAATGTTGGGACTTAGTGCGACCTATGCTAATCAGCTGGAAATTGTCGACGGCAAACTGACCGGCCAAGTGCTGGGTGATATTGTTGATGCTGATACCAAGGCTGATGTCGTCGGGTTGCTCGCTGAACAATATAACATTGCTTTATCTCAAACTGTGGCGATTGGTGACGGAGCCAATGATTTGAAAATGCTCGGCAAAGCGGCGTTGGGCGTAGCCTTTCATGCTAAACCGATGGTGCGCCAACAAGCTAAAGTGGCCGTAAACCAAGGTAGTTTGATGCAGTTGTTATATTTATTAGATGCGGCAAAATGAGCAATCCAATTCGACAAAAGTCGTTGTACATTGAGGATCACACTCATAAGTTACATGTTCGCCATATTTTTGCCTCAACACCATCACATTCACAACCTGTGCTGATGGTTCATGGCGCTATCGAAAACGGACTGATTTTTTACAATAAAAAAGGCAAAGGATTGGGCTGTTATCTGGCTGAGCAAGGTTTTGATGTGTATGTCATTGATTTACGCGGACGAGGCAGCTGTATTCCAACTATTCAACCTAATGACACTTATGGACAAACAGAAGCGATCACCACGGATTTACCTTTGTTTATCGATTTTGTCTATGGCCAAAACTCACAACCGATGCATCTGATAGCCCATTCTTGGGGTGGGGTGTTGTTAACCAGTATGTTGGCGCGTCTGCCGCAATATCTGCCGAAGGTTCGTTCACAAGTTTATTTTGGTAGCAAAAGACGAGTCACCGCGATTAACCCTGAAGCATTGTTCAAAATGAGTGTGATGTGGCAGCGATTATCGCCATTGATAGCCAAATATTATGGTTTTTTACCTGCCCGAAAAGTCGGCCTTGGTTCAGATAATGAAACCATTAAATCCCATTTACAAAGTATGCAGTGGGCAAAAAGAGCCGCTGACTGGATTGACACTGACGATGGTTTTGATTATCTCCAAGCTTGCCAAACGGTTGAATGGCCACCGACTTGGTTTATTGCTGCGATAAGTGATAAAGCTTTAGGTCACCCTAAAGACGTGGAACTGTTTATGGACGAAGCCGCTCACCAAGACGCCAAATACACCCTGTTGGCCAAATCCAACGGTTATCACCATGATTATGACCATATCAATATGCTTACAGCACCAGCCGCTGTGAGCGACCATTTTCCACAAGTTGCACAATGGATGCTTGAGCAAGGGTAAGGTTTATCTTCGTTTACCACGAACCTAGCATGAACCAATAATAAACCCACCACGAACTTACCGTGAACCTATAACGAAGGCTGCCAATGTTCAGGGTGGACCGAAAACACCCCTAAGCATGAGGGGTGAAGGTTACGCAAAAGCGAAGCGTTGCCCACCAAACCAAACTATAAACATATTTTATCCATTTAACAAAACTTGTCTGAACTACGATAAAAATGCAACCCAATTGTTACCCCGTTTGATTAGTGCCTTTTTATCATACTGTTTACTCATTATTGGAGTTGTAAAAACAATAATGAGATGACCGTTAAGCGCCTTGTATTTTCCCAGAAACTGAATAAACACCCAAAAAATAATTGTTTTGGTATCATTGACAATTAATTTTATTTTTTTGTTGTTATTTAAGATATTTATGATATATCTATTAACTCATTAATTTTATTAGATAATTAATGGAATTCGATATGAAGTTTCTTTTTATTTTATATCGTTAACAAGATTCAAATCGATTAAATAGATATAGATAAAGTCGATATGAAATTAAATTCATTATAACGAGATAAAAATGCAAAAAACAATTACAAAAAAACTACTCGGTACTGCGCTATTATGCAGTGCTTTAAATTATGCTCAAGCATTACCCGTCGATGGTCCACAAGTCATCAATCCATCGGTTTTGTCACCTATGGTGGCAGAAATGGTAGCAGAAACAATAAAACCAAATTATGATACAGGTATAACCAATCGTCTTGTCAGTGAACATGGTTTTACGATCAGTTTAGATAATAGAAAAATCATGGATATAGGAGGCAAAGCCAATGAGAAATCGGCTAAAAATGATAGTGCGCAAATAATGCAAACTGCAAACGCAGCACCGCCAGTTTATGGCATTTCACTGGATGGTGTTTATAGCGATAGTTTAAGCAGTACCGTACCTGAGAAATGGTATGTTTTTAGTGTGTCAACAGCTCTTAAAATAACCACTTTACTGCAACAAATCCCGGCTAATCATAATTATGATATTGCCTTATACAGCATGCCCACAGGCGCAACAAACTATAACTATTATGCTGGTTCTTATATGGCCGGCAATGCTGATGAGCAACTTAGCGCAATTGGTGAGCCAGGTGATTATTTGTTGATGATTTCAGCCAATGGTCCGGCAACAACCGGAAATTATGCTTTTGGCAACTTGTCTTCAACAGGTTATGACAATAACGAGCCTGATGATAACTTTTGGCAAGCCAAATCAATCCCCACATACACTCCGGTCACTGGCTCTATCAATAACCTTGGTGACAAGGATTTCCACAGTTTCACAATATCTGAATCAAAAGTCATAAACTACCGGATCACTGGCAGTGACTGTAAAGCCGAATTGTTTTACGCTAACGGAAACTCGGCTTTTGTGCTGAACAATAACGAGTCTGCAGAATTGACCTTGGCTGCCGGCACCTATTATTGGAGTATATCGTCTCCTTCAACCGCCAACGCTATTGTGCCTTATCACTTTTCATCATTCCAAAAGATGCAAAATCTGACCTTTAATATTGAATCTGACTCACAAACCGGTTATTCACAAAAAGTCTACTGGGGAGCAGGAACTTACTTCCCGCTATATAAAAGCGCACGTCTGTTCGGCTATGCTTATGACGATAATGGTCAGCCGATAGTTAATGCGGCCATTGATTTTACCCTCCAAAGCACAAGGAATACTCAGACTACCGCCACCGCCTACACCAATGGACAAGGTTATTACAGCACAGGAATAAGCTCGCCAACAGGTTACGGCGCAAGATCCTTTTACGGTGCGAGACATATTTATCGTTATGATGTTCATGGGCTGACAATGAACGCAAGATATGGAGATAATCAAACTAGTATTAGTTCCATCACAGTCATAGACGATTATTCATCATCAACGCAATATACCAATCTCGTTTTGCTAAATGATGTGGCTTATTATATTTTCCGTTAATTTTTAACCCGGAATTTAACCCGGAATTTAACCCGGAAGGTAAAAACACAGGGTTATTCACAATAACCCTGATTTCCATTATGGTATACCTTTTATTAATTCATTCGTGAATATTTTTTACTAGTCAATAATCCCCATTGATACCATTGCCAATGAGCCTTCAAATAATCCTCTGGCTGTTGGGCATAAAAGCGCCTATTGCAAAGTTTCATCGTCAGACAAATAGAGTGAGGCTTTGGTGATGCCAAACTCATTGGCAATTTCAATGTTTTTTGCGATCGGAAAAGTGTTGCCGTTAACCCATGAGCCAACAGCGCTATGAGTAACACCGATGTGCTTGCGCATTTGCATTTGCCCTATTTTACGTCCTTCCATAAGACGAAAAATGTGATCTTCAATATGTTCTTTAGTCCGCCGTTTCTAAGGCGTCTGGAAAGACATTTCTCGCGCCAATATGATCACTCGTTTGCAATGTAATAGTCTGCCTTTCGATTTTAAGTGTCTGCATGTTATTGGATTTTAAGGGTTTTACAATGTAACATCAGCAATTGTCGATCAGCTTGCAGATAACAGGCTTTGCCCACCAACCCACCAACCCACCCACCCACCCATCAACCGCCAGCCAATAGAGCCCAAAAAAAAGAGCCCGTAGGCTCTTTTTATAAAACTCATAAAAATGAAAGGTCTATTCAATTCGTCCAGTAAAGCGATAACCTTCACCATGAATGGTGCTGATGATCTCACCTGAGGCACCGTCAGCTTCAAAATGCTTACGGATACGACGGATGGTGACGTCGACAGTTCTGTCATTGTCACGTAGCTCACGGCCGGTCATGTGTTTGATTAATTGTTCACGGGTAAAGATTTTGCCCGGATCAGTTAACATCAAACGCAAAGCGCGGTATTCGCCTTTAGGTAGACGTTGTGACTCACCGGATGGGGTACTCAGACAACGACTGTTTTCGTCCAGTTCCCAACCATCAAATTTGATGATACCGTCTTCGGTTTTCGGGCTCTCTGGTAAGCTTGAAGTACGGCTAATGAGGTTTCGGGCACGAATGGTTAATTCTCTGGGGTTAAACGGTTTGGTGATGTAGTCATCGGCACCAATTTCAAGACCTAAAATACGGTCTACATCGTTGTCACGACCAGTCAAGAAGATCAAACCCATCGGGCCTTTTTGACGTAATTCACGGGCGAGGATCAGGCCGTTTTTGCCTGGCAAGTTAATATCCATCACCACAACGTCGACCTGGGCATTAGATAGCTTTTCGTGCATATCATTACCATCGATCGCCTCAACAACATCATAACCTTCTGCTTGAAAAAGATTAACAAGGTTCAATCGGGTAACATCTTCATCTTCAACGATTAATATAACGGGGGTATGCATAACGATATAAATCCTTTGCTGCAACTTTGGTAAATGGTAAGTAAGAAAAAAGATACAAGTTGCCGTAATTATAGGAGGGTTCGGCCGACGAAACAAGGAAATAAGCCCGATAGAAGCGGTTATTGTTGGATTAAATTAAATTGGTTGTTAATGGGGCCGTTATGGTTGGTTTATTGGGCTATTTATAGCCGGTTATTTAGGATAAAACCGGGCCAGCGCCAGTAGCCGAGAGCGAATTCTCACTTTGCTGTCATCATATGCCGAGCGGTTGATGTAGAGCTTGAGGCGATCTTTTTCAAGTATCAAAGTACATAGGCCACCTTGGCGCATAAATTCAGTATTACTACCGATAGTTAATTTAGTTTTGCTGAGCTGTTGCATTTGTGTTTTGGTTAATTGAGGTTCATAACCTTGGGCAAAATAAACCAATGAGCACAGGCGATATTCCGGCAGTTGGCTGGCTTTGTCGTGGTCGATGATTTTGATGTTGATATCACGTTGCTGGAGTTTTAATTTGCCAGCTGTTTCGAGTGCGGATAATACCTTGGTCACACTATAACTTTGTTTATCTGCTGAGCCGTCGTTCAAAAAGCAAAAGGTCAAAGGCACCTGAGGGTGAATGGACCAGTTGATAAACTTGGCCATTTTATAGATGTAGGCAGCACGGATTTGAATTTGGGTTTCGAGGCTGTTACTAGCCCAGCTGTAATAACTGAACGTTAAAACAAAAAATAGCACCATAGAAATTAACAACCCGGTCGAATATCGGATGATTGGGTGAGAGGGTTGAATGATGCTGTTCATACGACGGTTTTATTACTTTTACTATTGTTTGTTGCGGCTGCAACAGGGAAAACAATATTGAATTCTATTCCTTTTCTTGGTTCACTAATAATCGTGATAGAGCCGTTAAGTGCTTGTGTTACCAGGTTATACACTAAATGCATGCCTAACCCGGAACCCCCTTCACCACGACGTGTGGTGACAAATGGATCGAAAATACGGTGTTTGATTTCCTCAGACACGCCGTTACCGTTATCGCGGTATGTCAGGTTGCAGTTGTTTGGTGACAGACTAACAGTGATTGTAATGGTGCCTTTATCAATGCCCTTGAAGGCGTGAATTAATGAGTTCATCACGAGGTTAATCAATATTTGGGTGATTGGGCCTGGCATACTCTTAATGTTAATTGATGAGTCGCATTCAACCACTACCTGATGCTGGACCTTTTTTAAATTAGGTTTCAACGACATCAGAATTTCACTGATTAACTGTTCAAAATTAAACAAGCGACTTTCTTCGCTGGACTGATCAACCGCGACTTGTTTAAAACTGCTGATAAGCTCTGCCGCCCGGTTAAGGTTACGATAAATAATGCCAAGGTTTTCGGCGCTTTCGTCAACAAATTTGGCCAGCTGACGTGAACTTAATTTCTTTGCCTCAAACGCTTCTTTGATCACCACCAAACGATCCTGCATCAGCGTTGATGCGGTCACGCCCAAACCAATCGGGGTGTTGACCTCATGGGCTATGCCCGCCACCATTTGGCCTAGTGATGCCATTTTTTCAGTTTCGACCAGTTGGTTTTGGTATTGATGCATTTTCTCTAGGGTATTGAGCAACTCTTGATTGGAATCTTTTACTGCTTGGGTGCGATCATTTACTTTTTGTTCAAGACTCTGGTTAAGCAAGCGCACTTCTTGTTCAGCTGCGCCTTGTTTGGAAATATGCTGTTGTATTCGTTCGAGCATTTTATTGAAAGCCCGGGCCAGAATATCCAGTTCAGTGATATTGATGCTGTCGACCTTAGCCGTATAGTCTTTGTCTTTTGATACTCGCTGGACGGTGTGTAATAGGGCTTCTATCGGGTGGGTAATCTTACGCTGCATTCGTAACGCCAGTAAAAATGCCATCAATAAAATGGATAAACCGATAATACTGTTGATCAGCAGTTTTTCGTTAATATCACTGCGCATTGAGGCCAAACTGGCACGCAGGTAAACATAACCGAGGATCACATCGTCTTCTTTGATCGGGCGGATAATTTCCAGATAAGAATCACTAAAGGTGGCGTTTTGCAGCGCTTCTATTTGATCGAACTTAACCGGAATAGGGGGAATGCCAAATTTGTTGTAGCTAGAGAAAAACTGTGGCTCTCGGGTTTGCGGGTCAAGCCGATAGATATGGATATTTTCGATTAAAGTGGCTGCTTTGAACGAACGTAATTGTTCTCGTTCAGTTTCAGGATCATCAAAGGTTAAACCAGCCACACTGCTAAAACTGATAATGTCAGAGTAGGTACTTAATTGGCTGACTAAATCGGCGTTGTGGCGGCGCATGTCGATAATCGTTGATGATGCAACTGAAGCAATAAGGGAAACTGCTGAGATTGCCATAACCGCCCAAATCAGGGCTTGTTTGACAGAGTTTGACTTGTTATTAAACGTCGGCATTAACTCGAAATACCCTTAATTCGTTGTTTTTTGGTTTTGTCACGGTTTTGTCACTATGGTTTGGCAGTCACTTGGTAATAACTTGCAGTTGCCTTTGATAATATGTCCAAACGCTTGAATTGGCAAACTTTGCCGTCGGTTCACTCCATTTATTTGTGTCAGCGGTGGGAAACCCACCGCCGTTTACTGTTCAAAGCCAAATTTAAGCCTAGTTACAGATGGATCCCTCGCATAACCTGAGAGATCGCAATTTGTTCACTGGTCATCTCTTCTTGTTTTAATGCTGTTTTGTCGCCTTTGGCGGCAGTCGAGTCATTAAACATTCTAAAGGTGAAATTGAACAAAATCTCGGTGACTTTAGGGGCCAATGCGTACAAGACGTTAATAAACGTGCCTAATCTTGTTGCGACACGCTTAGGTCGGTCAATAATGGCTTTGGCAATCAGGTCAACCGCTTGGTCTGGATTAAGCGTCGGGAAGTAATCGTAAATCTTGGTTGGCGCTATCATTGGGGTTTTTACCAAAGGCATATTGATAGTGGTAAAACTGACCCCAGTATCTGAATATTCCGCAGCGGCGCAGCGAGTAAATGCTTCCAATGCTGATTTTGACGCGACATAAGCCGAAAATCTTGGTGCATTGGTCAATACCCCGATAGAAGAGATATTGATGATCTGACCACGACGTTTTTTGGTCATGCCCGGCAAAAAGCCCATGATCAACTTTAAACAACCAAAATAGTTTAACTGCATACAACGCTCGTAATCGTGAAAACGGTCAACCGAGTGTTCTACCGAGCGGCGAATAGAGCGACCGGCATTATTAAGCAAAATGTCAATCGGGCCATGATTTTCAAGTACGGTTTTGACCAAACCATCGCAAGATTCATTGCTGGATAAATCAACCGCATAAGTAAATGCGGTGCCGCCTAAATCTTCGACCAATTGTTTGGTTTCAATCAACCCTTCTTCTTTGCGGGCAACCAGAATCAATTTAGCTTGAGTCTTAGCCAATCTTAAGGCTGTCGCCAAGCCGATACCTGAGGTGGCACCAGTGATCAACACAAACTTGTTTTTGACTGAGCCGCCGAGCGTTTTATCAATAAACAACTCCGGATCGAGGTTACGCTCCCAAAAATCCCATAATGGGGCGGCGTATTCGGTCAGACGCGGCACTTTAATATTTGAATCAGCCAATGCCTTGACGGTTTCACGGTTATCAAATTGGGTAGGATAGTCGATGAATTCGAGTACTTCGCCGGGTATTTTCAAATCGTTAAGAATGACTTTTTTAATGCGTAAAATTGGCGGCAAAGACAACACCATGTTACGGATATAAGCGGGAATAAAACCGAACATCTTGGTATTGATACGTAACGCCATTTTAGGGGCGTGACCAGCGTCGGCAAAAATATTCAATACTTCACCGATGCGATGGGCTTTAGGGTCGGTCAGGTGGAAACATTGACCGTCAAGTCCTGCTTTGTGACTGATATGATCCATGGCGTTAACCACGTAATCTACCGGCACTATATTCATGTAACCGCCTTCAAGGCCAATGGTCGGCATCCAAGGTGGCAATTTCTTGCGGAATTTTTGGATCATCTTGAAGAAGTAATAAGGGCCGTCGATTTTATCGATTTCGCCGGTTTTGGAATGACCGACCACCATGCCTGGGCGGTAGATGCGATAAGGGATAGTACATTCTTCACGAACTAAGCGTTCGGCGTGGTGTTTGGTATTGAAGTAGGGGTTTTTCAGGCCACGGGCTTCGTCAAACATATCTTCTCTGAACACGCCTTTATACAAACCGGCAGCGGCGATAGAGCTGACCATATCAAAGCAACCCGCTTTAATGGCGGTGGCACAGCCGATGGCATTTTTGGTGCCTTCGATATTGGCTTGTTGCTGTGCTTCTGCTGGGGCTGACAAATCATAAATCGCCGCCAGATGATAAAAGTGATCGACTTTGCCCTGTAATGCACTGATTTGTGCATCATCAAGGCCCAAATTTGGTTGGGTGATATCACCGACAACGGCTTTGATCCGCGTGCCTTTTTCGCCTTCGCCAGTGCCGTAGACGGCCTGTAATTGGGCTAATTTATCCAGTGACTGTTCTCTGACTAGGACATGGATATCACCGCCCCGCTGTAATAATTTTTTGATTAAAAACTTGCCGATAAACCCGGTTCCGCCGGTGACGAAGTAACCCATGAAACACCTCTTTGTTTTTACGTTGTTGTTACGCACTTTTTACGCATTTTTTCTTTTATGTAAACTAAACCAGACTATAGCCAAACGATAACTGGCAACCTAACTGTTTAGACCAGCTTTAGAATATAGCTTGAATATGGTGGAATTTACATAAGTTGGATAACAATCATTTATTTTTAAATCGATTGCCAAATAAATTCTCAATAAATATGGGCGGGCACTGTACCACAAGTTTTTAGAATGCTTGCTCTAAATGTGGTGAATAAGCATAGCCGGGTTTGATTTTGTTATTCTCTATTTTCTAGGATGCTCTTTCTAATTAAGGTTTGTAAACTTAGCTTCGAAATTTACGATAAATTAGTTAATTGCTGTGGAGATAAGCCAAATGTCTAAGATTGAAATGATTAAAGAAAAATTTGATGTTGCAGAAGATGTCGCGCGTAAAATCTGGTTGGCCGGATTAGGCGCTTATGGCAAAAGCATTGATAGTGTGCAGGGTCAATACGAAAAAGTAAATGCCGATTCTAACCGCGTATTCAATGAATTGGTAGCTAAAGGCGAAGTGCTTGAAGGCCAAGCCAAAGACAAGATTAAAGAAAAAACCGCTGTTGATCAACGTGTTGCTGAAGTTCGCAAGAAGTTGGGTCTGGATAAAACAGAAGAAACTAACAAGATTGAAGCATTATCACAAAAAATTGATGATTTGACTGATATCGTTGCCAAATTAGCTAAATAACGTTGATGTTGCAGAAGTAAGCTGCTTTAGCATTTAGTAAAAAAGCACCCAAAGACGTATTAAAGACAATGGAGAACCAAAATGGCGACAACCGATAAAGTAAATAAATTTGCCCGTAACGTGTGGCTGGCCGGACTCGGTGCTTATGGCCGTAGCTCAGAAACACTGACCCAAAAGCTGGATAAAGCTTATGAAGAATCTAATCAACTGTTTAATGATTTGGTCAGCAAAGGGACTGAAATTCAGACCACTATTGATAGCAAAATCAAAGAGCAAAACGTATTTGAGCGCAAAGTCGATGAAGTGCGTGAAAAGCTGGGCTTAAACCAAAGCGTTTCAGAACAGCAAATTGATGAATTGACCAGCAAGGTTGATGCCTTAACATCAATTGTCACAACGCTGGCCGAACAAAGATTGGCCGAACAAGAAGCCGGTGAAAAACCAGCTGTCAAAGCGGATGACAAAGCTGCTGAGGCACCAGTTGCCGCGACTGTAAAAGTAGAAGACAAATCAGCCGCAAAAACTAAAGCAAAAGCAAAAGCCAAAGCATAATATGCGTGGCGTTGTAGAGGCGGGGCTATGTATGCACCCGCCTTTGACCTACGTTCGCGGCCGTTTTTGCGCCGATCTGCGTGCCCGTTTTCACCATAGCTGTACAAATAACCTGTTACAATCTATAAAAGCCTGCCAATTCAATAAGTTAGTCGATGTAATACAGATAAATGACAATTTATTTGCATAATCGCCTCGATAATTGTCCAAAAGACCATTACAATGCGCCGCATAAATTGATGGTTTGCACCTTTTTACCATTTAGCCATTTTGCCATTTGTATTGTTTTGGGATAACTTAATGAATAAGCACGTTCTGTTGGTAGATGATAACGATAAAGTTCGGTCGTTGTTAAAATCATGTATTGAAGCGTCAGGATATCAGGTAGTCGAAGCTCGGGATGGTCTAGATGGTTTGACTAAAGCCAAAACCATGGCCTTTGATTACTTTGTGGTTGATTACCGTATGCCGGTAATGGATGGCATCACACTACTCAAAGGGCTCAAAGAAATGCCACTGTATGCCAATCGGCCTATGGTGTTGTTGACTACTGACGATAGCCATGAGTTTGCTGCCAAAGCGGCCTCACTTGAAGATGTGACCGTTTTGTCTAAGCCGATTGAACAAAGTCATTTGCTTAATGTATTGCAGCAAATGAGTGAAGAATTGGTTGCCGCCTAACATTGAAAATAACCAAATAATTCATCAGCCTGAAAAGCTGGGATAAGTTATTTGCACCAGCCCATTATTTTGTAATAATGGGCTTTTTTATTGAGTCGATAAAAGCCAAACTCGTTACTGAGCGCTGAATCATCGACAGAATTGAGAGTAAATGGATCACTAATGGATCAGAATAAGTTAGATACTGACAGCCTAGCGGCAGTCATCAATAATATTAAAAACAGCATTCACACTGTGCCAGATTATCCTAAAAAAGGTATCATGTTCAGAGATGTCACTGGTTTGATGCAAAATGGCGCAGCGTTTGCGCAAGTCATTGAGCTATTGAAAAGTCGCTTTAGCGACAAAGGGATCACCACAATTGTTGGCACCGAAGCCCGTGGTTTTATTTTTGGTGCGCCGCTGGCCTATGCTATGGGCATTTCCTTCATACCGGCCAGAAAGCCGGGTAAATTACCTCGCGAAGTTTTATCACAAGATTACGATCTTGAATATGGCACCGATACTTTGCAAATTCATACCGATGCGGTCAAGCCCGGTGATGTGGTGTTATTGGTTGATGATTTATTGGCTACTGGTGGCACTATGGAAGCAACCGCTGGGTTGGTTCGCCGTGCGGGTGGGACCGTGCATGGTGCCGCTTTTGTGGTATCTCTACCTGAGCTTGGTGGCGAAGACCGTCTGGCTAAACTCGATGTTGATGTGAGTACGCTGGTTTCATTTGACGGCGAATAAGCGGTGAGTTATCAGGTTTTAGCGCGAAAGTGGCGACCCAACAGTTTTCCCGAGCTGGTGGGTCAGCAACATGTTAAAGGTACGTTGAGCAATGCGCTGGATTCTGGCCGATTGCATCATGCTTATTTGTTTACTGGCACTCGTGGGGTCGGTAAAACCACCATCGCTCGTATTTTTGCCAAAAGCCTTAATTGTGATCAGGGCGTAACGGCCCACCCTTGTGGTCATTGTGATGCCTGTCAAAGCATTGAAAAAGGCCATTTTGTTGACTTAATTGAAATTGATGCGGCGTCTAGAACCAAGGTCGAAGATACCCGCGAAATTCTTGATAATGTGTTATATGCACCTACTCGTGGTCGCTTTAAAGTTTATTTGATTGATGAAGTGCATATGCTGTCGCGCCACAGTTTCAACGCTTTGCTCAAAACCCTTGAAGAACCCCCGGCTCACGTTAAATTTTTATTGGCGACTACTGAGCCACAAAAATTGCCAGTGACAATTTTGTCACGCTGTTTGCAGTTTAATCTCAAAGCCTTGTCACGCAGTGAAATTGCCACACACCTTAAATACATTCTTAACGAAGAACAAATCAAGGTGGACGATGGCAGTTTAAAATTGCTGGCCAAAGCAGCTGATGGTAGTTTGCGAGATGCCTTAAGTCTGACTGATCAGGCGATTGCCCAAGCTAATGGCGAGTTGTTAGCAACAGATGTTCAGCAAATGTTGGGCACTATTGACAAGCAATGGAGCATTAAATTATTGGCGCATATTGTCAATAATAATCCTGAAGCAGCCTTAAATACGGTCAACGAGATTGCCCTATTTATGCCGGATTATGCCAATTTAGTCGATGATTTGCTGGCCATTTTTCATTTGGCGGCAATGACTCAACTGGTACCAGCGGCGGCGCAAATTGATGATAATCAAAAAGAATTCATTGTTCGTTTGGCCAACAAGCTGAATAAACAAGAGGTTCAGCTTTATTATCAACTGTTGCTTAATGGTAAAAAAGATCTCGAATATGCTCCAGACCCGCGTATGGGTTTTGAAATGGTATTGTTGCGATTATTGGCGTTTAATCCGTTGGCGGCGGTTAATCAACCTGTTGCGGTTACAGTGGCTAATATTCAGACCGCTGAGCCATTGCCTGTGCCGCCTTCACCGTTACCCGTGGCTAAAAAAAAAGTTTTAGCTGAGCCCAAGCCCGAGCCCGAAGTTAAGCCTGTTGTCAAAATAGCGGATGAGGATACCGATAAAACGGCTCAAACCTTGGCAGAGTTAGCATTACAACAGACGCATATTTTGCAAATTGCTGATGGTTTGGGTTTTAACTCTGCTGTTAAGGAGCCCGCTGAGCCACCGATTGAAGCGCCAGCTGATAAGGAACCCACTGAGCCACCGATTGAAGCGCCAGCTGAGGTCACTGTGATTGCACCCTTTCCCAGTGATATTAGTTTTAGTGCTGATGAAGATGTGGATTTGAGTTATCAGTTTGAACAGCCATCAGCAGCAATTGAAAAGCCAGCAACAGCGATTGAAAAGCCAGCAGCTGAGGGTTTTGAAGATCCGCTATTGGCGATTTTGGCTAATCGTAATCAGCCAGTAGGCGATTTATTTCAAACCGTTGAAACTGAAACACTAACCGCTAAGCCTTCACCGACGGCATATCAACCTCCCAAACAAACAGCTAAAGTTAAGTCAGAAGTTAAGCCAGAAGTTAAGCCAGAAGTTAAGTCAGAAGTTAAGTCAGAAGTTAAGTCAGAAGTTAAGCCAGAAGTTAAGTCAGAAGTTAAGTCAGAAGTTAAGCTAGAAATCAAAACTGAGCCTCAAGTTGAAGTTATCGCCAAGCCCGAGCCCGTCGCCGAACCAGAAAAAGCCGCACCGCCGCTTGATATCTCTGGTATTCCTCGTTGGTCATCAGAGGTGGATGAATGGTCGAGCCTGATAGAACAAATGCAGCTTGGTGGGAGAGAGCGGATCATTGCGGTGCATTCTGTTTATCATAAGCAGGATAAAACTATCACTTTAACCGTGGCTAACGCACAGAAGCATCTCGCCAGTGAAGGGGTGCACGGGCAATTGCTTAAAGCGCTGATCCGCACGCTTAATGAAATGATTGAACTGGAATTTACGTATACCGCTGAGGCTTTACAAACCCCTTTTGCTATTCAACAAGATATTGATGCGCGTCGTTTGGTTTATGCTAAAACCGTCCTTTATCAGGACCCGCTAATTGTTGGTTTACAGCAGCAATTCGCCGCTGTGGTTGATGATGGGTCGATTGTACCACCTGATTAAACAGTCGCCGTCTGTCGATTAAATTGCCTTGCAAACCTTGAAAACCACGTAAATGCCCGCATATGTCAGATGAATCAATATTAAGCAAAGAAAGAGAAGTAGCATATGTTTAAAGGCGGAATGGGCAATTTAATGAAGCAGGCGCAAGAAATGCAAGAGCGTATGCAGAAAATGCAAGAAGAAACAGCCAAACAAGAAGTTGTCGGCGAATCTGGTGCCGGTTTGGTTAAAGTTACCATGATGGGTAACCATAATGTGCGTCGAGTTGAAATCGATGACAGCTTGCTTAATGAAGACAAAGATATGCTTGAAGACCTGATTGCGGCGGCCATCAATAGCGCGGTTAACCGAGTTGCGCAAAATAATCAGGAACAAATGAGTGAAATGACTGGTGGGATGCAAATGCCACCGGGCTTCAAAATGCCTTTCTAAGGGCGGATAATTTTTGTGAAATTTAGTCCGCTAGTCACTGACTTAATCGAGTCATTAAAGTGCTTGCCCGGCGTTGGGCCAAAATCAGCCCAGCGCATGGCTTTTCAATTACTTGAACGTAACCGACAAAAGGGCATTCGCCTTGGCGAATCGCTGCTTTGTGCGATGGAGCAAGTGGGTCATTGCAATTTCTGTCGTACTTATACCGAAGATGATATTTGTCAACTCTGTGCTAACGTCAAACGTCAGGACAGTGGTTTGTTATGTATTGTCGAATCCCCCGGGGATGTGGTGGCGATTGAGCAAACGGGTCAGTATAAAGGTCGTTATTTTGTTTTGATGGGGCATTTGTCACCGCTCGATGGCATTGGGCCGTTGGAAATTGGCCTTGATATTCTTAAACAAAATCTCCAGGCGCATAATATCAACGAAGTGATATTAGCAACAAACCCAACCATTGAAGGCGATGCCACAGCGCATTATATTGCACAAATGTGCCAGCAGTTTGGTATCAATGCCAGTCGTATTGCCCATGGCGTGCCTGTCGGTGGTGAGCTTGAACATGTTGATGGTACTACTTTGAGCCATGCCTTTTCGGGTCGAAAAACGATTTAAATTGGAAAAAAACTTGAAAAAGATGGGATGATCCCCATTTGTCTTTCATACCGGATGGTCACCCGAAATCGGGTTTGGGTGTGACAACCGCTTATTTTAAAAACGAAATATTTAGAGGAACGACTTAAATGTCAGAAGCAGCACAAGAGACGCATAAAGAAACGCATGGCTTTCAAACCGAAGTCAAACAACTGTTAAACTTAATGATCCACTCTTTATATTCCAATAAAGAAATCTTTTTACGTGAATTGGTCTCCAATGCCTCAGATGCGGCAGACAAATTGCGTTTTGAAGCCTTATCAAATGGCGAATTGTTCGAAGACGATGCCGATTTAAAAGTGCGCGTCAGCTTTGATAAAGAATTAAAAACCATCACCATTTCTGATAATGGTATTGGGATGACCCGTGATGAAGTAGTTGAACATCTGGGCACTATTGCTAAATCAGGCACTGCTGAGTTCTTCTCCAAATTATCTGGCGACCAAGCCAAAGACTCACAAATGATTGGTCAATTCGGTGTCGGTTTTTATTCTTCTTTCATCGTTGCTGACAACGTTGTTGTTCGTACGCGTAAAGCCGGTGCTGATGCTGATCAAGGCGTTGAGTGGGAATCACAAGGCGAAGGCGACTTCACCATTGCTGACATCGCTAAAGAAACTCGTGGTACTGACATCATCTTGCATATTAAAGAAGACGAGCTTGAGTTTGTTGATGGTCATCGTTTACGTACAGTGGTTACCAAATACTCTGATCACATCGGTATGCCGGTAGAAATGTGGACAGAAGAAGTGGCTGAAAGCGAAGGTGCTGATGGCGAAAAAGTGCCAGCAGTTCCGGGCAAGTGGGACGGTATCACTAAAGCCACGGCTTTGTGGACCCGTGAAAAGTCTGATATCAGCGACGAAGAATACAAAGAATTCTACAAGCATGTTAGCCATGACTGGGAAGAGCCAATTACTTGGAGCCACAACAAGGTTGAAGGTAATAACGAATACACTAGTTTACTATATATTCCTAAAAAAGCCCCTTGGGACATGTGGAACCGTGACCGTCAACAAGGTCTAAAACTTTATGTTCAACGTGTTTTCATCATGGATGACGCAGAGCAGTTCATGCCGACTTACTTGCGTTTTGTTAAAGGTTTGGTTGACTCCGGTGACTTGCCATTAAACGTTTCTCGTGAAATTTTACAAGACAGCAAAGTGACGCAAACTTTACGTAAAGGTTGTACTACTCGTGTGTTGAAAATGCTTGAGCGTATGGGCAAAAAAGACAAAGACAACTATCAGATTGTGTGGAATGAATTTGGTCAGGCATTAAAAGAAGGGCCTGCTGAAGATACTAGCAATAAAGAGCAAGTGGCTAAATTGTTGCGTTTTGCTTCTTCACATGACGATTCAGAAGTACAAAGCGTTTCTTTGGAAGATTACGTTAGCCGCATGAAAGAAGGTCAAGAAAAGATCTTCTACATTGTCACTGACAGCTTTGAAGCGTCTAAAAACAGCCCGCATTTAGAAATTTTCCGCAAGAAAGGCATCGAAGTGTTATTGATGGCTGATCGCATGGATGAGTGGATGATGGGTCACCTGACCGAGTTTGATGGCAAACAAATGCAATCAGTGACTCGTGGTGAACTAGACCTTGACGACATGGATGATGAAGAAACTAAAAAAGCCCATGAAGAAACCGCCAAAGAATACGAAAGCTTTGTAGAGCGTGTGAAAGAAAGTCTAGGCGATGCCGTGAAAGAAGTGCGGATGTCACATCGTTTGACTGATTCTCCGTCTTGTGTGGTTGCTGATGGCAACGATATGGGCAGCCAAATGGCCAAATTGATGGAATCAATGGGTCAGGCAGCACCAGACAACAAACCAGTATTCGAATTGAACCCTGATCATGCCATGGTTAAGTTGATTGCTGATGAGCAAGATGACAACCAGTTCAAACAGTGGACCGAAGTATTGTTAGATCAGGCTTTGTTGGCTGAGCGTGGCAACTTGAAAGATCCGGCGACTTTCGTTAAGCGTATGAATGCCTTGATGATGAAGCTTGCCAGTAAATAAATGCTGAGCAGTTAAAATATCGCTACTCTTTTTGCTGATTGAGTGGTTGATTGAAGAGGGGAAGGGGCTTTGGCTTCTTCCCCTTTTTTATTGGCGTGGTGGTGTTTGGTGGTCTACGGTTGCTTTGGCTTTACGCGAATGAATTCGTGCCTAGGTAAAAGTAAAAGTAAAAGTGCAGCCAATTTCCTGATAAAACCCTTGTGTCTTAAAATGCCTTATGTAACTATTCCTCCCCATCTTATTCGGCTAATTAGTAAAGGAAATAATCATGCGTATGATTCTTCTTGGCGCACCTGGCGCTGGCAAGGGCACCCAAGCCCAATTTTTAATGAATAAATTTAGTATTCCGCAAATTTCTACCGGTGATATGCTGCGAGCAGCAATTAAAGAAGGTACTCCTACCGGTTTAGCAGCGAAAAAAGTGATGGATGCAGGGCAGTTGGTTTCTGATGACATCATCATTGCACTGGTTAAAGAACGCATTGCCAAAGATGACTGCGAAAAAGGTTTTTTACTCGATGGTTTCCCACGCACAATTCCGCAAGCTAATGCGATGAAAGAAAATGACGTCGATGTTGATTACGTGCTGGAGTTTGATGTTGCAGATGACATCATTGTTGATCGCATGGCAGGTCGCCGCGTTCATGCCAATTCTGGTCGGGTTTATCATGTTAGCTATAACCCACCCAAAGTGGAAGGTAAAGACGACGTTACTGGCGAAGACTTGATGATCCGCGAAGATGATAAAGCTGAGACTGTGCGTAAACGCCTTGGGGTTTACCATGAGCAAACCAAACCATTGGTTGCTTTTTATACCGCAGAGGCTGATGCTGGCAATACCAAATTTGCTAGAATTGATGGCACCAAAGCGGTTGAAGCCGTTAATGCAGAGCTTGAAGCGCTGCTAGGCTAATTTAAGAAAGAGCTAGGCTAAGTTAAGAGCTAGGCTAAGCTAGGCTGAGAGCTAGGCTAAGTTAAGCTGTTATTTTAAAAGCCCACTTCGAGTGGGCTTTATTGCACTTTTTATTTACACTTTTATTTACACTTTTATTTGAAAAGGTTAATCGTTATCCAACTTTCACTTAAACCCAACCAATACGGCGTATTGCTGGTTAATCTGGGTACACCATCTCAGCCTGACACAGCCAGTGTCAAACGTTTTTTGAAGCAGTTCTTGTCTGATCCGCGAGTGATCGATTATCCACGTTGGTTGTGGAAAATTATTCTCAATTGCGCGATCTTGCCGATTCGTTCTCGTAAAGTTGCCAAGCTCTATCAAGCAGTATGGCTGCCCGAAGGGTCGCCGTTAAGAGTGTTGACATTACGTCAGGCAGAAGCCTTGCAAACCCGACTGAAAAGTGAAATCGGCTCAGAAGTCGCTGTTGAAGTGGCGATGACTTATGGTTCACCTTCGTTGCAATACGGCATGGATCAGCTATTGTCCAAAGGCGTCGAGCGTATCGTGGTATTGCCAGTCTATCCACAATATTCAGCGACCACTACAGCCGCTGCATTTGACGGCATTAATGATGTGCTGCGAAATGTCAGGGATTTGCCGATGTTGCGTTGGGTGAAAAATTACGCCCATGAAGAGAGTTATATTAATGCGCTGAGCAACAGTATTAAGCGTCATCGTGAAAATAGTCAGATTAGCTCAGAGGTCTTGTTGTTTTCTTTCCACGGCCTGCCTAAACGCTATATTACCCTAGGTGACCCTTATCAACGTGAGTGCGAAGCGACGGCGAAGCGAGTGACTGAAAAGTTAGGCTTGAAAGACCATCAGTGGCGATTGAGCTATCAATCTCGGGTCGGTAAAGAAGAATGGTTAGGTCCTTATACCGATACGATGTTAAAACGTTTGGGTAGTGAGGGGACGCGAGATATTGATGTTGTTTGCCCAGCCTTTGCCACCGATTGCCTAGAAACCCTCGAAGAAATTGCGATTGAAAACAAAGCGGTATTTCTCGATGCCGGTGGTCGCAGCTATGAATATATTGCGGCGTTAAATGACAGCGCTGAGCATATTGAGGTATTGGCTGAATTGGTCACTAGACAACTGGTAGGTTGGTGATTTCACTCATCAAGGTTTTAGGCAGCAGGAAAATAACAGCCTAAAACCGCCGCGCGTGAGGCTCCGGTAACTGCCGGAATATTACCACTTTCATTACGAGTATAAGCCCGCGCTAACCAGGCAAAGGCGATGGCTTCAACCCAATCTGGATTAACACCCAACTCATCAGTATTGGATAGTGTAAATTGCGGCAAATAGGCGGCAATGGTACTAACCAGAAAAGCGTTTCGACTACCGCCGCCACATAAGTAAATATCACCGCTGGTGCTTTCCTTGTTAGCGCTTAGCTGTTTGATTTGGTCGGCCAGTGATTTTGCGGTCAAATGGACTAAAGTGTGTTGCACATCTTGTGGTGGGATTGTGGTAAGGATTTTTGCTTTTAACCAATCGAGATTAAAACGCTCCCGTCCGGTACTCTTAGGTGCTGGCTGGCTAAAAAACTCATCTGCTAGTAATGCACTTAACAAACCCTGATTTAACTGCCCTGATCGCGCCCATTGGCCGTTATCGTCATAAGATTGGTCTTGCTTTGTCGGGTGTTGGGTTTGGATCCAACGATCTAATAGGGTATTGCCCGGGCCGGTATCAAAACCAATGATTGCATCAGCGTCATTGCTGGGTAAAAAGGTGATATTGGTGATGCCACCGATATTGACGACTATTCTGTTATTGGCGTTGTTATTAGCGAAGACTCGCTGGTGAAAGGCCGGTACCAATGGTGCGCCTTGACCGCCTAAGGCAATATCTTTTTTTCTGAAATCTGCGATGACATCAATGCCTGTTTCTACCGCGATAGTGTTGGCATCGCCAATCTGCAAAGAAAACCCCAATTGACCCTCAGGATAATGCCTAATGGTTTGACCGTGGCTACCAATGGCTTTGATTTGCGTCGCATTGACGCCTGCTCGTTGACATAGTGTTTTGACGGCTTGAGCAAACAAATGACCAAGCTGACGGTCGATAGCGCCCATCAGATTGATTTCATGACTGCTCGTTTGGGCATCACATAGCTGTTGGATCGAGGTGGTTAATTCAGCGGGGATCGGTTGGCTGTAACTGCAAAGTAATTGCGGTTTGTCGCTGCCATCAGCAGTGTCAGTAATAGTGTCAGCAAATTCGACTAAAACCGCATCAATACCGTCAAGACTGGTGCCTGACATTAAACCGATAAACAACTCGCTCATTTGCTAAGGCTTTTACTGCTTGAGCCGCTTGAACGAAAAGCCGTCATGATACGTTTGTTGCTGTTCAGTGTATGCATGGCCGTTTTGGCGATGGCCAAAAATTGACTTTTTTGCTTTTTGTCAATCGGTTGGGCTTTAGGCATTTTCACGGTACGTGGATTGCGATGGACACCGTTGACGATAAATTCAAAATGTAAATGCGGTCCTGATGACATGCCAGTTGAGCCGACATAACCAATTACCTGACCCTGTTTAACTCTGGCCCCTTTTTTCACTGCACGTTTGTTGAAGTGCAGATACTTGGTGACAATGCCATTGCCATGTTGAATAAAAACATAGTTGCCGTTGTATTTGTTGTAAGTGGATTTAATCACTTTACCATTACCCGCAGCCACCACTGGTGTGCCACGTTTGGCGGCATAATCCACGCCGCGATGGGCTTTCCAACGTTTTTGGGTGGGGTGGAAACGTCTTTTCTTAAAGCTTGATGAGACATATTTAAAATTAACTGGGGCGCGTAAAAACGCTTTTCGCATACTACGACCCTCAGGATTGTAGTATTCGCCGTCTTTATAGCGCACGGCGGCAAAGCTTTCATTTTGATTAATAAATTCGGCAGCGACAATCTTGCCAGTGCCAACATATTCGCCATCAATGTATTTGTTTTCGTATACCACACTGAATTCGTCACCATCACGAATGTCTAGTGCAAAATCGATATCCCAACCAAAAATGTTGGCCAAATCCATAATTTGGGCATCTACCAGTCCAGACTCAATGCCGGCATTCCAAAAGTTGGAGTTGATCACTGCACTGGCAAATTGGGTGCGGATCTCAACGGTTTTAGTTTCTTTTCGTGCCTTATAGTCGTTATTTTCGTCCAATGCCACGATAAGGGTAGAAACCTTATCTAGTGAGTAATTAAGTTGCTGTAACTGACCTTGCGCATTGGTACCAAAGGTGACACGTTCGCCTGGATGAATTTTTTTAAGAATTTTGGTCGACTTGCCCAAAGAGGTGATGTCATACAGGGTTTTAGCTGAGAAACCCGCTCGTTTGAAGATTTTTGCTAGGTTATCGCCATTTTTAACAGTGATCTCCTGCCATTTGAGCTGTTTATGACTATTATCTTGCTGCCATTCTTGGTCACTATGATCTGACAAGTCAAGCTCTAGCGGGTAGGTTTTTCCCACTTCGAGGCGGTTTTCATCGGGGTTTGCGGTTTGGTTTATGTTCTTTAAGGCGGGGTTTTTGGATGCATTGGCCTTTTCGGCCGGAATAAGCATTAAAATGGTGAACAATGCCAAAATACTACTAAGGATAATTTTGTGTTGTCTGGGTAACTGGTTAACCAACTGATTCATACTATTTACTACCTGCTTTATTTGATCATTACTTTGTCTGCCGGCCTCTAAATAGAGGTGTTTAGCGTTGAACCATTAGTTTTAAGCGTTATTCTCATAAGCAATTAAAAACAGGGGTTAAAGTCAAAATTAAGGGGTTAAGTGTTAAATTTCCATATAAAGGCGATTAAGCACAATTTGAGAATAAACAAAAAAATTCGCTTTGACCAGCTTTTTCTCCGTTTCAATAGGCTTGATGATCAAGTAGAATCACGCGTTCGATAACTTTTTAACAGCATTGACAACGGTATTAATTACCCTTTTAAAGATACTTTGTAAAACAGATGAGATAAAACAACACATGACTGACTTGGACAAAGCCCTGGCTGAAATTAAGCGTGGCGCTGAAGAAATTTTGCTTGAAAAAGAGCTAGTAGAAAAACTAAAGCTGGGCAGACCACTGAGAATAAAGGCGGGTTTTGATCCAACAGCACCGGATTTACATTTGGGTCATACGGTGTTGATCAATAAATTACGCACCTTTCAGGAGTTGGGTCATGAAGTGATTTTCTTGATTGGTGATTTCACCGGGTTAATTGGTGATCCAACGGGCAAAAATGTCACCCGTAAACCGCTCACTCGCGAACAGATTGAGGCCAACGCAGAAACCTATAAACAACAAGTGTTTAAAATTCTCGATCCGGCTAAAACCACCGTGGCTTTTAATTCAACTTGGATGGATAAATTCGGTGCCGCAGACATGATTAAGCTAGCGGCACGGCAAACGGTGGCGCGGATGTTGGAGCGTGATGACTTCAAAAAGCGTTATGCCAACAATCAATCTATTGCTATTCATGAGTTTTTGTATCCGTTAGTGCAGGGCTGGGATTCAGTCGCCCTTGAAGCTGATGTTGAGCTAGGCGGCACCGATCAGCGTTTTAATTTGCTGATGGGACGCGAATTGCAAAAAGAAGAAGGCCAGCGACCACAAACGGTATTAATGACACCATTGCTTGAAGGTTTGGATGGTGTACAAAAGATGTCTAAGTCACTGGATAATTATATCGGTATCACCGATGCACCGACTGAAATGTTTGGTAAAATCATGTCGATCCCCGATGACTTGATGTGGCGTTATTACGATTTATTAAGCTTCCGTCCGATTGAAGCGCTAGAACAGCTGAAAAAAGCGGTTGAAGAAGGGGCTAACCCTCGTGATACCAAGATTTTACTGGCCAAAGAAATCATTGCGCGATTCCATGATAGCGAAGCGGCAGAAGCGGCTCATCAGGATTTTATTCAGCGCTTCCAGAAAAACGCGATGCCCGATGAAATGCCTGAAATTACCCTGACAGCCAGCGAAGATGAGGGAATGCGTATTGCTAACTTGCTAAAAGAAGCCGGTTTAGTGGTCAGTACTTCTAATGCCATGCAGATGATTAAGCAGGGGGCGGTGAAAATCAACGGTGATGAAAAAGTGACTGACAACCGCTTAGTGATTGAAAAAGGCAGTGAAGCGGTTTATCAAGTGGGTAAACGTAAATTTGCCCGTATTACACTTAACTAAAAGGGCGTTTCATGGAACAGGAAAATTTACCTCAAAGCAATATAGTGGATATCACCGCAGATAATTTTCAGCAGATTATTGTTGAGGCGTCGCAAGTCAGATTGGTTATTATTGGTTTTTGGACTGACAGAGATCAGGGCTGTGTCGATATGATGAATGCGCTGGCGGTGTTAGCTGGACATTATTCAAACGAGGTGATCCTCGCCAAAATCAATGTTGATGAACAACAACAAGTAGCGATGCAATTTGGCATTCAGAGCGTGCCGACAGTGGCGTTGTTTAAAGAAGCCAAGCCACTGGATAGTTTTGTTGGGATGAAGACTGAGCAAGAGCTACAGGCATTTTTACAGCCTCATTTACCAAAGGAAGAGGATACTTTGCTCAATCAATGTAAAACTTTGATTGCGGCGGGTGATCATAAAACCGCTTATCCACTGGCGAAAAAAGCGTATGAGCTTGATGCTGAGCGCGCTGATATTCGTCTGGCTTATGCTGATGTGAGTATTCACTGCGGCAAACTAGCAGATGGTGAGTCGTTGTTGCAGAGCATTACCATGATTGATCAAGATAGTTACTATCAAACCTTGATGTCGGCGGCACAATTAGCCAAAGCGGCTGCGGATTCACCGCAAATCAAAGCGTTGCAGCAACAGCTAGCGCAACAACCTGATGACAACGAGGTTAAAGTGCAGTTATCAATTCAGTTGAGTCAGGCAGAGCGTAGCGAAGAAGCGCTTGAATTGCTTTTTTCGGTGCTTAAGGCGGATTTGAACTTTATGGATGCTAAAAAGCACTTTTTGGATATTTTGGCCACTTTGCCCGACGGCGATCCGTTGGCGCTGAATTATCGTCGCAAAATGTATAGCTTGTTGTACTAATGTTACAAATACTATAAAGCGACGTCATGGTGAGCAGTAACTGGCTGCTCACTGCTGCGTTTTGCTTTTATACCCAAGGTTATGAGTTGGGGAGGGTTTTATAAGATAAGTTTAACATCCTGTGCTGAGTAACCTTTGTTTTCAGTCAGGATCAGGTTGAATTCAACAGTTTGTCCTTCAAAGAGGTTTCTAGTGCCCGCGATAGTGACCTGAACCTCAGAAAAGTGGACCATGATATCGTCTTTAATATCGTTGCAACAAATAAAGCCGAATCCCTTTGAGACATTAAACCATTTAACTTTGCCGCGTTTTCTTTCTGCTACTACCGTACTATTCAATTGAGTTACTCCATTGCCCCGGGCAATCGTTAAATTACTGTCATTTATTTTTGTTGGCTATAATGCTGTGGGTACCTTAATTGGGTGGGTACATAGCCAAATAATCAAAATTATTCTCATGTCGGTATATTAACAATTAAATGGGTGAAAAATGAAGAAGAATTTAACGCCGTTAGGCACTTCATACTGATTGCTGCAATAAATGGCTTAATGGGTCCGTTAGCTGGACCACATTTTGTTGATCTCGTCTTGAAGGACACTTTTATCCTCTCTATACTTTCAGCAGTTTTTTTTGGCGGTTGGCTGGTGCCGATTGCCCTTGTTGCTGAGAAGTGGATTTATGGGAAAAATGTTTGTTGTTTGTTTATTCAGCTGTCTATCAATGATGGTTTTTGCTGAGCCTGTGCGCAACGATAAATTACATCGTTACAGCGGGTTACTGGATGTCAGGGTGATTGAACCAAATCAGGCGCAATACATTCTCGGGGTTAAATTTAAAAGCCCCTACAGTGCGCCAGTTGATTTTAAGCTTAGACCTTATAACGGCAAAGCAACGGTTGAAGCTTATGAGCCATTTTATGAAAAAAATAATGGCGATGATAAGTGGACATTTAATATTACCCATAAATATTATTTTTCATTGCGGATCAGAGAGAGTAACGATAAAAACTACACTGCCATTGTCAAATTGTACCAACGGGTAAAAGACAAAAAAATCGACATCAACAAACCCTACCACTTTAAACAAGATGATTTTAAGCTCATTGAAGAACAGCCCCTGGACGGTCAGTTTACCATCAATAACGAATACCTGTTTGTTAGTCGCAATGATTTGAAACTCTATATCAAACTCAACTTCGATATCATCTTTACCCGTGAAGAAATCATCGAACGTTTCAATAAAAAACAAAACCACTGATAGCGGATTTACTGTGCTGCTGGTCGGTAAAATATGGACTGGATTATGAAAAAAGCGACGATAAGTACAGCTTTTAAGCAAAAGTAAGGAAAAAGTAAGGTTTTTATCAAGATTGTTACCCGCCACAGATTGTATTAATACCGCAAAATACACGTCAAGTTTATCAAATTAGAATTTTTGGGTTGCTTCCGTTGCTCTGCTGATTTGTTTAACTGTTATTCAGGGTAAGGTTTCAGATGTTCGGGTATATGGATAAAAACAAGGCCAGATCGGTCGGCTTCACACATCAGGGTAAGTACTACGGTATTCCGCTTTGGATCACTCATTCAGCAACACCTATGATCGCGGCTAAATGGTATCCGCTGCAAGTGATGGTTACTTTGCTGCAATTTGTCGAATCACATCTACAAATCGCGATGTTGGTGGATGGAAAATATCGCCATAAAGTGACTCACGTTAAACTGATTTAACTGAATGAAAATAAAAAACAGCTTATTTCAATGGTCATACCACATCGGCAGAGATTTTTTAAAACGAGTTTGTTTTTTTGCTGGTTGATCGAGTGTTGCGCTTTGCACTGTTTAAAAAGCAAGCGATAGAAATGGTTACAAATCGTACCGATTAAATAAATACCTTCGTAAATTCAGTCACTTAACTGGTGACTTTACCTTTATTTATTGGATTTTTAATCGGTTCTTTTTGAAATATGTTGTTTGAATTATTAAAAGATGAACTTGTGAGTATGGTTTATTAGCTGAGTTAATTAAAATTGTCGTGGTCATCATAGCAAAAGTCCGGGGTAGGAACGGCTAACCTGATCACAGCTGTATCAATTATCGTTATTGAGGGTTGAAGTGATTTAACCTAAGCTTTTTTTGGCAGTACGTTATTTACAGGGTAAGGAGCATTTCTAATGATCGTTTATATGACAAGGCAAAGGGCTTTAAAAGCAGGGTTTACCCATCATGGCAGTTATCACGGCATCCCGATGTGGATGGGCGGTATTGATGGGGTTCCAATAGTTTGCGCCAAAGTGGTGGCACTTGAGTATCTGGTGTCTGTGTTTCATTTTTTTGAGAAACAAGTCGGGATATTATGCCGTAAACGGCCAATATTTCGATTTAAGGTAGGCAGAGAAATTGACGATACCATGTGTTAGGTTTTTAGTGATAAAAGCCGGACGTTAGCCGGATTTTTCTGGCTGACGTTTATCAGCGCCGTCAAAGCACCGTGTTACAACTGTTCATTCATTCCTCAGCTCATTCCTCAGTTCATTCCTCAGCTCATTCCTTTACTCTTCCTATTTTCATTTTGACATTAACCGACTGACTGTTAAGATAAAAT
This sequence comes from Alteromonadaceae bacterium, assembly GCA_965277695.1. Lineage (GTDB taxonomy): Bacteria > Pseudomonadota > Gammaproteobacteria > Enterobacterales > Alteromonadaceae > JABSOG01. The sequence goes on from CBDIDQ010000014.1 coordinate 51,059, forward strand.
CTCTGACGTTGCTCGGCATCATATTGGTTGTATATTGGTTGTATATTGGTTGTTTGCTAGGCAAATTGGCGTCGATAATAAAAATCTGCTTTCCCAAGGGGACAAAAAATAAATGATAAGAGTTTGTCGCAAATTGTCTCGCGCGATATTAGCTGTGGTGTTTTCTGTTTTAGCCTTGAGTGGCTGTAAAACAACCAATAATAGTGTCCCTCAAGCTGATAGCAAAGCGATTGTTGACAGCCCAGAAAAACCGCAACCATTGACTAAAGTGGATAAGCCGCACAATGAAGTGGTTGATACCCTAGCCAAATTTAACACCATCAGTGTTGAAGAATATCAAATCCAAAAAGAAACCCTCTATCGCATTACCTTCTCTAATAAACTGTTGTTTGCGCTAGACAGTGATGATACCAGCAAGATTGACTTTGCCGATATTCAGGCGTTTGCCCAGCTTTATCGTGAGCACAAGTTAGGTGCTTATCTGTATGTGGTGGGTCACACTGATTCTGCTGGCAGCGGCCAATATAATCAAAGTTTGAGTGCTAGGCGGGGTTATACGATTGCCAGTTTGCTGATCCAAAATGGCGTGGCTGTTGACAAAATCAAAGTGGTGGCGGCGGGTGAGTCTATTCCGGTGGTGAGTAATGATTCAGCGGCGAGTCGGGCGAAGAACCGTCGGGTGGAGATCCTCTCTTCTGACAACATGACATTGGGGCTGGAATTTTTTAGGCAGTTTGATTGCAGTGAGATTGATCCCGCTTGTCGCCCAGCCGCTCTGCCTGTTTTTGAAATGGCGATGGATAAAAACGAAGCGGTACTGCGACTTGGCGATAAGGCCGGGCAACGGGTCGAAACTTTGTCAAAGGTTAAGCGTGAGAGTACCGTGCAACTTATTCAGCGTAAGGCATTGACCTTGCCGATACAAATTAGAGATAGCCTGAAATTAAAACAAGACATTCGTAAACTGCTGCAATTAACCCCCAAATACTGGTTTAAAGACCAACAAAGTCCTCAGGAGTAACCCTTAATGATGGAGTTAAAAACCCAATCGGAGCAGTTGTTAAACGACTCTCCGGTGGAAGAAGCCAACCGTTATTTTACCAAAAACCATTTTGAAGCGCTGATCGGCGAAGAAATTGCTGAGGTATCTGATGGTGTGCTGCATACCAACAAAGATCACCATACCCTGAAAATGGTGGATGCGGCGATCAATGGGATTAAAGGCACCTTAGGTAAATGGGCGTCGTCGCGTAATGACTTTTTGCATAAAGTGGAGTTGTTGAAAACCCGCAATAAAAATTCAGAGCAGCATGTGAAACACCAAAAATTGGTGGATGAGCGCGAAGATCAAAAGGTTAAAGCCAAAGAACAATTCATGCGTGATAACCATTACATGGATAAAAAGTTGGAGCATGATCAAACCCGGCTGCGTTACGAAACCATGTTCACCGAGCTAGGTGGTAAGCCGCCAGTGCGGAAAAAAATCGCGGTGTATTTGTTTTCGATTTTGTTTATCGGTGCGATTGAGTGGTTTATTAATTTCAGCACCTTCAATATCAAGTATCCGGCAGGTATTGCTTTTGGTGCGACCATATTGGTAGCAATGTCGATTGCTATTGCGTCGCATTTACATGGTGCGTTATTGAAGCAACGAGTGGCGTTGTTTGCGCCGCATCGAAAACAAGCGGATAAACGTCAAGTAGTGCTGGTGCAGTCGATATTTACCCTGTTGCTGTTTTTATCTTTACTGGTCGTCACCTGGAATCGTTATGACCTGTTGGTTGAGCAAATGAGCAATGCCGGTGGTGGATTACCGTCACTACCAGGCGAGGATTCTGGCGAGTCATCGGTGATGGGTGAGCTTTGGCCGTTTGTCATTATGAATATATTGGTGTGGATTGTCGGGGTGGCGATTTCTTATTTCACCCATGATCCAAGACCTGATTATCAAGAGTCGAGACGAGATTATGATCTCGCCAAAGCCAGTTTTCATAAGGTCGACAAGCGCCTACAGGAAGAAATGGAGCGCATTGATGCTGAATACGAGGTCAAGCTGGGGCAGTTGAAAAATGCGTTATCGCAGTTTGAACAAGAAGTGAAAGACATTGATGCTTTGGTTGCTCGGATTCAGAGTAAAGAAAAATCCATTGTTCAGGAAGCCACTCGGGTGATTAACGAAGCGATTGAACGATATCAAAGCATGTTAACCACCACTGCGAAGCAAAAAGGCTTGAGTGATATAAAAATCGGCCCTGAACAAAAAACACTGGATGAGTATCATGCACTGACGTTGACGGTATCGAATGATTACGTCGCTGAATTATTGAAATAGGATAATAAAATGAAAAAAATAAGCGCTATTTTAACCAGTTTACTATTATTACCCTCGCTGGCGCAGGCAGACGGGTTGTTGCGTACCACCAACCTCAAAAGCTATTGTGCGCAGCAGGGCGTACAACGCCAGACGGTGATTTATCTCGATCAGGGCATTATTGCTAAAACTGATTCCAACTGGTATCGGGATATTATTAATAAGACCAAATTTTTCCCTGGTGAGCGGCTGCAAGTGGTGACCATTAAAGATGGTGGTGGGGTGGTTGAAGAGGCGTGGGATAGTTGCTATCCGGCTTATACCGAAGCGGAATATAAAAAACGCAAAGCCAATGAAGGGTTTGGTTCGCTGTTGACCGGTGGTGTCGATGACAAACTCAAAGGGGATTTGAAGTCATTTAATAAATGGTTTAAACAGGCATTGGCCCATCCGCTGGCGCAAACCCGTCATGAGAGTACCCCTAATTATAGTGCAGGTAAGTTTCCGCAGAAGAAGCTGGTTGAAGCGTTATATTATGATTCGGCGCGGATGGATCTGACTAATGCGGTTTCTCGGGTGATTATTTTCTCTGACATGATGGAAAATTCTGATTTACTCCAACATGATGATTTTGAGCCGTCCAAAGCGGCTGATGCGGCGGCAAAACGTTTCCCTACCTTCCTTAATCACGCCTCGATTTATGTCTATGGCATCAATTACACCAACAACCAGACCCGTTTGAATAATCAGCTTGAGGCGTTTTGGAAGCGTTATTTGCTGCAATCTGGAGCGCATGTGAAAAACTACAGCACCCAGTTGGTGTTGCCGAAGAAAAACCAATTGTTTACAGCTCAATCTTACACGGGTCATTTAACCCAGTCAGATGGGCGTAAACTGTCGACTTCGATGCGTTTGGCGTACACCCCAGATCGCAAGCTGATCCACAGTGTCTTTACCATTGGTGATTATTACATGCCGATCAGCGGTGATTTTTATTGTAGTGGGGCTAATTGTGAGCTGACAGCAGCTGTCACTTATTCTAATTTTGATGCGTTTCGCAAAGGTGACGCGCTGCAATTGTCCGGTTCATTAAAAGCTTTGGCTGGTAAAGTTGGTGCCAAAGATGATTCGGTCATTGACGAAAAAGGCAGTATTTACCGCTTTAATGTAGAATACCTCAAGGATCGTAATTTGTCATTGTAGCATCACGTAGACGAGAATTTATTCTCGTTTTTTGCTTTGACAATCAAAATGCCCAGTTCAAATCCAGCCTGAGTCAAGTATCTTGTTTAATTATCAAGTGTTTGTATATTGAACAAGATATCCCGCTATCATTTTTCTGCTCCGGCTATTATTTATTATTTCGGCACCAATCAAACAGGGTAACAATTGATAATCAAAAAAACGCGATGGTCCGACACTTCGGTGAATTCGCGTCTACGGCCTACCCGTTCTGCCGTAGACGAGGTTTCAACCTCGTGAATGTTGAGGATAACTGTAACCTTAATTTGCTCTATATGGTCGGAGCCATTATTTCATGACTCCAAACTATCTTAAAAACGGTCAGTGCTAACTTTAAAATGTAACGATTATGGGTTTTATTGGCATCAACAATGTTTAGAACTCAAAGTGTTATGCAACAAGCAACTCGACTCGGTGGTTTTTGACCCTATGGTTTTTACTGAGAATAACCCTTGTTTAAGTGGCCATCATGTCGAATTCATATGCCTTTGGTTGAGCGTTGAGGCAAAACCTGATTTTATAATGTGAGTGAGCTTTTCTGTCGGTTATATTCTACCGCTAATTATTTTAGGGTTGATAGTTTCACTACTAACCATTATTATGCGCTTTAATTGAACGGTCGGTTTCTAAAGTTGGTTTTTTTACATAAATGATGATGTAAACATTTTATCGACCAGTTATTAAAGCAATAAGGGGATACTCGTTGTCGCTAAACCGTTATGAAAACTTTGTCGATGGTGGCTACATGGCCAATGACAGTGGCGAAACATTTGATGTGATCAACCCAGCAACCGGGAAAGTGATCTATCAGGTTGAAGTCGCCGATGAAAAAATTAAGCAACAGGCGATAGATAGTGGCCAACGTGGTTTTGCTGCTTGGTCAGCAATGAGCGCAACCGAGCGTAGCCGATTATTGCTCAAAGCGGTGGCCTTGTTACGCCAGTCGAATGATCAGCTGGCAGAAATAGAAGTGCTTGATACGGGTAAACCGTGGCAAGAAGCCTCGGTTGTTGATGTCTTATCGGGTGCTGACTCAATTGAATTTTTTGCCGGATTGGCCCCTGGCATTGAAGGCAATCAACAAAGCGTTGATGGTGATTTTTATTACACCCGCCGCGAGCCCTTAGGTATCTGCGCCGGTATTGGTGCTTGGAATTATCCGTTACAAATAGCCTGTTGGAAAGCCGCCCCGGCGTTGGCTTGTGGCAACGCGATGATTTTCAAAGCATCAGAAGAAACCCCTTTAGGCGCATTAAAACTGGCTGAAATTTTCATCCAAGCCGGTATTCCTGCTGGGGTGTTTAATGTTGTTCAGGGCGCTGGTGACGTCGGTGCCTGGTTAACCCATCACCCAGATATCGCCAAAGTCTCTTTTACTGGCGAAGTCGGCACTGGCAAAAAAGTCATGGCAGCAGCGGCTACCACACTAAAAGACGTTACTATGGAACTTGGCGGCAAATCGCCATTGATCATCTTTGACGATGCCGATATCGACAATGCCGTCTCTGCCGCCATGCTAGGTAATTTTTATACTCAAGGTGAAATTTGTACCAATGGTACCCGAGTGTTTGTGCAAAAATCGGTTTACCCAAAGTTTATTGAAAAACTGTGCCAACGCACTAGGGACAATATTGTCGTTGGTGATCCGATGGATCCCGAGACCAACTTTGGTGCGCTTATATCTCAAAAAGCACTATGAGCTGGTATTGCAATACATCAAGTCTGGTATCAGTGAAGGCGCGACCCTGTTACAGGGTGGACAAGCACTACAACCGCAAAATGCACCGAACGGTTATTTTATCGCCCCAACCATTTTTACTGATTGCACCGATCAGATGACGATTTGTCGTGAAGAAATCTTCGGCCCTGTGATGGCGGTGCTGACATTCGACGATGAAGACGAAGTTATTAAGCGAGCTAACGCCACCGATTATGGCCTGGCAGCCGGGGTATTTACCCAGGATATTAGTCGTGCCCATCGTGTTATTCATCAAATGCAGGCTGGTATTTGCTGGGTAAACAGTTATGGGTTGTCACCAGCGCAAATGCCTGTTGGTGGTTACAAGCAATCTGGCATCGGGCGCGAAAATGGCCTAGTGACGCTGAATCATTATACCCAGCTTAAATCGGTGTATGTAGGCTTGCAGCCATTAGAAAGTCCGTTCTAAAGCAGCTTAACCTTATCCAAAAACAAATAACCTTATTCACAAACGACTAGTTGGTTTTAAATGACAAGCAAAAAATTTGATTACATTATTGTTGGCGCAGGCTCGGCCGGTTGTGTGCTGGCAAACCGCCTCAGTGAAGATAGTCATAATCAAGTGCTGTTGCTTGAAACTGGCGGCAGTGACAAAAGCATCTTTATTCAGATGCCAACCGCGCTGTCGATCCCAATGAACACCAAGAAATACGCCTGGCAATTTGAAACCCAACCGGAACCCTATCTTGATGATCGCCGGATGCACTGTCCCCGTGGGAAAGTGTTAGGTGGCTCTTCGTCGATTAATGGCATGGTTTACGTGCGCGGACACGCCAGAGATTTTGACCAATGGCAGCAAGAAGGCGCACAAAACTGGGATTATGCCCATTGTCTGCCGTATTTCAAAAAAGCCGAAACTTGGGCCTACGGCAAAAATGAATACCGTGGCGATAGCGGGCCATTAGGGGTAAACAACGGCAATGAAATGCAAAACCCGCTGTATAAGGCGTTTGTTGACGCGGGCGTTGAGGCCGGTTATTTAGCTACCAGTGACGCTAATGCAGCTGGCCAAGAAGGGTTTGGCCCGATGCATATGACGGTGAAAAATGGGGTGCGCAGCTCAACCGCCAATGCTTATCTTCGCCCAGCGATGGGGCGCGACAATTTAACCGTGGTCACCCATGCCTTGGTGCATAAAGTCCTGCTTGAGGGTAAAACAGCGGTTGGTGTACGTTATGAACGTAAAGGAAAAACCCTCGACGTCAGGGTTAATAAAGAAGTGATATTGTCGGCAGGCTCTATTGGTTCGCCGCATATTTTGCAACTCTCAGGCATCGGTCCTAAAGATACGCTGGCGCAAGCAGGCATTGCCGTCAATCATGACTTGCCCGGTGTGGGGATGAATTTGCAAGACCATCTGGAGTTTTATTTTCAGTATAAATGCACGCAACCTATTACCATTAATGGCAAGTTAGACTGGTGGAGTAAATTACAGATTGGTATCCGTTGGATCTTGACCAGAAAGGGCCTCGGCTCGACCAATCATTTTGAATCCTGTGGTTTTATTCGTTCTAAAGCTAATGTTGAATGGCCTGACTTGCAGTATCATTTTTTACCTGCCGCAATGCGTTACGACGGCAAAGAAGCCTTTGCTGGTCACGGATTTCAGGTGCATATCGGCCATAATAAACCGAAAAGTCGCGGTAGTATTAAAGCGGTTAGTGACGATCCTAAGGCTCACCCACAGATCTGCTTTAACTATCTTGAGCACCCAGATGACCGTGAAGGTTTTCGTGCCTGTGTGCGCCTGACCCGAGAAATTATTCACCAAAAAGCATTTGATGACTATCGCGGCGAAGAAATTCAGCCGGGTATTGAGGTGCAAACTGACGAACAAATTGATACTTTTGTGCGCCAATTTGTTGAAAGCGCTTATCACCCGTCATGCTCGTGCAAAATGGGTACGGATAAGCTGGCGGTGGTTGACCCACAAACTAAGGTGCATGGTATTGCAGCATTACGGGTGGTTGACTCATCAATCTTCCCGACCATACCTAACGGTAATCTTAATGCGCCAACCATTATGGTGGCCGAACGCGCCGCCGATCTGATCCGTGGCAAAGAAATGTTGTCACCATCGACAGCGCCAGTGGAGTTGGCTGCCAATTGGCAACAACAGCAACGCACTGGCAAGCCCAATAGACAAGTCAATTAACTTTATTATCAGGAGAGCACTATGACGACCTGGTTATCTGCTGGGATTTTATTTACCTTTGCCGCCATCGCGTTGGTATTGTACCGCTGGGGCAATGTGCGCTGTGTCGGGGTGACACCGGTTAAAACCTTTACTTTTATTGCTATTTTGTTTACTTCCGGGCTTGATGTCGGGCTGATTATGTTCCCGCTCACCGAGTTTGCGGGTTATGCCGATTTGGCGACCAGCCCTGAATATGCATTCACTAATCCATTGGCGATTGAATTTGGTTTTTGGGCATTTCTTATTTGGGGTTTCTATTTTTTGAGCTGTTTTTATTTTTGTATTATTGAACCACGTGTGGGCTTTTTTGAATTGCCGCTGATCAAGCTGATCAATAATATAATAATTATAGGCACTTGCGCCTTTACTGCTAATTTATTGCTGGTTAACTTGCCTTGGTATGTGCCAGAGCTTGGTGATGGCGAATCTATTATTGGTAGTTTCTATTTGATTGTATTTTTAGTGATTGCTGCTGCCGTGTATTCGAGCACCAATATACGTTTCGTGCGGCTGTTAAGTCTGGCGACGACTTGGTTATTTCTAGCGCTTATTGCACTGATGTGGAGTGGGGCCTTCTTGGGTGAAGGGCTGGGTCAAGGGCTGGGTGAAGGGCTGGGTCAAGGCATTGGTGAGTTTGCCAGCACAGTCGCTATGCTGGGTGGTTATTTTGGTAATATTCACGAATTTGTGCTGCCGCTTAATGACTATCATGAGTTTTACCTATACTGGTGGTTTGCATGGAGCATTATGATTGGTCAGTTTACTTCTCGTTTTGTTGGCGGACTGCGCACTTATCAGGTGTTATTGGCGATGTTGATATTTCCGTCTATTCCTATCGCGACTTGGTTCACTGTGCTGTATTACTACAGCGCCAACGGGCTTGAAACTGCTGGTTTTTATAATATCGCTATGGTGATTGTTGGCATTACCTTTGTGGTCAACTCGCTTGATTCGTTGATCCGCTTATATACCGACAACCTCAATTTAACCGTGAACCGATTGGGCAAAGTGAAATACTTTATCGCCAATCTGGTCGCCCTGAGTTTACTGACCTTATTATTCAAATTGGATTTTTTACAAATTCAATGGGTAGGGGCTTTGGTGATCGGACTGTTTTTTAGTTGTTTTGGCTATATTTTGTTTACTAAGTTTACCTTGGTTAGCAAGATAGCGCATTCGCCAAGCGAAAATAAAATCGACTTTACTAAAATTGAATTAATTAGTTAGCACAAACAAAATTTTGCACGACATTAAAGATAATACTGGGAAACAAAAATGATTAACTCGAATGAGTTTTGCACGAAAAAACATAAATTACTACCGCTGGTAGCGGCAATGACTGTGGCTATTTCGGGCGTAACGAATGCGGCGGTTTTAACCGAAAAGATCCAAGTTACTGCACAAAAAAGAGTACAAAACCTGCAAGAAGTGGGCGTCTCTGTCACCGCTTTTAATGCTGAACAAATAACCGCGTTAGGTTGGGATAATAGCCTAGATATAGCGGCACAGACACCGGGACTTGTCGCCACCAGTAATACCGGGGATACCTCCAATATTGCTTTGTTTTCTATTCGTGGTGTTAATCAGGGCGATTTTGCCGAAGGGCAGGAAGCGCCTGTGGCTATTTATAATGATGACGTTTATTTGTCATCCCCTGGTGCGTCGGGTGCGCCGTCATTCGATCTTGAGCGTATTGAAGTGTTGCGTGGTCCTCAAGGCACCCTGTATGGTCGCAACGCAACCGGTGGTTTGGTGCATTTTATCAGTAACCGACCCACTGAAGATTTTGAAGCCTCCATTGATACTACCATGGCACAATTTGGTCAGATCAGTATTACTGGTGTGGTTAGCGGTCCAATAACCGATAATGTTCAGGGTCGTCTGGCGGTTTATGACAATAAAGACGACGGTTATATGAAAAATAGCGCAGGTCCAGATTACCGCTCTGACGATACCACCTCAATTCGTGGGATGCTCAATGTCGATATCAGTGATGTGACCTCATTATTATTGATCTCACGTTTTACTGATATTGATACCAGAGGCGGTGTTTATCATAACAGAGCCACCAAATCGACGGAAAATGGCCCGGTATTTTGTCAAGCCGGTGATACTGATTGTGGCGCAGGGCTGCGTTATGATGCCGATGGCAACTTAGAACAATTTCAAGGTTTTTTCGATGCGGATAAAAGCGCGTTAACCTCAGGCAGCTTGTTTGATCCGCGTAATGGTCAACTTGATGATGGTATTGGTGGTGTACACGACGGTGCCTATGATTTTGATGGCGGGGTTGACCGCGAATCCGATAGTTTTACCGCCACATTTAAAACCGAATTTAATAACGGCATTAGTTTCACCAGTGTTACTGATTACACCACAAGTGAAAAAGAGTATCGTGAAGATGACGACAGTTCAGCACTTAATTTGGTGACTTATGTGTCTACTGCCGATGTCGAGCAGTTTTCACAAGAGTTACGTATCGACGGCGATACTGACTCGTTGCGATGGACCAGCGGTTTGTATTTTTTAAATATTGATAATGAATTTACCGGTGCTTTCCAGTTTCCGTCAGATGGATTTTTGCCAAAATATTTTGCCGATTCAGAAACCGATACCATGTCAATTTTTGCTCAGGTCGATGTCGATTTAAGCAAAAATTTATTGTTAACGGCGGGTTTACGCTGGACAGAAGATGACAAAAACTTATCTTATCATCTTGAAGGGGAAGGGGCTGTTTTTGCTGATGGCTCAGACTTTCTTTATACCGGCGATGTCTATGACTTTGAACGTACAGACTCTGAATATTCCGGTAAATTGCAATTAGATTATCAGGCAAGTGACGATCAGTTATTTTATATCAGTTATAACCGTGGCACTAAAGGCGGTGGTTTTAATACGCCTTCAGATGGTTTTACCCTCGCTTCTGAGGTGGGTTTTGAACCCGAAATATTGACCTCTTATGAAATCGGTTCTAAAACCACCTTTGCTGATGGTTATGGACGCTTTAATACCAGTGCGTTTTATTACGATTATGATAATTATCAGGGCTTTTTCTTTTCAGGCACTACCAGTTTGTTGATCAATTCTAAAGCCACGTTTAAGGGAGCTGAGGCTGAATTGAGTTATGGCACTGACAGTGGCTGGGATTTTCTTGTCGGTGTGAGTGTGCTTGATACTGAGGTTAACGGATCGTCAAATGATGGCTCGGCAGTGATTAATAATCAAAAAGCCTTGCTAGCGCCAGAAATCACCGCTAACTTGTTAATTCGTAAAGAATGGGAATTTGATGGTGCTAGAGTCGCGGTTCAGGCATCAACAAGTTATGTCGGTAAAGAGTATTTCAACCTGATCAATTCAGAAGCCACTGAAGCGGGCAAATACGCCTTAACCAATTTTAAAGTGAGCTATTTCTCAGCTGATGACACTTGGGAAGCTAGCGTGTTTGTTAATAACGTGTTCGACAAAGAAGCGGTCACGTTTGGCTACGACATTAGTGACTTTGGTAACTATTCGATTTATGTGGTCAATCCACCACGTTGGGCTGGTGTGCACTTTAAATATTATTGGATGTAGCTTTGTTGTGTGGAGTCATTACTTAACTAAAATCCGCGACTAATTAATATTTTTGTTTTTTATCGCGGGTTTTGTGTTTACACAAAATCCGCGACAGTCTATGATTATGATAACTTGTCGCGGGTTTTATGTAGGTGTTTTTTGTTTGTCGGTCGAAAAAAAGAGTTAAAGCAACTGTCTGAATGGGCTGATAAAAAACAGGCTAAGGTTATTGTGTTAACTGGTCGCCGTCGTGTAGGGAAAAGCTGCCTCGTCAAATATTTTGGTGAAAACCAGACAAAACCCTATTATGAATTGATCGGACAACCGCCAGGTAAAAATAATAGAAAGTCTGCTGAACTGGCTAACATTTCTCAACAAATTGCTGATACGTTTAATACCCACCGACCGATGCTTCATGACTGGGAGCAGGCATTAGATGTCATTGCCGACGGTGTTAAAGGTGGCAACTGTATCTTGATGATTGATGAGATTAACTGGTTTGGTAAAACCGCGCTCAATATTAGTGAAAGCTTATTCACCCTGTGGGAAAGTAAATTAAAGCAACTGCCTGCTTTCACCTTGATCTTAACGGGATCACTGGCAGGGTGGATTGATGATAACTTTTCAAAATCGACTGCATGGTATGGGCGGATCATGTGGCAACCGATACTCCAGCCTTTATCGCTTAGCGAAGCCTTGTCATTCATTCCATTAGCTAAAAGAAAAAGAATGACCCCCTGGGAGCAGTTAAGTTATTCAATGGTTGCTGGAGGCATACCCCAGTATTTGGAGGTCATCAATTACTCAAAAACCATCGAAGAGAATTTGCTCAACTTGGCTTATGCCAGCAGTGGTTATTTATTTAATGAGTATGAGCAATTGATGCGAGAGCTATTTCGAGCGAAGAAAACTAAAATAAACAAGATATTGGCATCACTTGGAGATAAAAACTGTAGCGCAGATGAGCTAGCCAAAGGATTGTTATTAAGTAAAGCAAATGGTGATCTTTATGCTGATTTGGCGATGATGGAAAAAAGCGCTTTTATCGATGTTGAGGAACAATGGGATATCACCAGTAACAAACTATTATCCCGCAATAAGAAATATTATTTATCCGATCCTTATTTAAGATTTTATCATAAAGCCATTTTGCCCTATAAAAATAAAATAGAAAAATCAGTCGCAGCATTACCCAAAAATCTAGAGTCGTTGTTAGGCTACCAGTTTGAGTATGTTATGAGACAAAATATTGATTTAGTTTTTAAAATACTGGGGGTTAACAGCCAAGATGTTGAACACTACTCACCTTATTCTAGAGTGGGAATACAAATTGATTTATTGATTCAAACCCGACGGTTTTTCTATATCGTTGAATTGAAATTTAAAAAGGGTTTGCTCGATATCAGTGTTGTCAATAATATGATACAAAAATTAGACCGATTTGATTCCCCTCAAACAGGCAAAAGTATAAAAACGGCTATCATCCATGTTGGCGGGGTAGAGGATTGTGTTAGCGAAAGTGAATACATTGATGTTTGCGAAAATGTCATTGATTATATTTAACCGTAGGCGGCATTTAGTGATCTGAACATCCGGCTTGAGTTTCCGGCGCTAGACCACTGTGCTAACAACGAATATTGTGTTGCTTAAGACATTATGGTTCATAGATTTTTGATAAATACTTAAGTCCACTGTCACCTAACAACTGCGCCGGGCTGCAATTAAGCAACTTTAGGCACAAATAATGACTGAATTTTCAATGTGATCAGTGAGTTAACTTGTGCCTTATTTAATGTGACACTGACCCGGATTATCGCGATATTCAGCTAGCCTTGAGGTACTCATCGAGTGTGCCGTCAAAGTTAATCAACGTCTTATCTTTAATATCAATGATACGGTTTGCCAACGATGACACAAATTGGCGATCATGACTGACAAAAATGAGCGTACCTTCGAATACTTTAAGCGCATTATTAAGCGCTTCAATCGCTTCCATATCCATGTGGTTAGTGGGTTCGTCCATGATCAGGACATTAATATCTTGCATCATCAGCTTACCGAATAACAACCTGTTTTTCTCACCACCGGAGCAATTACGCGCTTTTTTGTTGGCATCATCATCGCTAAATAACAAACGTCCTAACATGCCACGTACAATCAAGTCATTGTGCTTTGAGGTGCGCCATTGTGATATCCAGTCCATCAGGGACAGATCGTTGTCAAAATCACTGCTGCTATCTTGTGGACAATAACCAAAGGCGGCATTTTCTGACCATTTAATCAGACCTTCTTGCGCTGTCAGTTCGTTGACTAAACAGCGTAACAAAGTGGTCTTACCCACCCCGTTTTCACCGATGATGGCAAGCTTAGTCCCCGCCTGTAAAATTAAATCGCCTTTTGAAAATAGCTTTTCGTTGTCAAATCCATGGCTCAGGTCTTCTAATATTAAAGCTTGGCGATGCATTTTTTTACCCGCAGCAAAGCTAATATTAGGTGTCATACGAGAGGACGACTTGACGTTATCCAGTTTAATCTTATCCATTTTTTTAGCGCGAGAGCTGGCTTGTTTGGCCTTCGATGCATTGGCACCAAAACGATTAACGAAATCTTGTAGCTCTTCAATTTCAGCCGATTTTTTGGCATTACCAGATAACAGTTGTTCACGTATTAAAGCTGACTGAGCTAAGAAAAACTCGTAATTCCCCGGATAAATACGTAACTCGCCGTAATCAATGTCGGCCATGTGAGTACAAACCGCATTGAGAAAATGCCGATCATGCGAAATAATCAACATGGTGCATTTACGTTTATTTAACTCACCTTCTAACCAGCCAATAGTATGAATATCGAGGTTGTTGGTCGGTTCGTCGAGCAGTAAGATATCTGGATTGGCAAACAACGCCTGGGCAAGTAATACCCGCAACTTCCAACCGGGTGCCACTTGTTGCATTAAACCGTAATGAAATGACTCGTCGATGCCCGCCTCTAGCAAAATCTCACCAGCGCGACTCTCGGCGCTGTAACCATCCATTTGGGCAAACTGGCTTTCAAGATCCCCTACGCGCATACCGTCTGCTTCACTCATATCCGCTTTAGCGTAAATAGCGTCGCGTTCTTGTTTCACTTCCCATAAGGCCATATCGCCCATGATCACCGCATCAATAACGCTGTATTGCTCAAAGGCAAATTGATCTTGACTCAAGGTGCCCACTTTAAAACCATCCGCGATAGAAATATTGCCCGCGCTTGGTTCTAACTCTCCACTGAGAATTTTCATAAAAGTCGATTTGCCACAACCATTGGCACCGATCAAACCATAGCGGTTGCCGTTACCAAATTTGGCCGAAATGTTTTCAAATAATGGCTCAGCGCCAAATTGCATTGTAATGTTGGATGTAGAGATCAAAGAAGTTTCCTAGGTATTGCGAGCCGACAGCCGCTCAAATGCGCGCAGTATACCGCAATAAGCCGCCAAACCTCAGCTAATGTTTATTTTACAACAACGATTTTCGGTATTGTGATGGACTATAACCGACTACTTTTTTAAAAGCGGTATTAAATGTCGATTTAGAATTGAAACCAACGTCAAAGGCAATAGTAGTCACTAATTTGTCGCTATCCGCTAAAGCTTTCTTCGCTTCTTCAACTCGAAACTCATTAACAAATTGAAAAAATTTGGTGTGTAAAAATTGAGATAGTGTTTCTGAAATATGGTTTTCAGATTCAGATATGGCCTCAGATAGCTTGTTTAGAGATAAATTATCTTGTAAGAACAGTTTATCTTTTTTCATTGCAGCTTCGAGTTTTGATGCGATCAATTGCATTTTTTCAGCACTCAGTAAAGCGGTTCTCGTTTGACCAGCGCGAGGCAAAGCTTTCTCAGACGGGTTAAGCACTTTTTGGCTTAAAGCCCGCTGAATAAAAATAGCCAGCGCAGTGGCCTCAATAATTGGAAGGAGTTTTCCTGAACCAAGCCAAAACCACCCCAGCGCACCGAGAGAAAACTCGACTGCATACATTAACCATGCAGCTCCCCAAATAACCAGTATAGGTTTAAACCAATCTAATGAACGCTGCTCAATGTCAGAAAAGCGCTCCATGAGTTGTTGACGGTGGGCATTATGGAGATTTACGGCGGCGACTAAGAATAAAACGGTGAATGTAATAAATATAAAAGTGGCTGCGAGACAAGTTAATAACGCAATTTGCCAAAGTTCAGGGTCTCTGGTTAATGGATCCGCTAAGTCCAGTTTCTCTGCGGGACTGATCATAAAAATAAAAGGCAGCATCGCCAGAATAACCATAATAGGTCCAGATAAGGCCAATGCAGATAACCGTTTATCTATTGCTTTATCTGGTGACATAGCTGCATGAGCATAAAAATACAGGGCAGGGCCAAGCAACACTCTAAACGGAAATTGTGCGCCGGCTAGGGTTGGCGCATAAGCATATGCGCCAGAATAGATAAAAAGCTCACCCGCCAAGTGTATCAGTAATAATAACAATAAAGCTTTAAGGAAAAGGTTTTGTCTTTCCTTCGGTCTTTTGAAAACCGCTAATAAAGCGGGTATTGTCATTCCTATCATGCAGGAATAGATAACTGTGGGAAAAAGGTCGACCATTTTATTACCATAAATTAGGATTCTTGTGACGCCCAGTGATTATAAGGTTAAATAGTATCTGAATCCACAGTTGGTTAAACGCTATCGATGGGGATTTTTATCCCGATAGTTAACAACCAAATGCCGACTAATAGTTCAAAAAGAGCGCCAGGAAACATCACAAACATCACCTCACGAGGTAAATCAGCTATCAGCAGTTTGGCTAAGGGATACACTATCATACTGGCGTAAGTAAAGATCCCCCATACTGACCAGGCTCTGGGTATATAACGAGATTTAAAAAACAAATAAAACGTAATGACGCCGGCAAACCCCATAAATATCCAGCTGTATTCATTCGCAGGCAATCTAAAGCTTGAAGCGATAGCGATAACTGTATGTAATTGCGCCAAGTCAAACATTTCTAATAAATAGGTTTTACTCGATAATGCCAGCATTGCCATACTGATAACAACAGCCACTCCGCCAAACATTATCTCAACTAATCTAAGGCACAGAGCTGTTTGCGCGAGTTGCTTATTGACTGACTTTAGAACAACATAAAAAGACACTGAAGCCATAACAACACCAAGAAAAATGATGATATCTGCCACAATCCCTAGGCGAAAGTGCATTTCGTTTTCAAATAGTCTGTTTACTTGAACAGCGTTTATATCGGACATACCGATATCAAGTATAAAGTTTTTTAGCAACCCTGCAACAGTAAAAATAATATAAGACAAGCCTGCTATTCTCGCGTATAAATATTGAAGATGTTGTTCCGTGTTTACTCTCATTTTGGACCTCTATTGATTTTTTAATTAACTTTTGGGGTTTTAGGTTTTGAGATGAAAAATGCCCCAATTCAGTGGTAGTGTCGTCTAAATGGGCCTATTCGAACGTATTTGTTCAATAAAATACCATTTTTGCGGTTTTCTAAAGGTTGTGGGGTGACACCCGTTATTTTTTTACACCCTGTTAAATGTCGATTTATAATCAAAAAATAACCGAAATAAGAAATGGTAAAAGGGGTTTAAGTCATTTGATCATTAATGCACTCGTGGCCCACAGGGTGACAATGAACCCCGCAAAAAAGCAGACCGTCAATTTGCTCATAAACTCAATGATCTGATCAAAGGGCTGATAAAACCTCATCGCTAAAGTACTAACACATCAATGGTTTTGTCTTTTTCAAATAGTTTTAATGAACAAATGGCTAGACCCCTTTTTTAGTAATCGTTTTTAATCGTAATCGGACATTAATTCAAGCGCACAAAGTGTACTTGCTACACTTTTTGAGTAGATATATACTCTGGTATATACCTATCAGCATAATCTTATCACGAGGAATAAACCATGAAACAGACAGCAAAATTATTCATGAATGGTAGAAGCCAAGCAGTTCGCCTGCCAATGGATTTTCGCTTCGACGATGATGAAGTTTACATTCGCAGAGATCCACAAAGCGGCGACGTTATTCTTTCCAAAAAACCAGGTAATTGGGATGAGTTTTTCGAATTGGTGGCATCAAGCGAAATCCCGCAAGATTTTATGGCAGACAGAGAGTTTGAGGCAGCGAAAGAGCGAGATTTATTTTAATGCCAATACAACGTTTTATGCTCGATACCAATATAGCCAGTTTTATCATCAAAGGTTCGCCTGCTGTCGCTGCACATATACGCACAGTGCCGATGTCAGCAATTTGTATCTCAGCCATTACCGAAGCAGAATTGTTACTTGGCGTCGCCAAAAAGCCACAAGCGAAACACTTGCCCATCATTGTTAATGAGTTCTTACTTCGGGTAGAAGTCTTACCCTTTACTTCTGAATCTGCACAAACTTACGCTCAATTACGGACTGCTTGCGAAAAAAATGGCAAATCCTTAAGTTGTATGGATATGCTGATTGCAGCTCACGCCTTGGCCGAAAACACTGTGCTAATAACTAATGATAAAGCGTTTTATCATCTTGACAGCGATTTAACCTTACAGGACTGGAGCAAACAAGATTGACAGGGCTACCCCGTTTATTAGCCCTAGCAATTTTGAGGGAGAGCGGGGTCTCCGTTAAAAATGTAGAAAAGGAGCTTTGATTGGCTCCTTTTGGCTCCGACCATATAAAGCAAAGTGCGACACGAAGTTGTTCGACTTAGAACATTGGATGTTGATCGAACCACCTGTGCCATCAGGTGAATCTACGGGCATGAATAAAGAGCTGCCCAGACAATGTAACGAAGGCTGCAATCGCGTAGCCGGGGTGTAAATCGTGAGAAGCACACCCTCCTGATAACCTCATTCGGGTAAGTGCTAGACAGTTGGTAGGGTGAAATTAATTGAATCCGTGATAAAGACCGTGAATATGAACAAGTGGAAGGGGTTTACGACACTTGAGCCAAAAAGGCAACGTCAGGAGGAGCGCAATTTTTGCTTAGGCGCTCATGGCCAACATTCCTGTCCGGTCGAAAGCGGGCACCTAACCCAACGTACTTCAATGGTGGAATGTGGTAACCCTGTACGCTCCCGCAAGGGACAGCTTACTGCAAAGTAAGCCTATGGTGATGCACGATTGGGAGAATGGAAAAAGCGAATGCCATGCTGTAATCGTGTGGATACGGGTTTTAACGTCACCCGGCATGAAAATGAGCAGACGTCCATTTGGTCTAAAATCGCAAGAGAGTCTGGAGAATCGAATTGATGAGGAAACGCAAATGACGGCTGCTGTTTATGCTGGTGCCTCCTCGGCGGATAAGTCATTACTACGGGTTCACCGGAATGCCGTATCACAGCCACCTTACACCCTGATCAGCCTTGAGTTTCCGCTTGAACTGTCCAGTCCAGCAGTGTGTTAGGAAATGGTGTAAGGCTTCCCCCGTTAACACAAGCCCTGTAAGCAACCTCGTCCTCAAGCACATATTAGGTCTGACCGAGTATTGGGTTTCACTATTCTACGCGAGCTTACCACCCCTAACATGCCGAAACAGGTTACCTTTAGTTACGTGTTGCTGACTTCCTATGGCTTCCTTCAGACCCCACCGTTACCAGTAACGCCCTTGCCATTCGGATTCTCTTCCCCTCGGACGGGGTGAGACCTTCTTCTTTCAGAAGGTTGGGTTTGCCTGCTACGCAGGGCAAACGTAGACGCGAATTCATTCGCGTTTTTTGATTATTAATTGTTACCCTGTTTGATTGGTACCCTCCGCAAACAAATGGGCTAGTTTTTCGATGAGCGGCTTGTGTTGCGTCCCTTATTGTCTCCTCATAATATCCCTAAGTTGAATTCGCTGATTGATGGTTTTCTTCGTCAGCGCGTCCTTGGAGCCTAACTCTCCTTCCATAATTTCGATCGCTTGGTTAAACCAATCCAAGGCTGTATCATATTTTTTGTGTTGTTGAAAAAGTGGCGCAATTTTAGCTAAGCATTTGCCCACTTCAATCGCTTTAGAGCCAAACTCTGCTGTCATGCAATCGACTATTTTCTCATAGTAGGGTAAAGCTTCTAAGAGCTTCGCTTCTTTTCCATAAATCTTTACTATCGCTTCTAATGATTGCTTGATAGCAGGGTCGGTCTCAGGTAAAACCCTATTTCGCAATTCCAATCCCTTTTTATGTAACTCTAAAGCTTTTTTATGGCTATTTTCATATTTTTTACCTTCAAGGTAATAGGCGGTGCCAATACAAGGATGCTCTCGGACAAACGTCATTTTGCCACCATCACTATAACGTTTTTCCTTTTCGTTGCAATGTTGCCAAAATCCTTCAGTTGTCCAATGTTTATCACTGCGCCTGACGTACATTCGCCCCAGTTCAGTTAATATGTTCTTCACGTTAAAGTGCTCAGGACCATAAAATCGTTCATTGATTTTAAGCGCACGCATATAATAGTCTACGGCTTCCTGTGGCTGGCGATCCCGTAAATGTATATTAGCAATGCTTTCAAGCATCGGCACTACCTTGGTGTGTTTTTCACCAAATATTTTTTCTTTAATTTCAAGAGATTGTCTAAAGTATGACTGAGCACCCTGTGTATCTTTTTGTGACAACAGTAAGGTGCCAATACTGGACAATACCTCACTGACTTCATGAGATTTTTCACCAAAGACTTCTTGATCAATTTTCAGTGCACGATCATACAACGCTTTAGCGTCATCAAATCTGCCTAATAACTGATAAAGTATACCAAGATCGTGTAATGCAGAGGCAATACTGACATGCCCAGGTGCCAAAGTACGCTCTCTGATCTTTAGGGTTTTTTCATAAAAGGGTAGTGCTTTCTCATATTTTCCCATCGATTTAAGTAAATCACCTACCCTGCTTAAACTTATCGTCATCTGAGGATGAGAGGGTTCAAGATTAGCTTCATTAATTTCAGCCACTTTTTTATATAACTCAAACGCTTTAGAATGCTCGCCCCTTAACCTGTATACACTACCCAGATCCCCCATTGCCACCGCTGTAGTCACATGGTCTTCTCCTAACGCGCGCTTGCTAATGTTCAATGAGCGTTCACTATATTCCTTGGCTTTATCTAACTGATTAAGTGACCGATATAAGCGGGATAGGTGATTGATAGTATCTAATAATTTATAACTATTTCTACCATGAACTCTTTCATTTATTTTCAATACCTCTAAAAATAATTCTTCAGCCTGAAAGTAATCCGATTGTGCCTGATAGATACAGGCCAAGCTAAATGAAAGAAATATTTTTTCGGTACATTCTGCTTTTAAGCGTTTGCTAATCGCCAGCAAGTGAGGTACAAAAATCGCTTTTGTGATCCAATGCTCTTCAAGTTTAGGTTGTATTGATTGATTAAATCGCTTGGCCACTTTTTTTAAATACTTGATATTGAGCAGTATTTCCTCTTTTGCCACATGCCCTATTACCGGATGCATAAAAAACCTGGTCGTTGCATTTTGCAGCCAACCTTTGTAAGCTAAATGTTTCATTATGGCGTCATTTTTTAAAGCCAACCATGGTATCAACTGCTCACGACTTTCATAGGCTTTGTGAGGAAACAGCGCCATTACTCTTAATACAAGCTTATATTTATTTTTAAGTTCCACCAAATTGAATAATTTACTTAAATGCTGATGCAGTTCCCACTGCGTCTCGTTTTGTGATTTTGTCCTTTGTGGTTCTGTTCCTTTTGATTCTGTTCCTTGGTGTGTTGCATCAATGGAGGATGTGGTGAGGTTACTGAGATTAAAACCCACCTCTTTAACTTGCCGGTACAAACGACCAATCGCCAAATTTTCTTCTTTACTAATCCTGGCTAACAGCTCAATCGTTAATGTGTGTCGTCCGGCAAGCTGTATTAGAATTTCGAGTGTGTATATTGCCTCTGGCTTGACCGGTCCATAATAATGCTCAAACAGCTCAATACATTGCTTCATATTCAACTCTCTAATCATAACTATTTTGCTAAATTGTGTGAGCTTATACCTGGATGTGGCGATAATATGCCAATCTAATTGCTTTAATTCGTCAAAAATTTTGAGATCTTCATCAGAGTCGCTCAGGTTATCAATAAACATTACACAAGGCGTGGCAGCGCGTTTAAGTTGTGCGAGCAACCGTTTAAACCAATTAGAATCTTCTATATCCACTTCATATGCCACAGCAGTGATGTTTCTCAGGTGATGAGTTAAGCCATTGTGCCCATTGATCCAGAGTATATCTTTGATATCGGTTGCTTTATCGCATCGATAAGCCAAACAACGGCAGATCACCGTTTTTCCTACGCCGCCGATACTGCGAAGTAAAATATTACGTTCATTACTGTGATTGCGCAGAATAAAGGCCATAAGGCTGTTCAGCTCATTATCCCGACCCACTATATGGGGTGGTTCTTCTGGCAGTTGTCGAACCAGCCCCACATCTTTTAGTTCAATTAGTGGGGCCTGTGCTAACAGTAAAGTTAATTGGGCGTCATTACTGAGGCATTGATTGAATTGCTCAAGATCTTTATTCGTCTCATTGCTCAACTCATTCAATCTGGCCGTGATCTTGATGGCACAATCGTCATCATAATACCAATCAAGTTTAGCCGCTTTAACTGCTGTCAATAACCATGCTGTGGTGGTTGTCTTATTAAGCTGAAGTTCCTGATAAACAATATTACCGAGCGTTGCCGCCTCGATCACTGTTTCCTCGACCTTCATCGTCGAAGTAAGTAATGACTGTTCTAATAGGGAGATTAATTGAGCGTCATTATTAAGGCATTGGTAGAATTGCTCAAGATTTCTATCCTTTTCACGACTCAACTCATTCAATCGAGTCGTTATCTCAATGGCCAATTCTTGCTCATAATGCCATTCATGTTTACCAACTTTAACGGCTGTCAAGAACCAGTCTGGGGTGATTGAACCTTTGGAATGAAGTTGCTTGTAGGTAATATTACCGATTTCTTCCATCGGAATGCTTGACGCCAGCTTTAACAGAGAGCCTAACTGAGAGTCACTATTGAGGTATTGGTTGTATTGCTCAAGCTCTTCGTCCTCTTCACAACCCAACTTGTTCAATCGATCTGTGATCGCATCGAATAAATTCTGGTTAAAAAACCAATCAGGTTTAGCCGTTTTAAGCGCTTCCAATAGCCACTGGGCGATTATTGAACCCTCGGACTGGAGTTGTTGGTGAACAATATTCCCTATCACCGCTGCTGGAGTCCCACTACTCTCGCTCATATCTAACGCCTCTATTAAGCTTAAAATTTTTGCCGAAATTATATTTACTATTATTCGATAATCTTCCGGGTAGGGAAAGTTTGGGGTCAAAAAATAGGTGCCAAAACTGGAACTAAGCTTGGGCTTGGTTGTTTATTAGGTATTTATATGGGTAATTAAAGGGGGTAAGAAAGCACCATTATACGAAAGTCACTAGACCCTTTATTTTATTCTTATCTTTCCCTGCTCCATACAACATGAGCCTACTATTGGAGCAATAGTAATAAAACTAGCATTTGCTTTGCTTTTGTGCAAGAAAACAATAAAAAAATATGGGTTCATGTTGCTTATTTATGGATGTTCTATAAGGACCTTATCTTCTGATGGCATCTCTAAGGCGTATTCTTTGTCGGATGGTTTGCTTCGTCAGCGGGTCTTTGGAGCCTAATTCCCCTTCCATGATTTCGATAGCTTGGTTCAGCCAGTCCAGGGCTGTATCAAGTTGACCGTGTTGTTGAAGTATCGGCGCTATTTTAGCTAAGTATTCGCCAACTTCAATCGCTTGAGCGCCAAAGTCTGCTGTCAAGCAATCGACCATTTTCTTATAGTAAGGTAAAGCTTCTGAGAGCTTCATTTCTTTTTGATAAATCTCTACTATCGCTTCTAATGATTCCCTAATAGCAACGTCAGTCTGAGGTAAAATCCTATTTCGCAATTCAAATCCCTTTATATGAAACTCTAAAGCCTTTTTAAGGCTATTTTCATATTCTTGTCCTTCAAGATAATATGCCGTGCCAATACAAGGGTGATCAGCAACAAAGGTGATTTCGTCGTTATTACCATAAAGCCTTTCCTTTTCGTTGCAATGTTGCCAAAATTCTTTTTCTGTCCAATGCTTATCATCTCGTCTGACGTATATTCGCCCCAATTCAATTAATACACTGGTTACACTAAAGTGCTTAGGGCTATAAAATCGCTCATTGATTTTAAGCGCCCGAATATAACAGTCTACGGCATCATGTGGCTGGTGATCCCTTAAATGTACATTAGCAATGCTTTGGAGCGCAGGTACACTCTTGGTGTGGTTTTGACCAAATAGTGTTTCTTTAACTTTAAGGGAGTCCTTAAAATATGACAGGCCTTCATGTAGTCTTTTTAATGACACTGATAAAGTGCCCATAACGAACAATCCTTCACTCGCTTGATAAGATTCCTGGCCAAAGATTTCTTGATCAATTTTTAGTGCACGATCATACAACGCTTTAGCGTCATCAAATCTGCCTAATAACTGATAAAGTATACCAAGATCGTGTAATGCAGAGGCAATACTGACATGCCCAGGTGCCAAAGTACGCTCTCTGATCTTTAGGGTTTTGTCATAAAAGGATAATGCTTCGTCATATTTTCCCATGGATTTAAGTAAATCAGCTACCCTGCTTAGACTTATCGTTACCAGAGGATGAGAGAATTCAAGATTGGCTTCATTAATTTCAGCCACTTTTTTATAGTATTCAAACGCTTTAAAATACTCGCCCTTTAACCTGTATACACTACCCAAGTCCCCCATTGCCACTGCTGTAGTCACATGGTCTTCTCCTAACACGCTCTTGCTAATTTCTAATGAGCGTTCACTATATTTCTTGGCTTGATCCAGCTGATTAAGCGACCGATATAAGCGGGATAGGTGATTGAGCGTATCCAATAACCTCAGACTATTTTTGCCATAAACCCTTTCACTTATTTCTAATACCTCTAAAAATAATGCTTCAGCCTGAAAGTAATCCAATTGTGCCTGATAGATACAAGCTAAGCTAAATGACAGTGCTCTCTTTTCGACACTTCCTTCTTTCAGGTATTTTTTGATAGCAAGCAAGTGGGGCACAAAAATCGCTTTTGCGATCCAACACTCATCAGGTTTAGGTTGTATTGATTGATTAAATCGCCTGGCCACTTGTTTTAAATACTGGATATTGAGCTGTATATCTTCTTTTGCCACATGACCTATTGCCGGATGCACAAAAAATCTGTTGTTTGCACTTTGCAGCCAACCTTTGCTGGCTAGACTCTTCATGATAGCGTCACTTTTTAAAGCCAACCATGGTATCCATTGAGTACGACTTTCATAGGCTTGGTGAGGAAATATCGCCATAACTCTTAATACAAGCTTATATTTTCGCTCAAGTTCAACCAAATTGAATAATCGACTTAACTGCTGATTCAATTCCCACTGAGTCTCGTTTTGTGATTTTGTCCTGTTATCAGTTTTGTTCAAGGAGGTTTTGTTCATGGAGGTTTCATGAGTGGAGGTTGTGGTGAGGTTACTGCGATTAAAACCCAGCTCTTTAACTTGCCGGTACAAACGACTAATCGCCAAATTGCCTTCTTTACTGATTTTGGCTAACAACTCAACCGTTAATGTATGTCGTCCGGCAAGCTGTATGAGTTTTTCGAGTGTGTCTGTTGCCTCTGGCTTGACCTGTCCATAGTGAGACTCAAACAGCTCAACACATTGCTGCATATTCAACTCGCTAATCGTCACTGTTTTACTAAACTGTTTGTGCTGATACACAGATGTGGCGAGAATATGCCAATCCAATTGCTTTAATTGCGCAAAAACGTCGAGATCTTCTTCAGAATTTCCCAGGTTATCAATAAACATCACAGAAGAGGTGGCAGCGCGTTTAAGTTGTCTGAGCAAGCGTTTTAACCAATTGGGATCGGCTATATCAACTTCATATGCGGGCGCGGTAACGTTTCTCAGGTGATGGGTTAAGCCACTGTGCCCATTGATCCAGAGTATATTGTTGATATTGGTGGTTTTAGCGCATTGATAAGCTAAACAGCGACAGATCATCGTTTTGCCGACGCCACCGATGCCCTGAAGTAAAATATCACGCTCATTGTTATTATTGAGCGTAATAAAGTCCATAAGCTTTACAAGCTCAATCTCCCGACCCACCGGCGGCGGTGGTTTTTCTGGTAGTTGTCGAACTTGACCCACAGCTTTTACTTCAATCTGTGGGGCCTGCGTTAACAAGGCGGTTAACTGAGCGTCATTATTGAGGTCTTGATTGAATTGCGCCAAATCTTTATTGGTCTGAGCACACAACTCATTCAATCTGGCCGTGATTTTGATGGACAGGTCTTCATCATAATACCAATCAACTTTAGCCGCTGTAACGGCTGAGAATAACCACGCTGTATTTATTATTCCTTTGTATTTAAGCTCCCGATAAACGATACTTCCGAGCGTTGTTGCCTCGCTCACCGTATCTTCGACCTTTAGCGTTGCTGCCTCAGTCACCGTATCTTCGACCTTTAGCGTTGCTGTCTTGCTCACCGTATCTTCGACCTTTATTGTCGAAGTAAGTGATGACTGCTCTAACAGGGAGGTTAACTGCGCGTCATTATTGAGGGATTGGTTGAATTGCTCAAGATTTCTATTTTTTTTACGATTCAGCTGATGCAATCGAGTCGTTATCTTAATGGCCAATGCTCGATCATAATTCCAATCATGTTTGGCCGTTTTAACGGCTGTCAAGAACCAGTCTGGGGTGATTGAACCTTTGGATTGAAGTTGCTTGTAAACAATATTGCCGATTTCTGATGTAGGAATGCTTGACGCCAGATCTAACAGAGCGGTTAACTGATGGTCACTCTTGAGGTACTTATTGAATTGCTCAAGCTCTTTATCTTTTTCACAACCCAACTTGTTCAATCGAGCCGTGATCGCATCAAATAAATTCCGATTAAAAAACCAATTGAGTTCAGCCTTTTTAAGCGCTGCCAATAACCACTCTGGCGTTATTGCACCCTTGGATTGGAGTTGTTTGTGAACAATATTCCCTATCACCATTGCTTAATTTCCACTGCTATCACTCATATCTGACGCCTCCACTAAGCTTAAAGCTTTTTACAGAAATTGAAAGTGGTTATTTTTAGGGACTTTTTTTAAAATAAACGATAAATAAATAGGGGTCAAATCAGTTGCTTAAGAAGACTTTTCTAACTTATTGAATAATAAAGACTTTAAACTACTATCGTGTTGAAAAAAAGTGGGCTTGGAGGGTCAAACCTCATTTTCCTGATTCGTTAACAGCAATTTTCTGCGATATTCAACTCAGTCAGAATTAGGAAGCTCAAGGGTAAAAAAGGCAAAGGGGCCAACGACACCATAATGATTTAAATTGAAATAATCTGCAATTTCCACCAACCGCGCTGCCGACAACTTTTTGGCTCAGATAGTTTTAATTGACTTAACCCCCTTTGGTTCTTGTCTCAACCTGACAGCTGCTCACCACCGGGTTGGCCTTACAATTGCTCATCGCCGATCCAAGCAAACCAATATTTCCATATACCTTCAACAACAACAAATGACATTCAACCTGATTGGACGCAGACACATCGGCATAAGCTTGAAGGGCATTTCTAGAACGATACAGAACCTTTAGAGCCTCTGCCAACTGGGTTTGCAAGAGGTTTGCCCCCTGCTTTCCAGCAGTAGGTGATTTCTCACATTCAAAATTAAAACCCAATCATTGAGTGTTCCTCCCTTGAGACATTAGCTATTGAATAAACAAATAGTTTAAGTATGATGTCGCCATTACTTGCAACACAATGATACTTTAGGAGATATTTTTGATGAACATCAAACTTATAGGCGAAAAGGGGTTCAAGTCGCTTGTTCAATGATCAAACGTTTGAAAAGTTGATTATTGATCAAATCACTTGACCTCTACGCCTCTACGCCTCTTCTAGTTTTAATCACAAATAGGTACTTTACCTCATTTTATCAATAATCTATAATTACGAGAAAGTAATCAAAGCATGGAAAATAGAAAATCGCATAAAAAACCTAATATCAATACATTCTTAACTTCTGCAATCATTTGTGCAATACCGGCTTTTGCCGCACCTGCGTTAGCAGATAATTTTTGCCCAGGTGTTTCTGATGGTAGCAAGGCTGGTGTTTTAGCCGCATGCCGTAACCCTAGTTTGATTGGCGCTCCTGGTGGGCCAACAATTGGCGCTGGAGTAGATGCTATTACGGCTTCTTTCAGCCCTAACTCAAATCTGGAAGAAAACCTGGCCACTATGTGTTGTTACCTCTTGATTCCAAGAGTACCGGGCCTTAATGACCCGACCACATCCGATGTTGCCGATCGCCGTGCTCCATTTGTTTCAGATGATGTCACGATTGAAGTTCATGCTTTACGGGAATTTTACCCTGCTTCTGGTTATGATGAGTCCGCTATTGGTGGGGAGGCTGCAGACGCAAGTGGTACTTATGTAGGAGACACAAATCAAAAATTCCAAGGCAAGCGTGCGCCTGGTGAGAATATTGCTAATGCTGGAACTATTGATATCGATGGTGACGGACAACCTGATAGAACTTGGTTCACCCGTAGTATAAAACCGGAATTGGGTTGGATTGACCCCCAAGGGAATGGTGGTGAAGGCGCATTGACAAACCCGGATCGTTTTAGCGTAAAAAGAACTCAGATCGTGGGTGTTGCTGACGACGGATTTGTACTTGAAAATATTGAACATGTTCAATTGGAAAGTACAAAAGAAGCCGGTGAAATTGGCGCTGCATGGACTTTTGCTAACAAATCGCTCCGGTTTACGTTTGATGAAAACCACAAAATTAATGGAATAAAGGCGTTTCAAGATTCATTATTGCCTGCTATGGCTCACTGTCAAAACAAGCAAGGACCTTGTAATTTAAAAAAAGCAGCCAGAAAATCACGAAAAGCCGATAAGAATAACTAAATAGAACAGATATTATTATTTTTAAGGACGGGCGTTATTACATCTTATGATCAATATCATGACTAAAATTCCACAGGGTGCATTTGCCAAGGGTCAAGTGCCAAGTGGTGTTTTCAATCACCTGATCATTGAATACGCCACCTGAGCCCATGACCTTTACAATTGCCTAGCATTTTTTGTTCGGATAAATGGGGTTGCCGAACCAATTCAAAACGGCAACTTGGTCATATTTCTGCTTGCATTAAAGGTGTCAGTAAATTAGTATTTTAGGGCGGTTGAAAACAACTTTATGGCGGGCTGCCTTTATTGCGGTGCGTTGAGTGATTACTCTTTTCGCCGCCTGTTCCTTCCTTGTTTTATCCTTCCTTGTTTTATCCTTCATTATTCAACATCATTTTTCTATTGGAAATTTTATTGTGTATTTGTTATATGCCGATGAATCCGGCACGCCTGGTGGTCCTGATCAAGAACATTTCATATTAGCTGGTATTACTATTTTTGAACGTAAGTCACATTTTCTTTCTTTAGAACTGGACAAGGTTGCGGCTCGCTTTAATGCCGAAGACCCCGGGAGTGTCGAATTACATGGTGCGCCAATGCTGGCAGATAGGAAATCTTGGCGAAGGATTGAAAAACGAGATCGCTTGGATGGTATCAAAGATGCGTTAAGACTTATCGATGGTAAACAATGTCGGATTATTGCATCGGTAGTTCGAAAAGGAGCAATAGCACCGAAAGATCCTGTCCATTGTACTTTTCAGCAGCTCATTACCCGGTTCGATCACTTTCTCAGCCGGCAGCATTTTCATTTTAACAATACGCAGCGTGGCTTGGTTATTTTTGATAAAAGCGGTAAAGAAGCACCAATTCAAAGCCTTGCAAAAGAATTTAAAGTCGACGGACATGAATGGGGAAATCTTCGTAATATGGCTGAAGTCCCTGTTTTTGTTGATTCAGAGGCGACCAGACTTATTCAATTAGCTGACTTGGTGGCTTATGCATTATTTCGAAAGTATGAGAAGGGTGACTCGCAATTCTTTGACGTAATTGCTCAAAAATTTGATTATTTCGGTGGTGTTCAACACGGGCTTCATATCGATGTGTAATTGTCTTTGGGTTCAAGCCTAAAATGGTTCAGCATTGAGCTGGCGTTAGAAAAAAGGGTCAACCCATTTGATCATTAAAACCACCTAAATCAAGAGCTGTCGGTAGAACGGTTAGTAAAAATTGCAGATTATTTTAATGTAACTATTCAGCGAAATCGATGGCCCTGTGGATAAATGAGACCAAACTATGTAGGAGGGCCGTCTCGGCGCGATTTGTGCCGAAGGCGCAACGGTTTTTGAAATGGCTGCGCCATTTATCGCGGCGAGACGCCCCTCCTACCATGAGTTATCCACAAACTGAATAGTTACATTTTAATTTTAATCAGTTCAAAATGTAAAAAAGGAGCCTTAATTGGCTCCTTTTTAACTTTTATTGTTAACTTTTACTGTTAAACAAAGGCTTTATGCATTTGCTCTACTGTGGCGTAGCGGTCACGTTCAAAGTCACACCAGAAGCGGCGCTGTAACCGTTCAGGCTAATGTACCATGTGCCAGATGCCGGGTTGGTGAATGAACAGGTTTCGCTGTTACCCGTTTTGTATGGACGGCAATCATAAGTTGAGCTAGACGGTTGCGCACCGTGGCGGACGAATAAATCAACATCACCTGAACCACCAGAGGTAGTCACCGTTAAGTTGGCATAACCAGCGACCAAATCTACAGGGTAATTTTTCCATGCACCTTGTGATACCGAGATGTTACTAGTGGTGTCATTGATCGGACTAGGACCGCTTGACCCGCCTGTGTAACTCCCCGTCAAGCTAACACCTGAGAAAGCGCTGTAAGCTTTAAGACGTACATGGTAAGTACCACCAGATTGAGTCAATGAAGGACAAGATTCATTGTTACCACCTTCATAAGGACGACAATCATAGCTGCTGTCAGTCGGTGCTGAACCAAATTTAACATATAAATCAGCATCACCTGTACCACCGCTCATAACAACGCTGATATTAGTCGCACCAGCTGGTACATCCATGGTGTAAGTCAGTTCAGAACTTGAAGCTAAGCCTGTTTTTGTTACGCCATTTTCAAGTTCGTTGCCACCGGTAGAACCGCCCGGACAAGTACCAACACCAACCGCACACCATGCCGTTTCGATAGCCGTCTTTTCAGTGGCACCATAAAGGTCTTGTGCAGATTGAGCAGTTGCTGTTCTGGCACCAGCAAAGTCAGTGCTCTGAGACATATAAGTGTTCAGTGCCCGGTAGAAAATCTGTTCTGCTTTGGCTAAACCCAGTTTTGGCACATTAGCAGATGATTTGCCACGAGGGTGTGAACCACCATCAACGGCTAGTGCAAAGGCCAAGTTAGCGATACCGGAGTTACCATGAACACCGCCCTGATCGTTCGAATTGTTTGGGTTAGATGAAAACGGGATGCGATCCGGATACCAGTCTGTTGAGTAACCATCCTGAGTGGGGTTTTTCATGTAACGTAAAGCGCCACCAGAGGCCATCACTTCTTCACCAATTCTCCAGTCCGGCTGATTACTGCCCAGTCTATAAGACTCAGAAGCGGCACCGAGAATATCAGACCAGCCTTCGTTTAAGGCACCTGATGCATTGGCATAAATCAGGTTGGCGGTATTTTCAGTCACGCCGTGAGTCAGTTCATGACCGATAACATCATGGGCTAGCGTCAGGTCATTGAATTGCGAACCGTCTCCGTCACCATAGTACATTTGACCGTTATACCAATAAGCGTTATTCAGTCTGACGTCGGTATGAACACTTGATTTGAGGGTTAAATCATTATTATCAACACTCTTGCGACCAAAACGATCGTTGTAGAAGTCATAAACAGAAGACGCACCATCATGGGCACGTTGTGCCGACGCATCGCCACAGCTTTGGCTATTTCGGCACAATAAAGTGCCTGAACCGGAAGTATGAGAGGCGTTCTTTAAGTCATAAGACTTCCAGTTTTTAGCGCGATGCATTTTGGCATGGCGAGTCAGCAACTGTTTATCATCAACCCCATAGAAAATCGCGTCATGACCAAAATCATCAGCGCCGTTGTCATAAATCACTTCGACTTTCCAGGCCAGTTTAGTTTCATTGCGCAGTGGCAAATAGACATAAGCTAGTTCAGCTTTGCCTTTTACCTGACCCAATTTTGACGCCAACTTCATTACTTGGCGCTCAGATTTAAGTGACTGAACACCTAAAGCCGAAAAGTTGTTCACTGCTAGTCGACCAGACACCGCATAGATGCTTGCCTGTGAACTGGTCTGGGCATTGGTCTGAGTACTGGCATCAGCCAAATCAGCGTGAACAATCATACTGCTGCCATACACTTTAAGACCATTGATAGTTTGGTTTAAACGGGTATGGCGTTTGCCAAGCTCATCTGTCCATTGTTGCTTCACAGTAAAATCTTCATTACCGTTCAAAGCATACTCAGGTTGAGCTGACAAGATTTGTTTAAGGGTTGAAACAGTCGACGCTGAAGTGGCCAGACCCAAATTTCCTTTAACAAACGAAGGGCTGCTATTGGCTGCGATTACACCAAAAGAGGATGCCGACAGCGCAATGGCGATTGTCGCCGCCAAAGGGGTTAAAATTTTCATTGTGGTTATTCCTGTATGTTTTTTATGTTTATGGTTGTTATTGTATATTGCACCAATCACAGTATTTCTGAGCCCTGAATCAGTTGTTAAAATTTAGCATGATAATTTCTCATCTCGTTAATAAAAAGATAATAAAAAGCTGAAAAAATGCTGAAAAATAACTGAGAAACCTGATAAAAAGCTGATATCCGTTGAATATGCTTGTCCATCCAGTCATACCGCTGAACCATTTGCTTAAACACTGTGATATTGCTATAAAAGGCAGCCCCAATAAGAACAGCTGTATTGTTGTCTCAAAGAGACTGATTTTTTGGAAAATGATAAAAACTTAAGCATTGAAGTGATTGTTAATTATCACGATGGTGTAATAGAGCGAGATGGTCAGTGTTTTAAGCTTGATCCACGGCAAGTGCAATTGCTTGAATTTTTTTTGGCTCACCCTGATCAAAACATTAGCCGCCAAACCCTGTCTGAAGACGTTTGGCAAAGCGGGTTTACCTCCGACGATACCATAAATAAAACCATTTCTTCACTGAGAAAAGCGCTGGGGAGCCAACGTGATCTGTTTATTGTCACAATACCTAAAGTCGGTTATCGCTTTGGTGTTGCTGAACAGGTGTCGTTGAAAATTCGCCACTCACCGGCGGTTGAGGTTGAACCATCGGTCACTAAACCCCCGACACTATTACCTTCTGAATCACCTTTTGAATCATCTTTTGAATCATCTTTTGAATCATCTTTTGAATCACCTTTTGAATCACCTTTTGAATCACTTCTCCAATCGCCCGCTGAAACTCAAAAGGTCACTTTGGCCCAAACCAGCCATAAGCTCCCTGATAGTGACAGCACACCAGTCAAAGGTTGGCTGAATACCACTGTCGTTATTATAGCTATTGTGGCTATTATTATGCTTATTGGGGTTACCTTTGGTGCAGGTTATTGGTCTTCAATATCGTCAGATAAATTGCCAAATCGCGCAATCGCTGAGCAAAACTCAAGTCAGCTAAAACAAAACGCGCCAGTCCTGCTGGCTGTTGAGCCTATTGAATTCGCAGCCACCAGCAGTGTGTCTGCGGCCTTTACCGAGGTGTTGCGTGAGCAAATACTCAACGATCTGTCCGTGGTTAAAGGGTTTAGCATTGTTGATAGCGCTCTTGATAGTAAGCAGCAGCAAGCTCAGGCGGTAAAAACTAGCATTTTGCTCAAAAGCAAGTTGCTTGTGTTTGACAAAACGGGCGATAAAACAGCAGATAAAACGGTTAAGTTAACGCTCCAATTAATCGACTCAGCCAGTGGTGCTCGGGTGTTTTCTACCATGATTGACACCACTATGAAAAACCAACAAACCTTACTTGCGCATTTGGGCAAGCAAGTGGTCGCTGCTGTTAAGTTGGGGTTAAAGCAGCCAAAGCTGTTCAAACGTTATGCCTCTGCCCTGAAGCGATTGAGTCATGTCGAGGTTGAGCAATTGATTTTGGCAAGCAATCATGTCGAAAGGTCGCTGCCAAAAGCACTCGAAAAAGCACTGGATATGCTTGAGACAGTCAATAAAAATAAACCCGATACACCTGAAGTATTAGGTTTACTGGCAATAGCGCATGCTCAGGTCAAAAGTCGAATAAGCGGGCAGTACGAATCGTCAACACAGCAAACACGCGCTTTTGCAGAGCGGGCATTGGCGCTGGACCCGAGCAATTTTGACGCACTCAAAGCGTTGAGCAGTTACTACATCAATACCACGCATTTGAAAAACAAAGCCAATCATGTGATCAATGCCATGCTGCGTTATCATCCCGATGAAACCGCAGCATGGCGGTTCCGGCTCTATTCTATGGTGCTCGGGGCTCGCTCTTGTGGTGATATACGGATATTTGTTAATAGCATACCAGCGGGTTTGTTTAAAACGCTCAGGCTTAAAGTGATCCATCAAATTCTCGATACCTGTGGCGTGACAAAGCCAAGTATGCAGATAGAGCAACTCTGGCAGCAAAGAAAAATGGACGCCAATGGTAAAACACAAAAGCCACTACCGAGCAACCTGTCTCTTTTTAATCGCGTGAATGACTTTATGGTCGAGATACAA
>CBDIDQ010000015.1:0-11855 GCA_965277695.1 Alteromonadaceae bacterium
TATTTTTATATACTGAGTAAGCAAAGAGGCATTTATGAAAAAAACATTGAAGAAACTGTCAACTGTTCTGTTGGCATTATCGTTATCAACCAGTGCATCGGCTGATTTAGCCAGTTGTACCAACCTGAGCATCGCTAAATTAGAGTTCTTTAAGAGCGGTGGTTTTCACCGTTTTAGCGTGGTGCAAAATCCTAGTGATGCCAGCGGTTCTAATTGGATTTATTTTACTGGCTGGGATAAAGAAGACGTTAGAGTCATTTATTCCACTTTGTTGGCTGCCAAAATGGGTGGCAACAAAATCTACCTAGAAACCGAAGCGGCATCCAAATGCGGTCTTGAAACGGGTGCCGAGAGTGTGCTTACCCGGTTGCAGTTGCAACATAGAGATTATTAGGCTCCAATCAAATAGAGATTTAATCGTCTGAAAAACGCGATGGTCCAACATATTTCTTACCCCGCAGGTAACACCTTAAATTGGCTAGCCACCTTGGTTAGCTGGGCTGTTTGTTCATTGGCTTGATCATATAAATGAAGGTTTTCGTCAGTATCTTGACCCATCGACAGTGTGCTGGTTGCGTCTTGATCACGATATTGACGGATTAACTCAAGCATAATAGCAACAAATACCAATACCACACTGAGTAATAAAATCAGCGATATTTTGTCGCGCTGCCAATCGGTTTGGATATTGGTTTGGTCGGCAAAATGATTGAGTTGGTTAATCAGCAGTAAAAAATCGGCTTGCATTGATGCACCTGCCTCACTCAGTTGAGATCGTAAGCCGGATTGTGGCTCAAGACCCAATTGTTGCTGAGCGCTCACCAGACGTTTGAAGTCTAGCTGGTAGGTTAATAAAGCATTAAGCAGAGCCGGATCTGCACCATCAAGGTGAGCGGTTAAGCGAGCAAAAATAGTGTTAAATTTAGTTTGATATTTCAGTGTGTGACGCAACATGAAATCCTTCTCAGCCCGTCGCAGTTGCAGCAATAATATCAGCGCAGTTTCATCGCCGAGCGCCGCCAGTTGCTCTTCGGCGTCATGAGCGGCGTGGCGTAAAGTGCCATAAAGGCCGCTCTTGGGATCTAAACCAATCTGTTGCTGGGCTTTGACCAGCGCCTTAAAAAATCCCTGATACGCCAGACGATGATTATCCAGTTGTCTGAGGGTTTGGCTGAATCCTTTATTTTCGAGCGTTTCATCACCAAACCCGGCAAATCCTGTGCCTTGCAGCCATTGACCTTTAAGTAAAGCGGTTAATTGATCGAGCTGCAAGCTGAAATCGTTGGCCGCCTGACTCACTTTTTCGGCATCTTTGAGTTGTTTGTTCAACAAAAATAGTTGCTCGTTGTGGCGCATAATAGTCATATTGTGTTGTAATTCATTACCTGATAACAGTGCATCTGTAATGGCATGAGATTGATTATTCAAACCAAACACTAAACTAAAAATCGCCAATTGGGTGGCTGCAACTAACAGCGCACAGAGAAAAAGTTTATTTTTGACTGTCATCATATCTCTTCACTTAAGTATTTATCCGGATAAAACACCTAACGGTATTAAACCATAGTTTTATGACAATAGTGTTTATGGTAGTTGTTTCTTATTGGATTTTTTATGCATTAAAATGGCATAAACTGTAAATAAAAGTTCCCACTGTAAACATTTTCTTACGTTTTTATTAAACAGCGATTGACTATTTATTAACTAAAATAATTAACTGTTTACTTTTTTATTCATTACACTGCATAGATGATTAATATTAACCGAATAAATGAATAGTTATGTTAATCCGTCAACAACAAAAAAATCTAACCACTGTAATGAATAATAATCAACAGCAGTGAATAATTATTAAATAATATCCGTTATAGGAGTTTCGTCAGATCATGAAAAAAATAATCAATAGTTCGTTACTGTGCATGGCATTTGCTGCGCCAGTTGTCACCGCTCAGTCCGCCATTTCACAGCAAGCCCCCGATTCACTTTCACCACAATATTGGATCACCATCGGACAAGATGCGGTAGATGACTTACAGCGTGTTGGAGCCAAAGAGTTTTTGTTACCCAGCTCAGTGGCGACGGCTAACAGCAAAGCGATTTCAATCGCTCAAGTGTCTGAACACCAACTCAATAGTTTGAGTCGGGCGATGCATGACAGTCATCATCGTTGTGGCGGTTATATTGTGCATGATTCGTTGCAATCGGCATTGGCAGAGCAGCAACAAGGTGTAGTACCTTCAACATTTGCAGCGGGTCCGTTGACCCAGCAAGCGACAGTAAACAGCCTGTTGCCTAATCTGTCGAAAGAAAACATCGTTGATACCATCAACTATCTGTCGACTTCATTTACTAACCGTTATTACAACACTTCTGGTGGTACCGCTGCATCCAATGGTTTGAGAGATCGCTGGCAGGGTATGATCAGTGGTAAATCTTATGCCAGCGTTTCTCAATACAGTCATTCAGGTTGGTCACAAAAATCGGTGGTACTCACCATTACCGGTAGCGAAAGCCCAACGGAATTTATCGTCATTGGCGGTCATTTGGATTCAACCATTGGTAATACTGGCGAGAACTCCAGTGCGCCGGGTGCTGATGATGATGCTTCTGGTATCGCCACATTGACCGAAGTGATGCGGGTTTTCTTGTCTAATGGTCAACCAAAACGCAGTGTTAAATTTATCGCTTATGCAGCAGAAGAAGTGGGTTTGCGTGGTTCAAAGCAAATTGCTGATGCAGATAAAGCCAATGGGGTTAACATAGTTGGTGCTTTGCAGTTGGATATGACCAACTACAAAGGTTCGACCGAAGATATCGTATTCATGAACGATTACACCAGCTCAACGCAAAATACTTATATGACACAACTGCTTGATGAGTACGTACCCTCAGTCAATTATGGTTTTGATTCTTGTGGTTATGCCTGTTCAGACCATGCTTCTTGGTACAACAACGGTTACCCGGTATCGATGCCATTTGAAGCCCGTTTTAATGGTGCTAACCCGAGAATTCACAGCTCACAAGATACTTTGGCGAATATGGATAGCAGCGGTGCTCATGCCTTAAACTTCGCCAAATTAGGTTTAGCTTATGTGCTTGAATTAGCCAATGCTGGTGACATTATTATTCCACCAAAGCAAGCCTTAGAAAACGG
Organism: Alteromonadaceae bacterium; assembly: GCA_965277695.1. Lineage (GTDB taxonomy): Bacteria > Pseudomonadota > Gammaproteobacteria > Enterobacterales > Alteromonadaceae > JABSOG01. The sequence continues at coordinate 3,155 of CBDIDQ010000015.1, forward strand.
TGTACCAGCGACCGCTTTATCTGCCAGCACTGGCAGTGATTTGGTTTACACCTTGGATGTACCCGCAGGGGCGAGCAATATCTCATTTGCCTCAAGTGGTGGCACTGGTGATGCAGATATGTATGTTAAGTTTGGCAGCACACCGACAGATAGCAGCTACGATTGCCGACCTTATGAAAACGGCAATAACGAGACTTGTACAGGTACTCAAACCAACAGTAAATATTACGTTCGTCTTAAAGCTTACAGTTCATTTTCAGGCGTTAGTTTAACTGGCAGTTATGACGGTAGTGTCGGTACCAATACACCACCAACGGTGAGCGTTACCAATCCGACCTCAGGAGCTAAATTTACCTCAGGTGATCGAGTGACTTTCACTGCCAATGCTTCAGATACAGATGGTAGCGTGGCAAAAGTGGATTTTGTACTGGATGGTCGCACATTAACATCAGATACCACGGCTCCTTACAGTTATGACTGGACAGCCTCAACAGAAGGGGCTCATACACTGGTTGTGACGGCGACTGATGACAAAGGCAAAACAGGGTCACAATCGGTGAGTTTCTCTGTTGGCGCTGATACTGGTGGCGGTGGTAACTGTACTGCGCCAGCGTGGACGGCTTCGGCGATATACAATACTGGTGAGCGCTCAAGTGCCAACGGTAATGTGTATGAAGCCAGATGGTGGACCCAAGGCAATAACCCGGCAGCAGGTGCTGATGAATGGTATGTGTGGTTTATTCCGGCTGAGTGTTTATAAAATAAGGTAACTCGCCTGTGGATTGAGCGCCACAGGCGGCGCATTTGGCTCAAAACTACGCTATAATCAGCCCAATTTTTTGCGACAGACAGGGTTTATCGAAATGCAACATGATCAGCAATTATGTGATATCGGTTTTATTGGTTTAGGCGTAATGGGCAAAAATCTTACGCTTAATCTGGTTGACAACGGCTACCGGGTCGCCGCCTTTGACCTCGATCCCACCAAAGTTAAAGCACTGCTGGCACAGGATGATGCCGAGCGGGGCGAAGCGCCGCCACGTATTGAAGGCTGTAGCTCATTTACTGAATTATTGAGTAAACTCAGTCAACCTCACCTTATTGTTTTATCAGTACCCGCCGGAGAGATTGTCGATGAAGTGTGTGATCGACTGGTTGATGCTGGCATTGGCGCTGATGATATTGTTATCGACACCGGTAACAGCCTATGGACCGACACTATTCGCCGTGAGCAAGAATATAGCGGTAAGTTGATTTTCTTTGGCACCGCAGTATCGGGCGGCGAAGTGGGTGCTCGCTTCGGGCCTGCCTTAATGCCCAGCGGCGATAAATATGCCTGGACTAGAATCGAACCTATTTGGCACAAAATTGCTGCTAAGGTTGACCCTGAAACTGGGTTGGCACTGGAACGGACCTCAATTGAACAACCATTAACCCAAGGGGAAGCGTGCGCTGATTTTATTGGTCCGGCAGGCTCAGGGCATTACGTCAAAATGGTGCACAACGGCATTGAATACGCTGATATGCAGTTGATTTGCGAAGCTTATCACATCATGCGAGCAACATTAGAGATGACACCAACGGCGATTGCTCAGGTGTTGCGCAAGTGGAATAAAGGTGTATTAAACAGCTATTTGATTGAGATCAGCATTGAAGTGCTAGAACATGTCGACGCCCAAACCGGGTTACCGCTGGTGGATGTGATCATGGATAAAGCGGGCCAAAAAGGCACTGGTTTATGGACGGCGGTCAGCAGCCTTCAGGTTGGCAGCCCAGCAGCAACTATCGCCCAATCTGTTTTTGCTCGTTCGTTATCGGCAATGAAAGATGATCGCAAAATTGCAGCAACAAAACTGGCAGGACCTGAATTGCTAGAGTTGGACGCCAAGCCTGATGCACAAGCGGCAGAGAAAATTATCGAGCAGCTGCACGATGCCCTGTATTGTTCAAAAATCTGTGCTTATGCTCAGGGTTTTCAACTGATGAAAATCACCTCAAAAGAGCAGGGCTGGTCGCTGAACTTTGCTGCTATCGCCCGAATTTGGCGAGCTGGTTGTATTATTCGCGCCTCATTTTTGACTTCGATCACTCAGGCGTATGAACGTGAAGAAGGGTTACAGAATTTGTTGCTTGATTCGTATTTCAGCGAACAGATTGCCAAATATCAAAATAACTGGCGACACTCTATTGCCCATGCGACGTTAGCGGGCATCCCTTGTGGCGGATTCAGTTCAGCGTTGGCGTATTATGATTCTTATCGTAGTGAAACCTTACCGGCTAATTTGCTGCAAGGTCAGCGTGATTACTTTGGTGCTCATACTTTTGAACGAGTAGATAAACCCGTAGGTAAAAAATATCATGTGCGTTGGAGTGATACCGACAGGCCGATGGTAGAAGTGTAGCTTTGATGTAGACGCGAATTTATTCGCGTTTTTTAAGGTAAAAAAGCCCTATTTGATAATCGCGATTAAGCGGCTATTAAATAGGACTCTCGTCCTTTGCTAGAGTCCTGATGCTTGTCTTTGCGCTTAAAAGAACCTTTGCCTTTTTTCGCTTTAACTACCTGCATTTTAAACACTTTTGACGTGACTAAAGCCGCCAAGTAGTTGTCTTTGATGGTGCCCCTGCCAGTATCGACGGCAGTGCTGTTTTGTTGTTTCTTCGATTTGCTCATGATATATCCTCTGATTAATAGCGCTCGCTACTATACCTGATTTTTAACGGATTGAGAACTTTTGTACAGCGCACATCAATGTGCGGGCTACTCTTGATTCTTGATTCTTTAGCTTTAATTGCTCTGGCACTTTGATAAGTTATCTCCAGTATTCATGGTGAAAATCAGGTTTAGGCTAAGATTATTCATGGTAAAAATCAGGTTTAGGTTGAAATTATTCATGGTAAAAATCAGGTTTGGACTGGAATTATTCATAGTGAAAATCAGATTTTAATGAATAAAACTGTTTACTTTTAGATAGTTAGAAGATACATTTATTTTTTGTATTAATACTACTGAAAATGACAAAATGCAACGATTGCTAATCAATACTCTGATTGAATGGAAACATTCAAAAGATCGGCGTCCGCTGTTGCTTGATGGCGCACGACAAGTCGGTAAATCTTATTTGCTTGAACATCTTTTTGGCAAGGAACAATTCAATAATGTGTTTAAACTGAATTTTGATGAAGATGATAATGCACATGCGCTTTTCGTTCCCACAAGAACAGCAAGTGATGTTTTGGGACGAATTTCTTTATATATTGGTAAGGACTTCGATCCAGATAATGACTTATTATTTTTTGATGAAATTGGTTATTGCCAGCAAGCGTTAGACAGCCTCAAATATTTTAATGAGCAAAGACCGGATGTTTTTCTATGTGCGTCGGGTTCTAATATTGGTTTGTTAAAAAGTTTTCCTGTGGGTCAAAATTATGATTTGACCCTATATCCCATGACGTTTCAAGAATTTGTTATGGCCAGTGGCAATGCGCCGCTGATCAGGGCATTTGAACGGGCTGAACGGAACGACATTGTGCATATTCGGCTATCGGAACTCTATAGTCATTATCTTTTTGTTGGTGGTATGCCCGCTGTGGTGAAAACATGGTATACCAGTCAAAGCCCAATTATTAAAAAGTCGCAGGAAGTCAGAAAAGTCCAAAGCGGTCTGATTAATGGTTATACCTGTGATTTTGGCAAGTACGACCCTAAGCGCAAATTTCTGGCGTCTCAGCTTGATACTGTTTTTCGTAATGTACCAAAGCAATTGAGTAAAACAACTGACGATACATTGAAGCGTTATCGCTTTAGTAATGTTATCGAAGGAAAGTCACAGTATCGGGATTTTGCTACGCTGATTGACTATTTGGCAAAGACCCATCTACTCAGTAAGTCACGTATCATCGCAAATGACCCACCAAACCCGCTGGCACTTTATGAAAACGAAGGACAATTTAAATTATTTTGTCATGACGTTGGCATCTTACATGCGCTGCTAAATATCAGTTATCAAAAGGTTCTGGCAATGGCATTTAGTTACAAAGGGTATATTGCCGAGAACTTTGCTCAAAATGAACTGTTAGCTAATGGGTTCAATGACACTTTTGGCTGGACTAGCGGTAAAAGTGCTGAGCTGGAGTTTATTGTTGAAAATGCCAATGGCGATGTCATTCCAATCGAAATAAAAAGTGGCAAACACACCAAAGCCAAGAGTCTGGATAGTTATTTGCAAAGGTATAATCCCAAAAAAGCCTATAAGCTATGTGATCTTATTGGTGGTTTCAGGCCAAACCGGATACACACTCGGCCACTTTATTATATTTGTCATGCTGCAAACTCGATGGTGGAGGGTGGTGATTTGGATGATTACTTTTAAAAGCGGGTGATTGTGAGGTGCACATAAATGTGCGGGTTATAGTTGATTTTTCAGTTTCAATTCTTTAATCACGGCTTTTATTCTATCTTCCCAATCAAAAGTATCCATTTTATCCTGATGAAACGGTGACAGGCTTATTCTTATCATGAATAGTTAGCTATAAACACTATTCATTGGTTTAATTTATTCGTTGCGTTTAGCATAGCCCAGCGGTGTGGGTACTGACAAAAAATGGTTTTTTTAGCTCAGATGGTTCACTTTCGCTGATTAATGGCTAAAATCCAACCCCTTAAAAGAGAAGAACTTTCGGAATACCAATGTTAGAAATTTATGCCGGGGAAACCGCGTTAAAGACGATCCGGGAAAATGGCTTTTCGCCAGACTTGTTTAGCACCTTTTTAGGCGCTAGTGGTGGGCCAAAATGGTTTACACTTTTGGGCCTCGACAAATATATCTTTGGTGAGTTTTTTAACAATCGAACACAAACATTAAATGTTATCGGTTCCAGTGCTGGCGCTTTCAGGGCGGCTTGTTTTACACAGGCAGACCCGGTTGCGGCAATAAAAAATCTGGCCAAAAACTATAGTGAAACGGTTTATTCTGCTAAAGCAAAACCTGCGGAGATCACTGATAAAGGCAGAGTACTGTTAGACCAATTATTTGGTGAACATGGCATTGACGAAATCATCAACAATAAGGTGTTTAAAGCGCACTTTCTGGTGGCTAAAAGTAACGGTCTGGTGAGCAGCGAAAACAAATTGTTGCAAGGGCTGGGTTTACTCAAAAGCATGGTCAGCAATGGTATCGGGCGGTCATTACTGAAAAGTCAGTATGAGCGGTTTATTTTTCAATCGCCTGATAGTCAATTCAGTTTTGCCGACCCAGATAATATCCCGACACAGGTCATTCCGCTGTCGCCTGAAAATATCAAAGACGCGTTATTGGCTTCTGGCTCTATTCCGATGGTGATGCAAGGTATTGCCGACATTGCTGATTGCCCTAAAGGGATGTATCGGGATGGCGGTATTATTGATTATCATTTTGATTTTGAAGTTAAAAATCCCGGTTTGATTTTATACCCGCATTTTAGCTCGGTGTTAAAAGCGGGTTGGTTTGACAAGCGTTCATCGCGAAAAGTGCGCATCGAAAACTATGACAAAACCGTGTTGTTATGCCCATCAGCCGAATTTATTGCGGCATTGCCCCATCAGAAAATCCCAGACAGAACTGACTTTACCACCATGACAGCCGCGCAAAGGCTTAAATATTGGCAACAAGTGTTTGCTGATAGTGAACAATTAGCCCAAGAATTTAACCAGTTTTATCAAGCACAAGACATTAATCGAATTAAGAATATTCGTGAACTATTAACTTGAAATTAAATAGAGACAAAAATATGACAACTTTTACTGCAATCAATTTAATCGCTCGCCCGTCAGGCGGACCTATCGGCCCAGAACTGTTTGAAGTGGTGCAAAAAGACATGCCAAGCGTGGGTGAAGGCGAATTTTTGGTTAAACAAACCATGATGTCATTAGACCCGGCGATGTTTGGTTGGATGACCGAAGATACTAACAGCTATATTCCACCGGTTGATTTAGGCACTGTGATGCGCAGCTCCGGCATCGGCGAAGTGGTTCAAAGCAATAACCCTGATTTTGAGGTTGGTGATAGAGTTTCAGGTTTATTGGGTTGGCAGGAATATATTTTAAGCAATGGTAAAGGCTTAAATAAAGTTAAAGCACCATTGCCAGATGAAGCGGTTTTGTCGATATTTGCTTTGCCTGGATTGACCGCAACCCAAGGTTTGTTTGAGATTGGTAAACCGAAAAAAGGCGAAACCATTGTGGTATCAGGCGCGGCAGGCTCGGTTGGTTCAATTGTCGGACAACTGGCTAAGGCCGAAGGATTAACTGTCATTGGTGTGGTTGGCTCTGATGAAAAAGCCGCTTGGATTGTCAACGAATTAGGCTTTGATGGCGCGATTAACTACAAAACTGATGATTTGGCGGAGAAGTTGGCTGAACTGACCCCTGATGGCATTGATATTTATTTTGAAAACACCGGTGGCCCCATTCAGCATCATGTGTTTGCGAGAATGAATACCCATGGTCGAGTCGCGGTTTGTGGCATGATTGCCGATTATCCTAAAGAAACCCCTGATTTAGCCCCTAACTGGATCCAGATGATCAAAAAACGTTTAACAGTACAAGGTTATGCGATGCCTGATCACTTTAGTGAAATTCCTCAACTGTTAGAAAAACTCACTCCTTATGTGATGAAAGGTCAAATCAAACACCGTGCCCATATTCTCGAAGGCTTAGAGTCCGCTATTACTGGTTTGAATTTGTTCTTTACCGGCGGTAATAAAGGCAAGCTGATCGTTAAGCTTTAAAATTAACGGTGCGATGGTATATGCTGCTTGGATAGAAATAAAAACGGAGTAACAGATGGTGGAAGAAAGAGCGGAAAAAGCAGCATATATATTCGATATGGACGGTTTATTGGTCGACTCTGAGCCCTTGTGGCAAGTGGTCGAGCAGCAAGTTTTTGCCAGTGTCGGTGTTGAACTGACAATCGAAATGTGTCAGCGCACCACAGGGTTGGGCTGCAAAGATGTTGTTGAGTATTGGTATCAGCGTTTTCCTTGGCAAGGCCGTTCAAAACAGCAGGTTAATGACGATATTATCGCTGGCATGGTGGCGGGCTTTGAGCGCAATTTGCCATTAAAACCCGGTGCGTTGGCGTTGATTCAGCAATTGTCTGAAAACAGCGAGAACAAGGTCGCTATTTGTAGTGCTTCACCGCTGGTATTGATAGAAGCGGCGGTATCCATCATGGGCGTTGGTGAACGCTTAGCGGTGATACACTCAGCAGCAGATGATGAATTTAGCAAACCCCACCCGCTGCCTTATTTGAAATGCGCCAAACGTATGGGCTGCGAGCCAAAAAACTGTATCGTATTTGAAGACTCTGCGCCTGGGGCAATCGCCGCGAAAGCTGCTGGTATGATGGTTGTGGCTGTGCCTGATGGGCCGCACAGTCCTGATAAGTTTGCCTTTTGTGATCAGGTGCTTGATAGTTTGGCAGATTATCGGGTGGTTTAGCTAATGAATGTTCGTTTATAGTAATGTCTTTATAATTAATCGTTACTGTTTTATTGCACATTTTTAGAGTATGCCAACAATAAAGAGATATTACCCCAAATGAATCGAACCACTGCTACGAGAAGCGACTTCTTTTTTCTTTTTGTAGCGACCAATGGTGTAGACCACATGGCGGTAAGCCAGAAAAAACACGGTTAAGGTAAAAGTGCTCAGATACAGCCAGCCTGAACCAAGGTGATACTTGTGACAGGTATAAAAATGATTTATAGAGGCCGTAACCTAAAACGGAATAGAAAAATAAGTAGATATAGAGGTAGGTGATCACATAAACCGTTGCGGATTGAAAGTCGCTGGAAAATTGTGACTCGGTTGCCAGAATCTCTTCATCACCACAAATTTTCGATACTTGATGCTCAATATCTAAGATCCGATTTAGTCTGACATTAATAAATTCAAGCTGCGTGGTGATTCTGGCTAAAAGGATCACCACTATGGGTGGTATTAATATCCATAGCTGATTTTGTTGATCTAAAATACTGGCCTTAGTAATGCCGAATATAGCAGCAGTGAAAACAAAACCGTAGTTGCGTTGTCGTTCAATAATATTGAAGTTCCAAGCACTGCTATCTTGCAGATATTTCCATTCGGCGAATAACAAATCGAGCTTCTTTTCTTGACTGATTTCTTCTGGCATAGAGTTGTTCCGGGTTATATGAAATAGGTGTTTATTCAACATATGCAATCGTCGGGATAAACGCAAGGCGAGTGTTTTTTATGAAGTGATAGTTTAGGCTTTCACCTGTTTTGAGCTATGTACAATTTTTTCCAGTCAATGTTGTTTATTGCTGCTCAAATACTATCGATTGGTTGTATTCGATTCATACCATCCCCAGATATAAGACGTCTATACTTTTTAAATATGATTAGAGTTGAAAAACACGTTTTTACTTGGGAGATATAATGAAAAAAATAGAATCTTACACATTGGCTGATGGCAGCGTCGTGGGCGTTGAACTGGATGATGTTGGTACAGCGCGTGACAATACGGCACGTCCTGTTTCCAGAAGTGGTGAACAGTCACAAACAGACAATAGTTTTGCCAGAGTGGTCGACAAAATTCCGGCGTTAACCAACGCGGTCTTTGCCGCATTAAAGCAAATTAACGAACCTAAGGATGTGGAGTTGGAAATGGGGATTAAACTGTCAGCTAAAACTGGGATT
>CBDIDQ010000016.1:0-25420 GCA_965277695.1 Alteromonadaceae bacterium
ATTTTCAAAAAGCAAGGTGAGTGAAGTTCTAAATCGTAAGCGTCCACTAAGTAAAAAAATGGCTAAAGCGCTTTATGATATCGGTTTACCAGCCAACGTATTGTTCAAAGCCCTTATTGGTGATGATTAAGACCACTACGTTGCTAAGCTACATTGCCAAGCATAATGATCGTTGGTTGCTAAACAGAGCGTTTGGTAGTCAGCGATTTTTTTTGTCTGGAATAAAGGCGAGGAGAATTTAATTAACAATTAACAACACCAAACCCATAACGAAGCGTTTTTGCAGGTTGGTGGGCGCGGGTGGGTTTCGCTCGCTCTGGCTCGCTGCGGGGATAAATTCGAAATGTCGAACCACCCTACCTACAGGTGGTTGGCAGTCTTGTTATAGGCTGATGTTATTGGGGTTATGATTTATATAACCCGACTCTTAACCGTCCCATCAACCAATCTCGTTTCAATCACCTCATCTACTACAACCTGCTCAACACTCGTTATCACTTGTTGTTTCTCATTGCTGGTAATACTAAATCCTCGATCTAACGTCGCCAGTGGGCTAACGATATTCAGCTGTTTGGCGTGATTGTCGAGTTGTGATTTGGCGGTGGTTAATTTGCTGTTGATCAGTTGTTCGAGTTGTCCGGACAAGTATTTGAGGTTTGATTGTTTGTGGCTGATGTTGATTGCGCCTTGCTGCAACTTAAACTGATGGTTGAGCTGGGCTTGTTGAGCTTTTTTCTGATTGAGTTGTTTGCCAATCACATTGTTCAGTCTGATTGATAGTTCGTCTACTTTTTGATTGTGGCTGTTGAGCACGTTTTGCGGGTGGGAGCGCAATAGTTGTTGTTCGAGCAACGAGCTGTTATTGCGGTGGTGGGTTATGCGCTTTTGCAGCGACCTGACCAACTGTTGTTTGAGTTGGGCAACCTGTTGTAGCAAGGTGCTGGTATCTGGGCTGACAAGTTCTGCTGCGGCGGATGGTGTGGCGGCACGGACATCAGCTACAAAGTCGGCGATGGTGACGTCAATTTCATGGCCGATAGCGCTGACGATGGGGAGCTCACAGTGGTAAATCGCTCTGGCTACCGCTTCTTCATTAAAACACCATAAATCTTCTAGCGAGCCACCACCACGGCCGACAATCAACACGTCCACTTCATTACGGTATTGCGCCATTTGGATCATCCGCACGATTTGTTCAGTGGCGGGCTGACCTTGTACCACGGTAGGATAGATAATCACTTCGAGTTGTGGTGCACGTCGTTGTAACACTGAGATAATATCTTTTACTGCGGCCCCGGTATGTGAGGTGACAATGCCAACCCGGTTGATTTGCGTCGGCAGCGGGAGTTTATGGCTTTGGGCAAATAAACCTTGTGCTGCGAGTTGGTTTTTCAGCTGCTCATATTGTTGTTTCAGTAGGCCGTCACCTTCGGGTTCCATCTGTTCGACAATCAGTTGGTAGTCACCGCGAGGTTCATAAAGGCTGAGTCTGGCGCGAACCAGTACCTGCATACCATTTTGCGGCTGGATGCGACAAGACCGATTATTGCCCTTGAACATAGCCCCTTTGATTTGGGCAGATTTGTCTTTAAGGGTGAAATACCAGTGGCCAGAAGCGGGTCTGACGAAATTGGAGATCTCCCCGCTGAGCCAAATCCCAGAGAATTCCGATTCGAGCAGTCGTCGCACGGTTTGGTTGATTTGCGAGACGGTAAAAATTTTTTGTGCAGGGGCATTACTGGAAGCAAAGGACATAAGTTAACGGTTCAGACATTCATTCAGGCGCACAATTTAGCATAGAATTAGGCGGTTTGGATAAAACAATTTAATGACATAATTAATGACAGCGAATAACGACCTTGTTAGGCTGAACCAAACGGGGATCATGGAGTGGTGTTATGGTGAGTAGTGTGAAAAAAAGGACAGCTAAAAGGGTAGCTAAATGTTTGCTGCTAGGGCTTGTAGTTGTCGCTAATTCAGCGGTTTATGCTGGTGAACAGCTTAAACACTATCCGATTGCGGATGCGTTAATGCGTGAGCAATCGAAGTCCAAATTGGGTAGTTTGGTCAAGTTTTACTTTGCAGGACAAGATACCGCCAAAACCCTGCAACGGTTTGGTCCGGTGGCCACCAATAAAAAAACCAATGCGTTTAATAAATCCGATTTGGAAGCCTGTCAGTCAGTATTTTTGTCGGCCTTAATCGCCTTTAAAGAGCGGGCGAAAAGAGAAGGGGCGAATGCGGTGATTAACATTCAATCGAGTGAAAAAAACGTCAACAACCCGACAACCTTTGAATGCCACCTCGGTAAATTTGTCGCCAGTGTTGCGCTGCGTGGTGAGGTGGTGAGGTTAATTGATTAGCTATTTGTTCAGATTTTGTCTCAGTTCAGTGACTTGCTCAACGGTTAGTCCCATGGTGTCAGCTATTTGGCTGTCTGTCAGTATATTCAGCTGTAGCAACTTAATAGCTCCGTTGGTCGCCTTTTTTTCTTCACCCTCAATACGACCTAGAACGTAGGTTGATTGATAGTTACTGGCCTGATGATGTAAATCCTTTTGGTATTGATCGTAAGCGGCTTTTTCGTTTTCGTCGAGTGTCATCACATCGAGTTTTTCTTTGGCTTCGATTAATCCCTTGGCCTTGAAGCCATCTTTAATCTCTTCATTTTTAAGAAAATAAATCCATTCATCCAAAGTATCGGTGGCCTTATCGTCAAAATTTTTGATGTTGATGATATAGTGCTCGGGGAATATATCGGCAACTTTTTCAATATTAAATAGCTTGCGTTGGGCAGGATTGAGTTCGAGTTCGGTGTCATTATGCAAACCGATGAAATTGGTCGTGCCGCGATAAATGTAATCGTCGCCCTTGCAGAAGTCGAAATACAGAATGCTGACGGAAATCACTTTGGCTACATCAGCGTAAGATTTGCCTTGGTCAAGGTGCTCGGCAATGGATTTGGAGGTTTCGAATAAAATTCGAAACAGGTAATCTTGCTCTCTGGAGTACTGAATTTCAATTAAAATCAACTGATCATCAGCATCTTTAACTTTGATGTCTACCCGGTTTTGTTTATTGTCACGGGTTTCCTTATTGGTTTCACTTTCGAGAATTTCAACAATAGTGATGTCGGTGAATAACAGTTCACTTAAAAAGCCGCCGAGGATGCCAAAATTGGCTTTGCTGCGCAGCACCTTTTTTATCGCCCAATCGAAGCTTATCAGTTTGCGGTTCATAATCTTATCTATACCTAGCCGTGCATGTTGAATGAAATAGTCTGGGCTAGTTTAACAGAATCAGGTGATGGCAGGCTAGGTCAGTGATTAAACCAACTTAATCTCCCGATCAGCCGAAGCAATGGTCTCCTTACGATGCGCGATGATCACCCGGGTCATATCTAACGCTTTAATCGCCTGATTGATATCGGCTTCAAGGCCGGTATCGAGGTGGCTGGTGGCTTCATCCATGAAGAGGATTTTGGGGCGTTTATATAACGCTCGGGCTAAAATCAAACGCTGCTTTTGGCCACCGGAAAGGCTCGATCCCATGTCGCCAATTAAGCTGTCATAACCCATCGGCATTTTGCTGATGTCGGCGTGAATGGCGGCAAGCCCTGCGCAATAGGTGACGTGTTCCATATCAATTGGGGTATCAAAAAAGGCGATGTTGTCGGCAACAGAGCCTGATAACAGTTCGTCATTTTGCATCACGGCGGCAATCTGCTGGCGATATTGACGATTGCCGAGTTGTTCCAGTGGCACATCGTCGACCAAGATATCACCGCTGCCGGGTTTGTTTAATCCTAGCATCAGTTTTAATAAGGTAGATTTTCCGCAGCCCGAGGGGCCGGTGATCGCCACCGATTCTCCCGCTTTGATTTCAAGGCTCAAGTTGCTAATCACCTCTGGGGTGGCATCACTATATCTGAAGGCGACATTTTTTAGGTTGATTTTGCCTGCAATGGTGTGCTTTTTGACACTTTGCGATTGTAACGGTTCTTTTTCGGTTAGGGCGATATCCGCTAAGCGTTCGAAGTGCAAACCGAGCATTTTAAATTCAATCAGTTTCTCAATTAATTTTGCCATTTTATCCATAAATTGAGTTTTATAGGCCATAAAAGCAAAGAGCATTCCGGTACTGAATCCGCCTTGGATCACCAAGGAAGCGGCTAGATAAATCACTACAATATTTTCTAGTCCAAACAGCAAACGGTTGATCGCGGCGTAGGAAATTTGAAAATGACCCAAGCGAATATTTTGGTTGATGGCATTGGCATAACGGTTTTGCCATTGACCTTCACGTTTCACCTCTGAACCAAATAACTTGATGGTTTGAATACCGCGAACGGTCTCCATGAAGTTACTGTTCTCTTCGGCTCTGGCGATAATTTCTTGTTCGGTGATGGCACGAAAAGGACGATACATCACAATTCGCATCAAGGCGTAAATGGCCACGGCAACCAGCACCACAGCTGATAACATCGGGCTGTAAAAGAAAATCATCACTAGGGTGATGATAGCCATCAAACCATCAATCAGGGTTTCGATTACGCCGGTGGTGAGCAAGTCTTTAACTCTTTGCAATGAGCCAAACCGCGATACTACGTCGCCCATATGACGTTTTTCAAAGTAATCTAATGGCAGTCGCACTAAGTGGTGAAATAAATTGGCTCCCAACTGAATATTCATTAAATTGCCAAAATGCAATAAGGTGAATCCCCGCAAGGCAGTGGTGCCAATCTCAAATAGCAGTACTAAAGCAAAACCAATCGCCAGCACTGTGAGCAGTGAGGTGTCGGCGGTCAAAATCACATCATCGATGACCAGCTGAATATAGTAGGGGCTGGCCAGGGCAAAAACCTGCAACATCAGAGATAAAGTGAAAATCAGTATTAAGGAGCTTTTTAATCCGGTGATCTTGCTCCAAAAGTCTGAGAACCTTAGGCTCGGCGGTTTTTCTTTGCGCGTAAATTCATCGGTAGGCGTCAGCTCCAACGCAATGCCGGTAAAATGCGCAGAGGCTTCTTCTAAGGTAAAACGTTTTTCGCCAGCCCCCGGGTCGTAGATGACGATTGATTTAGCATTGGCTGATTTGAGCACTACAAAGTGGTTTAAATTCCAATGCAAAATACACGGGGTTTGTAACGCATCCAAATCTTCGAGTTCAATTCGCAAGGGCCGAGCAGTGAGTTCGAGTTTTTCGGCAAACTGCATGATATCTAGCAGCGTCGAGCCGTCCATTGACAGGCTGAAACTTTGGCGTAACGACTGTAAATCGGTTTGATAACCATGAAATCCGGCCACCATCGCCAAACACGCCAGACCACATTCGGTGGCCTCTGATTGCATCACTAAAGGGAGTTTTTTACGATACCAAAACTGTAATTTTTTGGCTGGGTTAGCGATTGAGTCTGTCATTATAACTGCGCCTTAATGCTGAACACGGGGTCGAACAACCAGCGAATCAATGATCGCTGCTCAATGACAATATCGGCATCGAGTTTCATACCGGAGCGTAAGGGAATACTGCGACCATAAGCTTGAATGTGTTGGTTCTGTAATGCCACAACCACTCGGTAAGAAGGCACGTCAATCAAGCCGGGAATATCGGTTTCGCTGGGTAAAATCACATTGGCACTGATTTGTGCAATTTCTCCGCCATGGGTGCCAAAACGTTGATAGGGAAAAGCATGATAACGCAGCCGGGTCGTTTGGCCTTTGTCGATAAAACCAAAGGCAGAGGTGGGGACATAAATCACCGCCTGCATCACGCTATTTTCTGGCAGCAGACTGAGCAGGTTTTGTTGTGGGTCGACGGATTTGCCCGGTTTGGCCAATAAACCAGTGATGGTGCCATCAGCCGGTGCTCGGAGTTCACTGAGTCGTTGCTGGGCGGTGGTTGATAATTGCGAGCGAGCTTGCGCCAGTTGAGTTTCAATCAAGCCATTATCGGCAGCTTGTTCAATCGGTAATTGGGCCAATTGGCTGTTAATCTGGTCGATTTGGTTGGTGATCTGCAAACGCTCTGATTTTAGCGACGAGGCTTGTTGGTCGAGGGATAACAAATTGTCTTTTTGCTTTTTCAGCTCCAAGTCAGAAATATAACCGGTGCCCGCCAATGAACTGATTTGGCCTACAATTTCTTGATTAATCACCACTCGTTTTTTGAAGATCTCACCTTGTTGAGTCAATTGTGCCAGACGTTTTACCAAGTTTTCTCGGTCAGCTTTTAAGGCGTTGATTTGCATCTGATGGCGGGTTTGCTGTTTGTTCAGTTGTTGCTGCAAGGTATTGATTTGAAATTGGTATTGATTGATCAGCGATTGATTAAGCTCAAAGCCTTCAATACCGTGTTTTTCTGAGGTGATGCGCAACAAGGGCTGATTTTTAGTGACCTGTTGACCTTCGTGCACCAGCAATTCGGTGACAATGCCAGCCTGTGGTGCACTCAGTCTGAGCAGTCCAGTATCGGGTTGTAAAATACCGCTGACCGCCTCTTTTCGGGTATAACTGCCTAATGAGAGGAAAACAGCGCTTATTACAATAACGATGAGCAGCAGCAACGCCAGATACTTGAAGATCGGCGGTTGCACTAAGCTGACAACTCCAGATAAGCGATACTTTCTTTCGTCAATTGCGGCTTGTCTAAACAGTTGATTCATTTGGATTTTTTATCCGTATGCGCTTGCCTAACCAGCAGGCGTCTTAAAAAGTCATGCATCAGCAACTCGTGCTCGCGACTATAAGCTTTAAACAAGCGATTATTGTGCATATGCAGCAAGGAAGAGAGCAGGGTATTTTTGCTGCACTTGACGGCATCTTGTTGAAATAACTGATTTAATCTGTCGATATGAGGCTGTGCTTGCTGGTACCAATCATTGATTAAGCCAAATAGGGGTTCATCGTTGTCGGTGTGATCGAAATCAGCTAGCAGTTGGGTTTGATGGTCATTGAATTTAACCCCGAGCTGTTTTCTCAGTCGACTAGAATCATTAAATTCTTTACCAAATCCGGCCCTGAGGTTACTGATTAACACCAGCTTTTCGTCTGCGTCCAAGGCAAAGGCATTAAGCAGTTTATCGGTCATTTGCATTGCTACACGCCAACGTATGTCTTCGCCAAACTCGGCAATTGAGGCAACGGTTTCGGCAACTAATTGGCTGTCAGCCATGAACAAACTTTCTACCAAGGCCATGGCGTTAGGGCCACCGTAACGTTCAACCTCTCTTTCATAGGTAAACAACTCAACTTTGTGGATCTCGCCACTTTCAACCATCG
Source organism: Alteromonadaceae bacterium (assembly GCA_965277695.1). Lineage (GTDB taxonomy): Bacteria > Pseudomonadota > Gammaproteobacteria > Enterobacterales > Alteromonadaceae > JABSOG01. The sequence continues at coordinate 7,281 of CBDIDQ010000016.1, forward strand.
GATCTAGCAGCTGGTTGAGCATGGGTAATAGCTGGCCACACAAAATGGCGGGCTCACCATGAAAACGTAAGCGAATATGCCAGTCCGGATCGCCATAACGAATAAAGAACCATTTTTCATAGCTCGCTTGATTGTCGTTGATGAATGGCAGGAGGTGATCGGTTAGTAGAGTTTCAATGGCAGTGTTGCCGCCATAGACTTTTACACTCAACCATGGTGAGCCCGGTGAAAAACGGCGTTTAATCGCCTTGGTTTCGATATTGGTTTCGATATTAGTTTCGATATTGGTTTCGATATTAGTTTCGATATTGGTTTCGATATTGGCTTTGATATTGGCTGCGATATTGGCTTGGGGGTCGTCATGAAAATGTCGTTGGACGGTGGCACCAGCATTGAAAAAAGGAATGATTAATTCATTGGCATATTTTTGCCCGTCAACAGATTTAACCGGGGTTGAATATTGCGCCGCCAGTACTTCAGTCAATTCAACCATCAGATCTCCCCGGGTTTCAGCCAGTAGAATATCGCGCATTATCGGGTTGCCTAGGTTGAGCTGTAAGACATTATCACGTCTTGAAAAAGCCAGTTGATCATCCAGTTGGTAGCGGGTTTTCAACGCCTGCCACTGGTTTTCATCCAGTGACTCCAGCGCTTTACGCGGGATGCGCCAGGTTTTTTCCGACAAGATCAGGTTGTCTAGCATAATCCGGGGCACAAAGCTGGCATCGGTTTGGCTGTCAGGCAAGCTGAAACGAGGTAGTGAGATCGCCTGATGCTGCAACATGCTTAAAAATTTATAGGCACCCAGACTGCGCGAAGAATAGTTATGGGCGCTGGATAAACGTGGAATGATTTGCTTGTTAAGTCGTTTAGACCATAACTTCACCTGCTTGCCTTCAATCCAAACGTATAAATCATTGAGGGTGATTTGATACTCATCAGCCAGACTCGAATCTGCCAAGAAGACAATTTCATACTGACGTAAATGCGGTCGGGCAATGACATTGCCTGGCCGACCTTCGGGCATATGATTGATCTCGGCAAAAATAACCTCAGGACTGTGGGCGCTTTCTTGATCAAGATGACTAACCATTTGCGCCTTTAAGTCTTCATTTAAGTGACAGAAACGTCCCAACAAATTGGCAGCTGAGGGACCATAACAGCCATTGAATTTGATCAGTGGCTGGCCTTGTTGATCTTCAAACAAAGCGATCATCGCGGCAAAGGAAGCGGGTAATTCGCTGTCAGCCAAAAGTTTGTTTTGTTGTTCACTTAAGTGCGCGGTGAGCATTTTACTGCTCAGCTGAACAACTTGTTTATGGCGATTTTCTGGCGTGCTGATAGTTTGGGTGATCAGCTTGTCTAGTGCTGATGGCGCTGTGCGCTGAGCTTGAGCTGATTGTAAACTGTTTAGTTGTACACCCGCCAACAAAGGTGCTTCATAACCACTTTCATTAGAGACACTGATGCCAGATTCATCATCGAGCAAGTGATCTAAAGCGACAAATTGCCCCTCAAAACGTTGATTGAATTTGTTGATGAAATCACTTAGCGGCTCATTGCGTTTGGCATTGAAACTGGCAATCAAGCGCAATTGCTTCATCAGTCGTGTCGGTAGCGATTGGTCTAATTCACAGTGGGAAAAAGCGCGATAGACATCAGTTTGAAATAGTTTGTTTTCTTTGGCTTTAACTGGCAACTGATTGAGGTGTTTAAATGCCTGTTGATAATCACTGACTTCGCCCGATTTATTGCTGTCGAGGGTTTGCAATTGGTGTAATACGGTAGATAAGTGATCGGCAGTGTTGCTTGCGCCGATTTGATTCAACGAATCAATTAAAGCTTTGTCGGGCGCATCGCCAGTTAGAGGCAACGGGATATCTGCGATGATCACCGATTCATTGATCAACTCTTGGATATAATCTTTAATTTCGCTGCGTTCTTGTGCTTGTTCTTCGTGAGTGTCCGCTGTGGAGAATTGGCTTAAAAAAGCATCGACCAGTGCATCAAAGCGGCTGCCTTGTTTGGTCTGGGTTAAAACAAAGTCAAAATGTTCATCACGTTGCACCGCACTTAAGCGGTATTGCCGGGTTTCATCGGATTGATAAGCTTCGATATAACGATAGTTATCGGCGACAAAATAATGGCTTGAATTAGGGTAATATTGGACGGCCAACTCAGGGCTGTTTTCTAACAAATGGCTTTTTAATGCTGACAGATAAAACACATCGAGGCGGGTTTTACGACTGTCAGCGACTAAATCGTCACTAATGAAGCGGCTGGCTGCTGCCATCTTGCCACTGTGAATACCAGAAAATAAGCCAAAAGGAGTCGGTCGGGAACACATGCGGATCATGTATTTCAACAATGCCTGTTCGAGTTTTTTCTGTTGTTTTGGCGTGGTTTTTTCTGGATCAACTCGCTCCAGTAACGAAGGGCTGGCTAAATATAATGCCTCGATCACCGCCGGTTGTGCTATCCAGTGTTGCAGTGCCTGACGGGTTTGCTGTTCGCTGGTGCCGATGTTAAATAGTGAATCTAGCGGCATTCTCGGGGTGCGGATGACAAAGAAATCTGCGGCTTTAATCTGGCTTTTTGACATGTTTTTTTATTTGCTCTTTTCGTTTTTATTTATGCCATCAACAGGCAATCAGCCCAGTCGGGCGTCTCGCCAAGTGCGGCTAGCAGGCACAAACCAATACCGCTGTAACCCATTAAAAACCCTGTACATTCTTCATATTCCTGAGTTAAACCCGAGAACATATAAAAGCCGGATAAGCCTTTTTCACGATATAAATCCAAGGTGTATGACAGCCATTGGTCGGCAGCGTCTGATAATTCTGGCAGATTGAACTGTTGATTGAGCTGTTGAAAAATCAATGCTACCCCGGCGCTACCATGACATAAACCGGCGTCTTGGATGTAACCATTTTCACTATCGCGCTGGGCAGAATGCAAACTGATTTGTTTGGCTTTATCAATGTAAGCGGGGTGATCTAGCGCTTTGCCAACCCGGGCTAGTGTTAGTGCAATGGTTAAATCGCCATAACACCAACCTAAACGAGACCCTTTATGATTGTTACAGCTTGACGAAAAATAACTGTTTTGTTGATCTGCTGGCAGCTTTTGTTGCAACTCTTGTTGCAGTAGCCAGTCGCAACTTTGTATCAGCAGTGATTTGGCACGTTGATGCAAAGCTGGGATTTTAACGGCCGGTAAAATGGCTGCAATGATGCCCGGCACACCATGGGCTAAACCGAGGTTAAACTCGGGTGTTTGTGGCGCATCTTTATTAAAGCGATAAGTCGAGTCTGCTGGTTGCGACCAGCTTAACGTGTGTTCAGTGATTTGCATGGCCGTTTGTTCAAAGTGGTTGATCAAGCGTTCATATATTGCGCTGGGGGCCGATTTTAATTGTCGTCTACTGGCGTAAACGGCAAAACCGCCCAAACCCAATACCATTTCGATATCCCCTGACCACTTTTTACCAAGCTCACCAAGCTCACCAGACTCTTTACCACTTGCCTGAGCCGGATTGAGTGCATGGTGCAGGATATCGTCAATCTCTTCGCATAATTCGGCGTCATAATCTTCGCCTTGAGCCTGATTGATATACTCTAAAAACCAACCTTGACCACACAAACCTGAGCTTAAATTCGGCAGACCGACGCTGGTGGCCAACTGTTGCTGTAAAAATTCGAGTTTATCGTTGAAGATGGTTTCGTCTATGCTGTTTTCAGTGCTGTTTTCAGTGTTGTTTTGTGAATAGTACTGACTGAGTTTAAACAAAAACAATAATTCGCCAGTGAGACCACTGAGCAAGCCGTTATTATTCGCGTTGTTGCTTGGCGTTGACAGAATTTGACTGAATTGCTTGAGGATTTTTTCAATCAGCGCCCGGTTTTCAATTGCTGATGGTAAAGCCTTGGGCATTAAAGGGGGCATTAAAAGCGGCATCAAGATGACCTTATTTTTGTTTTTATCTCGTGATTTGAAGTGCGGACAATCTACCCTAAAAGCTGTCAATTCACCATTGTTTTTTCAGTAAGCTGATCAATTTACTCAGCAACTTGTTCACCAACAAACGCCACTATCCGCAACGGTCCACCGCTACCGCCTTTTATTTTCATCGGCAAGGCAATGACAGTTGCGCCCACCGCAGGCAAAACATCCAGATTGGCGACATTCTCAAATCCCGGAATATTGTGTTTAAACAAAGCGACATGGGCGGCAAATTTAACTGATTTGCCATAATCGAGGCTTGGGGTATCGAGACCGACAGCTTTTATCTTTCTTTTTGTAGCGATGAACTCGGCGGTTTGTGGATGAATGCCAGGAAAGCTCAGTGCCTTAACACCTGCTTCGCCGCGCTTGGTGGTGCCCATATACTTTTTCTGATCGCCGTAAAAACGGCCAAAACCGGTATTGATTAACAAAATGCTGTGGTCAGGGATTTTGCCATGTCGTTTTTCCCAGCTCATAATATCGGCAACCGAGAGTTGATAATCGCGGTTAGCTGCGGCTTGCTTGCTGATATCAATGACCACTGCCGGGCCGATGAGTTGTTCCAGCGGAATTTGTTCAACCGTTTGACGTCCCTGATAAAAGTGAACCGGTGAATCCAAGTGAGTGCCACCATGTTCGGCGGCGGCAAAATTATAGGCGGTGTAATAAAAACCAGCGGGGGTTTGCCCTTCAAATACCGTGGTTTTTTTAAATGGTTCGGCAGTGGGCCAATAAATCGATTTTTCATTGAATTCGTGGGTTAAATCCACCCAGTGACCAGCACTAAAGTCCAGTGCCTGAGTGCTGAATATGAGGCTGCTGGCCAGCGTTGCGGTAACTGTTGCTCGGATAAGTAAGCTTTTAAACATTTTGTCATCTCTTTGTTTTTATTGATTGCATAGTATAGGTCAAAAAGGATAGGTCAAAGTAGGCACTGTTTAAATGGCGTTATCATTGTGGACGAAAAGAATAATAGAAACATCTTGATCATCAATAATTCCTCTGTTATAAACACCGCTGATTAATTTTCAGCTCAAACCTCAGGGATAAAATAATGCAACACCAGATAAATAATCACCTTGCGCCAAGGGTCGGATTTGCCCACCTTTTATTGCCAATACTACTGTCAATTCTGAGTTTTATTAGCGCTTTTACGGTCATGCCAACGATAGCTGCTGAGGTAAAGGCGGCTAAAAAACCGCTAATCCCCCTTGAACACTTTAACCAAATGCCGATGGTGAGTTCGCCTGTAATATCGCCGGATGGTAACAATATTGCGGTTATTTTAAATCAAGGTGAATTTGCCCAAGTGGCGGTGGTACCCTTTAGTGACCGCGCGGCAGTGAAAGTGTTGCTGCGTCTTGGTGCTGAGAAGTATCGCATTGAAGATATTGACTGGGTTAATGATGAACGCATTATTGTCTCGGTTAGCCAGCCGTATCGTGTAGACAACAGCAGACTCAGAACCACGCATTTGTATTCGGCCAAAATTGATGGCAGTAACGTTTTTGAAATGCGAAAAAGGTTACGCAAAAACTCACCACGAAATTTTTACTACAACAGTCCGAAGTTGTTGAGTTTGCTCAAAGATGACCCGAAACATATTTTGGTGACCCTCAGCGACCCCCGAGACAATAATTATTCCTCAGTATTTAAGCTGAATGTTGAAAGCGGTAAATTTGATAAGTATTTGCCTAATTCAAAACGTATCGTTAATTGGGGGGTGTCTCGTGCTGGTGATATCTTATTGGCGGTTGGTGTTGATAAGGATCGAGATAAAGACATCAATTATATTTATACCCGTAAAAACACCGATGCTGACTGGCAGTTGGTCAAAACCATTGAAGCGTTTAAAAGTGAAACCTTCAGTCCGCAAATATATGATGCAAAAACAAATACCGTCATTGTCTTAAGTAACCATCGTGAAAACAAAGAAGAGGTGCGTAAAACCGCACTGTGGCGTTTTGATATCAGCACTGGCAAATATACCGAACGGCTGAGTGAAACACCTGATAATGTCGATGTCACTGACGCCATTACCCGTCTTGAGGGCGGTGAATATAAAGTCGTGGGTTATATCTATAACGATAATTTCAATCGCTATGTTTATTTTGATAAAAACAAAGGGGCATTGGCGCAACAAATCAGTGGTTTGTTTGCCAAGCAGGGTTTGCAGGCGTTTTTATGGCATTGGGATCAAAGCGAAAAGCGTTATATTGTCGGTACTGTTAGTGATAAAAATCCGAGTAAATACTATTTGTTTGATGCCGCAACTAAGAAAATCACACCTTGGTACGGTGCTTATCCTGATTTGGAAAAATCTTCATTGGCGAGTGTGCAACCGTTTGAATTTGAAGCCGCTGACGGCATGAAGTTGCACGGTTATTTGACCTTACCCAATGAGGTTGAAAACCCGCCAGTGGTATTATTCCCTCATGGTGGACCGTATGTCCGTGATAGTCAGTATTTTGACCCGTTTGTGCAAATGTTTGCCAGCCGAGGTTTTGCGGTATTGCAGGTTAATTTCAGAGGGTCGACAGGATATGGTTCTGATTATAAAACAGCGGGTTATCGTCAATGGGGTAAAAAGATGCAGACCGATTTGGTGGATGCGTTAAAGTGGGTGAAAGCTTCCGGACAAGCCGATGCTGATAATGCCTGTATCGTTGGGGCGAGTTATGGCGGGTACGCGGCGCTGGTGGCGGGTTATCAAACACCAGAACGGTTTAAATGTATCATCAGTATTGCGGGCATTTCAGATCTAGAAATACAAGTTAGGGAATTTAAAAGCCAGGGTTATGATGAGTATGCTAAAAATGCGGTGGCTGACGACCCTAAAGAAATGAGAAAACTGTCACCTGTCGATTATGCCGCCAAATTCAAGGCTCCAGTGCTGTTGATCCACGGTAAAGTCGACACTGTAGTGCGTTATGAGCAGTCTGAATATATGTTCGACGCATTGGAAGACGCGGGAAAATCCGTTGAATATGAGCTGTTCGATTATGGTACTCATCACCTTGATGATGCCGCTAACCGTAAGAAAGCCATGGTGTTGATGGCTGACTTTCTTGCTAAGCATTTGTAATTTTTATTTACATCGTCGTTTTGACTGAGGAAAGCTGGCGAGTAGCGAGCTTTTCTTATCATCTTCTATGGTCCATTTTTTCTTGATGGTTGCCAATTTGCCAGAGCTTTGCAGTTGCTTGAAAGCTTGTTCAAATCGTTTGATGATGGCGTCATCGCTATTGAGACCAAAGGCAATGCTGATGCTGGTATTGAGTGAGGTCGTTTCGTAAAGTTTAACCATCGCGTTAAAATCGAGTTTTAGCCGCCGTGCTTGGTGTTGAAAAATAAGCTCATTGCCGACAATTAAATCTGCTCTGCCTTTGTATAACATGCCGATGGTTTGATCATTTTTGCCAACTCTCTGGATGGTTTTAAAGTGGTTTTGCAGTAAAAACTGTTCGGTATTGTAGTTTTTTGATGAGGCAAAAATCAGATATTTGAATTCATCAAGGGAGCAAAAGGGTTGATTATACTTGGTTTTGAGACCCCACACGTAAAAGCGTTCATTTTTGAGTGCGCCAACCCAGTGAAATAACGACTCTCTAGATGAGGTGCGAGCAATGGAGTAAATCATCACGTTATGTTCTTCTTGTGCCATGCGATAGCCGCGTGACCAGGGTAATAGCTGAATGTTAGGTCGGTCGCCAGTTAAGGCAAATAAAGCGTGAACCACTTCGGTCGAATAGCCGCCTAAAGTGCCATCATTATTTTTGCTTTGAAAAGGTGGTAGATATTCTGTCACTACTTTTATGGGTATCGCATGGGCGGTTGATCCGGCTGTTAATACGACTGTTAATACGACTGTTAATATAGTAAGGCCAGCAACGAAAAGCGCCAACCTATGAACAGTTGCATAAATAGCAGTAATGAAAGTCTTTGATTTCACCGATAATTCTCCATTGAAGTGAGGCATTGAAATGAGGCATTGAAGTGAGGTTGACGATAATGCTTGAGTATATCTGATTGGGTATATGTAAAGGTAGACCTGTGAAAAGAAATACTAGGAAATATCAAGGGAATATGAAGAAAATTTCAAGTAAATAGTGGAGAATTAAATTAACTTTGCTGCCATAGTGAATAATACTGTAACAAAAATAACTTAAGGAAATCCGATGTCAACAGAAAATGCCTTATTGACTATCCTTACCGAAAAAATTATTAATGATACCATCACCCTGCCGACGTTGCCGGAGGTGGCGGTGAAAATACGTCGTGCAGCTGATGATCCTGATATCAACCTGACGCGAATGGCTGATGTGATTGCACAGGACCCGGCATTGTCTGCGCGGATGATGAAGGTCGCCAACAGTGCTTTTATGGGTCGCAGTATTAAAGTCGAAACCCTCAATCAGGCGGTCACCCGAATTGGCTTGCGACAAATCAAAAATATCGCCACTGCAATGGCGATGGAACAATTGTTTGTATCGAGAAATACCCTGATTAAAAGTTATCTGACTAAAGCGTGGGAAAAAACCGTCGAAGTGTCGACGGTTGCAATCACCCTGATGCAGGTCTATTTAAAACAAAATCGCCATGGTGCGTTAAATATCGATACCATTACACTGGCGGCATTGGTGCATAATATTGGCGTATTGCCGATTTTAACCGAAGCAGAGCGTCACGAAGAGGTCTTCGCCAACCCGACATTTCTCGCTCAGGCCATTCACAAGCTCGCTGGGCGTATCGGCAGTACCATCATGAAGGCTTGGGATTTTCCTACTGATTTTATTGAGGTCACTGATAAATGGAGTAATTTCGACTATCAGACCGATAAACCCAGTTACGTTGATTTTATCCGCATTGCGGCAATCCACACCAAGGTTTTAAAAGAGGTCGAAAACAAAGGTGCAATATTCGACGATTATGTTGATAAAGGTATTTTGCCATCGGTTGATTTTATGAAAAGTGATGAGTTTATTGCAGCACTTGAGGAAGTCAGGGCGGTATTTGCTTAGCCTGCTTAAGTTGATTGGGTTGTTTAGGTTTATTGAGGGGATAAAACGAGAAAAGCCACCCTAAGGTGGCTCTCTACAACATTTACGCTATGTTTATCACCAACTTTTAAAACAGTCTTAAAGATGGGAGGGAACGCATTGCGTGTATCCGTCAAGAAGAATAACTAACTCTTACCTGCTTGTCAAACTAAATAACACCAAGTAAGCCTAAATAACAACAGTGGTGGATTAAAAATACTAAAGTATTTCTCAAATAGCACAGATACTTTTTTATGTACTACAATAAGCAAATAACTAAAGGAATTTGCGCTTTAAAAAGGAATTGACTATGAAGGAATTTATTTCTCACTCTCGTTTAACCAGCTACGAAACCCTGCTATCACTAAAAACAGATGACCAGCAATTAAAAGCTTATTATTGGAATAAGTGTTTATGTGCTGCGTTATATCCTGCCATACAAACTCTAGAAATTACTTTGCGTAATGCGCTAAACGAAGGCGTTAAAAAACACCACACTGGCGAATATGCCGATGATGACTGGTGGTTTGAGCATATTGCGACTGCTGTGCAAGACAAAAAAATTAACAAGATGTCAGCGACCAAAAAGCAGCATTGGTTAAAACCCGATGGCAGTCGACGAAAGAAAAGCTATCAGGAACAGCAAGTGAAAAAGACCATTAACGATTTGAGAGCGCAAGGACGTACGCCAATCAAGCACGATGATGTTATTAGTCGTTCCATGTTCGGTTATTGGGTGAGTTTTATTAGTGAAGATTATCAGGATGTGACAGAAAAAAGGCTATTGTGGCCTAATTTACTGCCTGATATATTCCCCAATTATCCTTATAAGCATAAGCTGGATAAGATCGCAAAACGTCTAAAAAATATAAAGGAATTACGCAATCGAATGTCTCATCATGAACCCATTTGGAAGTTTTATACCATAGAGACAAACAACACGCTTGATTATCATCAGCCTATTTATGGTCTGAATTCCTCTTTGTCGATATTATTGCGTCAATATGATGAGTTACTGGAAACTATAAGATGGATGTCTAAAGCACGTTATGACGCTTTTCTTAAAGCTAGGCTCGATGTCGAGTTTCGTAAATTATGCTCAAAAAATGGCTTTTATGCTTTTGTTTCTCCTGATCGGGTAAGCCCTTCAATGAGTTTAGCCAGAGCCAAAGAGGAAATTAAAGAAATTTTGCAGGATAGTAAAAAAGGGATCATAACCAGAATAACCGAAGATGGTCTGACGGTGGCGTTGGTCGGGATTAATCAAATTGATTGTTAATTGGATTATCCCGCATAAATATAACATATAATAAACATTTGATTGATAACTGTACAACGAACGGTTAAGCTGTCGGACAAGTTTACACATTAGCCAAAATTATCAAGGGTCAATTTATGCTGCGTCGTCGTCTGTTTATCGCGTTAACTGCTTGTTGTTTAATTGTTCCTTCCATGGCCTCGGCTAAACAAAATGCCATTCAAAAAGAGAGTATCTATTTACCTCCCGCTCAATCTCATATCAATGTTTTAGCCGACTTGTACAATGCCACCGATGGGGCAAACTGGAAACGCCAAAACAATTGGTTAAAAGGTGATGTATGTAGTTGGTCTGGGGTGTCTTGTGCCAATCAGCTCAAATCAAATGGCAGCAATGGCAATGAAAAAGTGTATCAACGTAAGATCACCATGTTAGGTTTGGCTAATTTTGGTCTGCAAGGGGCGATCCCTGCGTCAATTGGCAAGTTAAGTCATTTACGTCTGCTCGATTTAAGTTCAAACCAATTAACTGGTCGTATCCCTGAGGCGTTATCGAGCCTGAGCAAGTTAGAACATTTACGCTTACATCGCAATCAGCTGGTGGGTAATGTACCAGCTAGTTTGGGCAAACTCAGTCATTTGACTCGGCTGGAACTCACTGCAAACCGTTTAAATGGCAACATCCCACAAAGTCTTGGCAAACTGACCCGTCTGAGTGGTTTATTGTTGGGCCGCAACCAGTTAAGTGGCCATATTCCGGCAGCATTAGGTCAATTGGGCCGACTGAAAGAATTGGTGTTACAGAGAAATCAATTATCTGGTGTTATCCCCACTGAGTTAGGTCAATTGTCTCGTTTGCAACAGTTATTGTTGTCATCTAATCAATTAACTGGCCGGGTACCAACATCGTTGGGCACACTCAGTAGTATCAAAACCCTAAGATTGAACAACAATCAACTCAGTGGCACTATTCCTACCTCTTTTGGCCGTTTGACTCGGCTTGAAGATTTGAATTTATCAGCCAACCGATTGAGCGGCAGCATTCCTGCATCTGTGGGAGAGTTGAAGCGAGTGCGTTATCTTGATTTGGCTGCTAACCAACTGTCAGGGCAGATCCCCGCCACTTTGGGTGATCTGGTCACATTGAATGCATTGAATTTGGCAGCAAACCAGTTCAGCGGCCAAATCCCTGATTCGTTGGGCAAGCTGGATAAGTTAAGAACCTTAAAGTTACATCAGAACCAGTTTAGTGGTAGTTTTGCAGCAACTCAGCTTAAAATGGCCAAGTTAACCCGTATTGAACTGGACGAATCTCAACGTGGCGGTAAATCTCACTCAACCACTGGCACGCTGTAACAGCTCCCCATATCCTCCTTAACGATAAACCCCAGCGATACAAAGCAAATATCGCTGGTCTGCCTATAACGAAATCGCTATACTGCTGCCCTTGAAATAAAAGCCAAATAAAACAGCCAAACTATGATCTTGATGGTCGACAATTTTGATTCGTTTACTTATAACCTAGTGCAATACGTTGCTGAGTTGGGTGAAACGGTTGTCGTTAAACGCAATGATGAAATTTCTTTGGCTGATATCGATGTATTAGCCCCCAAAGCGATTATTATTTCTCCCGGACCTTGTTCACCAAACGAATCAGGCATTTCCCTCGATATTATCAAACACTTTAGCGGTAAACTGCCGATCCTCGGGGTGTGTCTTGGCCATCAGGCGATTGCTCAAGTTTTTGGTGCCACCGTGCAACGAGCCAAAAAAGTGATGCATGGCAAAACCTCATCTATTGTCCATACCAATCAAGGTGTCTTCAAAGGGCTTAACAACCCACTTACCGTCGCCCGTTATCACTCTTTGGTGGTGGCAAAAAACACCTTACCTAATGACTTCGACATTACCGCTTGGACCGTCGATGAGGCTGGTGAAATGGATGAAATTATGGGCATTGCCCATAAATATTATCCGCTGCAAGGGGTGCAGTTTCACCCAGAAGCGATTTTAACTGAGCAGGGTCATGAGTTGCTGGCCGCTTTTATCGGCTAAGTGTCAGTTACGTGTCGGCTAATGTGTCGGCTAATTCACAGACAAACGCAGCGAAAATGAGCAAAATCACTATTGAGGCAAAAATTATTTTTAACTAATCATGCATTTAGCCCTCGGGAACTGCTCTATCAGTGTTTTGATTGCCCTAGCGGATGCCTGTGGTCTGGGCTATAGTCACGTGTGAATATTTATCGACTAGATATTCATTTCAAATGCAAGGTTACCCGGATAGTCATACAATTGTGTTTTTGGACCTGTTATGGACGAGACTTTTTGTTAATTTTTTGCCATAATACCGCTCTCAAAACACCAAGGCTGGGTAATATTTAAACCTTGGCAGTTAGTGCCTGTTATTTTCAATGGCCGTATTTCAATGATCGTATTTTCAATGACCGAAAGGGGAGTTTTTTTATGTCTGAACAAATGACCGTAACCCGTGAATTATTTAATCAAGTGATGGTACCAAACTACGCACCGTCCAATGTGATCCCGGTTAAAGGTGAAGGCTCTCGCGTTTGGGATCAGCAAGGTAAAGAATACATCGATTTCGCTGGTGGTATTGCGGTTAACTGTTTAGGCCATTGCCATCCGGCACTGGTTAATGCGGTTAAAGACCAAAGTGAAAAAATCTGGCATTTAAGTAATGTCATGACTAATGAACCCGCCTTACGTTTGGCACAAAAATTGGTTAACGCCACTTTTGCCGACAAAATCTATTTCGCCAACTCTGGTGCTGAGGCTAACGAAGCCGCATTAAAACTGGCACGTCGCTGGGCATTAAAAGAGCACGGTGAAGACAAAAATCAAATCATCGCTTTCAACAAAGGTTTCCATGGCCGTACTTTCTTTACTGTTTCTGTTGGTGGCCAAGCCGCTTATTCAGACGGTTTTGGTCCTAAGCCTGGTGGCATCGAACATGGTGACTTCAACAACCTCGAAAGCTTAAAAGCACTGATCAGTGATAAAACTTGCGCCGTGATGGTTGAACCTATGCAAGGTGAGGGCGGTTTGATCACCCCTGAGCCGGGTTTCCTTGAAGGTGTTCGTGAGTTGTGTGATCAACATAACGCATTGCTCATTTTTGATGAAGTTCAAACCGGTGTTGGTCGTTTGGGTAGTTTGTATGCTTACCAAGGCTTTGGCGTGACACCTGACATTTTAACTTCTGCCAAAGGTTTGGGCGGCGGTTTCCCTATCGGTGCGATGCTGACCACTGCTGAGATCTCCAAACATCTAGTGTTAGGTACTCACGGTAGCACATACGGCGGTAACCCGTTGGCTTGTGCTGTTTCTGAGGCAGTGATTGATGTGGTTAATACCCCAGAAGTACTTGAAGGTGTACAGGCTAAAGAAAAAATGTTCCTTGACGGACTTGAAGCTATTAATGCCAAATACAATGTTTTTGAAACCTATCGCGGTAAAGGTTTGCTGCTTGGTGCCTTGTTGAACGAAAATTACAAAGGTCGTGCTAAAGACTTCCTTAATGCCTCAATGGAACAGGGTTTGATGTCATTGGTTGCTGGTGCTGATGTGGTGCGTTTTGCCCCTTCATTGATTATTCCTGCGGCCGACATTGCCGAAGGTCTGGCTCGTTTTGAAAAAGCCGTGGCCAAAGTAGTTAACAGTTAATAATTAACAGTTAATCTTAACTGTTTATCTTAAAAGCAGGCGTGATTTCACGCCTGTTTCTGTTCAAGGATGTCGCTTAAATTTTAACCCCTATTTTAATGAAAACTTAATCAGGAGTAAGCAACCATGCTTATCGTCCGCCCTATTCGCAAAGATGATTATTCGGATTTGTTTCAAATTGCCGAAGAGTCAGGCCATGGCTTTACGTCATTACCGGTTAATGATGAATTATTACGTAATAAAATAGCCCGTTCAGAAGCGTCTATCAGTAAAGAGGTGACGCAACCCGGTGATGAAGGTTACCTATTTGTACTTGAAGATACCGAAACAGGTGAAGTGCTCGGTACCAGTGGTATTGAAGCGGCTGTTGGGATCAACGATGCCTTTTATCATTACCATATGGGCAAAGTGGTGCATAACTCACAAGCTCTGAATGTGTATAACACCGTCGATATTTTGACTTTGTGTAATGACTACACCGGCTGCACCGAAATCTGTACGTTATTCTTGCGAGAAGCATCGAGAAAAGGTAGCAATGGTCGTTTGTTATCGAAATTCCGTTTCTTGTTTTTGGCTGAGCACAAAGCCCGTTTTGCTGAAACCGTATTAGCAGAAATGCGCGGTGTATCAGATGAGAACGGTGATTCGCCTTTCTGGAAATGGTTAGAAGAACACTTTTTCTCGATGGATTTCCCTACCGCTGATTACCTGACCGGCATTGGTCAAAAAGTCTTTATTGCTGAATTGATGCCTAAGTATCCGATCTATGTCAACTTGTTGAGTAAAGATGCACAAGCGGTGATCAACAAGGTGCATGACAAAACCCGTCCGGCTTTGCAACTGTTAAAGTCTGAGGGTTTTTGCAATCAAGGTTACATTGATATTTTTGATGCCGGTCCTACAGTGGAAGCAAATATCAATCAAATCAAAACCGTTCGTACCAGCCGTCAATTCACCGTTGAGATTGGCACGCCAGCTGAGGCAACCAGTGATTATTTGATTTGTAATAGTAAGCTGGTAGATTTCAGGGCTTCATTACAGCCATTGCATGTTTCTTACGATAGCGACAGCGTGGTATTGAGCGCTGAAATGGCTAAGCATTTGTTGGTTGAGGCAGGTGATACAGTCCGTTTGTCTGATATCAAACCAAGCTGTCCATAAATCGCTAAAAAATTTTAAGGGTAATAGAAAATGACAAATCCAGTTCAGTTTATTAATGGTGATTGGTTAGCGGGAGAGGGTAAAGCATTTAGCTCGATTAACCCGGCCAAAAACGACCAGTTATGGCAAGGCGAAGCCGCCAGTGCCACTCAAGTTGATACCGCCATCAATGGCGCTCGTGAAGCGTTTTATAAATGGGCCGACTTTAGTTTTGATCAACGTCTGGCAGTGGTAGAAAAGTTTGCTGCCTTGCTGGGCGACAATAAAGAAGACATCGCCATAGCTATCTCGCAAGAGACCGGGCGGTTGTTATGGGAAACCCGTACTGAAATAGGTGCGATGATTGGTAAAGTAGGCATTTCTGTTCGCGCCTTTGAAGAGCGTACTGGCACGGTTGAAAACCCTATGCCCGGCGCAAAAGCATTTATTCGTCATAAACCTCATGGGGTAGTGGCCGTATTTGGTCCTTATAATTTCCCCGCGCATTTACCTAACAGCCATATCGTACCCGCCTTGTTGGCCGGGTAACTCGGTGGTATTTAAACCGAGTGAATTGACACCGCTGGTGGCTGAAAAAGTGATGAAGTTGTGGCAGCAAGCGGGTTTGCCCGCTGGCGTGATCAACATGGTGCAGGGCGAAGTGGATACCGGCAAAGCGTTGGCGAGCCATAAAGGCATCGACGGTTTGTTCTTTACTGGTAGCTCGGCGACTGGACATTTCTTGCATCAGCAGTTTGCTGGTCAGCCGGGTAAAATTTTGGCGTTAGAGATGGGTGGTAATAATCCACTGATCGTCAAAGATGCGGCAAATGTTGAGGCTGTGGTTCACGACATCGTGCAATCTGCCTTTGTTACTACGGGTCAACGTTGTACTTGTGCCAGACGTTTATTTTTAGAAAACGGCGCAACAGGTGATGCTATTTTGGCTCGTTTGGTTGAAGTCACCAAGCAAATTAAAATTGGTTATTATGATGATGCCGAACAGCCGTTTTTGGGCTCGTTAGTCAGTGAAAAAGCCGCATTAGGTTTGATTGGTGCTGAAAAAGAATTGCTTGAACTGGGCGGTCGTTCATTGGTGGCGATGAAGCATACTGCGGGTACTGGTTTTGTTACCCCAGGTATTGTTGAAGTTACAGGTGTTGCTGGTATTGCGGATGAAGAGCATTTTGGTCCGATGCTCAAAGTTTATCGTTATGACGATTTTGATGCCGCCATTGCTCAAGCTAATGATACCGAGTTTGGTTTATCAGCCGGTTTGTTAAGTGACAGTGAAGACAACTGGCATTATTTCTTACGTCGTATCCGTGCTGGTATTGTTAACCGTAATCGTCCAACGACCGGTGCTAACAGTGCTGCACCATTTGGTGGCGTGGGTGCCAGTGGTAATCACCGTGCCGGGGCTTATTATGCTGCCGATTATTGTTCGTTCCCCGTAGCTTCCGTTGAGTTGGATAAAGTCAGCTTGCCAGAGACCTTGAATCCAGGTTTAGTGTTTTTAATCAAACAGAGAAAAATATCATGAGTACTACAAAAGTTTCTATTATTGGTGGAGCCGGTTACGGTGCCGCTGAATTATTACGTCATTTGATTGTTCGTGACGACGTTGAGATCTCACGTATTTCGAGCAAAGATTTTGTTGGTCAGACGATTGGACAAG
The DNA here is from genome assembly GCA_965277695.1 of Alteromonadaceae bacterium. GTDB lineage: Bacteria > Pseudomonadota > Gammaproteobacteria > Enterobacterales > Alteromonadaceae > JABSOG01. The sequence goes on from CBDIDQ010000016.1 coordinate 24,084, forward strand.
TGCATCGTTCATTATTTGGTTTGAAAAAAGCCACTACTGTGATTGAAGATATTTCACCTAAAGAATGTGTTGCCGATGCCGACATCGTATTTTTGGCTATGCCGCACATTATCACCGCTAAAGTGGCGATGGAATTGTTTGACGAAGATGTGCGTATCATTGATTTGTCTGGTGATTTCCGTTTGACTAATCTCGATGATTACATCCGTGATTATGCTCCTGAGCATCCTTGTGCCGAGCGTTTGGGCACTTTTGCTTATGGTATGCCAGAGCTGAACAGCGAGAGTATTCGCGAAGCCAAACATGTGGCCAGCCCGGGTTGTTTCGCAACGGGTATTGCGATGGGTTTGTTGCCTTTGGCTCATGCCGGATTATTGAAAAACGCCAATGTCAGAAATGTCTCTATGACTGGCTCTTCTGGCTCTGGTGTACGTCCGTTGGCGGGTACTCACCATCCGGTTCGCAACAACAACTTAAAAGCCTATAAAACCTTACATCATCAGCACAGGAGCCGAGATTTTACAGACGCTTAACAGTGCTGGTGCACAGAACACTTCACTGGATTTCATTCCAATTTCAGCGCCTTTGGTGCGGGGGATTTTAGCGGTATCACAGCTTGATTTGCCAGCAGGTCATGATGAAGCCAGCATTCAAAAAATGTTTGAAGATTTTTATGCCGAGCATGAGAGCGTGATTGTAATGCCTGCGGGTCAAAGCCCTGAGGTTGTTGCGGTTAAAAACACTATTCGTGTTGAAGTGGGTATCACTGTTCGCGTTGATGAGTTGACAGGCCAGCGTACTTTGGCTTGTATCAGTGCGATTGATAACCTAGTTAAAGGTGGCGCAGGGCAGGCTATTCAAAGCTTCAACCTGATGACAGGTAAAGACGCGTCATTTGGTTTGGATCAACCTGGCATTTGGCCATGATCACCTCACCTTTAACGACACCTTTAACTACACCGCAACCTGTTGCTGTAGTTAAAGTTGGCGGTGATGTTTTGCTTGGTCAAACCGAGCGTGAAGGCATTGCAGCTAACGTTAAAGACTTGGTTGATAACGGCTGGCGGGTGGTCTTGCTGCACGGCGGCGGTCCACAAGTTAACCGTTTGCAAGAGAAGCACGGTTTGGTGCCCAACAAAGTCGGCGGACGGCGGATCACTAGCGAGGCAGATTTGCTGGTGGTTAAACAGGCAATTTGCGGTGAAGTTAATGTAGAATTAACCCAAGTGCTGCAAGGTGTTGGTTTAAACGCTTTTGGCTGTAATGGTGCATCGGGCAAGTTGGTGACAGCAACCAAACGACCACCGACAGTGATGTCGGGCTGCGGACCAGATCCG
>CBDIDQ010000017.1:0-158509 GCA_965277695.1 Alteromonadaceae bacterium
CAAAATGCCGTTGATTTTTTTGCCAGAGAAACCGGGGTCAATTACACCTTGCCGCAAGGTTATGCCGTTAACGATAGCCCGCCGATGCCCGCAGGTGCGGCGCTCAACCGGGTAACAATTGAAGAATCCACCGAACGACTCGATAAACAAAATAGTTTGGATGCCGATGTATCCTGCGGTGTCGGTGCATTTAGTGTTGATGTCAGCGGCAGTCAAGCAGCCAAAATGCAGCTTGATAAAGATGCCTATTACGCCACCCGCACCTCCTTTATTCCATTTTGGACGGTTTATCTTGCTGATCCCCCACCTCTGGCTGAGGGGCTATTCGATCTCGACATTCCGGTGCCGTTTAAACATGCCAATCGTAAACAGTACGAACGGTTTTTCCAGCGTTTTGGCAGTCATTTTGTCAAACGCGCATGGATTGGCGGTAAAGCGACTTTGACGTTTAGCGTACTCAAGTCGTCGGATATCTCAGAAACGCAAATTCGGGCAGGTATCAAAGCCAGTTACGGCGGCATGGGCAATGCTCAGGCCAACAGTGAAATGACAGAAAACAAAAGCAAGCTGTTAAATAATTCAGAATGTGAAGTGTCTGGCTTAGGCGGTGATTCAATGACCTTAGCGGCGCTGAATTCGTTAGATGAAGCGCTTTATAATCAGTGGGTTAAGTCAATCAAAGATAATCCCCAATCGATTGAACTAGAAGTGGCGGGTATCTGGACGCTGATTGACGATGAAGAAAAGTCGGCAGCTTTAATGGCAGCCTACAAACAAAGCGCTACGTTCGAGCCGATATCGGCGATTTTCAGCGTTGACCAGTCACTTTATTTCCTGCGGGATCGCCAATACTCCAGCTATGATGTACAAAGTGGCCAAAGCCACAAACCACAACCGATTGACAGTAAATGGCCACAGTTAAAAACAATAGGCTTTCATCATATTGATGCCTGTTTGAGTGGCAATTATATTGGCGAGCAAGGAGAAAACCCACTGCAAAATCAGGTGTTTTTCTTCCAAGGCACCAACTTCGTTGCAATGGATAAAAACACTGGCGACTTTAGCCAACCTAAATCCATCAGCTCAGGCTGGCCAGGGGTGACTTTTGCCCGAATTGATGCCGCATTGCACTTTGATCCCGAGTCAATTTACCTGTTTAGTGGCAAGTATTATATTCGCTTCAACATCAAGGAAAACCGCGTCGATGACGGTTACCCAGCACTTATCAGTGACCGCTGGGTAGGGGTTAATTTTGCCAAAATTGATGGCGCGATTTATTGGGGCAACGGCAAAATTTATTTCTTCCGTGAAGATCAATATGTCCGCTACGATGTCAGCAACTACAGTGCTGATCCGGGTTATCCTAAGCAAATCATGGGCAGTTATGTCGAAGACTGGAAATTGTTTGTTTAGGCGTTTGGAAATAAATAATTCATCAATAAGATCACAGGCAAGAAAATGACAGAATCAGAAACTATTCCAACAACAGCAAAACAATCCGAGCAAGCAGTGGCGATTGTTAATAACTACATTAAGGCAACAATGGCAATCGGACTAGTGCCGTTGCCAGTGGTTGATGCCGTGGCGATATCCGCAGCTCAACTCAAAATGCTCCATCATTTGGCCGCTATATATCAATTGGAATTCTCCGACAGTCGAGGAAAATCACTGTTAGCTTCACTGCTCGGTGGCATTGTACCGCTATCACTTAAAGCGACTTTATTCAGTTTATCCAAGGGGATCCCGCTGGTTGGCCAAACCGTCGGCGTGTTGGGCATGTCAGTATTATCTGCTGCATCGACTTATGCCGTAGGTCAGGTGTTTATCCAACATTTTGACTCTGGTGGCACCCTACTCGATTTTGAACCGGACAAAATGCGCCAGTATTACCAGCAACAGTTGCAACGCGGTAAAGCAGTGGTACGAGAAAGTTTTGTTGGTGTTAAGCCTTAGGGCAACGAGGTTTCAACCTCGTTAATGTCGGGGGATAATTGCAGCTTTAATTGGCTTTAATTGGCTTTAATTGGCTTTAATTGGCTTTAGTTGGCTTTATATGGTCGGTGCCAAATAAATAATCCATTATGAAATTCCTTACTCATTGGTTCAATCTGACAATCCACCAGCCAAACCCAGAATTTCAGCTTCACTTAATTGGGTCAGCTCAGCAATTTTTTCTACCGTAAAACCAGCGGTTAGCATGGCAATCGCAACTTCTGTTTTACCCTCAGCCTTTCCCTCGGCTTTACTTCTTCGACTAGCGGTATTAACCACACTATAGTTATCCCGATAAACCTTTAAACTAGACTCATAACTTGCTCGTTCAACGTTATCCAGCGCCGCCACTCTAGCGATTTCAAAACCCTCGGCAATCACATCTCCAGCAAATAATTCAGGGATTTGTTCTAAACGATTAAGGTTTTTGAGAAAAAATAACCAACGGTCTTGATGAGAGCTGAGTTCTTCTAGCGTTTTATTGAAATTAGGCATTTCAACATAAATGAATTTAAGCTTGTCAGAGAATAAAACATTACGATGGTCTTTGAGCTCTACAGTATGGATCACATCCCGATTTACTGCTTTTTGCGCCTTATGATCACCAAAGACAAAATCTAAAATCCCGATGCAGTACACTGCTTTAAGATTGAAATCCCAATCACCTTTCGTCGCCTGAGCTTGGATTGGAAAACTAGCATAAAATAGTGTTCGGTCTTTAAAATAGTCTTGTGCGGCTTTTTGCATCTCGACAATAAAATGCTCGCCCTTTTCATTGGTGCAGTAAATATCAAACACACTTTTACGTTGCAACAAACTACCGGGTAAATGCTCGCTATTACGAAACGTCAAATCAACGACTTGCTCTTGACCACCAAGCAAGTCATTAATAAAACTCACTAATAAATGCTTGTTTTTCTCTTCGCCAAAAAGTTTCTTAAAACCAAAATCAGTATAGGGATTAATGAAAATTTCCACGACCGTTCACCTCACCTGTTAATTCACAACAACATCAATACCCAGTAATGTTGCCAAGTATCACATAAAATTCATTTAATAACAAATTAAATTTAAAGTTATACTTGTGTTCGATTTGGTATCAATCTTTGCTATTGAGGATGCCTTTCATATAATTAGGGGCGTTATTATACCCCCAAAATAACACCATATAGTTAGCGCCAAAAGCCTATCAAGCGTGATTCCAGTTATCTAAATCGGCACCATCACCCGGAGACAAACCAATAATATCGCCTTCGGTATTAATGCCTAGACCCAATACGGTGCGATTGGCATAGTTAAAATAGGCGGTTACTTGGTTGATTTCGAGAATTTCACCGTCGTCCCAACCCGCATCGCGCATCGCCTGAATATCTGTTTGCACCATTTTGGCAATATCCAAGGTCAATTTTGCCGCATAAGTTAAAGCCGCCACTTCTTTATCAGCAAAAACGTCACCGGGGGTTTTCGCTGCTAATGCTGCACGAATCGCCGTTGCACGGGTTTTATCATCAACCAAACGCGCCATGCCTTGATAGTGATGTTCAACACAGTAATGACACGCGTTTAACATGCTGGTATAAACGCCAATCACTTCAAGAAACCACTTGCCCACTGTATTACGCGGGTGATGCAACACCTGTTTATATAAAGCCATATGGCCTTCCATGGTATGTGGCCGCAAACCATGGGCTAGCATGATGTTGTCGACGTTATTATCAGGCCCCTTTACCCGATCATAAAGCTGCTTTAAATTGCCAGTAGCATCTTGGTACGCAATGGTGTTTATCCAGGTCATCGTCTGTGTCTCTTATTTGGTTGGATGTGTTAGATTGTATATACAAGCCAGTGTTTCAGTTCTTACACTACGAAAAAATACTTCATAATTCAATGACTATTTTACTTGCGTCAGGATATGGATGATAACGGTTAATCTTGAAGGTAGACTGATGATTGGTTTTGGCATTATTCGTAAACTATTTTAGGAAACATCTAAGGGATACTCGATTGCCCTGGCTAGATTCAACTGATCTCTTTTTCATTAATTAGCCAACTAGTGAGTTTAGTGGCGGCACTTTGCAAGTGCTCGCAAATTGCGAACGCAATTTGCAAAAATAACCGGCAAACAACAAAAAGACCGAAAAAAACAACTATTAATCTTGCTACCAGAGCCTGTTGGTGTTTCATTTTTATACTTAAATGACTAAAAAAATGTAATCATGCCCATATTCGATATTATTTTATAGAAACAAATAATGTAAATGACGATATCTCCCAATTAAGTGATGTACAAAGGGCATTGTATATAAACAACAAACAGTGACGTTCCTTGATTGGCATGGTATATGCTTTATCAGTTTTGATTGAGTTGGCTCTTCGAGACACCTCAATTAAGAGATAAATAACAGGACATCTCAATTTTTACAACAAAGTTTGGCCGTCGGGTGTTTTCCCATCCAAAGGTGTAGGTCATTGATTTATTGGTATTTATAATAATTGAAAGTCATAATTAACTATACTAAAAAACCTTTTTTACCACTAGGAGCTAACTAATGCGAATAACATTCCTACCTACCCTTGCTTTATCCTTTGCCCTCACATCGACAGCTTTTGCGACCACCAATGAACCGATAAAACAGCTGTTTCCTGAGGCTGAAACTACTGCGACGACACTTGAAATTTATATCAAGGACACCCTCGCGGCAGAAGAATTAGCCGAAATGGCTGCCGCCGAGGCCGCTGTCAGCAATGACCAAACCGTCACAGCTGACAAATCGCTTTCTCGAAGCCAGAGCAAAACCGGGCTGATATCAGCCCGTTTTGATACCACCACGACAATGGTCAGCGACCCGTTAATTGCTGATATCACTTTTGGCGATGCTGACTTAACCGCTTGTGTTAATACAGCAGCTGCTGCTGCAGGCTGGACGCTGGCATCGCAAGTCAACAAACTCAAGTGTGATAGTAAAAACATCGATGACCTTAGTGGAGTACAACATCTTAGTTCACTGTATTTTTTGTCACTAAAAAACAATCAAATCAGTGATATCAGTGATTTGGCTAATTTGACCAACTTACAGTACTTATATATGAGAAGTAATCAAATCAGTAATTTGCTCCCTTTAAGCCAGCTGACCAACTTACGTACCTTGTATTTGGATAATAACCAGGTGAGTGACATTACACCTTTAAGTAACCTGAGCTTGCTGGATCGGTTATATTTAACCAGTAATCAGGTTAGCGACATCAGCGTTTTGTCCGGCTTAGCGAAAATGGGCTTTTTACTGCTTGATAATAACCAAATCAGTGATTTATCACCGTTGACCAATCTGGTTAAACTAAAAACGCTGTTTTTGCATAACAATTTGGTCAGCGACCTGTCAGCGTTAACCAACCTAAATCTGTTAACCCGGTTATATCTGTCGGGCAATCAGATCGCTAATGTTTCACCGCTATCGACATTGACCAAGCTTGAGTGGTTATTGCTCGGTGGTAATCAAATTGCCTCTATTTCAGCACTCAGTGGATTAATTGAATTACAGCGTCTGGATTTGAATCAAAACAATATCAGTGATATTACGGCTTTAGCGGCTATGGTTAAGCTGCAAATGCTTTATCTTGGTTTGAATAATTTGACAGATATTTCGGCCTTGGCCAATTGTGTCTTATTGGTCGATCTGATGCTGCAACAAAACCAGTTAATTGATATATCGGTACTGGCTAATTTGACCTTATTGCAGGATTTAGACCTTGATAATAATTTCATTGTTGATATCACCCCACTGATTAATCTGATCTACTTACGGGAGTTGACAGTCTGCTTTAATCTTATCCGTATTATTCCATCACTGTTTAGGTTAACGCATATCTATCTGTTGAGTTTTACGGCTAATTTAATTGATGATATATCAGGTCTATCTAGCCTGACAACATTACAGAATGTCTATCTCGGTGATAATCAAATAACGGATATCAGTACATTTCCGCTATTGACCAATGGACAGAGTGTTCATTTATCTGGCAATGCTGGTATTCAATGTAACGCCGTGTCGGCACTTCAAGCAACCTTGGTTGGGGTGAGTGTGATCCACACAGCTTGCCTACCTTAGACCATGCTAGAAAAATAATTAAGCAGCCGCCGGGTCAGCCTGTGCGGCTTTTCTTCATCATTATCCCGCTGATGCGCTTCAAATTATCACTATTGAGCTTGTGAATAAACGCACCTTGTGGTGAGCATCACTGGCGCTCTGCCACACCCGACAAAAGACTGTTCCGTCAAAGGTTAAGGTTGACACCACCATAAGAGCTGGCATTATGCTGCGCAGATAAAATTGTTAGCGATCATCAACCAGCAGAGAGCAAAAATGAGCAAAGTCATCATCCAATTTGAAATCGAAAAAGAAACCAAAAACAGCGTTCGTTATAAAGAGCTGCCGGAGGAAGGCAAAGCCCCCGTACTAGGGTCCTTATATGTACAAAAATGGTTTGCTGGTAATAGCAAAAAGCTGGAGATCACAGTAGAAAAGAAAGATTAATCGTTCGAAAAACGAGCATCAATTTAGTCTACGGCAGCGCTAAAACGCCGTAGACGCGAATTCACCGAAGTATTGCACCCTCGGTGTTTTTAATCATCAATTGTTAGCCCATTTTAATCAAAGCTTAAAAAGGCATCGGGTGTTGTTTCAACAATTGTTGTAAATCAGTCATCACCGCTGCGCTCAAAGGCTGTTTAAACGCCGCAATATTTTGCTTTAACTGCGTCATCGTCGTGGCACCAATAATGGTTGAGGTGATGCCGTTAATTTGGTCGCACCAACCTAATGCTAATTCGGTTGTTGAGATACCGTGCTGTTGCGCCAAATCAGCATAAGCCTTGACCGCTGCATTGGTACTTGGCGTATCTCTGAACAAACCATTACGTTGGATAAAAGACCAGCGACTGCCCTGGGGACGTGCACCATCAATATATTTACCCGTTAACACCCCACCAGCCAAGGGTGACCAAGGTAAATAGGCAACATCGTCAAAAACACAATTTTCGATCAAGTGTGGCCAGTCTTTGCTATGCAACAAACTAAATTCATTTTGCATTGATACCATCCGAGGCAAATTATGCTGCTCACTTAAACGCAAATATTGATTTAAACCCCAGGGCGTCTCATTCGACAAACCACAATGACGGATTTTGCCCGCTTTTACACAAGCATCTAAACCTTGCAAAATATCCAGCATGGCTTCAGTTTGCTTAGCGGTATCAACCCCCTGATGAATAGCCGAACCCGGCCAGTGTTGACCAAAATGTGGCGAATTTCGATTGGCCCAATGTAATTGATATAAATCAATATAATCGGTTTGCAAGCGCTTTAAAGAATCCTCAACCGCTTGGATCACCGCTTTGCCCGAAATAGCACTACCTTGCCTGATATAAGATAATCCGGGTCCGGCAATTTTTGTCGCCAGTACAATGTCTTCACGTCGCGATGGCTTTGCTGCCAGCCAGTTACCAATAATACTTTCAGTTTTGCCATAAGTGTCTTTAGACGGCGGTACCGCGTACATTTCAGCGGTGTCGATAAAATTAACCCCTTGAGCACGAGCATAATCGATTTGCTCATTGGCATCAGCCTGATTATTTTGCAGGCCCCAAGTCATACTGCCTAAACAAACACGAGAAACAGCGAGTCCGCTGCTACCCAACTTAACGGTTTTCATAGATGATCCCTTATGTGATTGACCAGATAATAACGTCATACAAAGTATACAGAATACCCGGCGCAGTCAATCAATGAACATGAGGTTAAAACATTACCAGTGTTAGTCATCGGTTATTCCTGGTCGAGCCGTTGTAAAATTAGGCGAATATCATGGATTGCCCGAGTATTACCATCTTGCCGGCTCACCGCCTGAGACAGTGAACCATAATATTGTTCTAGGCAATCAAGCAATAGCTGGCGGATTGCATCATTATCGGGTTTGGCGGGTAAATCGCAGCTAAAATAAAGCGCTTCAAGATGCTGCTCTTTTTGCTGAAAATAACTTTCTAGCCGCTGCAAAGACCAGTCGCCTCGGCGAATGGCTTTAAGTTGCTCGGCGCTACGAAGCAAGTCCAAATTATGTTCTAGCATAATTTGCTCAACCTCATTGAGTAACCTCACCACATGGTAAGCAAATTTCACATCGTAACCGAATTTATCGACGGTTATTTTACGTTTGCCATGGGCTTCTTTGCTGCGAATTTTTTTAATTTGGCTATAAGCATAACCCTTAAACTTGGGCCAGCAGCCTTTATGTAAAAACAGGGTACGACGGTCCCTAACCATATCGCCAATCGGTGTACTGTGCAAAATGCAGTTTTGCGGCACAAACAGGCTGTCGATAATATTGGGGTTATTCTCACTGAGCAAGCGAAAATACTTGGCCATGGCATAAACGGTAACATCATATTCACGGCCTTTGCCACCGTTAGCCTGAGGGTCCTGAATATGATGTTTTTGGTAATGCTGAAATATCGGCTGACACTGATCAAAACCGGGCACCAGCCCCCGCAAGTGTGGAAAAGCATCATCCTTGGCGGGAATGGCAAAACCATAAATATCAAAATCAGAATCATCAGTGTTGACACCATAAGCCACCGAGCCCATGACCACTTCGTATTGCACTGCACCACTTAAAAAACTGGGCGCATCATTTATCAGCCCTTTGCTGATCAATCGTTGAATATGGGAAGCCATGATTAAGGTTGTTTCTCATCCTTTTATGAAAGTGAAGGGTCAAGCCTATCGACCCTATTTTAAAAAATAAACAATATGCCGTTTGGTTATTTATTCAATAACGTCAGTGACTGTCACAGTCAGATCGACATCAGAATGCTCACCATTAGCTGTCGCTCGTACGCGTAACTGATAACGGTTGTTATTATCTGCATCGGTTGGCGCTTCAAAATCTGGCGCACTAATAAAACTGAGACTACCACTATTATCAATAGTAAATTTAGCACCGTCGTGTAACTCAACAATGCTATACGTTATCGTTGCGGCATTATTAGCAGTCGCACTGACAACCCCGACAAAAGCCGCACCTTCTGTGCTAGCAAACTCATTGCTTAGGCTAAAGTGATAGGCACTACCACTATAATCTCCGTTAGCATTATCATAAAAACTACTAAAAAACAGTTCGTTGTTTTGATAAGCCACTTCATAACCAAAGCCAAAAGCACTGGTTTCAAGCCTTTGTGGTGTCTCATCACTAAAAGAACCATTGCTGTTGCTATCTCGATAAACATAAGCTGATCCCGTGCCTATGGCACTTGAATCGCCGGATGCCGTAATAATTAAGGTATCGCTAGACACCGCGATACCGCTGCCAAAACTGCCTGAACCTGTCACGTCTGTAGCAACGAATTTATCCCCAGCTTCTTCACTGTAATTACCATCAAGATCGCTATCTCTGTAAACAAAGGCGCTGCCTCTGTATGATCCATTACTTGGTCTGTCAATAGGCGCACCAATGACTAAAATATTATCATTCAAGGTGACTGATTTACCAAATTTTGCAATATCGCTATGATCATTATTGAGTATTTGCTGAACAGTTTCATCAGTATAAACACCATCATTGTTGGCATCATGATAAACATAAACAGTGCCTGAGTTATCATTATATCCTTTGGCTCCAACAGCAATGGTGCCATTGTCTATTGCAACCATAAAACCATAATGATGTAAAATACCGCCATTTGCTGGACTGATTTTTTGCTCTAGCGCATCACTAAAATCATTGTCTTTATTGGGGTCGGTATAAATGTAAATACTACCACTGCGATCACCATTAACCTCAGTTCCCGACGCACCAACGACAATGGTATGGCCTGAGATATCGACAGATTCACCATAAACATCACCATAGGCACTATCGCTGGCAACAAACTTTTGCGGTATTTCTTCTGCATAATTACCATCATGATCACTATCATGATAGATGTACATGCTGCCTCTTCTTATATGCCCCATTCTTGTTCCTACGACTATGGTGTCATCGGTATTGGCAACGTGATTGCCAAAGCTGTCACCACCACCTATATCTGTAGGTAATAAAGATTGCACCACCTCATCAGTAAAATCACCATCATTGTCACTATCATAATAAACAAACACATGTCCTTTATCATCCTTGTTATCCGCACCAATGACTAAGGTACGGCCAGAAATAGAGATTGAGCTACCAAACTTATCCCAAGTTATACCGGCAGAATCGAGCAATTTATGTTGCTCTTGATAACTTGATGTTTGCCACGATATGTCGGTACTTTGGGCGGGTTCTGGCGGTGGATTAAGCTGGGCAGATAAGGCGTTAACATTCGCTTCAAGTTGAGCTATTCTGCTGAGTAAAATATCAACTTGTGATTGTAAATTTTGGTTTTTATTATCCAAATAACCTTTTATCACCACATGATCATTGGCCGTTGGGGTAATTGAAGCAATATTACCCGTCACCTCTAATGTTGAATTAATGGTCACCTCAGCTGTGGTATTAATAGTTCCAGCCCCATCAATCCACAGCGAACTACTTGAAGTGCCAGGAACACCTTGAATACCCTGCTCACCGGTATCACCTTTAATCAAAACAAACGAACCGCCACCATGAGATAAGCTGACGGTATCACCGCTTTGGCTCATGGTTTGTAATTCATTGGTTGGGTTGGCGTCGGCATCATTAATTGAAACCACGCTCATAATGCTGCCATCAGGGTTGGTCAGCACGATATCCGAACCTTGCAGTGATATCACTTGTTCTGTTTCTGCGTTGGTTGGTGGAAAATCGACATTCACCACTTCAATACTAAACAACAAGGTTGAAGCACTGGCACCATTACTGTCGGTGACTGTGATTGATATATCGTTATATAACCCGGCTTGACCATTGGCCGGGATACCGCTCAGCTCACCGGTTTGCGGGTTAAACGTGGCCCAAGCGGGTTTGTTGCTGATACTGAGTGTTAAAGTGTCACCCTCATCCGCGTCGCTAACCACAGGTAAAAACAGGTATGACTGACCTTCATCAACACTGCTGGCTGGCGACCCAGCAATGACAGGCAGACTGTTTAGCGCCCCATTGCCGTCACAGCCATGTAAATCAATTAAATCTACCGCGTCCTTTGCCTGAATCAAACCGTGACCGCTATTGTCATCCCGTCCGGCGGTGCCCAAGTCTTTGGCACTTTGCTGTAAAATGCCGCGAATTTGCTGGTTACTACATTCAGGATGATGGCTCCAGACCAGTCCTACACTACCCGAAATATAGGCTGTTGATACCGAGGTACCGTCCAAACTGGCCGTCTTATTACCCGGTGTGATTGATGGCACTGCAACGCCCGGTGCCGACAGTTCAATTTGGTCGTTAAAGTGGGAGTAAATCCATGGTTCATCTGCGCTGTCTGTAGCCGCTGCAGAAATCACCGACTCATAAGACGCCGGATAACTATGGGCGGCACTGCCACCTTTACCGGATGCTGCAACCAGCAGTACCCCGGCATCATAAGCGGCTTGCATCGCCACCCGCTCAGCCTCGCTGGACTGACTGCCGGCAATACTCATGTTAATAATATCCGCACCAGCGACCTGACAACGTTCAACTGCCGCAATCAAATCAGAACCATAGAATGGCCACCACCCTGGATTTTCAACGATTTTAACCACATGCAGTTTAATATTGCCGCCGGGATTAACCCCAACAGTGCCAAGATTGTTACCGCCAACGGCGGCGATAGTGCCAGCCATATGGGTACCATGGCCATAAGTGTCGGTTGACCACTCGCCGATGTCGGCTTCAATGGTCAGGGTATTGCTCACTTCACCAGTAATATTGCCACTGACCAAATCTTGATGATTTAAGTCAATGCCAGTGTCGGCAATACAAATTTTGATACTGGCCGTATTGCTGTCACTCAACTGGTCGGCCTGCACTTTAGTGATGCCATAAGGCTGGGATTCGGTTTCAAAATGACGTCTTGGGTCGACTTCTATCTTGCTAACTTGCCCGTCACGTTTTAGTGCCGCTACTTGCTGCGGGTTTAATTGCACCGCCATACCCGAAACCGAAGGCAAAGTATGAATGACATCACCGCCAATACGGCTAACCAACTCAGTGGCATTAGCCGAAGAAAAACGGCCATTGGCAAACACCGGTTTTTGCCCAGTTAAAGTGGCGCTTTGGCCTTGTTTATCTAAGCTGTGCTGGTCAAATAAAATGATGTAGCGTTGCTTTGCTGCACTACCTGCATCGGTAACAGCATGGTTTAAAAGGGTTTTCTGTAAGGTATTATCACCGGCAGCAAGACTGCCAAAGGCGGGTGTCATCGCCAGCAATAAGCCAGCCAAATTAGATTTATTCATTTATTTTCCTGTAAACAGTTAATTATTGGTGTGCTTGCTCAAACGAATTGAACCAGCACAAGGAAGCATTCCTGTTGCTGGTGGAAAAAGGTAGTGAACAGGCAAACAACTGTCAAGAAAATAGATTAAGCAGTGAATAAATGGCGTAGCCATTGCTAAAGACATAAGTGACTTTTGGTTAGCAGTGCTTTGCCAATCATCTTCGCCGTAGCCTCGATATTCTTCAATATAAGAACTTGCCGTTTATTGGCATTCCAGCTCAGCCATCGCCGCTGGTGGATGATCGGGCTTCAGATTATTTTCATCAAACTCGGTCACCATGTGAGTGCCATTTTTTAATGGTTTTATCTTAAATAATCGGCCATTAACCTTAATGGTAGCGGTGATTTTTCCGTTACGATCCACTAACGTTGCCAAATCTGGTAACGCATGAAGGGCTTTTTTGCCCATCGGCTGAATAATCGATTGCTGGTCGGCAAAGACAGTTAGCCCGGGCAAATTAACAAAGCTAATTCTGTTAATGCGGATAAACCCGGTTTAAAACTCATAAAAAATCCCTCGTTAAATACAGCCAGTTTGATTGTTTATTTACTGTTATTATTTGGCACTAAAAGGCATGGGTACAATGGCCTGTGCGCTTGATGAAAACAACAGTCAAACCAATCAAAAAACGTGATGGTCCGACACTTCGGTGAATTCGCGCCTACGCCGTAGACGAGGTTTCAACCTCGTGAATATTGAGGATAACTGTCACCTTAATTTGCTCTATTTAATCAGAGCCTCTGTTTCTCATAAAATGATCGAGTTGTTTTGTTCCTGAAGCAAGTTTAAAGCTGGTGACAAAATGACCAGAATCATCCAGCACGACAGCATTATTAGTCTTTGGATTAAAGAAAGCTTTCGAGTTATCAACATGTGCCTCTTTGTACGGTTGCTGTACTCTGTAGATGGCCCTTTATGGCTAATCCAAACTCTGTAATTATTTCTGAATGCTTTTTAGTCGTATTAAGTCCAAAATCTGAAGCCTGTTTAAACTTTCTTCCTAACTGTTTTGAGGATATATTAGCAACATCATCAACACCTGATAAGCGTCTGCGGTGTTGGTTAAATAGTCTGTTTTTTGACTAAATTAGCCACACTGCCATAGGTTTTATTTTTCCTATTATGAAAATCAATAAAAAGACTTGTTATTCAATAAGGGGCGGGGCATTTGATCAACAAACAAACGTTTAAAATCAAACGACACCCCTAGCCTTAAAGCTATTTCTGAACCCATGCATCGCTTAATACTCCATACGATTCAGAAGCCTCATAACAAGCTTCATCGAAATCATCACATAAATGATCTTTTATTGATTTATTCGAGTTAAGAGGATAAACAATAAGATAAAAACCGACATTCAAATCTTCTTCTATAACAAATTTTAGTCGTTTAGAACTATCAATATATTGCCAAATTCTACTCATTTTTCAAATAAATCCTATGTTCGCTTGTAGCATCATTGGGTGATGCCGCCGAGGGCGTCGGTGGTTTGCACCAGCTGTTTCAGGCTGTTATAGCTGCGGCTCATTGACAGGTCGTCTGTGGTGATTTCGGTCTTGAGGCCGTCGTAGGTGTAAGTCACGGTTAAATTGCCGTTGGTTTGCGGGGTGACTTTTTCGCTTGCTCTGCCGAGCACATCCCATTGGCTGATAACGCCGACACCGTTGGTGACTTTTTGCAGCATATTGGCGGGTTGATAATCAGTTTTGTTGTTGCCCGCAGCGGCACCGTAGTTGCGGTTGGTGTAAATCCTCTTGCTGGCTTTGCCTTGCATTGCACCACTGCCCGCGCCGACGGAGCAACCGCCGACCGGGTTGTAACAGCCGTAAACAAACAGTAAATCCGGTAAGCCTTTGCCGAGTGAATCGACCACCACCGAGTGATTGGCGGCACCGACTAAATCGGTGGATTTGATGTCGATAGCGTGGGTAGGAATAGATACAAGACGAAGCATGAGCCGCTAGCGATAGTATGTCAGCGACCAAGGAGCAATCACACCCAAGCAGGGCCGGGGAAGGAGTGAGGTAAAGAGTTTGCGCCTGCGCAAGGCAAATCGCGTAGCGAGGGACGCCGGAGTTATCCCCCTCCGGGGGATTATAGGGGGAAGCATTAGCTGGGTTGCTGGGCTTGACGAGCTGGCCAAGGCTTGCTTTGACCTGCATTAAACGTGACTCGCGGTTCCATCCCGTCGGTATGCCGCACCACCGAAGAAGCGAATACTTGGCGCTTTCTCAGGGATGGAAGTGAAGCCAAGGATGGCTGAACCGGGTTGGCCCTTCAGGGATGAATTTCGACGCTAATATTAAACGAAGGCAATGGCAATCTGCAAGACGCCGGACAGATCGGCGAGACCAGCAGCCCTGCATTGCCCTTGATTTTGCTCTTGGCCAAATCTGCCAACTCGCCGGATCCATTGTCCTGTCTGATGTCTCTGGTTTTCCCTGAACAATCCAATATTCTATAAATAGATAAAACTATTTTTATAATTTAAACTCTGTGATTATTTCCGTTATTTTTTGTCTGAGTTGATCTTCATCCAATTCATAATCATCGCGATCAGAATCAGGATTATATAAGTCAGCCAAGCAAAAAGTATTTGAAAGACATTCACTTAAATCGTCTTCATCTTTTTGAAGAAGGTTACTATCTCGTTCAAATTTCCATAATTCCATAAATGAATTTGCAAATTCATTTGCTGATAGCCTTCCGGCAACAAAAGACTTAGCAAAAGCCAAAACCGTCACACTCATCGTAATACCCCGTTTTTCATAAAATTATCGAATTGTTTTGTTCCTGGAGCAAGTTTAAAGCCCGTCACAAAATTACCAGAATTATCGAGCACGACAG
Source organism: Alteromonadaceae bacterium (assembly GCA_965277695.1). Classification (GTDB taxonomy): domain Bacteria; phylum Pseudomonadota; class Gammaproteobacteria; order Enterobacterales; family Alteromonadaceae; genus JABSOG01. The sequence continues at coordinate 15,271 of CBDIDQ010000017.1, forward strand.
CATTATTAGTCTTCGAATTAAAGAAAACTTTCGAGTTATCAACAAATCCATACGTACCGCTTTGTACGGTTTCTGTACTCTGTAGGTGGCCCTTTATGGCTGATCCAAACTCTGCAATTGTTTTTGGATTCTTTTTAGTCGTATTAAGTCCAAAATCTGAAGCGTGTTTAAACTTCTTTCCTAACTGTTTTCGGGAAATGTTAACAACGTCATCAACTCCCTTTCGTATCACCGTAATAGCTTCTTCACCAGCCTTACCAAGCTTGCGAGCTTCACTAACGCCCGGAATAAGTCCTGCCCATCGCCAAAACCCTGATACCTCGCTCTCGGTGAAAAAATCTTCTCCTGTTGCTGCTGTATATAGATCAGCTCCCAGTCCAGCGGGCGTGAACCCTGCAACAATTGAAGCGCTTTCAGGCGACACACTGTTAGTCGCCTGAAAGCCTGCTATAAATTCTGGCGTATTGCCATACGTAGGCGTTTCATTCGCAACACCAGCCTGTGAACCAAGCTCTGTTGATTTGCCTGTAGCGGAACTCCAGGGTCTTGAATCGTGCAAGTCTTGAATCGTGCATTTCAACAAATAAAGCGGTAATTTTATTTAGAACCTTGTTATTTTACTCCTTTAAAATCAATGAATTATCACCAATTCACGATTCAAGACCTGACCCCGAGATCTCTAGTTATCACCAATTCACGATTCAAGACCTGACCCCGAGATCTCTAGCAGGTCCTTTAAGTTGGACTGTAGGGGCATCCAAACGATTGTAATTTGCCAGGTTTTTAGCTGCTGCATTTTGGATGATATGATGAGAATCTGCTACCCCAGCATTCTTTAACTGTCTATGAGAACCAAATACTCTACTTACCGCTTTAACCGACTTCATCAAAGCCATTGCAATGCTGAACACCGCGCCGCTATAGTCTCCACCAGTCATATGCATTTCAAGGTCAATGAAATACCTCTGATAAGGCAATTAGCACATCGATATTTATCATAGAGAAAAGGGTTTCATATCATTTTTGAACTGATCCCAATCCCCGCCTGTTTAAATACGCTTATTGCTTTTTTAGATACATCCTCGTCATGATACCCAGTTAATGTAATGCCTAATTTAAAAAGCACAATGTAACCATAAAACTCTTGAGGTCCTCCATCTAATTGACACAGTATCGTCAAAAGATCATCTTCCCAATTCAGTTTTAACTCATTCAGTTTAAATGAACCCTTAAGTTTAGGAAAAAGGGTAAATTCTCGTACTGTTACATCATCAGAACTATATCTGACAATGAAGCCATCATAATGATATTCCAATTCAGATTCATTATTGGATCGAATATTATTGGGTTTACCATAAATCTGATTAACTTGTTTCTCATCCATTCCAAACAAAACTGTTCCAAAATGACTGTAACTAATAATATCCATTTTTTGATCTCTAAAACAACTCATTGCCAACCTGTCTAACCTAATCATTAATTCATAGTCTATTTTTTAATTTAACGTAATATACGCATCATTATCGTAATAGTACTTTAGCGCTTTGATTTTCAATTCTAAATTTGCACTCCCCCCTTGAGCTTTAAGGTTGTCAGTTACCCCCTGAACACAGTTAATTGTCAAAGCGAATTTAACACCATTTTTTTTAGCTGCATCTGGATCACCATCAGGATCCTCTGCTTCTTCAGGATCAAGTACCATACACTTCATATTTTCTGCCCAATCAATATCTTTTACAGGGATATAAAACGAATAATCCCAAGGTAAATCATCAATATTCTTCAATACCTCTGCCAGAGTTATCAACACGTTTATACTCATTTTTTATCTTCCTCCACCCCAAATTTTCATACCGCCAACACCTGCAGGGTGTAGCGTTTGTTGAACCAAACCAGCAGCTGTATGCTGGCTCATGGGAACAAGTTGCATTTGCCCTGGTACAACACCATGATGCCATGTAGCACCTTTAACTGGAGCCCTCCTAGGATAAGCTCCTCTTGCTCCTGGTTGAATACTCTTAGTAATACCAGGATGTAAACTTTCCATCGTCTTTGCAAAATCAGAGTCCCCCCGCATTTGTTGATGCAGTTGTTTATTCGCTGCTTGAAAATGAGCTTCAGCCGTTCTTCCTGGGTACATACTTTTTGATAACTTTGTCTCGAATGAGACAGAGTATTGGGCACTATCTCCTCGATTTGCAATTTTGGAAATAGCTTTAACCGGCTTCATCAACGCCATTGCAATGCTGAACACCGCGCCACCATAGTCCCCGCCAGTCAGTTGCTGGTAGGCGTTTATACCATCCTCTGCAAAGAGACTCCAAACAGCCGACCCTAATCCTTCGCCCTGACTTATTTGCTGGTTTGCGTCGTTAATTAGCCAGCGACCAAATTTATTGACTTCATTGACACCGTTGCTAAAGGACTGAGCAACTTCGGCAAAACTACTGTCGTCACCATCTCCGCCTCCAGAATTTCCACCCCGGCGTGAACTTAAAGAAAGTAGGTCTGTATTATCAGTGCTATTACCGCTATTAGCATTACCTACTTGGCCCTTTGAACCACCTCGACTGCCATTTGAGGAGGACGAGCCACCACCTTGCCCGCCTTTACTTCTGCCTTGCCCGCCTTCGTCTTTATTGCCAGGATCATCTGATTCAGGCAGATGATCATCACAACCCGGTTGATTTGCACCACACCTTATAATGATTTCTATTGTATATCCTGTTGGATCAGTCCCCGCCAGCGGATTATTCATAATATACGAATAAGGGTTGAGCGACTGTGAGTTGGTCGGCGATTGGATCACCGGATCGACACTCATAAACCGCCCGACATTATAATCATAAACGCGTCCATTCATGTGAATTAATTCCACGTCATCTAAATGTTCGTGATCGGTGAAACCCACTTCCCTGTAAGTTATCCTGTCGCCATCCTTGGCTCCACTTCAGGGTGGTGCGACACTTCGATACAAATGCTGCGAGCCCTCGCTTTCGTACCCCTTCACCCACTCATGGATTTGCCGAATGGGTCAAAATGGCGGTAGCCCGTGACATTGCCGAGTTCATCGCTGAAGGTGGTGGCACTGCCTAAACGGTCGCGCAAGGTGAAGCGGATTTTGTTGTCGCTGATAATCGCAATGTCGCTGATGTAGGTTTTGGTTGTGGTGGTATTGCCTGTCTTTTCGACCTCATACAGTTTGTCGATGTAATGGGTGGTGAGGGTTTCGCCATTGACCACTCTCTCTTGCTTGTATTGAAGTGATGAGCAATAAAAGCTGTATAATGACTGACAATTATCATTTTGAAGTGCTCTGGAGAACATGGTGGATCGAACCAATAAAGACATAAAAAGCGCGAGTAAATTTCTAAGCTTTGTTTTAAGGCATTGTCCTGAAGATATAGGCATCGCATTAGATGCCAATGGATGGGCTGATATCTCTGAATTGATTGATAAATCACCGTCACAAATAGACTTATCAAACGAGCTTATTAAAGAGGTTGTTTTAACAAGTGATAAGCAGAGATTTAAGGTTTCAGATGATGGTTTAAGAATCAGGGCTAATCAAGGACACTCGGTTAAAATAGACTTGGAGCTAAAACCCAAAGAACCACCTTCAAAGCTATTTCACGGAACTGCAACAAGATTTATCAATTCAATTAATAAGGAAGGGCTAAAACCAGGTCAACGTCAACACGTTCATCTGTCAACAGATGTTGATACTGCCTGCAAGGTTGGTCAAAGATATGGGAAGCCCATTATCTTGAATGTCGATTCAGGGAGCATGTTCAAACAGGGCTACACATTCTTTTTATCTAACAATAATGTGTGGCTGACTAAACATGTTCCCTCACAATTTCTATCCGAAATGTAACTTAATCTTCAAAAGAAATTGTTGCTTCTAACGCACTCCTTAGCCAATTCCAGAAGCAACTAAACTCCTCTTTATTTTCATAACCAGGGCTGGAAAAATCATGAATAATAACAACAATTCCGGGCTTTTGTTTGTCCCAACATGCTACATCATCATTATCCTCTCGACGAGCAAATGGTATTAACGATCTACCTGGATAACGCTCTTTAATTCCACTAAATCTTGTAACTAATTGCTTTCCTTGTAAAACAATCCAAGGATCGAAATCAAGCAATTCTTGCTCAACTACCCGCAAAAAATTCGCTGGATAGGTAAACCATTCTGGCAACTCATTTTTATCTAATAGTCTTTTCATATTTTTCTAATCATTTGACCCTATAAAGATTGAACCATGTGTAGACCCTGATTTACGCCAGCCAGCTGATTGTTTGCCAGCCCTAAGCGTTACAGCATCACCCCAAGTTGTTGGAACACCTTTTTTGGTGGTAAAACGTTCTACTAAATTGTTTGGTAGCAGATCTGAAGCACTTCTTACATTAGCCTGTACATTTATTCCTGCTCTGGATGCTGCCAGAACCCTAGTATTATCCAGTGTCGTTAGACCACCATCTCTCATTTTAACGACATCAATTGCATCACCCTGCCAATCATCTGCTTTCATGCTTTTAGTTATCTTAGCCGCGTCATTTACAGAGCTTTGACTAAAGCGAATTATGTTGGGGTCTATAATCTTTGATACAACTTTAACCGGCTTCATCAATGCCATTGCAATGCTGAACACCGCACCACCATAGTCCCCGCCAGTCAGTTGCTGGTAGGCATTTATACCATCCTCTGCAAAGAGACTCCAAACAGCCGACCCTAATCCTTCGCCCTGACTTATTTGCTGGTTTGCGTCGTTAATTAGCCAGCGACCAAATTTATTGACTTCATTGACACCGTTGCTAAAGGACTGAGCAACTTCGGCAAAACTACTGTCGTCACCATCTCCGCCTCCAGAATTTCCACCCCGGCGTGAACTTAAAGAAAGTAGGTCTGTATTATCAGTGCTATTACCGCTATTAGCATTACCTACTTGGCCCTTTGAACCACCTCGACTGCCATTTGAGGAGGACGAGCCACCACCTTGCCCGCCTTTACTTCTGCCTTGCCCGCCTTCGTCTTTATTGCCAGGATCATCTGATTCAGGTAGATGATTATCACAACCTGGTTGATTTGCACCACACCTTATAATGATTTCTATTGTATACCCTGTCGGATCAGTCCCCGCCAGCGGATTATTCATAATATACGAATACGGATTGATCGACTGACTATTTCCGGGCGATTGGATCACCGGGTCGACACTCATAAACCGCCCGACATTATAATCATAAACGCGGCCATTCATGTGAATTAATTCCACGTCATCCAAATGTTCGTGATCAGTGAAACCCCGTCGCGTCGGCATCTCTAAATCCCATGGATTATTGGTCAGTGTCGCCGGATTGAGTTCACGCCAATCGCCGCTCATGGATTTGCCGAATGGGTCGAAATGACGATAGCCGGTGGCGTTGCCAAGTTCATCGGTGAAGGTGGTGGCACTGCCTAAACGGTCGCGCAGGGTGAAGCGGATTTTGTTGTCGCTGACAATCGCAATATCGCTGATGTAGGCTTTGGTTGTGGTGGTGCTACCCTTTTTTTCAACCTCGTACAATTTGCCAATATAGTGGCTGGTGATGGTTTCGCCATTGACGATGCGGAGTTGTTTGTAACGGGCTAAGTCAGCGCCGTAGGTGAAGTCGAGATTAGCGCCTAAACGTTTGATATTGAGTGGTTTGTTGAAGGTGTTGTACGTGGTTTCTAGTGCGCTGTTACGATGGGTTAAATTGCCCTTTTTATCGTAGGTGAAACTCGTCGTGCCGCCTGTTTTAAGGGCAATTTCACTGATTTTATTGCTGTTGGCGAGGTAGCTATAAGCATCCGCTGCGTTGGTTGAATAGTCTGTCTTTTTGAGTAAGTTGCCGACACTATCATAGCCATAATTGATGGTGCTTTGTGTGCCTGCGGCATTGAGAGTGGAGCTGGTTAAACGGTGGAGACTGTCATAAGTAAAGGTATCAGTCGCTGTAAGTCCGCTGACGAGATTGCTTTGGGTCAGCAGATTGCTGTAGCTGTCATAACTGCTGTAACTGAGGTGATGGATTATTGCGGTTGCGCCATTGCGGTGACCGGTGGCTTGGCTGGATAACATTTGCCCGGCTTTGAGGTCGTATTCGTTATCGACGGTGAGATTGAAGCCTCCGTTGCTATTGCATTGGGCGGTGCTGCTGCCTGCGAGACAGGCGTGGGTGATGTTGCCGAGCGCATCTTGGGCGGTGGTTTCGCGGTAAATGTAGTTTGACGCGGCGTTGTATTCTTTTTGCAAATAGCCCTGTACGTTGTAAGTCAGGCCCACGGTGAGATTGTTAGGGTATTTTAAGGATTTGAGTCGGCCATAATTGGCGTCGTAGGCTTGGCTGACGGTGTAGCTGTCAGTATCAATTTTGGTAGTGGTGGCGGTGACGCGGGCAGCGCTGTCGTAGGCGAAGGTTTTGCTGATGTCGTTTTCAGTGTGTGAAGTTAGCAAGCCGTTTTTCAGGGTATCCCAAGTGAAGGTGGCGATGCTGCCGTTGGCATCACGTTGGCTGACGCGACCGAGGTCATCCATGGTATAGGTGATAGTGGCGCTATTGGCATCGGTTTCGGTGAGTAGTTCACCGAAGGCGTTGTAGCTGAAGGTGGTTTTGCCTTGGTTGGGGTCGTCGACCGAGGTTTTACGGCCCAGTTTATCGTAATGGGCGCTGATAATGTTGCCTGCTGCATCTTCAATCTCGATGGGATTACCGCCGTCATCGTAGCTATATTGGGTGATGCCGCCAAGTGCGTCAGTGGTTTGCACCAGTTGTTTTAGGCTGTTATAGCTGCGACTCATTGACAGGTCGTCTGTGGTGATTTCGGTCTTGAGGCCGTCGTAGGTGTAGGTTACGGTTAAATTGCCGTTGGTTTGTGGCGTGACTTTTTTGCCCGCTCTGCCGAGCACATCGTAGTTTGTATAAGTGGTGTTGTGGATGATGCCGCCAGCCGCATAAGGCGCTGATTCGCTGGCAGTGAGGCCACGGGCGTTGTAGCTGATGTCTTGATAAATCAATTCGCCGTTAAAGCCGGTGGTTTCGCTGCGCACTGGTCGGCCTAATATATCGGTGCGATTGACTTGCTTCGGGGTGCCTGCTTGATAGCTGGCGACTGCCAACGAGTGGTAGCGTAAATGGCGGTCGGGTTGGCCGGTTTGGCTGATTTTGGTTGGTCGGGCCAAGGTATCGTAGCTTGTGGTGGTGACAACGCCGTTGGTGGCTGTGGTGCTGGTATTGGCCCCTGTCGCCGGGTCAGTTAGCGTGGTGGTGATGTGGCTGCCTTGAGTGATGGTCTTTGCAAAATAGCCATCAGCACTGTAGCCGAGGGTGGTGGTTCGACCGCCGACGTCAATGTCAGTGGGCAGCCCGCTGGTGTTAAACACGCTGGTGGTACTGAGGCAATCCGCCGTGGTGCATTCGGCGGCGTTGATGGCGATGCTGCCTGCGGCGACCACCACGGTAGTGGGTTTGCGGTGGGTGGTGTCGTAGGTTTGGTAATGGGTGGTGACGATTTGGTCGATATTGTCGACGGTTTGTGCGGTGACTTTATTTGGCCATGCGTTGGTGTCAAAAACCGTAGTGATGGTCGTTGTTTGGTCGGTTTTTTCATCGGTAATCGTCCGGGTTTGCCCGGTGATATTGTTGTATTGGTCAAGCCCGGTAATTGTGGTGTCGCGTTGGCTGAGGTGGTTGTTTTCGTCGCAAATCGTGGCGGCTAAATCACAAGTGATTTGGCGGCTTTTTGCATTATAAAGGGCGCTGAGATGTTTAGGGTTTTGTTGCCAGTTATTGGTGGTCTGGCTAAAAGGCACGGTTTTGCCATGTTCTGTCAGGGTTTGTGATTCGACCAGTGAACTGAACGGGAACTTTTGTAAGAAATCAGTGGTGGTGACTTGTTTGGCATTGGCGTGGTCGATGGCGATAATGGTTCTAAACCCGCGAAAGCCCCGGCCCTTGGTGTTATACATCGCGCCACGATATTGGTAAGTCAGTGCGTTGAGGCTGCCGATACCGTTGCTCTGTTCGAATTTAGCCACGGCGTACATGCTGGAGGCGAAATGAAAATGCTCAGCGTCGACCACATCGGTGAAATTGGTCTGGTAGAAGTTTGGATATGTCTCACTGCTCAACGGGCGATAATCCCACTGGCTGATAACGCCGACACCGTTGGTGACTTTTTGCAGCATATTGGCGGGTTGGTAGTCGGTTTTGTTGTTGCCCGTAGCGGCACCGTAGTTGCGGTTGGTGTAAATCTTTTTACTGGCTTTGCCTTGCATTGCACCACTGCCCGTGCCGACGGAGCAACCGCCGACCGGGTTATAACAGCCGTAAACAAACAGCAAATCGGGTAAGCCTTTACCGAGTGAATCGACCACCACCGAGTGATTGGCGGCACCGACTAAATCGGTGGATTTGATGTCGATAGCGTGGGTGGGATTCGATGGCGAAGACTGAGCCAATGGCGTTAGCCACCTGCGATAGCAGATTTTAGCGCTAGCCTTCCAGCCACGAAGTGGCGTTGTCAGGGTGGAGTTGGAGGAAGCGAATGTTTGGCTCTTTTTCAGGGATGAAAGTGAAGCCAAGGATGGCTGAACCGGGTTGGCCCTTCAGGGATGAATCTCGACGCTAATATTAAACGAAGCCAATGGCAATCTGCAAGATGCCGGACAGATCGGCGAGACCAGCAGCCCTGCATCGCTTTTGATCTTGCTCTGCTTTTGACGTTGATCTTGCCTTTGCTTTGTTCTTGATTTTGCTCTTGGCTGGGTCTGCTAACCCGCCGGATCCATTGTCCTGTCTGACGTCTCTGTTTTTGATTGAAATTAGATTACAGACTCTAGTTCTTCCAACATGAAAGAGCCGAAATCACTAGCAATCACTTCAAGTATTTCCCCAACTGGGGAGATCAATACAACTGGGTTTTCTTGGCCTTCTGAAATTTCATCAACTTTGAGGGCTGCATAATTTCCATCACCTATGGAATAAATCAAGACCAAATTATCTGGGAAGTTTGACTTCCTTTCGTCTAGTGTCAACCATACGGCATTAGGCACTCCTGAATTATCAAAATTGCTGTCAGTTAGTCCATAAAACTCTAATCCTTCAATATCTCCACAACCATAAATACTAACAAACTCTTTATATGTAGGTGGAAATTCACATCCAAGGGCTTCCTCTGCTTTAGCGATTAAATCAACAGATCTTTCACCTATAAAAGAGCCATCATATTTTTCAATTAAATCAAACGCATTATGTAAATCAACAAGACTCATTAAACTTATCCTCCAAAATCTTTGGCTCTACTTTTCCAATAGGAAGTACGCCATTTGTTAAACGCTTTTCTACTTATACCAGAAGGAATGCTGGATGGGTTAATGTGAATAGTCCCATGGTTTCCTTTATGAAAAGATTGTGTCACCTCCGCAATACTGCCTTGTTGACGTTGGGTCATGTGATGCAAGTTCATCGACTTCCCATCGGGTCCCATTGGTGCTAGACCTTTCTGCATTCTTTGAATATTACTTCTACCAGCACTATCAATTAGTTTGGGATCAATCAAATCGCCCCGTTGGAAAACTTTATTTCCTTTAAACGTTACTGTATTAGTCCAAAAACTTCTACTCTGCCTAAATGTTTTCAGGGATGCCTCACCGACATCAAAAATTTTATCGCCTTTGAGTAGTGCTTTTCCACCAGGAAGTAACCCAGCAAAGATGCCTAAAAACTCAATCCCTCTGTTAACTTCTTCTCCGGTAACAAGATCCTGGCCAGTAAACAATTGACCTATCGACTTCAGGGAACCAACCCCCGGTATAATATCAAGACCTAATGAGGCACCTTGTTGTTTTAATGATGGTTCACTCCCTCCACTGCGCTTATTAAACTAATTACCTCACTTTTAGGGTGGTGTTGTTATCATCAATATAATAAAGACCTTCAATAGCGCCCGAGATTGAACTTAACCCTTGGCAGCCACTTGAAGAGTACTTAAGTGGTAAAGACAGCCTTATTTTTTGTTGTTTACTGCTGTAATCATTCCATTTTGCTTCCATTAAACCATTCCAGAATGTAATACACTCATCATTACTCGTAAAAACGACTGGTTTTACATCTTCAATTGTATTTGGAATGCTCCAGTATATATAGCCAGTAAACTCTTCCCCATTAGAGCCTTGAAAAGTCGTTTTAACAATGACCTGATACTCATTAAGTTCGCAATCCCCCTTAAAAGGTCTCACAGTTAATTCATCCTCAACTGAGTCGTCCATAGGAAAATACCAAACAGGATGTTCTTCAATATCATCTCTGGTTAATTCAAAAACTTCTTTATCCATAATAAAAAACCTATAATTATTTAATTAAATGGCTTACTGAGTTAAATAGTTCTGGACGACCGATATCAGTGTAAGCACTTTGCAATCCAGCTCTTATTTGATTTGCACTGTAATTTGCTTTTTTCCCACCAACCATTGGAGGCAAATACCTGCTAATTGCTTTATGCATAGCATTAGAGTTTGATTTCCCCGTATGAGAAAATTGAGTAACTGATGTAGCAGGATGATTAAGCATATCCTTCTTGGTGAAACCAAGCATTTTTCCTAGATATTGAGGCAGTATATGGTGTGCCTGAAAGCCTTTATTCAATCCCTTTAATTCTGCATATGTAGGACTTGTTAAAGGTAAATCATCACCCTTTCGTATCACCGTAATAGCTTCTTCACCAGCCTTACCAAGCTTGCGAGCTTCACTAACGCCCGGAATAAGTCCTGCCCATCGCCAAAACCCTGATACCTCGCTCTCGGTGAAAAAATCTTCTCCTGTTGCTGCTGTGTATAGATCAGCTCCCAGTCCAGCGGGCGTGAACCCTGCAACAATTGAAGCGCTTTCAGGCGACACACTGTTAGTCGCCTGAAAGCCTGCTATAAATTCTGGCGTATTGCCATACGTAGGCGTTTCATTCGCAACACCAGCCTGTGAACCAAGCTCTGTTGATTTGCCTGTAGCGTGGCTTATTATAACTTGTGCTGCCGCTAATTGTTGTGTTTTTGTGCCACCATTTAGGTGGACTTTAACCGTGGTGCCTTCCTTTTTCACCGTGGAACTCCAGGAACTCCAGGGTCACGTCTTGAATCGTGCATTTCAACAAATAAAGCGGTAATTTTATTTAGAACCTTGTTATTTTACTCCTTTAAAATCAATGAATTATCACCAATTCACGATTCAAGACCTGACCCCGAGATCTTTCGTGGCTTATTATAACTTGTGCTGCCGCTAATTGTTGTGTTTTTGTGCCACCATTTAGGTGGACTTTAACCGTGGTGCCTTCCTTTTTCACCGTGGAACTCCAGGAACTCCAGGGTCACGTCTTGAATCGTGCATTTCAACAAATAAAGCGGTAATTTTATTTAGAACCTTGTTATTTTACTCCTTTAAAATCAATGAATTATCACCAATTCACGATTCAAGACCTGACCCCGAGACTCCTTTAAAATCAATGAATTATCACCAATTCACGATTCAAGACCTGACCCCGAGATCTTCAAGACCTGACCCCGAGATCTTTGCCCGTTATGGCGTTGATCCAGCCACTACTAATGAGGTGACTCGGCTACTGATGCAACGGCTGGCGACAGCGATTGTAACGATGGTTGCGCCCCATGATGAAGCTATTATCCGAGCCGCTAACCACACCGCCACTAATCAAGAGGATGATGAATCAATCACCCCGCTGTTTAGCCCCGGCGCGGCGCTGGTTGTATTGCCCTTTCAGGCGGGAGGTACCGCATGAGAAGGCTTATCTCTCAGAGCTGTTTGTATCAGCTTACGGACTATGAGCCGTGTCATCACCCCGTTCATCAAGAGGAGTTTGTCGATGATTTTCCAATCAATCCCAGACTCCGATCTGATTTTGACCGGACACCCCATCATCTGCGCGAGGAGCTGGAGATCACCGACTGGTGGCAGCGCCCGTATATCCTTCGGATCACGTATGAAGCGTTCTTTGCCAGTCGGCCTATCTGGGCGGAACATCTCGCCCGGATGGCGAGAGCGAGATTTAGTGTCAGCCGCAGCAAGGATGAATTCGACAGAGACCGGGCGAATGAGAAGACCCAGTTTATGAAGGATTTCCCGGACGGTATGCAATTCACCGTCCGATGCTTAGACGGTGGCGCTCAAGATCGTTCAAGCTGGATTGGCCAGTTCAGCACACTCAACGCCGCTATCAAGGCAGCTAAGGACAGAATCAAAAAACTGCCCATCATGAACAGACCAGCCTAACCCGCCACCAAGGGAGCAAGTTAATTGCTCCCCGCTTTTAGTTCTATTTCTCGCTTCCACTACCTTAATTACTAAACAACTTAACTCCATAAATTTTGACTAATAAATGACAGTTGTTTCTGGCATTTTTCAATAGATCTATTAACTGTAACTTTCTGATCACCAATCGTAAAAACTTGCTGTGATTTCAAGCATTTAATAGGAATTTGCTTAGCAGAAGCAATTCGACCAGTACCAAGAAAATCGTCTAAAGGAACAATATGGTTATCTGGATCTGAAGTAGTGAAACAATCCAAATTAGACTCAACAACTTGTTTCACTTTTTCTAGATATATTTTTGTTTGGTTATTAGGCTCGTTACGAGCACCAAGTCTAGTTGACCAGCCGCAGTGTGTTACTACGACCATTTGTATTTTCGGACTATGGAGATTTAAACCTTCTTGGCTTCTTAAAAAAGATCTACTTTTATCCTTCAATAAATTAATTAATAACGATAATGAATCCACAGATTGTTGATCTGTCCGAACCGGAACAATTAACGAATCAACGGCGTGCCAAGACAAATGTGTTGCCCCTGAAAAAAATGGCGATGTATCAATTAAAACCCTTTCACAATCAATTTTTTTTGTTTCTCTATCAAGTAAATCTCTAAATGAATTTAAAATTTGAGAAACGGCTCTATCTGCTTCACCAGGAATTCCTCTAGCCTGCGACAGTGCAGATTCCATTATTGATGGGAATTCATATAAATTTGGTGATGAAGGAACAAAATGAGCCCCAAGGCCCTTAAAGTAACTATTTTTTGATTCTACATTTTGTGCAATATTGGCAGGAAATGCCATTCTAGGCAAAAGGTAAGGAAGTAGCGCATCATATATAGTAGTTCCTACTGAGGGTTTTCCTTGTGTAAAAAAACTTGTCGAGTTTGATTGTGGGCAAGTATCAACCGCAAGCACTTTGCCAGCGTCGTATGCTAAATTAAAGGTAAGCGTAGATTTACCTATGCCCCCCCTCAAATTACAAACCGCATAACGGTTATGTTTCGGTAAATTTAAATTTAACAAACTTGAGATTTTTGGGTATATATGAGCATAACTTGATTTTGCCCACTCTTGAGCATCGTTTGCATAATAAGCCGATTGCCTAGCGATAATTTTTTCAATATTCATTCTTATCCTTAAATGGTAAATGTTAAATGTGGCATACTCTATTTTATTAAATATAACAAGACTATAGAGACTGTAAGGCTCAAAAATGTCATTCAATAATCAACTGGTTTTGATAGTAAATAATAATTTTATTAATTACCAATTATTTGAATGGGAATGGCATTTATGTATGAATGAATTTACAACATATTTTGACTTTGAAATAACCGTTACTTCAAATGATTAACCACCAACCCCAACTATTGTTAACCGAAGACAGTCGCCTATGTTTGTCTGGCCGCAGGCCAGACAAACATAGGCGACTGTCCTTTCCCCCTTGGGGGATAAAAGGGGGAAACTAACATTGCTTTTAGGGGTGGAGTTGGATCGAGCAAAGCGCCAACGTGGGCGGGAATAGATGGCGAAGTATGAGCCATTGGCGCTAGCCACTCTGCGATAGCAGCTAAAAAAGCGGAGCCTTATAGCCACTTGTGGCGCTGTCAGGGTGGAGTTGAAGCGAAGCGATAACGTGGGTGGGATTCGATGGCGAAGCACTGAGCCACACTGGCGCTAGCCACCTCTGCGATAGCAGCTAAAAAAGCGGAGCCTTATAGCCAGAATTGGCGCTGTCGGGTGGAGTTGCAGCGAAGCGATAACGTGGGTGGGATTCGATGGCGAAGCATGAGCCAATGGCGATAGCCACACCTGCGATAGCAGCTAAAAAGCGGAGCCTTATAGCCACTTGTGGCGCTGTCGGGTGGAAGTTGAGCGTAGCGATAACGTGGGTGGGATTCGATGGCGAAGCATGAGCCACACTGGCGCTAGCCACCTCTGCGATAGCAGCTAAAAAAGCGGAGCCTTATAGCCAGAATTGGCGCTGTCGGGTGGAAGTTGAGCGAAGCGATAACGTGGGTGGGAATCGATGGCGAAGTATGAGCCGCCAGCGATAGCAAGTCAGCGACTTAGGAGCAAATCACACCCAAGCAGGGTCGGGGAAGGAAGTAAGGTAAAGAGTTTGCGCCTGCGCAAACCAAATCGCGTAGCCAGGGATGGCGGAGCCAAGTGGCCAATTTAACATAAAGTAATTCTATAGGGCGACAGCGAACTTTGGCCGTGCGGAGCGCGAAGCCACAGCCTATAGAATACATTATGTTACTTTGGCCACGTTCTTATCCCCCTCAGGGGGATTTACAGGGGGAAGAATTAGCTGGGTTGCTGGGCTTGACGAGCTGGCCAAGGCTTGCTTTGACCTGCATTAAACGTGACTTGCGGTTCCATCCCGCTCGGAGGAAGCGAATACTTGGAGCTTTCTCAGGGATGGAAGTGAAGCCAAGGATGGCTGAACCGGGTTGGCCCTTCAGGGATGAATTTCGACGCTAATATTAAACGAAGGCAATGGCAATTTGCAAGCCGCAGGACAGATCGGCGAGACCAGCAGCCCTGCATCGCCTTTGATCTTGACCTTGCTCTTGGCTAGGTCTGTCAACCTGCCGGATCCATTGTCCTTCCTGATGTCTCTGGTTTTCCCTGAACAAGCTTCTTTTCAATAGTTTACTTATCAGAAGGGAAGCAGCCAAACTCAAATGCAACCACTTCAAGAGACCATGGTTTTTGCGATTTTTGGTTTTTAATATCTTTGTAAAACTGACTTGTCACTTCATGCCAAATTGAATAACTGGCATCATCCAGATCTATATCAAATGAAAATGCTTTCCCACTTTGATCCAAAACTTTACCGAAATAGGTATTATCTCCATCCGGAATGAGAGAAACGAGAACAGAAGTTTTTATATCTATACCTCTTCTTTCAAATTGTCGGTAAAACTCGTTTGAAATTAATTCCCTAGAACGATATTTATTATTCAATAGTATTTTCAATTTCTTTTCGTGCTGAATTTACTTTAATGCTCATATTGTACTCACAATTTCCAAGGATGGGCTGTTTGTAAGTTGCCCTTCTTATCTGTCACAACTAAAACGTGCTTGTCGTGTTACCACCCATTTTATCTGCAATAGTGCCAATCGTCCTATTTGTCGTAACTACTCGTTCAAAATTGCCCGAATCAGATAAAAGCCTGACTGGCGAGTTCACAGTCGCTTTTGAAGTAAGCAAACTTCTTAGCTCCGCTTCACTAATACTAAATTGGCTTTTATTCAATGCTCTTGAGGAATTAAGGTGCGTATCTACAACATGCCCAAATCCATTTGTTGGAGATATTTATTCTGGACTGAACAACACCAGAAGATCCCCTTACATTAGTCAGTTTGCCTTTCATAAAGTGCTTGGCGAGGGCTTCCGCTGCTCTAACCCCACCTTTTGCCAAAACAGCGGCAACCTGAGCTTTTTCTACCAAAGTCAACGCTGCACCGGGGTTTGGCGTGATTGAATAGGATCTAACCCCATCAGCATTTATTCCGGTATCCTTGCCCGTCGCAGCGACCATCGTCGGGTCTATCGCCTCAAGGATCTTTTCCCCTCGGGTAAAGCTCTGCCCAATAGGAACACCCGGGTCACTCCCTCCACTGTGCTAAAGGAGAGCACCCAGAGCAACCATCGTACTCACACCCCGTTTTGCCCAGTGCAGTCGTGCCCTCCAGCCCATTTCGGCCCAGTGCAATCTGACCAATAAACATTTTTGGCCCCAATGCGGTTTTCGTCATAAAGTGCATTCGGGCCGTCAGTGTGCCGCGATTTCTAAGGCGGGTCAAGCGGCTAAGTGAAGTCGATGATCAGTCTTGGTTTAGCGCCAGAGGCCATTTGTTTTGAGGCGGGTAAAGCGACTAAGTGAAGTCGGTTTCAGGGTGATCCACCAAACCCCGGTAGCATCGCTGCCAGGGCTTGATTGGATTGATAGGGCTTATATTTGGGGTTTGGATCAGCTGTCGCTATCGTCGGTTTCTTGCGCCAGTTCGTCAAGCAATGCCTGTTTGCCTTGGTTTTCACTGGCTGGTATGGCTTGAGCATCTTTGCTCAACTTGGCTGGGTGCGTCAGTTTGTGCACGTCGATCAGCCGCCTGATGCTGACTTGCGTATAGATTTGCGTGGTATCAACTCTGGCGTGGCCCAGCATCTCTTGCAGGTAACGCAAGTCTGCGCCATTCTCCAGCATTTGCGTCGCCATGGCATGGCGGAACAGGTGACAGCTGCCACTCTTGCCGATATCGGCTTTTTTCACGTAGCGCCTGACCATTTGGGTCATTCTGGCCGGGCTGAACGCTTCGCCCATCTTGGTCAGAAACAGGGTTTCAGGGTCTTCGCTCTGCACATATTCAGGCCGCACTTCATAACGATATTTGTCTATCCAGGCGATGGCCCGCTCACCGATAGGTACCATTCGGTCCTTGTTGCCTTTACCCAATCTCACCATCAACGTGCCGCGCTCGCTGTCCAGGTCAAACAGCCGCAGGTTAATCAGTTCACTGCGCCGGATACCCGTTGAGTACAGCACTTCGAGGATTGTTCTGTCCCGGATGCCCATCGGATCAGTGATGTCGGTGACGTTCAGTATCGTCTCGACTTCATCAACGCTCAGCACATGCTTTGGTAGGCGTTTTTCCTGCCGGGGCAAGTCCAGATCGGCAGCAGGGTTATACAGGATATGGTTGCTTTTACTCAGATGTTTGAAGAAGGCCCGCAACGATGCAACCCGTGTTCGTTGGCTACCCGCAGACAGGGGTTCACCGTTGTCCTTGCGATAGTGATACAGATATCGTTGATAGCGTTCCAGTATTTGCTTGGTGATGTCTTTGGGCTGTAACAACTCACGTTCAGCGGCCCACAGGATAAAATAGTTGATATGCCGCGCCCGGTGCTCGATGGTACGAATTGAGTAATTCATCACGCCTAACCACTCAATGAAGCGTTCCCGATGGTTGGCGAAACCATCCGGATCACTGAGGTCGCCAGGCTGTTGTTTGGGGTGCCAATCGGTTTCTTTGGCCATGATCAGTCTCCTGTGATTTTGATACGATTAGCCGCTGTTTTTTCTCCTTATATCTGTTGTCAGGCAACTAAGGCCGATGAACTGGCCGAACCATTGCTTTTACTGGGCTGTAGGCTAGTTTCATCAGGCCGACTTGGGGCCGACACTGCACCGACTTGGGGCCGACTTGACCCCGACTTCTCATTATTTATCCCCGACTTCTTTGTGTCGTAACCGTCTTTTGTAATGAATTGGTCTACATCAATCAGGCCCATCATAAAGCGTTCAGCCGATTCACCTTGATATTGCAGCTCATAAACGAGGGTCGAACCTCGGCCACCCTTATGCACCAGCAGGTATTCCATATCCTCCAGTCGATTAAGGTGGACCTTCAATTGTGTGTTACCCCACTGGGTGGCTTCTCGTACTTCACGGCGGCTAAAGCGGAAGTCTGCCTGCTTCATTTTCTGGGCTTTGCAGGCGTCACTAACCAGCTGACGAATCTGATCGAGTAGCTTACGAGTTTGTGGTGGCAACTCATCTAACGTCCGGCCCAGGACTTCATGGATCAGCCGATTAGCGTGTCTGATGTCATCGAGCGTCACCTCGATATAGTGAACTACCGACCCATTATCACTGAGCGTTTTCATCTTACGTTGGTACTGATGTAAGAACGCAATACTGTCGATCAGGTTGAGGTATTTCTCATGGTCACGCCGGGTCCGGGTTTGGTTGTCCAGGAACCCTAATTGCTCGGCGTAAGGATTCACCACAGCCAATGGTTTCAGCAACCTCTGTGCATTTTGATGCAGATGCACCAGCTGGTTCTTTTTGACTTTACCAGACAGTCCGGCTAGTGTTCGGCGCTGACGCTGTTGCCGGTGGATCGCCTGTGTCTGTTCTCGGCTTTCATTCACGGTTAACACTAGGCATCGGTTCATCAGCTCTTCATCGATATCAATGGCCGTGGTGGTTAAGAACAACATCACTGGCCCTTCGACTCTGTATTCCCGGGTGATCATTTGGCCAGTACTTTCATCTTTACCTGTACTGGCAATGCTGATCACCCCTTCTGATTGCAACAACTTCAAGGCATAACTGGCTTGATTTGCGCCTTCTTCTTCGGCGATGGCCAGCACCTTGTGTTTCAAGTTGGTTTCCCCCATGTAAAACAGACTCTGGCCCGTCATCGCCGAGTACTGGATTTTCTCTTCGTCGGGGATCAGGTTCAATATCGCATCCATTAACGAGCTTTTGCCAGCAGCGCTGGAGCTTTGAATGATGATGGCCAGCGGCCTGTCCAGTTTACGCGAGACACAGGCCAGGTACCCAACCAGTTTATTGGTCTCTTCACCGATCACCCCGCAAGCGTCGAAGTCAGCCAGAATGCGGCTAAGCAAGGTTGGATCCTTCAACAGTTCCAACGCTTCTGCCGTCTCGGTTTCAGTCAGATTAACAACCTGTTCTTTGGGTTCTAGGCAGTCGGTGATCTGTTTCTCCTGCAACTCTTCGAGTTTCATCAACACTTTGCCTAAGTCATGTTTGATCACATCCTCGGCTACGCCAAGCTCGATACCCGCTTGCTTGATGAAACCATAACGGGCCTTGTTGCTGTACAGGTCCAGCGTATCCACATGGTAAGGCTGATCGGCTTCGGCTGTGACCGTTTGGCCAGTGGTTCTGACCAGTAAATTGATTTTAAGCTGGGCATAACTGAGATTTTTGGCCAAGCCACGAATCCGGTAAATTCGGTTAGCCAGGGCGATAGTCACTTCATGATCATTAACGTCAGCGTCGATGGTTATTGCTGGTGCCGGTTCTGCTCGGGCGGCTGGTTCTGCTGGCTGAATTTCAATGCTGGCCACATCAACTTGAACGGGTTTTACTGGTGCCGGTTCTACTCGTGCGGCTGGTTTGGTTGGCTGAATCTCAACGCTGGGTACTTCAACTTGGACGGGTTTTGCTGGTGTCGGTTCTGCTCGGGCGGCTGGTTTTGCTGGCTGGTTTTCCACGCTGGTCACATCAAGGATTTCCCCGGTTTCAGTGTCAACGATATGTCCGCCCTGAACCTCAACTGGCTGGTTTTCTTCGACTGCTTGAACCTCAACTGGCAGCGCATCACCTAACTTACTGGCTTTACGAATTAACGCGCCCAAGCTCTTGCCCGGCGTCTTCACTGACAAGGCATATTCATTGATGTCCATATCCTTGGGCACTTCAATCCGATACACCGCCATCCCTTGTTCTGTCAGGGGTTCAACCAATTTTTCAGCAGCGGTATTACCGGCTTCATCCCGGTCATAAGCGATCAACACCCGCTTAATCCCACGCTGCTTAAAGGCGGCTAAGTGATAATCCGTAAACCCGCCCGTACCATAACTGGCCGTCACGTTTCTGAATCCATAAACCCAGAAGGTCATCGCGTCGATAATCGCCTCACAGAGGATCACTTCATCACTTTCCGCTAAGCCAGTTTCATTCCAAATCCCTTCATGTGGCCCCGGTAAATACAGATGTTTGGCGGTGCCTTTACGCAGATTCTGCACGATTTTTCGGCCATAGACTTCAGTGATTTGGCCTTTGCTGTTAATCACCGGCACCACGAGTGAACCGTTAAAGTGTTCGTGCCCGGTTTTACGCAGGATACCGATTTCTTGCAGCTGACCCCGCAACTTAGCACCCGCCTGACGGTTTTTATCGGGCAGCTGATAGGCCAGCGTTCGATTGGCGAAGCCTAACCTAAATTGTCTAATCAACACCGGATGTGTCAGGCCCCGTTGGGCCAAATACGCCATCGCTTCTTGGCTCTCTCCAAGGGTCTGTTCGTAAAACGTGATCACCTGATCCAGTGCGGTCTGGTTGTCGCTATTAGCGGCTAAGGAAGACGGTATTTTCTTGGTCGACGAGTTTTTGACTGATTTTACTTCACTGATTATTCCCAAGTCATTTTGCAGCAACTCGCAGGCATGACGGAACGAAACGCCCTGAGTTCTCATCGTCCAATCAATCACGGTGCCGGCTGCACCACAGCCGAAGCAGTTGAACAGGTTTTTGGATGGGGTGATCACACAGCTGGCAGTTTCATCCTGATGGAATGGACAGGGGATCACCTTGTCCTTGCCGTGGGATTTTGGTTTAAAGCCCTGACTGGCGACTAAGGCCAGTAGGTCAATTTCATTTTTGATACGGTCGATAATTTCATCGGATAAACGGGCCATTTCATTATCTCCTTAAAAATACGTCAAGGTCTATATTGACCTATTGTAAACAGGTCTTTATAATGATATCAAGTTGTTTTTTTTAAAGAGGGGTTACCATGCAAGATATTCATTCCTATCCAGAACTTTTATCTATGACTGATTTTGGTAAAAACCTCGCGACATTGCGTAAATCAAGGCAACTGACACAAATAGAACTCGCTAACCTGATGGATATTCAACCGCGTATGGTTGGACGCTGGGAGCAAGGAATTGCTAAGCCTCAGTTTGATTACATTATTGGACTTTCTAAAATACTTGAGGTCAGTATCGACCAGTTACTGTTGGGTAAAAGCAGCACTGACACCGACGCTTTTGAAATTAAAAATAAAAAGTTGAAGGAATTATGTAAGAAGGTAGATCAGCTGAATCATGACGATCAGGACTTGGTTTGCCATTTTCTAAACATGGCGATCACTCAAGACCAGTTAAAGCAGATGATAGGAAGCTAACTTAACGAGCCACTAAATTTAAAACACTGCTTGATAATGCGACAACACTATCAAGCAGCTAACCACAACCATACTTACAAAGGAGTATGACCATGACTAACGACGATCTTACACGATCTTTGATCTATTTGGATAGCTTTGATATGGACGGGTTGATCGATATTGCCCGCTATGGGGTTGATCCAACCATCACCAGTGAAGTCACTCAGCAACTCATGCAACGGCTG
Organism: Alteromonadaceae bacterium; assembly: GCA_965277695.1. Classification (GTDB taxonomy): domain Bacteria; phylum Pseudomonadota; class Gammaproteobacteria; order Enterobacterales; family Alteromonadaceae; genus JABSOG01. Next base: position 36,587 of record CBDIDQ010000017.1, read on the forward strand.
GCCACCGCCATTGTTGATATGGTTGCTCCCAACAATGAAGCGGTTATCCGAGCGGATCACCACACTCAAACAGCCACTAATATAGAGAATGATGAGTCAATGCCACTGCTGTTCAGTCCCGGCGCTGCACTGGTTGTATTGCCCTTTCAGGCGGGAGGTACCGCATGAGAAGGCTTATCTCTCAGAGCTGTTTGTATCAGCTTACGGACTATGAGCCGTGTCATCACCCCGTTCATCAAGAGGAGTTTGTCGATGATTTTCCAATCAATCCCAGACTCCGATCTGATTTTGACCGGACACCCCATCATCTGCGCGAGGAACTGGAGATCACCGACTGGTGGGGTAAAAGCCGCCCGGAAAAAGCGAGTGCCCGCAGCATTTTCAGGCTTTTACGCGAGACAAGGATGTCGAGCCGGACTAACCCTTCAAGGATGAAAACGTCTCCAAGCCCTGGCTATTATTTTTTGCCAGTCGGCCTATCTGGGCGGAACATCTCGCCCGGATGGCGAGAGCGGGATTTAGTGTTAGGCGCAGCAAGGATGAATTCGACAGAGACCGGGCGAATGAGAAGACCCAGTTTATGAAGGATTTTCCGGACGGTCTGCAATTCACCGTCCGATGCTTAGACGGTGGCGCTCAAGATCGTTCCAGCTGGATTGGCCAGTTCAGCACACTCAAAGCCGCTATCAAGGCAGCTAAGGACAGAATCAGAAAACTGCCCATTATGGACAGACCAGCCTAACCCACCACCAAGGGAGCAAGTTAATTGCTCCCTATTTTCTGATCAACTATTCTGATTGACCACTTACCCCAACTATTGTTAACCGAAGACGGTTGACTGTGTTTGTCTGGCCGCAGGTCAGACAAACTCAGGCGACTGTCCTTTCCCCCTTGGGGGATAAAAGGGGGGCGAAGGGAGAACGGAAAGCGAGGGCTCGCAGCTTTCAGTTCCCCTGAGGTGGAGGCATGGATGCCGACAGGATTCACCCTCAGGGATGAGTGACAACGTTAAACTTGAACGAAAGCAGTAAGCGCAGCGCCAACGTGGGCGGGAATAGATGGCGAAGTATGAGCCATTGGCGCTAGCCACCTCTGCGATAGCAGCTAAAAAGCGGAGCCTTATAGCCACAGCGTGGCGTTGTCAGGGTGGAGTTGAGCGAAGCGATAACGGGGGTGGGATTCGATGGCGAAGACTGAGCCAATGGCGGTAGCCACTCCTGCGATAGCAGTTAAAAAGCGGAGCCTTATAGCCACAGCGTGGCGTTGTAGGGTGGAGTTGAGCGAAGCGATAACGGGGGTGGGATTCGATGGCGAAGACTGAGCCAATGGCGATAGCCACATCTGCGATAGCAGCTAAAAAGCGGAGCCTTATAGCCACGAAGTGGCGTTGTGGGTGGAGTTGAGCAGAGCTATAACGAGGGTGGGAATAGATGACGAAGACTGAGCCAATGGCGATAGCCACCTGCGATAGCAGCTAAAAAGCGGTAGCCTTCACTGTCAGGGTGGAGTTGGAGGAAGCGTAGCGCCAACGTGGGTGGGAATAGATAAAAGGCGAAGTATGAGCCGCAAGCGATAGCATGTCAGCGACTTTGGAGCAAATCACACCCAAGCAGGGTCGGGGAAGGAAGTAGGTAAAGAGTTTGCGCCTGCGCAACCAAATCGCGTAGCCAGGGATGGCGGAGCCAAGTGGCCAATTTAACATAAAGTCATTTTATAGGGCACAGCGAACTTTGGCCGTGCGGAGCGCGAAGCCACAGCCTATAAAATACATTATGTTCCTTTGGCCACGCCATCCCCCTCCGGGGGATTATAGGGGGAAGCATTAGCTGGGTTGCTGGGCTTGACGAGCTGGCCAAGGCTTGCTTGCCCTGCATTAAACGTGACTCGCGGCATGGATGCCGGCACGTTTAATGCCGGGCAATCTGCAAGACGCAGGACAGATCGGCGAGACCAGCGGCCCTGCATCGCTTTTGATCTTGCTCTTGGCCAAATCTGCCAACTCGCCGGATCCATTGTCCTGTCTGATGTCTCTGGTTTTCCCTGAACAGTCCAGCGTCCTATAAAGTTGTTTCAGTTAAACCTTTACTCTGAAACTCGCAATCGACATCTGGAAAAACATTAAAATCACCTGTAAATTGAGATCCGAACCCATCAATTAATGAATCAAGTATAACCTTCGAATCCTCGACTCCTATTGATGAGTACACAGATATCCTAACGCAATTCTTTTGTAATATATTTCCGATCACAATAAAAGAATTATCCGATCCCCTATTAAAACTCAGTTGAAATTGGCCAGATTTTGCAAAATGTTTAGTATTGCCATAATTCAATTTATCAGTGAACCCGTTTTTCAAAGCAAAGACTTCAACTACTTGTTTAATTTGGACAGCATCCTTTACTTGTACTCCCACATAGTTTTGTGGTGTTAAAACGGTTTCACTACAACCCGCAGCAAACAGCATAAAAACAAATACAATCCACACATATTTAAAATTGGTTCTTCTAATCATAGTTTTGGTCCCCTCAAAAGCCTTTCTCTATGCTCTTGTTTTAATAATTGTTGCCCGCGTTCGCTTTGTGATAGCACGTCAATTCTTATATTACGGTCTTGCGTCCTAAAACCAGGAAATGCTAATATATAATTTGCAGCCCAAGAAGCTCGGTCTGGTAAGTATTTCCAATTAGTTCTATTGACTCCCTCTCCAAATGTCCGAATAGAAATAATCCCATTAGTTTGAACGACTGATCGAATAACATAACCATCAAAAAATATATGATCTTCACCTGTTAGGTTGACTACCCTTTTATTAATTTTATCAACTAGGTGTCCTACATGGCCTCCCGAAAAAGGCCCCATTTCTATATGGGAAATTCTATCAGATGAAACAGGAGTTACGCCGTCAGCCCCAGGAGCTGCGTTTTTAGTTAGGGATTCAAAGACATTTTTAGCAGTGCAACTTGATATATCTGTCGAACATATTGCATGTGTCATTTCATATTCATGAAAGTACTCATCTTCTTTATCGTAACCACCGGTACCCCGACAATCAATAGATGTCTGACAAGCAGAGTTATCCCCACTCCCTCCACTGTTTAGTGCTTCCTTCTTTGCTGCTTCTGCCAGCTCTTCTTGTGCGTTAATTTCTGTTGTTTTAGATTGCCGACCTCGCTTAACTCTGGCCCCATTATCAAATTTATTGAGTCCCTTGCTTAAATCCCGATCCGCAGCGCTATTGCCGCCCAAACTGCTACCCAGATCATCACACACATCTTTTAAACGCGACGCTGCACACCCCATATATCCTGTTGGATCAGTCCCCGCCAGCGGATTATTCATAATATACGAATAAGGGTTGAGCGACTGTGAGTTGGCCGGCGATTGGATCATCGGATCGACACTCATAAACCGCCCGACATTATAATCATAAACCCGGCCATTCATGTGAATTAATTCCACGTCATCTAAATGTTCGTGATCGGTGAAACCTCGTCGCGTCGGCATTTCTAAATCCCATGGGTTATTGGTCAGTGTCGCCGGATTGAGTTCGCGCCAATCGCCGCTCATGGATTTGCCGAATGGGTCAAAATGACGATAGCCCGTGGCATTGCCGAGTTCATCGGTGAAGGTGGTGGCACTGCCTAAACGGTCGCGCAGGGTGAAACGAATGTTGTTGTCACTGACGATGGCAATGTCGCTGATATAGGCTTTGGTTGTGGTGGTGCTCGCTTGCTTTTCAACCTCGTACAATTTGCCGATGTAATGGGTGGTGATGGTTTCGCCATTGACCACTCTCACTTGTTTGTAACGGGCTAAGTCAGCGCCGTAGGTGAAGTCGAGATTAGCGCCTAAACGTTTGATATTGAGTGGTTTATTGAAGGTGTTGTACGTGGTTTCTAGGGTGTTGTTACGATGGGTTAAATTGCCCTTTTTATCGTAGGTGAAACTGGTGGTGCCACCTGCTTTGAGGTTAATTTCACTGATTTTATTGCTGTTGGCGAGGTAACGATACGCGTCGACGGTGTTGGTTGAATAGTCTGTCTTTTTCAGCAAATTACCGACACTATCATAGCCATAATTGATGGTGCTTTGTGTGCCTGCGGCATTGAGAGTGGAGCTGGTTAGGCGGTGGAGTCCGTCATAGGTAAAGGTGTCGGTGGCAGTAAGTCCGCTGACCAAATTACTTTGGGTCAGCAGATTGCTGTAGCTGTCATAACTGCTGTAACTGAGGTGATGGATTATTGCGGTTGCGCCATTGCGGTGACCGGTGGCTTGGCTGGATAACATTTGCCCGGCTTTAAGGTCGTATTCGTTATCGACGGTGAGATTGAAGCCTCCGTTGCTATTGCATTGGGCGGTGCTGCTGCCCGCGAGACAGGCGTGGGTGATGTTGCCGAGCGCATCTTGGGCGGTGGTTTCGCGGTAAATGTAGTTTGACGCGGCGTTGTATTCTTTTTGCAAATAGCCCTGTACGTTGTAAGTCAGGCCCACGGTGAGATTGTTAGGGTATTTTAAGGATTTGAGTCGGCCATAATTGGCGTCGTAGGCTTGGCTGACGGTGTAGCTGTCAGTATCAATTTTGGTGGTGGTGGCGGTGACGCGGGCGGCGCTGTCGTATTGGAAGGTTTTGGTAATGTCGTTTTCAGTGTGTGAAGTTAGCAAGCCATTTTTCAGGGTATCCCAAGTGAATGTGGCGATGCTGCCGTTGGCATTACGTTGGCTGACGCGACCGAGGTCATCCATGGTATAGGTGATAGTGGCGCTATTGGCATCGGTTTCGGTGTTGAGTTCACCGAAAGCGTTGTAGGTGAAGGTGGTTTTGCCTTGGTTGGGGTCGTCGACCGAGGTTTTACGACCCAATTTATCGTAATGGGCGCTGATAATGTTGCCTGCGGCGTCTTCAATTTTGATGGGATTACCGCCGCCGTCGTAGCTATATTGGGTGATGCCGCCGAGGGCATCGGTGGTTTGCACCAGCTGTTTCAGGCCGTTATAAGTGCGGCTCATGGATAGGTTGCCAGCGTCGATGTCGGTTTTGAAGCCGTCGTAGGTGTAGGTTACGGTTAAATTGCCGTTGGTTTGCGGCGTGACTTTTTTGCCCGCTCTGCCGAGCACATCGTAGTGTTTGTACGTGGTGTTGTGAATGGTGGTGTTTGCGGCATAAGGCGCTGATTCGGTGGCGGTGAGGCCACGGGCGTTGTAGCTGATGTCTTGATAAATCAAGTCGCCGTTAAAGCCGGTGGTTTCGCTGCGCACTGGTCGGCCTAATATATCGGTGCGATTGACTTGCTTCGGGGTACCTGCTTGATAGCTGGCGACCGCTAACGAATGGTAGCGTAAATGGCGGTCGGGCTGACCGGTTTGGCTGATTTTGGTTGGTCGGGCTAAGGTATCGTAGCTTGTGGTGGTGACAACGCCGTTGGCGGCTGTGGTGCTGGTGTTTGCCCCTGTCGCCGGGTCAGTTAGCGTGGTGGTCACGTGAGTGCCTTGAGTGATGGTGGTTGCAAAATAGCCATCAGCACTGTAGCCGAGGGTGGTGGTTCGACCGCCGACGTCAATGTCAGTGGGCAGCCCGCTGGTGTTAAACACGCTGGTGGTACTGAGGCAATCCGCCGTGGTGCATTCGGCGGCGTTGATGGCGATGCTGCCTGCGGCGACCACCACGGTAGTGGGTTTGCGGTGGGTGGTGTCGTAGGTTTGGTAATGGGTGGTGACGATTTGGTCGGTATTGTCGACGGTTTGTGCGGTGACTTTATTTGGCCATGCGTCGGTGTCAAAGACCGTGGTGATGGTGGTGGTTTGTTCGGTTTTTTCATCGGTGATGGTGCGAGTTTGGCCAGTGATATTGTTGTATTGATCAATGCCGGTGATACTGGTGTCGCGTTGGCTGAGGTGGTTGTTTTCGTCGCAAATCGTGGCGGCTAAATCACAAGTGATTTGGCGGGATTGGGCATTATAAAGGGCGCTGAGGTGGTTAGGGTTACGTCGCCAATCGTTCGTTGTGATGCTGAAAGGCACGGTCTTGTTATGTTCTGTCAGGGTTTGTGATTCGACCAGTGAACTGAACGGGAACTTTTGTAAGAAATCAGTGGTGGTGACTTGTTTGGCATTGGCGTGGTCGATGGCGATAATGGTTCTAAACCCGCGAAAGCCCCGGCCCTTGGTGTTATACATCGCGCCACGATATTGGTAAGTCAGTGCGTTGAGGCTGCCGATACCGTTGCTCTGTTCGAATTTCGCCACGGCGTACATGCTGGAGGCGAAATGAAAATGGTCAGCGTCGACCACATCGGTGAAATTGGTCTGGTAGAAGTTTGGATACTCTTCACTGCTCAATGGACGATAATCCCATTGGCTGATAACGCCGACACCGTTGGTGACTTTTTGCAGCATATTGGCGGGTTGATAATCAGTTTTGTTATTGCCTGCTGCGGCACCGTAGTTGCGGTTGGTGTAAATCTTTTTGCTGGCTTTGCCTTGCATTGCACCACTGCCCGCGCCGACGGAGCAACCGCCGACCGGGTTGTAACAGCCGTAAACGAACAGCAAATCGGGTAAGCCTTTACCGAGTGAATCGACCACCACCGAGTGATTGGCGGCACCGACTAAATCGGTGGGTTTGATTTCAGCAGTGTATTGTCCGGCGGCATTTTCGCTAAAGTGCAGGGCGTCATATTGATAGATACCGAAATCGGCGCTGCTGGGGATATTGACCAATTGACCACTGATGCGATGTTGTCGATACAGGTCATCGCCACATTGGGTGTCGAGACCGTGCATTTTATGACAGCCGTTGACGATACGCTCGCCGGGCATAATCAGCTCTTGGCGACCATCGCCGTCGACATCCATCAGTTTGAAGGCGTCACCATATTTGGCCAGCCAATGTTCTTCATCGGCTTTGGGTTCGTTGATATCTTCGGCGCGAATGACCTGCCGCATATCGACTTTTACATTTAAATCAGTGGCCGTGGCAAAGGTACCGTCACCCTCGTTGAGCCTAAGGTGTAAAGTCGCGTTTTCGGCATCCCGGTCTTTGCTAATTAAGCCGAGCCAATCGGGCAGACCATCGCCATTGACGTCGATGAATTTGCTGTATTCTGACAGGTTGCCTGACTCGGTAAATGACACACTCCGGGTGGTTGAGAAATCCACAACGCCATTCACCACTTGCGTTAACTGCAAGGTCGATAAACGCGGCGTGACTTGGTTTGAGGTATTGCTGGAGAGGACGATATCGGGCAACCCGTTGCCATCCATGTCACCCATCACTTGGATATTGGTTTTTGGTGTGCTGCCACTGCCGGGGATGAAGTTGGTGCTAAAGGCCGTTGGACCTGAGGCGGGATAGGGCGTGGCACTCGTGCCGTTGTGCAAATACAATACATAATCCAGGCCGCCGGTGCGATGATGTTCAAACAAAATATCCGGCCAGCCGTCGCCGTTAAAATCTTCAATCGCATGAATATCGCCGCCAATATAACTGGCATAAGTTCGACTGATAGCGGTGTTAAACCACGCACTGCCGCTGTGGCGTAATTGAAGCCAATCGCCATTAAAACCCCATTCATCGGTCTTGCCATCAAGGTTGAAATCGGCGGTTAAACATTGATAACCACCGAGCCAACTGTTTGAATTACAGGCGGGCATTCCCAGCGGGTTAGGGCTGCTGTCGCCTTCGGCATTGAGGTAATGATGCTGCATGTCTCTGACGCCATCGCCGTTGGCATCACCTCGGGGAATGACGTTCAATAAGTTCTCGGCAACCTTGACCACACTGCCGCTCGGCGTCAGCAAATCTCTCGGGGGGAACAGCTCGGTATTGGCGCTGTCAGTAAGTAATTCGGTTTTAAACACAATGGCATCATCGGACCAAGCGAAGGTGGTCGGCTCATAGCAGAGTCTCCCACCACAGGCAGTCACGGCACTAAGCAAAGGGGCTGTGGCTTGGTATGTCAGTTGATAATCACGCACTTTGGTGGTGTTATTGATGAACGTTGAAATGGTTTTTAAGCGTTGGGTTTGGCGGGTTTTGCCACCGGCTTGATAGAAGGTGCTGAAGGTGTTGCGGTCCTCATAATCAAACGATACTCGGCGGTTGCCATCGTTAGTGCCGTCCCCAGTATACTTAATATCGGTCAGTAGCACTTCACCATCGCCTTTATCGTCATAAACATAGGTCATGTGGTTGTTGCCGGAAACATCAGCAACACGACTGAGCAGCCAGCTTAATGGCGCAGGTGCACCTGTTGGTGTCACTTTTGCGCCATAGGTATGCTGGCTGCCATCGGGTAACTCGACGAGAAACGTCGTCGCACTATGATTCATCCCGCCCGTTAACTGCGTCACGGTGACAAAGCTGTCGATTTCGGTGGCATAGGTCGCATCGACTTGACCATAAGTACCGGATGTGACCATCAAGCGTTGACCATTGAGGCACAAGCGGTCGGTGGTTTCGCTATAAGCAATGCCCGCAGATACACCGTCTTGCGCCAATGTTGATTCGCAACGATTAATTGCGCCGCCTGCGGATAATCCCCAGCCCATGCCCGCAATACCGTTACCGCTGCGGCTGCTGTAATTGAGTGAAACCGAGGGTTGCAAGCCATGTCGACCGGGTGGTATGGCGATAGGTATTGTGTAACCAGCTGCACCACCGTTGACCGTGGCAGTGCCCGGCATCGCCCCTTCAAAATCACTGGCGGGCAGGGTTTGGTCTGTCGGCAATGGCACATCCGCCACGGTGCCGCCAGTGGATAAAGCATCTCTTGCGCGTTCAATCGGTGCCGTGGCGGCGCTGGTGATTTTTTCCATGGTGCCGCCACCATCTTGATAACTCGCGGTGACGGTGAGGGTCGCATCAATATCGTTAATATTGAGCAAATAACTTGTGCCGATTGCGCCCGCAATACCTGCGCCGTTTCGGTACCACTGATAACTAATAGAACCCAATCCTTCAATATCTGCCAACGTGTGACTGACCGTTAGCGTCTGTCCGACGGCGGTTAAGCCTGAAATCACCACGCTACCGGTTGGTGCATCATTCACCGCATTAACGGTGACATAAACAAGCGCGGGTGCAGACATCGTGCTGCCATCGCGCACCCGATAACTGAAAGAATCCACCCCATTAAAATGGGCACTGGGCGCATAACGCACCTGATTATTGATGTTGGCAAAGGTGCCATGACTCGGTGCGCCGTACAAATCGAGTAACAGCGAGTCGCCATCAATGTCAGTATCATTGCCGAGTACATTGATATAGGTGGTGGTGTCTTCATTGATGACTGCGTAATCGGTGTTCGCCACCGGTGCGGTATTGGGCGCAATCACCGTTTGATTGGCGACAACAGCGCCGCCACAACCCACCGAAGGACTACAGGCTTGCACCCGATAGCGAAAAGCACCGCCGACATATTGCGCGGTTGAGTAAGCGTAACTGCTCTCACTCCAGTGATTGCGGGTCACCGAATAGACCGCGCTTTCATTACCGTTATACGCTTGATAAACGGTATAAACCGTGCCATCAACCGCACCGGCAGCCGGTGTCCACGACACACTAAAATTAACCCCAACATTGACCGTCGGGGCCGAAACACTGAGGTTATTGACAATTCCCGGTGTGCCATAAATATACAATCGTCGCCACGGGCTTAAGCCTGAGCAACCTGCTGAATTACAGGCTTTATAACGAAACCAGCGATAACCATCGCTGGTGCTGACCCGGTTAACTGCGGTCGATGAACCGGTATACACCAGCTGATAGCTACTATCAGCGGGGGTTGAAGTCGAATTGTAACTTGATTCATAGAGTTGATAACTGGTTGCGCCGCTGACGCTGGGCAGTGTCATGGTATAGCCGGTGTAAACCGCTTTATAGTTACTGCCGAGTGTGCCGGGATAGCTGCTGGGTGTGGCTGGCACGGCGGTCAACGAATAGACGGTAAATGTCTTGGCGGTTGTGACGGTATAGGCTTGATGACCGCAATTCGGTGAGCAATCTGCTTTGGCGGTTTCAATGCTGTTTTCGTCAATGCCGCCGGTGTCATTATGCAGTTTGACCAATTCGGCTTCACTGCCTGCAATGATGATGGAATGGACATCGGTATGCCAGTCTTGGTCAGCGATTTTAGCGCCACGGGTTGAGGTATGTTTGGTGTCGAGTAGACCGTTGTCATCACTGTAAATGACGTAATGGTCTTTGTTTTTATGCTGGCTGAGGGCGGTGATATCATCCCGACCATCGCCGTTGTAGTCGGCAATCAGCAAACTATCGGCATTATTTTTACCCCATTTAACGTTCTTTTTTAGGGTTTGCACAATCGATAAGCGCCCATCTTCGCCCGAGTGCATCAAACAATGGGCTTGTTTTTGTGCAGAAACTGCCAACAAGTCTTGGCGACCATCGGCATTAAAATCACCGGGGTGGAAGGTGAAATCATCGGCATCGTTTAACCAAGCTAATTCATCAACGGTTTGCACTAAACCCGAATTAAAATCGTAACCGTTGTCGCCCGCTAAAAAAGTGACTGTGCGGTTTTGGGCTGGCAACACCACCAATAAATCGGCTTTATTATCGCCATTAAAATCAGCCACAGCCAATTGCGCGGTACTGCCATCCCAGTGATTGCCGGAGAGTTGTGCGGGCAAGTGTTGCTGATTTAATACGGTATAACGTACCCCATCTGTTTGTTTTTCACCAAAAATCAATGTGCTGGTTTGCTCGGGCGTGTTGGCTTGTAACAGCAGATCGTCAATGCCATCGCCATTGATGTCGGCGAAATGAGGCGTATGGTTATCTGTTGACCAGTGAGCGGTTAAATCATCAGCAGCTGACAAAAAAGGCAGGGCGATCAGTAGCATAGCTGCTAATGACTGAGGTAAATTAAACATCAAACTTCCTATATTATTGTAATTCATTCCAAAAATCGGTGGCATGGTACAGTAAAGGGTTGACGCTGTAAAATACAAAATGCGACGGATTTATCACTAAATGGTCAATTATTGGCTAAGTTAATGAATTAATTCGGTTTATTTTCGAACGTTCGGAAACAAGAAGATTTTCCTATTTTGAACTTTCTAGCAGTTTACTGCCATTTTTAAACTTATCGCCTACACTTATAAATCAAATATAAAAAATAAATCACAGAGGTAAACGTAATAATGCTGATCCCCTGTTGGTCTTTTTAAGTAACATTGGCAGTAAATTAATGCAAAAACATCTCCTTCCATTACTCATTATAATGACCTCATTGCTGTCTGCTTGCGGATCCGGTAGCAGTGAAACGTCGGCTACAGGCCAAACAACACCGGCACCACAACCAGATTTGCCGACCACGCCGGACCAACCACCACCGGATCCAACCCCCACAGATCCACCAACAACGCCAGACCAACCAACGCCAGATCAACCAACGCCTACTGTCAATATTGTGCCTTTTGACTTTATTCAGCTGGCTAATAATGTCCGCTCTCGTGGCGATCAGGTGCAGGCAGCGTCATTTGTCAACGCCACCGGCGGTTTCAAACTGCCATTGGCCAATCAAAGTCTCAATGGCAACTTGACCATTTCAATCGATTTGGCCGACAGCGATGGTATAAACGGGGTCTATGTTGGGTTTTCTGGAGCGACCAAAGTCATGCAACTTTGCGCCGCTAACTGTGGCACCACTTACCACCAAACCCTGACCGGTATAAATCCGCTAGATTTTAATATCGCCACTGGCAACCAGCGGCTAGAATTGTGGGAAGATGACGGCAACGGCAACCGCACTATCGTCAATACCGTTAATTTTACTTGGCGAGAAACAGCCATCAATGGTTTCAGAGCCGACAGAGCCAGCAACGCCATTGATTTACGCTGGAACCCAATTAACTCCTACCTGAGATACAACGTCTATATTGCTTCTCAAGCTGGTGTCACTCACAAAAATTACACTTCCCTGCCCGATGGCGCAGCGTTTTTGGCCCTGAGAGATCCCAGTCACACCCTCACCGGTATAGAAGACGCCAAAGTAATGTTTGCCACCGTCACCGGGGTTGATGGCTCAGGTGAAAGCGCCTTTAGCACCGCATTAAGAGTCGACTCGCTGACGGGCTCAACGGATTTGCCACCGGTTGCGGTAAATGATAATTTCAGCGTCAACGAAGATACGGTATTAACCGGCCAACTGCTAACCAATGACAGCGACGGAGAAAGCAATGTCATTACTGTCGACACCGCGCCAATAGTCGCCAGTGAAAATGGCATACTGGTGTTAAACAGCAATGGCACCTTTACTTACACCCCCACCAGCAACTTCATTGGGCCAGACCGCTTTACTTACCAAATCAGAGACGGCGTGGGCCAAACAGATACCGCCGAGGTGCTAATCACTGTCAATCAGGTCAACGATGCGCCCTTCTCTTCTTATAACAACTACAACCTGATCACCGATGCCGCACCTAGATCTTTTGAACAAAACGCCATTCAAACCCAATCGGCCATTGCCGGTACCTTGAATATTGCCGCGCCCGGACTACTGATCAATGATTTGGATATTGACAGCATCAACCTGAGTGTCGTCACAACCCCTTTAACACCACCGACTCAAGGTACTGTGGAGCTTCGCGCCGATGGTAGTTTTACTTATACTTCATTCGATGGAGCCAGCGGTGAAGACAGCTTTGTCTATCAAACTGCCGACAACAATGGCGCATTGTCACAAGCCATAGTGCGGATCAGCATTGATGGTAACAACTTCCCCCCTGTCGCCGCCACTGAACGCTACAACCTTAATGAAAGTCAAAGCTTTACCGCCGATAACAGCGCCGCCGACAGATTGTCAATTCTCGCCAACGATTTTGATCTCGATGCCAACGATACAATTACGCTCACCACCACCCTGATCCAATCGGTCAGCCACGGACAGCTAAATATGGGCACCGATGGCACTTTTACCTATATCCCTAACCAAGGCTATTTTGGCGTCGACAGCTTTGTTTATGAGATCACCGACTCTCAAGGTGCCATGGCCCAGGCCGCTGTACTGCTCACCATCGGCAGAGAAAACACCGCCCCCAACGCCGCACCAGATACCTATACCCTTAACGAAGATAGCACTTTGTCGGTCTCAGCTGCCGAGGGTTTGCTAGCTAATGACACCGACATTGATGAAGACGCCTTCTCCGTTAACGTCGCCAACACCCAACTACCACAAAACGGCGAGCTGACCCTGTTCAACGACGGTAGCTTTACCTATGTGCCTAACGAGAACTTTTTCGGCAGCGACAGTTTCAGCTACGAAGTGATCGACAGCCTCAACCTCGCATCAACAGGCACAGTGACTCTATCTATCACCAACATTAATGATATTCCCATCGCCAATGACGACACGGTGTTAGTCCCGCCCAACGCATCAACCATTATTAATGTCCTAAGCAATGACAGCGATATCGAAAACAATCCGTTAACCGTGACTCAAGCAACCGCCACTGTCGGCAATGTGATCACCAATAATAACAATACCCTAACTTATACCCCACCCAACGGTTTTCAAGGAGCCGCCACCGTCAACTACACCATTAGTGATGGCAATGGCGGCAGCGCATCGGCTCAGGTATTGATCACAGTCTCTGATCAGAACCGTCCCCCCGAAGCCGTAGCAGACAGTTATACCTTGGCAGAAGATCAATTATTAGTGGTTGATGGCAGCACACAGCCGTTATTGCTAGCCAATGACAGCGACTTGGACGGCGACCCACTAACGGTTAATACTACAGTCCAAAGTTTGCCACAAAATGGCACTGTCACCCTGTCGGCTGACGGCAGTTTCAGCTATCAGCCGACAAGCAATTTTTTTGGCAACGATAGCTTCGATTACGAAGTTAACGACGGTCAAGGCGGCGCAGCAACTGCCACAGTCAGCCTAACCATTACCGCTGTCAATGATCCACCAATAGCCACCGACGATATTTTAACTACGATTTTAAATACCCTGATTAATATCGACGTGTTGATCAACGACACTGATGTTGATAATGACTCACTAACGATCAGTAACGCAGTCGCTATTAACGGCAACGTCACCGTTGAAACCAATCAAACGCTCAATTACACCCCCAATACTGACTTTATTGGCAACGATACCATTAACTACACCATTAGTGACGGTAATGGTGGCAGCGACAGCGCCAGCGTACAGATCAATGTGCTAGGTACCAATAACAACCCCATTGCACTGGACGATATTGCCAGCACAGCCGAAGACAATACCGTGACTATTGACGTGCTCAGTAACGACACCGACATAGATAACGATACCCTGCGAATTTCATCAGCAACCCTCAATAACGTCAGTGACGGCACCATCAACTTCAATAACGACAATACCTTGCTGTTATATACACCGACATTAAACTTTAATGGTACTACGGTGATAAACTACATTATCAGTGATGGCAATGGCGGTAGCGCAACAGCCATAGTTGATGTGACAATCACACCAGTCAATGATGCCCCGACGGCAACCAATGACTTTGATAGCACCTCTGAAAACACTCCTATCACCATCAATGTGCTAGCCAATGATAGTGACATCGATGGCGACAGCCTGACCATTGCTAACGCCGTAGCCAACAGCGGTAGCGTCGATGTCAATAACGACAACACCTTGTTGTATACCCCTAATTTAAATTTTAATGGTACAGATGTGATCAACTACACCATCAGCGATGGTAACGGCGGTACCGACTCGGCGATTGTTAACGTTACCGTCATTGCTGGCGGATCAAATGGCGCACCTATCGCTAATAACGACGTCGTAACACTCCCAGAAGATAGTACAGTCAACATCAATGCACTGCTCAATGACACCGACCCTGATGGCGATTTACTCTCCCTCACCGGTGGTATTGCCAGCCAAGGTAGCGTTACCCTCAGACCAGACAATACCTTTGATTACACCCCCAATGCTGATTTTAACGGCAGTGATGTCCTCGCTTATACCATCAGCGACAACAACGGCGGCACCGCAGCGGCAGATGTCATCATCACAGTTACCCCAGTGAACGATAATCCGGTAGCCACCGCCGATGAAGCTATAACCGCAGAGGACACCGCCGTGATTATCAACGTGCTCAGCAATGACAGCGATATTGATAATGAAACCCTCGTCGTCACCGGTGCAATAGCAGCCAATGGTTCAGTCACCACCGGTATCGACAATACTCTAGAATATACTCCCAATGCCGATTTTAACGGCGAAGATGTGATTGATTACACTATCGGTGATAATAGCGGCGGCACCTCAGCGTCTAAAGTCACTGTCACCATAACCGCTGTTAACGATAACCCCGTGGCCGTTGATGACGAAGCCACAACGGTTGAAGACACCCAAACGACTATCAGCGTACTGGCTAATGATGAAGATATTGATGGTGATGAATTAACCGTCGTGGTCAATACGGTCACCAACGGCGGCGCTGTCAAAAACCCTGACAACACCATTGCTTTTACTCCACAACTCAATTTCATCGGCACAGCATCAATTGGCTACACCGTCACTGACGGCAATGGTGGCTCAGCCTCGGCAACAGTAGTGGTGACAGTCACAGCGACCAATGATTTGCCCGTTGCGGTTGACGATATTGCGCTGATCCAAGAAGATACTGTAACCATTATCGATGTACTGGCCAATGATTCAGACCCAGAAGGCGGCGTTTTAACCCTTGAGGTGACAGCTACCACCAATGGCACCGCAACAGTCACTAATAACAATACTCTGTCATTTACGCCAACAGCAGATTTCAATGGTGAAGCGGCTATTAATTACACGATCACCGACAGTGATGGCGGCGCGGCTTCGGCAACAGTGTCAATTACAATCGTTGCTGTCAATGACAATCCGGTAGCCGTTGCTGACGAGATAGAAAGCACCGAAGATTCATCTAATACCATCGAGGTACTGAGCAATGACACCGATGTCGATGGCGACACCTTAACTGTCACCGGCGCACTCGCCGAACATGGGCTAGTCACTGTCAACGAAGAACAAGGGTTATTTTATATCCCTGATTTAAACTACAACGGTTTGGATACCATCACCTACCAAATCAGTGATGGCAATGGCGGCTCGGCTAGCTCATCAGTGGTAGTTACACTCGTTGCGGTCAACGATGCACCTGAAGCACTTGATGATCAAATCCTGATTGACGAAGATATTGTCACCACCATCAATGTACTGACCAACGACAGTGATGTTGACGGCGATACTCTAAACATTGTCTCAGCGGATTCTGCCAATGGTGCTGTCTCCACAATCACTGAAAACGGCAGCTTACAACTACGCTTCGTGCCAACCGCCAATTTTAACGGTGAAACCACCATTAATTATCTCATTTCAGACAATGGTTGCAGCACCGCTGGCAGTTGTGGTGATGGCCATAGCGCCTCAGCTGTGGTTGCAGTTACAGTCAATAGTGTTAATGATCGACCCGTCATCGCTGACGCCACCACCACAGTGGCTGAAAACGCCATCAATGGTTTTGCCATTACTACCGTTGAAGCCACAGACGCCGATGCAGACACCCTGAGTTTTAGCATCACCAGCGGCAATACCGACAGCATTTTTGCCATTGATGCCAGCAGCGGTCAGCTCACCGTCGCCGACAAAACCTTTCTCGACTTTGAAACCACCAGCAGCTATGCCTTAACCGTGACGGTCAGTGATAACCAACTAACTGCCGCCGGGATCATCACCATCAATGTCACTGAAATCAGCGAAAATGCGGTACCCACACCCGACAGCAGCTTTGGTAATACCCCCATCGCCGGACTGGCCGCTTCCAACGCCTTTGCTTTTGATAACGACGACGTACCCCACGATGCCGTCATCGACAGTAGCGGACGAGTCATAATAGTAGGCACCGTCAGCAATACCACCACGGATGTCACTGTCAGCCGTTATCTCGCAGACGGTCATCTTGATCACAGCTTTGGCATACAAGGCATAGTGACTCAGGATTTAGGCGCGTTTGAAAGCGCCAAAGCCATCGCCGTTGATAGCAATAACAACCTGTTTATTGCCGCCGAACAATTTAATGCTGGCGTCAACGAAATTGCGCTGATCAAATTGCTCGGCAGCAATGGCAGCACCGACAACAACTTCGGCACCTCTGGGGTGGTGATCTCCAGCAATAACCAAAACAATGTCACGGTGGCCGATATCTTAGTCCATTCTAATGGCTCAGTTTTACTTGCCGCAGGCGTCAATAACCAATTCAATGTGTTCAAATATAATGCCTCCAGCGGCTCAGTCGAATTATCAAACGCCATTGATATCACTGGCGATTTTGACCAACCTCAAGCCATGGCTGAACAAAGCGATGGCAAAGTGATCATCGCAGGCTTTACCGCCGACCCCGCCAATGGTTTAAATTATGATTTTGCCGCCGCCCGTATCAGCGCCGACGACCTTAATCTTGATACCACATTTGCTGGCAACGGCCAAACCAGCTTTGATTTGGGCCAACGTCAAGACGATATGCCCTACGACACCCGCATAACCAGTAACGGTGATATTATTTTAGCCGGCTCCAGTGAGTTATCAGCGGGCATTGGCGATGTCGCCCTTGCGGTACTCGACAGCAGCGGTAGCTTAAAAACCAGTATTGGCACTGGTGGCATTGTGATAATTGATGCCGATGGTGACAACGGTGCACAAACTGGCAACTCCGCAGCACTCAGCCTTACCCTTGATAGCAGCGACAATATGTTCATCGGCGTACAATTTGGCATCACCGCAACTGAGCAAGATTTTGGTGTCAGCAAACTCTCAGCCAGCGGTACACTAGACAACACCTTTGCCAGCAATGGCACCGTTATTCAAGATATCAACAACGACAGTAATACTTTGGTATCAGTGATGCTCGACAGCAGCAATCGGCCAGTCGCCGCCACATCTGCCCAAGGCAGTCATGATCAAGATTTTGCGCTGGCACGTTTCACCACCAGCGGTGCACTCGACAGTACTTTCCTTGGCAGAGGTTACAATCTCAGCAATCAAAGCCCCAGCGACGACACCCTACATGACGGTATTGAACTGGCGGTTGGCAGCCATAGCGGCAAACTGATAATGACGGGCTGGACCACCAGTAATACCAATACCCGTGATTTGATTGTCGCCCGATATAATAGCAACGGCTCGCTTGATACCAGCTTTGCCGTCGACGGTTATTTCAAATTATCCGACAGCAGTGCCACTGATGTTCTTGGTCAATCGGTGGCCGAGTTAAGCGATGGTCGCTTGCTGATCGCCGGTCAGTTTGGCGCTCAAGGTTTAGCGGTCATGCTTGATACCGATGGCAAACTCGATAGCAGCTTCGACAGCGATGGTTTACAACTGTTAAGTGTGACCAGCCAGCAAGTTCGTTTTAACAGCGTGGCTATTGACCATAACAACAAAATCGTGCTCGGTGGTGATGTCTTTAATCCGGCTGACGACAACATCGACTTATATCTAGCGAGACTGAACCTAGACGGCAGTTTAGATACCAGTTTCAGCAGCTCAGGTATTAATATCACTAATTTGGGTCAAGCCGAGGGCATCAATAACTTAACTGTATTGGCAGACAATACCATTATTGCGGTCGGCCGTCAGTTGTCCATCAGCAATGAGATCAGCCAAGCTCTAGTGGCCAAATTCCTTAGCAATGGTGCGCTGGATAGCAGCGGGTTTAATAGTGGTCAAGGCTATCAAATTCTCGATGTCGACAGCTCAGTCGGCGACAACAGCGATATTTTATACGATGTCGCGGTTGCCACAGACGGCACTATTTATGCCAGCGGAGCCAGCAACAGCACCACCACCGAGCTGACCGTCGTGGTATCCCTGAGCACTAACGGCGCACTTAACAGTAACTTTGCCACTAACGGTCTGGGGTTATATAACTTTGGCTCGGGTCACACATCGCAATCTCTGGCACTAGACAGCAACGGTAAATTATTGCTTAGCGGACAAGTCAGCAACGCCACAGCTGGCGGTAACGACATTTATCTGGCCCGGCTCGATACCAGCGGCATCGCGGATCCACTGTTTAATAACGGCAATGTTTTTAATATTCATTTTAACCAAAGCGACTCTGTGAGCCTGATACTGCCACTGAGCGATGGCCGAGTGTTGCTAGGTGGACATAACAGCGTAACCGGTTATCCAGGCACCGTGTGGTATTTGGCGGTTTATAGCTTGATCCAATAGGGTTTCGCGAAATTAAGGTTTTGATTTTGACTTTGCTTTTCCTCCGTGTTCTCTGTGCCTCTGTGGTGATGAAAAAAGGAATGGGACCTGACATGTTGAAAGGACTGCATTACCGTTATACAGGCTAGTGGGCTTTTCAGGTTTTTGGAGCGCTTCGTTGTTAAAAATCAAGAGCTTGTTCACCACAGAGACACAAAGGACACAGAGAAGGGCAGCAAACAAAAAACGAGAATAAATTCTCGTCTACATCGCGGAAAGTTTACCGTAGACGAGGTTTCAACCTCGTGGAAAATATGACCAGAGGACAAAAGCAGTGAACAAATTATTACCACTATTGATGCTACCATTGATCCTGCTAAGCAGCAGTGCATTGGCAGCACCGCCCACTTTTAGTGTCGCCTTTTCACCCACGACTATCTCGCCGGGCAGTGTCAGCACCATGACCTATACTATCGACAATTCAGCGGGTACTACTCCAGTCGGTAGCATGACTTTCAGCAATACTTTCCCAGCCGGTATGACGGTGGCCACGCCAGCCAATGGCAGTACCAGTTGTATTAACGGCTTCTTTACCGCCACCGCAGGCAGCAACAATGTCACTTTTAACGATTATCGTCTAGCGCTTGGTGGCACTTGTACCTTCTCACTTGATGTCACCAGTGTTACTGCTGGTAGCAATGTCAACACCACTGGTGCGCTGTCCACCAGTGAGGGTAGCTCTGGTACTGCCAATGCGACGTTGACCGTTGATACGGGTCGTGCAGGATTCAGCATGGCGTTCTCGCCATCTACTATTGCTCCAGGTGGCGTCAGTAACCTGATTTACACCATCGACAACAGCGCCAATGGCAGCAATGCCGATTTGTTACTCTTCTTCAATACCCTGCCTGACGGTGTGGTGGTCTCTGATTTCCCTGCTGCTGCTACCACCTGTACCGGCGGCGCAGGCACCCCACTAATTACCACCACTGCGGGTGGCAGTACCATCGAGTTCGAAAAAGGTTTTGTTGCGACCACGGCCAGCTGTACCGTATCAGTTAATGTCACCGCTGCGGCCACTGGCAGCTATGTCAATACTAGTGGCGCACTAAGCCAAAATGGCTCCAACTCCAGCGGCGTTGCTAGTGCGACATTAAACGTCGTCGATCCCTTTTTAAATCTCAGTTTTCCCACCTCATCATCACCAAACGAAGCGGTGCAACTGACATTTACCATCAACAATCTCGATCGCAGCAATGCCGCTACCGATATCACTTTTACCAATGACTTAAATGCCACCTTAAGCGGTTTAACCGCTACCGTGTTACCAGCCAACGACTTTTGTGGTAAAGGTTCGGCCCTAACAGGCACTTCCACCCTCACTATTGTCGGAGCTAATCTGGCCGCCGAAGCATCCTGTACTTTTGCCGTCACCGTGCAAATCCCCGCCAACGCCGCAGCAGGCAGTTATACCAACACCACCAGCACCATCAACCTGACACGAGGTTCACCCACCACCGAAGCCGCAGTCAGCAATACTTTAGTGGTTCAGGCTGCCCCATCTATCACCGCCACCTTTATTGATGATCCCGTCAACTCTGGCCAAAATGTGACTCTGCGTTATGTGATAACCAACACCGATAGTGTCAACGCCGCCTCTGCCATCACCTTTACTCAGATTATCGACGAGGTATATCCCGGCCTCACCGTCAATAACCTACCCGCTGCCAATAGTTGTGGCATTGGTTCAACTTTCACCGAGACCATCCCAATAGCTTTTACGGTATTCACCATGAGCGATGGCTTACTAGCTGCCGGGGCCAATTGCACCTTTGATCTGATTTTAACCACACCGCCAGACAGTGCCCCAGCCACTTCTGTGCACAGCACTTCGCTTATCAGTGCCACAGTGGCTGGTAACACCGTATTTGGTACTGCGGCAAGCGATAATCTGATCGTCTATTCAGCGCCAGAACTGTCTATCGCCATCACCGAAGAATATGCTGCGCCCGACTCCACAATCACCGCCCAATTCACCCTCGATTACGGGGTTAACGCGGTTGCCGATGCCACTGGCGTCAATTTCACCGTCGCCCTGAACACTGCATTAGCCACCACTATTACCACACAAAATGACATTTGTGGCAGCGGTTCAAGTTTCAGCGGCACGACTGTATCAAGCGTCACCACTTTGTCACTTGCCGGAGCCACATTATCCCCCGGCGGCAGTTGTACTTTTTCAGTCAGCTTGTCAGTCTCAGACACTGCAATACCGGGTGTCATCACCGTGATCAGTTCTGCCATCGATGCAATGACCTCAGGACTATCCGTTGACTCCATTGCGGTATCAGATTCCGTAACTATTACAGGAATAACGTTTAGTAAAACCCTTACCACCTCGCCGACACTGCCAGGTGGCTTAGTAACAATGGAATACACTATCAGTAATGCCACCACCGCTGGTGAAGCAACTGACATTCAATTTACTGATAAATTCAACGAAGCTTTGTCCAGCTGGCAGGCTATCGCATTACCCACTTTTCCTTGCGGTCCAACATCAACGCTCAGCGGTACCACTTCAATGACGCTTAATAACGGCAAACTAACACCCGGGGAAACTTGTGTTTTTTCAGTGATCACGCAAATCCCCGCAGGTGCTGCTTCGGGTCAGTATGCCACTGCCACAAGTGAAATTTCAGCAACGGTGGGTGGCAATAATACCACTAATCCTGCTGCTGAAACGGTGCTAACAGTAGCATCCCTAACCCTTGACGTCACCACTACAGCAGCCAACCCAACATCAACGTCACCTATTCCTTTTAGCTTTATTTTCAGTCGGCCAGTGATTAATTTCGTTGTTGCCGATCTCACCGTCACCAATGGCACAGCGATTAATTTTGCAGGTTCCGGTGATACCTATACAGTTGATATCACCCCAGATGGTGATGGTACGGTGACTGTCAGTGTTGCCGCTAGCGTAGCTGATGACAGCGTAGATAACAGCGTGAAAAACCCGGCAGCATCCCTGTCGATTAGTTATATTGCCAACCCGACCGTGCCAACACCCAGCCTAGTCATTGGCGCACCTAGCAGCACTCTTGCCTCCAGCGGCCCGGTCACCTATACCGTCACTTATACCAATGCCGACGAAGTAAACTTAACCCCCTCAAGTATCACTTTAAACAACACCGGCACATCTGCCACCGTTACAGTGACTAACAGCACCACTAATACGCCGACAGTCAACCTCTCCAATATCTCCGGTAATGGCACTTTAGGCTTTAGTATCGCTGCTGGCACTGCCCGTAACGGCGATGCATTAGCCCCAGCTGCGGGACCAAGTAGCACCTTTAGCGTAGATAATATCGCCCCCACATTAACCATCACCGATACCGTGGCAGACCCAATCAACGTACCTTTCACTGCCACTTTTACTTTTAGTGAAGATGTGGTGGGTTTTGCCCAAGCTGATATCACTGTCGTCAACGCGAGCTTAAGTAATTTCACTGCGGTCTCAGGCACTGTTTACACCGCTACAGTCACCCCAACAGCGCAGAGCACTGTCACTTTAGATGTTGCCGCCGCTGCCGCCCGAGATAGTGCCAACCTTAGTAACATTGCAGCAACGCAATACAGTATCGCACATGACTCAGTGGCCCCAACGCTGACCATCACTGGCCCCGCTGGACCACTGAACACCACCTTTACCGCCAATTTTAATTTCACTGAAGATGTCACAGGTTTTGCGTTGGCTGATATCAGTGTAGGCAATGGCACACCAAGCAATTTCACCACAATTAGCGCCCAAAGTTACAGCGTATTAGTCACTCCAGATGGCGAAGGTACTGTTACCGTCAATGTGCCAGCCAGTGCGGTTATTGATAGCGCGACTAACACTAACTCAGCCGCCACACCATTTTCACTCACTTATGATGTAACCCAGCCCACGGTCGTGATCAGTGGCCCGTCAGGCCCAGTCAACGCCCCCTTTACCGCAACGTTCACTTTTAGTGAAGACGTTAGCGGCTCAATCCAAAGTGCCATAACTGCCGTTAATGCCACGGTCGGCAATTTTAATGTCGTCAGCAACTCAGTTTTTACCGCTACAGTCACACCAACGGCGGATGCCACAGTGACACTGGATTTCGCTGCCGGACAGGCATCAGACAGTGCCAGCAATACCAATTTGGTCGCCAGTCAATACAGTGTTGATCACGACGGCACCCCACCCACAGTCACCATTGCCGCCGTTACTGGTACAGTTAATACCGCAGTCACCGCCACCATCACTTTTAGTGAAGCCATTAGTGGCTTTACCGAGAGCGATATCAGCGTCACCAACGCCACGCTAAGCAGTTTTACCCCCGTCAGTTCAACAGTTTACACGGTTGTCGTCACACCCGTGGCAAATGGTACTGTGACACTTGATATTCCGGCTAGCGCGGCTATTGATACAGCCAATAACGGTAATGTCGCCGCCAGCCAATATTCAGTGATTTATGATATCTCTGCGTTAATTGCCACATTAACCTCCACTGTTGCTGACCCTACTAATGCCGGTTTTGACCTTGCCGTCGATTTTAATAAAACCGTTACAGGTCTTGAAATTACCGACTTCACCCTAGTCAATGCCACCATAGCAGCCCCCGTCGGCAGTGGCAGCAGCTATACCATCAGCGTTACCCCCACCAATGATGGCACTGTCTCCGTTACACTCAATTCAGCTAGTGTGGTCGACAGTGCAAGTAATACTAATGGGATTTCTAATACCTTTACGGTGCAATATGACCAGTCGATCCCAATCTTACAAAGCTTAATTCCGGCTCACCAGAGTGTTGACGTTGCTACCAGCGGCACATTAACTCTCACTTTTAACGAAACCATGGTTGCAGGCAGTAGCAACAACTTGATTGAAGTGAAAAACTTCACCACCAACGTCGTAGAAACCTCGTTTGCTGCCGATAACGCCGCCGTGAGCATCAGCGGCAGCACAGTCACCATTACTCTGGGACAGGATTTATCCGAACTCACACAGTTTTATGTCACTATTGGCAGCAATGCTTTTATTGATACCGCTGGCAACGTCTATAGTGGTTTCAGCGATAATGCCACTTGGCGTTTTGACACCATTAGCAATCCACCAGCAGCAGTTGCTGATACCGCCCGAGTTGACGAAGACAATCAGTTGCTGATCAACGTTATCAACAATGATGATGGTCAAAACAGCGCTTTACTGCCTGCGAGCCTGAGCATACAAACTGCGCCAGCCAATGGTAAAACCAGCATCAACACCGCCACTGGGTCGATTACTTATCAACCCAATGGTGATTTTAACGGCACTGATACCTTCGAATATACTATCAGCGACATGCTCAGTACTTTTTCAAATCCAACCACGGTGACGGTTACTGTCAATCCGGTCAATGACTTGCCACAGGCCAATAACGATACCGCGACAACAGTGCAAAACAGCCCAGTCACCATTAGCCCACTCAGTAATGACAGTGATGCTGATGGCAACAACCAAATCAATACAGCCACCCTAGTGGTGACCACACAACCGCAACACGGGCAGCTAGATATCATTAATGATCAGTTTGTTTATCAGCCCACACTCAACTTTAGCGGCAGCGACACTTTCAATTATAGCGTCAGCGATGTCGACGCTGGCATATCGAATATTGCCACTGTTAGCATTAATGTGGTTGGCAGTAACAGCACTCCAACCGCAGTAGCCGACAGTTTTACCTTGGCAGAAGACACCGCCACCAGCCTTAATGTGCTAACCAATGACAGCGACAGTGATGGTCAATTACAAGCCGATAGTGTGGTTATCATCGCCGAGCCATCCGATGGTGCAGTGACAATCAACAGTGACGGCACCCTGACTTACACACCCAGCAGCGACTTTTTTGGCAGCGACAGCCTCAGCTACACGGTGAAAGATGATGGTGGTGCAACCTCTGCCCCAGCGGTGGTCAACCTAACCATCACCAGCGTTAATGATGCACCCCGAACCACTGTTGATAGCATCAACATGGTTGATCTGACCTCAACGCATAGCCTTAACGTGATTGGTAATGATCAAGATATTGATGGCAGTATCAGCTCAATCGCCATCACTAGCCAACCGCAAAATGGCAGCATTAGCATTAACAGCACCAGCTTGCTGTTGCTATATACCCCAGTGAGCAACTTCCCCGGCACCGACAGTTTCAGTTATCAATTGACCGACAATGAAGGGTTAACATCATCAGTCACTACGGTGAGTTTGGGGCAAACTGCGGTCAACGAGCCACCACTGGCCAATGAAGACAGAATACAAACTGATGAAGATCAATTCGTTATTATTGATGTGCTAGCCAATGACAGCGATTTAGATGGTTTACTTATCAAAACGTCAATGCTGATCACCACCGCACCGCTGCATGGTAGTGCCAGCATTAGACAATCTGACGGCACTATTTTCTACCAACCTACCGCGCATTTCAGCGGCACAGACAGCCTTATTTATCAAGTCAGTGATGACAAAGGCGCATCAACCTCAGCCACGGTTAAAATTCAAATCAACAGTATCAATGACCTCCCAGTAGCGGTCAGTCAAACCCTTAGTGTTAATGAAGATAATGCGCTGGCAATTATATTAACTGGTGGTGATTTTGATGCTGACCCACTGGCATATATGCTTGATCGCCACCCGGCTAACGGCCAGTTAACCGGGGTACCGCCTAATCTGAGCTATCAAGCCAACGAAAACTTTAATGGTAGCGACAACTTCACCTTTTGGGTCAATGATGGTAGCGAGGATTCAGCAGTTGCGACCATCAGCATCACAGTGGTGGCACAAAACGATACCCCAGTGGCTGACTTGCAAACTCTCACGCTAAACGAAGATCAGAGCCTCAATATTGGTCTCAGTGGTAGTGATATTGATAACGACACCCTAACTTATCGCGTCACCAACAACCCAGTCAATGGTCAATTAACCGGACAGCTGCCCAATCTCATTTATAGCCCTAATGCCAATTACAATGGTAGTGACAATTTCACTTTTGTCGTCAACGACGGCACCCTCGACTCCGCAGAAGCCACGATATCGCTCACCATAGTGGCACAAAATGATGCACCGATTGCCGATGCACAATCGCTGACATTACTGGAAGACAATCAGCTTGATATTGTGCTCACGGGCAGCGACAACGACAGCGCAACACTGAGTTATCTGATCGTTGACAGTCCAAGCTCGGGTCAACTGGTTGGTAACGCGCCCAATTTACGTTACGTGCCAAATACAGACTTTAATGGCACTGACCAGTTCAGTTTCAAAATCAATGATGAGTTAGTGGATTCAAATACCGTTATTGTCAGCTTAACCATTACCGCACAAAACGATGCCCCTATTGCTGATGCCAGAACCATCGATGTGCCCGAAGATTTATCATTCCCCATCACCTTAAGCGGCCATGACCTTGATGGTGATAGCATCACCTTTGCGACACTCACCAATCCAGTCAACGGCACCCTATCCGGGCTAGCACCAAACTTGATTTACACCCCACAAAGCAACTTCAACGGTGAGGACAGTTTTACCTTCCAAGCCAGTGATGCCAGCCTCAGCTCGGCCCCTGCGACCATTAATATCAGCGTAACACCAGTGAATGATCCACCTGTGGCAGTTGATGATACCTTTGCTCATGACAGTAGCTTACCCGTGACCATTGACCCGTTAGTGAATGATACCGATATAGATGGTGACACCCTGAGCATTATCGGTGCCAGCGCCAGCATTGGCAGTGTGAGCTTTAGCGACAGTCAAATCACCTATTCACCGGTTGATGGATTTATTGGTTCGGCGGTGATTGAATACACCGTTTCAGATGGTCAAGGCAGCACTGATAACGCATTGGTTATGGTGGATATTAGCGCCGCAGGTGGTAGCGGCGGCAACCTCGCCACTATCACAGTACCAGGCGATATCGACATTGATGCTGATGGGCTATTAACCACAGTTAATCCGGGTATTGCCTCTGCAACAGACCGTTTTGGCAAGCGCTTGAAAGTCAGCCGAGTTAACCCTGACAACCACTTTAAACCGGGTGTTAACACGGTGTTGTGGCAAGTGAGCAATGCCAAAAACCTAACCATTCAAGCCAGCCAATTAGTCAGAGTCAAACCGCTGATTTCATTAGATAATAATCAAATCACCCGCGAAGGTGCGAGCGTAACCATAGGTGTCCATCTCAACGGCCCATCACCGAGCTATCCGCTGTCTATTCCCTACACTGTCGGCGGCACTGCTGATGCCAGAAGTGAGGGTGAGGGTGAAGGTAAGAGTAAGGGTGACCATAATCTCACAGACGGTGAGATCATCATCGAATCTGGCATCACTGGCGTTATTCACTTCAATGTGTTTGCCGATGACCTCTCAGAGGGTGAAGAAACAATCACGATTAGTCTAAATGACGACATCAATCGAGGCAATCAAGCGACTCATACAGTGACCATTAGCGAAGAAAATATTGCACCAAAAGTCAGCCTGACAGTCACCCAAGCAGAGCAACAAAACCGGGTAGTCAATCGTAAAAGCGGTTTAGTCGTAGTCAATGCAAAAGCGCGACACCCCAACCCTGACAAGCAATATCATTATCAATGGAGTAATCGCGAAGAACTACTCAACGACCTTGATGAAACAGCCACCAGTTACAGCTTCGACCCGGCAGAATTACCACTGGGTCTTTATCATCTGCAACTCACTGCGCTCGACAATGATGACAGCCAATATCAAGCTAGCCATGAAATAGTGATCAAAGTCGAAGCCGCAGCCGTTAAGCTGAGCAGCCAAGACAGTGATGGCGACGGTATAGCCGACAATATCGAAGGTTCAGCAGATACCGACAATGACGGCATTGCCAACTATCTTGATGCCATACCCGCTTGTAACGTGATGTCTGGCAGTCTTAACACTAGCAATCGTTTCTTGATTGAAGGTCAGCCCGGCATTTGCCTGCAACTCGGCGAAAACGCATTAAATCAAGCCACCGCCAGCCCGAGAATCACCGTGATTTCAAACAACAACCTTGTTAGTCAACTGTTTGATTTTACCGCCGATCAACTACCGATTACAGGTCACAGTTATCAAATTGTGCTGCCACAAAACCAAGCCATTGCTACCAATGCAATCTATCGCATTCAACACCGCTCAGGCGAAAGTGCTGATTTTGTTGAGAATGCCGACAACCGCTTAATGTCGACCGCAGGTGAACCCGGTTATTGCCCACCACCGGGTGACAGCCGCTGGCAATCCGGCCTGACCGCTGGCCACTGGTGTGTACAATTACAACTTAATGATGGTGGTCCTAACGATATTGATGCTGCCGCTAATCGGGTGATTATGGCTCCGGGTGGGTTATCGATATCGCCAGCGAACGAGGAATAAAACGCCGGGTTACGCTCTGGGTTACGCTAATAAATAATTCTTCTGTGTGGCTGATTATCGTTTTTAATCAGGTAACGAAAGGATGAGTCAAACAACTCATCTTGAAACAAGCAGCAGTCGAGTGATGCAATAAATGGATTTAGTTCCAGCAAAACCACCTTTAGCAAACCCTGCTCATTATGGGTAAAATCAGCGGTCAGAAAAACATCGACAACTATATCTTCAACAACACCTTCAACAACGTTTTCAGCAAAACCGGCAGACAAAAGTGGCGAAATGTGACTAATAAAATGCTCAATACTGGGCTTAATCATTACCACGTTTTGCTCAAACTGATGATCAACCGCAATTTGGCAATCGTATTGAGAAATCCCAACCAGCTTGCCCTTTTGGATAAAACAACGAAATTCGTACAGCGGATCTATCTGACGCCATTCTCGAATAAAAATACTGGGGGAATAGTTATTTTGCAGCGCGAGTTTAAGATCATAAATGATTCTTGCAGATCCTGATGCCAGCATTTTTAGCGCTGACATTTTGTCAGATACCCGCAAGCCGCGCGATAGTGCATAAAAGGAATCTTTTGCGCTACGGGAGCCTAATCTGACAAAACCCTCGTTGCCAAAATATTGAATGTTGTCAGCTAGTTTATCACCCAGCTCATCCAGCACTTTAGCTTCAGCTTTTAAGTCAAGCCTCAGATCTCCGGCCAGAAACTGCTGATTTATCCGGATAAGCGCATAAATCTCATCCCTTTTGAGCACAATCGCTTTTTGTTGCAGTGAAAACGGATATAACGCTGTCGGCCAGTTTTCAATATACGTAGGGGCAACTGAGTTAAAGTAATCGGTAGCCATAGCTAGATAACGGTCCGCTACCCTTCGTATAATCCATCTAAAAACGCCGACAGAGTATTGGCGACAAACCCCACATTATAATAATCAGGTAATGATTCATCATCTTCGTCTTTTTCATATTCGCCATGCCAGTAAAATATTTGTCCTAAATTACTTTCTCCAATGCCGATTAAAATTAAACTACGGCCTGAGTTTTGTCCGATTGCTAATGTATCGGCGGGGATTCTGTCGTTATAGCCGATGGTATTAGCTTCGATCAAATTCATACCATCATCATCATAAATGGAAAACATACCATCAAGCATGTCAACATCCTCACCGTCAGCCCATTCTTGCTCTGCCCATTTAATATTAAAAAGGTCCGGTCTAATACGTCCCCCATTATTAACCAACAGAAAGTCAATATAACTTTGCGGCAACGTTTTACCCAGTTTTTCACTCAGCTTTCTCTGCGCCTCTAGAATTTCATTTAATGTAAGTGCTGCTTCAGTATCAAATACTTCGTATGACATAATGAGTTTTCTAACCTTATTTTTAGTTCAAGTTTAAATTTATCAATAACCCGGATCTTGCTTCAATGACTTAGTAATTGAAGCGCCCCCCGTATGTGAGATCTTGCCATTTAGATGTTTCGATACCAGTTCCATGGTGACACCATCCTGATGATGGTGCCAGATCATACCTTTAGGTGGGTACCAATTATCATCGTTTAATTGTTTTCTTACGGCATCTGTGGCCGTTTTGCGATCATTGAAATCCCCTTTCATTTTAATTTCAACCCTGTGTGTAGCATGAGGAGTGAAATTTGGATAACCCTCTTTAAACGTAACAGGTTTTCCCTTAGTGGCTTTCAACACAGCTTTACCCTTATCGGTTGTTGGATCCGGGTACCAATCTGAATTGCCGCGCTCCCCACCTTCCCAACTTCCGCTACTCCCCTCTTTTGGTGATTTTGTCGAAAATCGATTACCACCGGGCATTTTACAAGGAACACATTTTTTCGCGGCAGATATTTTTTTCGCTTGCTCAACGGCTCGTTGGGCGCGAACTTTGGCCGAAAAAAACTTTCGAGACCCGAGTTGCAGTGCTTTGGTCTTAGCAACAGCGTTTATTGATGTTTGAATTGTTTCCTTAAGCGCTGCCATTTTCTTGGCAAGACGGGCTCCCTTAGCGGTTTTCGCTAGCGCATCACCAGCATAAGGCACAGCCGAAATCAATGAAAGTCCTGCTCCAATAAAATCACCACGAAATGCACTTAACCCCGCCCCAAGCACATCCGATATCGGTGTTGGATCGGCGATACCAGCGACATCCAAAGCGGCCTGAGTCAAGTCCAGCGCCAGTTCATCATTTAATTTAGCCAGTTTGGCTTCTTCTTTAGCAAGTTGAGCGGTTTGTTGTTTTTCGATTGCGCCCATAACTATTCGCTCCTAGCTGCTTTTAAAACACTAGGAAGCCAGTGATCAGAATCATAGTTCAATTCTGCCTCAGACCACGCGGCTTCTGACACTTGTGCAAACAGTTGATCAAATTTATCTTCGGGCGCAATTGATGCATCCGTTAGTACCTTGCGAATATCACTTTGAAAATCAAAATTGGGCGCGATTTCAAACATCAGGGTCACAAACGCGGCAATATCTTCGTCACTTTCCAGACCATAAGATCTGGCTTTATTAATACCGTTTTCGACCATATCTTGAAGTCCGTCCTCGGGAAGCCTTTCAACGAGCTCGGGAACGTTTTCAAGCAAATTTTCACAAATAGATATGATGAATTTGGCTTTGTCACTTTGCAGATATTGTTGCATTTGTTGTTTTTTTATCGAAATCACTATGCTTTTTTCCCAGAGTAAAAATTTGACAGGAAAGGGTAATCGTTAACCTTTTAATAATCAATGTAAACAGGAAAATAAACGTTTTTTCAAGAGCAGTGAATATAACCATTCAGCGTAATTAATGACTCTGTGGATAAACAGCACTTAATTGACAGCACTTAATTGACCGCAATCAATTAATAAGGTGTTACCAAAGCACGATAAAAGAAAGAGTGATTAACCCCCTCCAAATTCAATCTTATTCGTTTACATCACATTAATAAAAGTAACCTGACAGGTATCATCTACTGGTCTTAACGTATCATCGACAGCAATACTTACAGGTTGATTCTGGGCCATTGCTGAGAGCAAAATTGAAATAAGATGTGAGTCAACTTTTTGTATATCAGCTGAAGTTGTCCGGCAGCTAGAACTTCCCCAACTTCCTGCGGTTAAGTAAAGCCTAATAATATCTTGAGAGGATGGAGCTGAGGGCCTTTGCGCTCCAATTGACAGCATGGTATTAATCGTTACGTTAGATCTTACATATTCGGCCGACAATGCATCACTACAAAAAATACAGGCCATCATAGTGATTATAAATTTATACGACATTAGGTTTTCCCTTTCGAAACTCGACCCTTATGAACATCACAGTGACATCAATTTTAGCCGAATCAATAATATTAAATATGAAGACTTATTCTCTATTATTTTCATTCGGTTACCAAGTCATTTAAGATTTAACGGTGAACTTTTAACGTCCTTTATTCGAAAATAACTGACCTTGAATCAATAATGGTATGAAAGCCACCACTCAAACAGGCTAACAATTGATAATCAAAAAACGTGATAGTCCGACATCTCGGTGAATTCGCGTCTACGCCGTACCAGCTCTGCCATAGACGAGGTTTCAACCTCGTCAATGTTAAGGATAACGGTCATCTTAATTTGCTCCATATAGTCAGAGCCAAAAACCAAGTCAACTAATAAGATGTTAAAAAGCACACCAACCGTCCTTTTCAAGATCAGTAAATATAACATCGTCTAAAGCCACACAACCTTCACTGGTTTGTTTGCACAACATCGTGGGTCTGCCATCAGCCCCAACCACAGCAAGAATTGGCTTCGCTGAATCTATTTTGACAGAAACAGTATCATTCTGATCAGCATGACTATTAATATTGGAATTGGCACTGGAATTAGCACTGGAACTACTGCTGAAATAGGAGAAGCAAAGCAAACATATCGGTTTGGCTGGACGGTACAGATGACATTAGCGATTGCGCTGGCGGTGCAAGATGGTCTTTACATTCGACCGATGACCTTTATCAGGCAAAGCTATCGTTATTATTAACAGCCTATTCGACACAAGCCGCTATCACCTTGTTTCATGCTGCCGGGTGGACCTGTGGTGGTCCACAGAGCAATGCCAATCGGATTTATAGTATTGATGTGCGAAGTTAACCGCGGTACTGACTTTTCCAAGATATATTGATTTAATCCGCTTTAACTTGAGGTATAGTAAATGCCCCTCTGCTATACCACATTAGCAGTAAAACTTATAAATCAATAACTTACGACTATTACAATGATAATAAAAAGGAAAAACAAGTGAAATCATTTCGATTGCTGAGTATCGCCGCTGCGCTACTGGTCACTGCAAATACTTATGCGCAACAAACCTTAATTAATGCCGATGCCTATGTGGATGTTAAAAAAGGCAAAACCATTAAAAATATTGCGGTATTGATTGATGGCAACAAAATTATTCAGGTCGCCAAGCAAGGAAAAATCACCCCAGATCAAGGCGCTAAAGTCATCGACCTGACGGGCAAAACCTTGCTGCCAGGTTTAATGGACATGCACGTACATTTGCAAAGTGATGCACAAGATAATTTCCTCGCGGCAAAAAGTTACTCGGTACCACGCCAAACGGTAAAAGCGGTCAAAAATGCCAAGAAGACATTAATGGCTGGGTTTACCACAGTCCGTAATCTAGGTGCCTCTGGCTATTCTATTATTGGTGTTCGTGATGGAATTAATGCAGGCGAAGTGCCGGGGCCGCGTATTTGGGCAGCAGGTCATTCTGTCAGTATCACTGGCGGTCATTGTGACGATAATTTTTCGCCACCTGAGGCAAAAAGCCTCTCAGGCGGCGTTGCTAATGGTCCTTGGGCGGTTCGAACCAAAGTAAGAGAAAACATCAAATACGGTGCGAATACCATTAAAGTCTGTGCAACCGGTGGGGTGTTTTCAAAAGGCACCAAAGTTGGTATTCAACAAATGACCGAAGAAGAAATCAGCGCCGCTGTTGATGAAGCGCATTTACGGGGTTTGGTGATCGCCGCACATGCTCATGGCACCAGCGGCATAAAAGCGGCCATTCGTGCCGGCATTGATTCCATTGAGCATTGCAGCTTTCTCGACGATGAAGCCATTGAATTGGCTTTAAAACATGGGACCTACATGTCCTGTGATATCTATAATACCGAGTACACTTTGGCATTTGGTGAAGCCAATGGCGTACCAGAAGAAAATATCAATAAAGAGAAACTGGTATCCAAAGCACAACGCCTAAGCTTCCGTAAAGCCACCAAAGCAGGGGTGAAAATGGTATTTGGTTCTGATGCGGCTATTTATCCCCATGGTGATAACGGTAAACAATTTTCACGTATGGTCCAGTTTGGTATGACACCAATGCAGGCACTACAAGCATCGACAATCAATAGTGCAACGTTATTACAACAGCAAGCATCGCTAGGGCAAATTAAACCCGGTTATCTAGCCGATATTGTCGCCGTTGATGGCGACCCCACTGATAATATTACTGTCATGGAAAATATTAGCTTTGTGATGAAAGACGGCATTATTTACAAGCAATAAATATAAAACTAAGAGGTTATTCATGATTGAATTGTACACAGCAGCCACGCCCAACGGCCATAAAATATCAATCGCTTTAGAAGAGATGGGACTAGAATATCAAGTTCATAATCTTGATCTTTTGGCGCTTGAGCAAAAGCAGCCTGAATTTTTAGCAATCAATCCAAATGGTCGCATTCCAGCTATTATTGATCGTGATAATGATGATTTCGCGGTGTTTGAATCTGGTGCAATATTACTCTATCTGGCTGAAAAAACAGGAAAGTTCATCCCAAAAGAGCCAAAGAGTTACTCCCGAATGATGCAATGGCTAATGTTTCAAATGGGTGGCGTCGGGCCAATGATGGGACAAGCCAATGTATTTTTCCGTTACTTTCCTGAGAAAATCCCTGCGGCAATAGCGCGCTATCAAAACGAAGGTCGTCGATTATTTGAAGTGATGGATACTCAACTGAGTAGCAATCAATATTTAGCCGGGGATGAATACAGTATTGCTGATATGTCGACTTGGCCTTGGGTACGAATACATGAATGGAGTGGCATTAGCATTGATGGGTTGAAACATTTACAACGATGGCTAGATGAAATAGCCCTGCGACCCGCTTGCCAAATTGGTATTTTAACCCCTGCACCTTCAGAGTTATCAGATGAAGAACGCGCCAAGCAAATCAGTAAAATGGTGACGAATTAAATGTATGATCTTATCTTCGGTCAGGAGCAATGACCACCTAACTTTTCTCAAGTCACTGAACAGATGGTTGCAACATTGATTTTTTGATGTTGCTACCCTAGTATTGCCTGTGCTCAATCTGGATTTTTTCAGCTTGTCAGTTAAATCTGTGCGATTAAAGGATAACAATATCAATACTTCCACCGATACCACCACACAACCCGAAGCATCACCACCGCCCAAAGAATCCGTATTAAAAGTGGCTTCATTTCGCTGGCTGTGGCTTTCTGGCTTAATCACTATGCTGGGCGATCAATTCACCATTATTGCTTTACCTTGGCTGGCGCTACAGTTTTCCGGTAATGCAGTCGATCTCGGTGGTGTATTAACCATGGTGGCATTACCTCGGGCCATTTTTATCCTATTCGGTGGCGCACTAGTAGATAGCTATAACCCGAAAAAAGTATTACTACTGTCCAAATTTGCCACCTCCGCCTTACTATTTCTGCTAATCCATGCCATTTGGGCACAATGGCTAACACTACCAGTGCTTTATGGCGTGGCCTTTGGCATGGGGATTGTCAGTGCCTTGGCCATTCCGGCGGGTCAATCCTATGTACCTTTGGTATTAAAACCCGAGCTTTACAGTGCTGGTAATAGTATTCAAATGGTTACCCGGCAAATAGCCATTTTTGTTGGTCCGGTGATAGCCGGTATCGTCATCGCCGTCACCTCAGGTAACTCCACCGAATCGTTTAGCGACAACAAAGATTTTAATCTGCTCACCGGTACCGCCATTGCATTTTCGATCAATGCCATTTGTTACTTGCTCACCACCTTGATTATTGGTTTTAAAATAAAACTACAGGCTTTGCCTGAGAAAAAATCGCAAAAATTCAGTCAAGTCTTTGCTAATATTGGCCACGGCATAAAATACGTCTTTGCCGATAAACCGCTAGCGTCATTGATGTTCTATTCGATGTTAACCAGTATCTTTATGTCAGGTACCATTCAGGTGGTATTGCCTATGATCGCCAATGACAATGTTAATTACGGTAGCCAATTATTAGGCTGGATGCTCGGCGCTTATGGTTTTGGCTCAATGTTTGGTTTAATACTGGCCGGGACCAAACCCAAACTCAAACTGGTGTCTTTGGGCCTGACCATAGTGATCCTTGATATCGTTATTGGTGTGTTTTTACTCCTATTTGCCAAATTTTACGCCATCTTAAGCATGGCTTTGGGGGGCCTATCACTGATTGGTTTTTGTTACGGTATTTTGCAAGTCAAAACCTTTACCTGGGTGCAATCGCGCACCGAGAAAGAATTTCTTGGTCGCACTCTCAGTATTCTGGCATTTATCACTATTGGTCTGGCAACCATGTCACCAGTTCTGGCTGGCACGGTGATTGAGTATGCAGGTATTGAAAACTTGCTAACGCTAGTGGGACTGGGCATAGTGGTGACCTCTGGCATCGGCATGTTGGCATTTAATATGATAGCTCTTGATGCCACTGCCAAACCGATCCCCCCGGGTGACAGTGGCAAATAGTCAATATGAGGATATAAAAAGTATGTTGTTGCAAGTCATTGAACAAGCTGATGATGGTACCGTGGCAGTGGTTTTTAATGATAACCAACGCAGTAGTCGTTTTATGATTGATGATTATCAATCATCGTTTAGCGCTAATTTTCGCCAGACGCTAAACTGGTATTATCAACAATATCCACGCCAAATTCAGTCGTCGCAGGATGATCAGGGCACGATAACCAAGCTACTCACCAATGGTCGCTACCTCGGCGATGCCTTACGTGGCGAAGATGACCAGTTAATTGGCATGATTGAACACATTGAGGCCGTTGGTTATCCACAGCTTAAGGTCGAAATCATTGCCAATAGCATCGATTTTTTCAACGATTTTTTCGAAGCAGCCACCTTATATGAAGCAAAATATGTACTGTCGACTGTAGTGCAAGAATTTACCAGAAAATATAGTCAACAACAGCAACCCGCGTTGAATTATCAACTGGCGGTAACGCCTAAAGTCAACCCACAAATTGCCGAGTTAGCAGGCAAAGCGGCCCCCGTCACCGACCCTCAGGACGATAAACCGCTGGTTATTTTGTCAATAACATCAAGACCTACGCATTTAACCAAGGGGCCGCTGCAAAACGCCAGCAATAACCTCGAACAACTTTTTACCTCGGCCACCAGCGAAGGGGCAATTCACTATGAATTGGCCGTCGACAACCACTGGCACAGTATTAAAACCCGCTTGAATGATCACCGCCGTCCAGTTCATATCGTCCATTTTGACGGCCCAGTATTGATTGATAACCAACGTGCGGCGTTACAATTTGGCAGCGATCATGGGCCATGCAACACTGTCAGCGTTGATATTATCAGTAAAACCTTGATTGACAATCAGATCGCCTTATTATGTGTTGATGCCCGCAGCTATCATCAGCCCAATGGCGATGCAGTGAGTGCACAACAAGGATTGGCCACTATTGCTTGGCAGGCTGAACAAGCTGGTCTTGGCAATGTTATCGGGCTAGGACAATTGACAGATAATTATCATAGCAGTCGCTGTTTTGCCCGCTTTTATCAACACCTCAGCAGCGGTTTGTCAGTCGCCCAAGCGGTGGTTGAAAGTCGTAAAAGCTGGCAGTCGCAAACCCAAACCAGCACTTTTGACCACCATGCTCGGGAGTTTCATCTCTGGCCATTGGCGGTTCACTACAGCACCCAGCAAGTCCAATTTTTTGCCACGCCGCAAGCTCAAACGCCTGCTAACGAAGCGCAAATCACCCAACAATATTTGCAAAAATTACTCGGCTTCAAAGCCACCTTGTTGCCACCGAATTATCAGCCGATTGGTGATGG
Organism: Alteromonadaceae bacterium; assembly: GCA_965277695.1. Taxonomy (GTDB): domain Bacteria; phylum Pseudomonadota; class Gammaproteobacteria; order Enterobacterales; family Alteromonadaceae; genus JABSOG01. The sequence continues at coordinate 74,351 of CBDIDQ010000017.1, forward strand.
TCAAACCTTATCACTGTTGGCCGTGCTTAATCCGTCACATGGCGCAAATACGCTCTGCGCCATCACTGGCATGACGGGTAGCGGTAAAACCCAACTATTGCATCAAACGGCCTTTTGCTTGATGCAGCAACAACAGATTGATTATGGCTTTTATTTTGACTTCGCCCAGGGCAGTTATCAGCCACAGCAAATGCTTGAAATGATAGCACCGGTTTTTCAGCTGGAGCCAGACCAGTTGCAGGCGGTGGAAGATAAACTGACCGGGCTGTGCTGTGCTTTTATACTCGACAATTTCCTCGACAATTTGCTTGATGACGAGGAAATGCCCCATCAACTGATCGACAATTTGCTCGCCCAAGGGCACAAGGTGATGGTCAGCGGCAAAAAAGCCACAACACAGCTGCACAGTGCTTATATCGAAGTGGCCATTTTGCCGCTATCAGCCGATGAACAGCAAATGTTAGCCGTGCAAACGGCCTCTGCCCATGAGTTGACAATAGCGAGCCATGAGCTTGAATGGCAGCAGCTTATCAGCGCCTGCTCAGGCAACCCTTGGCTGATTAAAAAGCGGGTGGCACAACTTAAAAACACCCCTGCCAGCGCTTTGTTAGATCAAATCGGCGAGTCCGAGGCCAAAATTTTGGCCGCAGGTGGTGATATTATTAGCTGCTTTTACCAACGGCAATGGCAACAAATAACGCCGTTTTGGCAGCAAGTCTTATTACTGGCCAGCGATGTTGAAGGCATGTTACTGGAGATGTTGAATCTGGCTTGGACTGGGGGCGATAAAAACACCGCCGAAACAACCAACCCGTTAATCGCACTGCTTGAAGCAGACCCTGAGACTAAAACTGACGCTGAACACACTGATTTCACCAATGGTTTGCAACAATGGCAAAATAGCGGATTTATCAAACGCCTGCCTTATGGCCACATTGTCGACCCCGATTGCTTGGCGTTTTTACGCAGCCGTTTAACTGAGTGTCCAACAGTGACACAGGAGCCGGTTAAGCTGGCGTTTAGTCAAATTCTCTGTCAGGGCATTGGCATCTTGTCTGGCCATTTGATGCAACAGCAAAACCCGGCGATACAGCATAACCTGCTGCTAAATCGCAGGCATTGGGTGCTGCATTTTGAGCGCCTGTGGTTTGGCGCTGATTATCAGGGCTTTATTGTGGTCAAGCGGGCTTTTGAGCAACTGTTACAGCAGGCCCAATTAACCGAGGAAAGTAACAACTGGTGTTTGGACCTGTTAAAACGTACCCCGGCAGTCAGTGAGACGCACAGCACAGAATCCCAGCTTGCCTGGCTGGCGGTGGCCAATCAGGCATTGCAGGTAGCATCATCTCCTCAATCACCCAGTCAGCCAGCGATCCAGACACCACAGCCAGTGATTGAACAGGGTGCCCGTTTTTGGCAAAGCTGGCTGGAGCAGCTCGATATTGCGCAGTTTGAATCAGCCTCCCGACCAACGGCAACGCCATCGTTGGCACTGTTTCAGCAAAGCTCGACCTTTTTGCAAAGTTATTATCAACAGCAACAACAGTGGCAAGCAGCCAGCGATATTTGTTTACAAGCTTATTTACTCTATCGTCGTTTTGAAGCCTGGCCTAAAGTGATCCAAATGCTTAAATCGTTGGCCCAGCAACAACTTGCCCTCAATCAGCCAGCCCAAGCATATCAATATGAACAACAAATTCTTGACGAGGTGCCCTATGAACATTCACCACCAGGATTTCATGGTCAGCAACAGTTGGATGTTATTTTAAGCAGAATGTCTCGGGGTTTATTTGACTCGGCCCAGCAATTGCTCGATAAACTCAATTCCTCCAGCGATAGCGAACCACTCGCCCAGGTCATTGAGGGGGTGCAAACAGACCTGTATTATGAATCCGGTCATTACCTTAAAGCGCTGCCATTTTATACCAAACTATGGCTTAAGCTTGACCCCGAGGGTCAACAAGCGCAAAACCAGCAACGTCAATTGCTAGAACAGCGGTTACAAAGCATCGCCGACAAATTGGGCCACAGCACCTTTGAGCAACATTTTTCTCGTTATGTGCCAGACCAAACCATTAACCCGATCAGGCCGCAAAGCCAAACAGCACCAGACAGAACTAAACTAAACAAAGGTAAGTGATCATGCTCAATCAACCACAGCCTAGGCAAATCAACCCAGATAACCTTGGCAGCGCTGATTTTAGACAAAATTATGGCCTCAAGTACGCGTATGTTGCCGGTGCCATGTACAAAGGTATCGCCTCCACTGCGCTGGTTATTGCGATGGGAAAAGCCGGTATGATTGGTTACCTAGGCACTGGCGGATTAAGCTTGGCAGTGGTTGAACAGGCCATCCTTGATATTCAAGCAGCGCTGATCCACGACCAGCCCTATGGCATGAATCTGCTGGCTGATTTAGAAAACGCGGCACACGAACAACATACTGTTGAATTATTTCTCAAGCACCGAGTGCAGTTTATTGAAGCCGCCGCTTATATGCAGATCACCCCCAGCTTGGTGTTTTACCGTCTCAAGGGGATCAGTCAACGCCCGGATGGCAGCATCGATATCCCTAACCGGGTGCTAGGTAAAATCTCTCGACCCGAAGTGGCTGAGGTATTTATGCGCCCAGCTCCGATGAAAATTGTCGATAAGTTGTTGGCTCAGGGGTTAATCACTGCCACCGAAGCTCAATTAAGCCAGTCTATTCCCATGGCCCATGAAATCTGTGTAGAATCCGACTCTGGCGGACATACTGACCAAGGGGTAGCCTATGCCCTGATGCCTGCGATCACCACCCAGCGGGATACTATTATGGCCGAACAAGGTTATGACTCACCCATTCATGTTGGTGCTGCCGGGGGCATTGGCACTCCACAAGCGGCCGGGGCCGCATTTATTCTCGGAGCCGATTTTGTTCTGACCGGCTCGATCAATCAGTGTACCGTTGAAGCAGGCACCAGCGACCGGGCCAAAGACAAGCTGCAAGATATTAATGTTCAAGATACCACCTATTCGCCAGCCGGTGACATGTTTGAAATTGGTGCCAAAGTACAGGTCATGAAAAAGGGGCTGTTATTCCCTGCCCGCGCCAATAAACTCTATGATTTGTATGTTCGCCATAACAGCCTTGATGAGATCGATGAGAAAACCCAAAAACAAATTCAAGAAAAGTTTTTTCGTCGCTCTTTTGCGCAAGTTTGGGCAGAAACGGCAGTTTATCTTGATCGGCAACACCCGGGACAGCGAGAAATCATTGAAAACAGTCCGAAACGAAAAATGGCGATGATCTTTCGCTGGTATTTTATTCATTCGACTCGGTTGGCAATGAAAGGCAGTGACGTACAAACCGCAGACTACCAGATCCATTGTGGTCCGGCCCTAGGTGCGTTTAATCAATGGGTAAAAGGCAGTGATATTGAACCCTGGCGTCAACGTTATGTCGCCGATATTGCCGAGCGAATGATGCTTGGCACAGCACAATTACTCAATCAGCGTTACACTGCCATTATGGCAACACTAGCCTGAACCTAAGCCCGAACCTAGGCCCGAACCTAAGCCTGAACCTAAGTCTAAGTGAGGACGATATTAGCGCTTTTCAGGCAAGTGTTAGGCAAGTGTTAGGCAAATAATTTAGAGGATTTAGTTGATGACTCAATCAGTAGTTACTTTACATGAAATTGAACCTGGTATTGTTCAGCTGACCATGGCTGACCGGGAAAACAAAAACACCTTTTCTCAGGCCATTTTGGATGGTCTACAGCAAGCCTTTACGCAGATCAACGCTAATGAGAGTTACCGAGTAGTTGTTATGACCGGGTATGATTCTTACTTTTGCTCCGGTGGCACCCAAGAAGCGCTATTAACCCTATCTGATGGTGAGGGCACTTTTACTGAAGGCGGTATTTATAGCATGGCGTTGGATTGTCGTATTCCGGTGATTTCTGCGATGCAGGGCCATGGTATTGGTGGTGGTTTTGTCTTTGGTCTGTTTGCCGACTTTGTTATTTTAAGTCGCGAAAGTGTTTATACCACCAACTTTATGAAATATGGTTTCACCCCTGGGTTTGGTTCAACTTGTATCCTTAAAGAAAAACTCGGTTTGCCCTTGGCCCAAGAAATGTTGCTCGGCGCAGCCAATTATCGCGGCGAAGAGCTGCGCCAGCGCGGCGTCACCTTTCCAGTGTATCCTCGTGCAGAAGTCTTACCTCAAGCCCATCAATTGGCCCGACTAATCGCCGAAAAGCCCCGAGTATCGCTGATCACCTTAAAAGACCACCTGGTGGCCGAGCTACGGCAAAAGCTGCCCGGCATTGCTGCCCAAGAAGTGGCGATGCATGATAAAACCTTTCATCTACCTGAGGTTAGAGAGCGGATCCAAAAATTGTTTGGTCAATAACAGTAACATTGTAGGAGCGGCAATGTAGGAGCGGCAATGTAGGAGCAGCAGCGAAGCGTCCCTGCCGCGATTAGAATTACCCAACTCCCCCTAATATGACCCAACTCCACCTAATAATACACAACCCCTAAAATGGCTGCGGTGGTTCGACACAGCGGACGCCTACATTAGGGGTGGCAAGATTTCAACCTTAATTTGATCACTCCATGACCACTAATTCACTCTTATTTAATGATAAATTTACAAGTTATTTATAATAATTACTGTACATTGCCATATTTTATCTTCACTATAGCCAACTTGTAAGAAGATCTGTCACAAATAACTTCTGAAGAGGTATGTTCTATAATCAAAAGGTTCCCTTTATAGAAATATCAATACCCCATTGCTGTGCTGGAAAGTGATTCGATCTGAAAAAGCATCAAATATGCCATTTAACCATCAACGAACCATCAACTAACCATCACTTAACCATCAATGGAGTATCACTTGAAAAATCCAGCTATCCATTTACTCAGTTCATCCTTATTATTGTCACTAGGGCTAAATGCCAGCAGCGTCGCTGCAACTGTTGAACACGGTACCACACTGACAGATATCAGCGCTGAACTACCATTTACTCGTCCGGCTGACGGCTTTATTGGCTTCACCGGTTCGGCTTCGCTTGACTATGATCAAGATGGCGATTTAGATCTTTTTCTCCCTAACGCTAAAGGACACCCCGCCTCACTGTTCGAAAATGACGGTAAAGGCAATTTCGTTGATGTTGCCGTCGCAGCGGGTGTGGCTAGCATTACTGGCAATACCGGGGTCGTCGCTGCCGATATTGATAATAATGGTTGCGTTGATTTATTCACCACTGGAGTGGGTGGTTTCATTACCCCAGTTGAAATGGCCACAACACACCGATTATTTATGAATAATTGTGATGGCACATTCACCGATATCATTGAAACATCAGGCATTAAAGGCCCTAATCCAGCAATGATGTTTGCCTTTGGTGATATTGATAACGATGCCGATCTAGATTTATTTATTACCAACCCAAACAGTTGGGTTAGCGGTCCAAGTAACCAGGTTCTTTATTTGAACAATGGCGATCGCACCTTCACCGATATCAGCGAAGCGGCGGGTATAGTGAGAATGGACGGTTCCTGTGTAGTCAACTTCACTGATTATGATAGCGATGGTTGGGCTGATATTATCGTCGGCAACTGTAACTTTTTAGAATTTACCCCTCGTCCAACACCAACACCTGGGCCTTGGGAATTGTGGCGTAACAACGGTGATAACACCTTTACCAACAAAGCAGACGAAGCGGGCCTCAATGCACGTAAGGGCTTTCCGATGGCACTGACCAGCGCAGACTATGATGGCGATGGTGATTTTGATTTATTTGCCACTGGTGTTGGTGCTGCTTTTCGTGGCGAATTTGGCCTACTCGCCGAACAAGTTTTATTTAAAAACAACGGTGATGGTACTTACTCAGATGCCACTGTTGAAGCCGGTTTAGACGGGTTTGCGTGGGGCTGGGGTGCCAGTTTTGCTGACTTCGATAACGATGGTGATGAAGACCTGATACATGTAGGCAGTATGCCCAATTCCTGCGTCATCGGTTCACCGCTGGCCAGTCCTGGACGGTTATACGAAAACGATGGCGACGGTCATTTTCACCTCGCCCAAAGCCTTGGTCTGGCAGAAAAATATACCTCTGGTTTGTCAATCGGTGATTTTAATCACGATGGTTTTGCCGATGCAGTTGTCAACACCGCTGAATTCTCTACCAGATGCGGTGTCGCCGGTGATAGTGGCGAAGCAGTACTGCTGCGTAATGAGGGTAATAATAACCATTGGTTAAAAGTACTATTAAAAGGCACGGTTAGTAATACCAGCGCAGTCGGCGCTATCGTCACCGTTAATGTTGCGCAAAAACAACTGAGCAAAGAAGTCCAAGCCGGAACCAGTTTTCTCTCATCCAATAGTCAATGGCTTAACTTTGGCCTTGGCAAACATAAAGTGGTCAAGGTACATGTACAGTGGCCATCAGGTAAACGTGAAATGTTCCCTGCGATAAAAGCCGATCAGCAAGTGACTTTAGTCGAAGGAACAGGATTAAAGGCACCAATCAAACAGGGTAACAATTGATAATCAAAAAAAATGCGATGGTCCGACACTTCGGTGAATTCGCGTCTACGGCCTACCAGCCCTGCCGTAGACGCGGTTTCAACAATGCCGCTACGGCGCAACACTATCCTGGTAACTGTCTTCGTTCACCGTCATTAACAAATAAGTCAGCTCGACCACTTCGCTGATAAACGACGACGCGGTGCTTTGATTGACATTGAGGTTATATAACCCCTCGGTTTGCTGGTTGATGTACATCGCTTCAAAGTTGCCTTTGCTACGCCAGCCAGCAGCTTCGGTTTGGCTTTCGGTGATCACCAAAGTGATAGTTTTGCCCTGCTGCGCTTGAGTCACACACTTAGGGATTGGTTTAAGCAATTCTTCATGAGCCCAAGTGGTACTACTATCGTTATATCCCTGACAAAACGCGGCGGCTTTTTTGTCGCTCTGTTGCTTGGCATTACCGTCAGGGTCAATTTCAACATAAGATACCAGCAAAGTATCCACTCCTTCGATAATCGCCGCCTGAGTTTTGTTTAAACCATAGTGCTCAATTTTTTCACCAGCGACCACTTCGTCAGCAATCGATTTGACAATCACTGGCACCGCACAACCACCGAGCAACAATACAGTTACAGCTAATAATCCAACTTGTGACAGCTTATTTAGGTGTTTACTTGGCTGCTTGTTAAATAACGCTTTTACTTGCTTCATAATAAGTTAATTCTCTTAGTTATTGCTCTTGGTTATTGCTCTTGGTTATTGCATTGTCGCTTAACTGCCACTTTCGGTCATCGATTCGGATTGGTACTGAAACACCTCTTCGATACCCAAACCAAATTTATGTGCGATCCGAAATGCCAGCTCCAGTGACGGTGAATACTTATTGGCCTCAAGGGCAACAATAGTTTGACGGGTTACGCCAACTGCTTTGGCTAATGCCGCTTGGGTCGTTTCATCGGCTTCAAAGCGCAAACGACGAATGTTATTGGTGGTTTTTGCCATGGCTAATACCCCCTTCGATAAAAAAACAATAACGTCAGAATTCTGACCAGCTGAGCTGCCAACAAAGATAACAACAGCAAATTGGCATTTAAAGTCGAATTGATTTCAACCACGCCAAACACCGATGAACTTAAATAACGACCATTAATGGCATTAAACAACATCAGCAATACACCACAACCAAACAAGGTTGAATAACCTTTCATATTAGCAATCGCTTCAAAACGAAAATCTCGCTCATCCTTGTCTTCCTTTTTTTTCCACCAGTTCAACACAGACAATATCAAGCCACAAAATACGCCATAAACAATCACCACAATAACCACATCACCCATGGCCGCGCGATCATTCATGCCACCAGCCACCGCTAAAATCTCAGAAAAATAAATCCCCGATACCAGCAAGGTCATAGCCAGTGCCACCCAGGTATTACGTTCACGATTGGACATTTCAAATAAAAACCGCATTTCTCATTCCTCAGCAAAATAGTATTTTGCAAACATTATCAACAAATCCTAAACCTAGTGTATAACAAATCACTCTTAATGTTAAGTATTTCATACATTAAGTATTGTCTTTTTTACACTATGTATTATGGATTATACATTTTAGCGGAGGGTTAGATGCCATGATGTATTTGCAGACAGAACCAAAGCTCAATAATTAAAGGGCCGACACTGGCAGTGTCGATATGTTGCACTACAGCGCCAGCCCCTAGGGTTTTTCGTTATAACAGCAGTTTTGCTTTTAATTGTTAATTTCGCGAAGCCTTAAGCCGCAGCACTGACCTGCTCGTCTTTGAGCAGTGAACCATCTAGCAGGGTGATTTGACGTTCAGTTAATAACGCCGCTTGGGGATCATGGGTCACCATCACAATGGTATTACCCTGTTTATGTAATTCACCCAGTAATTCCATCACCATCTTGGCGTTTTTCGAATCCAAGTTACCGGTCGGCTCATCAGCCATCAGTACTTTTGGCGAACCAGCCAAGGCACGAGCAATCGCCACACGCTGCTGTTGTCCACCAGAAAGCTGAGCCGGGTAATGTTTAGCCCGATGCTCCATTTCGACTTTTTTCAGCGCATCTTCGGCCATCTGTCGACGCTCTTTACGGTTAAGCTCTTTACGATAAGTGAGCAACAACTCAACATTTTCTAGTACCGTCATATCACCGATCAAGTTAAATGCCTGAAAGATAAAGCCAATTTGACGATTGCGCACCTCAGCCCGTTTAGTCTGAGTTAATTCAGAAACATTGACGCCATCGAGCAAATAATTACCCTCTGAGCTGGAGTTGAGCAATCCCAGCACCGACAACAAGGTGGACTTACCACAACCCGAAGGGCCAGTGATAGAGATATATTCACCAGCGTTAACCGTTAGATCAATGCCGTTAATTGCCCATGTTTCGACTTCTTTGGTATAAAAGACTTTTTTTAAGTTTTGTAATTCAATTAATGCTGCGCCCATTGTTTTTTGCTCCCGGTCCATTGGTTTTGGACCTTTTAATTGTTTATATTTAATTCGTTTAGTATAACTATCAATTTAAAATCTATTTCTATAAGCACTACCGTCATACGGCTGCTGGACTGTTCAGGTATCTGGAGCGCTTCGTTCTTTACAATCAAAAGCACTCACCACGGAGACACGGAGAAGACCAAAAGCAAAACAAATAAAATCGTTGGCTTTTGACTGTGTTTTTCTCCGTATCTCCGTGTCTTTGTGGTCAAAATGTTTTTTTAAGAACGAAGCGCTCCAATGACTTGAAAAGCCCGTCAAACCCTTAAGACATTCACAAGCTAATTAGTTATATTTATTTGCTTTATAGTCGATTTAATTAAGTAAAATCACATCGTGTTTTTGCCAATCGCTGCTATCAGACAAGATGATTTTGTCAGTTTCTTTTAAACCATCGAGAATTTGAATTTGGTTAATTGATGCTTTACCCATTTTGGCATTAATTCGCTCGGCATAAGCCCCTTCACTGTCAAGGCGATATACACTAACCACACTATCTGTTTTCACCAATGATGGTTTTTTGACATATAAGGTATTCTTAAATTGTGCCTGATAAATGATGCCTTCAATTTGCAACGATGGTCTAGCCCCGCTAGGTAGCTCACCGGTAATGTCAACATCGACGATAACCGTCCCCTCATTAACCGCCGGATCTACCCGACTCACCAGACCTTCAACGGTGCCGTTACGGGTATCAATCACCACCCGCTGGCCTTTACTGATGTTACCAGCCTGACGCGCCTGTATCTTCAGTTCAGCATACAGTTTCTCCTGACGTGCCAATAACCCAATCGCATCACCGGGTTTGAGTCGTTGACCAATTTGCAAATCAAACTCTTGCACCATGCCATCAATACCCGATACCACCTTTAATGCCGCTACCGCATTACTGGCCCGATCCAGACTCTTTTGTGACTGGGTGACCAGCGACTCTTTGGTACTGAGTTCAACTGCCATATTGGCGGCAAAACGCTCCAGCTTTTCTTTTTCCAGCGCATGTATTTCATCAAACTGATGCATATCCAGTTCAGCTTTCTGATGATCTATCTTTGATACGATACCCTCTTCCAGTAGTAGTTTTTCAGCATCATATTGCAACCTGGCTTTTTCATAAGCAAATTTGGCCTGTAAGGTCACCGATTTTTGTTGCAACAGTCGATTTTCTAAATCGACATTAAAAGAGGCCATCGCCGCTTTAGCCCCTTCCCTGACCGACACAGCTTCTTCTTCGGCCACCACCAGTTTGGGATTATCAAGCACCAGCAATACTTGACCTTTGGTCACCGTATCACCAGGCTTCACATTGATTCTCACCACGCGCCCTTCGACTTCTGAGGCCAACTGCTCAACGTCACGGGGCAACAAAGTGCCATTACCACTAATGGTAATAGCCAAATCACCACGTTTCACTTCACCAATCAGCAAACTGCTACGATTAATCCGTTTGCTAGAAAAATCAATCCGCAACAACGCCACTGCCACGCTGATCACCACGACCAAACCAAGCGCCCCAAATACTACTTTAGTGTACAAACTTTTAGATGAAGTATTACGTGCAACGTCCACTATAACTATCCCAATAATTGATTAATTATTTATTCCCGAACGCTTATCGCCCAGCGATAACGTCAACCTAAAGGAGGCGCAGGTTTCACTCAACCTCGCCCTCAACCTTCAGCTCTTAACCTTCATGTAAAGTATCACCCGGTTCTCTGGCGACAATCCGCTTGGCCGGAAAGTAAGTCGAACAAAAGATAATCACGGTCACAATGACCATCACCGAACCAAATACCCACGGCAAAGCGGCAATATCGGTAGTCGACAGTAGCGCATTAATCGCCAACAGACTTAAGCTGCCTCCCACCACAACCCCAATCACCAACAGATACAAACCCCGGCGAACAAAGCTGAATACCGCCGCACCATTGGTTAACCCCAGTGCCCGACGAATACTAATATCACGAGTACGCAACATTACCGAACGCGACATAATGGCATAAATACCACTGGCAGCCAGTGCTAATGCCACCACCCCGATGGTTGATAAAATCATCCCTAGTTGATCAAATTCAGCCACCGAATCTGCCAACACTTGATCCAGTGATTTAGCCAAAAAGATAGACACATCACGGTCAACACTTTCGCCCGCCGATTTAAGCATTTGACGATAATTATCCGGCTGCCCTGTCACTTCGAGCATCACATATAAACGCACTTCATCCTTAACCCGTTCACCGCTGGGCACACCTTGGCCCATCGGTCGATAAAATGCCCGACGTGGATCACTGCTAATCTCTGCACGACCGGTTACTGGCTGTTTAACAGTGCCAATAATCGTTAACCAAGGACCATTTTGGTTGGGTTCAAGTTGAATTTGTTTGCCCACCACATCAGCCTCATCAGGCCACAAGGTTTTGCCCAGTTTGCTATCAATAATTACCACTGGCTGAGAGGATTGAGTATCCCCATCATTAAATACCCGGCCTGATCCCAATGGCGTGGCCAAGGTGTCAAAGTAGTTATTGCTCACCGCCAAAGACGGTAATTCAGGATATTTATTGTCAACCAACACATCGCGGTCGGCCAAATTATAAGACCGTAATGCCATATTTTGACTCGGCAATACCGTAGTAAAGCTGACTTTGCTCACGCCAGGCTGAGATAACAGTTGGTTTTGTAGCTCGGCCATATAACTTTTTTGTTTGCTACTATCGGCATAACGGCTACCCGGTAGACTGATAGAGGCAGTTAAAAAATGTTCCGCTTTAATCCCATAATCCACCGCAAATTCATTTTTCAAACTAGTGATGGTGACGCCATTGGTGATCAGAATAAACACCGAAATAATCAATTCAAAGCCAATCAAAATCATCACAAACCAATTACCGGCCCGTGAACCAGCCATTTTGGTACCACCTGCTAGAGTTTCATAAATATCAATGCGAGATGCCCGCCAGGCCGGAATACCACCAGCCAGTAACCAAATCACCGTGATCAACGCCAGTGCTAACAACACCATATCGGTCTCTAGGTCATAACTCATCCAAAAAGGTTGCGCCATAAAGTCCGGTCCCGCTTGAGCGCTAACAGAACCCCACAACAGCACCACTGAAAGCCCAATGCCCAAAATACCGCCGAGCAAACAAATAAGCGAAGATTCCATCAAGATATTACGGATCAGGTTCCAGCGAGTGGCTCCCAACGCGCCACGTACGCCCATTTCATGGCTACGTTCATTGGCCCGCAATAACAACAGGTTGCCAACGTTAATACTGGCCAGTGCCACAATCAGGATTAAAATAGCGGTTAATAGTTTTGACAGGGTGACGACGCCATCATCATCAAAAAACTGGCGGGTAAAGGGTAATACGTTGGTTTGGTGATCTTTATATTCCGTACTGTATTTTTCATTAAGCCGGGCCAGCACACTAGTGACTTCTTTACCAGCAGACTCCCGGCCAATACCAGGTTTTAACAACGCGACAATAGTAAACAATGGACCTTCTTCACCGGGCTGGAGGTTTTTCGGCAATTTGATCGGCAACCATAAATCACTGGCCACCGGATAACCGAAACCTTCTGGCATAACCCCAATAATAGTATGAGATAAGCCGTTAATGCGGGTTCGGGTATTGACAATATCCACATTGCTGGCGTAATAACTAACCCACATGCGATAGCTCAATACCACCACCGCCTCAGCACCTTCTTGATTGTCACTGTCGAGTAGGTTTCTGCCCAGCATCGGCTTAACCCCGGTCACCGCCATCAGATTAGGCGTTAATTTGGCGGCATTATAGGTTTGAGTACTTTCACCATCATTCACCGTAGCTAGGGTAGCCACTTGGGTTGCCCCCATATCGGTGTAGCTAGTAGTATTTTCTTTGAGGTATTGGTAGCGGTAAACATCCCACTGACTGGTATAACTTTCTCGGGCGGCTTGGTTTTTTAAATCAAACACCACAAAGCGATCACCATTATCAAAAGGCAATACCCGTAATAGCTGATTATTGATGACTTGAAAAATCACCAAAGATTGGGCAATACCCAACGCAATTACCAGCACACACAGTGCGGTAAAGTACTTATTTTTCTTGATCATACGTAAGGTATGACTAAATTCCAAACCAAAGTTCATGGTGTCTTTTCCTCAATTGCCTATTTTAGTTTTATTAGGTTAAATTATTCTGTTAGTAAATGGCTTTTTTATTGGTAAATAACGTGTCACTGATAAAACCAATGTATAGCACAACAATCAAGATGTCAATTATTTCATACATCAAGCATTGTATTTCAGACTTGATGTATAGTTTATAAGTCACCCTTTAATTGTATGCTTTTTAATCAACCGCGCTGATTTTCACTCGTTTTTGCCGGTTTTCACTCGTTTTTGCCGGTTTTAGCTAAAAGTGTGGCAATCTTGTCATCCGTACCGCTGGCCACCAGTTGCAGCAATTGCAAATACTGCTGGGCCATTTGTTCAATGGTACTGCTATCAAACAGAGTCTGATTATAGACAAATAAACCCGTTGCGCCTGTATCCGTTCTAACCACCCGCAAATCCAAGGTATTGGCATAATCAATATCGCCGTCACCGAATAGTAACGGAGTCACTTCGAGATCAGCAAAACTGGCCGGCTTTTCGTCTGGAAAATTATAGTATTGAAAATTAATATCAGACAATGGCAAGCTGTGATCACACTCAAGCCCCTCAATCACTGCCTCAATATGTACGTCCATATTAGCCTGCGCAGCAATCACCGTTTGTTTCATTTGCGCAATAAAGTCACTTAAGTCAGCTTGCTTATCTACTTTGGCATGAACAATCAACAAGTTCAGGTATAACCCGATAGTACGAGACAATTCCGCTCGGCTTCGTTCTGCTTTAGGTGACACCACAATCAAGTCACGCAAACCACTATAATGATGCAAACACAGGTGGTAGACCGCCACAAACAAGGTGTATAGGGTAATACTATTACTGCGACAATAACCATCCACCTGATCAAACAAGGCTTGTGGTATCTCTAATAAATAATTGCGGTTTGAACTACCAACCACATCATCCCCGGGCAATTTATTAATAGGAAACTGCTGGGTGATAGTAAAGTCGGCAAAAACCTGTTGCCAATATTGTAGCTGGGCTTTATATATTGAGGTACTATGCCAATAACGGTTCCAATAACAGTAATCTGCATAAGACACTGCTATCGCCGGCAGTTTCGGGGTATTACCCTGCACATAAGCCCGATACAACAATTCCATTTCTTGCTGAAAAATGCCCCATGACCAGCGATCAGAAATCAAATGGTTAATGCCAAAAATCAGATCACAGCTGTGGGCCGTTGTGCGTAAGATCAGGCATTTCATCAGCGGCCCCTGATATAAGTCATAATCACGGTTAACCTCATCCACCAACATCGCTCTAATGCCCTGTTCATCACCTTTAAGGTGAGCAAACTCACCGTCGCTATCGGTTAAATCAATCACCCGCACATCAGCCTTCATCTGCGAATTGAGTTTTAACACCACCTCGTTTTTAAACCGCACAAAATGCATTCTAAACACATCATGACGCGCGGTCAGGGTATCCAACGCCCGCTTAAAGGCGCTAATATCGACTTTATGATCAGCAGTATCCGTCAGACTAAAGGCCCTGAAAGAGCGCAATACCGAACCTAATCCCGGGTCTTTGGTAAAGGCCCAGAACATCCGCTGACTATAAGAAGCAGGATAAATCATCGAATCCGCTTGGTCGCCTTGGAATGCTAGCGGAAAAAACGGCAAATGATCATGCTGCTGCGTCGCCACCCCAAAGAGATCCGGATGTTGTTCTAGCCAGCGGTCCAGCTGCTGCTGTGAGTCCTCAGCCAGTGGGAAATCAGCCAAACTGACCCGTCCACCAATCACCGTCTGACAATGGCTGATAATATCCCGCAAGCTATCGGTATAAGCAGCGGCCAACCGCGCCATGGTATCGGCTTTATACTGGTTACCACTATATTCAAAGCGAAATCCAAACTGCCCCTCACCAACCCCAGCGGTGATTTTCAACGGATAAACCCGACTGCGGCGCAAACTGATATCATCGCCACTGGCCTCACCTGCTGCGGCAAATAAGCGGGTCTCACCAGCCACCTGATCAAACTGGCCCAAATAGTTAAAGGCAATGTCATAATCAGCCCCTTGGGCGGCATCAACAATCTGCTCGTCAGCGGCAATATAGCGCAAAATACCATAACCAATGCCATTGTCTGGCACCTCAGCCAATTGTTGTTGCACCCCGATGATCAGGTTTTTTATTCGCCCGTCATCACTATCATTCGAGTCCATCGACACCAGCAACGGATAAATACTGGTAAACCAGCCCAAGGTTTGACTGACATCCAGCTCAGGGAACAATAACTCCCGGCCATGACCTTCCATACGGATACGTAGCGCACTGCGGTCAGCCCAGCGGTTAAAGGCCAGCAATAACGCAGCCAATAACAACTCATTGATTTTGCTATCATAAGCACCATGACATTCCCGCAATAAAGCCCGAGTTTCTGCTTGATTTAACTGCCCTAGGGCATTTTGTGAGCTCAACAGAGTGTTATCATCAACCTCAGTAAAATCCACTGGCATCGCCGTTAGCTCGCCGCTAAAGCTCGCTAACCAATAACTTTTTTGCTGGGCCAAATCTTCACTATCAGCATATCGCTGGATCGCATCACCCCACTGTTGATAGGAGCTGCTTTTGTCGGCCAAAGTAATTTCGCCATCACGCTGGTACTGGCTAAAACCCTTAGGTAAATCTTCAAGAATAACCCGCCAGCTCACCCCATCAATTAACAAATGATGAAACACCAACAGCAAACGACTATCTGCTACTTCGGGCGCGGCAAAATACACCATTCTAAACAGGGGACCGTGATTGAGATTCATATTGGTTTTAATCACCCCGGCAAACTGCTCGACGTAAGACCAGCTGTCTGCTGGAAAATCTTTATCGGGCCATAGCTGTTCAAACGCTAACGTTTGCCTCACCATCTGTTCGCTGAAAGGGTGATAAATCCCGCGCCATTGCTGTTGCTCATCACAGTCAAACCGCAACCGCAACACATCATGACGCTGATACAAGGCGCTGGTCATCGCCGTTAAATAATCCTCACTCATCCCCTCGGGCACGGTTAAAACCACCGACTGATGAAAATGATGCCGCGCTAATGCCTCACCCTGTAAAAACCACTGCTGCACTGGCAGCAGACGCTGCTCACCAGTCATCGCTTGCTGGGGCATCACCAATTCAATCACTTCATCGGACTCACACACCGCCGCAATGGTTTGGCCTTCAAACATCTGCCGCATACTTAACTCAATGCCCTGCTCCCGCGCCTGACCAATCACCTGAATAGCCAAAATACTGTCACCGCCGCTGGCAAAGAAATTATCTTCAATACCAATCTGATCTAACTGCAAAATCTCCTGCCAGATACGGCACAGCTCACTTTGTTGCTCATTTTGCGGAGCCACATAGGTATCCTGATAGACACTGCTTTGTTCCAGCACCAGCAATGCCTTGCGGTCCACTTTGCCGTTAGGGGTCAGAGGAATGTCATCGAGGAAACTAAAGACCGAAGGCACCATATAATCCGGTAAGGCGGTGGCCAAATGTTCACGGTAAAAACCAATCAGCTGGTTTTCGCTCAAACGGCTGTCATCCGCTGGCGAGTTAACCACATAGGCACTGAGCTGCTTTTCGCCCTGTTCGTCTTCACGGGCCAGTACCACACAATCCTGCACTTGCTCATGTAACAGCAACTGCGATTCAATTTCACCCAGCTCAATCCTGAAACCACGAATTTTCACCTGATGATCAAGCCGACCAACAAATTCAGCATTACCGTCGGCCAGCCAGCGCACCGAATCACCAGTACGATACAATCTCGCCCCGGGCTGAGTCGAAAACGGGTTATCAACAAATTTTGCTGCCGTCAACTGTGGCTGGTTAAGGTATTCTCGGGCCAAACATTCACCGCCAATATACAACTCACCTGGCACCCCAATCGGCTGGAGCTGCCACTGGGGATTAACAATATAAAAGCTAATATTATCTAGCGGTTTGCCAATCGGAATAGCTTTTAATGAATCCGCCTGCAACGGCAAATCAGCCACGCCATGATAAGTACAGCTGCCCACAGTGGCCTCAGTAGGACCATATTCATTAATCAATAAAGCCTTTGGCAACAGCTGGCTTTTCCAGCGAAACAGGTTTTTCTCGGTTAACTGCTCACCGCCCATCACCAATACATGACGTGAAGTCCGGTTATGCACCAGATCAGCCCCCTTTGCTGCAATTGCTTTGAGATGTGAAGGAGTCAATTTAAACGACAGCGAACGGCTATCTTTAAGCAGACAGTTTTCTAAGTGGGTCAACAACTCATCATCATCAGGCAACAGCTCAACGTAGCGGCCACAACACAAAGGCGGATACAGCGAACCCACTGTGGCATCAAAGGCCAAGGTGGTACTGACCACCGCGCCTTCAACATGCTCAGGCATAAACACCCGCTGAGCAAAACTAAGAAAATTCACCACACTTTGGTGGTTCACCGCCACCCCTTTGGGTAAACCGGTAGAGCCTGAGGTATAGATAATATAAGCCAGATGATCAGCCGTTACATTAGCAGCTGGATTGTTATCCGCCAGTTCGGCCAACTCAGCCAATTGCGGCCAACTGGCCGCCATATCCTGATGATCGTCCAACAACAACAATTGCCCAGCCATCGCCAACGTCTGCTGATGCTGGCTTTGGCTTAATACAATCGAGACCTTCGAATCACTTAGAATATGCGCAAACCGAGCGCTGGGATAACTGGGCTCCAGCGGCACATAAGCAGCCCCGGCTTTTAATACCCCCAGCAACGCCACCAGCATTTCAATATTACGTTCAATACATACGCCAACAAAATCATCCGGTTTCACCCCCTCAGCCAACAGCGCATGGGCAACAAGATTAGCCCGTTGATTCAGTTCGCCATAACAGAGTTGCTGATCACCATATTTCACCGCAACATTGTCAGGGTTAGCCGCAACCTGCGCTTCAAACAGCTGATGCAAACATAGATCCCGAGGATATTCTCGCTCGCTGGCATTAAAGTCATAACGCAATTGCTGCTCATCTTGGCTAGACAGCAACGGCAACTCGCCCAATGTCAGTTGCGGATTAGCAATGATCCCCCGCAGCAATACCTCAAAGTGTTTTGCCATCCGCGCAATAGTGGCTGATTCAAACAAATCGGTGGCATAAACCCAGTTAAACACCAACCCTTCATCGGGCAAAATTTTAACATACAGGGTCAAATCAAATTTGCTGATGGGAAAATCTTGCGCCACCGGGGTTACCGTTAACGCTCCTTCTTTGGGGATTTGTGCCGGATTATTATCAACCACTAACATGATTTGAAACAACGGACTATGAGACAAGGAGCGTTCGGGGTTTAACGTTTCAATCAGCAGTTCAAACGGCAAATGCTGATGGGCCAGTGCCGCCAAACTGTTGCGCTGGGTTTGCGCCAAAAAGTCACTAAATTTAGGGTTGCCAGATAAATCCGAGCGCAATACTAAAGTATTGGCAAAAAAGCCAATCAAATCTTCAATTTCCTGATGGACCCGGTTGGCAATAGAAAAACCAATCACCACATCCTCTTCGCCACTGAAACGAGCCAAAAAGGTCGAAAACGCCGCCTGTAAACTCATAAACAAGGTGACATCATGTTCTTGGTTAAACTGTTGCAGTGCTTCGGCCATTTCGACCCCAGCAATACTCACCAAACCTGCCCCGCGATAGCTGCGTTTGGCCGGTCGTGGTTGGTCCAGCGGCAAACTATGTAACTCGGGCAACCCTTGCAGTGCCTCACGCCAATAATCAATATGCTGCTGAAGCACCTCACCTTGCATCCAAGACTGTTGCCATAACGCATAATCGGCAAATTGCAGCGCCAGCGGCGGTAATGTCGGGGTATCGCCCTTGGCAAAACCCTGATAAAAGTAAATCAGCTCTTTGAGCAGCACATTCATCGACCAACCGTCCGAAGCAATATGATGACGGTTTAGCAACATCACATGACGTTGCTCAGACAATTTCAACACACTGACCCGCATCATCAAATCATGGCTTAAATCAAACACCTTCATCGCATCCGCATCGGCCATGGCCTTTACTTGGGCGTCCTGCTCAGCTTGACTGTAAGCGCTCAAATCCACGGCGGTAATAGTAAAATCAACATCCGCCAAAATCAGCTGATAAGGTTCGCCGTTATTTTTCCCGGCCTCATCACGAAACACCGTGCGTAACGTGGCATGGCGACTGACAATGGCGTCAAAGGCTTGGCTCAAGGCGCTAATATTTAACTCCCCAGCTAATGCAAAAGCCGAAGGCAAGTTATAACTGGCCTGCTCGGCTTCGACCTTGGCGACAATCCATAAACGTCGTTGAGTAAACGATAACGGTAAATAATGTGGCCGGGTGATCACTTCAATCGGTGGCAAATGCACCCCGCTACCTTCACCTTCTTGAGCAAACATCTGGCTAATGGCAGCTATGGTTTGGCCTTCAAACATTTGCCGCATATCCAGTTCAATATCCAGCTCTCTGGCCCGGGAGATCACCTGAATGGCCAAAATAGAATCCCCCCCAGTAGCAAAGAAGTTATCCTCAATCCCCAGTTGTTCGACTTCTAAAATTTCTTGCCAAATGGCACATAATTGCTGTTCAAGCGGGTTCGACGGAGCCACATAGCTGTCCTGGTAAACACTGCCTTGATCCATTGCCAACAGCGCCTTGCGATCAACCTTGCCGTTAACCGTTAACGGTATTTGCGCCACAAACACAAAGATCGCAGGCACCATATACTCAGGTAGTGCCGCACTCAAATGATCACGCAAATCACCAATCAACTGATTATCGCTAGTGTCATCAGTTTCGCGGGTCACCACATAAGCACTTAAGCGTTTTTCGCCCTGCTCATCTTCACGAGCCAATACCACCACATCTTCAACCCGGTGATGAGACAACAGTTGCGACTCGATCTCACCCAGCTCAATTCTAAAACCACGAATTTTCACCTGATGGTCCAGTCGACCAATAAATTCAATATTACCGTCGGCCAGCCACCGCACTTGATCGCCAGTGCGATACAAACGAGCCGCCGGATCAGCCGAATACGGGTTAGCGACAAATTTTTCTGCCGTCATCTGCGGTTGATTAAGATATTCTCGCGCCAAACAATCCCCGCCAATATACAGCTCACCGTGAACCCCAATCGGTTGCAAACTCCACTGTTCATTCACCACATAAAAGCGCACATTGTCCAACGGTTTACCAATCGGAATAGCCCTTAATGAATCGGGTGCGATGTCCCGCGCTGCCACGTCATGGTAGGTACAGCTACCCACAGTGGCCTCAGTCGGGCCGTATTCATTGATCAACTCGGCATTAGGCAACTGAGTGTACTTCCAACGATACAGGGTCTTTTCGGTTAGCTGTTCACCGGCAATCACCAGCAAATGACGCGACTCACCGATAGCATTTAAGCCCCGCTCAGCGGCAATCGCTTTTAAATGAGACGGGGTTAATTTAAACGACAAATTACGTGAGTCATCGAGCAAACAGCGACCCAGATGGGTCAGCAGCTGTTCATCATCAGGCAATAATTCAACATAACGACCACAACATAGCGGCGGATACAGTGAGCCCACCGTGGCATCAAAGGCCAAGGTGGTGCTGACCACTGAGGCATCAATATGCGCGGGCATAAACACCCGCTGACCAAAGTTGAGAAAATTCACCACGCTCTGATGATTCACCGCCACCCCTTTGGGCAATCCGGTAGAACCTGAGGTATAAATAATATAGGCCAAATGCTGCGGAGTTAACCCCAGTTTGGCGCTGTCTGGATTAGTGCCGGGTTGTTGCGCCAGCCCCGGCTCAGTTTTAGTGATGTCCTCATATCCGTCTTTATAACTGCCTAGGCAAATCACCTGTTTGGCCATCGACAGGGTATCTTTATGCTGACTTTGGCTGATCACCACCGCCACCTTCGAGTCACTGAGAATATGCTCAAACCGCGCCGCAGGATAATTGGGGTCCAGCGGCACATAAGCACCACCGGCTTTCATGATCCCTAGCAAGGCGACCAACATTGGGATCGAGCGTTCAATGCACACCCCAACAAAATCATCCGGCTTAATGCCACACCCAATCAAATGATGGGCTAGCTGGTTGGCACTGTGATTCAATTGAGCGTAATTGAGCTGCTGATGTTTAAATTTCACCGCCATATTGTTTGGATGTAATACCACCTGTTGCTCAAACAGCTCATGCACACACAGGGTCTGGGGATAATCATGATCACTGGCATTAAACTGATGCAATAGTTGCTGTTGTTGCGGCTGACTTAACAGCGGCAACTGGCCAGTGGTTTGCTCGGGGTTGGCAAAAATCTCGCCCAACATCACCTCAAAATGTTCAGCCATCCGCACTATGGTAGACTCTTCGAATAAATCCGTGGCATAGGCCCAATTTAATACTAAACCATCGGCTTCGCTGACCTTGACATACAAGGTCAAATCAAACTTACTAATAGGAAAATCCTGCTCACAGGCGCTGATATGAATATCACTTTGTTGTACCTGCGCTGCCGGGTTATTGTCCACCACCAACATAATCTGAAACAACGGGCTATGGGACAAACTGCGTGGCGGGTTTAACGCTTCAATCAGCAGCTCAAACGGCAAATGTTGATGGCTCAGTGCCGACAGTGTGCGCTCTTTGGTAGCTGCAAGAAAATCAATAAAACGTGGATTGCCGGACAAATCTGAGCGCAATATCAGGGTATTAGCAAAAAAGCCGATCAGCCCTTCAATTTCACGATGAACCCGGTTAGAAATCGAAAAACCAATAGCAATATCGTCTTCGCCACTAAAGCGCGAAACAAAGGTGGCAAGGGCCGCCTGCATGGTCATAAACACCGTCACCCCGTGGCTTTGATTAAACTGCGCCAAGGTCGCCGCCGTTTGTTTGCCCAATACCCGGGTATGATACGCCCCCCGGTAAGAGCGTTGCGCCGGACGGGGTTTGTCCAGCGGTAAATTATGTAGCTCGGGCAAACCTTCAAGCCTCTGTTGCCAGTAGCCAATCAGTCGCTCAAGCACCTCCCCTTGCATCCAGCGTTGTTGCCACAAGGCATAATCGGCATATTGCAGTGGCAACGGCGGCAGCGATGGCTCACCTTGTTGCTTCTCTTGGGAATAAGCTTGATAGAAATAACCCAGTTCATTGAGCAATACCCCCATAGACCAGCCATCTGAGGCAATATGATGACAATTTAACAACATCACATGATGGCGTTGCGACAGTTTAAGCAAACTGACTCGGATCATTAACCCGGCGGTTAAATCAAACGGCAGCATGGCATCAGCATCAGCCATTTTTTTCAGCTGTTGCGACTGCGCTTGCTGCTCAAATACACTTAAATCCGTTTGCGCAATGACAAAATCGGCCGGCACATTAATATCCTGCCAAGGCTGACCGTCATTTTCCCCAGGCACATCCTTAAATACCGTTCTCAAAGTCGCATGACGTTCGATAATTGCGTTAAAGGCTTGTTGCAAGGCACTAACCGACAAATCCCCTTCGATATTAAATGCATAAGGCAAGTTGTAGCTGGCCTTTTCGGCTTCAACTTGAGAGACAATCCATAACCGCCGTTGGGTAAATGACAGCGGCAAATACTCTGGGCGTTGCCCTTGCGCTGCGCTAAGCTCAAGGTCAATCGGCGGCAACAGAATTTGCTCGCCATCAACACTTTCGCCGTGCAGCCGCGCCATCACTTCAATGGTTTGGGCCTCAAACACCTCGCGCATGGTTAAATTTAATCCCTGCTCGGTGGCTCTGGCAATCAGCTGAATTGACAAAATGGAGTTGCCGCCAATGGCAAAAAAGTTATCGCAAATGCCCACTCGCTCAAGGTTGAGCAGCTGCTGACAGATCTCAACAAGGATTTTTTCTGCTTCACTGCTGGGGGCAACATAAACATCGAGAGCATAAGCTTCATCGTCTGGCAACGGTAAGGCTCGCTGATCGAGCTTGCCGTTGGCCGTCATCGGGAGGGCATCGAGCAACACAAAGGCACTGGGGATCATATAGTCGGGCAGTTCACTTTGCAGATGACGACGCAGCTGGATTTGCAGATTTTCTTGCGATTGTTTCGCTTTTCCATCCAGCACCACATAAGCCACCAAACGTTTGTCACCGCTGATATCTGCACGCAGCAGCACTGCACAGCTTTGCACCCTGTCCTCGGCACTCAACGAGGTTTCGATTTCACCCAGTTCAATCCTAAAGCCACGTAATTTTACCTGATTGTCGATACGCCCAAGATACTCAATTGCCCCATCAGCCAGACGTCGGGCCAAATCGCCAGTTTTATATAATCTGCCATCAGCGGCAGCACTAAAGGGGTCACGAATAAACTGCGCTGCCGTCAGTTCTGGGCGGTTAAGATAACCCCGGGCGACACCATCACCCCCCACACATAACTCACCAACACACCCCACTGGCACTGGTTTATGGTTGCGATCAAGAATATACGCCGTCGATTGTGCCAGCGGCACCCCAATGGGTTTAATATCCCCCACAGAAATAGTCTTGGGGATGCTATAAGCCACTGAATAGACAGTATTTTCCGTTGGTCCATAAGCATCAATAATGTGTAATTGCGGATTGAGCTGATACATCTGACAAACGCTAGCCACTGGCAGCGCTTCACCGGCCACCACTAGGGTTTTCAGGCACTCAACCTGCTGTTGGCACTCAACCTGCTGTTGGCACTCAACCTGCTGTTGGCTCTCAACCTGCTGTTGGCTCTCAACCTGCTGTTGGCTCTCAACCTGCTGTTGGCTCTCAACCTGCTGTTGGCACTCAACCTGCTGGCACCGAGCCAACCACAGTTGCAGCAATGACGGCGTTAATGCCATGGTATTGACTTGACGCTCACTGATGGTCGCCATCATTTTATCGATATCAGTGGTCTCACCGTCATACACCACCAAGCGGCCGCCATTTAATAGCGGTGCCCAAATTTCAAAGGCCGAGACATCAAATGCCAGCGTGGTTTGCTGCAACATCACCATCTCAGCATTAAGCTCAATAAAGTTAGTATTGCACACCAACCTCACCACCCCGCGCTGTTCCACCAACACCCCTTTGGGTTTACCGCTCGACCCTGAGGTATAAATCACATGCACCAAATGGTTAGGGGTCAGTCCCGGCACTTCGGGGTTAACCCCCGGCTGGGCAACCAACAAGTCAGTCGCGCTATCGAGAAATAACCATTGCTGTGGCGCTGCGGCCAAGGCTTGCTGCGCTTGACAACTCAACACAATCGCAATCTCGGCATCAGCCAAAATATAATTAATCCGCTCTTGCGGGTAATGCGGGTCAATTGGCACATACGCACCGCCTGCCTTGATGATCGCCAACACTGCGATCACCATTTCCAGTGAGCGCGTCATACACACCGCCACCAAAGTATCTGGTTTCACCCCTTGGGATTGAAGATAATGCGCCAGCTGATTGGCCTTATAATTTAACCCTTCATAACTGAGCAACTGATCTTGATACTGCAAGGCAATGGCATAGGGGGTTTGGCTCACCTGAGCGGCAAACCGTTGACTCACCGTCTGCTCAGCCGGATAATCCCGCCGGGTATCATTCCATTTGAGCTGCTGTGCCTGCTCTTCTGGGCCAAGCAGTTCAAAACTGGCAATATTGGCGGTAGGTGCTGCCACCACGCCAGCCAACAACCGTTGATAGTGGCCTATCAACCGCACGATAGTACTAGAGTCAAAAATATCGCTATTATATTCCACCTCACCGTGCAAACCGTTGTCACTTGGCTCCAAGTTAATGGTTAAATCAAATTTGGCGATATTGCCGTCCAGTGCAATTTGACTCAGCGACAACTGCCCGCCCTCGGTGCTGATACTCGCGTTGGCACTAGCACCAGCACCAGCACTGGCACTGGTTTGACTGTCGAGTTTAAACATCACCTGAAACAACGGCGAATAAGCCAGCGAGCGCTCAGGCTGTAACACTTCAATCAGCTGTTCAAACGGCAGGTCCTGATGACTATAAGCCTCATGGGCCATTTGTCGCACCCGAGTCAAAAAGTCGATAAAACTCGGATCACCTTCAAGGTCAATCCGCATCACTAGGGTATTAACAAAAAAGCCAATCAGCGGTTCAATCTCACTGCGCTGACGATTGGCAATTGGCGAGCCGACCGCCACATCGGTTTGTCCGCTATAACGACTCAACAACAGATAAAACGCCGCCAAGGTAGTCATATATAAGGTACTTTTATGTTGCTGGCTTAACTGAGTAAGTTGTTGCTGCAAACCCTCATCAATGCTGAAGCGATAGCGACCGCCCCGATTGCTCATTACTGGCGGTCGCGCCCGGTCGGTGGGTAATTCCAGCAGTGGTGCCAATCCAGACAATTGCTGCTGCCAGTATTGAATTTGCTTATCAAGTACTTCACCACTGAGCCAGCCCCGTTGCCACACGGCAAAATCAGCATATTGAATCGCCAGCGGTGCCAACGGCGAAGGCAAACCCTGCGACAATGCTTCATAGAGCGCCACCAATTCGCTAAAAAACACCCCCATCGACCAACCATCACTGACAATATGATGCATGGTGAGTTGCAAAATATGATCATGACTATTGAGTATCAGTAACTTGGCCCGGATTAAACAGTCTTGACTTAAATCAAACGGCAGATTGGCCTCCTGCTCACAGGCAAGCTGCAAATCCAAATCGGCAGCGCCCTCAACCTGACTCTCTACCTGACTCTCTACCTGAACCACAGTAAAATCTGCACCATCATCAATCCGCTGCTCAGCCACCCCATCAATTGCAATAAAGCGAGTACGCAGTGCTTCATGGCGCAACACAATCTGTTTAATTCCCTCACACAGAGCATCGACATTCAACGCCCCTTCAAGACGCAACGCCAACGGCATATTATAACCACCGCTGGGACCTTCGAGTTGTGACAAAATCCACAAACGCTGCTGGGCAAACGACAGCGGCGGTTGCTGGGTACTGTCTCTCGGTTCAATTTGAGTAAAAACAGAAACATCAACACCATCGAGTTTTAGCAGTTTCAATAACGCCTTGCGTTGCAACGGTGACAGGCTTTTGAGCTTTTGGGCAATTTCAAACTGACTCAGTTTATTCATTATTCAGTTCCTAAAAATTCTAATAGTTCGGCTTCTGACATATTCTCAATCTGGCTGATCTTATCTAGCATATCAACGCCGCCCTCTTTGGCGGCCTCACTTTCACTGATATGCTGCTCAACCACGGCGGCCAAACTGTGCAAGCTATCTGCCTGCATAAAGGCCACCAGTGCTAAGGTGATTAAAAAGGTTTGATTGATCGCGGATACCGCTTGGGTGGCCAACAATGAATGACCGCCGAGGGCGAAGAAATTATCCCCTTGACCCACCTTATCCACATCTAGCAACGACTGCCACACCTCAGCTAGTTGTTGCTCAATTTCGCCCTGAGGAGCGCTGTATTCACGGCGTTCATAAGCTTCACCGTCTGGCAACGGCAAGGCTCGCTGGTCGAGTTTGCCATTGGCCGTCATCGGCAACTGGTCAATCACCACAAACGCTTGAGGCACCATGTAATCGGGTAATCTCGCCAATAAATGTTGCCGTAGTTCAGCGACTACGCGCTGCTGCTCGACCACCACATAAGCCACCAGCCGTTTATTGCCAGCCTCATCATCCAGCGCAATCACCGCACAAGCCCCCACCTCAGGCAAGTCCACCAATGCCGACTCAATTTCGCCCAGTTCAATTCTGAACCCGCGTATTTTCACTTGCTTGTCCATCCGGCCCAAGTATTCAATATTGCCATCGGCCAAGCGTCGGGCCAAATCACCGGTTTTATATAATCTCGCCCCGGCCATATAACTAAAGGGATCATCAATAAACTGAGCGGCGTTCAACTCGGGACGATTAAGGTAACCCCGCGCCACCCCTGCCCCGCCAACACATAACTCACCGACACAACCGATAGCCACCAGCTCATTATTCGCGTCCAAAATATGCGCGGTAGATTGGGCCAAAGGTTTGCCGATGGGTTTACTATCCGTTGAGCTGATGCTATTGGGAATACGATAAGCCACCGAATACACCGTATTTTCGGTGGGACCATAAGCATCAATAATACTGATATGCGGGTTGATGGCATACATTTGACACACCCGGCTCACTGGTAAAGCTTCTCCAGCCACTACCAGGGTTTGCAGACACGCCACGGTTTGTCGATACTGATCAAGCCATACCTGTAACAGTGACGGTGTTAGGGCAATGGTATTGACCTCACGGGATTTAACCGTTTGCATCATAGCGCCAATGTCCAGCGGATCGCCACTGTACACCACCAAGCGACCGCCATTTAACAGCGCTGCCCATATCTCAAAACTGGATACGTCAAAAGACAAGGTGGTTTGCTGCAACATCACCAATTCATCGTTGAGCGCAATAAAATCAGTCCCGCACACCAACCTTACGACCCCTTGCTGTTCGACCAATACCCCTTTGGGTTTACCGCTAGAGCCTGAGGTATAAATCACATGGATCAGGTTATGCGGCGCAAGCTTCAACTGTCCTGGCGGCAAATTGTCCGCCGACTGATTAGCCAGCACAGCCTGCTGAGCGCGATTGTCACTATCACTGTCGAGATACACCCATAACTCATTGGGCCGCGCCAACGAGTCCGCCAACGACTGCTGACTCAGCACCACTTCAATGCCAGCATCTTGCAAGATATAATCAATCCGCTCCCGAGGATAATCCGGGTCAATAGGCACATAGGCCCCACCGGCCTTGATGATCCCCAGCACCCCGATCACCATTTCCAGTGAACGATCCAAACACACCCCTACCAGCGAATCGGCTTGCACACCCTGTGCAATTAAATAACCGGCCAACCGATTAGCACGCCCATTGAGCTGATGATAACTCAACTGTTGGTCCTGATACTCCAGCGCAATCGCCTCAGGGTTTTGCGCCACCTGAGCCTCAAATAATTGATAAACACATTGCGTTTCGGGGTAATCGCTAAAGGTATTGTTCCACTGCATCATTTGCAGCTGTTCTGCTTCGCTTAATAACTCATAGCTGTCCAGCGAATTGCCCGGAGCCACAATCACCGCCTGCAACAGCCGCTCATAATGCCCCACCATCCGCTCAATGGTGGCCTGATCGAACAAGTCGGTATTGTATTCCACCTCACCTTGCAACCCGCTGGGAGCCTCATACAAAGTAAAGGACAAATCAAACTTGGCGGTAGTGGATTGATATTCGACCAAGGCAATCGCCAGTTCAGAGTGATTCACCTGATAATTAGGCAGATTTTGCAAGCCAAACATCACCTGAAAAAACGGCGAATAACTCATGCTGCGGGTCGGTTGCAGCGCTTCAACCAAATGTTCAAACGGCACATCTTGATGTTCATACGCCGCCAGTGCCATGGCTTTGACCCGCTCCAGCAATTCATTAAAGCTGGGGTTACCGTCAACATCCACGCGCATCACTAGGGTATTAACAAAAAAGCCAATCAAAGCACCCAACTCGGTCCGACTGCGATTGGCAATCGGTGTGCCGGTAGCAATATCGGTTTTACCACTATAACGCTTAAGCAACAGGCTAAATACCGCCAACAGGGTCATATACAAGGTGGCCCCACGGGACTGACTGAGTTGATTTAACTGCGCAGTCAGTTGGCCTGACAGGCTAAACCGCACTTTGGCCCCGCAATAACTTTTCAGCGCCGGGCGGGGTCGGTCGGTAGGCAATGGCACCACTGACGCTAACCCATCCAGTTGTTTGCGCCAGTAACTTAATTGGCGTTGCAACACCCCACCAGCAAACCACTGACGCTGCCACCAGGCATAATCAGCATACTGGATCGCCAGTGGTATCAGCGGAGAATCTTGCCCCTGACAAAAAGCATCATAGAGACTCACCAACTCGTTGAAAAACACCATCATCGACCAACCATCCGTGACCACATGATGCAGCGTCACCATTAACACATGATCATCCGTCCCGACGGTGACTAGTTGTGCTCGGATCAGACTGTCGGCACTCAAATCAAACGCTGTCGCCGCCTCAGCCGTACATAACTCGGCAATCTGCTGGTCGACTGTTTTATCGCTTATTTTATTAGGGCAACAGTCGAGGGTAGTTAAACCGACGCTAAACTCACCCGCAGGCATAATCAGCTGGCTCACGGTTGCTATTTGGTCCATTGCATCCCGTCCGGTATTTTTCACCAACCGGGTGCGCAACACTTCATGGCGGGTCACAATCGCCTCAAGGGCGGCAATCAGCGCCGCTTGATTGAGTTTGCCGTTCAGCCGCAAGGCCATCGGCACATTATAATTAGCGCTGTTTTGTTCCAGCTCAGCCAAAAACCATAAACGCTGCTGGGCAAACGATAATACCAACGGCTCATTACGATCCACCCGCTGTAACGGCAGATGATCAACCCGGGTTTGCTCAGCCAGCGCAGCGGCCAATTCGACCAAGGTCGGTAATTCAAAAATTAACCGTAGCGGCAGCTCAATACCAAACGCATCACGTAATTCGCTCACTAAAGTGGTCGCCAATAAAGAATGGCCACCCAGGGCAAAGAAATTATCCTCACGACCGACCTGTTCCAGCCCCAACAATTGCTGCCAAATACTCGCCAGTTTTTGCTCCTCGGGGGTTTGCGTAATGGCAAAATCGGCCTTAACATAAGCACTATCATCCGGCACAGGCAAGGCACGTCGATCGAGCTTGCCGATGGCCGTTAATGGCAAACGCTCAAGCAACACAAAAGCCGCTGGCACCATATAATCGGCCAGTTGCTGCTGCAAATGTGCTTTTAAACTAACCACCAAGGGTTGATCGGCGCTGTCGCTGACGCTTGAGCTGATGTTAGCCACAACATAAGCCACCAAACGTTTATCGCCAGGCTGATCTTCCCTGACAATCACCGCACTATTGCTCACCTGAGCATGATCACTGAGCAGCGTTTCAATCTCGCCCAGTTCAATTCTGAACCCGCGTAATTTAACTTGTGTATCAGCACGACCCAAAAAAGCCAGACTGCCGTCAGCCAAACGTCGCACCAAATCACCGGTTTTGTATAACCGTACGTTATCAGTCCCGCCATCAACAGTGTGGTTGATAAACACCTCAGCCGTTAACTCCGGCTGGTTAAGATAACCCCGGGCCAGTCCGGCACCGGCCACACATAATTCGCCGACAACGCCAGTCGGTACTGGTTGTAACAGGCTGTCGAGCACATAACAATCGGTGGCGGCAATAGCATGACCGAGTGGCAACGCCCTTTGCGAGTCAAAATCCCGAGGCACCTGATAACAGCAGGTAAAGGTGGTATTTTCAGTCGGTCCATAACCATTGATCACCGTCACCCCCGGCAATGCCTGATACACCCGTTGCACCGCCAGCGGATTAACCACATCGCCACCGGTCAGTACCGTAGTCAGACTAGTGCCTTGACCCTGACCCAAATCGAGGCTCCACTGATCAAACAGTCCGGCCGTCAACCACAAATTATTGACTCCGCTATCGCTTACCACTTGATTAAGTCGCTGCAAATCCAGCTGGGCATCAGGGTATAACACCAAACGGCCACCATTAGCCAAACTGCCCCAAATTTCTAGGGTGGCGGCATCAAATGCCACCGCAGCCGCCTGTAAAAACACACTATTGTGATCCATGGCTAAAAACAGATTATCTTTGACCAGTCGTACCACCCCTTGATGTTCAGCCATCACCCCTTTGGGTTTACCGCTAGAGCCTGAGGTAAAGAACACATACACCAAATGCCGTGGACCGACATTAACATTGCTCGGGTTGGCCTGATCATACGCCGAAAAATCAGCACTTAACGCTACCTGTGGCAACGGCCACGGCGACATCAGCTCAGCACTAAGCTCAGTACTACCCGAGCCAGTTAAAACCAGCAACGGTTTGGCATCGTCCAGCAACTGCTTGATACGTGCCACAGGGTATTGCGGGTCAATCGGCACATAAGCGCCACCGGCTTTTAAAATCGCCAGTATCGCCACTATCATCGACAAGGAGCGTGACGTACACAGCGCCACCAACGTATCGGGTTTGACCCCTTGCGCCCGCAGATAATTGGCCAACTGATTAGCCTGTTGATTGAGCGCCTGATAACTTAACTGCTCACCCGCGCATTCCAGCGCTATGGCCTGAGGAGCCAACGCCACCTGCTGTTCAAATAACTGATGAACACACAAGTCTTGCGGCCAACTACTGGGTTGATGCTGCTGTTGTAACTGTTGTTGCTCAGCCGCAGTCAGTAGTGGGTAACTGCCCACCGCTTGGTCAGGCTCGGCCACCACCGCCGCTAATAAACACTGATAATGGCCAAACAGTTGACAGATGCTATCCCGAGAGAAAATGTCGGTATTATATTGGACCTCGACAGCCAAGTCGGTGTCACTTTCAAACACACTAAACATCAAATCAAATTTGGCAATGGCCAAGTCTTGCGGTATCAATTCAATTGCTAAGTCTCGCTGACTTTGCGGCTGAACTGGCAAGTTCTGCAACACAAACATCACTTCAAAAAACGGCGAATGACTCAAACTGCGAGCCGGTTGCAACACTTCCACCAACTGTTCAAACGGCACATCCTGATGCTCATAAGCTGCCAGAGCCATAGTTTTGACCCGTTGTAGCAAGGTAACAAAACTCGGGTTGCCCGATAAGTCACAGCGCATCACCAGAGTATTGACAAAAAAGCCAATCAGCGGTTCCAACTCAGCCCGACTGCGATTGGCAATCGGCGTACCCACCGCAATATCGGTTTGACCACTATAACGACTCAGCAACAGCTCAAACACTGCCAGCAAAGTCATATACAACGTCACCTCCTGATGTTGTGCTAGGCTGTTGAGCTTATCGCGTAAGCTACCATCAAGACTAAAGTGCACGGTAGCGCCATGATAACTTTTAATCGGCGGACGGGGATGATCGGTCGGTAGGTCAATCACCGCGTCTAACCCGGCCAATTGATCACGCCAAAATGCCAGCTGGGTCTCCAGCACTTCACCACTTAACCACTGACGTTGCCACTGGGCATAATCGGCATACTGAATGGTGAGAACTGGTAGTAAATCATCGACATTTTCATCTAAGCCTTCATCTAAGCCTTCACCTAAGCCTTCATCTAAGCCTTCAGCCAGACAAAAACCATCATAAAATGTCACCAACTCACGGCCAAAAACCATCATCGACCAACCATCGGTAGCGACATGATGCATGGTCACCAGCAACACATGCTGATGCTCACTGAGGCGTAACAATCGCAACCGAATCGGCAAGTCTGTACTTAAATCAAAGCCTTGCGCAGCCTCTTGTTGACATAATGCCTCAAGACTCTGCTCAGCCGGCAGGGTTTCGCATTCCAGGGTAAAGTCACTGGTCATATCGTCGGCATTAGCTATCACTTGTACCGCACCGCCATCAACCTTGACCAAGCGGGTGCGTAAGATTTCATGCCGCCCAATGATCTGACCAATACTATCGCTGAGCGCGGTCATATTGAGCGGCCCGCTTAACCGCAATGCCATCGGCACATTATAATTAGCGCTGCTTCCTTTGCTGCTTTGCTCACTGTTTTGTTCGCTGGAACCCTCATAACAGGCCAAAAACCACAATCGTTGCTGGGCAAATGACAACACCAAAGGTTCATTGCGATCAGCCATCGGTATCGGCATTGATGCCTGCGGTGCTAAACCGACTTCATCCATCAGTACAGCCAATCCCGCCACCGTCGGTAATTCAAACAGTTTCCGTAATGGCAACTCAAAAGCCAGGCGCTGACGCAACAACCCAGTCAACCGAGTTGCCAGCAACGAGTGACCACCAAGATCAAAGAAGTTATCGTCAATCCCCACCTGCTCCAGTGCCAACACCTCGCAGAATATCGCCGCCAACTGTTGCTCAGCAGCGGTGCTAGGGGCGATATATTGAGCCTGACCATAAGCATCACTGTCAGGCTCTGGCAAGGCTTTGCGGTCCAATTTGCCATTACTGGTCATCGGCAAGGCGCTCATCATCACCAACGCTGTGGGTATCATATAATCAGGTAAACTGGCTTGCAGATACGGTTTTAATGCCGCTTGCAATGCTGCTTGCTGATCAACACTCACTTGGCTGACGACGTAGGCCACCAAACGTTGATCGCCGGCAATATCTTCCCGGGCCAACACCGCACAATCGCTGACCTGATGATGCTCGGCCAGTGCCGACTCAATTTCACCCAGTTCAATTCTGAAACCGCGAATTTTCACCTGATGGTCAATCCGTCCTAAATATTCAATATTGCCATCGGCCAAACGCCGGGCCAAATCGCCGGTTTTATAGAGTCTGGCATTAACGGTATAACTAAACGGATCATCAATAAATTGCGCAGCCGTCAACTCAGGGCGATTCAAATAACCCCGGGCCACACCAACGCCGCCAACACACAACTCACCAACACAACCAATCGGCACCAAATCATGGTGACTGTCCAAAATATGGGCGGTGGACTGGGCCACCGGTTGACCGATAGGTTTACTATCATCACTGCTGATGGTATTAGCAATGGTATAGGCCACCGAATAAACGCTGTTTTCAGTTGGTCCATAAGCATCAATAATGCTGATATGCGGGTTGATCGCATACATCTGACAAACTCTGGCCACTGGCAAGGCTTCACCAGCCACCACCAGGGTTTTCAGTCCTTCGACCGGATGTGGATACTGGTCAAGCCACACCTGTAATAACGACGGCGTAAGGGCGATTGTATTCACCCCAGTGGCATTCACCGTTTGCATCATGTTGCTGATATCTAGGGTATCACCACTGTAAACCACCAAACGGCCACCGTTTAATAGCGGTGCCCAAATTTCAAAACATGAGACATCAAACGCCAATGTGGTCTGTTGCAACATCACCATGGCCTGATCAATCTCGATAAAGTTGGTATCACAGACCAGCCTTATTAGCCCCTGCTGCTCGACCAATACCCCTTTGGGTTTACCGGTAGAGCCTGAGGTATAAATCACATGTAACAGATTTTGCGGGGTTAAGCTGCTGGTATCAATATTACTACTATTGCTGCTCGGCTGATGACTTAGCGTACCGTCGTCATCAAGACATAACCAATCGCAGTTTTGCTGTTGTGAAGGGTCCGCTAAGCGCTCTGCAACCCGCTGTTGGCTGAGCATAATCTCAATAGCGGCGTCTTCGATGATAAAGTCAATTCGCTCTTGAGGATATTCCGGGTCAATCGGCACATAAGCCCCACCCGCTTTAACAATCCCCAGCACCGCCACCACCATCTCAAGCGTTCGAGTCATACACAAACCCACCCGGGCATCGGCTTTAACCCCTTGGGCGACTAAATAATGCGCCAACTGGTTAGCCCGCTGATTCAGCTGGGTATAACTGAGCTGTTGCGCTTCAAATACTAACGCAATAGCCTCAGGCGTCCGAGCCACCTGAGCCTCAAATAATTGGCCAATACACTGATCTTGCGGATAGTCTGTAAGCGTATTGTTCCATTGCATTAGTTGCAGTTGTTCATCTTCACTGAGCAATTCAAATCGGCTAATGACAGTACCAGGGGCCAATACAATCGCCCTAAGCAAACGTTCATAATGACCAATAAAGCGATTAATTGTGGCTTCATCAAACAAATCGGTATTGTATTCTAGCTCTCCTTGCAATTCACCTTGCGAGCCTTCACCGCCCTGATACAGGCTGATGGTTAAATCAAATTTGGCAGTACAATAGTGCTGAGGGGCTAACGACAGGGTTAAATCACTGACCATTGAGCTGTCTTTTATCTGCTCCTGAGGTAGGTTTTGCAGCACAAATAACAGCTGGAAAAACGGCGAATAACTTAAACTGCGCTCAGGTTGCAACGCTTCAACCAAATGTTCAAACGGCACATCCTGATGCTCATAAGCCGCCAACGCCATGGTTTTGACCTCAGCCAGCAACTCGGTAAACGTCGGCTCACCAGATAAGTCACTGCGCATCACTAGGGTATTGACAAAAATACCCATCATATTTTCTAACTCAGCACGGTGACGGTTGGCAATCGGCGAACCCACCGCAATATCGGTCTGGCCACTATAACGATAAACCAACACCTTAAAGGCCGCCAGCAAAGTCATATACAAGGTCACCCCTTGGGCCTGACTCAGCTGTTCCAAGCGTTCAAGCAACTCGGCCGACAGCTTAAACCGGGCCAATGCCCCGTGATAACTTTTCACAGCCAAACGGGGGCGGTCTCCCGGCAAGGTCACCACCGACACCAAACCATCCAGCTGCTGTTGCCAGTAATCGGTTTGCTCACCAAGGCGCTGCTGATCCAACCATTGCCGCTGCCAACTGGCATAATCAGCATATTGCAGGGTCAGCGGGACCAAAGGCGACGGCAGCCCAACGGCAAAGGCCGGATACAGTTGCACCAGCTCCTGTAAAAATACCGTCATTGACCAACCATCGGTGACACTGTGATGCATCGTCACCAACAATAAATGATGCTCGTCAGCGACACTTAACAAACGCAGCCGGATCAGGCTATCGTGACTTAAATCAAACGGCACTGCCGCTTCTTCGGCGGCGATGCCCTCAGCCGTTTGGCCTTGAGCAACAGACTCAATCGTCAGCGCAAAATCCCCAAGCGGTTGAGGCGGCTGAATTTGCTGGTAAACTTCATCGCCCACTTTGACCAGCCGAGTACGCAAGATTTCATGGCGGTTGAGCATAGTTTGCAAGCTTTGCTGCAAAGCGTTAAGGTTTAACGGTCCACGTAAATCCAGCGCCATCGGCACATTGTAGTTGGCGCTGTTTTGTTCAAACTCGGCCAAAAACCACAAACGTTGCTGACCAAAAGACAAGGCGATCGGTGCTAAGCGATCCACTGCCACCAATGGATAGCTGTCATCGCGACTGTCATTCGCGCTCAATCCATGTACCACCTCAGCCAGCTCACCCACTGTCGGGTGCATAAATAATTGACTCAGCGGCAAATCAATATTGAAGCTTTTGCGCACTTGCGCCACCACCCGAGTGGCCAATAAAGAGTGACCACCGAGCGCAAAGAAATCGTCAGCCAAGCCCACCTGTGTCAAGCCAAGCAACGATTGCCAAATCTCAGCCAGCTGTTGCTCGGTCTCAGTCACTGGGGCACGATAACTTTGTCGTTCAAACGCCTCGGCATCTGGGGCGGGCAAGGCTTTACGGTCAAGCTTGCCGTTAAGGGTCAGTGGCAATTGCGCCAGCTGAATAAATGCCGAGGGCAGCATATAATCGGGCAAATGCAGTGCCAGTTGGCTTTTCAGCGCACTAATATCCAGCTTTTGTGCGCTTTCAACCACATAAGCCACCAAACGTTTATCACCTGGTATGTCTTCCCGGGCCAACACCACACAACTGTCAACGCCCGGCTCGCCAGACAATACCGCTTCGATTTCGCCGAGCTCAATTCTAAAGCCGCGAATTTTTACCTGAGCATCAATACGGCCAATGAATTCCAGTTCAGTGGGCAGCCCTTGATCATCGGCCAGCCAACGAACGACATCACCGGTACGGTACAAACGCGGCGCTTCGCTCCCTGCTTCGCTTCCTTGACCATTAAATGGGTTGGCAACAAACCGCTCTGCGGTTAACGCCTCGCGATTAAGATAACCCCGCGCCAATCCGGCTCCGCCAATATATAACTCACCTGCCACCCCCACTGGCACC
Source organism: Alteromonadaceae bacterium (assembly GCA_965277695.1). Taxonomy (GTDB): domain Bacteria; phylum Pseudomonadota; class Gammaproteobacteria; order Enterobacterales; family Alteromonadaceae; genus JABSOG01. The sequence continues at coordinate 111,317 of CBDIDQ010000017.1, forward strand.
AGTTGCATCAAGGGGTCAAGCACATAACTGCGCATATCCGCCAGCTCGCGACCAATAACCGAAGCCGATCCAGCTTGTGCCAACGAAAGCGGTTTATAGCTGACATGCACAGTGGTTTCGGTAATGCCGTACATATTGACCAGTTGCGGCTGAGTATCACCATAACGCTGCCACCAAGGCGTCAGCTGGCTGATATTAAGTTTGTCGCCGCCAAAAATCACGTAACGCAAATCCGGCAACGCCAATTGCTGCGCCAATGCCGCATCAGCAAAGGCATAAAACGCCCCGGGGGTCTGGTTTAACACGCTGACTTGGTGCTCGGCACAGATCAAACTGAAACGGTCAAAATCGCGGATATCCTGATCAGCGGGGATCAGCAATTTGCCACCAAACAACAGCGCACCCCACAATTCCCACACACTAAAATCAAACGTAAAGGCGTGATACAACACCCAGGTATCCTGATCATTAAAACCATAATCGGCCTGACAAGCGGCAAACAACCGCTGCACATTGCCATGTAATTGCAACACCCCTTTAGGTTTACCTGTAGTGCCCGAGGTATAAATCACATAAGCCAAATCACCACTTTTGCTCACCGGACTGAGATTGGCACTAGGCCAGCCATCAGTTAACCCGGGTTGATCCACCGCCACTAATAACGGCTGATATGGCAGCTCAGCCACAGTATTATTCAGCTCGGCGACATGCTGCTGCCCGGCCAGTAAAATGCTCGCCCGGGTATCATCGAGAATAAATTGCACCCGCTCTTGCGGATATTCCGGCGATACTGGCACATAAGCCCCACCAGCTTTAACAATCGCTAAAATCGCAATCACCAAATCCATCCCGCGCCCCAAATACAGCGCGATCAGGCTATCGGCTTTGATTGCTTGACCAGTCGCCAGCTGATATTGCTGACGAATAACATGGGCCAATTGATTAGCCCGTTGATTAAGCTGGCGATAACTTAACGATTGCTGCTCAAACACCAGTGCAATATTGTCTGGGGTTTGCGCCGCCTGAATTTCAAACAAACGATGTAAAGTCAAATCTTGCGGGAATGCCCGGTTTGGCCCGGACCACAGCGCCAGTAATGCCTGCTGCTCGCTATCGGGCAGCATATTATAGCCTCCCAGCCGCTGATCAGGTGCGCTCACAATGGCCTCAAGCAATTGGCAATAATGACCAATCATCCGGGTAATGGTGTTGTCATCAAATAAATCGGTATTATATTCAAAAAAGCCTGTGATGCCGCTATCGCTCTCCTCTAGGGTCACAGTAATATCAAATTTGGCGCTATTGAGCTGATAATCCACTTTTGACACCGCTATCGAGGCGTCACTGCTGGCAAACACCGGTTGATTCTGGAACACAAACATCAGCTGAAACAGCGGCGAAAAGCTCATGCTACGCGCTACCCCTAATGCTTCGACCAAATGTTCAAACGGCACATCCTGATGACCATAGGCTTGCAACGCCATGGTTTTGACCCGGGCCAGCAATTGCGCAAAGGTTAACTCGCCACTGATCTCGGTGCGCATCACCAGCGTATTGACAAAAAAGCCTAACAACTGTTCCAGCTCCGCCCGGTTACGGTTGGCCACTGGTGACCCCACGGCAATATCTGGCTCGCCAGTGTAACGCCACAACAACAGTTTAAAACCCGCCAGCAAGGTCATATATAAAGTGGCCCCATTGGCCTGACTTAATTGCTTTAGTGATTCAGTTAACGGCGCAGACAACTCACAACGTTTGCTCGCCCCCCGATAGCCTTTCACCGCTGGTCGAGGACGGTCAGTCAACAGCGGCAATACTGGCTCAAGACCCGCCAATTGTTGCTGCCAGTATTGCAGTTGATTGGCCAATATATCGCCTTGGAGCCAACTGCGCTGCCAAGCGGCATAATCAGCATATTGCAAGGTTAGCGCTGGCAGCAGCGGTATCAATCCAGCACATAGGGCATCATAAACCTGCATCAATTCACGAAAAAACACCATCATCGACCAGCCGTCGGTAATGCTATGGTGCAGGGTGATCAGTAAAAGATACTGCGCCTCTTCATTACGCTTGCTATTACCTTGGCTATTACCTTGGCTATTACCTTGGCTATTACCTTTACTACAGTCTATTAATCGCACCCTGATCAAGCTGTCGCCACTTAAATCAAACACCCGGTTGGCCTCGGCCAAACACAACTCGGCGATATCCAAACTGTTATCAGACTGAGCCTCAGCCAACGTTTCCATCGACACCAAAAACTGACCGGGCGGGTCAATCTGCTGCACCAGATCTTGGCCGCCTTCAACCTCAACCAGACGAGTACGCAAAATCTCATGACGGTCCACTAACCAGCTGACACTACGAGCAAATATCTCCGGTTTAAACTCACCGCTCAGATGCAACGCCAGCGGCACATTATAGTTGGCCGTGCCCTGCTCCAGCTGATCTAATAACCATAATCGTTGCTGAGCAAAACTCAGCTGAAGTGGCTGCGCTCGGTCAATCAACAGCAGCGGCACCCCCACCAACGAAGTATATTTATCTAACTCCCCGGCCAAGCTGGCCAGCGTCGGCTGTTCAAACACCTCAGCCAAAGGCAGTTCAATATCTAGTGCTTGACGAATTTGCCCGGTCAGTCGAGTAGCCAATAAACTGTGGCCGCCAAGATCAAAAAAGTTATCCTGCAACCCCACCTGCGCCACCCCCAGCAAGTCTTGCCAAATGCCCGCCAACACTTTTTCATTGGCACTGACCGGGGCAATATATTGACCCCGCGCTAGCTGATCACTGTCCGGCAACGGCAGCGCTTTACGGTCCAATTTTCCGTTGCCAGTCAGCGGCAATTGGTCCAACAACATAAAGATCCCCGGCACCATATATTCGGGTACACTTTGCTGTAACCACAGTTTCATCACTGCCGCGTCTAAATGATTGTCATTGGCCACCACATAAGCGACCAAACGCGGATCGCCGAGCATATCTTCACGCACCATCACCGCACAACTGTCGATGCCATCATGAGATAACAGCACCGACTCCACTTCACCGAGTTCAATTCTGAACCCGCGCAGCTTCACCTGATTGTCGATACGGCCGAGAAAATCAATATGACCATCGGCCAAGCGCCGGGCCAAATCACCGGTTTTATAAAGTCGGGTATCAGCCCCCTTAGCCGGGTCAATAGCAGAGTCAACAGTGGCAAAGGGGTCCTCAATAAAGGTTTCACGGGTCAATTGCGGTTTATTAACATAACCCCGAGCCAAACCCACCCCGCCAATATACAGCTGACCGGGTACCCCATCAGGCACTGGACGCAAATGTGGATCGAGAATATGCAGTACAATATTGTCAATCGGTAGACCAATTGGCACGGTGCCCAAACTAGAATCTTTGGCGCAAGGCCAGTAACTGACATCAATGGCTGCTTCGGTAGGGCCATAGAGATTATGCAATTGTGCCTCGGTGCCGCTGGCAAAAAACTGTCGTTCTAATCCGGCCGATAACGCCTCGCCGCTACAAAATACTTGTTTAACCGAGTCGCAGCGCGACCAGTTGGCGACATTGAGCATAGTATTGAGCATCGATGGCACAAAATGCAGCTTGGTCACTTGTTTATCGATAATCAGTGATTCAAGATATAACGGATCTTTATGACCATCCGGTTTAGCCATCAGTAACTTACCGCCCGCCATCAACGGCCAGATAAACTCCCACACCGAAACGTCAAAACTGAACGGGGTCTTTTGCAACACCACATCATCCCGAGTCAGGTGATATTCTTTGTTCATCCACCACACCCGATTGACCAGAGCTTGATGTTCGACCATCACTCCTTTAGGTTTACCAGTGGAACCCGAGGTATAAATCACGTAGGCCAAAGAACGAGGCGTTAAACCAATATCAGCCACATCAATATTACTTTGGGGCAACTGATGCCAAGGTTGCTCCGGCCGATCCATCACTATCAGCTGTTGGCCAAATAAGGTAATGCTGGCTTTAAATTGTTGCTGAGATAAAATAATAGATACGTCGGCGTCTTGTAAAATATATTCAATGCGATCTTTGGGGTAACCCGGTTCAATCGGCACATAGGCCCCGCCTGCTTTAATAATGGCCAACAGTCCCACCACCATGTCAATAGAGCGTTCACAATATAACCCCACCATGGTATCACTCGTCACCCCTTGCTGACGTAAATAGTGCGCCAACTGGTTAGCTTGCTGATTCAGTTGGCTATTGCTCAATTGATCGCCTGCAAACTCCAGCGCAATCGCCTCAGGAGCCGCCGCCATTTGCTGTTCAATTAACTGCTGAATACAAACCGTATCAGGGTAATCCGCAGCGGTATCATTCCAGCGGACCAGCGCTTGTTGCGCCTGCTGTTGCGACATTAACGGCAATAAACCAATCGCCAAATCGGGCTGCTTGATCAGTGCGCTTAACAGTTCGCTGAAATGACCCAACATGTTTTCGATGTGCTGATCATCAAAGCGGTTACGATGATATTTAAACTTGATGGCAAAATCATCCGGCTGTTCCATCACTTCCAAGCTGAGCTTAAATTCGCCTTGCTGTTCGATTTCGCTGATCATCTCGCTGGCAGCCATTAGGGTCTTTCTCTGTTGACCGATTTGCTGGCTAAGCTGCTGATCATCTTGCGAGTGACCATCTAGAACCAAAGTGGCCATGCTGCTATTTTGATAGACATAGGCCACCTGAAATATCGCCGCCTCGCCGGGTTTGCGCGTCACCGCCAACTCACTGACCAGCTGAGGAAACGGGTAAATGCCATGATCCAAACCATCCACTAAGGTAAACGCTAGGTTACGCAAAAAGTCTTTACCCGTTTGGTTTTCATCCACCTCGGTGCGCAGTGCGATCATATTGATAAAATAGCCGACTAAATCAGCGAATCGGGCTTCGGGTCGTCCGGCAGTAGGCATTCCAACAATAATGTCATGCTCAGTGCTATAACGTTGCAACAACAGCTGATAGACCGCCAAAAATAGCACTGAAGGGTTTATCTTGAGTTCACGGCAAAAGGTGCGAATTTGCTCACTCAGTGCCGCAGTTAAACGTTGAGATTGACTATCAGCCTGCACCGCAACCTTGCCATCATTAATATCCGGGTTATGATTATGTTCAATCGCCAGTGTTAATAACGGCAACGGTCCAGCCAATTGTTGATGCCAATAATCGCGATAACGGCGGGACTCGTCAGCAGCTAAAAAGTCCTGTTCCCACTGGACAAAATCCGCGTAATCAGCCGATAACGGCGGCAATGCCAGTGGCAGGTTAGCCAGTAACGCCAGATAAGCGGCAAAAATATCATTGACTAAGATGGCAATGGAACTGCCGTCAAACACAATATGATGGACCACAAACAACAGACTGTATTGTTCATCACCATGACGATAGGCGCTACAGCGGATCAATGGTCCGCTGGCCAAATCAAAAGGCAACGCCGCCTGTTGTTGCAATAACGCCAACAAATCCGTGGCTGACAGCTGACTGACATCCTCCAGCGCAAAATCTACTTCAACTGAACCCAACGGTTGTTGCACTGGGCTATCATCCACCTTGTCAAAAACACAGCGTAAAGACAGATGACGGTTAATCACCTCAGCGGTGGCTTGGCGCAACACGGTTAAATCCAGCGGATGGTCAATGCGCAAACAAAATGGGACATTATAGGCACTTGATTGGGGAGCCAATTGATGCAGTAACCATAATCCATGTTGGCTAGCAGACAAACCAAAGTGCTCGCCGCCACTGCCTAACTGGGCTTCAAATTGAGGTTCAAGCTGGGTAGCTTCGCCATCCCCGGCCTGTTCAAACAGCGCTAATACTTGCTCAGCGGTATATTTACCCTGTTCAAAGTCCTTAAGAATTTGCTCTGGTGTCATCTTCAACTACCCCTTAATCGCATTTTTAATCTCGTCCATAGTTAACTGCCCAGACTTAAACTGGTTGAGCAAGGCAATTTTGTCCGCGTCGCTTTTCACCTCAACCGTTTGTGGTGGAGGTTCTGGCGGCGGCAGCATTTGGTTGTGGACTAACTCACATAACAACTTAGTGGTGTCACATTCCAGCAACTGACGGCCTGAGAGTTTAATGCCCAGCTCGCCTTCAATGCCTTGCAATAACCTGACACCAATCAATGAGTCCATTCCCAGCGCTATAAAAGGACTGTCTGAATCTATCGCCTCGATATCTAGGTGCAGCAGCTGAGCCAATACCCCTTTAACATAACGTTGCAACTTCTGAACAGTCGATAGTGACGGGTCTTGATCAATCTCGCGGTAACGGGGTGCAGTCTTTAACTGGCTAACTGCTGTTTTTGCTGCTGTTTTTGCTACTGTTTTTACTGCAATGTCCAGCGCAAACGATTTACGTTCAAAGCGATAACCAGGCAAGTGCAAGCGTTGACCATTCAGTATTGGCCACACCACCTTGGCACCACCCACCCATTGCTGGGCCAGTTTGACCTGCCAGTTTGAGGTTATGTCTGAGCTTATAGCAGGGTCCATATCTGGTGTATACATGCCCTCAGGACGGACACCATCAATAACCGAGCGGGCCTGAGTTAACCAGTGTTCAACACTGTCAGCGACAAAGGCTACCCGATAAGCCAGCCCGTCACGGCCCTGTTGTAAGGTATGCGCCAAGTCCAGCAAGCGATGATCAGGATGTAGCCTCAAGTGTTGCCATAAGGCATTAATCTGTTGGCGACAAACATCCGGGGAAGCACCAGACAATAGCAGAATTTGTGAACCCTCAGCCGCCTTTTCTACCGCATTGATAGGCTTCGGCACTTGATATTCGCCAATCAACAAATGGGCATTGTTACCACCCAAACCATAAGAGTGAATACCCGCTAGCCGGGGTTGATCGTGCTTTGGCCAGGCTTCTGGCTGGGTCAGCAAACGGCAGGGTTGCTGCTCCATATCAAGGTCATTGCTGGCCTCAGTGAAACCGTGAATGCCATACACCTGCTCACTGCGCAAACTGTGGATCACCTTAAACAACGCGCCAAAAGCCGAGGCCGAATGCATATGGCCAAGCATCGGTTTGACCGTGCTGATCCGGCAATAACCCTCGGTTAATGCCACCCGCTGATCTTGTGCCACCGCTTGCAAAGCGCGGTTAAAGGCATTCCATTCGGCCATATCCGATACTGGCGTTCCCATCCCTTGGGCTTCGATATAACTGATCTGACGGGGATCGACCCCCTGATAACACTGTTTCACCACCGCCATATGGGCGGCGATATTAGGCGTGGCAAACGACAAACCACCCTGACCATTAAAATTGACGGCGGTATTTTTAATCACCGCATAAATGCCGTCACCATCGTGCTCGGCCTGAGCCAATGGTTTTAACAGCACACTGGCCACCCCGTCGGCACGCAAATAACCGTCGGCAGTGGCCCCAAACGAGGCCACGGTATCACTACTGCACATCTGTCCCATCGCCGCCAGACCAATAAAAGGTTCGGGTTGTAACATCACATTAGCAGCCCCCACCACTGCTTGGCTGATTTCGCCAAGACGCAAGGCATTAACTGCTCGGTGCAGCGCCACCGCACCACTGGCACACAGGCTATTGACAAATTCGCTACAGCCAAGAAAATCAAACTGATAGGCGATCCGGTTAGCGATCATCGACGGTGCATTCTCCAGCCCGGCCTCAACGCCGGCCTGTTGCAGTTGCTGGGCAAATTCACTGTCTTCGACCCCGATAAATAATCCGGTTTGGCTTTGGCGCAAACTGTCTGGTGCATAACCAGCATCTTCGAGGGTATGGTAAACCGACATCATCAACAGCCGTTGACGTGGGTCCATATATTGCGCTTGGTGATCTTCGATGGCAAAAAAGGCCGCATCAAAACCATCAATATCCTTGAGCAGTCCTGCCCATTGGGGAGCTTGATGGGCTGCCATGGCCTGATAGTCTTCGGGTAAACTGTGCCAGTCAAATCGACTGGTAGGCAAAGCTGATATCAGCGAGTGCTGGTTCTCTAGTGCCGCCCAAAAATCCTCCAGCTGATCACAGCCGGGAAATTGGCCGCTCAAGCCGATAATGGCAATGTCTGTCGATGCTGCTGCGACTGCTGGTGCTGCTATAACCGGTTCAGCTGCTATAACCGATTCAGCTGCTTTCACTGGTGCAGCTGCTGCGGCTGTCGTTTTGCGTCGCATCAGCGCTTCGATTTTATTTAGTTGTGTTGCTCTGTCCATTATTATTAAACTCTTCTTTGTCGACGGTGCGGATCGGGCTAACGATAGACGTTCACCAGCTGTTGCAAATAAGGTAATGAGGATTTCACCGCGCTATAGTCGACGCCAAAATCCAGCAGACAAACAATATCGTCAACCCCAACCGCAATCGCCTGATCAACAATGGCCTTACCATCTGCCACGCTGCCAAACAGCGCCGCCGTTTTCACATAACGCTGGTAGGCATAATCGAGGATCTTGTCTTGCTCAGCCTGATTAACCTGCTCGGTGCCTTTATCTTTACCCAAACCGGCTTTAACATGGGCCTTGATAGTCGAATTGATATATTGCTTAAACGGTTTTTCGATCCGTTGTTCGACCACCGCCATATCCTGATCGATATGAGTATGCATCATTAAGGAGACGATACCGGCAGCCGGATCCAATCCGGCGCTGCGTCGACCCTCGCGATAAAGTGCTATTTTTTTGCCCATGGCGGCTAAATCATTGCCATAAAGCATGGTGAAAATATTGTAGCCCTGGGCACCCGCGTAAGAAAAAGCACCATCGTTTTGCGCCACCAATAACCACACATTCAGTTCTTTTTGAATCGGTCTTGGATGAACCTGGACTGGCGTCGGTTCTCCGCCCGGTCCCGGAAAAGTTATGGTTTCGCCGCGCCAGAGTTTTTTAACTATCTCGATGCGCTCACCACAAATGGCCCGGCGATCATCATAATTCTCTGGGGCCGTGACAAAATCGGCTTTGTTCCAACCGGAACCAAAACCCAAATCGACCCGACCACCAGACAAAATATCATTCATCGCCCACCACTCCACCACTTCGGTAGGATGATGTAACGGCAAGGTCACGCCAGCGGTACGAAAACGGATCCGCTCAGTCTGAGGGATCAGATAAGCCGCTACCACCGCAGCATTGGCGTAAATGGAGCCAAATTGATTAAAATGCCGCTCTGGCAGATACACCGCAGTAAACCCAGCCCGATCACCAAACTGGGTGACGTCGCGCATAAAATGATATTTGTCACTATCACTGTTGCCAGTGTCGACATCAGAAAAGAAAATAAAACTGAATGTCGGCTTAGCTTTGGCTGCTTGCTTGCTAGTCACCTCAGCCGTAGCCTCAGGTTTGGCTGTGCCGCTGATGCCCAATAATTGTTCTAATTGTGTCATGCTTACCTGCCTGTTTTATCTGTCTATTGCTCTTGGCCGAGCAAATGGGCTGAAAATGTCTTAACTGTGGGATAATCCACCAGCCAGGCTGGTGGAATACTGGTGCTCAAGCGCCGTTCAAGTCGCGTCACCAATTGCATCGCCACAATCGAATCCATGCCGTAATTTACAAAGGGTTCTTCATTGTCCACCTCATTTAACGCCAATACCTCAGACAAGGTTTGCGCCACCACGGCGGTGATATCAATAGCGTCATTAGCTTCTTTATCAGGCTCTTTATCAGACTCTTTATCAGACTCTTTATCAGACTCTTTATCAGACTCTTTATAAGGAATGGTCTCGGCGGTTTCGCCATCAAGCAATCGATATAACCGCTCAAGCAAGGCCGAAGGTAACTTTTCAATCGCGGCAAAGCTAATCACCGCCGCTACGGTGTCGATATTCAGCGGTTCAGCGGTTTGCCGCTGTAATTGCTCCCAAAGCGCCAGCTGTTGCTCAAAACTCAAAGGGCTAGCGTCAGGCAATCCAGCGGTCGGGGTCAGCCACTTAGCAATAAATGTCTCCCGATCACCCACCGCCACCAGCCCCAAAGCCTCATGACCCAGTGCCTGTCCGGCCTCAATCAAGCCCATGGCCGCACCAATGGTGATCAAATCGGTGCCTTGGGCGACAAACTTCTGCGCCCGGTCTTCACCATTGCTTTTAGCCTGCTGTTGTCCATGCTCCTGTCTAAGATAATAATCCACCGTCCAGGGTCCCCAACAGTAGCTCATGGTAAAACCACTGCGCTGTCCGCTACCCCATAGCTGATTGCGATGATGGGCAAAGGCATTTTGAAACGCCGAGGCATAAGCATAATCCGATGAGCCTAATACCCCATATGCCGCAATCGAAGAGAAACACAGCATAAAGTCTAACGGCTCATTGGCACTTAGCTGATCCAAATAGAGGCTACCCTTGACTTTAGTTTTGATAATATCGGCAAACGACTGCCAACTTTTACTGGCGATGATGCCGTCTTTCACCTGATTGGCCAGCAAGATAATGCCGTTAAGCGATCTAACCTCAGTTTTAAGCTGCTGCCAAGTTTGGCTTAATGCCGCTTTATCACTAATGTCTACAGAATAATAAATCACCTTGCCACCGAGTGCTTCAATCGCCTCAATTTGGCTGCGCTTATTATCGTCCAGTGCACTGCGAGAGAAAATCACCAAAGTGGCCTGATAACGACTAGCCAGCTGACGGCATAACAAATCGCCCATCGGACCCAGCCCGCCGGTCAGCAGATAACAGCCACCGATTTTAAATGTGGCCGTGTCGGCCACCATACTATTAGGCGTCACTTCGACCAGTTCTTGAACATAACGTGATGCTGGCTGTTCGGCTGACGCAGTTTTGTAACGAATTTCTCTAAATGGCAAGACCCCAGCAGCGGGTTCACTTAACAGTGGCTGGTCGCTTAACCATTCTTGCAACAGTAACTGCTGTTGCGCCGCTGTCTCCATCGACTCAAGGCCAATCAGCTTCCAACTATGACGAGAATTTTCCATCGCCGCCGAGCGTAAAAACCCGGACAAGGCAGCACAATCCAAAGCAGGCGACTCGGCGTGACTTTGATAAATGTAATAACAAGCGATCAGCGCATCCCAGCCTTTACGCATCAGCAATTGGCTGAGGTTAAACACCGCTTGGATATCTTCATCGACAAAATCAGCTGCGCTATTTACTTCACTATTTACTTCACTATTTACTTCACTATTTCCCTGCCGGTCCACCCCAATAAACAACACCACATCTGGGATATCCGTCAGTAACTGCGGCAAATCATGCGCCTCGTTGAGGGTTTGTGCACTCAAGCTGGTCAGGTTTAACGGGGCCGCTAAATTGGCCGCTGGTGCCAGCTGTTGCAATAGCTCAACAAAGCTTTGATGCTGCTGATCATGGTGATACACCAGCAAAATACGCTTGTCGGCATAATGTTGCAGCTGTTGCAGCCAGTCGATATCAGCTGACAACGGTTGGCTTTGCAATTCAGACGCCACATATAACCACTGTTTTTCCGGCTCGCTTTCCGATTCAGTAGCGTTTAACCTCGGCAACGATTCTGAGCGATACACCAGTGAGCTCAGTTGCAAACAAACCCGCCCTCTGGCATCACTGACATCAATAGCCATTTGCAGCTGACCCTGTTGCTCTTCAAACCGTATCCATAGCCACATCAGCGAATCACAAGGGGCATAGCGTTTGAGTTGTTGCAGTTTTTCTAGCTGATATTGACCAGCGCCATTAACAGTGCCATTAACAGCGCTATTAACAGCGCTATTGGCGCTGAGTAAAAATACCTTGGCCGCCTGCAATACGCCATCGAGCATCACCGTATCATGGCGCTCATTATCGGCTACCTGGTTCGATGCAATAGACAAGGTAACCAATGCCTGATCACCAGCCATCACCATTTCGCGGATCAGCTGATGGTCCAGTTGAAATTGCCAACCCTGAGCCGACAACCGTTGATAACACTGTTTAGCGCTCAAAACACCGTCACCGCCGTCGAGCAACTGTTGACGCAACGGCTTTAATGCCAGTTCAACCACTGCTCCAGCGGGTTTTACAGCGGCTTGATAACCCGCTCTAATCAATTGCTGCTGGGCCACAAAATCACTGGCCAATCCAGCTATCTGTTGTTGTGGCGGCAGATCAATAACAGCTGGTGTGTCAGCCTGCGCAGCGACGCCAATCCAGTAACTTTCTCGGGCAAAAGGATAACCCGGCAAACTGACTCGTCGGGCTGCGGTGGCATCTAATAACCGGGTAAAATCAAAGCGATAACCCTGACAATATAGATCAGCTAAGGTGTCTAGCCCGGCGCAATAGCGCTCAGCACTCATATCAATGTTGTGCTCAGGCGCAACAGCAGCCATAGCAGCCGCTTTGACCTCGGGCTGTTCATCACATTGACCCTGACGACAAAAACCACTCCATACCCGCTCGGCCAACTGTTGCGCAAGCCACTGTTGTAAGGTCTCAAGCAGATTGTCTAAAGAGGTCACCACCGCTGCCCAGCGATGCTGAAAATGACGTCTGCCGTTAAGCAGGGTAATGCTAATGTTTTCAATGGTTAAATCAGCAGCTAAGTCAGGATGAGTCTTGAGATGCTGCTGTAGTCGGCTCACTTGTTGTTGCAACTGCGCTTTACTGCGACCCGACAATACCACCAAATAACCCGGCCGTATTATCGCCTCAGGCGCTTTGTTCAACTCAGGCGGCTGCTCTAACACCATATGGGCATTGGTACCGCTAAAAGCAAAGGCGCTAACCGCTGCCCGGCGCGGCCCACCGTCGGGCACCTGCCAAGGCTGTAATTTAGTGTTTACATAAAACGGACTATTATCATCCATGATGATGTGTTCATTCAGCTGGTTAAAGCCAATACTCGGCGGCAACTGCTGATGTTTCATCGCCAGCAGTACCTTAATCACTCCAGCCACGCCAGCCGCCGACAAGGTATGGCCGATATTGCTTTTCACCGAGCCCAAGGCACAAAAGCCGGGTTTGTCGGTAAACGACTGGAACGATTCGGTCAAGGCACTGACTTCAATCGGATCACCAAGTTTGGTGCCGGTGCCATGAGCCTCAACTAGGGTGATAGAGGCCGGCGACAGGTTAAACTGCCGATACACTTGCTGTTCAAGACTCACTTGAGCATTGGCACTCGGTGCCGTCATGCCATTAGTTTTACCATCCTGGTTGACCCCCCAACCGCGAATAATACCGTGCAGTGGGTCGCCATCACGCTGTGCCGCGCGCAGTGGTTTAAGCAACAAGGCCCCAACCCCTTCACCGGGAACAAAGCCATTAGCCCGATTGTCAAAAGTATAACAACGACCAGTAGCCGACAACATGCCTGCCTTGGCGGTAGAAATATGCAATCCCGGCCCGCCCATCACCATCACCCCACCAGCCAATGCGGTTTCGCAATGACCCAGACGCAAGTTATTGCACGCCTCTGAAATAGCCACCAACGAGGCTGAACAGGCAGTATCAATCGACAAACACGGACCTTTTAAATCAAGAAAATAACAAATTCGCCCCGCCAAAATGGCGGTATTTGCGCCCATCAAAGCCTGAGCAGACATTTCGTTGCCCTGGGCATAACGACCATAATCCCCCACCGAACAACCGACAAATACACCGCAACGACTACCAGCCAATTGCCCCGGTTCTATCGCCGCATCTTCAATCGCCAGCCAGCAGGCTTCAAGAAACAATCGCTGCTGCGGATCCATTTGCAACGCCTCAGCTGGTGAAATAGCAAAAAACAGCGGATCAAACTTATCGGCGTCCACCATACAACCCATCCACTTGCTGTTGGATTTGCCTGGCGCTTGTGGATCGGCATGGTAATAAGCCGACGCAGGCCAGCGCTCAGGCGGAATTTCATCAACACAATCGACGTTATTGGCAATATTAAACCAGTAGTCCGCTAGCTCCGGCGCTTTGGGAAAACGCCCGGACATGCCAATCACCGCAATATCATCATAGCTCTGGGTATGACTCTGGGTTTGACGCTCAGGTTGGGTTTGAGGCTCAGCTGGAGGTACGGCTTGAACTGGCGCTTGCATCTGACCAAATTGACCGGCAAATAACGCTGGCGCTAATGCCGCCCGCTGTTTTTGTGCCAGCAAGTCGGCAATACACTGCTCGGTGCAATCCACCATTTCAGTCATGCGATGGCTGATCACCACCTTGCCAATATGCTCACCCCGGCTGACATAAGCCAAAGCCTGCTTGATTTGAGCGAACGGATAAATACGTGAGACAATCGGCACGATTTGTTGTTTTTCCAACATATCGACCATAATTTGCAACACTTGGCGAGCTTCATCTGAGTCACCCTTTTTCGACTTGGCCTGAGACAACCGCCTAAAGTCCATGCTGTGAATGGTTTGATTGCTGACCAACGATGACAAGTCAAGCTTGTCACTGGTTTTGAGCGCATGAACCGCCAACTCCAAATAACGACCACTGGCTGCCAAACTGTTAATGCCTTGCTGAATGGCATCACCACTGAGCATATTAAGCACCACGTCCACCCCGCGCTGGCCAGTTAGCTCAGCAATACGCTGATCTAACGGCTCGGTTTTATAGTTCATCACATAGGGTACTTCAAGGTGTTTAAGCAAATCGAGTTTATCGGTTTTTCCGGCAGTCGCATAACAAATAGCATGTTGCAGATGAGCCAGCTGTAGCGCCATTAAACCGCAACCGCCCGTGGCAGTTTGCACCAACAAATGTTCATTGCTGGCCAACTTGCCAATAGTAAATGCAGCGTATACGGTGCCAAACACCACCGCCATACTACAGGCTTGTTCAAAACTGATATTGGCCGGTTTACGCACTAGGGTTTTCAGCGGTACATTCACCGTTTGCGCATGACCGCCCATCACCTCACCAGTCAGCGCAATTACCTCGTCACCAATGGCGACGCCTTCAACCCCGGGGCCGATGGCAGTCACAATACCCGACACTTCAAACCCCGGCACAAACGGATAAGCCGGCAGGGTCGGATATAACCCCATCACGCACATGGTATCGGGAAAATTAATCGCTGACGCCTGCACTGATAGGGTCACTTCACCGTTTGCTGGCGCGGCCACTTGCCACGGTGACAACACCAACTCATCAATATGATGAACCGACGATATCACCAAACCTGCAGGCCCCGCTATCGCGAGCTCACGCGCTGGTGACTTTTTTGGCTGCGGTTCCTCCTGTGGTGCTGTTGTTGGGGTCGTTGTTGGTGCTGTTGGTGCTATTGGTGCTGTTGGTGCTATTGGTGTTGTTGGTGCTGTTGGCGGTGTCGTTGTTTGTGCTATTGGTGCTGTTGGTGCTGTTGGTGCTGTTGGTGTTGCTGGTGCTGTTGGCGGTGTTGGCGGTGGTGTTTGCGCCATTAAGGTTAAACAAAAACCCGCCAAAGCCACCACGCTAGGATAATCATATAATTTGGTGACTGGCAGATTAATCGCCAATGCCTGGTTTAATGTCCGCACCCATTCTACCGCAATAATCGAGTCCACCCCCAGTTCAACAAAAGGCTTGTCGATGACAATTTCGCTGATATCAACATACACCGCCTCAGCCAAAGTCGACTGAATAATTCGCTCAACCTGCTGTCGCTCAAGTGCAGGTGCAGGTGCAGGTGCAGGTGCTGCTGGTACAGCTGCTGCTGGTGTTGATACTGGTGCTGCTGGTACAGCTGTTGCTGCAACAATCACCTCAGTTGCGGTGATGGCAACCGCTGGTGCGGGCGCAGATATTTGCGGATGCAGATATTCAGCCAAACGTACCACCGTAGGATGGTCATATAATTTCACTACTGGCATCTCAATGGCAAACGTCTGGTTAATCCAGCGCACCCATTCAACCACCAAGATCGAGTCTAACCCCAGTTCAGTAAAGGCTTTATCTACTGCCAAAGTATTAACATCAATATACAAAGCCTCGGCCAAACCTTCAGCGAGCTTGCCGGTTAATGCTCCTAGGCTTATCACCGGAGCCGCTTGAACGACTGGCGGTGCTTGGACCACAGCTGCCGCTGGTGCCACAGCTGCCGCTGATGCCACAGGTACCGCTGGTGCCACTGATGCCACTGATGCCATAGTAGTAGCGCCAGTTTGACTTAACTGCACCGGCTTGCTGGCCACGGTTTGACGATTAAGCAATACCGGACTGTCGAGGCTTTTCAGGCTGATTTTTGGCTTACTCTGTGGCACAACTGCGGGTGCCACTACTGGCGCAGGCAGCGCTACTGCTGTTGGCGCTGCAACTGGGGCTGGAGCATTGGCCACTTTGGGGTTAAACCAATATTCGACTTGGGCAAACGGATAAGTCGGCAAGCTGATACGTTTAGGCCCGCTCTTGTAGGAAGCCTCAGGATACAATTGTGACCAGTTAAAGTTGCCGCCTTGCACCCATAATCCCAGTAATTTGCCCAACTTGCCACTACTGACCCATTGACTCAAGGTCGCCTGTAGCTGGGGATCATCATTAAATACCGCCAGCATCGCATTATTGTTGTCCACCTGACCCCAATAAATTTCTGCTGAGCTATCATTACCTTCTCGCTCGGCCACAGCAGCGTTTAATGTCTGTTTTAACGCCTCAATGCTGTCGACCTCAAAGGCCAGACGATATTCCATCGCATCCCGACCCAGTTGCAGGGTATAACAAATGGCGGGCAAATCACTGTCTTGGTACTGTTCTAGCTCAATCGCAGTTAACAGGTTTTGCGCCTGTTGCTGCAATTGTGCCGCACTTTTGGCTGACAATACCACCACACCCAGCGCACTAGCACTGGCATTAGCCGCAGACGATTCGCTGGCAATGTATTGCTCAATCACCACATGGGCATTGACCCCACCAAAACCAAATGAGCTGACCCCAGCCCGTAGCGGATAAGTGTTACCCGCAGCATCCCTAACCGCCTGCCAGGGTTGTGCTTGCTGGACAATATAAAACGGACTGTTAGCTAATTGAATATACGGATTGATCACCTCAGCATGAAGGGTTTTAGCCAGCTGCTGATGTTTCAATTGCAGCAGCACCTTAAGCACCCCGGCCACGCCAGCGGCAATCTCTAGATGACCAATATTAGATTTAACCGTACCTAAAGCAATTGAGCCTTCAATCCCTTGAGCATTATCAGACTCATCATAAAGGGTTTTAAACGCGCTTTTCAGGCCGTTGATTTCAACCGGATCACCCAGTTCAGTACCGGTACCATGGGCTTCAATATAATTCACTGTACGGGGATCAATGGCCGCCCGTCGATAGGCCATTTCCATCAGCTGGGCTTGCGCTTTGGGGTTCGGAGCAGTTAATGAATTAGCTCGACCACCATGGTTTTCGGCGCTGCCTTTAATCAGGCCATAAATACAATCGCCGTCGGCCTCGGCATCGGCCAAACGTTTCAGTAATACCATGCCAACCCCTTCGCCGCGTACATAACCATTAGCCTTATCGGAGAAGGTTTTGCAGGCCCCGTCGGCACTTAACATCCCGGCACTGCTTAAAGTCGATTGTACCATTGGGCTTAACAGGGTATTGACTCCACCGGCGATCACCAAATTGGTTTCGCCACTGTTGAGCAGATTAACGCCACGATGCATCGCCACCAAAGAGCTTGAACAGGCGGTATCAATCGGTTCGCTGGGACCATGCAAGTCGAGCAAAAAGCTGATCCGATTCGGCCCCACTGATGGTGATAATCCGGTCGCCGAATGGCCACCGATTGGTACTTCGGCCCGTTGCAGCACCTGATCAAAGGCACTGTTGGCGGTGCCGACCAGTACCGCTGTATTACTGCCAGCCAAACTCGATGGCGCATAACCCGCATCTTCAATAGCTTGCCACACATGAGTCAGCAACAGCCGCTGCTGCGGGTCCATCATCTGGGCTTCACGGGGAGAAATGCCAAAAAACAGCGGATCAAACTCGGCAAATTCAGCGATAAAACCACCCCATTTCACCGTATCAGGATGCTGTTGCCAGTCCCAACGGTTGGCCGGAATTTCACTAATACAATCACGACCTTGATTCAGTAACTGCCAAAATTCACTGATATTACTGGCACCAGGAAACGCACCACTGATGCCTATAATGGCAATCGGTGGTTGCCCGGCAGCCTGACTCACCGCTGTGGCTACCGATTGAGATTGAGGTATCGGTTTAGGTATCGGTTCAGGTTTAGATTCAGGTATCGGTTTAGGTTTAGATTCAGGTATCGGTGTTGATATAGCTGCGGGTTCAGCTGGCGGTATTGCCTTGGCGACTGCCACCGGAGTTGCCTCAACTTCAACCTCAACCTCAACCTCAACTTCATCCATACATTCGGCAATAAAACCCACCACTTCATCCAGCGTGGTAAAGGCAAAGAAATCCGGTGCCGTGGTGGCGACATTAAAGCGTTGGTTTATCCGTTCAGACAAATTGACAATGGTTAACGAGTCAAACGGATAATCATTGATGCGGTTGCGCAAATCAATTTGCAGCGCTGGCACGGCGAAAAACTCAGCCAAGGTTTGGCGCAGATACTGTGCAATCTGTTCACGGCTAACCAGAGATTTCTGCGGTTTAACCGCTGGCTGAGGTTTAACCGCTGGCTGAGATGCCGCTTGCGGAACCGCTTGTGAAACATATTTCGCAACAGCTTGCGGTGCTAGCGGCTCAAAGGGCATCGGTGCTTTATTTTCGCCAAGTGGTGGAAAATACACCTTGTCATTAACAAATGGATAAGTCGGCAAGCTTTGTTTGGCCAAATTAAACGGTTTTAATACCACCGACCAATCAAACAGCCTTTGCGCTAACCATAAGTTCATTAACTCAGTGACGTTGTTATCAGATAACGCCGGATATTGTTTGACGGCCCCAGCCTTTTGCTCAGTGATATGACAATACTGATGAGTGTTATTCGCGGCTAAATCGGCGACAGCCCCATTAAGCTTGAGCAGCAGCTCTTCAACACTGCCCACCAACATCGCCACCCGGTGATCAAAGTAAGAGCGTGAACGGTTAAGGGTATAGACAAAACTGTCCAGTGCGCTGGCCACCAGCGGTTTTTGCTCCAGATGTCTGAGCAAGCGTTTAATATAACTGATTAGCTCTTGGCTGCTGCGAGCCGATAGACATAAAGGTAATTGCTGCAAGCCCAGATGGCCCATAGCTGTCTCATCAGCAAGATGCTCAGCCACCAATACATGGGCAGCCGCACCAGAGAAGTTAAAAGAATGCACACTGGCATAACGGGGCAAAGCCTCTCCGGCCTCATTGCGACACTGCGGCAATGGCCGGGTTTCATTGCTGATATATAACGGTGATTTTTTCAAGCGAATGTGTTTGTTAATGGTATCGACATGCAGCGAAGGTGGTACCACCTTGTCATGCAACAGCATCACGGTTTTAATAAACCCGGCAATGCCTGCCGCCGCTTCACCATGGCCCATGTTGGATTTAATCGACCCCAGTGCACAATAATTATGCGGCAACTCAACCCCTAGGGCTTTACCAGTGGCTTTCACCGCCCGGCTAATCACATTATATTCCAGCGCATCACCCATTTCGGTGCCGGTACCATGGGCTTCAATATGCATCAGTTGACGCGGGTCAAGCTGACCCCGGCTATAGACATCACTGATCAGCTGCAAATGTTTATTAGAATTAGGCTGTTCGTAAAAATGCGCTTTACCACCATGATTGATCCCGCTGGCTTTAATCACCGCATAAATATGGTCATTATCGGCCACTGCCTGATCGTAACGCTTTAAAAAGACCGCCGCAAATAACTCGCCTTTGCTCCAGCCATCGCCATTGTCGGCAAAAGCTTTACACCGCCAATCAGCTGCCAAATAATCCATCGAGCGATAGGCATTAAAACCATCGGGGGTACAAATATAACTGACACCACCCACCAAGGCCGCCTCACAAATGCCGATGGACAAATCAGTCACCGCCCGATCAATGGTATATAACGAACTGCAACAGGCAGCATCCATACTTTGACTGGGGCCATTTAAATCCAAAAAGTAAGAAGTACGATTAGCAATACCAGACAAGGCACAACCGGTGCCAATAAAGTCAGACTTGAAACCACTGCGGATCAACAGCTGCAAATAATCATTGGCCAGAGCACCGACATAAACACCAATATTTTTACCACCCAATGACAACGGGTTATAACCGGCATCTTCTATCGCTTGCCAACTGGCAACCAAAAACAGTCGCTGCTGCGGGTCCATCGCCAGCACCTCTTCATCAGACAGGCCAAAAAAGTCGGCATCAAAATAATCACTGTTGCTGACAAAACCACCATATAACCCGGGTAAGTCACCGATATCCTCGGCAAAAAAGCGCTCAACATCAACACGGCGCGACGCCGGTAATGGCCCAATCAAGTCTTGCCCGGTTTTAATTTTTTGCCAAAAATCATCCAGTCCACCATCACCACCCGGATATAATCCACCCATGCCCACCACCGCCACATCGGTATAGGATAATGTCGGGGTAGCAACCGCCGCGCTTTCACCCGAACTAACAATAGGCACAAGCGCGTCAGGTAATGCCGCAGCCACGGTGATGATAGGTGCTGATGTTGATGGCGCTGCCATTTTTGATGAAGGCATAGATGCAGGTATAGGTGCGGGTGCCGGTATAGGTGCGGATGTAGCTACTGGTGCTGGTTCTGGTTCTGGTTCTGGTTTTGGTTCTGGTTCTGGTTCTGGTTCAGGTTCAGGCGCAGCTTCAACATTGGCAGCAAAATACACCGCCAGCTCCTCGTCAAACTCTTCGATCAAATAATCTACCATCGCGGTGATCGTGGTGTATTCAAACATCATGGTCGCAGGCACTTCAATGTGCATCGCTTGTGCCATTTGGTCGGTCAATTCATTCATGCCAATCGAATCAAGGCCAAGCTGTTCAAGCCCTTCGTCCACTGGCACCACTTCAATTTCTTCTTTAAGAAAGTCGGCAATAGACTGGCGAAACAGGTCAATCAAATATTGTCTGGATGGCATAACAGTGGGCCTCTGAACGGGTGCAGATTCAACTGCAACATCAATGGTGGTTGGCTCGATGGCAGCGAGCTGCGGCTGAGACTGCGGCTGAGACTGCGGCTGAGACTGGGGCTGAGATGAATTAATCCCCCCGGCCTCAGGCAACGCGACAAACGTTTTGGCAAAATAACCGTTAAACACCGCATACACCGTGCCCTCGGCATCTTCAATACTAATGTCATAACGGGGCAACTTGCCCTCACGGCGACTGACCACGGCGTACAAGGTCAAGTGGGTATGGGGCAAGGCTAAATGGTGAAAGGCTTCAACGGCAAACGGTACCGATGGCTCCAATGGTTGATCTGTGATCAGCTTGATACCCAGACAACTGCCAAAGCTCGAATCATATAAAGGAATTTGCGCTAACATCAGCTGGCGCAGGTCTGCCGGTAATACCCCAACACAACGGTTTTGCTGGCGATAAAGCGCCGATAAACAGCGCATATCAGCGCCATGACTTTGCCGTGATTCAGCTGAGTTGGCCAACGCCCAATAGGCGACACGGCCCAGCAGTAAATCTTGTTGCAGCAGTTTATCACTGCTCAATTGCGCACTGAAATCGCTCGGTGCAGGTAGCTGGTCCAACACCAGTTGACCTTTACAGCATAATACCGCTGGGGTCATCGCCATATTGTAGGCTCTAAACTGACCTTTAGCTTCGATGCTGACTTGCAAGGTCGCCATAGTGCCTGGCACTTCAAAAGGCATTAACCAAGCAATGTTTTTGACAGTACAGCGCGGCAAAGCAAAGACACTTTGTGCAATATGGCTTAACAGCGCCAAATACCCCACGCCAGGCATCACCCCTTTGCCATCAACCACATGTTGTGCAATAAAATAGTCGGCGGCATAAATGTCCACTTCGACTTCAGTTTTACCCTCAGCATTGTCGTTTGACCAGCGCAAGCGCTGATCTAACCCGGGCAGTTGTTCGACTGGCGAGCTAGTTATTGGCTCTTTAGTGCCAAGCGCAGACGCTTTTAGCGGGGCGGGATTAAGTCGCATCATTTTATCATTAAACGGTGCAGTCGGTAACGCCAAACGCAGATACCTGATGCCATCAAACAGTTGCGGCCAATCCACCGCCACTCCGTTGCACCACATCAGCGCTAGCTTTTTCACTTGTTTGTCAGCCAAACATAAATCGGCAAATTCTGCCATCTGCTGTGCCAATGCCGAAGGCGTGGCTTGAACAATCCGTTCATCACTCTCAGCGCCAGCCCCAGCAATAAACTGCCGACAAACATCCAGCAAATCATCATAACTTGTCGCCAGCAATACCAGTCGCTGATCATCTTGACGCTCACGGCCCATCAGGGTTTGTGACAAGGCCGCCAGCAATGACTGAGCACAACGCTGCTCAAGACTTTTTCGTACTAATGGATTAGCCAAATGATTGGCCATATCTTCGATATAGCGTGACAACCCCACAGCAGTGACGCTGGAAAACAGCATCGGGTAAACCGGCAATTGAGCAGGGTGATCTGTTAAGCCATCAGGTTGTAGATTACGCAGCATAATATGGCCATTGGAGCCGCCAAGACCATAAGCCAGCATACTCATATACTGGGTTTTGGCTAAATCTAGTTCGAGGTTGTCGGTCAATATCCGCAAGGATGACCCGGCCAAATCAAAACTAGGATCACCGCGCTCAAAATGGATCGTCGCTGGTACCACCCCATAGTTTAATGCCAGCGCACATTTGGCCAACTGGGCCATACCACCACTGGCCTCACCAAAACCAATATTGGCTTTGACTGACCCCACTGGTACCTGATGATCCTGATTGTCAGCCAAACACTGATCAAACGCCATCAACTCCACCACATCAGAGTCATTGCCCGAACCATGGCCTTCGATATAACAGATGGCCTTTTTGTCAATGCCGCGCTTTTGATAGCTGCTGCTCATCAGTTCACTCAGCGATTTGGCCGAGGGCATGGTTAAACGCCCCGACAGGTCGCCATGATGGTTGACATCGGTACCGCTGACCACCGCATAAATATAATCCTGATCGGCCATCGCCTGATCCAGCGGTTTAACCCAAAGTGCACCCACCCCTTCGCCAATCACTTCTTTATTGGCTGGATAAGAAAACGGATTGCAAATATCGCTTTCATTTAAGATGCCCATTTTTGATAACGACACCACCCGGTTGGCGGTCAGCAATAAACTGACGCCAGCCACTAGGGCTTGATCACAATCTCCCGCCGCAATGGCCTGAGTGGCCCGGTGTAATGCCACCAATGAACTAGAACAAGCGGTATCATACACTTCGCTAGGGCCATTTAAGCCCAAAATATAAGAGATGCGGTTAGCCTTGATAGTGCCGCTTAACGTGGTGCCAAGATAAGGTTCACTGGATTTTTCGACCTCCAGTTCACCCAGTAATGCGCCATATTCATTATTATAAAATGCCACAAACAGTCCGGTTTTGCTCTGGTTTAAGCTTTGCGGCGCATAACCGGCATTTTCAATACTTTGCCAAACACTTTGCAACAGCAAACGGGCATGAGGGTCCATCAATTCGCCTTCACGTTTAGAGATAGCGAAAAATCCAGGGTCAAAATCATAGATATCCGACAGCAGGCCAAAATGCTGAATATTGGTTTTACCTTGTTCGGTTTTAGGGTTGCCGTAAACCGCCCGCCAGTCATAACGTTGGTCATCAATGGTGCTAATGCAGTTACGCTGATTGATCAGATTGTCCCAGAATTGGTCGAGATTGTCGGCCTGAGGATAACGTCCGGCCATGCCAATAATGGCATATTCTGCACCGGTTTTTGCTGCATCAGCCTTGTTTGGATTAACCTTCTCTGGGTCAATATAACCTTGTTCGGCCAAACCATTCACCCGGTTTTTCAGCTCGGTAATATACGGCAGAGTTTCGATCATTTGCGCTTCGTTAATGCCAAAGTCCAGCAGGCAGGAGATTTCATTCACCCCGGCCTGATGCATTTTGGCCACCACCTGCTCGCAATGGGCCAAATCACCAAACAATGCACTGTTTTTACGTTGGTAATGGTAAGAATGTTCGGCAATCCGGTTCAGTTCGGCCTCATCAGGCACCCGGTCAATGGTCTGGGCGTGGCCCTTAAGCCCGCTTTTAATGTAATCAAAAAAATGAGTCTCTACCAAGGCATCCACTTTTTGTTGGTCTTCATGAACATAAGTATGCAACATCAAGCTGACCACACCGCTGTCGGGATCAAAACCGTGTTCTTGACGGGCTTGGCGGTAATAACTGATATTACTGGCCAGTTCAGCCACCGGTTTGCTGGTTAACATGGTGAGAATATTGTAACCCCGCTTACCGGCTTCAATAAATGAGGCGGGGTTACCAGACACCGCCATCCAGATATTCAGCGTTGGCTGGACTGGTCGCGGGTAAGTGGCAACCGGGGTCAGCTGACTTTTGCCGTTATAAAACGACAAACTTTGGCCCTGCCACAGTTTAGCCACCTGGCCCATACGCTCAAACCAGCAGCTTCTTAAATCGGCAAAAGTATCTGGCGAGCTAACAAAATCATTGGCATTCCAGCCACTAGCAAACCCCATATCCACCCGGCCATTAGACAGCTGGTCTAGCATCGCCCAAGACTCCACCACCTCGGTGGGATGATGCAGCGGTAATACCACACAACCTGAACGCAAACGTAACTGCTGGGTTTGGCTAGCTAAATGGGTCAGCAATACCACCGGATCCGGAAACGCACCACCAAATTCAGAAAAGTGACGCTCGGGGATCCAAATCGCCTTAAAACCGTTCACATCCGCCGCCCGGGCAATTTGACTGACATAATCATAAGGTCGGTCAAAACGCTGTTTGCTGTTGCTAGAAAAAAAGATAAAACTAAAATCCATATGACCCACCGCAGCTTTGCCGGGCAGCTGTGGCGTTGGTTCAGCGGTCTGTTTTGATGGTGATGGAGGTTTTAGCTCTGGTGCTGATTCTGGTGCAGGCGCAGCGGCCAACGCCGCCATGATCTGCTCAATCAGTTGAGCTTTATTGTCTGCTGAGCTGATGACCTCAGGCTGTTTATCTGGCTCAGGCTCAAGCTGTTTACTCGGCTCAAGCTGTTTACTCGGCTCAAGCTGTTTACTAGGCTCAAGCTTCACCAAATGTTGGCATAACGGCCATAAATGCTCACTTAACAGTCCCAGGGTATCATTTTCAACAATCACTTTAGGGGTAACTTCGATACAACACAGTTCAGACAAACCATGGGAGAACCGGGCGGAGATAATCGAATTCATGCCGTAATCGGCAAAATCGGCTTGTGGCTCAATAACCAGTGAACTGTCTAGGCCCAGCACCAATTTAAGTTTACTGGCCAGTTGAGCGGTGAATTGTGTTTTAGTCATTATCATTCTCACCATCAGTTAAATTAAGTGTCTGTAACAGGGTTTCGAGTTGTGTCACCGATTGACCGCTGAGCAGCTTTTTGAGGGCCTGTTGATCGTTGCCGCTGAGTTGTTGCAGCGCTAGGGTCAAGTCATCCTGGCTGCCCTGTACTTTGTCCTGAACCCTGTCCTGAACCCTGCCCTGAACCCTGCCCTGAACCTTGCCCTGCCCAGCTAAACCATAATGTGATTTAACCTGTTCGCGATTAGCCACTGCCATCATGCCAACCACCGCTTGCGGGCCATCAATGGCGCAGGCCATCAGTGACAAGGCCGAGGGCAAATCAATAAAACCAAACCCAGCTTTGGCTAACATCGCATCACGCTGCTGATCAGAATAAGGGTCAACCACCCACTGACCAAAACATAAAGCCAAACTTTTACCCTGTCGCTGACCATCAGCCACCAGCCTTTCGCGCTGACGCACCAGCGCATTTTGCACCCCAGTGGCATAACCATAATCCGCCGACCCAGCAATGCCAAAAGCAGCCATCGACGAATAGAGAATAAAAAAGTCCAGCGCTTCATTGGCGGTCACTGCATCAATATTGATGCTGCCCTGTACCTTCGCCGCCATGGTTCGGGCAAATTCATCAAAGGATTTATTTACCAGCAGTCGATCATTAACCTGACGGGCAAAATGGATCACCCCCGTCAATCGCGCCAACATCAGCACTAAGCTGTTGATAAACATCCTCCAGTTGGGCCTTGTCAGTAATATCCACCGAGTAATAAAACACTTGCGCTCCGGCGGCTTGGATCGCCGCTAAAATGGCTTCAACCCCGGCATCAGCTGTGCGACGCGACAGAATAACCAGTCGCGGCGCATACGCCTGAGCCAGTTGCTGACACACCAGCTGTGCCACTTCGCCCAATCCACCGACCATCAGGTAAGTGCCACCAGCTTTAAAAGCAGCATCATGATTAACCTTGGCAGGGACTGGCTGTTCATTAAGACTGGTGATATAGCGTTGTGAGCGCTGCGGCTGTTGTGAGCGCTGCAAGCGAACCATCGGCAGCTGGGGTGCTAATATCCCGGCAGTATCGAAATGTAGCCATTGCTCGACAATCTGACGATGGTCAGATCCACCTGTCATTTCAGCTGTCATTTCAGCTGTCATTTCAGCTGTCATTTCAATAGTCCGGTAAAGCTGGCTTGGCTGTTCCATCGCAATCGCCCTAAACAGACCAGACAACCCCTGTTGATACACCGCATCCATACCGTCCGCTGAATGAAAACAGTAATACAGTTGACAAATACGGCTGCTGGCCACTTTCATCAACGCTTGGGCTTGCAAAAACAGCTGTTCTAATGCCTGCATTGGCGCACATTGTGCCGCTGTTGGAGCAAAATAAAACACCACATCCGGGGCCGTCTCCCGTTGCAACGCCGCCAGATAATCAAGGGTTTTACTGCCATCATTCAATGCCAACGCATCAATCAATAACAGCTTGGCCTGTGCACCCCAAAGTTGTGCCAGTTGCTGTTTCATCGCCTGACAATCATCCAGCTGATGGTACAAAATCAGCACTCGTTGTGCGCCCTTGTTTTTCACCTTGTCTTGCCATTGGCTAGCGCTAAGCTCAAGCGTTGCCGCTTGCCATTGTTCGTTGATATGTAACCAGTTATCGCTGACCAAAGTGCTTTGTGCCGGAGCCACCTGCGGCGGTTGAGCCTGGGTTATTGCGGCTGTTTCTGTTGTTTTTGTGCTGGCACGGGGTAACCAGTAACCTTCTGTGGCAAATGGATAGGTTGGCAAACTAATCCGCTGCGGTGACTTGGCATATAACCCAGCCCAGTCTATCTCGGTGCCAGCCAACCATAAAATCCACCAAAGGTTTATGTTGCTGCCGCTCGTGCCAGACTGTTATCGCCTGTGGCAACGCCAATTGTTGTTCTTGATGTTGAACCCGGGCCTCGGCAGCCTTGATTTGTTCACCGTGCCACCTTGGCAATTATCAATGGTAGCTTTACTGTCACCATCATTTAAATAATTTTGCAATGAATCGGTTAACGCCCCAATGCTGTCAGTGATCACCGCCAGACGGTGTTTCATTGGTTGTCGCCCCACTTGCAGGGTATAAGCGATACGCTGTAACCACCTTTTACTATCAAGGGTGTCATCGGCTGGTGGCTGGTCTGTCAGGTACTGATGCAGCTGCTGCACTTGGGTTTTCAGCTGTGCGGCAGATTTGGCAGACAACACAATCAAGGCCCGCTCATTGCTGGCAATCTCAGGTATTTCTGGTGCTAGTGAACAAACGTATTCGGCCAATACCATATGGGCATTAGAGCCGCTAAAACCAAAGGCACTAACGGCCCCCTGACGCACCTCGCCATCAGCCACCTGCCAAGGTTGCACTTGGGTATTGACATAAAACGGGCTGTTGTCGAGATTAATAAATTCATTAAGCTGATTAAAATTAGCCGTCGGTGGTAACTGTTGATGTTTTAATGCCAGCAACACTTTGATCACACTGGCCACCCCGGCACCGGCTTGTAAATGGCCAATATTAGATTTAACCGAACCAATAGCGCAATAAGGTTGGTCATGGTGCTGGCCACCAAAGCTGTCAATTAAGGCTTCGATTTCAATCGGATCGCCCAGCTTAGTGCCAGTGCCATGGGTTTCAATCAGTTGGATCTGTTGCGGGTTAATCTCAAACTGTTGATA
The DNA here is from genome assembly GCA_965277695.1 of Alteromonadaceae bacterium. GTDB lineage: Bacteria > Pseudomonadota > Gammaproteobacteria > Enterobacterales > Alteromonadaceae > JABSOG01. The sequence continues at coordinate 139,420 of CBDIDQ010000017.1, forward strand.
TATCTGTTTTTCCAGCCGCGCCTGAGACTCTGGATTAGGCGCAGTAATACCATTGGTTTTACCATCTTGATTGGTGCCCCAACCCTTAATTAGACCAATAATATTGTCGTTATCGCGCTGTGCATCTGCCAATCGCTTCAGCATCACCACCCCAACCCCTTCACCCGGGACAAAACCATTAGCCCGGCTGTCAAAGCTGTAACAATGACCATCTGCTGACATCATGCCCGCATCACTGGTCATAATATGGATCGTCGGACCGGCCATAACACAAACCCCACCAGCCAGAGCGCTATCACAATTACCTAATAACAAGGAATCACACGCCGAGGCAATGGCCACCAAAGATGAAGAACAAGCGGTATCAAGGGCGACACAAGGACCTTGCAGATTAAGCAAATAACTGACCCGACCAGCCAAAATTGAACTGCTGGCCCCGGTTAAGCCTTCGGCATTCATTTGCTCGCCTTCTGGCAAGTCATAACCATAATCATTAGGACCACAACCAACAAAAACCCCACATAAACTGCCCGACAACGCAGCCGGGTTATAACCGCCCGCTTCAATACACGACCAGCAAGATTGCAAAAACAATCGTTGTTGCGGATCCATCTGGCTGGCTTCTTGAGGTGAGATTTGAAAAAACAGCGGATCAAACTGGTCAACCCCTGCCAATGCCCCCATCCACTTGCTATAACTTTTATTCACCGCCTGAGGATCGGCATCATAATGCTGGTCAATCGACCAGCGAGATGATGGAATTTCTTTGACGCTATTACGCTGTTCGAGGATATTTTGCCATAACTGCTCAACCGTATCGGCTTCGGGAAATAAACCAGACATACCAATAACGGCTATCTCGGTTTGGGCTTTTGCTGCTGGCTGCACCGCAGGTTTTGCTGGCGCTTTAATGGTCGCCGCCGGAGTAATGGTGGCCGCTGGGGTAATGACAGCCTGAGCCGTTGATTTTGGCGGCTCAGCTGGTGGTGCCACTTTATTCGCTGATGTTAAAAACGGGTTAAAGACCCCGCTTGCGCTGCTTTTACTGTTATCTGCTGTTGCTACCGCTTTAGTTTCTTTTTTGGATGCTAACTGTTCAGTCTCTGCGACTCCCAACTGCTGAATAAAACGGCCAAACTCCGCGATGGTAGGATACTGATACACTTTGGTGACAGTAATGGACTGGTTAAATAGCTGATTAAGTTTGCGGATCCAAGTGACGCCAACCACAGAATCCAGCCCCATCTCAATGAACTGCATATCGTCTTCAATTTCATCATCGTCCAGCCCCAGCTGTTCACCCAAAGTGCGGCGTAATAGGCTCACCACCTCAGCCTCATCAGGCCCACTTTGCTTAGCTCTTGGTTCAGCTCTTGGTTCAGCTTTTGATTCAGCTTTTGATTCAGGGGCGGTGGCTACTGGCGCGACATTACCCTGACTGACACTTAACTGTGCAACCAAATAAGCAGCAAAATCAGCAATAGTAGGATATTGATAGACCTTGGTCACCGCAATGCTCAGATCATAACTTTGATTGATTTTGCGGATCCAAGTGACGCCCACCACAGAATCGAGTCCCATGTCGATAAATTGCAGATCATCTTCAATTTCATCAGCTTCAAGTCCAAGCTGAGCGGCCAAAGTATCCCGCAAGGTAGCGGTAATATCCGCTAAATCGTGCGCCACTCCCGCTGTTTCTACGCTGGTTTTAACCTCGTTTTTAACCTCAGCTTCAACCCCGGTAGCGGTATCATTATCAACAAACTGCTGTTGCACCTTGTCCAAAACCGTCTGTTGACCGATAAAAGTGAGTTCATGCATCGCCGCTTCAAGCTGATAGGTTTGATTGACAAAACCACGTAAATGCTGGCACTGACGGTCTTTGTGCTCAATTAAACTGCTCCGGGACAATCGCGCCAACCCATTGGCCACGGTCCAAGCATAATCAACCACCTGATCACGCGGTAACACCGGCCAATCAATCCCCCGAGACTGCAATGCCTGACCACTATATTCCAACGAGGTAAACAGAATTTCACGGCCCAAATCGTTGCCTAAACGCTGGGGAAAGACCAACGTCGCCCCGGCACCCGGGGTGAAGCCGTAACCCATATAGGGGCTAATATAAATACTTTCGGCGCTTAAAATAACAAAATCACAATACATCGCCATCGACCAACCGGCCCCCATGGCATGACCCTGCATCGCTGCAATCACCGGTAAACGACATTGCAGTGCAATACTGTATACCTGAGTATCGGTAAACTTAACTTCACCGTGCACAATTGCAGTCAACCCCGCCTTGGTACCACCCAAAGAAAAATACTGCTCATAACCGCTGATAATCACTACTTTATATTGGTCACTAGCATTAATATGCTCAAACGCTTCGCCAATACCCGCCACCAAGTCAGCAGAGAGCATATTTTTGTTAGCCTGATCGTTTAAACCGACAAACACCACGCCATTGTCACTGGCCGTGAGTGTCACGACCGCAGAGGATAATGCGATGCTTTTAGCACCTGAATTAGCGCCTAAATTAGCACCGATATGAGTGCTCAGATTAGCCTCTTTAGCGGCCAATTCCAGCCAGCTATTTTGTTGACTCAATTGTAAATCAACTACTGCCAGCGGTTCATCGCTCAATGGCAGTCCCTGCAACAAGGCAGCACCAGGACGAGCAAAATGACGCTTAAGCTCACTCAGTGACACTCTTGGCATCGCAGCCAATACTTGTGCCATGGCTAAACCCGCCGCATCAATGGCATCGGCGGCCACCAACTGAATACCCAATTGCACTAGTGATCGTTGACTATGATCAGGATTAGAACCAAAACGCAGATTAAACCAATTTTGTTGTTTTGGTTCATCGCAACATTTATAGCCAATGTTTTCCGACTCATGGCTATTTTCCGGCTCATGGCTATTTTCCGGCTCATGGCTGTCACTAACCAACAATAAATCAGCCACACTGCCCAGCAACCAACCAGCATAACCGCTGCGACCCGACATTAGCGCAATCACTGGCAACGGACAATCCTGCATCAGCTGATGTAACCGGACATAATCACTATCTTTAATCGCTTGATTATCATTGCTACCGAGTAAACCGTCCGCCCGACCTTGGAGCAAGATCACTTTGGCGCTGTCTTGTGCTGCCACAATGGCAAACTGTTGTTGCAATTGGCTGGCCAAACTAGCCAGTGCTAACCCCTCGCCCTGACACTCAATGGTCAGGGCATAAATACCCTGTTCTAGGTCAGATAAACTGACTTTTATAGCAGACGCTGAGGCATTCGATAAAGGGGCTGACAAATCAACCGATAAAGGTGGCAAAGCGATACTCACTCGTTTGATTGAAGCCGCTGTACACGCTTTAATACTAGCCAAATCAACCAAACGAGTGGTGATCACTGCCAACGACGGCACCGCTTTAACAGCCCTAACAACTGGAGCTTCTATTGGTACTTCTATTGGTACTTCTATTGGTACTTCTATTGGTGCTGCTATTGGTGCTGGCACTGCTGACGGCTGGTTTGGGGTCTCGGTCAGCGCTTCAGGCTCCCAATAGCTATTTTTAGCAAACGGGTATAAAGGCAATGACAAACGCCAATAATCACCAGCATATAATTTGCGCAGCTCCAACAGGTAACCCTCAACAAACGCCTCGGCAATGGCGGTTAGTCCGTTGATATCAGCCTGCTGCCGACATTGTTCAATCGCCGCCGTGGCAGTGGCGGTTAAAGCCGGGTCCTCGGTGATCTTGCCATTTTTACAGACATTGCTCAGCACCCCGACTGATGTGCCAGTATCCAGCCATTGTTGTAACTGTTGGCGTAACTGGTGGATTGATGTCACCACCAGCGCCAACCGGTGTCTAAAGGCTTTTCTGCCAGTCACTAGGGTATAACTGAGATTGCCCAAGTCAATCTCGGGCGACAGCGTTGGCAACAATTGCGCCACCTGCTGTTGCAGCTGCGGCGCAATTCGGCCACTTAATACCACCAAATAAGCCGCCTGCGGTCGATGCTGACGCTCAGGCTGTGGCCCCTCATCTAGCACCATATGCACATTGGTGCCGCTAAAACCGAATGAGCTGATGGCGGCCCGGCGCACCTGTCCGGGAGCCACTGTCCAGGGTTTGAGTTCGCGATTAATATAAAATGGGCCATCGTCGAGATTGATGTGTGGATTGAGTTGCGCAAAATTGGCCACTGGTGGTAACTGACGATGTTTAAAGGCCAGTAACAGTTTAATCACCCCGGATACGCCGGCGGCGGCGACACTGTGACCAATATTGCTTTTGACTGAACCCAAGGCACAATATTGTTGCTTATCAGTCGAGGATTTAAACGCTTCGGTTAACGCCCTGACTTCAATCGGGTCGCCAAGTTTGGTGCCGGTACCATGGGCTTCTACCAGAGTAATGGTTGCAGGATTAATATCATTATTTTGGTAGACCCGCTGTTCAAGTCGGCGCTGTGACAGCGCACTTGGTGCGGTAATACCATTGGTTTTACCATCTTGGTTAATCGCCCAACCACGGATAATACCCGCAATGGTGTCACCATCTCGCCGGGCATCATCAAGCCGTTTTAGCAGCACCACCCCAACCCCTTCGCCCGGCACAAAACCATTGGCGCGGTGGTCAAAAGTAAAACAGCGACCATCCGGTGACAGCATTTCAGCCTTGGCGGTCATAATATGCAATGACGGTTTGGCCAATACATTAACCCCACCCGCCAGCGCGGTATCACAACTGCCCAACGCCAAATGATTACAACCCTCGGCAATTGCGGCCAAACTCGATGAGCAAGCGGTATCTAGGGTTAAACAAGGACCTTGCAAGTCAAGAAAAAATGAAATACGTGCAGCCAAAATCGACAAGGAGCGACCAGTCAAACCATTGGCACACAAGTGTTTATTATCATTCACTTGGGCATAATCGCTGGGGGCAACCCCAACAAATACCCCACACAAACTGCCTGAGAGGCTAGCGGGATCAATTCCGGCCTGTTCAATACAGTGCCAGCTATTTTGTAAAAATAAGCGCTGTTGCGGGTCCATCCATGGCGCTTCATTAGGCGAAATATTAAAAAACTGTGGATCAAACAAATCGGCTCCTTCAAGCACCCCCATCCATTTGCAATTGGTTTTACCCAGCGCCTGCGGATCCGCATCATAATAGTCACTGTTAGACCAGCGCGACTGAGGTACCTCAGTAACACAATCGGCCCCAGCGGCGATATTTTGCCAAAAATCTGCCAAGCTCGGTGCTTGCGGAAATTGCCCGGCCATACCAATAATAGCAATGGCATTATCCGCTTTGGCCGGCGTTGCAGCTAGTGTCGGCGTTGCAGCAGGAGCAGGAGCTGGCGCAGGAGCTGGCGCAACAGACTGTTGACCTTGTTGACAGTACAATGCCGCCCGTTGCGCCTGAGCTTGCATATCAGCAATACACTGCTCAGTATTATCGCGCATCTGTTCACAGTCATGGCTAATCACCACCTTGCCAATATGCTCGGCCCGGCCAACATATTGCAACGCTTCAGTCAGCGCATGAAAAGGATAAACCCGAGAGACAATCGGCACTATCAATTGCGCGGCCAGTAATTCGGCCATCCGCAGTAGTGAGGGTTTGGCCCCTGCACCGCTAGCCAGCGCATGACGACGTAAATCCATGCTATGGATCGACTGGTTATGCAGCAGATTGGACAGGTCCAGCTTGGCACTGGTTTTTAAAGCATGAACGGCAATTTCGAGGTAACGACCACCAGCGGCCAAACAATTTAACCCCTGCTGAATGGCATCACCCGAGAGCATGTTAAGCACCACATCAACCCCTCGATTGCCACTCAGCTTAAGCACTTCATGGTCAAATCCAGAGGTCGTAGTATTAGCTGTGGCATTAGCTGTGGTATTAGCTGTGGTATTAGGTGTAGTACTTTTATAGTTGATCGCATGTTTGACATTAAGTCGTTGTAAAATCGCCAGTTTATCAGCTCGGCTAGAGCTGCCCCAACAGTTGGCCCCGCGTAATCGGGCTAGCTGCAACGCCACCAAACCACAGCCGCCAGTGGCCGTTTGGATCAGCACATCTTCACCTTGAGCCAGCTGAGCCAAACCAAAAGCATGGTCGATAATGCCAAAGGCCACCGGCAGGCTGCAAGCCTGTTCAAAACTGATATTGCCCGGCTTCAGTGCGATATTTTTTACCGGCACATTAACTTCGGTGGCATGGCCACCCATTTGCTCACCGGTCACCGCCATCACTTCATCGCCAGATTTAAACTCGCTGACATTGCTGCCAACCTGTTCAACAATACCAGCCACTTCAAACCCAGGTACAAAGGGATAATCAGGCATGGTCGGATAGAGACCATTAATACACATCACATCGGGAAAATTAATCGCCGATGCCTTGACCCGAACACAGACTTCATCTGCCCCCGGTGGTGGCAACTGCCAGTGAGCCAGTTGAATTTCGTCGAGCAAATGCACTGAACTGAGCACCAATCCCGCCTGCTCGGCCAAATTCACAGGCTCAGGCGCTGGCGCTTTTTTAATAGCTGCTGGAATAGCGGCTGCAACAGGCGCAGCTGCGGCTGATCCCTCCGCTGGCAACAGACTCAGAATATAGTGCTGCAATTGACTGATGGTTGGATAGTCGTACATCACAGTGGTCGGCAGCTCAAGGGGAAACGCCTTATTGAGATCTCGTGTCCATTCAACCCCGATAATAGAATCTAGACCCATATCGATAAACGACTTATCCAACTCAACCTCAAAATCATCCATACACAGGGCCTTAGCCAAGGTGCTGGCCAAAATGGCTGCAACGTGTTCGGCCTGATCCGCTGATACTGGTGCAACAGCTACTGGTACAACAGCCCCAGTATCAGTGGCCGTTTGCATCAGTTGTTCAGCCTCGGTCACGGTGATCCGATGGGCTTTAAGGTCTGCTAGTATCTGGTCAATATTCACAATAGTCTCTCTTTAACGCGTTATTTTTCCCAAGGGAAAATGCCGTGTTGTACATAGCGACGAATAGCCGCCTGATTTTCCTGATCACCAAAAACCGCTAAGTTGGTGGCCAGCGCGGCCTCTTTGGCCTCTAGCAATAGCGGATGGATCTGTTGCATAAAGGCTTTGTTGCGACTGATGGTTTTTTTCGACAGGCGGCGCAACCGCACCAAATGTTTACGCAATAAGTTGACGCTATTGACCTGATATTCATCCACCAAACCCCATTGCTCCGCCTTATCCACGCCAATAGTTTGGGTGGTGGTGGTTAAAAAGTTGGCTTTTTGAAAACCCACTTTACGGATTAAAAATGGCATCACACAGGCGGGAATGAGTCCAAACAGCATCTCGGACAAGGCAAAGGTGGCGCTATCATCGGCCAATACTAGGTCGCACGCGGCGACAAAACCAACGCCACCAGCATTAACTTTGCCGCGCACATGGGCCACGCTGATATAGGGGCCGGTGGCAATTTTGTACCACAGGTCATACAAAAATCGCGGATCATTATGCTGCGGCTGCTGTGAATCTGCCAGCGCATTAAAATCAGCGCCAAAGCAGAAGGTCTCGGGCAAACCTTCGAGGATCATCACACTCACCTCACCAGTTTGCATCGCCGTATACAGCTGATCGACTTCCAGCAGCATTTGGTTATTGATGGTATTGTTGGCCTCAGGGCGGTACAGCTGAATAAAACACAGATTATCCTCTACCCTGACTTTAATGGTCTCAAATGGCTGACCATTTTCATTTAGGATATCCATACATATTCCCGATGAAATTCCTTAATCCGCTTTAACACCAAACGTGGCTTGCCAGCAAGATTATTAATCGCCCCGGGCAACACATTTAAGTCAAATTCAACATTGCGGGTGCCAAAAGAAATATTATGATTGCTCATCAGCATATCGTCGTATTCGCTCATGCTGAGGGAATAACGGGTATCAAGGTGTTGTTCGATACCGGCATCACGCAGCAGCATTGCCCCTTGTGGCGTCACTACCCCGCTGTAAAATTCCGAGCAGCAACCTGAACCATAAGAGAAACAACCAATCCGTTTCGGGGTCGAAAAATCACCATTACAGATAGTGCTGATCAATGATAACAATACCGTACCGCCCATAATATTGCCGACCCGGGAACACCAATCTAATCCAGGGGTAACCCTGACTTCAAAATCAGCGGCAATCTCCCGGGGTTTGGCTTTGGCCACTTTACGCATAATGGTACGATGTGCGCCTTTGACCATACCGCCAAACGGGGTATGAAAAGCGAGATACTGAAAAGAATCCTGGTAGCTCACATTGTCGACCCGTCGCTGGTATTCCAAAAAGGCGTTTTCGCAGCAATCGAGATAAGACAGTAATGACAAGTCGGCATCACCAGCTTCACTGTCTGGAATAGGCCGACAGGTATCCATCACCTCATAACCATAATAACCATTGGCCCCAACATCCACCTGATAAATAGACGGGGTTTCGCTGACCAAAATGGCCACCCCACCGGCACCACCGCTAGGCTCGGCAAATGACCAATCTTCAGATAATGCTTCGCCGCCTTCGGCCACAGTAAAACGAGAGATATCAGTGGCGATCACTAAGGCTTTGGCTCCGGGGGAGGTTTGCGACAAAATGAAGTTAACAGCCATCTGAAATCCGGCAGTGCCAGAGTAACAGGCTTGTTTAAGTTCAAACAAACGGCAATTACGGCTTAACCCGAGGTAATCATGCATATAAGTGCTCATCGACTTACCAAAATCAATCCCTGATTCTGAACAAGTGATCACCATTTCAATCCGATCTTTTTCTGCATCACTGAGATTGTCGATGATAGGTTTGGCTGCATTCACTCCAAAGGTGATCGGATCTTCGTAAGGTAATGCCACGGTCTTTTCATTCATCAATAAATTTTCAAACCGGGCAGTATCCAACTGACGGTGCTCGGCCAACTGCCTGACATCCAGACAAGCCATACCGCCAAAAAAATTCATTGCTTCGATACCAACTTCAATAGTCATTATGTTCTCGCCTCTGTCATCAAGTTGCTTAAAGTTTGGCCGCTAAATGCTCAGCCAACTCACCGATATTTTTAGGTCCAAAGGTATCCACCAAAGGAATTTGCAAGTCTAATGCCTCTAAGGTCATCATCAATATTTCAGAGCGGTCTATCGAGTTGGCACCCAAAGACACCAGCGAGTCCTCTTTTTTAAAGGTCTGGCCTTCAAGCTCATACAATACTTCGGTAATTTGCTCACATATCACGTCAAATACTTGTGCTGAATTCATTGTCTTCCTCATCTATTATCTTGATTTTGTAGTGCCTGTTTGGCCGTATTCAGGTCAACAGTCCCATCGTAAACTTGTTGTAAAATGCTCGCGCCATTGAGCACCTTCGACTGTGCTGGTACTGGCATTGCTTCTGGGGTTGATACAGGTATCGTTACCGTGGTCGCTAGTTCAGCACCAATAAATGCGGCAAAGGCATTAAGTGTTGGATAGTCATATAACACAGTGACCGGTAGCGTTAACTGCCAAGTTTTGTTGACTTGCTGGATCCACTCGACCCCCAAAATTGAATCCAACCCCAAATCAGTAAAATGCTTTTCCACATCCAGCTCATCCGCCGCCATCATTAGGTTTTCTTCCAGCGATTTCACCAGTTGACGGTAAATGGCCGCTTGGTCCACCGTGCCGGTAATCGTCTTAGCTGCTGTCGCTTGGACCACAGCCAGCGGTTTGAGCGGCTGTGCTGTTGCTGTCACGGCTGCAACACGACTATCATTTAACCGGGTTTTTACCCTGACACTGCTAGCGGGTTTAATCGCAGGTACGGCATTAACATCGATTAGGGCGATTTTACCTGGGGTAAAGGCTGGGCTTTGACTTTGACTTTGACTTTGAGTTTGAGTTTGAGTTTGACTTTGAGTTTGGCTTTGAATTGGCTCAGGCGTAACACTCACTTCACTATTATCAAAGGTGATCTTAAAGTGACGTTTGGCAAACGGATAAGTCGGCAGGCTGATCCGCTTAGGCTGCCCTTCATCAGCATACAATGATTGCCAATCAACCACCGCCCCGAACACCCAACGAGTGCCCAAATCATTAATATTTAGCCCGTCGCTAAGTGTTATTACGCCTTGGCTATTACCTTGACTGGTAGCGATACCCTGACAAATACAATCACCACTGGCTCCTTGACCAACAAATCCTCGCAGTCGTTGTGCCAATTCATCCAGCCCGCTGGCAACAATCGCCAACCGATGGTTCATCGCTTCACGGCCAACTTGCAAGGTGTAGGCGATACTACTCAAATCTGACGATTGATAATCTCCTCGCGCAATGGCATCAAGCAATCGCTGGGCTTGGGTTTTCAGGGTATCGTCATTGTTGGCTGATAAAATCACTAGCCGAGTGCGATTAGCTGACGCTGGCAATGCATCACGCTCACCACGGTACTCGGTTAAAATTACATGAGCATTAGCCCCACCAGCACCAAAGCTAGAGATCCCCGCCATCAATGGATATTCTCTAGCCACACCTTGATATTGCAATACGGGTCGCTGCCAGCTTTGTAGCTGTTGCTGCACCTTAAACGGCGTGGTGGCAAAATCAATATTAGGATTGAGTTTGCTACTGTGCAGACTTGGCACCAACTGCTGGTATTTAAACTGCAATAATACCTTGGTTACTCCGGCAATACCGGCGGCGGCTTCAAGATGACCGATATTAGATTTAGCTGAACCAATGGCACAATACTGACCGTTTTGGCTAGCGGCAACAGCAGCAATAGCCGAGTCATGTAGCTGCGAGTCATTAAAGGCTTTGCTCAACCCGGTGATCTCAATCGGATCACCGAGCTTAGTGCCAGTGCCATGGGCTTCAATATAACTGATTTGTCGCGGGTCAATATTGCCTTGTTGCAGCGCTTTAACAATCAGTTGCGCTTGGGCATTGGGGTTAGGTACGGTATAACCATGAGTGCGACCACCATGATTGATCGCACCACCACTAACCAAACCATAAATATGGTCGCCATCACGCTCGGCCATCGCCAGCGGTTTGAGCAATATCGCCCCGACCCCTTCGCCCGGCACAAAACCACTACCGCCCTCGCCAAAGCTCTGACACTGACCCTGTTGTGATAGCATTCGCACATGACACATGCCAAAGTAATTGCTCGGATGCAGATAAAGATTAACCCCACCAGCAATAGCCATGTCACAATCGCCGCGTTTGATATGCTCACAAGCTTCATAAATGGCGGTTAACGAGGCCGAACACATAGTATCAATCGGCATACTCGGACCACACAGGTTAAACAAAAACGATACCCGGTTAGCCACCGAACCAAATGAAGTGCGGCCATAGGCTGCCCGTCCCGGCTCACCCCGAGCCTGATTATTCAGTTCAAAACCGGTTTTGGTAATACCCGCAAATACCCCAACCCGACTTTGATGGCGACTTTGTAATAACGCCCGGGTATAACCGGCATCTTCAAACAACTGCCAACAACATTCGACAAAAATTCGTTCCTGAGGGTCAATGCTATGTACTTCTCGTGGCGAGATACCAAACAAGCCCGAATCAAAACAATCATAATCACTGATAAATCCGCCCCAGCGACTATAACTCTTGCCTGTACTCACCGCCTCATCCATATCCTCAACAAAGAAGTTATCCAACGACCAACGATCATCGGGGATTGGACCAATACAGTCTTTGCCATTTTTCAGGTTATGCCAATATTGCTGGAGATTGTCAGCCTCAGGATAACGTCCAGACAGGCCAATAATGGCAATCTGTTGATCAGCTACTGCTGGTGTAGCTGATGGTTCAGTTGCAGCTGTTGTTTCAGGTTCAGGTGTTGTTTTAGGTTCAGGTGTTGGTTCAGGTTCAGGTTCAGGTGTTGATTCAGGTGTTGGTTCAGGTTGAGCTGTTAATACTGGTTTTGGCGCTGGTTTTGCTGCTGATGTTAAACCCAACCACACTGCACAACCACTGGCTTGTTCGCGCACCAAATGCTGACTAACTTCAATCAAGGTATCACACTCAAAAAAGAGTGTTTTCGACAGCCCTTTAAACACCTGACTCAGCTGATGATTCAACTGAGTAATGGCCACCGAATCAATGCCATAAGATGAAAAAGAGGTCTCCCGTTCTAGCCTTTCAACTGGCAGCCGTAATACCTCGGCAAACAGCCCAGTCACTTTGTCGATGGTTTTGTCCAGCAACAAGCCTTGATCGATTGATAGGTCTATTGGTAGGTCTATTGATAGGTCTATTGACTGATCAAGCGGCTGATCAAGAGTCTGACCCAGCGGTTCAGGTTGGTGAAGAGCGTCCGGGTCAGCCAGATACTTATCCGCCAAAAATGCGCTGATCGGCTCAAGATCACCACAAAATACCGCATACTGACGACTGCCCAAGGCCAAACAACGATGTAAGGCGGCATTACCCTGCGCAGCGGTTAATGACTCCATACCCATAGATTCGAGTACGGCTCGGGTCGCCTCGTCAATCGTCATACCACCCGCTGACCAGTGCGGCCAGTTTACCGTCAGGGTTTGACCCGAGCACTGCCCTTGTTGCACTAAGTCGTGGCGATAATGCGCATAGGCATCCATAAAACCATTAGCACCTGCATAATCGGCCTGACCAGCATTACCCATCAATACCGACACCGATGAGAAACAAATAAACTGATCTAACGGACAGTCCCGAGTCGCCTGATCTAGATTCACTAAACCCGAGGTTTTAGCCGCCAGCACCTCAGCCATTTGTTGCCGGGTTTTATTGAGGATAAAGTCGTCACGATTTAAGCCAGCACAGTGGATCACTGAGGTCAGTTTGCCATAGCGATGTTGTACATCGGCCACCATCGCAGTGACTGCTTTTTCATCGGTAATATCCACCGAGAGGTATTCAACCTTGGCCCCTAACGATTGTAACTGCGCGATGGTTTTGTTGGCAGTATCTTCTTTATCTAAAGCGAGCGACGAACGACCAGATAAAATAATACTGGCTTCGCTGCTATTATCAGCAATGGATTTAGCCAAAATCGACCCGATACCACCGAGTCCGCCACTAATCAGATACACCCCATCAGAGCGCCAGTTAATCGCCTGAGCTGGGGTTATCTCAGTCATCTCGGCCACAGACTGCCAACGCGGTGAATACAACTGACCCTGCTGATAATGACTCAAACTCAACGGTTTGCGGCTTTGTGCCTCAAGCAACAGCCCGGCCAACCGCTGTGGCTCCAGCAATGGATTAACCGCCAGCAATGAGGTGGTCAGTTTGGGGCATTCCAGCGACACCGTATCCAAGGTACCTTGCAGCCCCTGCAACAAACAGTTTTGCCCTTCATCTGGCACCACAACTTGTAAACGGGTGCTAGGTACAGCCCCCTGTTCCATCAGTGCTTTGACCTTAGTGACCAGCGCAATACAGGTCTGCTCAAACACTTCGGCAGGATTGTCGCTATCGATAAACAAAGTCTCACAGTTGACGCTTGGTTCACTCTGGCTTAATCTCTGGCTTAATCTCTGGCTTAATCTCTGGCTTAAACCCAAGCCTAAACCTTGGAGAAGCGCCGCCCGCATAACCTCCTCGTCATGCCACAATATCGGTGATGATGACAAAAAGCTGTCGCACAAAATTATCCAATGGTGGTCATATTGCCCTTCATTTTTATCGGCTTGCGGCTCCACTGGCAACCATTGCGGCTCCAGCACATAAACCCCGGCCTGCGCTGCTGTAGATTCTATAGTTTGAGGCGCGGATTGGGGTTTTCTCGCACTCGCCGATTCATGGTCGACCCAATAGCTGTCTTGTGCCAGTGGGGTGGTTGGCAAGGACAAACGTCGATGGCGCTGATCATACAACTGGGCATAATCCAAATCATAACCTTCGGTATACAGGTGAGCGATGGTGGCGAGGTTTTCTAGGTATTGTGTCGAGGCTGACGGATTATGGCACTCACGAATACACTGATTGCCGTAACCTTGTAAGGAGGGCTGAATTTTACGGCTCTTCTCAGTAAAAGACCCTACCAGCACGGCAGCAGACGCACCATTGTTAAGCCACTTTTCTAGGTATTTAATCAACTCAGCTGGCTGTCGGGCTACCAATGCCAGACGATGTTCAAAATGTTTGCGACCAACACTCAAGGTGTAACAGATATTAGCCAAATCGACTGGTGTTCTTGGTTGAGACAGCGGTGAAGCATCACCCTGATATTGGCTTTTAAGGTAATCAAGATACTGGCCTGTCTGGGCCTTTAACTGTTCTTCAGTACGACCGGAGAGCATGAACAGGTAACCCGGTTGGGTCACCACCACTGCTGGCGGCATCTGCGCTTCTTCAAAGACCATATGCACATTAGTGCCACCAAAACCAAAAGAGCTGACAGTAGCGGTGCGTTTTTTACCCGCTGTCGGCGCTGGCCAATCCCTTAGTTTGGTGTTGACATAAAACGGGCTGTCCTTAAAGTTAATCGCCGGATTGCCTTTACCATGATGCAAAGAAGGCACAATTTGTTTGTCTTTTAAAGACAATACCACTTTAATCGCCGCCACCACACCGGCCGCTGTGGCCAGATGGCCCATATTCGATTTCACCGAACCAATCGCACAGAATTCGCGCCTGTCAGTATGATGATTAAAAGCTTTGGTTAAGGCCAGATATTCAATCGGATCACCAAGTTTAGTGCCGGTACCATGAGCTTCAACATACTGAATATCATTAGGGTCCACCGAGAACTTTTGCCACACTTCCCGCTCCAGTTGCTCCTGTGATTTGGCACTAGGTGCAGTGATACCATTGCTCGCACCATCCTGATTCATGCCTGAACCGACAATCACTGCCTGAATATTGTCACCGTCTTTTTCGGCGTCATCAAGGCGTTTGAGTACAATCGCGCCAACCCCTTCACCAGGCACAAAACCATCAGCACTATCACCAAAGGTATGACAATGGCCCTTCGGCGACAGCATACTGGCATTGTTACACAGGTAAAAGAAATTGTCGGTTGACTGAATAAGCACCCCACCAGCCAGCGCCATCGATACTTCATCGTTACGCAACGCCTGACAGGCCAAATGAATAGCACTTAACGAACTTGAACACGCAGTGGCCACGACAATAGCGGGTCCCTTAAAATCAAGATAATAGGCAATCCGCGCAGCCACCAACGACATCGCGTTACCCCAAAAGCCCTGAGCAGGCATATCTTGACCATGAAACAAGTCGGCATAATCACTGGCCTCACAACCCACCCAAACCCCACTTTTACTGTTTTGGATCGCTTCATTGGCATAACCAGCATCTTCTAGGGCTTTATAAGCTTCTTGTAAAAACAACCGCTGTTGCGGATCCATGTAAGTGGCATCCACCCCGGTGATATTAAAAAACAGTGGATCAAACTTGTCGATATCAGTTAAAAATCCCCCGGTATGACAAATAGGCTCACCCCGGTCATTGACTTTTGGCAGTGTCCAACGGGGTGATTCTGTAACTAAATCAACACCATCACGGAGATTTTGCCACAGCTGGGCGATTGAATCCGATTGCGGAAAACGTCCCGCCATCCCGACAACCGCAATCTTGATGGTGTCCGACGAACTTGGCAGTGCTGCGGGCACACTCTCTACAACAGCGGGCGTTTTTTCCACATCTGCAGGCACTTTTCCCACATCTGTAGGCGCTTTTTTCACAGCTGTAGGCGCTTTTTTCACAGCTGTAGACACATTCTCTACAACGGTAGCGGCGCTCTCAATGGGTAATACAACTGCAACAGCTTCGGGTGTCATCTCTACCAGCGCTTCAGTGCTCAGTTTTCGCTGAATAAGAGCATGATATTCTTCAATAATATAATCGAGCAAAGCATTAATGGTCGGCTGATCAAAAACGATAGTAGTAGCCATATCGGTGCCGCAAGCCTGATTGATTGAATTGATCAGGTTCACCGCCAATATCGAATCTACACCATAGTCGGTAAAGGCCACATCATCTTCAAGGCTACTCTGGGCAATATTAAGCACCTCAGCAATGCTCTCATGTAATAAGTCGCGGACATAATCGATAAGCATTTGACCAGTAACGGCGACACTTGCACTCACTGTTGCCACCGGGGTAACGGTGACGGCTGGCACAACCTTGGCCGCTTTAATGGCAGGCGCTTGGATTTTCGGCGGTTTAATTGGCGTCAGCCGACAATTATGGCCAACGATAATTTGCTGACCCAAAGACTCGACATCTTTAACCGGTTGACCAATCTGTTCAAACCCCACCTGATTAAGCACTTTATGCCATTGCTCAGGTGATAATAATGGACTGCCTTGAATGCGTTGTTGCGGATCTTCGGTGAGCCACCAGCCAGTCGTCAGGCCAAAGGTTAAGTGACCAAACAGGTTGATCGCGGTCATTTCATTGAGCAATACCACACCATCGAGTTTCATCATAGCCTGCAAATTGGTCATGGTAGTGGTAATATTCTTGGTGGCATGTAACACATTGCTAGCAATGGCAATATCAAAACTGGCCTGCGGCACATGGGGTTGCTCTGCCGGGTCCTGTTCAATATTAAATAGCTGACAATCAATATAGTCATTGTTCTGAGCATAATTTTTGTCACCGTGGATCAGAAACGCCTTAGAAATATCGGTATAACAATAGGTTTCAATCGCATGATGATACCCCTTAAGGGCATTTAATACGGTATAGGTGGTGCCACCAGTACCCGCACCAATCTCTAAAATACGAATACGCGGTGCTGATCCACCTGCCAAGCGGGCATCAATCATTGCTACCACAGCCTGAGCCACCACCGCATTAAAGAAATCAGACTGAGTATTACGTTTATAGATGCCTTCGACTTTTTTCATTGATGAGTTGGGGAACATGATATCAGTTACCGGGATTGACCCAAGTAGAATTGGCGGCAAAGCATTAAGGGTATCTTCGACCAGTGCCGCATGGTTTTCTAGCCCCGCCTTGGCGGCATCCTCACGGCAAAACTGTGACCAATCTTGGGCCAGTTGCTCAGCCGCTGGCGGCTGATAAAGACCACTGACAAAACCGTTGGTGCGTAATATTCTCGCCGTTTGAGTAAACCAAGGCTGATAAAATGGCAAAATCTCACGAGTAGTCGCCGCTGACTCAGCGGTGATAGTGATGCCAAGTGTCGTCAGCTGCTGCCATAATTTGTCCAATAACAGTTGTTCAAAACGTTTATGAATAGCCTTAACTTCATCACTTTGCCCGGGACGAGTCATCGACTTAACCCTGATCGTCAGCTGTTCATTACTCAGCGGTTTATCGCTCAAAGGTTTATGGTTCAGTGATTCCTTACTTGCCGATTCATAGCTCAACGGCTGTGCCTCGGCTGGCATCATTGGATCCTTCACCCCAATCCAGTAACTGTCTTTGGCAAAAGGATAACCCGGCAACGAGACTTTACGCGGGGTTTTATCGCCCACAGAACTATCAAACATGCGGGTGAAATCAAGCTCGTAACCCTGACAATGTAATTTCGCCAACGCGGTTAAATAATCTTTATGTTGACTCGCAGAAGTGCCTTTTTTAATTATCTGCATATAACCCAACGCCGCATTTTTCTCGCTGTCCAGTGCCTCGCATTGACTCTCTCTAATCGAGCCGGTTAATAGCTGACTGTTATCCCCTGCCAACCACTGGGACAAAACCGAGGTTAACTCACTCAGCGAGAACACCACGGTAGCCAAACGATATTGAAAATGTTTTCTGCCCGTCAGCAAGGTATAACTAATATCAGCCAACGCCTGCTCAGTGTCCGACAAATGCTGGCATAACTGGCTGGCCTGCTGTTTAAGCTGGGTTTCGTTACGGGCCGACAGCACCATCAGATAACTGGGCAGTCTCACCCTGCCATCGATTGACTTGGCAGCTGGCCCCTGTTCAAGCCCTAGCTCAGGGGCCTGCTCTAACACCATATGGGCATTGGTGCCGCTAAAACCAAAGGCACTCACCGCCGCACGGCGCAGCGGCACATCCCACGGTTTTAGCTCGGTATTGACATAAAATGGGCTATTGTCGAGATTGATATGTTCATTAAGCTGTTGATACTGCACTGTGGGCGGTAACTGGCGATGTTTCAATGCCATCACCAGTTTAAGTACCCCGGCAATACCGGCAGCACACAGGGTATGGCCAATATTACTTTTCACCGAACCCAACGCACAGTAATCTTGGCGCTCGGTCAAACGGCCAAATGCCTCGGTTAAAGCACTGACTTCAATCGGGTCGCCAAGTTTAGTGCCAGTACCATGAGCTTCAATCAAACTCAGACTGTCAGCCTTAATATCAAACTGACGATACACTTGCTGCACCAAATCACTTTGAGCATCACCACTTGGTGCAGTCATGCCATTGGTCTTGCCATCTTGGTTTAATCCCCAACCACGGATCAGCGCATGAATTTGATTGCCATCCGCCAACGCTTTGCTTAAGGGTTTAAGCAATATCGCCCCAACCCCTTCACCAGGCACAAAACCATCAGCCCGATTATCAAAGGTATAACAACGCCCGGTAGGCGATAACATACCCGCCTTAGCAGTACTGATGTGCAATCCAGGACCGCCATAAACCATCACCCCACCGGCCAGCGCCAGCTCACAATTGCCCAAACGCAAATGATTACAGGCTTCACTAATGGCCACCAGCGAGGCAGAGCACGCAGTATCAATGGCCAAACTCGGCCCTTTAAGATTAAGAAAATAGGCGATACGAGCAGATAATATCGACGGACTGGCTCCCATCAATTCTTGGGCATTCATGCCTTGACTGTCGGCATAATTGCCATAATCACCGGCAACACAACCAACAAATACCCCACAACGACTACCAGACAGCTGTTGCGGAACAATGCCAGCATCTTCAATGGTATGCCAACAAGCTTGTAAAAACAGGCGCTGCTGAGGGTCCATTAGTTTGGCTTCTACCCCAGAAATACTAAAAAATAACGGGTCGAATTTATCGGCATCCGCCAAACAACCCAACCAACGACTATTAGTTTTGCCCGCAGCCTGAAC